>NZ_CP086727.1:0-1200000 GCF_020906275.1 Parasphingorhabdus litoris DSM 22379
GTCCAGGGGCTGCCGGCAAAGCCCATGAAGGTGGTTTTGTCATCCAGCTGCGAAGCGACACTGCGCACTGTATTATAAATAGCCTCAAAATGCCCCGGAGCGGCCTCGAGAGACGATAAAGCCGCATCGACGAGCCTTGGTGCCAGCCGGGGTCCTTCTCCCGTCTCAAACCAGAGCTTCTGACCCATGGCATGCGGCACGATCAAAATATCCGAAAACAGGATTGCGCCGTCAAAACCGAAACGCCTGATCGGCTGCAAGGTCACTTCGGCCGCCGCCTCGGCATCGTAGCAAAGCTCCAGAAAACCGCCTTTTTGCGCGCGTAGCTCGCGATATTCCGGCAAATAGCGTCCTGCTTGGCGCATCAGCCAGACGGGAGTTTGAGCCTGTTTCTTGCCAAGCAATGTGTTGAGAAGTGTTTTTCGAGAGCCGGTGCCGTCAGACATAAGATAAGGGTCATCCCATATAATAATATAGTATATTTATAGAATCTTGTTGTTGATGATAGAGCGTGGAAAAAGGCGGTAACGGTGCTCTACCGAGTTTACAAACATATTGACAGCCAGCTGTTAACGAAAATTTTACCGATTCCCAAATTTGATCCCCATTATCCACAATCTGTGGAGTAAATTTTCAAAACTTGACGGTTTGTGGATAGAATTTGGGATGATGGGGATGGAAATGGCAGACCCAAAAATCCCGCATTCATCCCTTGCTTTATCCACAATGAAATCACAGGGTTGCGGGCATGAATCGTTTGCATCTTCATATGTTGTCCGACTCCACTGGCGAGACGCTGGAGAATATCGCCAAAGCGGCATTAGCACAATTTGATGGCGTCGAAATCATCAAGCATTTTTGGCCGATGGTGCGCTCCGAAACCCATCTGAACCGAATATTGGTGGAAGTGGCCGATAATCCCGGCCTTGTTATTTTTACCCTGGTTAACAGTGACATAAGAGCACGACTGGAACGCGAATGCCGCCATTTGGGCCTACCGGTCGTGCCCGCGCTAGACACCGTGACCGACGCGCTGTCCAACATGCTGGGACAAGAGGCAAAGGCACGGCCCGGTCGCCAACATATATTGGATGCGGCCTATTTCGAACGTGTCGAGGCCATACAGTTCACCATCGCCCATGATGACGGCATTGGCTGGGACAATTGGGAAGAGGCGGATATCATTCTGGCAGGTGTGTCGCGAACATCCAAGACGCCGACGTCGATCTATCTTGCCAATCGCGGGTATAAGACGGCCAATATTCCGATTGTTCCGGAATCTCCGCCGCCGGACGCGCTTTATCATCTGAAAAACCCGCTGGTCGTCGGTCTTGTTGCCGGTGCTAGCCGCTTGGTGCAAGTGCGCCGGAACCGGCTATTGTCGCTCAATCAAGCCCCTGAAACCGACTATGTCGATGAGGAAAAGGTCAAGGCCGAAACCCAATATGCCCGGCGCATGTTTGCCGACAATGGCTGGCCGACCATTGATGTCACGCGGCGTTCCATCGAAGAATCAGCAGCGGCGATCATCAATTTCTATAATGAGCGTCATACGAACATGGCTGATGACGTGAAGAGCGATAACGATGGATGACAATGCGCCTCAGCCGATGTTGATGTTGGCATCAAAAAGCAAAGCAAGGCGCTCCATGCTCGAAGCTGCCGGCGTTGTCGTCGATTCACTACCACCCAATGTTGATGAAGATGCACTCAAAGATGGTCTTCGGGCGGAAGGAGTGACCGCGCGCAATCTTGCTGACGCATTGGCTGAAGCAAAGGCAGTGAGACTTTCCAGGCGCATTGGTTCAGCGCTGGTGCTCGGTGGCGATCAAGTTTTGGCGTTGGAAGATGGGACAATGCTGGATAAACCGGCCAATCAGGATGATGCCAAAGTCCATTTGCGACAAATGTCGGGGAAGAAGCATAAATTGTTCAGCGCTGCGGTCATTGCGGATCAGGGAGCACCGATCTGGCGGCATATCGATATTGCAACTCTGGATATGCGATCGTTGAGCGACGATTTTATCGATGATTATGTCGATACTGAATGGGATAATATTCGCCATTGTGTTGGCTGCTACGAAATTGAAGGTCGCGGTGCGCAGCTATTTTCCGACATTAAGGGGAGTCATTTCACGATCATGGGCCTGCCACTTCTCCATTTGCTTGATTATCTGCGCGCTAGAGGGGTTATGCCATCATGACTTACCAACGTCCCTATGCAGAAGTCATTGGCGACCCAATTGCACATAGCAAATCGCCGATTATCCATAATTTCTGGCTCGAGAAACTGGGGATCAAGGCGGATTATCGGATGTTTCACGTGAAACCGGATGAACTGGCTGATTATATTGCAAACCGCAGGGACGATCCGAATTGGCTCGGTTGCAACGTTACTATCCCACACAAGCTGCCCGTGATGGATCATGTATCCGACCCTGGCGAGGTACGCGCTTCTATTGGAGCGATGAACACCATAGCGCGGACTGAAAATGGGGATCTGTTTGGTACTAACACCGATGCCGGAGGGTTTTTCGCACCGATTGCTGATTTGCCCCTAGCGGGACAGGATGTGATCGTCATCGGGGCTGGGGGTGCGGCCCAAGCCGTATTGTTTGCACTGTCCCGCGTCGACGTTGGATCGGTCACGATCATTAACCGCAATGTCTTGAAGGCGTCAGCGTTATTGGCGCGCTTTGGGTTAAAAGGACAGGCTTTGGAGCATGGATCCACCCTTCCCCCTGCCCGTCTGCTAGTAAATGCCAGCGCGCTAGGCATGAAGGGGCAGGATGAATTGATTATTGATCTTGATGGTCAGCCGGATGATGCGATTATTTATGATTTGGTTTACGTCCCGCTTCGAACCAAATTGCTTATCAGTGCACAGTCTCGAGGCTTGGAGACAATTGACGGGATGGCCATGTTAATTGGGCAGGCTGCCTTGGCTTTCGAGATTTTTTTCGGGCAGGCTCCGCCGCTGGAACATGATGATGAGCTGAGAAGGCTGCTTGCTACATGACAGGCCCTATGATCATCGGTCTTACCGGATCTATCGGTATGGGGAAATCAACGGTGGCAGAGATGTTTGCCGATGAGGGGGTTCCTGTTTTCGATGCTGATGCGGCTGTGCATATATTGCAAGGACCGGGTGGTGCGCTGGTTGGGCAGATTGAAGCTTTATTCCCCGGAACAACCGATGAGAATGGAGTTGATCGCCAAAAACTGGGTCCCGCTGTACTTGGCAATCTGGAAGCATTGAAGCAGCTTGAGGCGGTCATACATCCGGCTGTCGGAGCTATGCGGGAATCATTTCTCAAAGAGAATCAAAAAGCACCAATGATATTGTTTGATATTCCGCTTTTGTTCGAGAAAACCGGGGCTGGCGGTGTTGATCATGTCATTGTTGTCTCCGCGACCGAGGACGATCAACGCGAGCGGGTGTTGCGGCGTCCCGGGATGACGGTCGAGAAGTTTGAGAAGATTAAGTCCCTGCAAATGCCGGATGAAGAAAAGCGGAAAAGAGCGGATTTTATTATCAATACCTCCCAGCCTTTGGACGAAACGCGGCAAGAGGTGCGAAATACTATAGAAAAATTGAAAGCTTCCCTTGCGTAACCGGAATTTGAGTCCGATATTGGACTTATGCGGGAAATAATTTTCGATACTGAAACCACCGGCTTCGACCCCCAGAGCGGCGACCGGATGGTTGAAATCGGTTGTATTGAAATGATTGACCGTGTGGAAACCGGCGAGAGCTTCCACTGTTATTACAATCCTCAGCGTCCGATGCCAAAAGCGGCAGAAGAAGTACATGGATTGTCTGACACGTTCCTGTCCGACAAAAAGCTATTTGCTGACGGCGCCGACGAACTGCTGGAGTTTCTTGGTGAGGCCAATCTTGTTGCGCATAATGCGCAATTTGATTTCAACTTCCTCAATGCGGAACTGGTCTTGTGCGGCAAAAAACCGATATCACAATTTCGCATGGTCGATACGCTCGCCATTGCAAAGGTAAAGCATCCCGGTGCCAAATTGTCGCTGGATGCATTGTGTAGCCGTTACGGTATTGATCGCAGCCATCGCGTTAAACATGGCGCTTTGCTTGATGCGGAATTGCTCACTCAACTTTATATAGAATTGACCGGTGGTCGGCAGATTGGTCTCGGCCTTGCCGATGATAAGCCAGTTTCTGAAGCAGAAGACCGGCAACCGACACAAAAGGAAGCCGCGCTGCGCCGACAATTTATTGCGCCGCGACCCCATAGCGCCAGCGCCGAAGAACTGGCGCGCCATGCTGCTTTTATGGAAGGGATAAAAGATCCGCTCTGGGCTGATAGTTGAAGCTCTGGATAGTCTTTTCCACTGAGTAGTTACAAATTTGCGCAACCATAATGGAGAAAAAATATGGAAATTCGTGTTTCAGGACATCAGGTGGACACCGGCGATGCGCTCCAAGGCCATGTTGACGATCGAATGAATGCGATAGCCGACAAATATTTCCCCAAGGCCATTTCCAGCCATGCGACATTTGGCAAAGCGCCCCACAACCATTTCCAGTGCGATATTGTCTCTCATATCATGACTGGTTTGATGCTGAAATCAGAAGCGCGTGCGGGTGATGCCCATCAGGCTTTCGAGCAAGCCGCTGATAAGATTGAAAAACAGCTTCGCCGTTACATGCGCCGTCTTAACGACCACCATGTTCAGGCACAATATGCCGCCAAACAAGAAGAAGCAGCCTATCGCGTATTTGATGCCGGGGATGATGAGGATGAAGTGGAGGTCAATTCTGAAGCACCACCGATCATCGCAGAAACCAGTACAGACATTCCTGAAGCCAGCGTTTCTGACGCGGTGATGATTATGGATTTGCGCAATACCAATGCGCTGTTGTTTAAAAATGCTGGAACTGGATCGCATAATATGGTTTACCGCCGTGCCGATGGCACTATCGGTTGGGTTGAACCACAAAAATAGCGCCTTTTTCGCTTTTGAATCCCCCGATTCGCAATAGTTTTAGCGAAAAAACAAACGTGACCAGCTGCATTTTTTCCAGGCGATTCGCCCGGATGTTGTGCGTAGTAATAGTTCAGGCCTGCGGGCCTGTGAGGATAAAATGGAATATTTGTCAGTTCACATCGATGCCGCTGCTGTTTCAGCGAGCGCGACCGGTCTAACCAAGCAAGATATTTTTTCAATTTTGGCCAAGAAAGCTGCAGAATGCTATGGACTGGATGCCGATATGGTCCTGCAGCGTTTGCAAGACCGTGAAAGGCTTGGTTCAACAGGTTTCGGCGGATCTGTAGCTATCCCCCATGCCAGAATCAAAGAACTGGACCAATGTGTAGGTCTGTTCATTCGCTTGGAAAAACCTATCAGTTTTGATGCCCATGACGGACAGGATGTTGACCTGGTCTTTGGGCTATTATCTCCAGAGCAAGGCAGCGCTGATCACCTGAAAGCATTGGCAGAGGTTTCGCGGTTTCTGAGAGATGATTCCGTAGTTGCAAAATTGCGGGGAGCGGCGTCTGAAGATGCGCTCTATGTCTTGCTGACGGGTCAACAGGGCCAGCAAGCGGCTTGAAAATGACCTCGGAAACTGGGCCAGAGCAGGAAACCGATGGATCGCATGAACATTTTCGTGCTCTAGAACGCCTGTACAAGGCAGCGCCCATTAACAGCCTGTTTGACTCGGATCTTGAAATTACCGAGCGTGGATTTGCCCGCATTACATTTGCGGTCGATGAACGCCACTATCACGCAGCCGGCGCTGTGCATGGCACGAGCTATTTCAAAATGCTTGATGATGCCGCCTTTTATGCAGCTAACAGCCTGGTTTCGGACAGGTTCTTGTTGACCACCGCTTTCAACCTTCTGTTCACACGCCCTTTGAAATCCAGTACCGTAACAGCAGAAGGCCGCTGGGTTAGCGGAAAAAGGCGTGTTTTTGTCGCCGATTCCCGGCTTATCGATCAGGATGGCGAAGAAATTGCCCGGGGTACGGGTACATTTATGCGTTCGCATATCCCATTGGCATCACTGCCAGGATATAAGCAGGATTTATGATCGAACCGCGGCTGTCTGCGGAAATGATCGTGCAGTCTTTGCTGCGTAGGGTGAATCAAAATGGCGGTTTTGGCGTTGTCCTTCGCAAGGGCGATCGCATCTCCGGTGCAATCCTCATAATATGCCTCGAAAAAGGTAAAGATCCGCGGCTTTTAGAGAAAATGCCGAGTCTCGATGGCCCGTCGACATGGCAAGTTATTTGGCCACAAGATACTGAAAAAAAACAAGATTTAGATGAATATCTGGAGCGTAGAACTGGATTTGATCCGGACTTATGGTTAATTGAACTGGACGTCCCGGATGCGGAACGGCTCACCGCTGAAATAACCTGATTTTGTTGACTTTGTTGCACTGCACCCTATTTCGCGACCAACTTTGAAGCGAAGGTTGTTCCAAGGGATCGTCCATATGGACATGGAATAAACACGCAGACGGAGGGAACAGGGATAAGCCGTTGGTTGGTTTTTAGGCTTATTTTCGCTGATCTAGGTCAGCACTGGACTCGCCGCATAAAATAACAGGTATATGAGCAAAATTTTTAAAGCTGCAAGCGTGCTATCGCTTGCAATTTCTACGGTCGCCGCTCTTTCAGTGACCGATGTATCATTTGCTTTGGAAGCGGAGAATGATACTCCAGAAGCAGAAATTGTTGTCGATCCTGCGATGCTGGATAACGACAATAACACCCCGGGTTTTGAAACCGTTATATTTGGCGAGCAGCAGGAAGTTGTGGCCAAAATTCCAGAAGAAGTCGTCGAAGCTGACCGCTTGGCTAATGAAGAGCAAGCGGGAGCCGAAACTGTTGATTTCACCAATAATGGCGCTGGATCTTTGCGTGAACTGGTCAAGCAGCAATCGGTTGACGGATCCCTGAGCAAAGAGATGCAGTGCCTTGCGGGAACTGTGTATTTTGAATCCAAGGGTGAAACATTGGCAGGCCAATTGGCCGTAGCACGCGTTGTTATGGCACGCGCTGCTTCTCCACGTTTCCCCAACAGCCTGTGCGGCGTTGTGTATCAGCGCAAACAGTTTTCTTTCATTCGCAACGGTAAAATGCCGCGCATTGACAAGGGGCATCGCCATTGGCGTAACGCGGTTGCGATTGCCAAAATCGCTATGAATGATGGTTGGAAAAGCCCTGTTGAAGGCGCCCTGTTCTTCCATGCCCGTTATGTTTCGCCAGGTTGGCGGCTTAAGCGCATGGCCACGATAGATAATCATATTTTCTATCGTTGAATTCCATCACACGGTAAGTTTTCAAAAGGGCTCCCAATTGGGGGCTCTTTTTTTGTTAATCAGCAGTCTTTCCAATCATGGCTGGGGTATTCCTGAGTTCAGTGGTGAGTGGCCGAAAATGCCAAACACCTTTATTTTGTTCTATTTATGTTCTAGCCTTCTTTAATGATGATAGAAACCAATGATTCGCCCTCTGAAGCCGCTACACTGGTTCCCGCTACCAGCCAGCTAGAAGAAAATAATACGCCACTTTCCGGGGCCGCCGCTGTGGCTCGCGGTGTTGCGAGGTTATTTTCTCGCCATGATATCACGGTTTTGTCGGAGGTAAGCCTACCGAATAGACGGCGTGCTGACCTGATGGGAGTCGATGCCAAGGGCCAGATCGTGATCGTCGAGATAAAGGTCGCGCGCGGAGATTTGCTTGGCGACAATAAATGGACGGAATATTTGGATTTTTGTGATCGGTTCTATTGGGCTGTCCCAGGAGAATTAGACATCACACCACTAGAGCGTGCTGACTTTCTACCAGAGAGGGCGGGGTTAATCATAGCGGATGCTTATGATGCGGAAATGATCCGGCCAGCGGCTACTCATGCTCTCTCGCCAGCGCGCCGAAAGGCTGAGACGATGCGGCTGGCCCGGCGGTCAATGCAACGGCTGTCGATCGTCAATGGCTGGATTGATCCGGAGATGCGAGAGTTTTACTGAACCGGGATCGTTATTTTTTGACCTAACCTTCTGGTCCAAAAAAACGTCCTTCGGATTTAGGTTTCTTTTCCGCATCTGCTTTTTCGATTTCACGCAAAATTGCAGCAGCCCGTCGGTCTCGTGTGGCATAGTCGCGGGCTGACAGCCCGGCCAATGTGTCAGGACGATCGGGGTCAGCACCATTTTTCAGCAAAAGCCGGGTCATTTCCGAATCTCGCAACTGCACCGCCCGGATCAACGCCGTTTCGCCTCGGTTATTTGTCTGATTTACATCGGCATTTTTGGCCAACAAAATCCTGGCACCTTCTATGAACCGCAATCTCGTGGCGAGAAGCAATGGCGTGGTACCTTGCTTGTCGCGAAGATTGGGGTTGGCGCCCTTTTGTAGCAAAAACCCTGCCCAGGTTGCATCGCGCCGGGCAATTACGATGTGCAGGGCGGTCTCGCCGGTCGTAACATCCCGCGTATTGACGATAACCGTTCCTGGTTCATTCAAAAATTTGGTTGCTTCCGTTCCGTCCCGGTCTTTCACCGCTTTCAGAAAGTTATAGCTCGCAGAAAACTGTGCGCTTGCGAGCTGAGGAACAGCAAGAAAACTCATGAACATCAGGCCAAGAAATGCACTCCAAATCTTGCTTTTCCCGCTGGATGAGCGACTTGCTCGTAAATTTTCGCTATTGCCCCAAAACATATTTATTGCCCTATCCAGATCTGACGGCCGAATTGCTATTCGGCAATAGATTGCGTCAATTATCGGTTGAATATTATTCCCTAGCAGACCATGTCTGGCCGCATGATGAACAAATTCATATCCGCTTTGTCAGCCACGCTTCTAGTGTCGCTCGTGGCAGGCTGCAACCCGGCTTCTTCTGACAATAGTACAGCCGAGGCTCCGCTCGCAGGTGCCAAGATTGGAGGAAGTTTTACCCTGACCAATCAAGATGGCGGGAAAAGCTCAGACACGGACTTTGCTGGAAAATATCGTATCATCTATTTTGGCTTCACCTATTGCCCTGACGTTTGTCCGATCGATCTTGCTAATTTGATGAACGGGCTTGCACTTGCGGAAAAGGAAGATCCGGCACTGGTAGAGAAAATTCAGCCGATATTTATCTCCATCGACCCAGAACGCGATGGGCCGGAACAGCTCAAGCAGTATACAGACAACTTCCACCCGCGTTTGATCGGACTAACAGGCAGTGTGGAAGAAATAGCTGCTGTCGCGAAGAAATATCTAATCATTTACAACAAGCGCGAAAGCCCCGGTTTTAGCGAGTATCTCGTAGACCATAGTCGGCAAGGATATTTGTTCGGACCGCAAGGCGAACCGATTGCCCTTCTTCCATTTGATGGCACGCCCCAGCAGGTGGCAGATGAAATCAAGCGGTGGACGCGATAGCTGAGGCCCCTCCTTTCTGGGAACAGCCTCTGGAGACGCTGGATCGTGCACAATGGGAAGCATTGTGCGATGGCTGCGGAAAATGCTGTTTGCTGAAAGCGGAAGATGAGGATGATGGTCAGATTTACATGACCAATATTGCTTGCAAGATGCTAGACATGCAGAGCGCGCAGTGCAGCGATTATCGCCGCCGCCGCTATTTTGTGCCAGATTGTGTCCGGTTGACGCGAAGCAAGCTTGAAACATTTTCCTGGTTACCCGATAGCTGTGCCTATAAAATGCGCGCCAGAGATCTGCCGCTTCCAGAATGGCACTATCTGATTTCCGGCAATCGCGAGACGATTCACGAAACCGGGAATTCCATTCGCGGCAAGGTTATCACGGAGGTTGAAGCTGGGCCGATTGAACAGCATATTCTCGATGAACCGCTCTAGCGCCAGATCTGTTGCGACAGATCAGGATGAAGTGGAAATAGAGCTTGATGGCGAATATTATCCCCTGCGTGTTCGCAAACTGGCGCAGTCGCGTTCCATTGCGGTGTCAGCGGACACGGTAAAAGGCGAAGTGCGCCTTACCATGCCGCTACATGCTAATACTGCGCATGCCTTGCGTTTTGCCCAGTCCAAATCCGATTGGCTGGCGGAGCGTTTCGCCGAAGCCTTACCGCCGGTTCCTATCGTAAATGGCACTGAACTGGCGTTTGCGGGAGAAAGCCACATTGTTCGCTGGTCGCGTGATTTCAGCCGAAAGCCGCAAAAAGTAGACGGCGAGATTCAGGTTGGCGGCCCGGAAGACAGGATTGAAGCACGTGTGATCAACTGGATGAAGGATCAGGCGCGCACCCTTTATGCGGATGATCTGGCTTATTATTGTGGTCGTGCAGAAACGGATTTGCCGGCATTATCCATTGGCGATGCCCGGCGGCGCTGGGGAAGCTGTTCCGGGCGTAAAGCGATCAGACTGAGTTGGCGGCTCGTTATGGCCCCGCCGATGGTGCGCCGGTCTGTGGTTGCGCATGAAGTGGCCCATTTGCGTCATATGAACCACAGCCCGACTTTCTATGCGTTGCTCGACGACATATTCGAAGGGGAACGACGGGATGCGGATCGCTGGCTCAAGCAACATGGGCCAGCGCTGCATTTAATCGGTGCCCCTGCCCGCTGATTTTCGACGACCGACTGAAGGTTTATGGCTTATTCGTCGGCCGGTTTCGGCAGAATAGACACGGGCGCATTGGGTCTTTCGGGATCTTGTGGTCTATCAGATGGTGAATCATCTTCGCTTGGCCGGGAATCGGTAGCAGAAGCCTGATCATCACCGCGGCCCAGCACCGAATCTATCCACCCCTGATCAAGCTGCGGAGGACTGTCCGCTGCCTCGCCATCTTCCAGATCATATTCCAGTCCTTCGCCGGTTTCTATCGGCATGCCATTTTCATCGACATAGATTCCGTCTTCCGGAGCGCCGTAAAATTCTTCCTCATCCGGTTCCAGCTGCCAGTCGGGCAAGACCAGATCGGTTTCGAATTTCTCCACTTTCCGCTTGGCCACTGCCACTTTCATAAAGGCAGCAAAGGCAGACGCAGGCGCACGCCCTCCTTGCAGCCCGCGCACCGCCTTGGCATCATCACGGCCCATCCAGACACCTGTCGTCAAACCACTTGAAAACCCAAGAAACCAGCCATCTTTATTGCTGCTGGTAGTCCCCGTCTTTCCGGCTACGGGACGACCAATTTGTGCTGCGCGGCCGGTTCCGGTTGCAACCGCTGTTTGCATCAGATCGGTGATTCCAGCGGCGACCCAGGGATCGACCAGCACCCGGCTGCCATCAAACTTGCTCTTGTAGAGCACGTCGCCTTTCATGGTGGTGACTTTGGTAATGGCATAGGGCGTGATGGCAATGCCCTTCGCATTGATCGACGCAAAAGCCCGGGTCATTTCAAGCAATCGGACGTCGGACGTCCCCAGCACCATGGACGGATAGACATCAATGGGCGTGCTGATCCCAAAGCGCCGAGCCATGTTGGCGACCGTCGTCGTGCCGATATCATTGCCTATGGCCGCCGCCACCGTATTTTTGGAATAGGCGAAAGCGCTACGCAGGGTAATGTCTCCCGCATAGTTCCCGCCGCTGTTGCGCGGTGTCCAGTTGCCGATCTTGATCGGTTGGTCCGTGACCATGTCATTGGGCGAATAGCCAGCCTCCAACGCCGCCATATAGACAAAGGCTTTCCAGGCAGATCCCGGCTGGCGCACAGCTTGTGTTGCACGGTTATAATTGGATGTAACATAATCGGTTCCGCCCACCATGGCACGCACGGCTCCGTCGCGATCAATAGCGACAAGGGCACCCTGCACGCCGGCTGGAACGCCAGTTTGGATGGCATTGGTCGCTGCCCGCTGCATGCCAAGATCCAATGTGGTCCATACTTCAATCGGCTCGACTGTTTCGTCGATCAACAGATCCAGTTGCGGCAATGCCCAGTCGGTAAAATAGCGCACACTATTCTGCCGCGGTTCCGGTGCCATTTCGACGGCGGTTGGTTTGGTCTCCGCCGCTTGTGCCGCAGTAATCGCGCCGGCATCCTGCATGACCCGCAAGACGACGGTGGCCCGATCGATTGCGGCCTGTGCATCGGCCGTCGGTGAATAGCGTGATGGTGCCTTGACCAATCCAGCGATAATTGCGGCTTCTGCTAGACTTAACTCGCTGGCACTATGGGCAAAAAACCGGCGAGATGCTGCATCAATGCCATAGGCACCGCCGCCATAATAGACCTTGTTCAGGTAGAGTTCCAAAATCTGTTTTTTGGAAAATTTGCGTTCGAGCGCCAGGGCCAGCAACATCTCGCGCCCTTTGCGGCCAAAAGTCCGGCTGTTGTTGAGGAAGATATTCCGGGCCAATTGCTGCGTGATGGTGGAGCCGCCCTGGGCCCAGTGTCCGCGTTCCAGACGGACCTTCACCGACCGGGCTATGCCGATGGGATCGACACCCAAATGGCTTTCATAGCGCCGGTCTTCCACCGCCACCATCGCGTCAATCATCACTTGCGGGATATCTTCGTAATCCAGCCACTGGCCATAGCTGGGGCCCATGGAAAACAGTTCGCGACCATTAACGTCAAGCACCCGGATCATCTGGCCATTAGGGGAGGATTTCAGATCCTCATATCCTGGCAAGGATGAACGAATAACGGTCACCGCGACGACGAGCGCGATAAAGCCCAATAGGCCAACGACCAATCCGGTTTTGACTATCCGGAAGAACCATTTTTTAACTGGTCCCGACTGTTTGCTGCGTTTTTTGCCCCGCGCCATATAATCCCATTCACTCTACGCCCAACTCTGAGCGCTTTTAGCGTTTTGTCGTCTTACTGCATGCTGAACGGTGTAGGACAGTAAAATCTAAGAAAAGCTAATCAGCTCTCTTTGGGCTCAAATTCCAGCGCCGCGCTGTTCATGCAATAGCGCAGCCCGTTTTCCGCCGGTCCATCTGGGAAAACATGGCCCAAATGGCCGTCACAGCTGGTGCAGCGGACTTCTATGCGCCGCATGCCATGGCTCAGATCTTCGATTTCGGTGACGGCTTCGGCTTCTGACGGTTCGGTAAAGCTGGGCCAGCCGCATCCGCTGTCGAATTTTTTTGCCGCATCAAATAATTTGGTGCCGCATCCGGCGCAGAAAAACTCGCCATCGCGTTTTTCGGCATTGAGCTTGCCGGTAAAGGCACGTTCGGTGCCTGCTTCGCGCAGCACATGATATTGCTCTGGGGACAGTTTTTCGCGCCATTCTTCGGCACTCAAGATGATTTTTTCCATGTCTTTAAAATGGGGAGAAACCGCCGATCCGTCAAGCGGCTGAGGGTGAAGTTTACAAAGTTCACAATCCCCTATGGGGCAGAATGTACATTGCAGCTTGTGATTTTGGCAACGAATGTCGCACCCAAAGTTCACACAAATCACACACTATCCCCTCCAAGGAGTTTGATATTTTCGGCCAAAAACCAGGCGCGCAGGGATATTAGAAACCGAGCATGAGCAGAACGCTAAATATCATGAACCAACCGCTGTAGGAAAGGCGGAAATTGGTGTGCTTCTCGCCATGATCATAGAAAATTAACCATTTTTTCAGCCATTTGCTGCAGGATGGCAGCGTGGTGATGATATGCGTAAAATATCGATCGGTTCTGCCGGTTCTGATGCTGTTTCTCGCGGTTTTGGTATTTCTGCCTGACAGCGCAGCGGCTCAGTGTCGTTTGTGCGCGGCTCAGACAGATAGCGCTTCGTCTTCCGGTTCGCCGGGCGCGACCGAGATACCGCTCAGAATCGAAATCACCGCTAATCTTGATTTTTCGCGGCTGGCCTTGCTCAATCGGACGGGCGGAGAAGTGGAGCTCGATCCCGATTCCCGGCAGCGACGGTTCAGTGGCGGCCTGACTGATCTGGGCGGTTTGTCGCTTCATGGCGAGGGCCGACTGACTGGTGAACCGGGGCGGTTGGTGCGGGTGCAGTTGCCTGAGCGTATCACCTTAAGCGCGCCCAATGGTTCGACGGCTGATTTGGTCAAGCTCGACACGGATCTACCCGCGCAGGCGCGGCTTGATCGGGACGGACGGCTGACATTCTCCTTTGGTGGCAAGCTGCGCGTTACGGGTAGTGCCAGCGGTCAGTTCCGCGGCCGGATTGCCATTACCGCAACCTATGAATGAGGCGTCTTGACGCCAATTAACTACCGAAGACCGGCACTTTTCCTGGCCTGAGCGGCCTTGCGGGCGATGGTCAGCAATTCCTGCTCGACCAGCACATGTTCCGGCTGACCACTGCTTTTCAAGGCAACTTCCAGCGCCATGATCCGTTCAATCAGCCGCGCGATATGTGCAGACGGCCAGATATTGAGCTGACGCGCATAATTGTCGCGATCTTTCCAGAACACACTGGGATGGTTGACCAATTTGCCGATATTGGACCCTTGATCCGCCTTGCTGCGCAGCTCTGCCAGCTTGGTCAAATGACGCAGCATCAGCCGGATGAGGCCGACCTCGCTAAAGCCGGTCGTGCTGACGGCCGCTAGCTCCTGTGTCAGTTTCTTGGTATCACCGCCTATCGCCGCATTGATCAGCAGACCAAGGTCTTCCTCGTCATTTTCTGCGCCAAGCAGGCTGAGCAGCTCGATCTCCGCCGTTTGCGGATTATCAGGCGTGGCATCAAGATAAAGGGCGATTTTTTCCATCTCGAGCTTCGCCAGAACAAGATCATTGCTGGTCAGCGCGGCAATGGCGGCAGCCATATCGCGTGAAATTTGCACACCTTCTTCCCGCGCCATCCCGGATATGGCCGAAACTGCGTCCCCTTGTGTGGTTTCATAACATGTAGCGATTAGTGCGTCGGGCGCCGCGGCGATTTTTTTGGCCAAGGCCGTTTTGTCCGCCATGCCAGCTGCGACGATGAACACCGGATCGCCTTTGGTTTCGCTTTCCAGCAGATTCTCTATAGCGGCCGCAGCTCTTACTGCCTCCCCGCTGTTGAGCCGGACCATGATGAAACGTTTATCGCCGAATAAGGAAGCTGATGTCGCTTCATCATTTAGTCGCGCCGCGCTTTCGGTCAGATCCGCAATGGTCAGGTCAATGCGTTCCGCCGATTCAGCCAGCGGAGCAGCCAGTTCATTGGCCAAAGCCTGACAGCGGGTTGCGTTCGGACCGCATAGGACGGCGAGCCTGATCGCATCAGGGGCGGCGTGAAAGCGGCGCACAATCTCATTATCTTTGACTTTCACGGCTTTGTCCTCATGCCGTCGCCATTAGTTACTGTTATTGGCCTGTTCGCGTGCAAAAAGGGAAAGTCGTCTGACGATCTGATCGGCGACACGCGTGGACAGATTTTCCAGCGCAGTTTCTTCCGCAGCAATGGTGGCATATTCGGAAGATACCACGTCAATACCGGCGTCTGATCCAGCGGTTGCGTCCAGGACTACCGCACTGTCAGATAGCCGAACCAGCTGATAGCGCGCGCGCAATGTTCTTCGTTCGCGGGTGATCCGGTCGTTGCTGCGCACACCAAAGCCGGCAATTTTGTCATCCAGTTCAACGATCAGACGATATTTCGCTTCACTGCCCTGAAAAGTCGAGAGTTGATCATTCAGCGCGTTGCGCATCAACCAGCCCGCTTTGCCCTTTATCGGTTCAACCTCAACAGCACCGAGCCGGGTTGCAACAACACTATTGGTGCCGCCGGAATAAAGGGGTTGCAGGCCGCAAGACGCCAGCAATGTACTAGCCGCAGCAACCACAGTGACTTTGCTCAGCAGTTTCATCATATGACGATATTGACCAGTCGGTCGGGCACTACGATCACCTTCTTTATGTCCGCTCCATCAATGGTACGCTGCACCTTCTCGGACCCAAGTGCAAGTTCCTCCAGTGCGGATTTGTCGCTGCCCTTGGCCGTGACAATGGTATCGCGCAATTTACCGCGCACCTGAATCGCGATGGTGACTTCATCTTCCACCAGCAGGCTTTCGTCCACCTCTGGCCAAGGCGCATTGGCGATCAGGTCGCTGTGACCCAGAAGCGCCCATGCCTCTTCAGTTACATGCGGGATCATAGGAGCGACAATTTTCAAAAGAGTTTCTACAGCTTCTCTTCTTCCTCCGAACCAAGGCCCGGCTTTTTCGATGGTATTCACAAAACTATGGATTCTAGCCACAGCTTTATTGAATTGGAGCTGTTCGATATCTTTGGCAACGTATGAGGTTGTTAAACTAGCGGACTTGAAGAGCCGATTATCATCATCAGGGTTTTCGGGTTGAGGGTTTTCCAGTTCTTCCTTTAACTGAATTACCAACCGCCAAAGCCGCTGAACAAAGCGCCAGCTGCCTTCAATGCCGGCTTCCGACCACGGCAGGTCGCGCTCCGGCGGGCTGTCGGACAGCATGAAGAACCGCACCGCGTCCGCGCCATATTGATCGATAATCGGATCAGGGTCGACGACGTTTTTCTTGGACTTGGACATTTTTTCAATGCGACCGGTGGTGACAGGTGAGCCATCTTCAATCGCTTCCCAGTCCGTTCCGTTCTTTTGCACTTCATCAGGCGACAGCCAGCTGCCATCACCATGTTTATAGGTTTCGTGCGTTACCATGCCCTGGGTAAACAGGCTTTCAAACGGTTCGGCAAAGTCGAGCTTGCCGATGGATGCCAGTGCCCGGGTCCAGAATCGCGCATAAAGCAGGTGCAGGATCGCATGTTCGATGCCGCCAATATATTGCGACACCGGCATCCATTTTTTGACCGTTTCGGCGTCAAATGGCTGGTCATCCGGCTGGCTGGCAAAGCGCAGGAAATACCAGCTGGAGTTTGTGAACGTGTCCAGCGTATCCGTCTCGCGCTTTGCGGCCTTTCCGCATTTGGGGCAATCGACATATTTCCATGTCTCATGGCGCTCCAATGGATTGCCGGGAATATCAAAGCTGACATCATCAGGCAGCGTGACCGGCAATTGATCCTTTGGAACCGGAACCGCACCGCAATCATCGCAGTGGATGATCGGAATCGGCGTGCCCCAGTAACGCTGGCGCGATACGCCCCAGTCGCGCAGCCGCCAAGTGGTCTGGGCCTTGCCCCAGCCTTCAGATTCGGCCCTGTCGATGATCGTTTGCTGTGCCGTTTCCACGTCCATGCCATCGAGCATATGGCTGTTCACCAACCTGCCGGGGCCGGTATAGGATTCGTCATGGATCGGCGCGTCTTCGTCGCCTTCTGCCGCAACCACGCGGGTAACCGGCAGCGCATATTTCCGCGCAAAATCAAGGTCACGTTGGTCATGGGCTGGCACACCGAACACAGCGCCTGTGCCATAATCCATCAGCACGAAGTTCGCGACAAACACCGGTAATTCCCAAGATGGATCAAGCGGATGAGTGACTTTCAGGCTGGTATCGAACCCCTTTTTCTCCATGGTTTCAAGTTCAGCCGCAGTGGTCCCTGTCTTTTTGCATTCCTCGCAGAAATCAGCCAGCATCTCATTGTCTTGTGCCAATTGCTGTGCGAGCGGATGATCGGCAGACAGGGCAATGAAGCTCGCCCCAAAAATCGTATCCGGCCGGGTTGAGAAAACCTCAATGGTTTCAATGTTCTGCTGCTTTTCAGCCAACGCAAAATGGAATTGCAGGCCCTGAGACTTGCCGATCCAGTTTTCCTGCATCGTGCGCACTTTTTCCGGCCAGCCTTTCAGGTCATCAAGCCCGACGAGCAATTCTTCGGCAAAATCGGTAATCTTCAAAAACCATTGGCTTAGCTTGCGCTTTTCAACCGGCGCACCGGAGCGCCAGCCTTTCCCGTCGATCACCTGTTCATTGGCAAGTACCGTCATGTCGACCGGATCCCAGTTCACCGCCGATTCCTTGCGGTAAACCAGACCGCCTTCGAACATGTCGATGAACAGCGCCTGTTCCTGTCCGTAATAATCAGGCTCACAGGTTGCCAGTTCCCGGCTCCAATCGAGGGCAAAACCCAGCCGCTTTATCTGGTCGCGCATCGCTACGATATTGGCGCGGGTCCATTCGCCGGGATGGACTTTCTTTTCCATCGCCGCATTTTCCGCTGGCATACCGAAAGCATCCCAACCCATGGGATGAAGCACTTCAAAGCCTTGCATCCGCCGGAAACGAGCGAGAACGTCGCCCATCGTATAGTTGCGGACATGGCCCATATGGATGCGGCCAGAAGGATAGGGAAACATTTCCAGCACAAAGCTACGCGGCTTGGGCGAGTCATTGTCGGCTTCAAACGTGCCGGACTCAGCCCAACGGGCTTGCCAGCGTTTATCCGCCGATAAAGGGTTGAAACGCTGATCGGTCATGCTGATCCTATATGAATTCGGCCCGTTTCATCGGGCTCGTCGTTAAATTAGTTGGTGGACCCAATCAATTAGTAAGCGCCCCGCGCCGCAAATCACGCGCTTTGGTCAGGATGATCTGTTCCAATTTCTGTGTGGTGGCTGCCTTTACAGGGGCGTCAACCCATGTACCGCCATTGCGCACTTGCCGGGAAGCTCCGACGCGCAGCGCATCGGCGCGTAGATCCTGATCGAGGATCGAGATGTTCAGCTTCATCCGCTCTGACGGATTTTGCGGATTCACATACCAGTCGGTCAGGATGACACCACCATTGCTGTCGGTTTGTGTGAGCGGCATGAAGGACAGGCTGTCGAGTGTGGCGCGCCACAAATAGCTGTTCACACCAATGGTGGTGATTTGTGATGCTGCAAGGTCGGCTTGCGGCCGGTCTTTGCTGGCGCAGGCGGAGAGGCCAGAGACCAATGCCACGGCCGAAAGACCCATTACCAAAGGACGTATTTTAGCGGTGGATAAAGAAAGGCGGGACATGACTACACTCCTCGTTGGCAAATATGGTTGGCTCTTGTTCAGCAAAGCACCATATGCCGGTAAATCTGATTTCAACGCTCTCTATAATTGCTTTGCCGCAAGGGGCAAGCCAAAGCGCAACATTTCGCTCATGCGAAGCCCAGGGTGAATAGCAGTTGAATGAGCAGGATGAGCCGTGATGGGGATGCCGATGGGATGAGCGACTCGATAATCTTTGGTTCAGCTTGTGCAGGCTAGATTGCAGATGAGTGAAACAGGAAACCGTAACCGATCTGCAACAGAAAGCGCCTAGATCAGGAAAATCAGACTAAATCAGCAAGTTGACTCGTGTCTTAACAGAAAATTTGGTATAGCTGCGACTCAGCAAGGGGAAATACCGTCGTCATGAAGAAAAATGGCAATCTTTTGGGTTGGTTAGCAGCGGGACTCGCTGCGTCCGGTCTTGCCATGACTCCTGCATTGGCGCGTGTACTTTCCGGGCAGAGCAATGCCGTGTCGCTGAGTACAATCAGTTCTTTTACAACGGCTGGTGCGGACCCCGAATTGGCCGCAAGCTTCAAACGCAACAGTTTGGGCGGCAAAACGCAATTTAAATTTACACCGGCAGGCGGCAATAGCAGCGGTGATCGCGCCGTAACGGTTGTTGTGCGGCAGGATGTATCGAGCAAAGCGATTTCCATTCGTGAGAATATTGCTGCTGCGGCACCGGGCGCCGGTGTTCTGACACCAACCACAATTACCCAAACATCATTCAGCCTGGGCACAGCCAAAGGGCTTAAGAGCTTCGCCCTTCCGGTTAAGAAGCTAGGCGATAACCTGCCTGACCTCTCCGAAATTGGCGCAGGCCTCGAAAAGGATGACAAAGATTCCAGCAAAACCGGTAAGAGAAGCCGGTTCAGCCCGCGCCTGTCGATTGATGCCAAAACACCTTTGGGTGCTGCACCAGGTGCTTTGAGAGCGAGCGAGAAAGATTATTCGCTTGATCTTGGCGGCAGCTATTCGGTGACCCGTAATCTCGATGTGACCGCTGGCGTGCGTTTGAAAAATGAGCGCGACCGGACGGCTCCTTTGACCGATTCGCGTCAGGATAGCCAAGCCGTTTATGTTGGAACGCAATTCCGTTTCTGATATTCAGCTTTCACAACAGGCTGACTTCCCAAAAACCTGAACCTACATGCTGAGTGCGTCGATGGCTGCCCAGCCATGTGCGCCCAAATGCGCTTGCTGCTGAAACCGCTGCGCATTCATGCCGCCGAGCAAAATGACGGGTCGGTTGCAAAGGCTGATGAGGTGTTGGATTTGGAATCGGCCCAGCGGCTTTTGACCGGGATGAGACCGGGTTGCAAATGCGGGCGACAAGAATAGCAGGTCTGCGCCAGCCCGCTTGGCCGCCATAATCTCTCTGGGATTATGTACCGGCGCGCTATGGAGCAAGCCCGCTGTCCGGTGTCTTTTCCATTGCCGCCCATGCACTCCATCTGCGCCCCAGCGATGCGCCAGCTCTGGCGGGCCGGCAAGGATCAAAATATGATCACCGCGCCGCGCACAGTTCCTGACCGTTTGAAACCGTGCATGGCGCGCGCCTTCCTCCAGATGGTAGTGCCGGAATATGATTCCGCTGCCGCGTGGCAGGCTTGCGATTGATTGTTCCAGCACAGCTTCATTACGCTTGTCGGTCATCAACCAGATTTGTGGATAAAGATCGGAAAAGCAGGGGTGGTGCATGCGGATCACCTGCCATATAGGCGGCCAATAGCCAATTGAGAATTTTATGACCCAGATGACGTACGCTAATGAGAACCTGAATGCCGTGCAGGAGCAAATGGCAAAAGCTGCGAAGCTCGCGCAGCGCACGGTTGATGATGTACGTTTGATCGCCATATCGAAAACCCGTTCTGCGGATGACATCCGCCCTCTCCTGGATACAGGCCACCGGCTGTTCGGCGAAAACCGGGTACAGGAGGCCGCTGCCAAATGGCCTGGATTGCGTGATGAATATGATAATGTGGAATTGCATCTGGTCGGTCAGTTGCAATCCAATAAGGCAGAAGATGCCGTCGCGCTATTTGATGCGATCCATTCGCTGGACCGGCCATCTTTGATCAAGGCGCTGGCAAAGGCAATGGACAAGCTTGATCGGCGGATTCCTTGCTTTATCCAAGTGAATATCGGTGAGGAATCGCAAAAAGGCGGCTGTGCGATTGCGGACGTTGCTAGCCTGCTGGAATCCGCGCGAGCTGCCGGCATAGACGTGGCGGGTTTAATGTGTGTGCCGCCATCGGCTGTGAACCCGGCACCCTATTTCGCGCTACTCGCCAAACTGGCCAAGGATAATGGCCTTGAAAATCTCAGCATGGGCATGTCTGGCGATTTCGAAAGCGCGATAAAGCTTGGCGCGACCCATATCCGCGTCGGCACCGCTCTTTTTGGCGCGCGGGATTAGTTGTCAGCTTTGGATTGACCGTTTTTATCGGCTTCCTTCGCGGCGCGACCGGCCTTGCGCTGCTCTGGCGTGTCCGGCGCAACGAAGCTGATGACAACATCACCATCTTCAATGACCGGCCGGGCATCGGTTGCAAAGAATAATATCCGGCGATCGTTTTTCAGTACCGCCAGCGGTTCTTCACCGGCTTCCAGATTTTTGCGATATTCCTCGGCCGTGAATATCTCGGTGATATTCGTTTTGCTGAACCGCCATCCTTCGCGCTCCCGGTCATGCAGGCTGTTAAAATCAGCCCCGGATTCAAACAGCAAGCGCCCATGACCGATTTTGCTTTTGCTGCGGCTGTCATTGGACAGGCGGCTGATCTGATCAAAACCCATTTCCGGCCCAAGGTCAGCGGTAATCAGCTGGTTATGGCTATCATTGTCGGTCGCGACGATCATATGTTGAAACTTGCCCAGTTCGATATGGTCGCTATGCGCTTCGTCCAATATGTCGCCTTGATGCACCTTCAGGTCCTCGTGCCGAGCGCGGCGCAGGGCAAAGGGGCTGGTGTCCGCCATCAGGACATCAATATCCAAGGATTTTAGGATTTTGCCAAGAGCGATGGACCAGCGGGTGGAACCGACAATCAATATGCCCTCACCCTTGCCTTCGTTGATGCCCAATCTTTCCGCAACCCAGGCTGCTGAAAAGCCATGGGCGAATATTGTTGCGATAACGACCGCAAAACTGAGCGGCACCAGCGCTTCGGCGCCGGGGAAGCCATAGTCAACGAGTCTTATCGCAAACAGGCCGGTGATCGCGACGGCAACAATCCCGCGCGGTGCAATCCATGCGATAAACAGCCGCTCCCGCCAGGGCAAGGAACTGAACATCAATGCGACTAGTACAGAAACCGGACGCACAACAAACAACAGCAGGATCAGGAAAATTATGAACTGCGGACGGAACTGCTGAACCGTTTCCCAATCGAGAGTGGCCGAGAGAATGATGAACACGCCGGAAATCAAAAGCACTGCGAGGTCTTCTTTGAACCGGTGTAGCGCTTGGCTGGAGTAGATATGGCGATTGGCGAGTACCACACCCATGACCGTCACGGTAATCAGGCCGGTTTCATGCATGATAAGATCAGCAACGACGAAACCGCCGATCACGGTGATCAACAGAAATGGTGCTTTCAGATATTCCGGAACATGGCCGCGCGGAAAGAGCCAGGTTATTGCGAAACCCAAGGCGGCACCGATTAGACCCGCGAGAAAACTTGCGGCCAGCACGTCCATACTGATCGACGCGATATTGGCGTTGGGCCC
Source organism: Parasphingorhabdus litoris DSM 22379 (assembly GCF_020906275.1). Classification (GTDB taxonomy): domain Bacteria; phylum Pseudomonadota; class Alphaproteobacteria; order Sphingomonadales; family Sphingomonadaceae; genus Parasphingorhabdus; species Parasphingorhabdus litoris. Next base: position 22,549 of record NZ_CP086727.1, read on the forward strand.
TTCATAGGTAATATAGGCATAGATCCCGACGGCGAGCAGCGCACCAATCGGATCGTTGACGATACCTTCCCATTTCAAGACATTGCGCACACGTGACGGCACCCGCAAAGTGCGAAGCATTGGTCCGATAACCGTCGGGCCAGTGACAATCATGATGCCGCCAAGCAATGCCGAAATCTCCCAGGATAAACCTGCGCCATAATGCGCAGCAGCGGTTCCCAGAACCCATGCAATTGGTCCGGCAATGAGCACCATCATCGTAACCGCGCCGCCCGCTTGGCGCAGTTCACGGAAGTTCAGGCTTAGCCCGCCTTCAAACAGAATAACGGCAACCGCCAGTTTGATGATCGGCTCTTGCAGCGCACCAAAGTCGCGTTCTGGGTCAATAATCCCCAATATCGGGCCGGCAATAATGCCAACGATCAGCATCAACGCGATGGCTGGTCGGCCGGTACGCCAGGCGACCCATTGTGCGCCAATGCCCAATAGGCCAATCAACGCGATTTTCACCATCAGCGAATCAACAATAATCATTTGTAATCTATGCCGTTTTTTTGATTGTTATGCAAAATGAACGATTGCGTCTGTGATCGCGCGATAAACCGCCGCGAGTTGCGCATCGGAAATACAATAAGGCGGCATGATATAGACCGTATTGCCAAGTGGTCGCAGCAATATGTTGCGATCAGCGAAAAAGCGAAGAAGATCTGGGCCTATGGCGGACATGTAATTGCCGCTGGAATCGTTTATTTCGAAAGCCAGTATCGTGCCGCATTGGCGTATGCCGGAGACATTTTGATGCGCTGTCAGCTTTCCGGCAAAATTCTCATGTCGCTCCACGATATGATCAATCCGCTGCTGTACTGGCTCTTCTTGCCAGATCTGCAAATTGGCATTGGCGGCCGCGCAGGCAATCGGATTGGCGGTGAAGCTGCTGGAATGAAAAAATGTTTTGGTGCGATCTTTGGAAAAATGCGCATCATATATCGGCGCGCTTGCCGCGGTGATTGCAAGTGGGATCACACCCCCGGTCAGGCCTTTTGCCATGCATAATATGTCTGGCGTGACGCCCGCTTGTTCACAGGCAAAAACACTGCCGGTGCGACCCCAACCTGTCATGACTTCATCCGCGATAAACAAAACATCATGGCTTTGGCAGATGTGCTGCATTTCGCGGAGCATATCGGGCGCATAGACTTTCATGCCACCTGCACCCAGAATCAGCGGTTCTACGATCAGCGCGGCTGGCGGGTCGTCTTGATCTCCGCAAAAAGCGGTCAACGCATCAAGGCAAGCTTGCTCGGCACCGGATTCGGGAAAAGGAATGGAACCCACGTCAAAAAGCAGCGGCGCATAGGCATCATTAAAGACACCGCGCGCACCGACCGACATGGCGCCGATCGTGTCGCCATGATAGCTGTGATCCATAACCAATATGCGATGGCGCTGTTGCCCGCGATTATGCCAGAAGCCCAGCGCCATTTTCAGCGCGACCTCTACAGCCGTCGATCCGCTGTCTGAAAAAAAGATATGGTTGAGTGTGTCGGGGAGAAAACCGGACAGATTTTTCGCGAGTTTCTCGGCGGGTTCATGCGTCCAGCCCGCGAAAATAATCTGGTCCAGCTGTGCACTTTGCTCCTGTATCGCTGATACTATCTTGGGATGGCAATGGCCGTGGGTTTGCACCCACCAGCTGGAAATCGCATCAATTATTGCGCGCCCATCTGTTGAGTAAAGCGTTGCGCCCTCTGCCCTCACAACTTCGGGAATGTCTTGGCCAAGGCCATGCTGTGTAAACGGATGCCAGATTTTTGGGGTCATCAGGAGAAATCCGGCACAGAAAAATGCGCATGAAAGGCGGCGATAAGGGACGCGGCCGATAGGTTTTCGATAATCGGCAGACGGCCCAGCTGCTTCACGTCACCGATGCGGCATATCGTGTTCTGACTGTCGGCAATTTCATCTCCGATAAAAGCGACACCCAGGATGGGGACATGGCGGCTGCGCAGAGCTTCGATGGTCATCAGGCTATGGTTGATTGTACCCAGCTTCGTCGATGCAACAATGATTGTCGGGCATTTCCAAAGTGCAAACAGATCAGCATAGAGCAGATTGTCATTGATCGGCACAAGCGCCCCGCCTGCCCCTTCAATCACCAGGGGGCCATCGATTTGCGGAATAGGCAGATCATCAGCGGATATCATGACGCCATCTTTTGCTGCCGCAAAATGCGGGGACGCGGGTGTTTTGAGACGAAAAGTCTCGGGCAGAATATTGCCGGATGCAATGCCGCCCAGCCTTGCGACGGCCTCACTATCGGTTTCACCATCGAGACCCGCCTGTACCGGCTTCCAATAATGGGCATCGAGCGCAGCGGTAAGCGCCGCGGCGAAAACGGTTTTACCGATATCGGTATCGGTGCCGGTGATCACGAAATTCCGACTCATGCGGCATGCATCCTATTTTGCGCTTCGGTCAGTGCGTCGGCCAGTGACATAATATCCTCCTGAGAGATGTTTAATGTAAGAGACAGGCGCAGACGCGCGGTGCCGGCTGGTACTGTGGGTGGCCGGATCGCACGGACATCAAAGCCCTTTTGCTGTAGAGAGGCAGCGATATGAACGGCGGTGCTGTCATCACCAATGATGACGGGAAAAATCTGGCTGCTGGCGCGAGAGGAAGGACAAAGACCGCCCAACCGGTTTTCAGCCAGCGATATGTGATCCTGCAGCTGTGTCTGCAATGCAGGGTTTTCGGCAATATATTCTATCGCTTTGTGCACCAGATGGGCGGTAAGTGGGCTAGGCGCGGTGGAGAAGATAAAGGGCCGGGCACGGTTGATAAAAAAGTCGTGCAAGACCTTGGGCATGGTAATCAACCCACCTTCAACGCCGAGAGCTTTGCCGCACGTACGCAGGACGATGATATTATCCTGACCAGCAAGCGCGCCGGTCAACCCAACGCCGCCTTTGCCGAAAACACCGACGGCATGGGCCTCATCGATGATCAGCATCGCCTCATGGGTGCCAGCTATCCCGGCAAGCTCGGCAAGCGGTGCCTGATCCCCATCCATGCTGTAGAGGCTTTCCACGGCTATCCAGACTGTTCCGTTGTTTCCGGCGCGGCGATAGGCAGTTATCTTATCAGCGATGTCTGACAGCATATTATGCTGAAAGCTTTGCGTTTCTGCGCGGCCCAACCGCATGCCGTCATGGCTGCTCGCATGAACCAGCGCGTCATAGAGAACCAGATCACCTGTCTGCGGCAAAGTGGAGAATAGAGCGAGATTGGCGGCATAGCCGGTGCTGAAGAACAGGGCGGATTCAGCGCCATAATGCTTTGCTGCAAAAGTCTCGAGAGCCTCATGTTCCGGATGATTGCCGCCCAATAGTCGCGACCCGCCGGAGCCATGGGCAATGCCATTATCCAAAGCGCTAAGCGCCGCCTCCTTTAAGTAGGTACAGCGTGCCAGGCCGAGATAATCATTGGATGAGAAGTCTTTACCGGCAGGGTTAATCAAGGCGCGTTTGCGACCCGCCTGATCAAGTCTATCCAGTTGTTGGTGAAACGGTTCGAATCGCGACATCGCCGCGCTGTTAGCAGTCAATTATCGGCTATGGCCAGAGGTAATGCGAGTTGCGTTTTTTGCACGGTTTCTTGCTGCGCATGGGATGACGCACATGCGAAACCAAGATCAAACCGAACGAGTTTTTCTTTCAGAGCGATGACCGCTTCAGCCGGACCGGCAACGGCCTCCTCAATCGCGCAATGATTGGCCGCCAGACCGCCGGTTAAAGCGCCGAAAGCCGGCATGATCAAATGCTTTTCACCTTTTACAAAGCAGCGCCGTGAGACATGCCGTCCGCGCACCGGCACGCGCAATTTGGGATGAAAATGACCGGAAATTTCTGGCAATTTGGTATTGGCGGTCGCCTCGTGACGCAGCGCAAGGCCTTCGCCAACCCATTCGGCCATCACCTCGCCGCCCCACAGGCCGCTGACATCGCGGTCATGATTGCCGCTAATCCAGATCCATTGCCCAGCATTTGTCAATCGCTTGAGCAGCTGCGCCGCTTCCGTTTCCAGTCGTGCCTCACCCTGGTCATCATGATAGTTGTCGCCGAGACAGAAAATTTTCTCCGCGCCGGTCTCGGTGATCAATGATGCCAGTTCATCGAGTGTCGCCCGGCTATCATAGGGCGGTAGCATCTGTCCCTGCAGCGCATAAAAGCTCGCCTTTTCAAGATGTAGATCGGCCACCAACAAGGCCTTTTGCGCTGGCCAATAGAGCGCTGCTGGCGCGACCACATGAAATAGGTGATTGGCGAACGAAAGGGGAACCATTGCTCTGCTATGCGATGATCCGAGCGTGCGTGCAAGCGGGAAGGGTTGGAATTTCACCAAGCAGGCGACTATATGCGCGCCATGACGGAATCAAATTTTTCTTACAAGGTGGCGGCGCTCTATCATTTTGCCGTGGTTGATGATCCTGCGGCCCTGAAGCCGGATATCCTCGCGGCCTGCGAAGCCAATGCGCTAAAAGGTACAATCCTGTTGGCATCTGAAGGCATTAATGGGACGATTGCGGGCGCCCCTGATGCTATTGATGCAGTAATCGCATTTTTGCGTGACTTGCCCCAATTTACCGGGCTGGAGGTCAAATATTCTGAGGCCGAAGACATGCCCTTTTTGCGCATGAAGGTCCGGCTGAAGAAGGAAATCGTGACCATGGGTGTCGATGGCATTGATGCCGCGCGGGCCAAGGGAGACTATGTCGATCCCCAGGAATGGAATGCGATGATTGCGGACCCCGATACAGTCGTGATCGATACGCGCAACGCCTATGAGGTTGCGATTGGCAGTTTTGAAGGCGCTATTAACCCCGACACCGAGACATTTCGGGATTTTCCGGCATGGTTTGATGATTTTGCCAAACAGCTGCAGGAAAAATCGGAAACGCAGCCCAAGATAGCCATGTTCTGCACGGGCGGCATACGGTGCGAGAAGGCAACGGCCTATGTGAAAGCACAGGGCTTTGACGATGTTCACCATCTGAAAGGTGGCATCCTTAAATATCTTGAAAATGTGCCGGAAGAACAGAGCAGCTGGAAAGGCGATTGTTTCCTGTTCGACCAGCGCGTAGCGGTTGGCCATGGGCTTAAAGAAAGCGACTATGATCAATGCCATGCGTGCCGAATGCCTTTAAACGCAGAGGAACGTGCATCCAATAAATATGTTCCGGGTGAAGCCTGTCCCCATTGCTATGATACACGGACCGAAGAACAGCGCGCCCGCTATCGTGAACGTCAGCGCCAAGTTGAAAAGGCGGCACAAGAAGGCCGCCAACATCTGGGCAGTTCATGACCACCGCGCCGATCCTTTATAGTTTTCGGCGCTGTCCCTATGCGATGCGCGCACGCATGGCGCTATTGATCAGCGAGACGCCGGTGCGGTTGCGGGAAGTGGTGCTGCGCGACAAACCGGAAGAAATGATCAGCGCCTCCCCAAAGGCGACGGTACCGGTGCTGGTTCAGGACGATGGCGTGGTGATCGATGAAAGTCTGTCGATCATGTATTGGGCGCTGGAACGCCATGATCCAGAAGGCTGGCTGGATCAGGAAGAGGCGGGCCGCGAATGGATTGCCGAGACGGATGGCGACTTCAAGGCCAATCTCGACCGCTATAAATATCCGACGCGCTACGAAGATGTCGATCCTATCGCTCATCGCAGCGCGGGCCTGAAATTTCTCGAAAAGCTTGATGTGCGCTTATCAAAAAAGGGGCAATTGCTCAGGGAGAAGTCCAGCCTGGCGGACCATGCGATTTTCCCCTTTGTTCGCCAATTTGCCAATAATGACCGCGTCTGGTTTGATGCGCTAACGCTACCAGCGCTGCAGACATGGCTGGCGGGACATTTGCAATCGGATCTTTTCCTCACGGCAATGAAAAAATATCCGCAATGGAAAACCGGCGATCCGGAACCTTTATTCGGGATTCATGAAGCTACGATCTAATTCGGGTGGCTTTCGGCTTTTCATATTGCCGCTTGGTATCCTTAGGCAGCAGGAAATGGATTTTACGCTTCTTGAAATCGATCGCAACCTGGTCAAATTTGCGCAGCACATCCATACCGAGCAATAGCGCCGGTTTCTTGGCCATGCCCAATCGCTCAAAAGGCGGGGCGTCAGCAAAGGCGACAGGCAGGCTGTCAAATTGTGCGCGGCCTATGCGGAAATCTCGCGCCGTGCCAAATTCCACGCCCAATGTCTGGCCGGTAACAGCAATAAGGCTATTCTCTTCGCCCAGCTCTTTGGCGCGCCTTATCAACCGTTTCTTCAGAACCTGATTGGCGATCGAGACCTGCGCACCCGTATCGACAATCACATTCACTTTAACGCCGGAAATGGTGGCTTCGGTGAAGATAAGCTGGCCAGATTTGCGGCGGGCTGTAACCACAATCTCGCGGCGTGATGCCATGGATTTTGGTTTTGCCGTATCTTCGATGGCAATCTGATTGTTGATGAAGTCAAACAATATGCGTTGATCTTGCAGCCCATCAAGACCCAATATGCCGTCCGCGCCGATATGCCGGGCCTGCAAAACTGGCGCAATCAGGCTGTCATAGCTCTTTCTGCCAAGCGTCAGTTCGGGAACATAAACCATATCAACGATGCTGCTGCCTGCGATACTAATGAGCTCTGCCGGCTCTTCCTCATCCAGTGCAAGCCTTGTGGCTATTTTACGGGACAATACGGTTCGCTCTGCACCAGTATCGATAACAAAGGAAAAAGGCCCACGGCCCTCAATGCTGACCGGCACAGTCATTCGCCGGGCACGATCCTCGTCAATATCGACAATTTCGCTGTCCGCTTTTGTAAGAGATCCCGGCTGCACCGATTGACCCATCGGCATCGGATAGGCGAAAGCCAGCGCCGACGCGACGATTCCGGGAAGCAGGTTGGAAGAAAATATCGGCATTACACTCTCCGAACAAACTTTATTCTAGTCGCTTGTACCACCAAAGCAGATTATTATCAAAATCCGGTAGCCGGAAATCCATTAGGACGCATCTTTGGGCAACAAGAAATAGATTTTGCGATTAGCGAAATCGATCGCCATCCGGTCAAATTTCCTTAGCGCATCCATGCCTAGGAACATCGCGGGCTTTTTATCCAGCTTGAGGGCAGCAAAGGGCGCAATATCGGCAAATGCGATGGGAATGACGCCAAATCGCGCACGCCCAATATGCAATTCACTAGCGACGCCATAGTCTGCAGCTATCGAGCGACCGGTTACGTCGACAAGATTAATCTGTTGCAGGGCCGACCGCTTCATCCGCAAGCGGCGCTGCAGCGCCTTGTTGCCAATTGACAATTCCCCGCCGGTATCAATGATGACGCTGACTTTGATCCCCGAAATTTCGGCATTGGTAAAAATCAATTGACCGGAACGCCGCCGCGCGGTCACAACAATCTCCCGGCGTGAGCGCGCCTTTCGTTTCTGGGATGTATCCTCCACGGCAATGTTGCTGTCAATAAAGTCAAACAGGATGCGCTGCCCTTGCAGGCTGTCGAGACCCAATACGCCGTCAGCGCCGATATTGGTTGACCGGAATGTGGGCGCCACCAACCCGCCATAGCTGCGCGTGCCCAAGGTCAGTTCCGGCACATAGACGGTTTGGACAATCGTGTTTCCCGCGAGCGCAACGATATTGACTTCTTCTTCCAGTTCCAGGGTCAGGCTGCCGGCGATCTCTTTGGACAAGATAGTACGCTGGGCGGCAGTATCGATAATGAACTCGAAAGGGCCGCTGCCTTCGATGCTCACAGGCACGGTCATGCGCGCCTTCTGGTCTTCGGCGATGGCAATTTGTTCCGCATCCGGCTTGATGAATTGATCGGGCAGACGATCAGCCAATATCGCCTCGGGTTCGACAATTTCCGGTATCGCGGCGGCTGCTTCTGGCAAAGGCGCTGCCGGCTCAGCTATTTGTGCTGAAAATAGCAGTGGCAAAACCGCACTTATGGGGGGAAATATACTCATCAATGTGTAGATACCCCAAAATTCGAGTGGCGACAAATATCTTGAAGGTAATGGCCGCCACTAATCGCCGCGCATCGCTTCTTCGATCAGGCTTTCTGCTTCGATAAGCAGCGCGTCGTCAGTGGCGCCCTGTGCGACATGTTCGCGGCCGATCATCACCAGTACGGGAACGGCTAAAGGGCTCACGCGGTCGAGTTCGACATGCACCATAGAGCCTGCCGCCCGTTCCAGCAGATCGCCCAGCCGCGCAACATCGGTCATTCTGGCACGAGCATCTGCCCAGGCAGCCTGCATCAACAGATGATCGGGTTCATATTTGCGCAATACATCGAAAATCAGGTCGGTTGAAAAAGTCACCTGTTTGCCGGTCTTGCGCTTGCCGGGATGTTGGCGGTCGACCAGGCCGCTGATGACCGCCACTTCGCGAAAGGCGCGTTTCAAGAGATAAGAGCCTTCGATCCAGTCGAAAAATTCGTCTTCCAAAATGTCTGCGCTGAATAATGGTGCCGGATCGGTAACAGGCTCGACGCTCCAGCAGGCCAGCGCATAATCATTGGCAACAAAGCCGATGGGTTTCAGCCCCCGGGTTTCCATCCGGCGTGTTAGAAGCATGCCAAGTGACTGATGGGCGTTCCAACCTTCAAAGCTATAGGCCGTCATATAATGCAGCCCCTCGTGCGGGAAGGTCTCGACCAATAACTCTCCCGGTTCAGGCAGCCGCGATCGGTGGTCCTGCATTTCAAGCCATTCGCGCACATCATCGGGGAAGCGCGCCCACCCTGCCCGGTCCGTCAAAAAGCCGCGCACGCGGTCTGAGAGATGCGTGGTCAGCGGCAGACGCAGACCCATATAGCTGGGGATCATCGCCGCTTTCTTGGTCGCCCGTACAATGACGTCCGATGTGTCGAGCTTGATCAATTCCAGGCTCATGCCCGCAAAGAAAAATGTGTCGCCGGGGCTCAGGATCGCAGCGAAGCTCTCCTCGACCTTGCCGAGGTTGCGACCGTTTTTGAACCGCACATTCATCATCGCGGCATCAACTATGATTCCGGCATTCAACCGGTGCTGGGTCGCAAAGCGCGGGTGGACAAGATACCAAACGCCCTTGTCATCCCGCCTTAACCGCTTGAACTTGTCATAGGCTTTTAGCGCATAGCCGCCATCGCGTGTGAAGCCGAGCACGCGGTCAAAGGTTGCCTTTTCGAGCGCGCTATAAGGCAGGGAGGCTTGCAGCTCGTCGAGCAGATCATCTTCCTGAAACGGCGCGGCGCAAGCGCAGGTCATGACATGCTGCGCGAGCACATCGAGCCCGCCGGGGCGAAACGGCTCGCCGTCACGCTTGCCTTCATTGACGGCATCGAGCGCCGCTTGCGCCTCAAGATATTCAAAACGATTGCCCGGCACCAGCAGCGCCTTGGAAGACACATCCAGCCGGTGATTGGCGCGGCCAATGCGCTGTAGCAGCCGCGAGCTGCCCTTGGGCGCACCCATTTGAATCACACAATCAATATCGCCCCAATCGACACCCAGATCTAGGGAAGCCGTGCAGACCAGCGCACGCATCTTACCCGATGCCATGGCATTTTCTACCTTGCGCCGCGCCTCTTTTGACAGGCTGCCGTGATGCACTCCGATCGGTAGTGTGTCCTCATTTATTTCCCATAATTTCTGAAAGATAAACTCGGCCAGAAAGCGCGTATTGGTGAAGACCAGTGTCATCCGGTTGGCCTTGATCTGCTCCATAACCTGGGGAACGGCATAGACGCCGGCATGCCCCGCCCAAGGCACACGGATCTTGTCGCCTTCTGGGGTCTCGGGAATCATGATCGCGATGTCGGCAGGTGCACCCTCTTCGCCCAGCACATGGGTAACGGCATCAATATCACCATAGGGCGCCAGCCAAGCGCGAAAATCATCAGGATCAGCCACGGTTGCCGACAAAGCGGCACGGCGCATATCTGGTGCAATCCGCTGTAGCCGGGCAAGTGATAAGGAAAGCAGATCACCGCGCTTCCCGGATGCAAAAGCATGCACCTCATCGATGATCACGTGTTTCAGTTTCGCAAACAGCGTGAAACTGTCTTCCTGACTGAGGAGCAAGTTGAGCGATTCTGGTGTGGTCAGCAATATCTGCGGCGGCTTTACGCGCTGACGCGCCTTGCGATTGGCGGGCGTATCGCCGCTGCGGGTTTCCACCTTGATCGGAAGGCCCATTTCATCAATCGGCGTCAGCAGGTTGCGCTGCACATCGACGGCCAGCGCTTTCAGCGGTGAAATGTAGAGCGTGTGGAGGCCGTCAAAATCGGGCTGCTCGATCAGATCAACCAGCGTCGGCAGAAACCCGGCCAGTGTCTTGCCCGCGCCCGTAGGTGCGGTGAGCAAGGCATGTCGCCCTGCCCTTGCCGCTTCCAGCATTTCCAACTGATGGCGCCGCACCGTCCATTTACGGGAGGCAAACCAGTCAGAAAGAGGTTCGGGAAGGACTTGGCCGCTCATCACTTCACCATAAGCAGCTAAGCCGAGATATCTAGTAGGTCCCTATCGCCGCTTCAATGCGATCGAGCGTGGGTTTGCGCACCGCCAATTTATTGGCTCCATATGCGCGGCCGGCAAGTTTGCTGAGCAGTTCGGCCTGTGCTTTTGCCGTTTCCATAACCTGTTCGGCGTCAACCAATATGTCGATATATCCCACGTCCAAAGCTTCCGCTGGCTCATAGAGCTGCGACTGAATCAGCGCTTGGGTAAGTTTGCGACCGTCCAAACGTGCTTTGGGAAGTTCAACCGCAAAGACCGGCAGATTCATATTGTTGATCGTTTCGTTGGCACCGTATCGAAACGCCCCTTTCGCGCCGATGCGGGTGTCGCAAGCCAGCAACAGAAACGCACCCATGGCAATGGCATGGCCGTTACATGCGGCAATAACCGGAACCCGGCTGCCATAGATTTTGATTAGCATCCTGCTTGCCTGATCCAGCAGCTCGCCAGATCGCGCCGCGCCTTCAGCGGCCAACCATTTGAGATCAAATCCGCCGCTGAAGACACCTTCGCGGCCCGAGAGGATAATGGCTTTTGCGCCACTTTCCGCTTCATCGAACTTGGCGACAAAATCTGCCATCCAATCAGGGTTGATCGCATTAGCCTTGCCATCATCCATTGCCAGATGGGCAATGTCCTCGTCTATCCTGACTGTAATACTCATTTCGGCCTCCTGACTAAAATTTAATCAATCAATTAAATTTGATCAGAAAGCAATTGCTATTTGTGGCAGTGAAAAAGAGGTCTAGCGTTTCAATTCGGCCATTAGCCCGAATAATTGGGTGACATCAGGGGGCGTCGTGTCGCCTGCATATTCCCGGTATAGCGTCGAAACATTGACCGCGATCCGTTCGCTATCGCCCCAGCTGGAAAAGTCGCCCAGCTTGATATCATGGGCCGCATCGCGCACGGACAGCCCGGCGTCATAACGTTTGCGCGCTTCACCATCGATAAAATGCAGATAATCCTGAACGCGCCGGACGCCGGCAATATCGGTAATAGGTCCATGGCCAGGAACGATTGTATCGGGATTGAGATCGATAATATGATCGCAAGCAGCAATCCAGTTGGACACTGGCCCCGCCCACATGATCGGTGTGCCTTCAATGAACAATATGTCGCCGGTGAAGACGGTTTTGTCGTCAGGTACATGGACGAGCACGTCACCAGCGGTGTGCGCCGGGCCGACTTCGATCAAATCGACCCGCTTGTCACCGACCGTCACGCTATATTCACCGCTAAATGTTTTGGTGGGATGTTTTTCCGAGACATCGGTAAAATCAAAGCTGCCGAAAATGTCGACGAGATATTGCCCGGTCGGCCCCAAATCTTTTGCTTGCGCCATGATCGCGGCAAGAGCCGGAGCCGGCAGTTCATCCATCTCTTTCGCACTTGCCTCTGACGCAATGATTTCGGCATGCTGGCAGCAACCATTGCCATGCGTATGATCGCCATTGGCATGGGTATTGACGATGGTGCCAATATCATCCGCGCCAACGCCCGCCGCATCTGCCATGGTAGCCAGCATTTCGCGGGTGAGACGGGCATCGAACAACGTGTCTACGAGCAGCGATTGACCTCCGTCGGTAATCAACCCGGCATTGGACCAACCCCAGCCGCCATCGGGTTGCAAATAGGCGAAAATGCCATTGCCGGTTTCGTATAAGCCTTTCTGGAACGGGATATTGTCCATGCTATCTCTCTCTATGTTATTTTGTTTTCGGCGTTTTGACAGCTTTCAGCCGATTTGGATAGTGGAGCAAAGCTGATTGATTTCAGCACTTATTGTGTAAAAATGGAATTCATTCTATCAAACGAACCGAAATCTATGGATGAATCAGAGCGCCCTCAATTTGGAATAGAACGGCTTTTCGTGCTCGCGCTGCTGGTGATCATCTCGCTGGCCTTTGCGATGCTGATCGAGCCTTTTTTCGGTGCGATTGTCTGGGGCGTTGTCGTCGCGGTTTTGTTTCAGCCGGTTTATCAGAAGATATCGGGCTGGCTGTTTCCGCGGGCCAACCTTGCGGCGTTTCTAACCCTGATCCTCGTCATATTGTTGGTAATCGTGCCCGCCATATTGCTCGGTATGGCCTTGGTGCGCGAGGCGACCAGCGCCTATGCCAGCATACAGGCGGGGGAGATTGATTTTGGCGGGGCGTTTATAGCCTTTCAACAAAGCCTGCCAACATGGATGCAAAATGAAATTGCAGCTCTTGGCTATGGCGATCTGGCCACCGTGCGGCCGCAGATTGAAGAGGCAATTGGCAGCAGTCTTGAATTTCTGATCGCGCAGGCGCTCAGCTTTGGCCAGGGCGCGTTTCGGTTCCTGCTTGCTTTGGGCGTTATGCTCTATCTGACCTTTTTCCTGCTGCGCGACGGTCGCAGCTTGGCGGCGCAAATAGAGAATATCGTTCCGCTGTCAGGGAGCAAAAGTGCGATCCTGATCGACAAGTTTTTTGTCGTGATCATCGCAACGATCAAAGGCAGCTTTGTGGTTGCGTTGCTGCAGGGGACAATTGGTGGCCTGATATTCTGGGCCCTTGATATTCGCGGGGCTTTGCTGTGGGCCGTGTCGATGGCGATATTGTCGCTAATCCCGGCCATTGGCACCGGTTTTGTCTGGGTACCAGTCGCGATTTATCTGATCGTCACTGGGGCAGTCTGGCAAGGCATCGTCCTTATTCTCGCGGGCATATTCATCATCAGTCTGGTTGATAATATTGTCCGGCCGATACTGGTCGGTCGCGACACGCGTATGCCAGATTATGTCGTTCTGATCTCAACCTTGGGCGGTCTGCAACTGTTCGGTTTCAACGGTATAGTGATTGGTCCGCTATTGGCGGCCTTGTTTATAGCGGTATGGCGCATTTTTGCCGAGATGAACAAGACCGAGAGAGAGCGAATGGCGAAGGTCAGGATCGCAGATGATAAGTCAAAGCCATCGCCATGATATGCTTCACCGCTTCGGTAGGGAGCGGTTTATCTGCTTCAAAAATGACGGCGCGGTTGCCTTCGAAATGCAGGATTTCGCCGTAAAGCTCTCTCCAGCGGGCCACCAAATCGGTGCCGCAATGGACATAGAGAGCGCAATTGCCAGCGGTCTTGGCATTGGCGTCAATGCGAATGGTTGTACCGGATTTGCTGGATGACGGCAGGTAGGAAGGCTGTCCCCATTTCAAGGTTTCTTCCAACGGGCCAATTCTGTCATCATGCGCCGCGACTTCAAAAATAAGCGATCTTAGCTGCTTGAGCCGGTCTTGTGCGGTTTCGGAATAGGAATCGAACACCGATTGTATCTGCGAAGGTATGTTAGCGTTCATGGCGTCATCCTGCTTGGCTCGGGTTGCAATATTCAGAGCATTCTAAAGTTATATTATAATGGGATATTTGCAAATCCAGAGGTAAGGTCTTCATCTCCCAAAGCCGCCATTAGCCTTTGATCTTCTTATCAAAAGTCGCGATCGCTTTGTCTCTAGCATGAGCGATGAGCGGCTTGCATCGCGCCCAAGTGCCAATCGAAGGGTTGAGAACAGCAATCCAACCGATCCAGCCATACGAGGGGTGGGGAATTAACCGGTCGAGCTCGGTGAAATCCCAAGGCCCCTCGACCGTTTTGCCTTTGGCGGGTCGCGGAGGACGCGGACCGAAAAGTTCTTCGAATGCTTTAACAGGTGTCCCAATGTTGAGCCGCCAGACACCCTCCCGGTCAAGATGGGACCCTTGATCGTTCTCGCCATCCTTCTCTTTGATCGTAGCAAAATAGGTGCCGCGTGGCAGGCGATCGCCAGGATTATGGAAAAAGGCAGTTTCACCCCATGCTTGCACGACGTTCACGCCGTCGAGGGAAGCGAGATGATCAATGGCAGTTTGGATGTTCAGGTCAGCCATGTTCCTCGTTTCCAGTCAGCTGTGCGCTGATAAGCGCGAGATAATCTTCCAGGGTCTTGCCCGGCTCGCTCTCGAAAGTGGTGTCCGTTATCTCGCAGCGCTCGATCTGATCGACGCGAAACACACGAAAATCGCCTCGCTGTTCGCACCAGGCAGAGAGGGTCCATACGCTCCCCCAATACTCCGTCTGCAATGGTCGAACGACACGCTGCGAACTCTCGCCCGCGAGCGACGTATAGGTTAAGCTCAGCTTGCGCTCTTCGCGGATAGAGCGCCGAATGGTTGGAAGAAGGCTCAAACCTTTTTGCGCGGTATCGAGAGCATGAACATCGAAGCCCCATTGGGCGGGTGCACGGCGACGAAGCGCGCTGTGGCCCTCAATCTTCCGCGACAGTGAAGCTGCGGCATTGCGCAGCTCTTCGTCGGCCGCTTTAGCAACTATGGCCATACCCAGTGTCAGCGCCTCAAGCTCCTGTGACGAGAGCGCCATCGGTGACAGAAACACGGGTTCTCGCAAAAGATATCCAAGCCCGCGCTCCCCATCAACAGGAACACCAGATGCGGCCAAGGTGATCATGTCACGATAAATCGTACGCTCCGACACCTCCAACATGCCCGCTAGATCCTGCGCACGGTGTAACCGCCCATCGCTCAGGATCTCGACGATTTCGGCAAGGCGTTCGGACCTGCGCAGCGGCGTATCCTAAGCTGTTATTTTCAGCGCCGCGTGACGCATGGACACGGAAGGACCGTCGATAACGCTCACGAAAGGCCGAGATTTTTCATCCTTGCCGATAAGATTGGCCGCCGCTTTCGCTGCTTCCATAGAAGTCCATTCGATATGCTCGATCCATTCACCCTCTTCAGTGCATGAAAGATTTCGCGCAACGAAGCCGGGCTGTTCTTTGACCCACTCGCTCATCAGATTGGCCTTCTCATGAAAGGCGGCCTGATCCGTGCCCTCTGTCAGTCTGAAAATGACGCATTCAATGACATGCTCGTTCATGGTGTTCTCCTTTACCTTAATGAGAACTCCATGGGGAGGCTTTATGACAAAAGCTGTCAGTAGTCGTCATCTGCGACATTAGCACCGGACATCAAAACAGCTAGTGCCCCACGGTTTCTCCGCGTTCCAATCCGGATAGCGCCAGCTGCTCGTCAATTTGCGCCATTAGTCTTTCCAGGCCATCTTCGGATTTGGCTTCAGCACGCGCTACCAGCACATCTTGCGTGTTGGACGCCCGCAAGAGCCACCAGCCATCTTCGGTATTCACGCGCGCGCCATCGGTGTTGTTGACTTCTGCCCCGCTGGCCGCGAGCCGTTCCAATATCTCATCAATCACCGCAAATTTCCGGCTTTCATCGACCTGAAAACGCATTTCCGGCGTGTTGATCATTTCAATCATATCACTGCGTAACTGGGTGATGCTTTTGCCAATATTGGTGGCGGCCTGAATCAGGCGAACCGCAGCATAGGGCGCATCATCAAAGCCATAATAATCATGTTTGAAAAAGACATGACCGCTCATTTCGCCGGCGAGAGGCGAGGAAACCTCCTTCATTTTGGATTTAATCAAACTATGCCCAGTCTTCCACATCAGCGGCTGCCCGCCAAGCGCGGCGATCCGGTCATAAAGCGCCTGTGATGCCTTCACATCCGCGATTATCGTGGCCCCAGGCTCCGATTTCAGGACGTCTTCGGCGTAGATTTGCAAGAGCTGGTCGCCCCAGATCACCCTGCCCTCTCCGTCAATCGCGCCGATCCGGTCGCCATCCCCGTCAAAAGCAATACCAAAATCGAGCTTCTTCTCCGCGACAAGCGCTTTCAAGTCAGCGAGGTTCTTTTCTTCGGTCGGATCAGGATGATGATTGGGAAAACTACCATCGACATCAGTATAGAGAAGATGATGCTCACCGGGCAGCAAGGCGGTGAGCTTCTCGATCACCGGACCGGCTGCGCCGTTGCCAGCATCCCAACCGATTTTCATTGCGTCACCGCTGAAATTCTGGACCAGCCGCGCGACATATTCATCGACAATATCAATGCGGTCCAGCGTTCCGACAGCGCCGTCGGTTGGGCTGTCCCAATCACCGCTCGCCGCCATCGCGCCGAGTTTCTGAATATCCGCGCCAAAAAATGGCCGTCCCTGAAACACCATTTTGAAGCCGTTATAATTGGCGGGATTATGGCTGCCGGTTATTTCGATGCCGCCTTGTACCTGATCCAGCGTGCACTCTGCATAATATAGCATGGGTGTCGGGCCCATACCGATCGAAACGGCATTGACGCCAGCATCATTCAACCCCTTGATCAGCGCCTCTTCCAGCATGGGGGAGCTGGTCCGACCGTCATAGCCAGTGGCCACTGCCGTACCCCCTGCCCGCGCTATCAATGTGCCGAAGCCGCGGCCAATAGCATAGGCGTCTTCTTCACCCAGTGTTTCTCCGATAATGCCGCGAATATCATATTCCCTCAGGCTGGATGGGTCGAACTGATGGGATGTGCGTGCGGTCATGAATTATATTTCCTTTTGGAGAAATTTTTGTCGAGTTGTGACAATGGCACAATAATATAAAGGCCGTGGTGCAAAAGCTAGTGCTAGTGTCGCATCACTCGGGCAGTTTAACGGTGATTGAGGGTTTCGAGTTCTTCGAGCAAAATGTCACGGGCTCTGTTTATCTGACGCGCAATCTGCTCATCGCCGCCCCGATCAGGATGATGCTCGCTCAGGCGTTCGCGCCATGCAGCATTGATCGCGTCCCGATTGGCGCTGTCGGTGACGCCCAAAAGAGACCGGGCCCGATCGATTTCGAAATTGCGTGGTTTGCGCTCTTGGGGTTTTTTGAGTTTCGCCGCACCGAGAATCTTTGAACCGCTCCATGCGGCTGCTGCGACGATAAGGCCGCTGCCCATTATCCAGTTGCCACCGCGCATCAAATTGACACCGAGCAGCGCAATTGCAACCGCCAGCCAATCATTGGCGTTCATAGTTTTGGCGCGGCCGGACAGGAACAGCGCGGCGATCACTGTGGCGCTGAGGACCAGCATGAACGTCATCGGTCAGGCGACCAGTTGGGGTTTGCCGAAGCTTGGTCGTTCGCCTTCCGGCTGCGGCAGCGCAAGATGTTTGATCAGCTCTCGCAATTCCTGACGCGCGGCAATATGGCTGGTGGCAAGGCGCCCCAGATGTTGCTTGTCGAGCATCGTGAGTCCGGCGGGGAATAGCTCACGGTAGATGACGCGTTCGCTCAAGCCCGGGATGACACGAAACCCAACGCGCTGGGACAATTCGGTCAAAGCAGAGATGACACGCTGCATGTTGTGGGCTTCCACATGCTGGGTGCGGTTGCGCAAGACGACCCAGTCGATGGTCGTGCCATCGGCTTTGGCGCGTGCTTTGCGCGCTTCCCAGATGAGTTCGGCATAAAAGCTGAGCTTACGCACCTTGAACGTTTCTGGATCAACTTGCCCGATAAGATCGAAATCAACAAAACTGTCGTTAATCGGCGTGACCAGCGTATTGGCGCGTGTGGCAACGAAGCGCGCAAATTTGTCGTCACGGCCCGGCGTGTCAAAAAGAAGATAATCAACGCCATGGCCCATCCGCTCGACCAATTGTTCGAGACGGGCGAGATTGTCTTGGTCAAAAACTTCGAAATAGGGCTGCGGGATATCAATGTTCAGCCGGCTCATCGTCGCTGCGCGATTTTCGAGATAGCGATAGAGTGTGCGTTGACGTGGATCGAGGTCGATGACAGCGACTTTATGCCCCTGATAGGCAAGCGCAACAGCCACGTGAACAGCGGTCGTTGATTTTCCTGTACCGCCCTTCTCATTGGCAAATACGATATGATGCGCTTTACTATCGACCATTTGCTTTGCACCCCACTCTAATGGCAATTTTTATCTTGCCCTAACCCTGTTTTCCCTAGCTATTTCTGCGATAGCTGTGCTCCAGTTTCACACGCTTATCACCGCAGAAAGGTTAAGTATTTCGCTCAGGACATCTTGGCAAAAATCGCTATCTTGACCGAGGTGCTAACCTAATCACCCCTTGATTAAAAGTGTCAGTGATAAAAACTTGTAAACACCATTATCCTGATGACCGGCGTCTCTCCGATGAAATACCGAAAATTCCAGCAAAAAAATTGAAATATGATCGCGCTTTTTCTCGAACTCTTTGCTATCGCCCGGCCATTAATGATATGACATAAAAACCCCTAAGAAAGGCAAGCCATGAATACCCTCTCCAAATTGTTCCTCACAACCGCCGCATTGGCAACGATTTCCGCATGTTCATCCGAAATGAGTGAAGAAGAACAGGCGATATATGATGCGCGCCAGGCAGAAGAAGCGAAACCAACCAACCTAACCGCGATTGTTCAAGGCAATCCGGACCTGTCTACGGCCAGCACTATGGTCGCCATATCCGGCATCGCGGTTGAACTGAAAGACGATGGACCTTTCACGGTCTTCGTAGCGTCCAACGATGCGTTCAACAAAATGGATCAGGAAGAACTTAACGGTTTGATGACAGCGGAAGACAAAAGCGAGCTTGCCAGCATGGCGAGATTTGGTTTGGTTGAAGGTGATTTGAAAACCGCAGATATCAAAAAAGCAATTGCCGATGGCGGTGGAACGGCCAGCCTGACCACATTACAAGGCGGCGATATCAAAGCGACATTGGAAGGCGAAAAGATCGTGCTCGAAGATGGCGCAGGCAATAAGGTAAATGTGCTTGAAGCTGACATTGAATCGAGCAACGGCACCGTTCACATCATCGATACTGTATTGCAGCCAAAATAAAAACGGCAGCTAGCGATATTCTATCGCTAGCCGTAAGCCTTTAAACGCAAAACTAGCTGCTGCCGCCTAGCGCCAACCACAATGCAATGCGGGCACGGTGCAGGCGGCCGCGCGCCAGGTCCGTTGAACTGCGAACAGCGTTCAACTGTCTCTGCGCATTGAGCACAGCCCGGAAATCACTCAGACCGCGGCGATATCGGATGGATGAGAGGTTGACGGAATCTTTCTCAAGCGCTTCCTGCTGTTCCAGCAAAAGCACTTCTCGGCGCGCAGCATCGACTTGGCCATAAGCGGCTTCGGCATCGCCCAGCGCTGTAAATACAGCGCCGCGATAATTGGCAAATGCCTCTTTGGACCCGGCCTTGCTCGCGTCAATCTCGGCTTCTATGCGGCCAAAATCAAATATTGGGCCTGCGATTCCTGCACCCAACGTCCCGACAATGGCATCATTGGTGAACAGATCACCCAATGCCAGCGAAATGAGACCGAGCGCGCCTGACAGCGTCAACTTGGGAAAGCGTTGCGCAGCAGCGGCCGCGACATCGGCATCTGCGGCTTTTAAACGCGCTTCGGCCGCGGCAATATCGGGCCTTGCACGGAGCATGGTCGCAGGCGTGGTGACAAAGTCGCTGGCTGGATCAAAGGCTGGGCGTACTTCTGCCAAGGCGGCAATGACGGTATCGGTAGGCTGACCGGTGAGTGTTACCAGAGATCCAATGATACGCGCCCGTTCCGCGTCGAGAGGCGCGAGCTGGGCTTCCGCTTGTGCGAGCAAGGTCTCAGCCTGGACTGCATCCAAGCCTGGAGAAATGCCGGCCTTTGACCGCGTCTGTGTCACGTCAAGCAGACCCTTGGCTGCTGTCCGGTCGCTTTCAAGCGTCGCTTTGCGCGCCAGTAACGTGCGCCAGTCAATCACATTGGCACCAATGGCCGCGGTCAGGCTTTGCCGAACGCCTTGCGCATCTGCCTCCGCCGCATCGATACGGATAATTGCCGCGCGTTCACTGGCACGAAGCTGGCCGAAAATATCGGGATCCCAGCTGGCTAGAATATTGGCGCCATAGGTGGTGATGTAACGATCAACATCAACGCCGGGCGGCAGGTTACCACCAAATGTTGCTGTATTGATACGTTGACGCGTCACACTGGCATCGCCGGATATATTCGGCTTGCGATTGGCATTGGCTCGTGCGGCCTGCGCACGGGCCAAGTCGATGCGCGCCAAGGCGGCAGCCAGTGTCGGCGCATCGGCCAGTGATGCTTCGCGCAAACGCTCGAAACCGGGATCGCCGGAGGGCAGCAGCGCGTCAATTTGCGAGCGATCTTGTTGCGCAACATCGGGGGCAAGGGCGAAATTTTGGGTGGCCGTCAATCCAATCGCGTCCAGGGATCTATCAGTCGGCTGCCCAATTGACGCACATGCGGACAGCATCATTGCGCTACCGGCCAGAAGGGAAAAACGGGGGAGGCGGGGCATTATTTTTCATCCTTCTGGGCGTTTTGTTTTTTCGCCTGACCTTTGGTTTCTGCCCGGACAAATGCATCAGCCTGTTGTCCAACAAAAAAGCCGGAATTGGGGGGCAGGGCGTAGATAAGCTGCAGCACGCGAACATCCACTCTTTCGCTGGCGGAATTGGTCAGGGAAACCTTGGGTGTGACCAGTGGCTCCGCTCTTACAAAAGTGGCCTCGACGCGTTTCGATGCATTGCCACGCGGGCTGATTATGGCCTTTGAACCCATTGCGACCCGGCTGATTTCATTCTCGTCAATATCGATCCGAACATGCAGAGGTTTGGTATTTCCAATTTCCATATAGGGGTTATTGCCGCCATTGCCCTGCATACCGCCAGGATTGACATATTCGCCTGGACGGATGTCCACATTCAGAACTTCGGCACTAATGGGTGCGCGAACGGTCAAGCGCGATAGATCGGTTTGTGCGCTGGCGCGCGCCGCCTGTGCCGCACGTATTTCCGCATTGGCTTGTTTAATCTGCGCACGGGCGTTGCGCATGGCACCCTGTCGATCGATAATCTCGGATTTCGAAAAAGCCCGGCTATCTTCAATCCCGTCATATAACGCCAGCTGTTGCCGAGCCGTTGTCAAGGCTGCCTCGGCTGCGGTGCGGGCACTGCGTGCGCGGGTGATGGATGCATTGGCTTCGGTGATCCGCGCACGGATATCGCGATCGTCCACTGCGAAAAGTGGATCACCGCGCGTAACCTGCTGTCCCGGCGTCACATCGACACGCATCACCAGTCCCGGCAGGCTGGTGCCAATACTGATAATCTCGCTTGATGGTTCTACCACGCCGGCTCCAGCAACACTCGGCGCCCCGTTAAAGGCTCCGCTCGCTTCCGGTGGTGTGGCCTGCGTTTGGCGCAGCTTTCGGTCTGGCTGCCCCGTGATCACCATGATCGCAGCGACAATGATCGCAATGATCGCCAGCACCGACAAAATCGTGCCGGTAGAGCTGAAATTGCGCAAACGTTGCAAAATCGATCCTGTAGCCATTGCTTGAGTCTCCTAGTGTTCCGGCATCTCTTTGCCGTCATAAGTAATGCGTCCGTCCTCCATCACGAGAATGCGATCCGCGAGGTCGAACACCCGATTGTCATGCGTCACGATGATCACCGCGCGATCCTCTTCCAGTGCGACTTCGCGCAGCAGATCCATCACACGACGGCCCGATTTTGCATCAAGTGCGGCTGTAGGCTCATCGCAAACTACCAGCTGTGGGGCGTGCACCAGCGCTCTTGAAATCGCCACGCGTTGCTGCTGCCCGCCAGAGAGCTGACGAGGCAGTTTTTCCGCCTGGTCTGCAATGTTGAGCCGGTCGAGCATCTCTCGCCCGCACTCCACTGCCTTGCTGCGTTTCATGCCGGCGGCAACAAGCGGCACAGCTGCATTCTCGGCAGCGGTCAAAGTGGGAATGAGGTTATATTGCTGAAAGATAAAGCCAATCGTGTCGAGGCGGAAGCGCACCAGGTCATTGTCGGACAACGCATAAATATCCTCGTCAAACACAGTGACGCTGCCTTCGGTAGGATAGAGTATGCCTGCAATGATAGAGATGAGCGTGGTCTTTCCACTCCCGGATTCTCCAACAAGATATGTGAGTTCGCCAGAACGGATATCAGCATCAATGCCGTGGAGCACGCGGATCGTTTGTTCCCCGGCGCCAAATTCCTTGACGATATTGCTGACGGATATGGCTGCGCCGTTTTTGCTCACCGGAACACCTCCGCAGGTTCAGTCTTAAGGACGCTGCGCAGTGCCAGCCAGCCAGTGAGAAGGATGATCACCAGCACAACCACGGCGGTTGCTACCGGAATTTCCCATGGAACATAGAAACCTTTGAAATCAGGGACTTCGGCATTGCCATAGATGAACACGACCGCACCCAATATGCCAAAACCATAACCGATCATCCCGACCAGAAGCGCCTGTGCGGCAACCATCTGGCGTATCTTGTTATTGGTTACGCCGATGGCCTTTAACGCGCCAAATTGTTTGATATTGTCGCGAATGAAGAGGCTGAAGGTCAGTCCGACGATGGCAATGCCAACAACGACACCAAGCGCTACGGTGATCCCGAAATTGATCGGAATGCCGGTATTTTCAATAATGAAATCCACACCGTCTTGCGCAAACTCGTCTCGCGTCCTGGCGCTTAGCTGCGTCTGCTCAGAAATGCGGCTGGTGATTTGCTTAAGCGGTTCATCCTCTTCCGCCTTGGCGATAACAAATGTCATGCGGTTGCGCGTGCCCGGAATGAAAGACAGTGCGTTGGAATAGCGGGTATAGAGCGTGACCTGACTGGTGAAGCTGGGGTCAATATCGACAACGCCCCGGATAACGGCCCGGCGGTCATTTAACTCCAGGCGCATACCGATAGGATCGACATCGGGACCAAATAGTCGCGCGGCACCAATTTCATCGATCAAGAGCGAGTCTGGCTCATATAATACTTCGCGTGGGCCCTTGATGATATTTTCGGGCAGGCCGATCAATGTGCCGTCATCGACACCCACTAGCGAAACCCCTTCCAGATCGCCTTCCGGGGTACGAACATTGGCATTAGCGCGCAGCATGGGCACTGCCCAGGCCACACCTTCTACAGAGCGCACCTTGTCGAGTGCGGTAGATGGCATCGGAAAGGTAACATCGGCGTTGCGACTGGCTCTGTCCATGACCCAGATGTCGGCCGTTGGTACGTTGTAAACCGGCGTGGCACCACGCTCAATCAGGTTGACGAAAATCGTGAGCTGCTGTGAAATGAGTAGCGCTGAAAAGGCCACACCAAAAAGCAAGCCGAAGAATTTTTGCCGGTCTCCGGTCAACATTTTTACCGCAATCCAAATCATGGGGGGAGGGTCCTCGATTGGTTTTCGTCACAATGAATCACTTGCAGCGACAGATAGCGCCGCATATAGTGAACGTCAACGTTTAATTATACGGGACCGTTCACTAATGGGATCAAAAGCGCAATCTGGCCGAAAGGCCGTAGCCGGGCGCCCGGTGGACGAAGTCAAAAGGCAAATCATTGTGGAAGCCGCTTGCAAGCAATTTTTCAACCATGGGTTTGCAGCTACAAGTATCGAAGCCATTGCGGCGGATGCCGGTGTATCCAAGGTTACCATCTATAACCGGTTCGGCGGCAAAGAAGGGCTTTTCACGGCAGCTGTGGAGAATGAGTGTGACAATATGCAGCACAATCTGTCGATTGATATGGACGATGAGTTGAGCCTGCGTGAACAGTTGGTCACTTTCGGCGATAATATGATCCGCTTCCTTGAGCGGCCAGAGATTACTCGGATGGAAGTCCATCTGCCGGTTGAGGTTGAAGAGAATCCTGCATTGGGCAAGTTGTTCCTCGACGCAGGTCCGCGGCGTATGCTGCGTTTTCTATCTAGGCTGCTGAGCGAATCCGCGAAGCGCGGTGAAATTACGGTGAGCGATCCGGATCAAGCAGCGGAACTATTGGCGGGCATGTTCAAGGGAATGGCTGATCTTGATCGCCGTTTTGGACAACTGGATCCTGCAACGGCTCAACAGCAGACCGACAAACGGATCAAAAGCGCCGTAGATTTATTTCTGCGCAGCCATCAATCCCAGAATTGAAAGATCGCTATCTCGTTTTTCACTAAATACCGAAGCCCAAAAGAGCCATTGCAGTTTTTGAAGATTGCATTTGTAGATGAAACCATTTCAGACGGATGAGCATTACCAATCGGATTTGAAAGGCCTCTGGCAGAATGAAACGTTACGGGATTATCGGCGCGGGAATGATGGGGCGAGAGCATATCAGCAATATCGCGCTGGTTGAGGGCGCAGAGCTGGTTGCACTCGCTGATCCCCATTCCAGATCGCTGGAACAGTCCCTGGCGCATGCCAAGTCAAGCGGCTTTGATCCGGTAACCTATAGCAATCTATCCGATATGATCGGACAAGCATCGCTTGATGCAATCATTATCGCTGCCCCAAACCATGAGCACTATGCAATCATGCAAGCTGTGATGCAGCATCCGATTGCCATACTGCTCGAAAAGCCGATGTGTACGACCGTTCCGGATGCCAAAGCTCTGCATGAGGCTGCGCGAACCTATCCGAACTTGCTCTGGGTTGGACTAGAATATCGCTACATGCCGCCTGTCACCAAATTTATTGAGAGCGTGCACAGCGGCATGACGGGTCCGGTGAAAATGCTATCGATTAGAGAGCATCGCTTTCCCTTTCTTGAGAAAGTCGGCGACTGGAACCGGTTCAGTGAAAATACAGGCGGGACGCTTGTCGAAAAATGTTGCCATTTCTTTGACCTGATGCGGCATATCTTGCGCGATGAGCCAGTGCGCGTTTATGCGACAGGCGGTCAGGATGTGAACCATCTTGATGAGCGCTATGATGGCAGGCAACCGGACATTCTTGATAATGCCTATGTGGTTCTGGATTTCGCAAAAGGAACACGCGCCGTTCTTGATCTGTGCATGTTTGCGGAAGGGTCCCAGGAACAGGAAGAAATCTATGTCCTTGGTGACAGAGGGAAATTGCAGGTTGGCATTCCATCGGCAAATCTCACATGGTCTCCGCGCGATAAAAGTGGGCCAATTGTGGAGTATATTGAAACGCCTGCTGACGCCCTGCAAGCTGGCGATCATCATGGCGCTACATTTTTCCAACTGACAAAATTTCACGACGCATTGGTCAATGGCGGTAAAGCGGAGATTTCGACATGGGATGGGTTGCGATCGGTTGAAATCGGTGCGGCTGCCCATCAGTCGATCGATACCGGATTGCCGGTCGATTTGGCTCCCGTCAATTTCAATGAAGCAACTGGGGACAGGCCATAATTGCCCTGCCCAATCCCATAAATGGCGTCCAATCTGACACATGGCTGAGAGTAAGAGAATGAAACAACAGCAATGGCACGACAATGCTTTTCCGCAAATCATTGAGGCAGACGGAACAGACAACCTCTCGGAATATTTGACGAGAGCAAAACCGCA
This sequence comes from Parasphingorhabdus litoris DSM 22379, assembly GCF_020906275.1. Classification (GTDB taxonomy): domain Bacteria; phylum Pseudomonadota; class Alphaproteobacteria; order Sphingomonadales; family Sphingomonadaceae; genus Parasphingorhabdus; species Parasphingorhabdus litoris. The sequence continues at coordinate 48,328 of NZ_CP086727.1, forward strand.
GCTTGATATCGATCTTGCAAAAACCGGTGCCATATTGTTCCGGGGGTTTGCAGTCCCGACAGTTAATGATTTTGATTCTGCGGTTGAGGCCTATGGGGAAGAGAATTTTCCTTATGCGGATTCACTTTCCAATGCGGTTCGGATAAATCTGACACCGCGTGTATTCACCGCCAATGAAGCGCCGCCAGAAACCAGCATTTTCCTACACCATGAAATGGCGCAAACGCCGATCTATCCTTCCAAGCTATTCTTTTATTGCAATATTGCGGCAGCAGAAGGTGGCGCTACACCCATTTGTCGGTCCGATATCCTGCTGGAAATATTGCAAGATGAAAACCCACACCTAGTTGATGATTTTGCAAATAAAGGTGTGCGCTACACCCACAGCATGCCCGGGCAAGATGACGCGGCTTCCGGCCAGGGCCGGAGTTGGCGCAGCACGTTGGGCGTGGAGGATCAAGATTCTGCCGAGACACGCCTCAGCGACTTGGGCTATTCATGGCAATGGCTTGAGCATGACGCATTACGGGTAACATCTCCGCGATTGGATGCGGTGCGGACGCTATCCGATGGTCGCCGCACATTTTTTAATCAGCTAATCGCAGCCTATCGCGGCTGGGCGGATGAGCGCAATGATCCGGCCAAATCAATCTGTTTTGGAGATGGCAGTGCGATCGCAGCTGACCAAATGCAAGTGGCGATTGATCTCGCCGACGAGTTGAGTTTTGATTTACAATGGCAGTCCGGTGATGTGGCCCTAATTGACAATTTCCTGGTGATGCACGGCCGCAGACCATTTAAAGGTAAGCGCAAAGTGCTCGCTTCTTTGATTAAATAGTCGCTTTCCGGCTGTCTGATTTTGCAGCCCAGGCCCAGTAAATGATGTTAGCCAGGAAGATCGAGAATAGCAGCGTGTAAAAGAGACTGCTCAGGCCAATTCCAGAGGCTAATCCGATTGGCGAGAACAGCAAATAGAGACCAACAACACAGGAAAACAAAGTTGCTGCCAAAGGTTTGGCAAAGCGCCATGGAGTAAGATCGACTTGCGCATTAGGTGTGAACTTCCAGGCGGTTTCGCGGGGCTGAACATAGCCACATGCGAGCATGATGGCGACTTCGATGAAGAACAGGATGGCATATTGATGCAGGAAATGCAGCGTGATTGCTTCGTCAAAAACAAATCGTAACGATGCATAAGCTAGGACATGAAAAACTATTGCAATTTTTGCGCCCAGCGCGGGTACGCGTCTGGTGAATAGGCCGACAATCACGATGGCGACCGTTGGGATATTATAGAATCCTGTGAAAATCCGTATGATCTGCCATAACCCTTGCTCAGCAAAATAGAGCAACGGTGCAACGACAAATGAAAATAGCGCGATTACTATGCTGGCAATTTTCGCAACCCGCACCAATTCCTGATCACTTGCCTTTCCCTTCCTCCAGGGCTCGTAAACATCCAGACAGAATAAAGTGGCAGCGCTATTGAGCAGCGAGTTGAATGAACTGAAGACAGCGCCGAGTAAAACAGCCAGGAAGAACCCAGCGAGATATACTGGCATCACATCCTTGATCAGGCGCGGATAGGCCTGATCTATCGAACCGAGGCCAGGGCCATAGAGATGAAAAGCAATCACTCCCGGGATCATCATCATGAAAGGCACAAGCACTTTAAAGAAGCCTGAGAACAGGACACCTTTCTGTCCTTCGGCGAGGGATGCAGCACCCAACGTGCGTTGAATGACATATTGGTTGGTGCACCAGTAGAACAGATTGGCAAACAACATACCGGTAAACAGCGTGCCAAATGGCGTGGGGTCATCCGCTTTGCCAATGGCATTAAGTTTGTCTGGGTGATCGCCAATCAATTTGGCCATACCTGTGCCGAAATTTCCATCACCCAACGCCATCAGGCCGAGCACAGGCACCAATATACCGATAAACAGAAGGCCTATGCCATTGATAGTATCCGAAACCGCAACCGCCTTCAGCCCTCCGAATATGGCGTAGATCGAGCCGATCACACCTATTATGACGACAGTTGTTACCAAGGCTTCGAAATAGCCCAGATTCAGCAATTCGGGGATGTTGAACAGCTGCATCACGGCGATCGAACCGGAATAAAGCACGGATGGGATCGTCACCAAGCCATAGCCGAGCATGAACAAAATAACCGACATGCGCCTGACATCAGCATCGAACCGATCATTTAAAAACTGGGGCAGGGTGGTGAACGCACCGGCAAGATATCGTGGGAGGAAAATAAGAGCCATGGCGATGGTTGCGACGGCCGCGGTAACTTCCCACGCCATGCTGCTCAGATTATATCCATAAGCAGAGCCATTAAGGCCAATTAATTGCTCTGCCGAAAGGTTTGTCAGCAAGAGCGAGCCAGCGATAAAGACGCTGCTCAATCCACGCCCGGCGAGGAAATAGCCATCCTTGCTATCGACGCTGCCACGGGTTTTGCGCCATGAAATCCACGCAACCAGGCCCATGAAGAAAATGCAGCTAGCCAGCGTCAAAATGAGATTATCTTCTATCAACCAGCAAGCTCCCCACCCCCGCTATATGACAATAGCGCATCGTTATGAGGAGTTTACGACAATTAGACGGAACAGGATAGCTGCCATTTTTTGATATCTGGCGCGCCTAACGGCGACCGTTGCGGCATGGGTCACAAGATACTAAGCGGGTAGTCCACAAATATTGAGGCCATATGCAAATCATCCGAAAGATCGATCCGCTCCGTGACGCTCTAAGCGCGCTGCGGCAAGAGAAGTCCAGACTGGGCCTGGTGCCCACAATGGGGGCGCTTCATGCCGGGCATATGCATCTGGTTGAAACTGCGATGGACCAATGCGATGCAGTGGTTGTCTCGATTTTCGTGAATCCAACGCAATTTGGTGAAGGCGAAGACTTGGATGCCTATCCACGTCAAGAAGCGGCCGATGCTGCTCTGTTGGAAGAAGCTGGCGTCGATCTGGTCTGGGTACCAACTGTTGACCAGGTCTATCCCGAGGGTTTTGCCACGAATGTCAGCGTCAGCGGCGTCAGCACGGGTCTGTGCGGCGGCTCGCGACCAGGTCATTTTGATGGTGTCGCCACGGTCGTGGCCAAATTATTCAACCAGATACGACCAGATGCCGCCTTTTTTGGGGAAAAAGACTATCAGCAACTTGCTGTGATAAAACGAATGGCGCGTGATCTCGATTTCACGCATGATATTGTTGGTGTCCTGACGGTTCGCGATGATGACGGCCTCGCATTGTCTTCGCGCAACGCTTATTTGACGCCTGAACAACGTGGTCAGGCGGTCGCATTGCCCGACACGATGCGTGAAGCTTCGGAAGCCATTGTCCAGGGCGGTGATATTGCTGTTATCTTGCGCGACGCGAGCGAAAAATTACTCGCATCCGGCTTCCATAAAGTCGACTATTTCGAATTGAGAAATGCCGAAACGCTTGAAAATATGACTTTTTTTGACAAGCCGGCCAGACTTTTGGCTGCAGCGCATATCGGGACTACCAGGCTGATTGACAATATCGCTGTAAGCTAGGGCAGGCGCGGGATGCGTTAACCTTGCAAAAACATGTAAAATGTAAGTTTTTCGACATTTTTCCCGCTTGATCGGCAAGTTTTTGCAGATCCTGTTAACCATTCTTTTAAGAAATTGCTGTGAAAGTCCATCTGTCGCCAAATGAGGCGCATTAGGAACAGGGACTTGAAGACTATGGGCAACAGCATGAAAAGCGCAGCCTTTCTTATAGAAAGCCGGCTCGCAGAAGCGGCTCGGGGCAGTAGCAATGCTTATTTTGATCTGGGGGTAATTTATTCAACCGGTTCAGAGGGTGTGGAGGTTGATCTGATTGAAGCGCATAAGTGGTTTAATCTGGCATCGCTATCCGGCCATGACGAAAGCAAGGTCTGCCGTGCAGAAATTTCACTGGAAATGACGGCTCGCGAAATTGCCGAAGCACAGCGCGAAGCACGCAGCTGGCTGCAGGAAACCTCTCGCCGGGCTGCCTAACTAGGCTCAGTACATAATTCGCGCTCACCCTGAGCTTGTCGAAGGGTAGGCTGCAAAAAATGCTTCGACAGGCTCAGCATGAGCGCGAAGTAGAGTTAACCGGATTTCTTGAACGGCCCCATTTCGGCCAGAAATTCGATATCGGCGGCAACTGCCCGCCGTTCTCGGTCCAGATAGTCGGCGATGGCTGACCGGAAACCGGGATCCACGATATAATGAGCGGACCAGGTCGGCACAGGCTGATAACCGCGAGCCAGTTTATGGCTGCCCTGCGCGCCTGCTTCGACATATTTCAGTCCGCGCGCGATGGCCGCATCAATCGCTTGATAATAGCAAATTTCGAAATGCAGAAACGGCACATCGCGGCTGCAACCCCAATAGCGGCCGTATAAGGTCTCCGCGCCGATCACATTAAGAGCACCGGCAATCGGGATACCGTCCTGAAGCGCCAAGATCAGTAGCAGCTTTTCGCCCATTTTCTGGTGCAGAAGATCAAATGCAGCCCGTGTCAGATAGGGTGTTCCCCATTTGCGGGCACCAGTATCCTGATAAAATTGCCAGAAATAGTCCCAATGTTCATCGGTGATATCATCGCCGGAAACATGGATGATCTCGGCTGCCTCCTGTGCCTTTCGGCGTTCCTTTTTTATCGCCTTGCGCTTGCGGGATGAAAGCGCCGCGAGAAAATCGTCGAAGCTGGCATAATCATCATTGCGCCAGTGAAACTGGCTGTCTGCGCGGATCATCCATCCCGCTTCTCGGAAAAAATCGAGCTGGTTTTCCGCTACAAAAGTCGCGTGAACCGAAGAGATGCCGTTATTGGCTGTCAGCTGCTCGGCGGCGCGCAATATCGGTACGGCCATACTTTCGTCTTTCAACAACAGGCGCGGTCCCGGGACAGGGGAGAAAGGGGAAGCAATCTGGATTTTCGGATAATATTGCCCGCCGGCATTTTCAAAAGCATGCGCCCATTGCTGATCAAAAATATACTCACCCTGACTATGGGATTTCAGATAGCTGGGTAGGCATGCGGCGATCTTTCCCGCTTCATCCTCGATGATGATGGGCAGGGATTTCCACCCGGTCCCCGGCCCTACGCTGCCCGATTCCTCCATCGCCGACAGGAAGGCATGGGATATGAACGGGTTGGTCGTACCCGCACAGGCGTCCCACTGATCCGCTGACAAACTGGCAATATCATCAGCCACACGGGCGACAATTCCGGTCGGATTGTTGGTTGGTGGCGGAGGAGATTCTGACATGTGGCGTGAATGGTATCAGCTCTGCGGCATCTCATAAACTGGTTCATCAGCATGTATCGCTGCGATTTTCTCTTGGCTTGCAGTGCGGACCGTCCAAGTGACGACTGGCAGGCCTCTCTTGCGGTTTGATGCAGCAAAGGATGATGGAAAATCGCGGATATCATAAGCCAGAAAATCGGGCTTTGCGGTCCATAGGCTCTGATGCCGCGCGATCCGTCCTTTGAGGTTCTTGCTACCCTCTTCGGTCACGACCAGTCCGCGCACGATATGTGCCGCATTCTTTCGGAACCAGGCGGATACGAGCGGGTTGAATGACATGATCGCCGCCTTGCCGGTATAGCCTTCCAGTGCTCGTCGCACAGAAAGGCACAGGGGGCCGACGCGCATATCATTGGACTTGATTTCGATCAGTATCGGTACCTGTCCGGCAACTTGTGCGAGTGTGGCGCGAAGGCGTGGGATTTTCCCATGTCCGTCGTTGAGGTCGATCTGGTCAATATCGCTGGCGCGCAGATTGGCCAGCTTGCCCTTCTCTCCGGTCAAGCGATCCAGCCCGAAATCATGAAACACAAAGGCGGTGCCATCTTCGGCGGCCTGCACATCGCACTCAATGCCATGTCCGCGTTTTATCGCGGCGTCGAAGGCGGCAGGACTATTTTCCAGAACATCCCCATTTTGTGAGGGGCCATGTAGCCCGCGATGGGCATAGGGCTGACCTTTCAGAAATGCGACCCGGGCCGGTTCGGGCGCCGGTGCGAGCAACGCATCAAGCCGGCTTGATAGCGACAATGGCATCCACCTCAACCGCAACGCCAAGCGGAAGCGCAGCGACACCGACAGCGCTGCGCGCATGTTGCCCGGCGGCCCCAAAAATGACCTCCATCATGTCAGAGCAGCCATTGGCGACTTTGGGGTGATCGGTATAATCGGCCGTGCTGTTAACGAACACGCCCAGTTTTACGATTCTGTCAACCCGGTCCAGTGATCCCGTCGCCTGCTTGATCTGGGCTGCGATCATCAGCGCACAGGCTTTGGCCGCCTGCTGTCCTTCCTCGAGAGTCATACCATCGCCTAACCGCCCGGTTATCAGTTTGCCGTCGGCCATTGATACCTGACCGCTGATATGGAGCAATCCGTTTATTTCCACAGCGGGGACATAGGACGCGACCGGCGCAGCCGCTTTGGGAAGCTCTATGCCCTTGTCGTTCAATGCTTTTTCAATCGTATCTGTCATAGCGTCAAATCAATCATGTCTTGGCAAATCGGTCAAGCTCTTCTGGCGGCAAATCGATCGCTGGGGCGGCTTTTCCGGATTCAAATTTGTCGATGATCCAGTCAAGCGCATCAGACCACAGGTCGATACGGTCATGAGCGGCGGGATTGGTCTTGATATGCTTGGCCAATATCGGTTCGCCAACCATTTGCAGCCGCCAGACATCAGGCGCATATTTCGCCACGCTGCTGTGTTGATGCCCCAGATCATCGACAAACACGGCCACGCTGGGATTGTAATCGGCGACGATTTTCGCCAGCGGTTCACCCTTGCCGCCCTGATTACAAAAAACCGGAAAATCAATGCCAACGGCGCGCAGCTGTTCTGCACGCGCTTCCCGGCGGTCATCGAGCAAGTTGGTGAGGATCACGACGTCGGCGGCTTCGGCTAGCCGGTTTATGGCTTTGACGGCACCATCAATGGCACCTTGCCGATACATTTCACCATCAAAAAATTCCTTTAGCATTGGCCAGACGGCGTCCTGCGGGACCAGCGTGCCGTCATGCTTGTGGCGCAGCGCGTCTACAAAACTACCGGATTCCAGATCGAAATGGATATGCTTGTCAGCATCCAGCCAATCGCGGAACGGCACGACCATATGCAGCAATACTTCATCGCAGTCGCTTATCAGAAGCGGCTTCTGGCTCATGTGAAATCTCCGGGATTGTTTAGATATTGGGCCGCGACAGCCAATTTTTCAGGCGGAACACCGATGGCGTCGGCGCAGGCAACCAGATCGGGTTCATGATTAGCAAGAAAACCCAGAAGCGAGGAAAGCATCGCCGGGTCTTCCAAACCAGAGCGCAGCTCTCTGGGATCCAGGCCGGTCAGGGCGAGCAGGCGCTGTGCGCGATCTTCATCCTGCAACACCCAGCCAAGGGCTTGTAGTGCCAATATTTCGGTTTCTGCGGAGATATTGCTATTTGTTTCCATTTCGGCTTTCGCCTAAAGGGTTAACTGGGCGTTTGGAAGGGGCAAGTCGCACCGTGGCAAAAAGAGTTCTGGTCGTAGAAGATAATGAGCTGAACCTGAAACTGTTCTGCGACCTGCTGCGCGCGCACGGTTTTGTTGTCGAACCGGTGAAAGATGGCCGGGAGGTATTGGACAAAGCGCGCAGTTTCGTCCCCAATCTGGTGATCATGGACATTCAGTTGCCGCATGTCAGCGGTCTTGATCTGATAGAGCAGATCAAAAAGGACGGGCAGCTTAAGATTATCCCGATCATGGCGGTGACGGCTTATGCCGGAAAGGGCGATGAAGACCGGATATTAAGTGCCGGGGCCGAGGCTTATGTTTCAAAGCCCATATCAGTGGCAAAGTTTATCGAATCGGTGCAGGGCGTCCTACAACGTTAATCGCGATTGAACTTTTCAAATTTTCGGCAAAAAAGCGATTATTTGATTTTCGCTTCTTTGAATTCGACATGCTTACGCACGATCGGATCATATTTACGCTGCACCATTTTTTCGGTGAGATTGCGCGGGTTTTTGCGCGTTACGTAGAAAAAGCCGGTATCCGCCGTGCTGACGAGTTTGATTTTTACATTGGCTGGTTTCGCCATGGCGCATTCCTTAAAAAGCAATTTTCTGAAAAAGCGGCTTGTCCAAAACTCGGCCCAATCCGCATTAATTGAGCGCGCTAATGCTGAAAGTGGCGGTGATTGTCAAGAAAAAGCCGTTTTCGTCAGCCGTGAATCTGTTGAGGCATCATTTACTGCCCTTTAACCATATTTTTGCATGGTCGGCCGGTTAATGAGGCAATGCTATGGATCACGATCAAAATCTACTCGTTCAGGCTGAAATGCTAACTCTGTTGGAGGGCATGCCATCCTCGTTGGTGGAGAAGCATCCCGTACAGTTTCTGATGCATCTCGACCAGATACGGCAAAAAGCAGCACAGCATCATCTGACAGCTTTGCATGATTTGAGCTGTGCTTTTGAATCGGCTTTGCAGCAAGCATTGCAAAATGGCAAAGGGGTGTTGGTGGCAGATTCTTATCTCGCAGCCATGCAAGAAGCTCTGACGTGCGGTCCGATTAACCGCTCTATGTCGGAGGCGCTTTTGGCCAATGTGGCTTTGCGACTGGGCGGCCAGCCTTAACGATCAGTCTTGTGGATGCATTTCTCACTTCGCTATTTGCTTTGCTCCTGGCAGAAATGGGAGATCGGCCACAAATATTATGTGCTGCCCTGGCCATACGCTATGGCCGATTAACGCCTATTATCTTGGGATTGGGTTTGGCGACCCTGTTAAATTGCCTGATCTCAGCTTTTGCGGGTTCCATGGTCAATCAATGGATCAGTGAAGAACCATTGCGGCTTTTTTATGCACTTTCCCTGCTCTTGGCGGGAATCGGTATGCTGGCGTGGCGGCGACCAGTGGATTTGCTTGAAAATTGGACGATAGGGCCATTTTGGACATCCTTTTTGGGGCTATTCATCTTGCAGTTTGGCGATAAAGGCCAATTCATACTCGCGGCGACCGCCGCTCGTACTGATGCGTGGGCATTTGCCGCTGCAGGCGGATGGATTGGTGTGATGTTGGCCTGTATTCCGGCGCTGATTTTTCAGGAAAAGCTGGCTCAAATGATCCCGATAAAGCCCATCCGTTATACTGTCGGCGGTCTCTTCTTGCTTATAGGCATGGCATTGGCGCTAAGCGCCTGGGGAATCTTATAAAATTGTAATATCGATTATTATACAATTAAAAAATCGATAAAAGCGATTAGATTGAGCCGTGTTTTGCGTTGGCTCCGTTTGATGAGGCTTACTATATCCATCGCATAACGACGGTAAACCGATGGAGATTGATATGACCACAGGTGACAATGCAAGAAAAGCCCTGGCTGATTCCCTGAATGGAGTGTTGGCCGACAGCTTTGCGCTCTATTTGAAGACCAAGAACTTTCACTGGCATGTATCCGGCCCGCATTTCCGGGACTATCATTTGATGTTTGATGAGCAGGCGACGCAAATTTTGTTGACGACAGATGCCATCGCCGAGCGTGTCCGAAAAAATGGACAACGGACCCTGACGTCAATCGGGGATATATCCAAACGGCAAAATATTGCTGATAATGATGCCGAGAAATTGTCTGCTGAGGATATGCTCAAAGAACTGCGTCAGGACAATTTGTCACTGGTAGAGAATTTGCGGGCGGCCAAGGAGCTAGCGGGTGAAGCCGGCGATAATGCGACAGATGGTATCATCGACGATTGGACCGATCAGGCCGAAGAAAGAGCCTGGTTTCTTCTAGAAAGCGCGCAGAACGCTTGATCCAGACAAAATAGAGCAGAAAAGGGGCCCCGGATGTCGATCCGCAGGCCCCTTTCGCTGTTTACGCCATCTTCGAGAAAAAATAGCGGGCTTCTGTCCGCTAATTCTTTTCCATATGGTCTAAATCTATTTGGAAACGAGGTTCACCGCTGCCGTTTTGCCGCGGCGATCAATTTCCAATTCAAATTCCAGCTTGTCGCCTTCTTCCAGACCGTTCATTCCAGCGCGTTCCACTGCTGAGATATGAACGAAGGCATCCGGTTGACCATCATCGCGCTGGATGAAGCCAAAGCCCTTCATGCTGTTGAAAAACTTGACGGTGCCGCTTGCTTTCTCACCGGTCAATTCACGCTGTGGCGGTCCACCACGGTCATCACGCCCAGCAGATTCAGGGACTTCGATCAAGTCACCTTCTATCTGAATATCTGATGCAGAGACTTTGCCACCGCGATCCACGAGCGAGAACCGGAGACCTTGCCCTTCGGCAAGGCCTTTGAGGCCCGCACGTTCGACTTGACTGATATGCACAAACACGTCGTCGCCGCCCGTATCCTGGACAATGAATCCGAAACCTTTTTGCGCGTTGAAAAATTTAACTTTACCGGTGCTTTCGCCGACAACCTGGTCTGGCATTCCGCCACCGTGGCCTCCGCCATGACCGCCGCCGCGCTGTCCACCACTATAGCCGGTGTCGGGCCGCGTGTATCTCTCTATTGGGGGGCCGCTATCGCCTTGATATCCATCAAAATTCTCATCACCAAAGCTATCACGCTTGTCCCGGCCTCTGCCACGCCGGTTTCTATCAAAACCCATTCTTGAATCGTCTTTCACTTCGTCCAATAAATCTAATCAAATGTCGATGCGGACGATGGCACGAGCATTTTCTTACGCGAATCCCGATATTGCGCGGTGTAACCATATAGAAAAACCATGGCTTGTGCGAACAAAATTCCGCACAAGGTTAATTTCTATTCAATCCCGATATTGCGCAAAGATGTTTTTTAAAAGAGCCAGGTCTTCGGATCTTCAATGGGCTCTTGTTTCTGGGCCTTCAGAAGCGCCAGAAGCGAACGCACGAAAACCCAAACGGCAACCGCAATCAGGATCGGAATTCCGATCAGTACAATTGACAAAATGACACCGATCACGCTCCCCACCAAACCAACAACGAAAGTCATTATGTGGAACTGTAAATGGCTTTCTTCCCAAGTGCCTGCCACTTCGTCTTTCCAGACAAAGGCGAGAACAATGCCGACCAGACCGGTTATGCCCACGAAAAACCCAGCCAAATAGAGCAGCGAAATAATCGTTGCTTTATTGAGGTCAAAACCGCCTGAAGTCGGTTGTGGTGTTTGGTCGGCCATTGCAATTTTCCCCTTTTACCGCACAAATTCTGTGCTTTATCAGCAATCTAATTCTTGCTGTTTATCCCATGCTGCGGCACATACTATAGCGCATCAAAGTTTTTTTTGAACTCTTTTCGAATTCACGGATATGGAGCAAGGCTGATGGCCGTATTTTTTCACGAAGAAGACCTGCCTGCAGGCGCGTTGGCAGATGGCGCAGTTGCTGTTGATACGGAAACTATGGGCCTGCAAACATTACGGGACAGGCTGTGTTTGCTCCAGATATCCGATGGCAATGGTGATGAACATCTTGTCCGTTTCAATCCCGGCACCGACTATGCGGCTCCCAATTTGCGACAGATATTGGCTGACCCTGATCGCATAAAACTTTACCATTTTGCACGCTTCGATCTTGCCGCAATCGAATATTATATGGGCGTGATGGCAGAGCCAGTATTCTGTACCAAAATCGCATCACGTTTGATCCGTACCTACACGGATCGGCATGGCTTGAAGGAATTGGTAAGGGAATTGCTGGGTCAGGATATTTCCAAGCAACAACAATCGAGCGATTGGGGCGGCCCAGAACTGAGCGAAGCACAGCGCGAATATGCAGCTTCGGATGTTCGGTTCCTGCACCGGTTGAAAGATGAACTCGAAATGCGTCTGGAGAGGGAAGGGCGCACCGCCATGGCCCAGGCCTGCTTTGACTTTCTTCCGCATCGCGCGCGTCTCGATATAGCAGGTTGGCCAGAAACTGATATATTCGCCCATGCCTGAGGTAGATCCGAATTCAGCCTTTATACATTCAAACCAGCGCTTTAAATATAGGTAGAGATGACTACCACGACCGAACATATCAAAACCAAGCGCCAGCAATTTGCATCGCCGGGCAGTAGCCATGACCGCAACATCCGTTGGCTGCGTGTGCTGTTGCCGCTGGGTGTCGGCGCTTTAGGCGCGTTGCTGGCATTGGCACCATTTACAATGAGTGGTGAGATCAGTTTTGTTCTCGATAAGAACAGCGTCGATGTTGCGAAAGAACGTATGCGTGTAACCGAAGCCCTCTATCGCGGTGAAGATAGCCAGGGTCGGCCGTTTTCAATCAAGGCCGGATCGGCGGTACAGAAAAGCTCGCAAGAAGCAGTGGTCCAGCTCAAAGATTTATCGGCACGGATATTGTTGAATGACGGCCCTGCCCAGATCCGCGCCGGCGCAGGGCAATATGATATGGATCGCGAGGACGTCAAAGTTCCTGGCGCCGTTCAGGTGGAAAGCGCGGGTGGGTATCGACTGACAACAAATAATGTGACCGTGGATTTAAAAGGCCGAACATTGAAAAGCGATGCGCCGGTTGAAGGCCGGACTAACATTGGGACATTTCGGGCAGACAGTTTGCGAGCGGATATGTCGGAACGCACGGTCACCCTCGACGGCAACGCAAAGTTGCGTATCGTGCAAAACGGACTAAGAGGTCGGTAAATGATCAAAACTTCCTTTCTTGCAGGCTCCACAGGAGCGTTGATTGCCACGGCGACCGTTGTTGCGCTCGCGGTACCGGCACCCGCCCAGGTTTTTGGCGGCCACAACAGCAATGCTCCGGTAAATTTCGATGCTGGCCGCATCGAGGTACAGGATCGGGCTGATCGTGTTGTCCTTTCGGGCGCAGTGCGGGTTGAGCAGGCTGGCCTGGTACTGAATTCTGCTCGCATGACCGTTGCCTATCGCAATACCAGCGGAATTGAGGTTGATCGGATTGATGCATCAGGCGGTGTAACCATTCGCAAGGGCGGTGATACGGCGACAGGCAATGTGGCGATTTACGATTTGAACCGCCGTTTGATCACGTTGGTAGGCAATGTTACCTTGACGCAAGATACCAACCGATTGTCGGGCGGCCGTGTGATCATTGATCTTGCATCAGGCCGATCGACGATAGACGGCCGTGCAGCAGGTGGATCTTCCATAGGAACGCAAGATTCCAATGGCCGTGTTTCCGGCACGTTCACGGTTCCCCAGCGCCAAGACTGAACATATCCCAATCGGCGAGCAAGGTTAATTTCCGAAGCCACTGACGCTTCCGCTTTGTCAATCGGAGAACGCTAACCAAGCTCAAAATGGCGCCAAAAAGAACCATTTTCGATCAATCATGCATAAAGCTTGCCAATTTCGAGTAAATTGGGCCATGTTGTTAACCATTACACAATCTTATCGGGTACAAAACAGGGCCAGAGTTAAAGGACCAAGATGAACGACACGACGACTTTTGAAGCGGCTGAGATGATTGATCGCGGCTCTGCGATGACAAGTGATGCCATGGAACATGGGCTCGCTGTTGTGTCGATAGCCAAGAGCTATGACAAGCGTTCTGTTCTTTCCGATGTATCCTTGTCCGTCGGCCGCGGGGAAGTGGTTGGACTGCTGGGGCCAAATGGTGCGGGAAAGACAACCTGTTTCTATTCGGTAATGGGTTTGGTGCGTCCGGATTCCGGACGGATCATGCTGGACGGTGAAGATATCACGCCCTTGCCCATGTATCGCCGGGCGATATTGGGCCTTGGTTATCTGCCCCAGGAAACATCGATTTTTCGTGGGATGACGGTTGAACAGAATATTCTTGCCGTTCTCGAAATGGTCGAAAATGACAAGGACGTGCGTGCGGAAACATTGGACCGCTTGCTTGACGAGTTTGGTCTGACACGATTGCGCGATTCTCCAGCCATGGCTTTATCTGGTGGTGAACGTCGCCGCTGCGAAATTGCGCGCGCTCTGGCGGCCAGTCCGTCCATCATATTGCTGGACGAACCCTTTGCCGGGATTGACCCGATTTCCATTGCCGATATTCGCGATCTTGTGGTGCAATTGAAAAACCGCGGCATTGGTGTTCTGATCACGGACCATAATGTCCGTGAAACACTGGATATCGTGGACCGCGCCTGCATCATTTATGATGGTCAGGTTCTGTTCGCCGGTAGCCCCGAAGCACTGGTCAAAGATGAAAATGTCCGGCGCCTCTATCTGGGCGAAGGCTTTGCGCTGTGATTAGGCGGAGATCTGCATAATGGCTTTAGGGCCGCGTCTTGACTTAAGGCAGAGCCAGTCGCTGGTGATGACGCCGCAGCTGCAGCAGGCGATCAAGCTGCTGGCTTTATCCAATTTGGAACTCGAAACCTATATTGCCGAAGAGATAGAGAAAAACCCGTTACTTGATACCGGCGATGTCAGTGCCGAGCCCAAAGGCGATGAAAGCCGTGATAGCGGGGATGACCTTCCGCCAGAGCCGGGGACCCAGGGCAGTGACGAGATATTGTCGTCCGGACCGGCCGAGGCCGAGTCCACGCTCGATATGGCTGGTGATGCCGACCAGTTTTCCAACAACAGCCTGAGCGAAAGCGATGGGGCGCTCGACGGTGGTCTGGGTATGAATGGCCCGGCCGCATCAGGCAGTGGCGCCGTTGGCGGCGAAGCGCCGGACTTTGAGAATATGCTCGTCGCCGAAACCACGCTGGCTGAGCATTTGATGGAACAGGCGGGTGCGATATTGTCGGGCAAAGACCTGTTTATCGCGCAGCATCTTATCGATCAGATTGACGAATGTGGTTATTTGCAAGCCGATCTGCTGGAATTTGCGCACCGGCTGGGCGTGCAGTTGGATGACGTGAAGCGTATCTTGATCGAGGTTCAAAGCCTTGAGCCGGTTGGTGTTGGGGCACGGGATTTGGCGGAATGTCTGGCGCTGCAGGCGAAGGAAGCCGATCGCTATGATCCCGCGATGGCGCGGCTGATCGACAATCTTGACCTCCTCGCCAAAGGGGCTTTGCCACAACTGAAACGCATGTGCGGTGTGGATGATGAAGATCTGATGGACATGATTGCAGAAATCCGCGCCTATGATCCCAAGCCCGGTTGCAAGATCGGCGGCGGCGATGTGCAGGCCGTGGTGCCGGATATTTTCATTGCCGAGCGCGGCGGCAAATGGCTGATCGAAGTGAACAGCGCAACCCTGCCCAAGGTTCTTGTGAATCGCACCTATTATGCGGAACTGAAAGATGGCGCGCAGGACAAGGCGTCCAAGGAATGGCTCAATGACTGCATGGCCGATGCCAGCTGGCTGGTGAAAGCGCTCGACCAGCGGCAACGGACGATCATCAAAGTGGCGACAGAAATTGTTAAGCAGCAAGAGAATTTCTTCCGCGAAGGGGTGGAGCATTTGCGGCCGTTGACACTGAAAAATGTCGCCGACAAGATCGAGATGCATGAATCGACGGTCAGCCGGGTGACATCCAACAAATATCTCTCCTGTTCTCGCGGCACGTTTGAGCTCAAATATTTCTTCACCAGCGGCATTCAGTCCTCGACCGGAGGAGAGGCGGCATCGGCGGAAGCAGTGAAGAGCCATATCAAAGCGCTGATCGACAATGAGGATCCGAAGAAGATTCTCTCGGACGACAAGCTGGTCGCTTTGCTCAAAGACAAAGGCTTCGATATCGCGCGGCGAACGGTCGCCAAATATCGCGAAGCGCTGGGACTTGGCAGCTCGGTGCAACGCCGCCGTCAAAAAGCGCTTGAGGGCAAGGCGGCCTAGCCTGCCCCAATCTCCTTTCGTAACACCACAAATTCCAGTTCTTGCGTCTTCGGCAGACCATAGCGCGGATCATCGAGCGGGAAGGGCCGCCGCTCGCCGGTTTGGCTATATCCCCGCCGCTCATAATAGGCGATCAGATCGGCGCGCTGGAGAATGACGGTCATTTCTATCACCCGCGCCTGCCAGTTTTCGGCAACATAGCGTTCCGACGCGTGGAGCAATTTCTTGCCTAGCCCACCCGCTTGACGATCAGGATCAACGGTCAACAGGCCGAGATAGGTGACCCCCTCTTTAACCCGCATCAGTTGAACACAACCGGCAATATCAGCATCGTCCATAGCGAGTAGGATGACCTGATTCTCATCCGCCAATATTTCCCGCAGAGCCTCCAAATCGGTTCTCTGCCCGCCCAGCAAATCGGCTTCATGGGTCCAGCCGCGCTTGGCGCTGTCACCGCGATAGGCACTTTCGACCAATCCGTGCAGGGCAGGGAGGTCTTGCGCCCTTGCTGCGCGCATATTCAACTCTTGCCCCGTCACTATTTAGCTCCCGTCCGCTAGCCGCACGCCCTCGGCCTCGATCTGGTCATCACCGATCAGCAGCCCGGTGACGATCACTCGCTTTTCGACTTCATCAATCGGTGTGCGCAGCAGCTCGAGCCGATAGCGCCGGCCATCATCGGACTGCAGAACAAAGCCTGTGCCATCGCGGACCAGCAGGCCGGCATATTCGCTGTCATTCGCGCTTTCTTTCATCAGGCTGCTGCGAGCAAGGCCTCGCTCAATTCCCACAACCGTTCGGCGGCATCATCGTCGCAAGCATGGGGCGCGACACAGGCAAAGGGCGGTGAATTTTCGTCCATCAACTGGGCAACATCGCAATCCTCACAGTAAAGCCCGTGCTTGTCGTTCAGTAGCGGCGAGGTCGCGGCCCATAGGCTGGTGGTGCAACCTTGCGCCGGGGTTTTAAATCCGGTTTTCGCCAATTCCGATGGTTCACCATCCTTGTCCAGCCAGCCCAATTCGATCTGCTCCTCCACCGGCAAATGGCGCTGCAGCGGCGTAAAAATGCCGCCCGGATGTACCGAAAAGGCGCGCCCGCCAAAGCCTGCCATCCGCCGACTGAGCGCGTTGGCGAACAGGGCATTGGCGCTCTTGGACTGGGCGTAGGAGGTCCATTTATTATATTCGCTATTTTCGAACTGTATATCGTCCCACAAAATGCCATTGCGTTTATGGGCGATCGAAGAGAGCGCAACGACGCGCGGCGCTTCGGCTTTTTCGAGCAGGGGCATCAATCCTTTGGTCAGGGCGAAATGGCCCATATGGTTGACGCCAAACTGGCTTTCCCAACCGGGTCCGACCCGCTCTAACGGACAAGCCATAATCCCGGCATTATTGATCAGGAGGTCCAGCTGACTCAGGCTTCCACACATGGCATCGGCAAATTTCCGCACCGAAGCAATGTCCGACAAATCCATGGTTGCCGATGATACATCGCCCTCCACGCCCGACAGATTGTCCGCCGCCTTGGCTTCATCGCGCACAGGCACGATAACCTTTGCACCCTTGGCGGCCAGCGCCCTTGTCGTTTCCAGACCAATGCCGGAATAGCCGCCGGTGACAATTGCGATCTTGCCGGTCAGGTCAATGTCAGCCAGCACGTCCTGCGGTTCGCTCTTCGCTGGAAAGCCGGAACCGAGTGGTTTTTGATCTGCTGCTGCCATATCGAAAAGTCCTTCTATTCGGGTTTATGCCCCACTATCTCTGACACAGGCATATAATCATAGCCCAAATCTTCGGCCACCGCGCGATAGGTGACATGGCCGTTCCATACGTTCAGCCCCTCGGCGAGATGGATATCGTCACGCAAGGCCGCTTCCCAGCCCTTGTTGGCAATGGCCAGCGCGTGGGGCAGGGTGACGTTGTTCAGCGCATAGGTGGATGTCCGCGATACCGCGCCCGGCATATTGGCCACACAATAATGAACCACATCATCGACAACATAGGTCGGGTCCTGATGGGTCGTCGCTTTGGATGTTTCAAAACAGCCGCCTTGGTCAATCGCCACATCGGCGAGCACCGAACCGGGCCGCATGGTCGACAGCATATCGCGTGTCACCAGCTTGGGTGCTTCGGCGCCGGGGATCAGCACCGCGCCGATGACCAGATCAGCATCGGCGACACATTCGGCCAGATTGGCTTTGTTGGAGAAACGCGTTTTGGCGCGTGCCTCAAAATAATTACCCAGCGTTTCCAGCACTTCGGGGTTGCGATCAAGGATGGTGACATCCGCGCCCAGACCAGCAGCCATTTGCGCCGCGTTAAAACCAACCACGCCGCCGCCAATGACAGTGACCTTGCCCGGCGATACGCCCGGCACACCGCCGAGCAATATGCCGCGGCCGCCATGGGCTTTTTCCAATGCCGTCGCGCCCGCCTGAATCGACATGCGTCCGGCGACCTGACTCATGGGTTTGAGCAAGGGCAGACCGCCCGAACCGGTGACGGTTTCGTAGGCGATACAAGTTGCTTTCGATTTCACCAGATCGGCGGTCTGTTCCGGATCAGGCGCGAGGTGGAGATAGGTGAACAAGATCTGCCCCTCGCGCAGCATCGCGCGTTCGGCGGGCTGGGGTTCTTTGACCTTCACGACCATGTCGCTTTTTTCAAAAATTTCAGCCGCAGTGGCACATATTGTCGCACCCGCCGTTTCATATTCCGCATCATCGGCACCAATGCCCAGACCGGCGCCGGTTTCGACCAGCACGTCATGACCATGAGCGGACAATTCCCGCACCGATTCCGGCGTCAGTCCAACGCGATATTCATGGTTTTTCACTTCTTTCGGGGTACCGACACGCATGGGGAGGCTCCTGTTTTTGCCGAGTCTTCTTCGCGTCCAATATCAGCAAAATGTGACATGCGCGAGTGGCTTGCGTAATATTATTACATCACTCCGCAACTTTTCTTATCGGCACGGGCACGGTGCAAATATTGCCATAACCACCATGGGCCTCAATATATTGCAGCAACGACGGGCTGTAACTCGCGAGATATTCATAGCGCGGCTGATCGGCCACCGGCAGCTCGCTCGCCAGACGCACCGATGTGATCGGGATATGCTCCGACTTGTCGGCATAGAACCCGCCCGCCGCCGTGCCGAGCGGCAGGTTGGTGACATGTTCCAGTCCGTCAATCACCCGCCCGACCATGCCAAAGGTCATATCCAGGCTGCGCGCGGCTTCGCCGGTAATGATCGAGATTTCCGCGCCGGTGCCGGCATCGGGCGGATCATAATGGGCCGGCGATAATGACCCGCGGCAAGTGATCGGAAAGGCTTTGCCGTCCTTGGTGCCAATCGGCCAGCCCGCGCCAAAGCCGACTTTCGCGCCATAGCTTTCATAGATCGTCTTCATCAGCGGCCGGATTTCCGTGCCCTGATATTCATTGCTATACGCAACGGCCGCATCCAGCGCGGCTTGGTCCGTAGCGCGCTTTGCACCGAGCGCCGCGTTGAAATAGTCGCTTTCAGGCACCGTCTCGAGGTTCTTCGGGACCTTTTTATTGTCGGGGTTTCCGCCAAATTGAGTGACGAAATCTTTGGAGACACGATAGATTTTTGTGTCATCCCACCAGCGCTGGGCGGCGAATTTACGGACATTGCGAACATGCGCGCCGGATAGCTCGGTCGGGATCAGCTGAATCACCGCCTGCCGCTTATTGCCCTCGGCATCATCCGGCAGGGTGAAGATGATCAGGTCGGTGACCGGAATCGGCAACCAATGGTCGGCGGGCGCAGCGGCCAGCACCTCTTGCGGCGTTGGCGCGGATTGCTCGATGGCGGGATCATCTTGATCTTGCGCGATGGCGGGGCCGATCGGCAACAAGAAAGCCATGATGACAGCCGTGCTCCTGCGAAAGCAGGAGCCCAGGGTGTTGGTTGACAAGGTTGCGGTAACCGCTCCGGTTTGCGGCTTGTGCGGCAATGCAAACTTACCAGGATTACGCATCAGGGTCACACAGGGTCACACCCCCCAAAGCGGGAAAATCTTTGCGCCCGAAAAAGCCTGAAAACAGGCGATACGCGGCTGGCGAAATGGCACGGTGAGGGAGATCAAGCATGGTCGCAAGATAACCGATCCAAGGCGCTGTAGGAAAGGGGAAAATGATCGAGTGCGAGCGCACAATCGCTCAGACTCTATTCTCCCGCCTTCACCCGCCGCACCGGCACCGGAATATTGCAGATATCCGCGCCGCCCGCTGGCTTGATAAAAAACGGATCGCGGCGATTTGCGCGGGCGTCGGCATAGCGCGCGAAGCTTTTGCTAGCGGTGTCGAGATATTTGAACCGGGGCTGCTCTGCATCGGGCAGGGCGGTGCCCAGCCGGATCGACTGGATCGGCACGCGTTTCTTGGGATCGGCATAAAAACCAAGCTGTCCCTTGCCGCGCGGCAGGCTGGAGAGATGTTCAATACCTTCGACAATCCGTCCGACCACCGCGATATTGCGATCCAGATGGCGTGGTGCATGACCGATGACGGTGTAAAGCTCTGCGCCTGTGCCTGTATTGGGTGAGAGGTTGCGGCCTACGCCAACCGCGCCGTAGCAGTGGATGGGCCATAAAACACCATCATCTTGATCTCCGGCGTTTGCCATAGGCCAACCATCTAGAAATTGTGCATATTCTGAATAAGGGTCTCGTTCTTCCCACTTTCTGTAATCTGGATCAGCTGCGCGCATCTTCTCTTCAGCCTCCATTTGAGCCATAGCCTGAGCTACCTGTCCAGCTACTGCCATGGCATCTGCGGCAGCCATAGCGGCATCTCCAGCACTGCCGTTTGCCTCGTCGAAGTTCAGATATTGCTCAACCGTGATTTCATACTCACTCTCCGGCACTTCAACCAAACCCTCCGGCAAAGCCTTCTGCTCCACCTCTCCCGATTCCGGATTGTCGTATCCCGCATCGCCCCATTGCACGACATAATTGTCCTGCACCCGGTTGATGCTGGTGCCGTCCCAGAATTTGGCGGCGGCGAGTTTGCGGATATTGCCGATCCAGCCTTGCGAGAAAGGCGGCGGCATCAATTGTATGACCACGCGGCGCGCTTCACCCTTCGCATCAGGGGGCAGATCCATGACCAGTAGGTCGTTCGCGGAAATGGCTTGCCAGTCACTCGCTGGCGCCGCGTCCACTATGGCATTGGGGCTGGGATATTCCTTTTTTTCGTTCTCTTGCGCCGAAAGGGAAGAAGCCGCCATCAGGGCGACAAGCGATGCGATCAGTGGAAATTTTATCATGCCCCGACCCTAACCCCAAGCAATGACTTGCGAAAGAGCGATTCGCACACTAGGGGAGGCGGCGCTGTCAGAATTTCGACCAAATATGATTCTGAATAGCATTGCGGAGCCGTGGCAGAGTGGTCGATCGCGCACGCTTGGAAAGCGTGTATAGGGCAACCTATCGAGGGTTCGAATCCCTCCGGCTCCGCCATTTCTTTATCGTCATGCCCGGTAAGGCGGTCGAACTCCCAGATAGACATGCAAGTAGGCAATTGAGAAAAATCAGCCGAGGGTCGGCAAATTTTTTCCGATGAACGGCAAATCTTTGCCTCTCTGCCGGCTTTTGTAACCAACTCAGCTCTGAACAAGGCACTAAAAGTGGGTAAAACTGGTGTCTGATCAATCACTTTCCAAACTGGCACAGGCTTTGCTGTGTGCTCCTTGAGATCGTCAGGTTTTGCGCCCGCCCTTAATTTAAATGGCCGGAGCGAGAGATAACAACGTCTGTCAGATCAACAGAAAAGGAGTTGAAGGACATGAAAGAAACCGTTGTTGGCTGGGAGATCGATGCGCTTCTGGATGATGTGAATGACAATATTGAAATATTGTCACTGGACTGTTTCGATACTTTGATCTGGCGCAACGTCAATCGGCCAATGGATGTTTTCCATGATTTGGAGATAGCGGACTGCACAATGGAATTGCGCGTCCTGGCAGAGAAGCGAGCGCGAAAAGCCTTGATCCTGAACAAGAATAAAAACGAAGTCACGATTAGCGAAATTTACGCGAAAATGTTTCGCGAGGCCGATGATGCCCGCATTGCCGACTGCGTGGACAAGGAGCTTTTGGCAGAGGCCCGGCATTGCTTCGCCTTCGATCCCGTTTGCAAGCTGATAGATCGTGCCAAAAGCCGCGGCCTGCAAGTGATTATTGTTTCTGACACCTATTTACCGGAACCGTTGCTGCGCCGATTGATAACGGATGCCGCTGGACAGGAAATCGCCGACAAAATTGATCGAATCTTTTGTTCCTGTGAATATGGCGCCAGCAAAGCGGGCGGCCTGTTCAAGCCGGTGCTTGCCGATTTGGGCATTTCCCCGGGAAAGATCCTGCATTTGGGTGACAATCTGGAGGCCGATTTCAAGGCTCCGGCCAAGCTCGGCATTCACGGTGTTCATTTTGAGCAGTTTGACGATGAAGCATCAGAACGTTTGCGACTGGAAGCAGTAGCTGCAACCGTCCTGGACAAGGAAACGCGTAAAGTGGCGCCTTCCTTGCAGCCCCATCGTGCGCAAATATCGCTACGGCGAAAAAACGACGCGACCTTTCAATTTGGTCATGATGTTCTGGGTCCTATATTCCAGGGCTTCTCACGCTGGATAGCAGAAGAGTCTGATGCAATCGAAGCCAATACTGGCAAAAAGCCAAAGCTGCTTTTCTTGCTCCGCGATGGATATTTGCCGGCCAAGGCCTTTATGGAAGCCTATCCAGAATATGCTGACCAGGTCGCCATGATCGAACTGAGCCGTTTCACCGCCAATGCCGCGAGCTTCAAAGACCGGAAGGCGATCGAATCATTCCTGATGGCGGAAGCAACGAGTAATAAAAAGGATGCCTATTCGAGCCAGCGGCAAGCCGCCTATTGTCGGCAGTTGCTTTTCTTCCGAGGAGAGATACCCAAGCTTGCTGGCCTCAAGACGCCGGAAGCCTTCATTCGGGAAATTCTGAAAGCGAAGAATGTTAAAAAAATCATCTCTCGTTCCGAAAAATTCAGAGCGGGGTTGGTTGCACATCTTCAAAAAAATGGCGTCGAACACGGTGACAATGTCGTGTTTGTCGATCTCGGTTATAACGGATCCGTCCAGAATGTTATTGCGCCGATACTGAATGCGGAAATGGATCTGAATATATCCGGGCGCTACCTCTTGCTGCGCGAGTTGATGATAACCGATCTGGATAAGAAGGGCCTTATTGACGTTCGTCACTATGACAACAGCGCCCTCAACGCGCTGTGTGAATCGATAGCGGTTTTGGAACAGCTTTGCACACAATCCAACGGTTCCGTTCTTGGCTATAGCGAGGCTGGCGAGCCAATGCGGGACACAGCCGATATCAAAGGCAAACAGAGTGAAGAGCGAGACCATGCACAGGCAGCATGTCTGGCTTACATGGAGCAACTGGGTTGCGGCTGGGCGACGACCCCTCGCTCTTGGGATAGCGACAGTGCACGTCAAATGGCTGCTGCCGCGCTTTCGCGTCTCTTGTTCTTGCCGGTGGAGCGGGAAGTCGGGATTTTCGAGAATTTCCATCATGATGTGAATCTGGGTACGAAGGACATGCTGAGGTTCATCGATCCGGAAACCGCCCGACAGGGGCTGAGGCGACGCGGTTTATTTTATACCAAAAATATCTCCCGCATTTATTTGCCAGGAGAATTGCAACAGCAAGGCATGCAAGCGCTTTTACCCCTGTTCACTGGCAATCGTTTCGGGCTCGATCTGCGTCAGAACGACTTCCAGAGCGGAAGTATTAAAATTCCGGTCATGCTTGCCGATGATCAGGAGCATTTGCAGATCGAAATTGATGCCTACCCGACCAGTGATGGCTATTATCAGGCACTGATCCCTGTCGGTACGGGGCAGTTTAACGTTGCGATCATGCTCGGACAAATTTGCGACTGGCTGCAAGTAGAAGAAGTCAATTTTCAGGAAATTGAAAATTTCATGGCCAAGAAAATCGACGATGATTCCATTGCCGCGCATCCGATCTATGAGGCGATGACCGAAAATGCGCCCGGCCTGCATCGTTGCACCCGGAAAGATGCATTCATGATGATTCCCCCGCCTACCATTTCCACTGGCGAGACGCTGATGCTGAACTTTGTGTTTCGGCCGACGGTCCTCAGCAGCTCCGCCAAAACAGACATTAAAAAGGTTGCCTAGATATGACGCTATTAATCCACTCCATGTCCGAATTTTCCGATATCATCGTGAACGCGATGAACATTGCCGATGCTTCGCAAATCGCCGAAATCGGCGCGGAATATGGCGGAATGACAAGCGTATTGGCAGACTATGCCGCAGCCAATAATGGCCATCTTTTCAGTGTCGATCCCACACCCAAGCAGGAATTTCTGGATTGGGTGGATGCGCATGGGCAGGTGACCCATATCGCCAAGCCAAGCCTGGACGCTTTTTCGGAACTGAAAGATATTGATGCGTGGTTGGTCGATGGCGATCATAACTGGTTTACTGTCTATCATGAACTGAAGGCCATTGAAGCTGCCTGCGAAAGAGATGGGAAACCGCTATTTGCAATATTGCATGATGTCTGCTGGCCTGCAGCCAACCGCGATATGTATTATGCGCCCGATAGAATTCCCGCTGAATTTCGTCATGACTATTGCATGGACGGCGGAACCAAGCCCGGACAATCCGGATTGCTGCGCGAACAAGGTTTTCGGGGCATGGGGCAATTTGGATTGGCATTGCACGAAGGGGGTGAACGCAATGGCGTAAAATGCGCCGTTGTTGATTTTATCAACGAAGCCGAAGCCAGCGGACACCAATTGGCCTATGCAGAGATCCCGGCTGTTTTTGGACTGGGCATCGTGTTTGATGCCACTGCACCCTGGGCTGGTCCATTGAGCGATCTTCTGATCCCGTTTCACGATAACCCACTCATCGCGAAACTGGAGCAAAATCGGCTTGCCAACTATCTTACCGTATTGGATTGGCAGGACGGCGCGATCGGTTAAGCTATAAGGTCAACGGCCTCAATCAACATGTGTAGGCCGGACCAGCAGCGTTCACCGATCACGAGGATGATAATCACAAACTTTCAAGCGACTTGAACGCTTCGCTGGGGCTTTCCTTGAATTCTTGCCGGAATAATTTGGCGAAATGGCTGACGCTTGAAAACCCTGACGCTTCGGCAATTTCGGCGATGGTATCAAACTGACGCAGCATGATGAGGTCGCGGGCATAGCTTAAGCGGATCGAGCGAATGAAGGCCGCCGGGGTCAGCCCCTGTGCTTTTTTAAGCCGGCGGCCCAGGGTTTTTTCCGTGACGCCAAGCGTCGAGGCCAGAGCGCCTGCGCCAAAACCGCGCTGGCTGACATTTTCAATCACGGCCTGCGTTGCGCGATCGAGAAAACCCTGTCCGGCGGGAGGCGGGAGTTTTTTGTCAAGACTGCTCGCGAGCAGGGCATCGAGCGTATCGCCCGTGTCCTCTGCGCCGGCTTGTACTGGCGCCGCTGGCGCTGGCTGTTTCTGTGCAATGTCTATCTTGTCCCGAAGCCTGACCGCTTCGGTGACGGCGGCGTTTCTTTGCCGCTGCATGGCATTGATCATGATAGAGATGGCGACCATCATGAATATCGCTTCCACGATCGTCGAGCTGGTATAACTCAACGTAATCGGACGCATCATGATCAGGTCAAAGGCTGAGCTGGTTTCCGTGATCGGGACGGGGAATTTGAAAAAATAGAGCGACGCGAAAAGGCCGATGCTGAGCGCGAACAAGGACGCAAAAACCGGGACAGCCTGTTTCACGCCATCAAGCATCTTTCGCCCCGACACATAAAGAAGAACAAATGGGTTGATGATGAGCAGGATCGAAACCGGGGTTCCCCAGTCAAGCGGATCGATCATCGCCCAGAGGGTGCCGATCACACCAAGGCCGGTGAGCCAATGAAATACGGCCTGCTTTCTTTGCTGCGGATCGGTGTCAATGGTCAGGAGTATCCGGCAATATTGAATATTGGCGATCATCACCAGACCGGCCGCCAGTTCGATAAACGGCTTCCATTGCTGCGTCGAAATAGTCGAACCGAACAGGACGTGCGGCCATCCGTCAAACAGAAAGGTCATGCAGAACATACCGATCAGATAGGCCGTATAAAATTGATAGAAACGGGGATGAATGTGCCGGAACAATATCAGGCTGAACAGGGTCATGATGATGCAAAAGCCGAGCATCACAGCCGATATGGCGGTAAACCCGCTTGACCAGCGCGACAGCAGATTGACCGATCCGATGACGGGCGTGACAGATGGTGCATAGGTGCCCGAAACACGGACATAGTAAGTTTCTTCTTGGCCTTGCTCGATGCCGAAGGAAACCGACGTTTGCAGCCTGTCGTTGTCGCTGCGTGCCGCCGGGATGGTTCGGCCGTCTCTTGCTATCGGAACAAGCGCGCCGCCTTGCGCCTGAAACAGGGTCACATCATCCATCACGGTTTCCATGAAGGATATGCCCCACATTTGTGCTTCCGCATGGGGGTTGCGGGCTGTGAATTTCAGCCACAAGGCCCCTGGGGATCGCGCTATGTCAAATTGCTCTTGGCAAGGCGTGGAGGTGAAGTCCTGACTGGCTATACTGTCCGCACTTACTGTTCCCGCTGGATCAAGAAAATAGCTGGCGGCAAGTGGCTTTAACTGTCCGTCTGGCAAATCTGCCAGGATGTTCGCAGGAACCTGATCAACGCCACTCGCGATGCAGTCTGCATGGTCGGTCTGCGCACGGCTCTCGGATGGCCATATGGCGCTGAATAACAGCATCGCTAGCATTAGAACTGCACATTTTCGTGCAAATCCGATCACCGTGATTCGCCCGAAAACCCACAGATCGCGCATGGTTTGTCGCCAGCTTCGGGCCGGCAACAGCATATTTCGGACAAAATTGAACGTATCTCGGACAATCTGGCCACGGCCCCTTTTTTCCTCCCTTTACGGCTGTTTACATCATCTCAGAAACGGATCGGAACTGCAATGGCTGGAAACGGCATATTGCAAACGGACGGACTCGGCCCAGCGCCGGCCATCGTCGCCGCCTCCATTTCTGCGCCGGTTATCGACCAGAGACCGGCGGTTTGAAAGCACCGGGGAGGACCATATGATCCAATATATTATGCGCGCTGTCGCACGACCGAGATTCGAGCCTTCGAGGCTCGATATCGAGGGGGCATGAGTAGGCACCCGCGGGAATGGGCGGGGTGCTCCCCGGTGTCCCGTCCGTTTCGCGCGTGCCCACCAAGCACTCCAGATATCCCACAAATATTATCGGGCCAAGCCGCCCGCCAAGCCGCCGCAATGGCGCGCACCCCAATCAAGGAATTTGCATCATGACCTCTTCAACCAAAACTATCCGCCGCAGCCTGTTACTCGCCACCAGCATCGCGGCCCTTTCCGCTGCCAATCCTGCTGCAGCCGAAACGTGTTTGCTCGACCGCAACAACAACGGCGAGGTAGACCCCGGTATTGATGACGATGGCGGCGCGGATGCGGAAGGAAATAACCTCCAATTGGCTTGCGGAGTTAGGGCAGAGGCCAGCGGTGACAGCAGCATCGCGATCGGTTCAGATAGTGAGGCGACGGGCGGCAGAAGCACGGCCATCGGCCGCTTTAGTGAAGCCAGCGGCTTTAGCGGCACAGCCATCGGGGCTGCGAGCGAGGCCATCGGCACTGGCGGCACAGCCATCGGGGTTGCGAGTAAGGCCAGCGGTCTATATGGAACCTCCGTGGGATTCCTCAGCCAAGCAATCGCAACGAACACCATAGCAATTGGTTATCGAAGCGAGGCAACGGCGACCGCCAGCACAGCGATTGGCGTATCGAGTGATGCCACCGGCATTCAAAGCACAGCCCTAGGCCGGTCGAGTATGGCGACGGCTATAAACACTACCGCAACGGGCGCCTTTAGTGCGGCGACCGGTATCAACAGCACAGCCAATGGAGCTAGGGCAGAGGCTAGCGGCGACCGCTCTATTGCTATTGGCGCTGATGGCGAGGATGCAGATGATCAGGGCGCGACCGCCTCAGCCAATGGTGCGATTGCGATCGGCAATGATGCGCAGGCGACCAGCGAACGGGCAGTGGCCGTTGGTCTTGGTGCGATTGCATCCGGCTCCACTGCGGTTGGTGGCGGCGCTCAGGCTACAGGCGCGGGATCGGTCGCGGTTGGCATTGATGCACAGGCGACGGGGGATCGCTCAATCGCGATTGGCGAAGATGGCGGAGATGTCGATACACTGGGCGCGGTTGCCTCTGCGGACGACAGCACAGCGGTTGGCAATGATGCGCTGGCTTCGGCGGTTCGATCCAGCACCTTCGGATCCGGCGCACAGGCGACCGCGCTCAATTCGGTGGCGCTGGGCGCAAGCTCGATAGCCAATCGCGCGAATACGGTATCCGTAGGCTCAGCGGGTGCGGAACGACAGATTGTGAATGTCGCAGCGGGTACGGAAGATACTGACGCTGTTAACCTCGGGCAGCTTACCGCCTCCATCGCCACAGTCAGTGCAGGCAGCTGTCGTAACAATCCCAACGGTAGGTTCGAATGCGGAATCGATGCAGCGGCGATAGGCGACAGAAGCACCGCTATCAGTTCAAGAAGTGAGGCCAGCGGTGACCAGTCTATTGCCATTGGTGCAGATGGCGACGATCCCAGCAATAGTGGCGTTGTTGGCGCTACGGCCTCGGGCAGGGGCGCGATCGCAATCGGCAATGATGCACTGGCAAGTGCGGCTAATGCGGTTGCGCTGGGCAATGGTTCGGTTGCCAATCGCGCCAACAGTTTATCGGTCGGCTTTGTCGGCGCAGAGCGGCAGATCGTCAATGTCGCAGCAGGTACGCAAGACACCGATGCGGTGAACCTCGCCCAGCTCAATGCCTCCATCGCAGTGGCAGGCGCCAGCGGTTGTCGCAACAATCCCGGCCCCGATGGCATTCCTGGCAATGCCGACGATCCTGCCGACACACTCGAATGCGGTGACGGGGCTATGGCCTCGGCGGCTGGCAGCACCGCCATCGGGGACAATAGCGAAGCAAGCGGTGCAGGAGCGAGCGCGGTTGGTAACCGCGCGCGGGCTTCGAGTGACAATGCCAGCGCCTTTGGAACGAGGGCCAGCGCGACCGGAGAAGACAGCACCGCCATTGGCGGGATCAGTACGGCCAGCGGTACCCGGGCGACGGCCAATGGTTATCTGAGCAACGCCTCCGGGGAAGGCAGCACGGCCATCGGTGCCCAGAGTCGGGCATCGGGCAACTTCAGCACGGCGACAGGGAGCAGCAGTGAGGCCAGTGGTGACGCCAGTACCGCGACCGGTTTTGACAGCGTCGCAAGTGGTCTTTTTAGCACAACAAACGGTTATAGGAGCACGGCGTCTGGCAGACAGAGCATTGCCGTCGGTGCCGGAAGCAGGGCGGAGGCCAATGGCGCGATTGCGATCGGTGGTGATGGGGCCGATCCGGATTCTGATGGCGCGGTGGCATCGGGCGAAAATGCTGTCGCCATAGGCATTGAAGCCCAGGCGACAGCGGACAAAGCGGTAGCGCTGGGCGCAGCTTCTGTGGCCGACCGTGACAACACGGTTTCGGTCGGGAGTAGCGGCGCTGAACGGCAAATCACTAATGTTGCAACGGGTACCGAGAATACAGATGCGGCCAATGTTGGACAGGTTAATGTCGCGGCTAATGCCGCTGCCAACGCTCAGACGACCGCCGATACCGCGCTCGCCAATGCCGCGACCGCACAGGGTACAGCAGATCAGGCGCGAACAGATGCCGCCAATGCGCAATCGACTGCCAACACAGCCCTTGCCAACGCAGCGACAGCACAAAACACGGCCAATACAGCGCGCGTGGAAGCCGCCGCGGCCCAAACGCGCGCGGATGAGGCTTTTGCCAATGCCGCTACCGCACAAACCACAGCCGACACGGCGCGTGCCGAAGCGAGGGCCGCGCAGCTGGCGGCGGATCAAGCTGGTGCAGGTGTGGTAGAGGCACAGGAAAAGGCCGATGAAGCCTTTGAAAATGCGGTGAAAGCACAGGCCAGTGCCGATACCGCTCGGACGGAGGCGATGCAGGCGCAAACCGATGCCAATCGTGCGCTGGCGCAGGCCGAAGCCAATGGTGCCGAACTGGCCTTTTTCGAGAGCAACAGCAATGGCCCCGGCGCCAGTGCGACGGGCGAAAATGCGCTGGCCATCGGTACCGGCAGCGAGGCCAGTGGCGAAGAATCTGTGGCCATCGGATCAAATGCAAAGGCAATGAATGGCAAAGCGGTTTCTATCGGTGCGGGCAATGAAGCTTCCGGCAACGGTGCGGTGGCGATTGGCGATCCCAATTTTGCAACCGGGACGGGCGCGGTGGCGCTGGGTGCTGACAATCGCGCAACGGGAACAGGGGCAGTGGCCATCGGCAATCTGAACGTCGCAACCGGCAATGGTGCCATTGCGCTGGGCAATGGTGCTTCTGCCATTGGTGATGGCGCAGTGGCCATCGGTCCGGGCGCGGTTGCAGACCGCGACAATCTGATCGCACTGGGCGGAGAAAATGCAACGGTGCGCATTTCCGGCGTCACTTCAGCGGCCAGTCAGGCTGCACAGGAAGGGGCGCTCAGTCTCGTCACCACAGATGCGGCCGGCAATTTGGGGGCGCTTAATATCGATGTCTCCGGATTGCTTGACTTCGACGGCCGCGTAACAGGATTGGAGAACCGCGCATCGGCATTGGAAGAACGGGTTTCGTTGATCGATCGTCAGGCCAATGGTGGGATAGCCGCCGCGATGGCCATGTCGGGCGCCATCATCGTGCCGGATAGCAATGTGTCGCTATCCTTCAATCTGGCAACCTATGGCGGGGAGCGCGGATTCTCTACTGCCATAATCGGACGGCTGACCGATAAAATCTACTTTTCTGGCGGTATCGCGGGATCTTCCGTCAAAGGCACAACCGGCGGCCGGGTCGGGTTTGCAATCGGGTTTTGACGGGAATAGGTCCTGATGGTGCCGCGCGAATGTTGCCGGTTTAGATCGACTTTTCGAGCAAAAGCGCTTTGAGTTTTGCGGCTTCGTTAACAATCGCATGCCGCTCCCGAACGCGCTCGCGCGCCTGCTCGCCCATGGATTTGAGCGCGCTATCGTCAAGCTTCAACAGCTTTTCCATGGCGATCGCAAGGCCTTCTGCATCGCTCGCATAGACCAGAAAACCTTCGCTGCCGTCGCGGACAAGTTCGGGAATGCCGGCGACATAGGTGGAGATAACGGGCCGTGCGATCGCCATCGCTTCCATGATCACGACCGGCAGGCCTTCCGCGAAACTCGGGACAACCAGCGCTTTGGACCGCGCGGTGATATCCCTGATCTGGGCACCGCTTTTCCAGCCAACCAGATGAATGGATTTTTCCAGGCCATATTGCGCAATTTCTTGCTCAATCTGGGGCCGCATGTCGCCATCCCCGACCATGGTCAGTTCAAACAGGACGCCCTTTTGGGCGAGCAGATGGCAGGCCCGGATCAGGATGATTTGCCCCTTTTGCTCAGCGAACCGGCCGACCGTCACCAAATGCGGTGTCGATGGCGGGTTCGAAACCTCACTGTCGATAAACTCAGCGCCGAGTCCGCAATGGACGATCTTGACCTTTTCCCAGTCTTCCTCGCGTGCAAAGCGAAAAATCTGACTGCGGCCAAAGGCGGATATCGCGGCAACAAAACGGGCGCGCTTAACTTTCTCGCGAAGATTGAGGCTGTGGGCTTTGTCAAATTCTTCCGGTCCATGCACCGTGAAGCTGTAAGAGGTCTTGCCAAAGACACTGCACAGCATCCCCACTTCGGTCGCATTGGTGCCAAAATGGCAGTGGACATGGGTGACATCATTTTGCCGCATCTTGCCAAATAAAAGACAGGCCTCGGCCAGATAGACGAGATGCAAAAGCGTCGGGCGTTCGCTGATCCGGCCCATTTTCATGGCCAGCATGAAGGCGGAGAAAAGAGAGACCGGTTGGGAAAAAAGCATCTTGATCAGGCTGATGATCAGCGGCCCGACACCGCCCGATAGCAGATAGGATGTCTTGTCCCGTTCGGCCACGTCCGCATCATCGGTAAGCTCGGCATCCCAACCGCGAACCGATATACGCGTGACATCAAACCCCTGCCGTTCGAGCTCCAGTATCTCGTTCCTGATAAACGTATGGCTGATCGTAGGGTATTGATTGACCAGATAGGCTATTTTCGTGCGGTCAGACATGTCATCATTTGCATTCATGGGGCGGGCTTTCAAAAAATTCGATCATTCCGGCGTTAGATAATCTTCGCCGGATTGCCGACCGCGGTTTTTCCGTCCGGCACGTCACAAAGGACAACGGCTGATGCGCCGATGTTGCAATTGTTGCCGATACGGATATCGCCGAGTATCTGTGCATAGGCGCCGATTTCAACATTGTCGCCAATATGGGGCACGCCGCCGCCTTCAACGCGGTTGCCAATGGTTACGCCTTGTCGCAGCGTGCAGCCTGATCCCAGGATAACCCCAGGATTGATGAAAATACCGCCAAAGTGCCAGATCCTTAAACCCGGTCCAACGCTGGCCTCTTTTGGTATGCTGATCCCGAACAGCGTTTCGACAAAGCGAAACAGCATCCAGTATAATTTCGTGCCATACCATTTTCGAAAGCCGTTTTTTCGTTCGTCCACGGACCGGCCATATCGATAGACTTTAATCGCCCATAAAGATTGTTCTTTCAGCATGGGACGCGCGCCATCTACTCTTGCCAAATCCGACCGCCAGTCGTTGTCGCGATTTTTGAGAGCCAATGGAGTGATCCTTGTGATTTGCGATGCCGGTTTGCTGATAAACCATGATAGAGCATGCTTTGTGCTAAACAACACAGTAACGAATTTAGGGACTTAGCGTCAAAAAATAATTAATCTGTCCCATGTTGGCAATGATGGCGATCCAGCAGATGGGAAGCCGGTGTGCATGCCCTAATGGACATCTTTTGAAAATTCGCCAATCATATAGCTTTGCATCGTCGGACCGGACCTTTCTGCAGTGGGGAAAAAAGCAGAAGAGGAGCTCGAGAGAGCAGGTCGCGCTCCGGTCCGACACGCACAACTTTTGTGAGTTTGGACAAATCAGTGCCCCGGCAAACGGGTTGTTATCACTTTCGAAGGTACGAGAGAAAAACTGGTGCGGTCGAGAAGACTCGAACTTCCACGGGAGATTAATCCCACAGCGACCTCAACGCTGCGCGTCTACCAATTCCGCCACGACCGCACTGTCATCCGAACCGGGCCATGAGCCCCTGGTAGGCGCGTGCCCTTAGCAAAGGGTGGATGGGCCCGCAACAGATATTGTTGCTGCTGATACCACGCGGCATCCGCATTAATGCCACAGCCGAAAATGTCCCCTTCTCACACAGTTTTGCTCGCTTCGTCCCTTTTAAAGGGGAAGAGAACGAAAAATTGGCCTGTTAACCTTTTATTTACCTTGTCAGGGGGCAGTTTTGCGGGCTTTCTAGGGCGCATGCGCAAACACTTGCTTTCCTTGATGGCACTGGCCCTATCACTGACGAGTGTTCCTGCCGCCGCGCAAAACCCTTCGCAATCCGGTGCGCGCGCGCAAGCAACGGCTTCGGCGAGAATAATCAATGGAGAGGCCGTTCGGTTTGACGATATGTTGCGGCCAATCATCCTGAAACAGGATTCAAACGAGCAAAACCGCCATATTTTTCGACTCATGCGCACACGCGGAGAGGTTGCCCGCCAGGGTCGCCCACTTGTCTTGGTTACCGAATTTCACTGACGTTGATCAGCGTTGGGATCGATCTGTCTTCTAGCCGCTATTCGCGGGTGATATCAGCCCAACCAACTTCTAACTGGCTCGCTGCGCGCGGCACATCGAGCTTGGCTTCGTTGAAATTGACTCGTGCGCCCGGCGCGAGCGTTTTGGCCGGGGCCTTCATTTTCCAGCTATAAACGATCCGCCCGCTGGCATCGCGCAGGATAACCAGCATAGATGGTACCGATTGTTCAGTATCTGACGGATTGATAATGGTTCCACTGGCTGCAAAATATTCTGTACCGTCTTGCAGCGTGCGGCGATCCTGCTTTTCGCTGAGTTCGATCAGCAAAGGCGTGTCATCCACCGACGCCATTTGATAATTTTCAAACCAGTTTTTCGGTCCAAGAGCATACAGGGCGCCGCCGCCAATGATGATGAGGCTTGCAAAAGCAATGGCGGCGATGGTCCATAATTTGGCGGGATTACGCCGCGGTTTAAACGGCGGTTCATGCGCGAAGCTACTGGTTTCCGACACGAAAGGCGGTGTTACCGAACCCGTAGGTGGTGCGGCGGGCGCAGCTGGTGCCGCTGCAGGACTGTCCACAGGATCGGGCCTATCAGAAGATGGGGATTGCGCAGGTTCGCGCGGGACAGGCGCAGCGCCGGGCAAGGGTTGTCTGGGCGATGGCGGTGTTTTGGCGGGCTCTGGCGGAGGCGCTGGCTCTTGGAACCAGTTATGACGGCATGAAGCGCAGCGAACCGACCGGCCAGTGGGGCCAATCGCGCTGTCGGGCACGAGATAACGTGTCTTGCAAGCCGGGCAATTTAATATCATGACGTCCCTCTAAACACGGCAATCCATGAAACTGCAAGTCTGCGCTGCATGCTTTTGAGACAAGAGCCTTTTTTTCCGCGTCTTGAGGTCAATTTGATCAACCAGATCGCACGCGGCAGTTGATTTCGGGAGAGGTAACGTCCTATTGAAGAAGGCCTATCTACAGCATCCCAACTCGATCAAATGATTTGAAAAATCCTGATGAATGAAATTGTTCAATTTGAAAATGTTGGTCTGCGCTATGGGGCAGGCGCTGAAACCCTGTCGGACCTTAGTTTCACCCTCTATCCCGGCAGTTTTTACTTTCTGACCGGGGCGTCGGGGGCTGGCAAAACATCACTGTTGAAACTGCTCTATCTGGCGCAGCGGCCTAGCCGGGGTTTGATAAAGCTATTTGGTGAAGATGCCGTGACCATGGCGCGGGAAAGACTGCCTGGATTCAGGCGGCGCATTGGTGTGGTGTTTCAGGATTTCCGGCTGGTGCCGCATCTGTCCGCTTTTGACAATATTGCGCTGCCGCTAAGAGTTTCTGGCGTGAAGGAAAAGGACCTGATCACGCCGGTGGCGGAGATGCTCGATTGGGTTGGTCTTGGCGACCGTGCAGAGGCACGCCCTGCTACCTTGTCGGGTGGTGAGCAGCAAAGGGTCGCGATTGCTCGCGCGGTTATTGGCCGGCCCGAAATATTGGTCGCTGATGAGCCGACCGGCAATGTGGATCCCGAAATGGCTGTGCGGCTGTTACAGCTATTCGAAGCGCTGAATACATTGGGCACGACCATCGTGGTAGCGACCCATGACTTTCACCTGCTCAGCAAAGTTCCGGGCGCACAAATGATGAAACTGGAAAAGGGGGGGCTTTCGGATCCAACCGGTTCCTTGCGCAATCCACCATTGCCGCGTGACCGAGCCTAGGTAGCGACCGGATGCTCAGCCTTTTCGTTATTCCCAGCCATGACCGCCGCCTGATTCCAGAAGGGCGGCTGTCGGGACCAATGCCATGGGTCATTGCCATCATGATTTTCCTCATGGTCTTGGCAACGGCGGCGGGCTTGGCCTTTGCCGAAGCGGGTCAAAATGTGTCCGATCAACTGTCCAGCCGGGCAACCGTTCAGATTATTCAGGCCAATCCTGATGTTAAGGCGCGAGAAGCCAATGACAGCGCGGCGCGGCTGCGCGGCATGGAAATGGTGGAGGAAGTGCGCGTCTTGCCGCCAGAAGAGATTGAAGAACTGATTGCGCCATGGTTGGGCCAGACCGCTACAGCGGATGACCGTGAAACAGGTAGCTTGTTGGCAGATATTCCCCTGCCCGCGCTGATTGATCTGAAATTGGTGCGGCCCGCTGGCCCGAACGAGCTCGAACAGTTGCGTGCGGCTGTCAGTCCTTTGGCTGAAAACGCCCGCGTTGAACCTAGCAGCGGTCTGATTGCCCCTGTCATTTCGCTGGTGCAGTCTTTGCAATGGATTGCTTTTGGTTTGGTTGTCTTGTTGGCCATGGCCACGGCCGCCGCTGTCATTATTTCCGCACGCGCAGCGCTCAACACGCACAAAGAAACCATTGGCGTTATTCATCTGCTCGGCGGCACGGATCGCCAGATCAGCCGTTTGTTTCAACGCCGCATTGCACTCGATGCGCTTCTCGGCGGGATATTGGGATTAATCTGCGGCACGGCGATCATATTGCTGCTTGGAATGCAGCTTTCGGCTCTAGGCTCCGGCTTGGTGCAATCGCTGAGCCTGTCCTGGTATAGCTGGTTGATTATCGGTGCCGTTCCGATATTGGGGATGGTCCTTGCAATGGTGACTGCGCGAATGACGGTCATGGGTGCGCTGAGAAAAATATTGTAGTCACATCATATGATCCTTCGTTTCCTCTGTTTTTTGCTGCTTTTCTGGATGATTGGGTTCGTCTGGTTTGCAGTCGATCTGCCGCGGCCGGCGAATGATGATGTCCGCACCGATTCCATCGTCGTGCTAACCGGCGGGCCGCAGCGTATCGAGCATGCGTTGCAGTTGCTCGAAAGCAACAAGGCCAATAATCTGCTGATTTCAGGGGTCGATCGGGATGTGAAGCCGGGCGAGCTTGCCGCAGCCTATGAGCGTGATCTGACATTGTTTGATTGTTGTATTGATCTGGGGTTCCAAGCCGTAGACACGCGGTCCAACGCCCTGGAAACAGCACGCTGGACCGCGCGGCGGGAAGATACAACATTGCGGCTGGTGACTTCGGATTGGCATATGCGGCGGGCCAAGCTTGAATTGGAACGGGCCGTGCCACAGGACATAAAGATCGTGGCCGACGCGGTGCCCAGCGCGCCTGCCCTGGGTACCTTGTTCAAAGAATATAACAAATATCTGATGCGCCGCCTGGCCGCGTTGGCGGGGGTTTAGCCATGCTGGCAGCTATCCGGTCGATCATCTTCATTCCGCTCTTCTACGGTGGATCTACGCCGATCATCATTTTGGCTTTCCTGGTCGCTTTATTCTCGGTACGCGGCACCCATTTCATGGCCAAGCTGTGGAGCCAGTATCATTATCTATGTGCGCGGCTGATTCTGGGCATAAGAGTCGAGATAAAGGGGGAAATCCGCAACGAATCTCTGCTTTATGTTTTCAAGCATGAAAGCATGTTTGAAACGATTGATTTGCTGCGTATTTTTGACAAGCCCGTGGTGATTGCAAAGAAAGAGCTGCTGGTCATACCGCTATGGGGTTGGATCGCCAAAAAGCACGGGCTTCTCGGCATTGATCGCAATGGCGGCGGCGCAGCAATGCGTCAGATTATCAAGCAGGCCAAAAGAGCCAAAGCCGAAGGACGCCCGATTGTCATTTTTGCGGAAGGCAGCCGTGCCCATCATGGCGAGCGCCCCGAATTGCAAACCGGTTTTGCCGGAATATACAAACTAATGGGGCTGCCTTTGGTGCCGGTGGCGCTGGATAGCGGGCTGGTCTCGCCGCGCGATACATTTGTTCAGAACAGCGGGGTGATCACTTATGAAGTGCAACCGGAAATTGAGCCAGGGCTCGACCGCGATGATATCCGTGACAGAGTGCATGAAGCGATCAACAAGCTGAACGATTGAATCTAGTAGAGCGAGCCGGAGTGGATGATTTTCCAGATCCCGAATTCCAAAAGGCAATATGATGAAACCTTTGGTTCTTGGTAAGAAATACGACAAAATCGCCCAATGGTGGCATGATCGACATCATGATTCCACTTATGGTGTCGAGCCGTTTCAACGGGCAATCAGCTATGCTGCTAAGGGCGGAAAAGCGATGGACGTGGGCTGCGGGGCCGGCGGACGGTTTGTTCGTATCCTGCAGTCTAACGGGTTTCAGATTACTGGCTTGGATGTTTCGCAAGAGATGGTCCGGCTAGCGGCGCTCAATCACCCTGACGAAACCTTTCTGCATCAAGATATCTGTTCTTGGGAAACGGCGGATAGATATGATTTTATCGTCGCTTGGGACAGTATCTTTCATCTTCCACTCGACATGCAAAGGCCGGTTGTCACCAAGCTGTGTCAGCTATTGGCCGATGATGGCGTAGTTATTTACACGTTCGGCAATGATGCTGGCGCTCACGAAAGTGAATGGCTAGGTGACAGCTTTTATTACAGCTCGATAGGAATAGCAGATAATGTCGGGATACTTCTGGAAAACGGGCTCACGCTGATGCACCTTGAGCTCGACCAATATCCGGAAAAGCATGTTTATGTGATTGCAAAGAAGCAATCGCGATTGGCTGTCTGACTTTATTCGTGGCTGCGACCGAAATCGGGCGCGGCATCGTCCTGGCCTTCTTCGATAATCCGGCGGCGGATGGCGCGGGTTTTGGTGAACAGGTCGAACAGTTCATCGCCCTTGTCCCAGCGGATGGCGCGTTGCAGGGCGGTGAGGTCCTCTGAAAAACGTTGCAGCATTTCCAGCACCGCATCCTTGTTCGACATGAACACATCGCGCCACATGGTGGGGTCGGAAGCCGCAATCCGGGTGAAATCACGAAAACCGCCAGCAGAATATTTAATCACTTCGCTGCGCGTCACATCTTCGAGATCGGACGCGGTGCCGACAATCGTATAGGCGATCAGATGCGGTAAATGGCTGGTCACGGCGAGCACAAGATCATGATGTTTCGCATCCATAATCTCGATATTCGCGCCCAGCTTTTCCCAGAAGGCGCGTACGCGTTCGATATCGCCTTCCTGTGCATCTTCGGGCGGGGTCAATATGCACCAGCGGTCGTGGAACAGGGTCGCGAAACCAGCGTCCGGGCCGCTATGCTCGGTTCCGGCGACAGGGTGAGCGGGAATGATCCGCGCATCCGGCAAAGCGGCTTGCAGAGAGGCGATGACATTGCCCTTGGATGATCCAACATCGCTGATAACCGCGTCTTTCGGCAGGTCTTCGGCCATTTCCGAAGCAATTGACGCCATGGCGCCAACCGGCACACAAAGCAGCACAAGATCGGCATCAATCACCGCCGCACCAGCGCTGTCGGCAACATCATCACAAAAGCCAAGTTCCTGCACGCGCGCACGAACAGCGGCATCGGCATCATAGCCCGTTATGCGAGCGGTCGGCATGCTGGCTTTGACGCCATGGGCAATGGAAGAGCCGATCAGGCCCAGACCGATAATCGTGATATTCGCAAATGGCAGCATCAGTCAGCGGCTTCCAATATGCTCCGCAGCGCGTCCATGAAACCGCGATTTTCTTCCTCGGTTCCGATGGTGATGCGCAGGCCGTTGACCAGTCCCTGACCCGGCAGCCAGCGCACGACATAGCCTTTCTCCATCAAGGCGTTGTTCGCCGCCTCTGCCGAAAGCGCGCCCTCAAACAGGACGAGCAGGAAGTTGGTGTGGGACGGAACGACGCGCAAACCGTGATTGCCAAGCGCCTCGATCTCCTGTGTCATCAAGTCGCGCCACTCGCGATTATGGTCGCGGCTATGTTCGACGAAATCATCATCCGCCAGCGCTGCGAGCGCCGCTTCCTGTCCTGCTGTGGTGACATTGAAAGGCTGACGAATGCGGTTCATCGCGTCGATAATCGCGGCGGAGGCATAGCCCCAACCAATGCGCTCAGCCGCCAGGCCATGAATTTTGGAGAATGTTCGCGTGATCAGGACATTTTCTGCCGTCTTGGCCAGTTCCAATGCACCATCATCTTCGTCCGTTTCGAGATATTCGGCATAGGCGCCATCCATCACCAGCAGAACATGGCTCGGCAGCGCATCATGCAGGCGTTTTATCTCGTCTGCGCTGGACAATGTGCCCGTCGGATTATTGGGGTTGGCCAGATAGATCAGCTTGGACTTGTCGGTGACTTTGGCGAGTATGGCGTCAATGTCGGTCCCATAATCGCGGTCATCGGCGACCACCGGCGTGCCGCCATAGCGCTTGGCAGCAATTTCATAGACTGCAAAGCCATAGCGTACATAGATGACTTCATCGCCCGGCCCGGTAAACGCGTTAGCGACCAGCTGCAGCACATCATCCGACCCGGTGCCGCAAATGATGCGGGCTGGATCGAGACCAAATTTCGCACCAATCGCGGCGCGGAGCGCGTTAGAGCCACCATCGGGATAGCGATCAACACTGGCCGCCGCAGCTTTCATCGCATCGGTGGCGTCCGCGCTGCACCCTAGCGGATTTTCATTGGCCGACAATTTGATCAGCTTTTTGCCGTCATCGCTGCCTGCCTTGCCCGGCACATAGGCGGCAATGTCCATGATCCAGTCTTTTGGCTGTGGTGTTTGATTTCCCAT
Source organism: Parasphingorhabdus litoris DSM 22379 (assembly GCF_020906275.1). Classification (GTDB taxonomy): domain Bacteria; phylum Pseudomonadota; class Alphaproteobacteria; order Sphingomonadales; family Sphingomonadaceae; genus Parasphingorhabdus; species Parasphingorhabdus litoris. The sequence continues at coordinate 88,550 of NZ_CP086727.1, forward strand.
AGGAGACTCTCGATGCTTATGTCTGAATATGCAGCCGGACTAGCCGCCCCAGCCTGTCAGTCAACTGCAATATCATTTGACCGCCGCGTCATCGCCCCTTAGCCCCTTGGAAATATGAGTGGAATCATGAGTGAAGATGCGCGTTTTGGGCTGGACAAAAAAGTCCGCCTGCTGGGGCCATTGCCGCTGGATAGTGGCGGTGCGCTGGCGCCGGTAGATCTCGCCTATGAAACCTATGGCGCTTTAAATGCGGATGCGAGCAATGCGATCCTGATCTGCCATGCGCTGACCGGCGATCAATATGTCGCCTCAACCCATCCGGTTACCGGCAAAGACGGCTGGTGGGTGCGCATGGTGGGGCCAGGCAACCCGATTGATACCGACCGCCATTTCATCATCTGCGCCAATGTCATCGGTAGCTGCATGGGATCCTCCGGGCCGGCGACGATGAACCCGGCGACAGAAAAGCCGTGGGGTATGGATTTCCCGGTACTGACCATCGCCGATATGGTGCGGGCGCAGGCGCTGCTGCTCGATCATCTTGGCATTGAGCGGCTTCATGCCGTCATCGGCGGGTCCATGGGCGGAATGCAGGCGATAAGCTGGACTGCGCTCTATCCGGAGCGAGTCAAATCCGCGGTCATTATCGCGTCCGCGGCCCGCCATTCGGCGCAAAATATTGCCTTTCACGAGGTCGGGCGACAGGCGATCATGGCCGACCCGCGCTGGCGCGGCGGTGCCTATTATGCCGATGATGATCCGCCGAGCAGCGGCCTCGCGGTGGCGCGCATGGCGGCGCATATCACCTATCTTTCCGAAGAAGGCCTGACCGAGAAATTTGGCCGGCGGTTGCAAGACCGGGACAGTAAGACTTTCGGCTTTGATGCGGATTTTCAGGTGGAAAGCTATTTGCGGCATCAGGGAATCAGCTTTGTCGATCGCTTTGACGCCAACAGCTACCTCTATATCACGCGGGCGATGGACTATTTTGATCTGGCCGAGGCCCATGGCGGCACATTGGCCCATGCGTTCAAGGGATCCCAAACGCGGTTCTGCCTGATCAGCTTCGATACCGACTGGCTCTACCCAACCAGTGAATCGCGGACGATCGTCCATGCGTTGAATGCGGCCGGCGCGGCGGCGAGCTTTGTTGAGCTGTCCAGTGCTTTTGGTCATGACAGCTTCCTGCTCGAAAATCCTGAGATGAACCGGATTGTTGACGGGTTTTTGAAGGCGGGGGAAACATGATGACCAAAGGTCACTCAGTTTATCTGCCGTTATTTGGTTTGCGCGCGAAGGCGCGAAGGCGCGAAAAGGTGGGGCAGCCGCACTATCTTTGCGCCTTCGCGGCTTCGCGCGAACGAACATCTTCTTCAATTGACGCTAGCGCGTCGTTGGACAAAGCATGACCAAACTCCGCCCTGATCTCCAGATTATCGCTGACAATATCAGCCCCAATGCGCGCGTCCTCGACATCGGATGCGGCGACGGCGCTTTAATGGCCGCCTTGCGCGATCAGAAACAGGTGGACGCTCGCGGATTGGAAATCGACCCGGCTAATGTCGCCAGCGCAGTCAGCAAAGGCCTGTCAGTGGTGCAGGGCGATGCCGATACCGATCTGTCAGCCTATCCCGACGCCAGTTTCGACTATGCCATCCTCAGCCAGACGTTGCAGACCACCCACCGGCCGGATCAGATAGTCGATGAACTGCTGCGCATCGGCAAACAGGCTTTTGTCAGCTTCCCCAATTTCGCGCACTGGCGGGTGCGCATGTCACTGTTGATGGGCGGCCGGATGCCGGTCACGCGATTGCTGCCGCAAACGTGGTATGATACGCCAAATATTCACCACGTAACGATCGACGATTTCCGCGCATTGGTGCGCGACGGGGAATTGAAACAAGAGGGGCAATGGTTCCTGAGCGGTGACAAGCAAACCGGGCGCGGTCTGGCCAATCTGCTTGCAGAACATGCGGTGTTTCTATTGCGCCGCTAACCTATCCCGGTTTCATGGGGGGACGTAAATGGCTTATGATTACGAACTATTGTCAGTTACCAAAACTGGACGACTGGGCGAAGTCATCATCTCCAATCCACCCATCAACCTGATCACCCAGCAGCTTTTCGAAGAATGGATAGCGCTTGCCGAGGAGCTCGAGGCCGATTCCGATATTACCGTCATTCTCTTTAAAAGTGCCGATCCTGATTTTTTTATGGCGCATTTCGACGTCGAGTTGATTCTGTCCTTTCCGGTCGACAGACCTGCGGAACGCAGCACCGATCCCAATCCGTTCCATGTCATGTGCCAGCGCTTTCGCTCGATGGACAAGGTCACGATTGCGCAGGTGGAAGGACGCGTGGGCGGCGGCGGCAACGAGATTATATCGAACATGGACATGCGCTTTGGCGTACAGGGGAAAACGATCATCAATCAAATGGAGGTCCCGCTGGGCATCTTGCCAGGTGGCACGGGCACCCAAAACCTCGCGAATATCATGGGCCATGGCCGGGCGATGGAAGTCATCCTGGGTGGAGAAGATCTGGACGCCGAAACGGCGGAACGCTGGGGCTATCTGAACCGAACTTATGCGGCAAAGGACATTGATGGCAAAGTTCGCGCATTGGCGCAGCGTATTGCCGGTTTTCCAGTCGAGGCGGTCAGGTTTGCCAAGCAATCGATCAACAATGCCGCCGGTCCATCGGACAAAGGCCTTGCCGAAGAATCATTCCTCTTCCAGCAACTTATCCGTACACCGGACGCGCGATCAAAGATGCAGCAATTCCTGGATATTGGCGGTCAAACGAGAGACGGCGAGCTGCAGCTTGATAGCTTGGTGAATCAGTTGAAAAACGCGTGATTCACTCATCGAAACCCTGTTAGATGTTGAGACGATAACGGCAAACGTAGGAGCGAGTTTTGGATTGGGCATATTATTGGGATATCGCGAAACCCTATGTCGGATTGGCGATATTATTTGCTCTGTTCACCGCTTTTGTCGGGGAACGTCGCCCGCCAGCTGTAACAGCCGTGGTGGCGGCTGCATTGATGCTGTTTCTTGGGTTACTCAGCAGCAACGATATGCTGTCGGTCTTTTCCAATCCGGCGCCTCTGACCATTGGCGCGATGTTTATCTTATCTGGTGCCTTGGTGCGGACCGGGGTGATTGAAGCGTTGGCGGGTTTTGCAGCCCGCAAGGCAGAGAATCGGCCGTTCATGGCAATTGGTGGCTTTCTGGGCGGAACCTTTGCCTCTTCAGCTTTCGTCAACAATACGCCGGTGGTCATCATTTTGATCCCGATCATGCGCAAAATCGCCAAGGTTTCGGGTATAGCGGCCAGCAAGCTGCTCATCCCGCTGTCCTATATATCGATATTGGGCGGTAGCCTGACCCTGCTCGGAACATCGACCAACCTGTTGGTCGACGGTGTGGCGCAGGAAAATGGGCAGGCGGCCTTTGGCCTGTTTGAGATAACCCAGGTTGGCCTGATCGCTGCGGCAACCGGAATTGTGATGATCGCGATATTGGGACCGCTATTCTTGCCAAAGCGCGACAGCGAAAGTCTGGCCGATCAGACACCGGAGTCCCACTATCTGACGAATATCCGGATAAGGGATGACAGCGATTTTGTCGGCAAACAAATTTCCACCATCAGTGCGTTCACTCATTCTGGGGTGGACATTATTGGCCGCCGTGTCGGGCGCGATATCGACCGGTTCGAATTTTCCGACCATGTCCTGGAAGGCGGTGAGACACTCGTTGCCGCCGTGACGCAGGAAGAGCTTTTGTCTCTCGCCGAAATTAGAGGGATTTCATTGGGCTATGCTGGCGTCAAGCAACCGGATGTACCGATGGGTGACGAACATACGCGGCTGGTCGAACTGGTCATTGGCCCCTCCCACCGATCTGTCGGCAAATCCCTGCCCAGCTTACCCTTTTTGTCGCGTGTGCCTGCACGCGTACTGGGCCTTTCGCGGCCGCGCCATATTGCCGGACCGACGCTGTCCGATGCGCGCATCCGCCATGGCGACAGCTTGCTGGTGCAAACCGATGATATTTCTATCAGCACATTGCAGGAAAATGCCGATCTGGTGCACCTGCAGGAACCAGAAGCGCGGTCCTATCGGCGGCGGCGAGCACCAGTCGCGATCCTTACCCTTGCGATCATCATAATTGCTGCGGCTTTAGGCGTGATGCCGATTGCCGCATTGGCGATGCTTGGTGTCGCCGTGGTTTTGCTGACCAAATGTATCGACAGCGAAGAGGCGTGGGGTGCGATAGACGGCAATGTGCTGGTGCTGATCTTCGCCATGCTGGCTGTCGGCAAGGGACTGGAAAATGCCGGCACGGTGCAACTCATTGTCGACACACTCTTGCCGCTACTCAATATGATCTCGCCGCTATGGCTGATTATCGCGATCTATTCACTGACCTCCCTGCTCACCGAAACCGCGACCAATAATGCGGTGGCTGTGATCATGACACCATTGGTCATTGGCATTGCCGAGCAAACCGGCGTGGACGTTCGCAGCCTGCTGGTCGCGGTGATGTTCGGGGCGTCGGCCAGCTTTGCGACCCCGGTGGGCTATCAGACAAATACTCTGGTTTATACGGCGGGTAACTACCGTTTTTCCGATTTTGTCCGGATCGGCCTGCCGCTCAATATCGGTGTGGGCCTGGCCGCCTGTTTCGCGATCTATTATATATTCTGATCACCAGCCGATTTGATATGTAATATCCCTGATTGCGTCTATACGTGGTCGCCATCATTTGTCTTCGTGAAACACAGGCGCGTCTTGAACGCGGCAAAGCGAAGGAAATGATCATGTCTCTTCATATTGGCGACACCGCGCCCAATTTCGTCGCTGACAGCACCGTCGGCGAAATTGACCTGCACAAATGGGCGGAAGATGACTGGGTGTTTTTCTTTAGCCATCCGGCTGATTTCACCCCTGTCTGCACAACCGAAATGGGGCGGACAGCCCAGCTAACCGACGATTTTGCGGCCCGCAATGTCAAGCCACTGGGGCTTTCGACGGATATTGTCGAGGAGCATTGGGACTGGATTTTCGATGTAAATGCTACGCAGAATACGGAGGTGCATTTTCCGATCTTGGCCGATCCGGATTGCAGAATATCCAAGCTTTACGACATGATTCATCCCGGCGAGAGCAATACAGAGGCGGTGCGGTCTGTATTCATCATCGATCCGGAGAAGAAAATCCGCCTGATCATGACCTATCCGATGACGATCGGACGCAATTTTGACGAGATTTTGCGGGTGATTGATGCGTTGCAGCTATCGGATAAGAAGAATATCGCTACCCCCGCCGACTGGCGCTCGGGGGACAAGGTCATCATTCCGCCGTCGATTGAAAAGGAAGAGGCAGAAAAGCTATTTCCGCAAGGGTGGGACGAACAGCGGCCCTATCTGCGGCTGACCGAAATATCCTGAGGTGTTTGCGCGGCCGTCTTATCGCTCCCGCGTCGCGCTGAACTTAATGTCCGGATTACGTTCTTCCTGATAATTCACATCCCAGCCGGATTTGGCGAGGAACACCAGATTATCGTCGCGATCCTTGGCAAGACTGGTCTGGTTGATATTAGCAAAAGCGCCCAACACATCGTCGTCGCCGCTAATCCAGCGGGCGGTTTCGAAGGGAGCGGGTTCGAGGCCGGCCTCGACCTTATATTCTGCTGACAGGCGGCTCACCAACACTTCGAGCTGCAACTGCCCGACCACGCCGATAATCCAGTTGGCCCCGATTTCGGGATAGAAAACCTGCACGACGCCTTCTTCGGACAGGTCATCAAGCGCCTTGCGCAGTTTCTTGGTTTGGGTCGGATCTTTCAGGATCACGCGGCGCAATATTTCCGGCGCGAAGTTCGGCAGGCCGGTTATACGCACCTGATTCTTCTCGCTGAGGGTGTCGCCGACACGCAGTGTCCCGTGATTGGGGATGCCTATTATGTCGCCGGGCTGCGCGGTATCGGCAATTTCGCGGTCCTGCGCGAAGAATAATATCGGGCTATGAATGGCAATCGGTTTGCCAAGCGCGGAAGGTGTCAATTTCATGCCGCGCTTAAACTCGCCGGAGCACAGCCGCATAAACGCAATGCGGTCACGGTGCTGCGGGTCCATATTCGCTTGAATCTTGAAAATGAAACCGGTGACATCCTTGCTATCGGGCGTAATCGGAGCGGGCTCGGCTGGTTGTGGCCGCGGGCTCGGCGCATAGTCTGCAATTGCCTCGATCAGCTCTTCCACGCCAAATTGCTTGAGCGCGGAACCAAAGAAAACCGGCGTGAGATCGCCATTTTGATAAGCTTCCAGGTCAAAGCTGCTATAGCCGCCTTGCGCCAGCTCGCCCTCACTGGTGAGCCGCTCCAGCGCTTCATCGCTCAGCACATCGGCGAGCTTGGGGTCGTCTAACCCTTCAAATTGCTGAACCTTACCATCATAATTTTTGCTGTCGCCATCGGGTTGGTGCAGCTGGTTGCGATTAAGGTCGTAAATACCCTCAAACTGCCCGCCCATGCCGGTTGGCCAACTCATTGGGCAGACGTCGAGCGCAAGCTTGTCAGCCACTTCGTCGAGCAGTTCAAACGGATCGCGGCCTTCACGATCCACCTTGTTGACGAACGTGATGATCGGCACGCTGCGCAGGCGGCAGACTTCGAACAGCTTCAGTGTCTGCGCCTCAATCCCGCTCGCCGCATCAATCACCATGATCGCGCTGTCGACGGCGGTCAGTGTGCGATAAGTATCTTCGGAGAAATCTTCATGGCCCGGCGTGTCGAGCAGGTTGAACGTTATGCCGTTCCGTTCAAAGGTCATGACCGAACTGGTCACGGAAATTCCGCGCTGCTGCTCTATCTTCATCCAGTCGGAGCGAGCGCGCCGGTTATCCCCGCGTGCCTTGACCTCGCCTGCCAAGTGAATCGCCCCGCCTTTCAGCAGTAGCTTCTCAGTGAGTGTCGTCTTACCCGCATCGGGGTGAGAGATAATCGCAAATGTGCGGCGTGGGTTGGTCATGTTTCTCAATTTTCTATCCCGCGCAAGCGGGTGTGTTGCTGGATTTTGTCACGCGAAGACGCGAAGGCGCAAAGAATGCGCGCGTGTTGCTGTCTCTTGGCGTCTTCGCGCCTTCGCGTGATATATTAAGGGAGTTGTATTGCGACTACCCTCGCAGTTTTGATCTTCTACCCCCTCAATTCCGCACCCAGTTTGGATGCACTGGCCACAACCTTGTCCGAAACGGCTTTTAAATCTTCTTCGGTCAGCGTCGCATCTACAGGCTGCAAGGTGATCTCCACAGCCAGCGATTTCTTGCCTTCACCAACGCTCGCGCCTTCGAACAGGTCGAACAATCGCGTATCCGTGATCAGTTTCTTGTCCGCGCCTTTGACCACGCGCACCAGTTCGCCGGCTGGCAAGTCTGCATCGACAATGAAAGCAAAATCGCGGGTCACCGCCTGCAGAGCGGGCGGGGCAAAGGCCTCACGCATATGATCTTTGGCTTTTTTCACTGGAATGGCGTCGAGGAAAATCTCGGCGGCCACGGCCGTGCCTTTCAGGCCCATGGCCTTGGTCACAGATGGGTGCAACACGCCATAGGCTGCCAATATTTTCTTGGGGCCAAGCCGCAGCGTGCCGGACTGTCCGGGATGATAATGATCGCCTGCTTCGGCAAAATCCATCAGCTTGGCCGTAGGCGCGCCAGCGGCTTCCAAAATCGCGAGCACTTCGGCCTTCGCATCAAAAGCATCATATTTTGTCGCTGCACCGGATTGCCAGCTGCGGGCCCGATTTTCGCCCGCCAGCACCAGACCGATGGTCTGATGCTCGGTGGACTCCAGATAGCGCCGACCCACTTCAAACAAGCGAATGGACGATGCGCCGCGATCGGCGTTGCGCTGTGCCGCGGCGATGAGGCCAGGCAATAAGGACGGCCGCATGACTTTCAGCTCTTCGCTGATCGGATTGGCAAGCGACCATGTGCCGCCGCCAAAGGGTGCAGCTTCCTTGTCGGAGATGAAGCTCCAGGTTACCGTCTCGTTGAGACCGCGCGCAGCTGCAGCACGGCGCGCTTTGCGTTCGGCTAGCTGTTCAGGTGATGCGGTTGGCTTGGCAACGCCAGCCTTGCGCGGCAGTGGTGTCGACGGAACGCTATCCAGCCCTTCGATCCGCACCACTTCCTCGACCAGATCCTGCCAACCGGCAATGTCCCGGCGCCAAGTTGGCGGCGTTACTTGCCAGTTGTTGTCGACCGCGAAACCCAGAGATTCCAAGATGGATTTCTGTTTTTCCGGCGCAACATCGATACCGCCCAAGGCAGCACATTGCTTGGGATCATAGCTGATGGTGGGCATGTCCGTCGGCGGTGTTCCGGCGCGGGTAATGTCACTAGCCTTGCCGCCGCAAAGCTCGAGCACCAGAGCGGTCGCAATATCAAGGCCATCGTTCAGAAATGCTGGATCCACGCCGCGTTCGAAACGCTGCCGAGCATCGCTGGTGAGCATCAGTTTCTGACCGGTCTTGGCAATCGAAGCCGGATCGAAATAGGCGCATTCGATCAGGACTTCGGTGGTGGATTCCTCCGACCCGGTGTCGGCACCACCCATGATGCCACCGATATCATGCGCGCCATTGTCATCGGAGATCACTGTCATGGTCTCGTCGAGCACATATTCCTTGTCATTCAGCGCGGTGAGCTTCTCACCAGCCTTCGCCTTGCGCGCCACCAGACCGCCGTTGAGCTTGGCGACATCATAGACGTGCAGGGGCCGGCCATGATCGAGCATCACATAGTTGGTGATATCGACCAGAGCGTTGATGGGCTTCTGCCCGGCGGATTTCAGGCGCGCCTGCATCCAGTCGGGTGACGTGCGATTGGTCAGGCCGGTCACGGTGCAGCCATAAAAGGCAGGACAGCCTTCGGGATCATCCGTGCGCACATCCGGGCCAGCGCCACTGCGTTCAGCGGAACCGATTTCGAGGGGTTTCAGCGTGCCGAGACCAGCCGCCGCCAGATCCCGGGCAATGCCGCGCACGCCCATGCAATCTTGGCGGTTGGGCAGAACAGCAGCATCGATAACCGGATCATCGAGCTTGGCATAATCCGCATAGCTGGTACCAACCGCACCAGCCGCATCGGCAGGCAATTCGATGATTCCGTCATGGTCGTCACCCAGCTCCAGCTCACGCGCACTGCACATCATACCGAAACTTTCGACATCGCGGATTTTGGCGGGTTTCAGAGTGAAATCACTGCCCGGAATATAGGTGCCGGGAGGGCCGAATACGCCAACCATGTCCTTGCGCGCATTGGGCGCACCGCAGACAACTTGCCATGGCTCACTCGAACCATCGTCGACCTTTAACAACTGCAGCTTGTCAGCATTGGGATGCGGTCCGGCTTCGATCACCTTGGCCACACGGAACGGGCGCAAGGCATCGGCAGGGTTCTCCAACCCTTCCAGCTCCAAACCAATAGCCGTCAGCCTTTCGGTAATTTCGGTGAGGCTTGCATCTGTGTCGAGATGGGCTTTGAGCCAGCTTAGCGAGAATTTCATGCGCCCACTCCTCCGCTCAATGTCGGTACATCGAGCGCGTCAAATCCATAATGCTCCATCCAGCGCAAATCGCCGTCGAAGAATGCCCGCAAATCATCCATGCCATATTTCAGCATCGCCAGCCGGTCGATACCGCAGCCAAAGGCAAAGCCCTGCCAGACATCGGGATCGAGCCCGCAATTGCGGATGACATTGGGATGGACCATGCCGGAGCCTAGGATTTCCATCCAGCCACCTTCGTTGCTGCGCGCGTCACCACCGATAATCCGCCGGCCTTTCTCGACCGAGAAGCCGACATCGACTTCTGCCGAAGGCTCCGTGAACGGGAAATAGCTTGGGCGCAGGCGCAGTTCGATATCGTCCCGCTCAAAAAACGCACGAACAAAGGTTTCGAGCGTCCATTTGAGATGGCCCATGTGAATATTCTTGTCGATCACGAGTCCTTCGACCTGATGGAACATCGGCGTATGAGTGGCATCGCTGTCGGAGCGATAGGTGCGGCCCGGTGCGATGATGTAAATGGGCTCGCCAGCACCATCGCTTCGCTTGGCAACATCCATCATCGTGCGGATTTGCACGGGTGAGGTGTGCGTACGCAGCAGTTTTGGCATGCCCTGATCGTCAGTTTGCGGGAAATAGAAGGTGTCATGCATCGCGCGCGCCGGATGGGTTTCCGGGATGTTGAGCGCGGTGAAATTATGCCAGTCATCCTCAATTTCCGGACCCGTAGCGACCGAGAAGCCAAGATCAGCGAATATCTCGGCCAGTTCATCCATCACTTGCGATACCGGGTGAATGCTGCCCTTGGGCGCAGAGGGCGGCGGCAAGGTCATGTCGAGCTTTTCAGTGGCGAGACGTGCGTTCAGCGCTTCGGTTTCAATGCTGTCCTTGCGCGCGGCAATCGCATCGGCCACGGCCTGACGGGCACCGTTGATTTTCGGACCTTCGCTCTGACGTTCTTCGGGGGTCATCTTTCCAAGCGTTTTGAGCAGAAGCGAAATCTCGCCTTTCTTGCCCAGCGCAGCAACGCGGATCGCTTCCAAAGCATCGCCATCATTCGCCGCCTCTATCTGTCCGAGATATTTCTCTTTTATTGCTTCGATGTCACTCATGACCTTACCCTATTTTCCCTGCTGACCGTCTAAAGCAGGCTGCGGTGAAAAACCCAATAAAAAAGCGCCGCGAGATTGCTCTCCGGCGCTTCTTTGAAATTATCTAAACACTTAAGCTTTCGCTAGAGCATCCTGCGCCTGTTTGATGAGGCCGCTAAACACTGCGGGTTCATTCATCGCCAGGTCGGCCATGACTTTACGGTCGAGTTCAATGCCGGCCAGCTTGGTGCCGTGAATGAACGTGCCATAGGTCATGCCTTCTGCGCGGACCGCAGCGTTGATACGCTGAATCCAGATGGCGCGAAAAGCGCGCTTTTTAACTTTACGATCGCGATACGCATATTGACCGGCTTTTTCGACAGCCTGCCGCGCGACGCGGATGGTATTTTTGCGACGGCCATAATAGCCCTTCGCCTGTACCAATAATCTTTTATGTTTTGTACGAGTGGTCGTACCCCGTTTTACACGTGCCATTTTCTATATCCTTGAATTTTTAAAAGCGATGGGAGCTTCGGTGCTATTAAAGCCCGTAAGGTGCCCATTTCTTGACTGTCCGCGCATCGGCATCACACAATTTCTTGGTGCCGCGCTGCTGACGGATATATTTGCTGTTATGGCTCATCAAACGGTGGCGTTTGCCGGCTACGCCGTGCTTTACCTTGCCGGTTGCGGTGATTTTGAAGCGTTTCTTCACACCACTTTTGGTCTTCAACTTGGGCATTTTGGTCTCCTTTAAAAAGTACCGTTACGGACACATGTGGCAGCCCAACACTGGCCAGTGCGTCACATCGGAAGGGCGGCAATAGCTAGATTCGCCCGAAATGCAAGAAATAAAGCAGATTCAGAGAAGGTTTATAGCCGCCGCCGCTAAGCGGCGTTGCAATTATCTTCCGAATCCGGATCCTCGGGCCTGTCCATAGCCTGTAAGGGGCGGCCCAAGGCTTTGGTACGCTCGCTGGCACCAATGCCAAAAATAGGATGCGGCTGCGCCATATATTGCCGCGGTGTCAGGCCCATGAATCGTTTGAAGTCGCGATTGAAATGGGCTTGATCATAATAGTTGAGATCAACACATTCGCTCCAGCTTTGCGATGGGTTCAAAAGAGCTTCGCCCAATGTGCGCACGAAACGCTGTCGCCGCAGCAGCAATTTAGGCAAAAAGCCGAAAACGCGATTGGAGAATCGGCTCAGCTGTTTGGTATCCATATCGAGGCGTTCACACAGCGCGCCGACGCTATCAATTGCGGGATCGGTGAGCGCAAGATGCGCGGCCTCAATCAGTTCTTCTTCCGGATCGGCGGGCGACATCGCTTCGAGTAGCATGTGATTGCACGCGTCGACCATCTCTGCTTCGGATTCCAGGTTTCGGATAGCATTCCAGATATCGGCGAAAAGATCGAATTTATGAGCCGATTCGACATCAATCACTTTATTGGCCCAGCGTGATGCCGGCTGCCTGACAAATTTGTACCAGCCCAACGGTAACAGCCCAAAAGCAGCAATGCGCGAGGATTTACTTGCAATCGGCGCGGCCAGACTGGTCGGTCCGGTCATTGCCGCCAGAGGAGAATCCTGAAGCTTTTCATCCGGGCCCATCATTTTGACGCTTCCGCGGTAAATATAGCGGATGCTGGCCCATTGCGGCAGCAACAGATCCGATATGTCGGATCCGTCCGGGCTTTCTATCTCGGAGAAATAATAGGTGGTCAGATAACGTTGCAGCGGCGGAGGCGGCGCTACAAATCGTGTTTTACTGACAGGCTCTAGTGATGACATGCAATCGCCTCCAGCACGTCATCGACGCGCGCCTGATCACCAATGGCGAGAACATGGCCGTCTGTCTCGGCATGCAGTGGTTCGCCATTCCAGTCGCACATCATCCCGCCCGCGCCATCGACAATCGGGGCGAGCGCCGCATAATCGTGCAACATCAAACCCGCTTCGCAAACGACATCGACATGGCCGCTGGCGACCAGACCATAATTATAGCAATCGCCGCCATAGATAATCTTGCGCGGCGCGACTTTGCTGGCGAGGCCCATAAAATGCTCGGCATCATGCTCGTCAAATTGATGCGGAGTGGTAGTGGCTAGCACGGCATCTTTCAGGTCCCGGCACCGCGCGGATTTCGCCGCTGAGCCGTTAAACGTAGTTGGTCGTCCGACCACGCCGACCCAGCGTTCGCGTGCTATCGGCTGATCAATAATCCCGATAACTGGCCAGCCATCCTGCATCAGCGCGATCAGCGTGCCGAAAATCGGCCGCCCGGCGATGAAGCTGGTGGTACCATCAATCGGGTCCAGCACCCATTGACGCGAAGCGCCTTCGTTGATGGTGCCATATTCCTCACCGATAATGCCGTCTTCCGGGCATTCGGTTTCAATAATCTTGCGCATCGCGGCTTCGGCGGCGCGGTCAGCTTCCGTGACCGGCGTCGAATCGCTTTTCGATTCCTGATCAAATTTGGCACGAAAAAGCGGACGGATTGCTTCACCGGCGGCCTCGGCTAGCTTTTCAGCGAGAGTGATATCTTTGGGCGTCATGCCGATTGTGTAAACGAACCCTGCTCGAGGGTCCATCGCCTACTAGGGAAAATTGGAAATGCTTTGCAAATCAAGATCATGCTCATAAAGCGAGCAGGGTCTATTACCGTTTAGAGGCAGGTCGTGATCAAGATCATCAAAACACTTATTTTAGCTATTGTCACAACGGGATCGATCCTGGCGAGCGGGCCAATTGCGGCGCAGCCATTGCCGGAAAATTCGCCCGCATGTGGAAGAGGTTGCGATGTGCGAGGCCCCGCCGACGATTTTGAAAGACATAAAATGGTCCGGGGCACAAACTATTTTAACCGCGGCCTCAAATTTCTACATAACGGTGATTTCAAGAAGGCGGCCAAACAATTTGACAGGGCGTCTGCCCAACAGCCTGCTAGTGGCTATAATCGATATATGGCGGGATCCAGCTACTATCTGGCGGGCAATTTTGATCGGGCAAAAGCGCGACTGGAAAAGGCATTAGCCACGGATGGCGAATATGCGTTGAGTCAGAAACAACAGTTAATCGCCAGAAACATGCTCAAGCAAATGGCAGAGCAATGATCACAATAATTGCGCAGTCAATACCGCTTGGCAGCTCCGTTTAGTCAAACAGACTGGAAACAGAGCTTTCGTCGGCAATCCGTTTGATCGCTTCACCCAATAAGGGTGCGATCGTCAAGTGACGGACACGGTCCGATTCTTTGACGGCGTCGGTGGCACCAATGGAATCGGTAATCACCAATTCCTTGAGCGCGCTGTCATTAACTCGTGCCACTGCGCCGCCGGAGAGAACGCCGTGAGTACAATAAGCAACAACCTCGGTAGCGCCTTTATCTTTTAGTGCTTGAGCCGCGTTGCACAGCGTTCCGCCGGAATCGACAATATCGTCGATCAATATGCAGAACCTTCCCGACACATCGCCGATGATATTCATGACTTCGGACTCACCTGCCCGCTCGCGGCGTTTATCAACAATCGCCAAGGGTGCGTTGTCCAGGCGTTTGGCAAGCGCCCGGGCACGCACAACGCCGCCGACATCGGGCGATACGACCATCAGTTCATGACCGGCAAACCGCGCTTGAATGTCCGCTGACATCACTGGAGCGCCATAAAGGTTGTCGGTCGGAATATCGAAAAAGCCCTGAATCTGGCCGGCATGCAGATCAACCGACAGCACGCGATCCGCGCCCGCTTCGGTGATCAGGTTGGCGACCAGCTTGGCCGAGATTGGCGTTCTTGGGCCCGGTTTCCGGTCCTGGCGTGCATAGCCGAAATAGGGGATCACGGCGGTAATACGCTTGGCCGAGGCGCGGCGCAGGGCATCGATGCCGATCAGCAATTCCATCAGGTTATCATTGGCCGGGAAGCTGGTTGATTGCATGATGAAGACATCTTCGCCGCGGACATTTTCATGGATTTCGACAAAAATCTCGTCATCGGCAAAGCGTTTCACGCTCGCATCGGTCAGCTTGATATCCAGATAGTCGGCTACGGATTGAGCGAGCGACAAATTGCTGTTGCCGGACATGAGTTTCATTGATTGGCTTCCCCTCGAGCAGGTCCGCCATTGCATTAGAATCGCGGACCCTATGTGAATGTTTCGAGCCCCGTTTAACAGGTGCGCCGCAAATCGAAAGTGCCTTTCGGTTAAATCCAGCCAGATTGTTTCAGTTTGGTGACATAGGCACGGGAAACCGGAACTTCGAGGCCGCCGGATAGCGACAATCGCAGATTCCGCCCCTCGCGCTTCGACGTGACGATGGCATCGCGCGCGACCCACCAGCTGCGATGGACCTGCATTCCTTCCAGCGGTTCCATTTCCCTGATGGCATCGCTCAGCCGCATCAACAGCATTTCTGCGCGTTCAGGGCCATGGACGCGGACATAATGATCTTCCACGCCCAGAGCGATGATCCGGTCGGGGATACCCGATTGGCGATCATGCAATTTTGTCTGCACTGCAGCAATTTTCACCGGATCAGCCTCTATTTCGCGCGGTTCCGGTTCCTGTACCCCTTCGCGTTCGGTGTCCGATCCATCCGGCCCAAAGAGTAACCGCATGAAAAGGAAGATGCCGAAACCGATCACGGCGCATTGCAGATAGAGTATTAGAAAGCGGTCACCCAAAAAGGAGGGATCGAACCGCATGCCCGATATAGCGAAACCGATCAGAAATGTGAGCGGCAAGGCCGCGATCGCAGTCGCTAGCAGTTCGGCGGTCCAGAAAGGCATGGCAATGCTTTCCCGGAGCCATCCCGCGCTGATCGAAACCGGCCTGAAAATCGCATATCCGATGATGATAAAGCCAACCCAATAGGCAAGGCGCAGCGCCACCGGCATGGCATAGGTGCCAAACGGGCCGAGGAAACCGAAGACCAGCCCGATCAGCGCCATGACCAGCAATTCGACGGCAATCCATTTCACGGACCATTTCCTGACACTGCCGCTCATATAACCCCCAAATCGCCATCCCGCCTGCCTATTGACGCTTCGTGAATGGGCAAACTGCCTGTTTTCGGCGCACTTCACGAATAGGAGACAACCACCGGCGTAAGCAAGCTGGAATTGTATTTTCGGATGGTCAATCTGGTTTGCAACAAAGCGAACCAACGGGGAAAATCATGACGAAGCCGAAAGAAGCCGTGCAATCTGAGATGCAAAAGAACAGCGGGTATAATATTCAGAATATCATTCTGCTGGGCGGCGCAACTATATTGGCAACACTGGTTCTGATGGCGCTGTCGTCCCTTTATGGCGGCTTTGCCTACAGTGCGGATGTCGAGATAGCGCAAAAGCGCCCGATCAGCCTGCCGGTCATCATTCACCTTGCGACTGTAATCCCGGCCATCCCGCTCGGCGCCTATATCCTGTGGCGTAAAAAAGGCGACCGCCTCCATATGCATATGGGGCGTATTTGGGGAATGTTGATGGTAACCACTGCTATTGTGAGCTTCTGGATCGGTCGTCCTGGACAAGGCATTGGTGGAACCGGGCTCAGCTTCATCCATATCTTTTCCGTGGTGACGTTGGTGTCGATTCCTTACGGTATCTGGCAAATCCGGCGCGGCAATGTTGTCGAACATTATCGCGCGATGCAGGGGCCCTATATCGGCCTGATCATCGCTGGCCTATTTGCGTTCATTCCTGGCCGGGCCATGGGGTCGCTAGTTTTCGGATAAATCATTTGCCGAGCGCAGCACTGCTTTCTATCAGGGCGGGATGACAGCAAAGCTTACCATCACCCTTGCCCAGATGACCCAGGCGGTTGGCGATTTGCGCGGCAATGCCGACGCGATGATCGCCGTCTATCAATCTAAACCGGATAGCGACCTGATTGTCTTTCCGGAGCTGCAGCTGATTGGCTATCCGCCTGAAGACTTAGTGCTGAAACCGGCGGTCGTCGAACGTGCGGAAACAGAGTTGCAGCGATTGGCCGACGCGACACAGGATAGCGCGCCAGCCATGTTGGTAGGGTCCATTTTTCGTGAGAATGGCCATCTTTATAACGGCATTGCGCTGCTTGAAGGCGGCCAGATCAAAGAGGTCCGGTATAAGGTAGAGCTACCCAATTACGGCACGTTTGATGAAAAACGCCTGTTCACATCCGGGCCGCTGCCTGAACCGATAGACTTTCGCGGCTGCAAGATTGGCCTGCCAATTTGCGAGGACGTCTGGTTTCCGACCGTCTGTGAGCATCTGAAAGCACAGGGTACAGAAATGCTGATTTCCGTTCATGGTAGCCCTTATGAAATCGAGAAAGATGACCGGCGGCTGGGCCAAGTGGCAACGCAGCGAGTGCGGGAAACACAGCTGCCGCTGCTGTTCCTCAACCGCATCGGCGGTCAGGATGAAGTGGTTTTTGACGGAGCGAGCTTTGTCCTGAACGGCGACACCAGTGTGATGCATCAGCTCCCCGACTGGGACGAGGCAATTGTCGATACCCACTGGTCGAATGAGGGTGAGGACTGGACTTGCGCGCCCGGCGAGATCCACAAGCTCGATGATCATCCGGCCGATATTTATAACGCGATGATAGTTGGCTTACGCGACTATGTGAACGCCAACCGCTTTCCTGGCGTCATTCTTGGTTTGTCTGGCGGCATTGATAGTGCCCTGTCTGCGGCAGTGGCGGTTGACGCCTTGGGCGCGGATCGGGTGTGGTGCGTGATGATGCCGTCACGCTTCACCAGCCAAGAAAGTCTCGACGATGCGGCAGGCTGTGCCGAGATGCTTGGAACGAGGCTCGACACTATTTCAATTGTGCCGGCGGTCGAAGGTTTTGACGCCATGCTCGAAGGCAGTTTTGCCGATGAAGAAGTGGATATCACCGAAGAGAATATCCAGTCGCGCATCAGGGGTGTGACGCTGATGGCGATGAGCAACAAATTTGGCCATATGCTGCTGACCACCGGCAACAAGAGCGAGATGAGCGTCGGCTATGCGACTATCTATGGCGATATGGCGGGCGGCTATTCGGTGCTGAAAGATGCCTATAAGCTGACCTGTTTCAAGCTGTCGGAATGGCGCAATCGCAACAAGCCGTCGCTCGGTATGGGCCCGGACGGACCCGTAATGCCCGACAATATCATCACCAAACCGCCCAGCGCGGAGTTGCGGGAAGACCAGAAGGATAGCGACAGCTTGCCCGACTATGAAATCCTCGATCCCCTGCTCCACGGCCTGGTGGAGGAAGAATTGTCGGTTGCCGATCTGGTTGAACGCGGTTTTGATCGCGAAACCGTGATACGGATCGAGAAATTGCTTTATATAGCCGAATATAAGCGGCGTCAGGCCCCGCCCGGCGTCAAACTCGGCACAAGAAATTTTGGCCGCGATCGACGCTATCCCATTACCAATGCATTTAGGACGATATGACCATTAAAACCCGCTTTGCACCCTCGCCCACCGGGCATCTTCATGTCGGCAATATTCGTACGGCGCTCCACAATTGGATGTTCGCCAAGAAACAGGGCGGCGAATTCCTGCTGCGGCTGGACGATACCGACAAGGAACGCTCGAAAGAGGAATATGTCACCGCCATTCGCGCCGATCTCGCATGGCTCGGCATCCATCCCGATAGCGAAGAGCGGCAGTCGGCGCGTTTCGATCGCTATGAAGAGCGATTTGAAGAACTGAAAGCGGCTGGCCGCGTCTATCCGGCCTATGAAACGGCGCAGGAGCTCGACTTGAAGCGCAAGGTGCAGCTTGGCCGCGGCAAACCACCAACATATGATCGGGCGGCGCTCGATTTGACGGATGCCGAGATCACCGCTTTTGAGGATGAGGGGCGAAAAGCCCATTGGCGCTTCAAGCTGGATCACGACACACCGATTGAGTGGACCGACCTGATCCGCGGTGACCAGCATTTTGAACCGGGCCTGCTGTCCGATCCGGTCATCCGCCGCGAAGATGGCAGCTGGCTTTATATGCTGCCATCAACCATCGATGATATGGATATGGGCATCACCCATGTCGTGCGCGGCGAGGATCATGTCGCGAATACCGCGGTCCAGATTCAGATGTTTCAGGCCTTTGGTGCCGACACACCGGAATTTGCCCATGAGGCGTTGTTGGTCGGGACCGAGGGCAAGCTTTCCAAGCGTTTGGGGTCCCTGGGTGTAGGCGGTTTTCGCGAGCGGAACATTGAGCCGCAATCGATTGTCGCGCTGCTTGCCCGTATCGGCACCAGCGACCCGGTGGAGCCGATTGCCGACGTTATGACGTTGGTGCAAACATTTGATTTTTCACGCTTTGGACGGGCGCCGGCGCGCTTTGACGACGAAGAACTGGCCCAACTGAACCAGAAGATCGTGCATCTGCTGGATTATGAAGATGTGCAGGATCGACTGCCTGATGGGATGTCTGCGGCGGCCTGGGACGTCGTCCGGCCCAATCTGCATGATATGGGCGAAATCGACGCCTGGTGGCAGGTGGTGACAGGTCCGGTAACCGCTCCCGAGCTATCCGCCGAAGATCAGGAATTCCTGAATCAGGCCCGCGCGACCCTGGAAGGCTTGTCCTGGTCAGAGACGATCTGGAAAGACTGGACCGGCGCGCTGAAGGAAAGCACCGGCCGCAAAGGCAGGCCATTGTTCATGCCGCTGCGTCAGGCGCTGACCGGATTGGATCACGGACCGGACATGGGCGCATTGCTTCCGCTCATTGGCCGTGAATCCGCCCTCGCACGGCTGCAAAACATCTCTTCATAACCGCCTATTTCCCGGGCCTATTTCGCCTTGGTGAGCCATGTCCTTGATTTTAAATATGTAATAGTATATCATCTCAAATGACGGTGCAGGATATAGCGCCAACAAATGGAGCAGCTGCACTGTCATCCGAGGAGATGGATGAAAGGACAGACTTATGAGCTTCACATCAACTTACGCACATAAAAAACCCAATTATAAAGGCATTGGCCTGACCGTGGGTTTTCACGCCCTCCTATTTGCCGGGGCCATGGCGCTTCCCGCAATAACCGCTGAGATCCCATTTGAAGGCACCATATTGGCGGTTCCCATAGAAGTTGATAAAGACCCAAGTCCGCCGGTTAAGGCGATTGATGAACCGATTGTTGACACCAATCCCCCTCCCAAATCCGTCACAGCGGTCACCCCTATAGTGGCGCCGCCAGTATTTAATGATCCGCCTACAAATAGTTTTGCAGATGTTGATAGCGGCATTGATTTCAGTGGATTGGGCGATCGCGTCGTCATTCCTGTTACGCCCGTAGAGGTCATCCCTGACCCGGTGATTGCAGATGCGAAACTGAACAGCCGCTATAGCAATCAGTTTCAGCCGCCTTATCCATCCGGCTTGTTGCGGATGGGTGAAGAGGGGCTGATCACCGTTCGCGTCCTGGTTGGAACCGACGGCCGGGCGAAGCAAATCGAGCTCGTTGAGAGCCCTCATGAAGAGTTTTGGACAGCAACGAAACGCCACGCGCTGAAGAAATGGCGCTTTGAACCAGCCACCACAGATGGTGCTGCTTTTGAAAGCTGGATCACACTTAAAGTGCGTTTTGAGATAAACAGCTAAGCCTGAAACGATGAAGGACCAGCCCTGCGACAGAGATAAACTGCTGCAACGGGGCTGGTCATGTTCGCCTTTGCACCCTATTTAGAAACTATGAAAATGTTAAAAGATGTTTCCGTCGGTGGCGGTTTAAGTGACTTATTCACCTTATTGCGCCGCCATCCGAAAGAACAGGTAGTCCCGGCGTTGCTCGCCTTTGGATGTTCCGGATTCATCTTCTTCCTGTTCATCATCGATCCAAAGGTAAACACGGACGTCTATGTTCCGCAGGAAGTGGTTTATGTTGAGAACTGGTCTATGGACCGCACCGACGAAGAAATTATGGCCGATCGCTGGGCTGTCCAATGTCTGAAAGACAAGCGCGATGCCAGACGGCGCGAGGCTATGAAATCTCTCGGTCGTATGTCGGGAATGGATGTGGAGGCGATTGAACGCGAAGCCGAAGCAGATCGATTGGCGCGCGGTGTGGTTGAAGTGGAGCGGCCCGACGGCCTCTCATGCTGATGGCGAAAAGAGATGCACGCTTTATGGCAATGGCCATTGCCTTGTCCGAACGTGGACGCGGACGAACCGGCGGCAATCCCAATGTCGGCTGCATCATCGTCAAAGGCGGGATCATTGTAGGGCGCGGCTGGACCCAGCCAGGTGGCCGCCCGCATGCTGAAGCCATGGCCCTCGCACAAGCGGGCAAGGCGGCAAAAGGAGCAGATATCTATGTGACGATGGAGCCTTGCGCACATAAGAGCGAGCGCGGCCCGACTTGCGCTGATCTGGTAAAGGACGCCGCGCCTGCGCGGGTGATCGTCGCGACGCTGGACATAGACGAGCGTACGCGAAGACATGGTATCGATCGCTTGGGTGATGCGGGTGTCTCTGTATCGGTTGGACTTTTGGAACAACAAGCGCATCGCGCAATGGCAGGCTTTTTCACGCGCATGGAGAAAGGCCGCCCGCACGTTACCTTGAAACTCGCAATGTCACTGGATGGATGTATTGCGATGGCCGATGGCACCAGCAAGTGGATTACCGGGGATCGTGCACGCGCGCATGCCCATCTCGAGCGCGCGCGCTGTGATGCCATTTTGGTGGGAGCTGGCACAGTGGCCGCAGACAATCCGAGTCTGGACGTTCGTCTGACGGGGCTGGAAAAGCGTTCCCCGATCCCGATAGTATTGGGCAAAGCTGAAATTCAGGACCATTGGCAGGAAATTGCCGAGCCAGAAGCGATTGCTGGACTGGACAATATAAATTGGCTGTTGATCGAAGGTGGGTCAGCAACGGCAGCTTCTTTCTTGAAAGCTAATCTTGTCGATCGGTTGCTGCTTTATCGAGCGCCGATCCTTATTGGCGGTGGTTTGCAGGGCATAGGCGATATTGGCTTGGGCAGTCTTGACGCCGCACATGGTCAATGGACACGGCTGGATCGCCGTGACCTGGGTCAGGATATGCTTGAGATATATGAACGCGCCGCCTAAGTTTGCCCCGTTCATTTTATAAAGGCTTCCCATGTTCACAGGCATAGTTTCTGATATCGGCACAATCACTAAAGTAGAAGAGCGCGGCGACTTGCGGCTCATCATATCCTGTCATTATGACATGAGCAGCGTTGATATTGGTGCATCCATCGCTTGTTCCGGTGCTTGCTTGACCGTTGTCGACAAAGGATCAGACTGGTTTGCGGTCGATATTTCCGCCGAAAGCATATCGAAAACTGCGAAATCCATGTGGGAAGAAGGCAATAAGCTCAATCTCGAACGGGCGCTGAAAGTCGGTGATGAGCTTGGCGGTCATATAGTCACGGGTCATGTCGATGCGGTGGGTGATGTTGTGTCGGTCGAAACCGAAGGCGATTCGCACCCGGTTCGTATCCACGCACCAGCCGAAATTGCGCCCTATTTGGCACCAAAAGGATCGATCACAGTCGATGGCATTTCGCTCACCGTTAATACGGTTGATGACCAGGCGGATGGCAGCGCTATATTCGGGCTGAATATCATTCCGCATACCGCCAGCGTTACGACGTTCGCTGACCTCGAAGCCGGTAATCAGGTCAATCTGGAGATTGATATATTGGCGCGCTATCTCTCTCGTATGGAAAAATTGCGCGCCGTTAAGGCTTAGGCCTGCCTTAGAACGGCAGCCATCTCTGTTTTTTGCTGAACTTCATATAACCCACATTTGCGCCAAGCCGTAGGCCTGCTCCCAATCGGACCGGGATAAGCACCTTGTCACCGCTGCGCAGATAGCTGACATGAAAGCCGCCAACAAAATAGGCTGCGCCCTCCCCCGCAGGAAAGCGCTGGTATAAGTCTTCGGTGTCGTAGAGATTGTAGACCAGAACAAAGCTGTTTGCTGCATTGCCGCCCACGTCAAAGCCGATGGATGGGCCAGTCCAGTAAACCGGCCGTTCACCTTCGATTTTGTGGTGCAACTTGCCGGAACCATAACGTAGACCCACAACAAATGCACCAGAGGCTTCACGCCCGGCTATATAGGCATTGGGCCGCCCCTGTTTCTTCAATATGTCTTCGATGACCTTAGCCAGGCCTTTTGCCCCTTTACCAAAAACGCCCTCGGCCGCACCGATAAGATCGTCGTCCTGATAGGTCGTCGCATCGTCCACATTGGCAATCACGTTACCATTTTCGTCGATGCTGTTTTGATCAAAACTGTCGTTGGTTACAGTGCTGCTATTCTCGATATTGTCATAGGTCGTGCTACCATCAACCTGTTCTGGCTGGTCAAGATCACTGTCTATGTCCGTGCTCACAGACGTGTTTTGCTCAGCCGCTGGTTCCTCGAAATTCCCATCATAATCAGGCGTGTCCAGATCCGCATCGATTGCGTCATTGGGATCAATCGTCTCAACCTGCGCAAATGCGGGAGACAGGGTTGGCGAACAGGCCAACGCGGCCACAGCGAAAAGACCAAGCAGTTTCCTGCCGAGAGTCTCACGGTTAGATTTTTTCACAGACATTTCCTTTGGGCACGACTTCGTCATGGGTAAACTCCTTCCCATACCAGCCGATTTCGACTTTGGCGTTTGGCGATGACTGCGCAATGAACGGACGACGACACGAGTCGATTTTGCGGCCTGTTGAGTGGTTTTTGACATTTTTGGCATGAAATATGTTGAACATACCGGGATTAACCGCTTCTGCGGTCATTTTTGGCGGGCTTGGATATTGGTGACTTGATCAGGCACTTTACCCATTGCAGCCAGCGCAATGCGCCGTTATAGCGCATGTCCTTGACCAAGCCGATCGTGCGGACACGTGGGTGAGCGGCTGAAACCACCTCCCTGCTAAGGAGGCAAGGGCCTCACGGTCCTTCGAGGGTTCGAATCCCTCCGTGTCCGCCATTTATATTATCCCAGAAAGTCTCATATTATCGCTAAGGCAATGGTTTTGCTTGGTTTTATGGCTTGTGCGACTTTCATGCGTTCTTATAATGTTCCACAGAAGCCCACAATAAGTGTGGGGTAAATTGTGGGACAAATATGGAAAGATGATGGAATGGGAAAGCTGACTGCAACAAAATTTGAAACCTGAAAGAGCCAGGTAACTATGGCGACGGTGATGGACTGACATTGATTCTAACAGGTCCTATGAAGGGCCGTTGGAGGCTACGAACATCTATTAATGGGCGAAGACGCGATATAGGGCTCGGCTCACTCAGCCTCGTATCATTAGCAGAAGCGAGCGAATCGGCCTATCTCATGCGCAAAGACATCCACAACGGCCTTGATCCGATTGCCGAGCGTAAAAAGCGAAGTTTGTCATTCCGACCTTTAGGGACGCTGCGAAACAGGTCCATGCCGAGCGTCGTGTCGCCTGGAAGAGCGGCAAGCACCAAAAGCAATGGATGACGACGCTCGAAAAGCATGTTTTTCCCAAAATCAGCGATCGGCTAGTCAATGATATTGAAGGACCGGTCATACGGGATGTACTGGTCCCGATATGGCTGACAAAACCGGAAACAGCGCGAAGGGTAAAACAGCGGATCGGAGTTGTCCTCGACTGGGCCTATGCCAATGGTCTGCGTGCCTCTGAAGCCCCTCTCCGTTCAGTAGGGCGCGGTTTGCCCAAACAACCCAAGAGGGATAACCATTTTGCTGCAATGCCTTATGAGGACGTACCGGAGTTCGTAAAATATCTGCGCACCAAGGAAAATGTGAGCCGCCTGGCATTGGAGTTCCTGATTCTCACGGCCACCTGTTCCGGCGAAGTACGCGGCGCCACGATGAACGAGATCGACCGCTGCAACCGACTGTGGACAATCCCAGCCGAACGCATGAAAATGGCTAAGGCGCACACAATCCCGCTGACAGCGAGCGCGCTAGATGTTCTGGAACGCGTACGGCCTTATTTCGCTCCTCATTTCGTGATTGGGTTGCTGAGCAAACCAACTACCCCGGTGAGGTTGCTGAAGCCGCGCTGGCCCATAGCATCGCGAATAAGGTAGAAGCGGCCTATCGCCGCACCGATTATCTCGAAAAGCGCCGCGATATGATGCGGGACTGGGAACATTTTTGTATCGCTGGTTGAAGTCCATTTCTATGGTTCCGCTTTTAGGACTACAAGCTGTTTTGCGCTTTTGTGAAATAGGTTTACCTATTGTATTTTAGCTTGCAAGCCGCAGCTTACTGGCCGCCTGTAGGTTATCTGGCTGGTCTGGCCAAATTCCACGCGTATCGTACACAACTTTGCCCGCCCGCTCGTCCAGAGGAATGGATTTGAACATATCGTGATCGGTGAGCGTGATCATCACAGCACAGCTTTCCAGAGCCTCGTCAATATCGATCAACTCCGCGCCCGTCCCTTCAAACGCAGCCGGTAGTGCGTCGGCATAAGGCTCGACAATCTTGATCCGTCCGCCATAACGCCGTGCGAGCTTGGCGGCGATCTTTAACGCCGGGCTTTCGCGGAAATCATCGATATTGGCTTTGAATGCTAATCCGAAACAGGCAATAGAGACGCCGGGCAATTCGTCGATCATCAACGATGCCTGCTCAAGAACATGGCCGGTTTTGCTATCATTCACTTCGCGCGCGATACGGATCAGCGGCGTATGATCGGGCGCGCCATGGACAATGAACCAGGGATCGACGGCAATACAATGCCCGCCGACGCCGGGGCCAGGCTGCAATATATTCACCCGCGGATGGCGATTGGCGAGGCGGATAACCTCCCAGACGTCCAGATCCATCTCATCAGACACGATGGAAAGCTCGTTGGCAAAGGCGATATTCACGTCACGATAGCTATTTTCGACCAGCTTGGTCATTTCCGCGGCGCGCGCGTTTGTGGTGACGCATTCTCCGCGGACAAAGCGGCGATAAAAATTCAGCGCTTTCCGGGCGCAGCGCGGTGTAATGCCGCCAATACAGCGATCATTATTGGTCAGTTCCTCCAATATTCTGCCCGGCAAAACCCGTTCCGGACAATAGGCAATCGCGACATCCGGTATGTCATTCGTCAGGCCCGGTATCTTGAGATCAGGTCGGAGTTTTGCGATCAAATCCCGCATCTTTTCGGTTGTTCCGACAGGAGATGTGGATTCCAATATGATCGTATCACCCGCTTTTAAAGCCACCGCAACATTTGTGGCAGCGTCCATAACATAGCTGGTATCGGGCACATGATTATCGCCAAAAGGCGTTGGAACCGCGATAACAAAAACGTCGGCCGCCTCAACCTGCAGCGAGGCTCGCAAGGTACCGCGCGACACCACGCCTTGCACCAGGCCATCCAGGTCCACTTCTTCGATATGGATTTTACCATTATTGATCGTGTCAACAACATGCGCCGTCACATCTATGCCAAGAACCGGGCATCCTGACCGCGCGATGACGGCGGCGGTCGGCAGGCCGATATAGCCAAGGCCCAGCACGCAAACGGAAGGTTTCTCGTCGGAAAGCATGATCGCAAAATCTCCTATATGCGCCGAATAGGACGCAATTCTTCATAATCTGCGATAGCCGAACATCGTAAATAATTAGGTAATGTCGTCAGATTCTCGGGGACATGGTCCGGAGTTTCATGACACGAGGCTTTGCTCGATTATATCGGCAATCCGCTCGCTGGCCTGGCCATCTCCGAAGGGATTATGGGCCTTTGCCATTGCATCATAATATCGCGTGTTATCGAGCAACTCGTACGCCTCTTTCACGATCAGATCTTTGTTGGTTCCTACCAGCTTGGCGGTACCCGCTTCAACGCCCTCCGGACGCTCGGTAGTACCGCGCATCACCAGCACCGGCTTCCCTAGTGCCGGAGCCTCTTCCTGTACGCCTCCGCTATCGGTCAGCATAAACGTGCAAGCATCTAAAAGGGCCACAAAATTGGGATAATCAAGCGGTTCGATCATGGCAACATTGCTCAGACCGCCCAGCGCATCATTCATGATGGCCCGTACATTGGGATTAAGATGGACCGGAAAAATCAGGGCGACATCGTCCCTGCCTGCGATTTCGCGTAGTGCAGATGCGATATTGGTCAATCCATCGCCAAAATTCTCTCGCCTATGACTGGTCACGCCGATAATTTTTTTGTCCGAAAACCTCTCAAACAGGCTTTTTAGGCGCTGATCCAGAAGCTCTGTTTTCCGGCTTTTTTGAACCGTGGTCAATAATGCATCAATCACCGTGTTGCCAGTAACGCTGATCTGATCCTCTGGCACGTTTTCCTTAAGCAGCGCCTTGGCTGAAGTCTCCGTCGGTGCAAAATGTTGATCGGCAATAGTGCCAATAATCTTGCGGTTCACCTCTTCGGGCCAGGGATGATAGATATTATAGCTGCGCAAGCCCGCCTCAACATGGCTGACGGGAATTTTCCGATAATAAGCCGCGAGCGCTCCGCACATTGCTGTTGCCGTATCGCCCTGCACCACCACACGCTGCGGTCCGATCTCATCCAGCGTTTGACCAATGCCTGCGAGTAGGCGACCGGTGAGTTCATCCAGGCTTTGATCTGCGCGCATCAAGTCGAGATCGTGATCGGGTACGATATCGGCAATATCCAGCACCTGATCGAGCATTTGGCGATGCTGAGCGGTGACGCAGCTGATATTTTGCAAAGCGCTGCGCTTTGACAAGGCACGAACGACCGGAAAAAGCTTAATAGCTTCCGGTCTTGTTCCGAAAATCGTAACGACTTTAGGCAGCGATGATGGGAGGGTTTCCATGGTCAATTCACTAACAACCTATGCCTAAAATTTTCATAACAGCTGATCTCGGATGCGGCTCTGTAATATATTCCGTCCTTTTTTGCTCCGATCCGGTCGAAATATGCAGTTAGCCCGTCTGAATATTTCAAGATATTTGCACGCCAAATCGAAACATTTGGAAAACGTCGTGAAATCAGCCAATGCAAAACTATCAATTGTGATGCAGTGGTTCAAATAGTCCAGGATTCTGAACAATCGAAGCCATTACCGCCTTAATCACCGCTATTTTAGAAAAATCGCAAATATGTCGTGCTGGCAGAAGCAAGCCATCGTGCTCGTGTTGGATATGATCCTTTGCTTCCAGTCGATATGGATAGCTTATTCCCTGCGCGTCGGCGTCTGGATCTATTGGGATTTGGCGATCCAGAAAGTCGTGCTTGCGGCCCTGTTGATGATGATACCGATATTCTACTTCGGCGATGTGTATAACTCGATTTTCCGTTACGCAGGCTCCGGTATGATGAAAACTCTGGTCAGGGTTTTTATCATTTACGGTGCTCCCATAGTTGTCTTGTTTTCGATCATTGGAGTGGTCGGCGTTCCGCGAAAAATTGTTGTGATTCAGCCGATTATTTTCTTTATGATGGTCGGTTTTTCGCGCGTCATGGCACGCTATCTAATGGTCGATATACTGGGCCGCAACCGTTTTGGCGGACAGGTTAAGACAGTCCTGATCTATGGTGCCGGCAGTGCTGGCCAATAGCTGGCATCGTCCATGCGGTCTGAGCCCGCTAAGCGGTTGCGCGGCTATGTGGATGATGACCGGCGGCTCCACGGACAAAAGCTGGATGGTGACAAGGTGTTCTGGAGCAGCGATTTACCAGACATCATCGATAAATATGCCGTGACGCATATCTTGCTGGCGCGCTTCCGAAAATCTCTCGCAAGAAGCGCCGGGCTATTGTGGACCAGATTCAGCAGTTTAAGGTCCACGTCCAGACCCTGCCAAACATGAAAGATATCATGGACGGCCAGGTATCGTTTAACGATATTCGGGAACTGGACATTGAAGACCTGTTGGGTCGGGAACCGGTGACACCTAATGAACTGGAGAATATGGAACTGATCCCGGTGCTGGGTTGGGTTGCAGATGCCAGTCGCCTGAAGGAAGTGTTCGCTTTTTGGCAACCCGATAAGGTTTTCCATGCAGCCGCCTATAAGCATGTGCCGCTGGTCGAGGCCAATCCGGTTGAAGGGATCAAAAACAATATATTGGGCACTTATGAAGTGGCCAAGGCGGCTCATATCGCCAAAGTGAGTGATTTCATCCTGATCAGTACAGACAAAGCCGTGCGCCCGACCAATGTTATGGGCGCGACCAAACGGGGCGCAGAACAGATTGCTCAGGCATTTTCCGAAACCAGTGAAACCCGGTTTTCCATGGTGCGCTTTGGCAATGTTCTGGGATCCAGCGGTTCGGTTGTTCCTCTGTTCCGACAACAGATTGAAATGGGGAGGGCATTACGCTGAAGCACCGAGATGTGACTCGCTGTTTCATGACAATTTCGAAGGCTGCACAGCTGGTGATTCAGGCTGGTAGCATGGCCAAAGGAGGGGAAGTTTTCGTGCTCGATATGGGTAAATCAGTGCGGATTATCGATTTGGCGAGGACGATGGTTCAGCTGTCCGGTCTGACCGTTCGTGATGATGCGCATCCAGATGGCGATATAGCGATTGAGGAAGTCGGCCTGCGTCCCGGCGAGAAGCTCTATGAAGAGCTGATTATCGGCAATGATCCACAATCGACGGTTCACAACCGGATTATGATGGCGCATGAACGCCATCTGACGCAGACTGATCTGGATAAGTTGTTAGTTCAAATTAGAAAATGTCGCAATTCGGATGAAGCGGTTGGGTTTTTGAAAATCATGGTTCCCGAATCTGAACATGAGCGGGATAATGTGAAGGTTGAAAAAGCGTCCTGAAGATAATGTAAGCCCTAGACAAGTGCCTAAAGCGCGCTCCATCTGAAATTCAGAGGTACATAAAATTGATTGGTATGATGGTAATGGTGGTGTTGCATTATACACTCCTTACAGTTTTCCTGCGCCATAATACGCCTTCGCCGTATCTCAGCCTTTCTGGCCTTGCAAGCCCGATCAACATGATCAATTCTATCTCATCACAGCCCAAGATAGCTTAAAGATGGAGCCCACTCCGATGATCGATAAAAGAGACAGAATTGTTCGCCTCAAAACCGTGCTGGACAGAACCGGCCTCAGCCGCTCGACAGTCTATCGCAAAATCGGAGACGGTACTTTTCCACGTCAAATTCCAATCAGCATAAATGGCGCAGGCTGGCGCGAATCTGAAATCAACCGATGGTTTGCAAACCCGCCTGCTTATCGTGCTGACGAAAACGCAGCTGGATAGGATTGGCGGCTTCGTCGATATTATCCGGTTTCGATGTGTCGGGCTCCATTATTTATCTCCTTTACATGCCAATGCCTCTGCCGCGCCCCAGACCAAGATATTGTGTCAGTTCATGCGCGATACCGCCGCCGCTGCCGCGCAGTCCCAGTTCCATCTTGTGATTGTGCAGAATCGATTCCACCTGCGGATCGCGCTCCAGGGCCTTGGCCATATGGCCCATGCTTGCAGTGATGGCTTTGGTGCGATCATGGTGACCGGATTGCATCGCCATGTCGCGCTGGCGGCCGAGCTGCTGCCAGTTTTCCACAAAGCGGTCGGCGCGCATCTCCGGGTTGATGCGAGCTCGTGCCTCCAGCTGCATCGCCTGAACGGTGCGCGCGGTCTTTCCACTGGCGGCTTCCACAACAAATTCGGGCTGGCGATTAAACGCAGCCGCCGCATCGCGCCCTGCATCGGGGCGGACTTGGTCCAAGGCTTCGCGCGCCCTGGCCAAAGCCGTTTGCTGGTGCGGCAGGACGGGCAGACCCTTGTCCCGCATGCGCCCGATGTCTTCGACCGCCCGCGCATATTTCCGGATGCCGTGCTGCATATCCCGCGTGCCAGACCTTTGCGGTGCCCCTTTCTCTAGTGCACCGCTGGCTCTGCGGGCGGCTTGAACGATGCAAAGATGCTGCGCGCTCCTTCGACAGTGTTTTGGAGAGTCTTTTCCGGCACTGCCTTGCGCACAATCTCGGTAACGCGCTCACGCCATGTCAGCCCCCGCCGCTCGGCAAAGACGCGTGCCGGATCATGCTCACGCGCACGCATGTAATCGAGCGCCATATCTTTGCCCCGCTCCCGGGACAGGGTGCGGGCAAGCTTTTGCCTGTCTGCAAAATCATCTTTGCCATAATGAACATGCACAGTGTCGCGGTGGCGTGACAATGCCACATAGGAGGAATGCCGATCCAGTCCCGGTGTCGCCAGAACATGGGTGCGGTCGACCGTCATGCCCTGAGATTTGTGGATGGTTGCAGCATAGCCATGATCCAGATGCGCATAATGTTTGAGATCAAAGCGGGTGCTTCGGCCATCATCAAGTTTTACCGTCATGGCGTTGGGGCTGACCTGTTCGATTGTTCCCAGCGATCCGTTCTTGACACCGAGGCGGCGATCGTTCTGCAGGAACATCAACCGTTCGCCGGTCGCAAAGCTGCGGTCGCCGCGTTCGACTGCGATAGCAATATCTGCGCCTAGCGCTCCGGCATCGCGCGATGTTCTGCGTGCGCCTTCATTAAGTAGACGCACTTCATCATTGGTATGGGTTAAAATAATCTGGCTCTGATCTGGATGGGCAACACGCGCGCGCTCCCACTTGGTGGTGAGTGTCGCGCGCGCGGCCGCTCTTGTCTCTGCTATATGGACAGCGCCATGGTCGTCATAGGCCCGTAAAGCCTCAGCTGTCCGGTCTGTAGCCAGATGCCGCGTCGCCTCGCGCTGCCAGTCTTCCCGCTGCCGCCGGATTTGTGTAATCTCGACGCTGCCCTGGCTCTCTGCAATCGACCGGAATGCGGCCCCGGCTTCAATCGCCTGCAGCTGCTGGGGATCACCGACCAGCACGACCTTGGCTCCGGCGTCACCTGCAGCCGACAGCATCCGCTCCATTTGCCTGGAGCCCACCATTCCCGCTTCGTCAATGACCAGCACATGGCGGGCCGTCAACAGATCACGCCCCTGTCCCCATTGATATTCAAGGCTAGCAATGGTGCGCGAAGGGATGGTAGAGCCGCTTTCGAGATTTTCCGCGGCTATGCCGGACAAAGCAGCCCCGTGAACCTGATAGCCGGAGCCTTCCCATGCGTCTTTCGCTACCCCACGCATGGCCGACTTGCCGGTACCCGCATAGCCAAGGACGATACCGATATCCTTGGTATCGGTAAGATGATCGAACGCTGCACGCTGTTCGCCAGACAGGACAAGCCCGCGTGCTTCAGCGGCGGCAAGCGTCCGCTCACGGGAGCGCGCGCCGACGCGGGTGTGTTCGCGTTTGGACAGAAGCGTTGCAGCCCGCTTCAACCGTTCTTCCACCGCAATCATCTCTTTGCTGGTAAAGCGCTCGTTGCCGCGTCGGTCTTTACCGAGCGCGACCATCTCTGGCGACGCCTTGATCGCATGCATGGTGGCATCAAACTGGTCCTTGCTGTCGGAATGGCGGTGCACGAACATCGCGAGGTCGCGTTTGGTAAAGGTTGCCTGCTGTTTTGTAATCGCGTCCAAAGCAAGGCCGCGACTGGCGATAATCTTTGCGCCGTTGCGCCGGGCAATATCGGCATGTTCGGCCATGCGTTCGGCCTCAAGGCCATGTTCGGGCATTCTTGATGCCGCAGGCCCGATCTTGTTCTGCGGTTCCAGATCAATGCCCTGATCTTCCAGGCTGCGGTGGTCAATCTGCGCATCGATATCGAGTGCGGCTAGCCGCTCATTGACATGGCCTGCCCAATGTTCGCGCCACTCTTGTATCAGTTCGGTCTTGTTCCAGCCCCGCACCTTTGCGCCAAAGCCGTCTTCGTCCACTTCGCGCATGGTCAGCATCACATGGGCATGGGGCTTGGCAAACCCGTCTGCGCCGATATCCCAGTGCACATTGAGATCGGCAATCATACCGCGTTCCACAAATTGTTCTTTGACAAAATCACGGGCCAGATCGATGCCTTGACTCTCCGTCATCTCACGCGGAATGGCAAATTCCACTTCGCGGGCGAGCTGCGCGTCCTTGCGCACTTCTTTGGCTTCGACTTCATTCCAAAGCCGCTCGCGGTCGGACAGATGCTCTGGTGCACCCTCCGGCAGCAACACTTCCGAATGCACGACGCCCGCCTTGTTGGTAAAATCATGATCACGGTCGAGGCGCTCATCGTGCAAACGCTCCGCCGAGCGATAGGCAGCAGATGCTAAAGCGCTTGACCCCTGGCTGCGCGAAATGATTTTTGCAGAGAAATGATAGATGGCCATGATGGCAATCCATTTACACTCTTCAAGCAACTTCGGCACGACGTATAAGCGCGCCCTCCCATGAAAATTTCCTGTGCGGGACCGGGACGTGTCACAGCGTTCCGGCGACCCTGCAGCCTCGCGCACAGACTTGTTCTATAGTGGCACCAGCAAACAATATTGGAGACAGATCATGCGCAAACCACGCGATATTGATGCAGAACTGCAAGCGCTGTCCGACAAGGCAAAGCTGCTAAAGGCGCGCAAGGTCCAGCAGCTTGGCGAGCTGGTCATTGCTACGCAGGCCGACAGGCTGGATGCGGACATACTGGCGGGCGTACTGCTCACCGCCGTTCAAAACAAGGACGCCAGCCAGCAGGAGGCGTAGCGCAAGAAAGGCGCGAGCTTTTTTTACAGGCCCTCACGCAAGGTGGCTCGCACGGCTCGAACAAACCCGCAAGGTGATAGCGAGAAACCGGGCGATGGTGCACCGGCTTGAAGCCCGTCAGTGCCGCACCGGCAAGAGGGACTGGGTGATGAAACGCAGGGAACGCACCCGCCGTCTGATTGAGCTGGGCGGTCTGGTCCAGAAAGCCGGACTGGCCGAACTGACCGATAATGATCGGGCGGTGCTGCTTGGTGCCTTTCTGGCAGTGGCGGCCAAGCTGCGCAGCGAGAAACGGGAACGGGCCATGACGCTATGGCGCAGGCGCAGCAAGCGGGCTTTTGCAAAAGACACACAATCTCCACCAGCAAATGTCCATCAAACTGAACCGGAGGGAAATACTTAATTGATGATGACAGAGTAGCTAGGCTGCGCTCCAGTAACCTGCGTCACAATGGCGACCTCCCGCACTATGTGGATGATTTCGGATTCGAGGCGTTTTAGTTGAGTGAATGCTATAGCCGTCCTGTTTGCTATATATGCCTTGTTCGAATCGATTCATTTGTTCTGACACCTTCTTTGAAACGCCGATTTCGCTAGACGAAAGTCTCTTAAAATGCTCGTAAGATTCTCTTACTCGCACTAAACAGCGTTTATACACCATTTAATGACATTTTTATTGACCCATCAGAGGAACTCGCTACTGCCCGGTGAGCTTATTCTGAAAAGAGGCAGACAACTTGAAATATGCCAGCTAGTCAAGAATCTTTAAGAGCAGTAATGTCTTCTCCCAAAACACGTTTCTATGCCTTTTTGTTATTCATGAGTTGTGTGTTTCTAATGGGCGGTGGATCACGATCTGATATTCAATCACTAATGATTTTGCGTCCTTTGTCTTTAGTATTTATAGCATATGCGTCAATTGTTACGCGACCAGAAATATGGAGCGGCCGATTAGCTCCACTCTATTTTCTTGCCGCATTAACGGCGATAGTGATTTTGCAGCTTATCCCTTTACCTCCATCGGTTTGGGGTAACCTGCCGCATCGAGAAATCTATTTAGAAATCGCCTCGCTCGCGGGCATCGAACAGCCGTGGAGACCGTTGACGCTATCGCCATCGAAAACTTGGAATAGTTTATGGTCCCTTACAATTCCTTTGGCGGCCGTTTTACTATATTTGAATTTGGAACCCAAAAATCGCAGCAAAGCTATAATTTCATTAATTATTCTAGCTGCTGTGAGCGCGTTGGTGGCTGTTTTCCAAATAGCTGGGTCATCTCGCGGTCCTCTATATCTTTATCGCATCACCAATTTTGGAACTCCGGTAGGATTATTTGCGAATCGAAATCACCAAGCTGTCATGCTGGCTTGTCTCGTTCTAATGCTCGGCTGGTACGCGGGCACTAAAAGTCATCGCAGTAATCTGGCATCACTAAAAGTGAACGGCGCAATTGCCTTAGCTGTTTTGCTCGTTCCCCTAATCATTATCACTGGATCCAGGGCCGGGCTGGTATTAATGTTCCCAGCATTGTTTATGGTTGGAATATACGTCTTATTTGGCAAATATTATTCCCGTAAATCGGAAACCAATTTCAGCCTTGGGACATATACGTGGAATATCTCCGTTAGGAACGTGATTCTTATGGTTGTTGCGGCCCTATTCTCATTTGTTATCGGCTTAACTCTTCTTTTGTCACGCTCTTTGGCCTTTGATCGGCTTTTCGGAAAGGATATTATTAGCGATATGCGAGGACAGGTCTCCTCAACGCTTGAATCTATGGCGCAAGGCTACTTTCCGTTCGGTAGCGGCTTCGGATCATTCGAGCATGTGTTTAAGCAGTTTGAAACTTATGAGCTGTTGCGACCAACTTATCTGAATCAGGCGCACAATGATTGGTTGCAATTTGTCATTGAGGGAGGCCTTCCCGCTATTTTGTTGCTGATTGCACTCTTAATTTGGCTGGTCAAGCGATCAGTCTTTGTCATTCGATTGGGAGTTTGGACGTCCGCGGGTAAGGCATCAATCATGTCTCTTGGATCTTTATCATTTTGCGCCGCCGCTAGCATAGTAGATTATCCACTTAGAGTTCCCACACTGATGGCATTTGCGGCCGTGATGTTGAGCTTCTTTGCAGATAACAGTCGAGAAAATTCCCCGGTTCGCGGAAATCGAACAACTCCCGTAGAGCCAAGTTGACGTTAAAAATGGTGAGTCGTTTCATCCCCATTCATGGTTTACGTGTCAATGCAGCTCGTCTATTCGGCTACTGTATTTCTGATTAAGGATGTTATAACTCTATGACGATTCGTTTTTCTGTTCTTATGCTCAGCTTTTTTTTGGCATCATGTGCGAGCTCCGGTGCTGTTGGAACCAGTTCTGATGTAACTGTCGTTTCAGAAGACGGTTTACCTGAACCAACCCGCTCGGATCTTCTGGCAGCAAATCGGCCATATCTGATCGGACCATTTGACAAGCTTAAAATAGACGTTTTCGGTATCGAAGATCTAACAAAAGAAGTTCAGATTGATGCGAGTGGGAGGCTATCATTTCCGCTTATAGGTGTCGTCGAGGCCTCTGGCCTTACACCGGGGGAACTGGCAGAAACTATTGAGCAGAGACTGCGTGGCAGATATGTACGGGATCCGGAAGTCACTATAAACCTTGATGAAACAGTTAGCCAGGTTATCACGGTTGATGGCCAGGTTGGGGAACCGGGGCTCTACCCGGTTATTGGCAGAATGACTCTTATGAGAGCTGTTGCGACGGCTGGCGGCACCTCAGAATTCGCAAAATTGAGCGACGTGGTCATTTTTCGTAACGTTCGCGGACAACAACTTGCGGGTCTTTACAATTTGAAAGCTATCCGACGTGGAAACTACGGTGATCCCGAAGTATTTGCTAACGATGTTATCATTGTGGGGGATTCTCAAGCGCGAAGACTTTTCAAGGATATTTTGCAGGCGTCACCACTTTTGACAACGCCGCTCGTCATCCTCACTCGCTGACTTAATGCAGCCCATTAGAAATATAAATCGGAACCGCTCGCATGAATCTAGTTAGTGACAATCAAGCGCAAAATCCGGGAACGCAGAATACCGGCTACTATGAGGATACCACACATGGGACTCCGCCATTGCTGCAATATTGGCATGCGATCCTGCGCCACAAAATAGCGATTGCGACCATTGTTGCAGTTACGCTGATGATTGGCGTACTGTTTACATTGCTTACAACACCTTACTATACGGCAACTTCGCGCATCGAGATCAATCGAACGCAGGATAAGGTAACCAATGTAGAAGGATTGCAGCAGGAAGATACAGGGCAAAATCTCGAATTTTATCAAACACAATATGCCTTACTCGAATCAAGATCACTAGCCGAGCGAGTTGCACGTGCACAGAATCTTGCAACACGTGACAGTTTCTTTGAAGCATTTGGGATTGATCCCGAAGGTGGCGGTCTATTGACCACAAAGGCCAATCCCAACAGTGCGGCCGAACGGAATCGGCGTTTGAAACTAGCGACCGATATATTGATTGAGCATATCTCAATTTCGCCCGTTCGCGGATCGAGTTTAGTCGATATTAGCTTCGAAAGCCCCAGCATCAAATTATCGGCTGACATAGCAAATTCGTGGGTGACAGAATTTGTTGCATCGAACCTAGACCGGCGGTTTGATTCTAGTGCTGATGCGCGAAAGTTTCTGGAAGAACGACTGGAACAACTCCGCCAAAAGCTAGAAGATTCCGAAAGGCAGTTGGTATTTTATGCTGACCGAAAACAAATAGTCACTTTGTCATCGACAACCGGCGCCGATGGCCGCACAGTTGGTGGTCAGACATTGGCCACCGCAAATCTGGAATCGTTGAATGCAGAACTTGCACAGGCCACCGCCCAACGTATCGCTGCGGAGAGTGAAGCGAAGCAAAGTAGCGGCAACAAAGATTCATTGTCGTATCTAGCGATAAACGGTATCCGTCAGCAACGCGCCACGATCGCAGCCGAATATGCCAAACTTCTGGTTCAGTTTGAGCCTGAGTATCCGGAAGCGAAAGCCTTGGAATCGCAAATCGCTGCGCTGGATAGCGCGATTGCACAGGAAGAAGCGCGCATCCGGTCCGGAAACCAGGCGAGTTATAGGGAAGCTGTTGCTCGAGAAAAACAACTCAGCGAAAAAGTAAATCAGCTGAAAAACCTGTTCAGCGGTGAACGCCGTGCTTCTATTCAATATGGTATTTACCAACGCGAAGTGGACACAAACAGGCAGCTCTATGAAGGCCTTTTGCAAAGATTTAAAGAAATCGGAGTTGCAGGTGTGGGCAGCAACAATATTTCGATCGTTGACCGAGCCAGACTGCCAGACAAACCATCTAGTCCATTGCTTGTTTTGAATCTTTTGCTTGCCACTTTTGTAGGTCTGATTTTTGCAGGTTTGTACGTTTTCGTTTTTGAGCAAATTGATCAGACGGTGAAAGATCAGTCGGATGTCAGACCTAATCTGGGTATAGCCGGACTGGGTTCAATTCCCGATTTAGAAAAGGACGACATTCTCGAGAGTCTGAAGGATAAGAAATCCTTAGCCTGGGAAGCTTATTTAAGTATCAGCACGAGTCTGTCGTTTCTAACAGACCATGGCGTGCCGCGGTCGTTCCTTATGACTAGCACCCGGCCAAATGAAGGTAAAAGTACTTCTGCCATCTCTCTGGCAACGGTATTGGCGAGCACGGGACGCAAAGTACTCCTTGTTGATGCGGATATGCGTAATCCGTCTCTGCACGTTCTTTTGCAGGAAAAGAATAATGCTGGTCTGAGCACTTATCTGTCAGGACAGAATGAATTGGGTGATCTGATCCAAGTATCTGACGAATATAAGTTTCATGTGATGAAGGCCGGCCCTATTCCACCCAATGCCGCTGAGTTGCTTAGCAGTGATAGGGTTGCCAAACTAGTTGCTCGACTGAATGACGAATTTGATCATATTATTATCGATGCTCCGCCCGTTCTCGGCCTTGCAGACATCCCGTTGTTAGCAAATACTGTTGAGGGTGTAGTTTACACAATTGAGGCCAACGGTCCCAAACTGAAAGCTATTGAGGCTGCATTGGAGCGAGTTCACACATCTCACGCAAAAATATTCGGCGCTATCATTACAAAAGTCGCAAAACAGCATAGTGGGTACGGTTATAGTTATGAATATAGCTACGGAGGTAATGCTAGCGAACAGAGTTGATTTTTAACAATTTGTGATGAGCGCGATCACAAAGCTTCGGGCTCTTGTGCGAGTTGAAATTGGAAAAATAATGATTCGAACTGGTTTAATCCTGTTGGTTACTATTGTGCTGTCATGTTTGACAACCATGAACGCCATCGGCGGCATAACAAAAAAGAAGAACCCAGACATTGCTTTGTCAGTATGGCCAAAAAATGGGTTTGGCTATCAAACTTCGGCGATCAATGCTTTTAAAGCAGCGATTGTTGAGAACAATGGTCAATTCCCTGACGATATCGATGAAGCCATTGTTACCCAGGCGAAAAAATCATTTCTATCTGAACCAACAGCAGCTGGGTCGGTTGCTCTTTTGGCGCTCAATGAAAATCAGGCTAAGCGTGAGAAGTTAATGATTTCGGCACAGAAACTGTCAAAACGCGAACTGGTCAGCCAAACATGGTCGATATATGATAGTGCCGAGCGACAAAATGTGGCTCAGTTACTTTCTTACTATGATCTATCGATGCGTACTAGTCGTACGTCCAGTACAGCCTTGATTCCAGCAATTGTATCGGTCATCGGACAAGATGGTTTTGCAGAACCAATGGTGAATCTTCTAAAAAAGAACCCGCCATGGGCAGGCCAATTTTGGAAGCAAGCCGCGAACAACAAAGCAGCTATCATTTATGCTTCCAAATTACGTTCGTCGCTCGACGAAAGCCAAATTGACCGTTCGCAACTGCATGATCGCGATCTTGTTGTAAATCTAGTACGCAACAATCATTTTGAAGAAGTCGAGGAATTATATTCTCAATCGCTATCTGACAAAGAAGGGGCCAGGGGCATCACCCACGTTGCGAGATTAGATCGGCAACCTCTGTATCCGCCGCTAGACTGGCAACTCTTCTCAACAGGTAAATATTTCGCCTTCATAGACACGGAAAACCGGATCCTCAATCTAAGCTCGACTGCTGGATCAAACGGGGTGATGGCTCGTCAACTACTGCGTATCAACCCAGGCGTGTATGACCTCTCACTAAATATTGTGGCAGACGATCTAGACATCGGCTCTTTGAGGGTGAGTTTGACATGCGCGGAACCTGCAGCGAAAAATGACGCTGTATTTGCCGCGTCCCTTAAATCAGGTGCCAATATTAACCGCTTGTCCATTTCCCGCGATGCTTGTCGATATTTTTGGTTATCTATAGCGGTTAGGGCGGATGAGCGCGTAGATGGACAGGATGTGGCTATTGATCAGATCGTTTTGAAACCAGTGAAAGATTCACAACTCTGATGGCACCTTAGAATTGTTGATGAAATTCCGATATTCTCTCCACGTAAGCATCATTGACGTGCCGATGGCAACCAAAGCAACTAGAAACGATTGTGCTGACGGCATCCCACTGGTCATAAATCTGATATCGGTTTGTAGCGCACCAGCTGTGATTATCAGGGCGCTCAAAATCAAAGATATCTTAGCCATTGGCCATTTTGGACCACCCATATTCTGTGCGATGCCAGCCTCGAAAATCCACATTGAGAGATTGCTGGCGAAGAAGCCAATAGGGATGGCAATTATTCCTATGTGCTGGAAAAGCAACGAACTTAAGAGCAGTCCAGTGACAAGATTTATGATGTAGAGCGCCAATTTTGTCTTGCTGGCTTTGGCTATAGTCAATCCAAGGCCGGTAAATGTTGAAAGGCTACGTAGGATAATGACCAGCCCGATAAATGGGAATAGGGTTGCTGCGATAGGATCTCCAATGGGCACAAATAGCGCGATGATTGTTTGAGCCATAAGCGCAAAGAGCACATAAATTGTCCCTATTAGGGTTGTGGCTATTATCGCGATAATATGGAAAG
Organism: Parasphingorhabdus litoris DSM 22379; assembly: GCF_020906275.1. Classification (GTDB taxonomy): domain Bacteria; phylum Pseudomonadota; class Alphaproteobacteria; order Sphingomonadales; family Sphingomonadaceae; genus Parasphingorhabdus; species Parasphingorhabdus litoris. Next base: position 128,842 of record NZ_CP086727.1, read on the forward strand.
TTGAAATATCATTTTCGATATGTTTCTTAAGCGCATAAGGCGTCCACGCTGAGTTCAGAACTTGGATCATGATGCCGAGCAGCAACGCCGGAAACGCAGCGGCTGCATAGCGAGCAAGAAGCAATGGGTCGCCAAAACGGAGAATCTGCATGCGTTCCATGGCTGGTTGAAGGCTGGCGATTAAAACAATTATGCCGAGCGGGATGCCGTAGGTCAGCAAGGGTCTGACCTTGGAAAAGACAGTCGGCAAAATGGTGACATATCTTCTGACCTGAAAACTTGTGAAACAGGCTGCTGCAAAGGCTCCGGCAGTTAAAATACCGAAGAGCATGTATAAATTTACAATTGGTGCTGCGGCTATTGCTATTAGGGGAGAGGTTCTCAAGATCAACCCGGTGCCTGTGGCCAGCAGGAAGGTCTTTCTGAGGAAAAGAGCTCGCATGAAGCTCGTATTTAGAGCGTAAACGGTCAGGCTCATGCCGTAGACAGCGAGCAAGAGAATTAAATGGAGATTCACAAACTGTCCTGGCAAATATCTGCTGACATATTGATAGAAAATTGCCGTTACGATGGTGAAAAAAGCGGTAGCAGCGATTGTGATCGCATAAGCGGCACTTAGCAGCTTACCATGCTCATGCTGGTCATTTTTATCGAAAATCAACCGGACAATCGCGCTGTCATTGCCCATGGTGAAGATATTGGAAGCTATTATCCCAATAATGAGCAAATTGTCGAAATATCCAAATTCGGATGTTGTTAACAGCCGTGCGGCGATCATAAGCACGATAAAGCGGACAGCTGCATTTGCCGCTACTCCGAAGCCATAAACCAGTAGGTCTGATCCGAATCGGGTTAACTGGTTTTTGGCGTTCAAAATTTTTCCTTGCTCGTTGTCAGCGGCTAGCGATCTTTCGGAGGAACATCATGATCTGTGGATGGTTCTCCAGTGAAATGGTTTCCCATTCATTGGCATTTGGCTTCCATTGTGGCAGTCGTTCCGTGAGATCTTCTTTTGCAATGATTAAGCAATCGACGCCGAACCGTTCATAAAGTTCCTCAGACTTGGACAGATCAGGAAAAGGGTAATCTTCGAACGGTTCTAGTTCCTTTTTTAACTCCATTGATGCAAGAATAGGGAAGAAAGTTCGATGCTTTGTTTCGACCATGACCCGGTATGGCGGTAGAACATGATAGGGGTAACTCAAGACGGTCCGTACGCTCGTCAGGCGATTTAACCTCGTAACCAAGGCGTTCTCATGATCTTGTGTGCCGAAGGGTTGCAAGGTCGAAAATGTGATCAATTCTACGATCCAATAACCCAGACCATATAGGATGAGCAGCACCATAAGCCACTCATATTGTGGGTCAGAAAAGTCCCAGAATTGTGTTAATGTGAGGCAAGTTAGAATTGCAACATGCGTGAGATATCGTTCGGCCTCGCCGAGGAAAAGTAGGTATTTGAAACTCGTCGCCAAATAAATTGCAAATCCTGAAACCACAACAATTTCTAGGCTGTTAATCGTCGAGAAACTGCCTTCGGCAAGTTGTGCGATTAAGGCTATGATCACCAGTACAAAAGCCGGTGCCTTCAGCAGCAGCAGTGTCAGGCTGTTTTTCGCAAACCAATTGAATATCAGATTTTGCAAGTTGCTGGTTAAGCGCTCTTTCTTGTTCCAAGCCCATAAGAGATTCAGCGAATTGCGATTGGCGACGAAGAGTTTGCCTTGGGCAACGCTTCGGAAATACCAATTCAAATGATCAATCTGCTCCTTCAGGTTCCTCAAAAAGGCACCCCGTGACACGATGAGCGCGGTCAGGATCGCGAGAATAAATACTAGGGCCAATGCCCAGTCGGCGGTCAAAGAACTCACCAGAAGAACTATGAAAGTCAGCGCTTGTACGCCGAATTTTGATGACATTAAGATGGTTGCACCAAGGGCTATGCAGATGAGGAGTTTGGCTATCGGTAGCAACCCCAGGTCGAGGAACCAGACTAAAAAAACCAGCGGCAGAAACATTTCAGACACCATACGCGTTGTAAAATTGGCTACGCGTGGACCGATAGATATTTTTGAAAAGCATAGCGGGGTAAAAATATAGAGTAGCGCGCAGCCCGCAATGGTCTGGTCAGGAATATTGCCCATGCGCATCAGCGAGATGCATGCGAAGAGGAATAATGCGTCCAGCGCCGGATTGAGGAGGTGATTGAACCGGACTAGAAAATTTGCTGGCAGAAAACTGTATAACCAATGGGAAAACAGCGGATAATAAAAGGAACCGCCATTTACTACGTCGGGATGAATAGCACCGAATGGACCGGATTTGCTCTTCCGGACGCTATCCACAAAGAAAATATGACCCCAACTGTCAAACGCGGTGCCTTGTTTCCAAGTCAGGCTCAACCTTTGCAAAAAGCAAAATATAGGAAACCAATATAGGTGATGAGAGACTTCCTGTATCAAATTAGAAATTCCATCCATCAATATTGAACCGAAAAACTGATGCAGGTAAATTCTAAAGCTCTAGAGCAATGGAATTCATAGTTGCAACTTGGCCGGATTTCCCCAAGCTTTCGAATCATTAGGTATGTCGTTCAAAACCAAACTGTTCGCGCCAACTATGCAGCGATCCCCGATTTGAACGCCTTTGGCTATAATAGTATTTGGTCCAATATAGCAATCATCACCTATACGCGTTGTGCCATATTCATAGGCATCTTTCCCCCCCGAAATTGCCCAAGCCACAGTATCGTGAGAGTAAATTTGTACACCAGCGGAAATGGAGCAGTGGCTTCCGATCATCAGTCTACCCGAGCCGTCCAAAATCGTGTTGGGTCCGATCCAGCTATTTTTCCCGACCTGAACATCGCCGAACACGCACACATTGTCATAGACTGAAGCTCCCTCTTCAAAGCCTAATGCCTGCGCTTTTTCCCAACGATCTACAATATAATCACCGAACGGAAGACTGCGGTCAAATTTCTCCTCGATCACTTTGTGTCGAGACTGCCAGAAATTTTTCAGATTATTCAGCAGGTTAATCAAAGCGTTTGTTCCAGCCAACTATCAAAGTTCAATGCGGACCATATAAACAGTCTTCGGTTTTCATGGCCATCTAAATGCGTATTTATGATTCGATGGACAGTCTCACGATCAAGATAATTATAAATTGGGCTGTCATTATCGACTAGCTTTTTGCGAACAAAATCGATGCTTTCACCGCGAAACCAACTGGCATCCGGCGCCGAGAATCCTTGTTTGGTCCCACCGGCGATCTCATCGGGAATATACTGCGCCATTACATCCCGCAGGATTTGTTTGCCGTCTTTGGTTTTCTGAAAATGTGGTGATTGTTTCTTCCCGATGTCGTTTTCGTTGATATCGATCGCATCAACGAGGTTGTTCAGTTTCATGCCAACGGGACATTTCATCGCAAAGTCTACCAAGTCATTGTCCATGAAGGGCACGCGGGTCTCTAGACTTTGCGACATGCTGATTTTGTCTTCAATGACGAACAAGCCATGCAGAAACGTCTTAGCTTCAAAGTAGAGGCTGTGATTGATATAGTCTTCAGGGCAATCCAACTGATTGTCGTGACTCTTGAAAACATCACGAAATATATCACGTGGGTCTATGTTGTTTGCGACTTCGGTGATCGGAGAGAACAGCGCGTTCCGGTCTTGTTCATGAATCAATCGGTGCCAAAATTGATAATACTGACCAACATAATCATCGAAGTTCTGGCAATTGACGGCTCGATAGTAACGCCATGGATAGCCGCCAAACAATTCATCTCCACCAGCACCAGACAGCACAACCTTGACGAATTTGCTGGCCAGTTTTGCGGCATAAAAATTCGGATAGCTTTGGCCGACGCGGGGTTCCTCGATATGATAGGCGAGGGTGCTGAGGCATCGCTCCATGTCGCCTGCTTTAAGGACCATCTCATAGTGCTCAGTGCGGAATACGGCCGACATGGCCTCCGCTTTCTGTCGCTCATCATATGCCAGTTCAATGCCCGATGCGGAACTGATGTCGAAGCCACATGTGAACGTTTTTATATAGGGCACTTCGTTCACTGCCAGCGCAGTTAACGTACCTGAATCCATACCCCCAGATAGGTATGAACCGACCTCGACGTCGCTCACCATCTGCCGATAAACCGCTTGTGTTAAAAGCCGATCCAACTCTTCCCTATATTCCCGCGGATCATATTTACCGCGCGGCTCTTCGAAATGATAATCCCAATATCGGGTAGTAGAAATTCTGCCACCCGATGACATATCCAATTCGAGGACGGTCGCGGGTGGAAGGATTGAAATACCTTCGAGCAGCGTGCGATCGGTGAATATATTCTGGAAAGTGAAATACTCGACCAAAGCGGCCCGATCCATGGAGCGATGAACGTGGGAGTTTGCCAGAATGGCTTTCTGCTCTGAACCAAACAGGAATTGATTGCCAGTTCTGCTCCAATAGACTGGCTTAATGCCATAACGATCTCGGGCTAAGAACAACGAATTTCGAACTTTGTCCCAAATGGCGAATGCGAACATGCCGTTGAACCGTTCAACGCATTTCGGTCCCCAGGCCCGCCATGCTTCTAACACAACTTCGGAGTCGGCTTGAGACTTAAACGCATGACCTAAAGCTTGTAACTCCAACCGCAACTCACGGAAATTATATACTTCGCCATTATAGCTCAGCACGAAATTGCCGTCGGAAGTCTGCATAGGCTGGCTACCAAGCGATGAAATGTCGATTATGGAAAGTCTGCGGTGACCCAGGCCGATATTGTTGTCGACAAAATAGCCACTGCCATCAGGGCCTCGATGTTCGACCGCGTCCGCCATAGCCTGCAAAGACGACCGTGACACCGGCTTACCATCGAGATTTGCTATGCCGATAATTCCGCACATGATATTATGTTCCTAGCCCGTCGTCCATTTGACGAAATTCAATACAGAAAAATTACTTAATTTCTCAGTCAATTGTAGCGCTATTGCCGCACAAAGCGGCCCGAGTGGCAAGCTTCTTCGGACTGGATAAACGCCATTATCATGTGATTATCCTTGGCCAGAACGTTAACCTCCTGAATATTGAAGCGTCTTGCATTGCTGGGGCTGTACCAATCAAAGTTGGTCGCCACCGAGGTTTCTTGCCCCAATTCTTTGTTCCAAAAACATTTGAGGAAGTTCCAATAAAGGAAGCGCTGGATATCATATTCACCGCCTTTGATGCCCAAAACTGGTATATCCGGACAGTCGAACTTCACATCAAGCTCGGATAGCGTCTTTCCAAGAGTGGTCAATTGTTCCGACAGTCCCCACAATTGCTCCGACGAGAGATCCTTGCAGGCAGTCCGAAAATAATCATCAACCAGTTCCCGAGGCAACGCTTTTTTTGCATAAAAGTAGCAGGCAAATTGCCCAACTTCCGGTTCACAAATACGGCAGAGCTCAGAAAATGTTTTATCGGGATTCTCAGTGTGCATGATCACTTGATCACAACTGACATATGCGATGCTGCCAGCCTGGAAAGGCGTTGAAGCGATATCTCCCCGCATGAAGAGTAAGTTGGGCACGTCCTTGTATATCTCCGCCGCTTGTTTGGCGGCGTCAGAAAAGTCCATTCCGATCACTAAACTATTCGGCGCGAGCTTGGCGAACCATGCTGCCTTGTAACCTAGCCCACAGCCAGCATCGAGGATCACCGGTTTGTCTTGCAGGAATTGTGCGAATTCTTCCTCTGATTCAAAGCCATATAACTTCAAATACCAGTCTCTTTGAAATGCATAGAGGTTTTCTTTTGCCTGCTCTTCATTGTCATCATATTTGGACCATTTTTCAGTAAACACGTTGTTGGTCTGCTGTTGGTTCTGATGTTCGGACCCTTCGCCCACCGAGGCAAAATTGGCGTTGAACACCACGGGATAGGAGAGAATTTCATTCACAGTGTCGATCTTGGTTTGGAAAATAGACATAAAACCTCTTGAAACGGAATATGCTGAAGGGAAGGCTGACAATAGCTTTCAGATGGATTTGATTGCTTTTATGACATAGGCATAGTCTTCTTCGATCATCTTGTTGTGCAGCGGGATTGCCATGGTGTTGTTGTTACAAGACAATGCACCGGGATAATCCTCTGGTTTGATGTCGAATCGGTCGCGATAGGCACCGAGCATGTGAACAGCATGCGTTCCCGGTCGAGTCGCTACACCTGTTTTTTGAAGCTTGTCCATCATCTCGTTTCGCGTTGTCGGAGAGAGATCAGGATTTACAAACGTCACGAAGGACTGCCACGCGTGGCTATAGTTATCAGGTACTTTTGGCGTAACAAGCCAGTCAACGTCCGCCAGCTGAGCCATGTAGTGTTGGGCCCAGTTGTTGCGTTCGGAAATAAACTCATCCAGTTTTTTGATCTGGATCGCGCCTACCGCGCCTTGAAGGTCGGTCATACGATAGTTAAACCCTACGACTTCAAATTCTGGCAGAATATAAGGACGCGGGCCGTTATGGCGCTGTTCTTCAGAAATACTAGCACCGTGATTTCTCAGACTGTCAATACGAGCTGCATATTCTGAATTGTTAGTGGTCACCATCCCGCCCTCGCCGGTAGTGATCGATTTCCTTGGATGGAAAGAAAAGGCACCAATATCCCCGAGCGATCCCGCAGGACGACCATGGTAAGAAGCGCCAGCGGCACAGGCTGCATCCTCAATCACAACCACATGATCGGGAAGTACTGCTTTGATAGCTTCAATATCGGCGCAAAGGCCAAACAGATGTACAGGAATAATCGCTTTTGTTCGGTCCGTAATTCTATGAGCAATATCCGATGGCATGATATTATTTGTTGCCGGATCAACATCAACAAAAATCGGAACGGCCCCACAATGAATAACAACATTTGCTGTTGATACCCAAGTGAACGCTGGCACCAACACCTCGTCGCCCGGCCCAACCCCGGCGGCGACCAGAGCCAGATGGGTTGCCGTAGTGCAAGATGTAACCGCGAAGGCATGATTGACTTGATGTCGAACCGCAAAGGCGCTTTCAAATTCTGCTACACGCGGACCTTGCGTAATCCATCCGCTGCGCAATGCTTCCCGAACGGCAACTATTTCGTCTTCGCCGATTGAAGGCAGAGCAATTGGAATCTGGCGTGCTTCTTGAGTCATCGATTTTCCTTAAGTTCGCGTTTTAAGGCGCCGTGTCGCCACTTCATCTTTGTGGGATGCACGCCACTCAATCAGGCGTTTCAAACCATCATCAATGCCAATTTGAGCGGTATAACCGATCTCTTCAGTCGCTTTTACCGGACTACCGATGCGATTGCGAACCAACGTTGCCTGGCTTCTCGGAGCATATTGGATTTCTTGATTGCTGCCGGTCAAGACGACTAATCGCTCTGCCAACTCCTTCAGCGAAGTTCGTACACCGGTTCCAACATTATAGAATTCGTCATTCGCATCGGATTTCATGCCGCAAATATTGGCCAGCGCACAATCTTCGACCGCAACAAAGTCAAATGCTTCCGACCCGTCACCCATGATTGTTGGGCCTTCCCCGCGATCGATGGCGTCGAGCATCTTCATGATCACGGCGATATAGGCACCCTGATAATCTTGGCGTGGGCCGTAAACGTTCATGTAGCGGAGGCCAATATATTCCAAGCCATAGCGGTGATGATACGCCCGTGCCATCGCTTCTCCAGCAATTTTTGTCGCGCCATAAAAATTCTTGTTCATGAATGGGTGATCTTCCGTCATTGGCTCCTCAACGGCATCACCGTAAACAGAAGCGGATGAGGACCAGACCAGTCGTTGGACATCTTGCTGAACACAAGCTTCCAGAACATTGAATACGCCCTCAACATTAACGTTGAACGCGGACCTGGGGTAATCGTGGCACTGCAGCAGCCAGAGTGCAGCAAAATGAAATACACCGTCTGCATCTTTTAGCGCGCTGTTCAGTATATCGCTTTGGCAAATATCGCCACCGACATCATATATCCGCACTCGGGGGTCCCTTAGAGCTTCGCTAAGGTTTCCCATCGAGCCACGCGCAAAATTATCGTAGATTACGACTTCTTTAACATCTTCCCGGGTCAGCAAGTCGACGGTATGGGAGCCAATTAATCCGGCACCGCCGATGACAACCAGTTTCTTTCCTCGAATATCCATAATTTAACTTAGAACCTCTTGTAGAGTGGAGATGATGTAGTCTTGATCCTCCAGCCGCAGGTCTGCACTCATTGGGAGACTGATTACCTGTTTGGACAGTTCAGAACTATTGGGTGTGTTTCCATGCGCATAGTGCTGATACGCAGATTGTTCATTGAGTGGCACCGGATAATGAATGGCAGTCGGTACGCCGGCGGCTGAGAGAGCTTCGACCACATTTTCCCGATCATCCGTTTTGACCGTATATTGCCCATATACGGACTTGTTTTCCGGAAGAATCTCGATTCTTTTTAACCGATTCGAGAGAGAAGCGAGACCGCTATCATAGCGCCTGGCGATGGCCTGGCGCATCTCGATTTCTTCCACAAATCTAGGAAACTTTGCCAGAACGATCGCACATTGTAGCGTGTCCATTCGTCCGCCGATCCCGATCTGATCATGAACATAGCGCTTGGATTGGCCATGCACTCGAATTTCCCGCATGGTTTGCGCCATGCTATCGTCATTTGTGAAAATTGCACCGCCATCACCGTAGCAACCCAATGGTTTGGAGGGAAAAAAGCTAGTGCATCCAACTTCACTTAAGCTGCAGGACCGTCGTCCTTTATATGTCGCACCAAAACTTTGTGCAGCATCTTCTATCACGGGTAGGTTATGCGCTTTCGCAATCGCATTCAGGTGGTCCATGTCACAGCATTGCCCGTAAAGGCTCACCGGAATAATAGCTTTGGTCCTGTCGGTAATAGCGTCCTCAACCTTCAAAACATCGAGGTTCGCGGTATTGGGATCGACATCGACAAAGACCGGGGTTGCTCCTAGAAGGGCAATGACCTCCGCAGTTGCAATGAACGTAAACGGTGTGGTGATAACTTCATCACCTACTCCAATTTTCAGCGCCATTAGTGCAATTAAAAGAGCGTCGGTTCCGCTCGAAACGGTAATGCAGTGCTTTACGTTCACAAACGCACTGAGAGTTTCCTCAAGCTGTTTGACTTCGGGGCCCATAATATATTGCCCGTGAGCCAGAACAGCTTGGATCGCTTCATCTATTTGGGGTTTTCGAGCCTGCTGCTGGCTGCGAAGATTGATAAATGGTATGTTCTTCACGTTTCAGTTCCAGCTTTGCCCGGCTTGTTTGACAACGGTGCCACATTGCCCTCTCGCAACACATAGCGATCTCCGGTATCACTGCATATAGCTGTCCCTTCACCCTCGAGAGGCAAGTCCAGTCGACTTCCAAACTGGCTCATCCAGCCAATTTGGACGGCGGGCACTCCTACCATAAGGGCGTAGTCCGGTACATCACGGTTCACCAGAGCACCAGCTCCCACCATTGCATAACGGCCAATAGTAGCACCACAAATGATAGTGCAATTCGCGCCCAACGTTGCACCTTCCCGGATAAGCGTTTTACGGTATTCAGATTTACGTTCCACCTGGGCCCGCGGGTTGTAGACGTTGGTAAAAACCATGCTCGGACCGCAAAAAACGCTGTCTTCCAGCGTCACATCATCGTAGATTGAAACATTGTTCTGGATCTTGCAATCATTCCCGATGGTGACTTTGTTACCGACAAAGACATTTTGACCTAATGACACATTTTTACCGATAACTGCACCACCGCAAACGTGAACAAAATGCCACACGCGACTACCATCACCGATGGTGGCGCCTTCATCGACAATGGCGCTAGGGTGAATCCCAGGCGTCATGTCAACAGCTTCGTCAGAAAGGGATGAAAATCGCCCGTTGCTGGAGCAATATCGGAATTGCGGATGGTTGATACCGTTTCTATTGCGCACCGATTATCTTCAAGTCCAAAGCTACGGCCTGCCAAAATTTCACGGTAGCTTTCCGTATGCAGCTCGGTAAAGCCGTCGGAGAATTCTATCTCTTCTCCATTACATGTAATTGATCGATAAGTTCTTTGCCCCGCCGAACTGTATTTTTCCGGAATATCATCTTTATCTATCGACAGAAACCATCGCACCCTCGCATGTTGATACTCCAAATATCCACAAGACTTTGTCTGGGAACGGTAATGAACCACATTTTGTTGTAGATCTCCAAAAACGAAGTGCAACATGTCGTAAAAATGGACACCGATATTCGTAGCAATCCCACCAGACTTCCCATCATCGCCTTTCCATGACTGGAGATACCAGTTTCCGCGAGAGGTGATATATGTCAAATCAACATCAAACTTCTCTTTTTTGTCGGAGGCATCTACCCGCTCTTTCAAAGCAATGATGGCGGGGTGCAAGCGCAGTTGTAAAATTGTGCTGACATTCCGGCCTGTTGCTTTTTCAATTTCAATCAATCCGTCAATATTCCAAGGATTGAGCACCAATGGCTTTTCACATATCGCAGCCGCGCCTGAACGCAGCGCAAATCTAATATGGGAATCGTGCAGATAATTGGGCGACGCAACGGAAATATAGTTTACCATGTCAGCTGAATTGTCACGCCTTAGCTTGTCGATATGGCGATCAAACCGCTCGAACTCGGTAAAAAAACTGGCGTCCGGGAAATAACTGTCAATAATTCCCACGGAATCATTGGGATCCAGCGCAGCTACCAAGATACCCTCATTGTCTTTAACAGCCTTCAGATGTCGTGGAGCAATATATCCTGACACTCCGATAATCGCGAAATTTTTCATAGATTGTCCATGCACCGTTTTAAGCTTGTCCGAAATCTTGAATATGGCCGCCCATGCAAGTTATCGTTCTTATTGTCAAAGGGCGGAAGTGTTTCCAACTAGCTACATTCGAAGATCAACAGAGTCGCGGTCGAATACGTATTTCAAATCAAAGAGAACATGGTCGTTCCGACCCCATTCTCTGATCTTTTGCACACCCAAATTTTTGTAGTGATTATGAGCAACGGCAAGAATGATTGCTTCATATTTCCCTGATTCGGGTTCATCGATAAGGTTTATCCCATATTCTCGGTTTGCTTCAGAATGCGAAGCGTTAGGATCATGAATATGGGGCAGGACTCCGTAGTCTCTCAATTCATTCACCACATCGATCACTTTGGTATTTCTGATATCTGGGCAATTTTCCTTAAATGTGAAGCCCAGGACAAGCACGTTTGCGCCTTGCACTTTAATATCCTGATTGATCATTTCCTTTATCAAATCAGCAACAATATGTTTGCCCATTTCATCATTCGTACGACGACCAGCCAATATCATTTCTGGATGATAGCCCGCAGCTTGCGCTTTGTGGGTTAGGTAGTAGGGGTCGACACCGATACAATGCCCACCGACCAATCCTGGACGAAATGGCAAGAAGTTCCATTTTGTACCCGCTGCTTCCAGCACAGCCAGGGTATCTATATCAAGGCGCGAAAAGATACGGGATAACTCGTTGATCAGTGCGATGTTTACATCGCGTTGCGTATTTTCGATTACCTTCGCTGCTTCGGCGACCCTGATCGAGGGGGCTTTGTGGGTGCCAGCCGTTATGATAGCCTTATAGAGATCATCAACATAGTCTGCCGCTTCCGGGGTCGAGCCGGAAGTAACTTTTTTGATTGAAGGCAAACGATGCTCTTTGTCTCCAGGATTGATCCGTTCGGGGCTGTAACCGACAAAAAAGTCTTGATTAAACTTGAGCCCGGAAACCTGCTCCAAAAGCGGTACGCAATCCTCTTCGGTAGCGCCTGGGTAAACCGTACTCTCGTAGATAACCACATCATTTTTACTCAGGCAGGCACCAACGGCTTGGGATGCCCCCATAAGTGGCGACAGATCCGGATTTTTGTGCCGATCAATCGGTGTAGGAACTGTGACAATGTAAACGTTACAATCGGCAATATCGGAGGCATCTGCAGCAAAGCCGAGCTTGCTGGAGGTTTTTAGATCCGTTTCCTCCACTTCAAGAGTCGCATCATATCCAGTTTGAAGCTCGGATATCCTGTCGGTATCAATATCGAAACCGACCGTGGGAAACTTTTTTCCAAACTCGACGGCAAGAGGAAGTCCAACATAGCCGAGACCAATGACAGCGATTTTTGCGTTTGAAACAGACATTCTTTATCCAATTTTGGGGTTAGTTACTGTAATAGTCCAGATACCAATCAACGAATTGGCTGACGCCATGGCGAATTGGAGTATCGGGACGGAAGCCGGTTAAGCTCTCCAGCAAGGAAGCATCAGCCCAGGTTGCTGGTACGTCACCAACTTGTATTTCCATGTAGTTTCTTACAGCTTTCTTATCTAGGCTGCGCTCTATTTCGTCAATAAAATCAAGGAGCTTAACCGTATTCGAGTTCCCGATATTGACAATACGGTAGGGTGCGATTGGAGAAAGGCTATCTCCGGTTGCTATATCTTCGCGACTTGCTGGTCGTTCAGGTTTAGTGTCAATTAGTAATCTAATAGCATGGACCAGATCTACCACATATGTGAAATCTCGATACATTTCGCCGTTATTGTATATATCAATGGGGGATCCTTCGAGGATCCCCTTGGTAAATTTGAACAGAGCCATATCCGGACGACCCCATGGGCCGTAGACCGTGAAGAACCGAAACATGGTGATCGGTAAACTCCAGAGATGTGCATATGAATGGGCCATGGATTCATTCGCGTGCTTGGTCGCCGCATAAATAGTCATGGGGGTTGCGATCTTTTCAGTTTCCTGAAAAGGCATTTCTTCATTGGCACCGTAAACGGACGATGTTGAAGCCATCAATAGATGCTCTACGGCGAATATTCGTGCGCATTCCATCACGTTGAAAGTTCCAACGATATTAGAATCAATATAGGCGCGAGGATTTTCGAGACTGTACCGCACACCGGCCTGGGCCGCGAGGTGAACAATGATATCTGGCTTCGCTTCTTCACACAGGCTGGTCAAAGCATCCATATCCTCCAATTTTGCAATCGTGCAGGAGAAATGTTCGTTTTGAAGAAGCATTTGATGGCGGCGCTCTTTGATCCGCACGTCGTAGTAGTCGGTAATCGCATCGAAGCCGATGACACGAAATCCTTCGCGTAGCAAAAGGCTGGACAGATGAAACCCAATAAATCCAGCAGATCCAGTCACAAGTACAGTGCGCATTAAATTTGCCCTAAATTTCGCAAGGAAGTTATCAATCCCAAGATTTTGCCGCTTCTATACACACATGCTCCGCGATTGAAAGGGCACTCGTCAGGCCAGGTGATTCAATTCCAAAAAGATTGATCAAACCGGTTATTTGATGCTCGCCCACCGTCGATATCACGAAATCTGAATCGCCATCGTTAGGTCCTGCAATTTTTGGCCTGACACCGCAATAATCTGCAAAAAGGGAGTTATTGGGAAGGTTGGGCCAATATCGCCGAATACGATTGTAGAATTCTGATTGTCGCATCGGATTCGGTTCCACATCAAAACCAGCTGTCCATTCTACATCAGGTCCGAAACGGACGCTGCCGCCTAGATCGATAGTCGCATGGACACCAAGGCCACCCGGTTCTGGAACGGGATAGACCAAATGATTGAAAGGACACTTTCCCTGCAGACCAAAATAAGTGCCTTTGGCATAAAATTGTTCCGGGACATTTTTAGCGGGAAGTGCGTCAATCTTCTTGGCCAAAGGGATCGCTCCGTGGCCCGCCGCGTTGATAAAAACTCTGCTTTGTAGCTCAAAATCCTGCTCGGCTTCGATCTGAATTCTAAACCCGGAGGAGGCGCCGCAAAATACCCTTCCCACGGTGTTGCCGAGACATAGAATCGCCCCTGCGCTCTCAGCATCGTGAAGCAATGCCAGCATTAGGCCGTGGCTATCTACTATTCCTGTAGATGGTGAAAAAATCGCAGCTCGGCCAATGACGTTAGGCTCCATCCGTTTGATGTCCGATGTCTCGATTATGCGAAGGTTTCTCGCACCGTTGGCCGATCCTTTTTGTTCAATCTGCAAGAGTTTTTCTGATTGCAGATCATTGGCTGCAACAATCAGTTTTCCAATTTTCTTGACGCCAACATCTCGGGTCGCGCAGTAGTCATAGAGCATTTCATTACCCGCAACGCAATGCATCGCTTTCATACTGCCTTGGGGATAATAGATGCCGGCATGAACAACTTCGGAATTGCGCGAACTAGTTTGAGTACCGATTGCATTTTCACATTCAAGGATGATAACTTCTTTACCGCTTTCGGCAATGCTGCGAGCAATAGCCAACCCAACCACGCCGGCACCTGCAATCACAACATCCGTCTTGTAACTTTCCATTTGGACCGCCGTGATCATTTAGAAAAAGGCTTGTTTACAAGCCAAATTTGAAATGGCAAGGACCCTCCCTAACCCGCACCGAGGATTGGCTGTTTTGAAACGATTATTTGATCTGACATTGGCTTTGCTACTTCTGCTTCCCGCTTTAGCGTTGGTGGTTTTGGCGATGCTTCTAATCCGGTTGAACACCAAAGGGTCTTCGCTTTTTGTCCAGACCCGGATTGGTCGCAACGAACGGCCGTTTCAACTCTATAAACTCCGGACAATGACGTTGGGTACACCTGATCGGGCTTCTCACGAAATTTCCCAGAGCAGCGTAACCCCGATTGGCGCTTTCCTGAGAAAAACAAAGATTGATGAATTGCCGCAAATTTTATCGGTGTTGAAAGGAGATATGAGCTTCGTTGGCCCTCGACCGTGTCTTCCAATTCAGCATGAATTGATAGCGGAACGTTCAAAAAGAGGAGTTTTCCAGGTGCGACCTGGAATTACAGGGCTTGCCCAGATTTCAGGTGTCGATATGTCGGAGCCGGTTCGATTGTCCATCATGGACGCTGAATATATTGACGCATCGAATTTTCTCTTCGATGCAAAAATATTAATCTCTACTATTGCCGGGAGTGGCCGCGGTGACGCAGTGGGATTAGGCTAACAATCAGAAGCGCAAATGGAATTGGCGATCGCTGAGTTAAAATCTTTCGGCGGTTGAAATCCAGTTGCTTGCCGAAATTTTGTATCATCATAGCAGGAATTTTCGATTAGACTGGTTGCACGCGAACCGAGCAAAGCAGATATGACAGGCCGTGTGAGTGGTCCCAGAGCAAAGCTTCTTTTTCCCTTGCCGCTGGCAGAGCACATGGCATTGTAGAACTGACTAACGGTTTTGGGCGGGTGATCTACCACATAGTAGGTTCCGTCTAATTCTGATCGGATGGCGCTCGCAACGGCATAAGCGAAGTTTTCGACAAACATGAAGTGGCGTAGGTTGCTGAGGCTAGCCAAGGGCAGGGGCAACCCCAGTCTTGAAGACCTTTTGAGAAGGTTAAATACGCCTTTCGCATCTGCACCATATAATATCGGTGGACGCAGGATGCACAATTTTATCGATGATTTCTTTACCGCGTTCAGCGCGTTTTCGCCTTCGCTTTTACTCCGGCCATAAGCTGTTTCCGGGACTGCGGGATCGGTTTCATTTATTGGAATGCCCTCGGGCGTTGTGCTCTGCCCGGCAGCAACCGAACTTACCTGCAAAAATCCCCCGTCAAGATGCGGATTTATTTGCTGATAGAGCTGCATGGGCAATCTGGTGTTCACAGTTTGCAAATCCTGCGTCCCACCAGTACAATTCACAACCCAATCAAATCGCAGCTCCGGATCAATTCCGTTGCGCAGCAATTTTTCAGTTGCTAATCGATTGAATGGAGTTATAGAAAATCCCGTTTTTCCGAGGATTCTACATAAATTTGAGCCGACAAAGCCGGTTGCCCCCACGACGGCTATCTCCATGACCTGACTCCATTTCTAGTACCTAAACTAATAATCCGACGACACTAAAGTTGCCACAAAAGCTGAGTGACCTATGACGATATGGTAAAAATGCAAAAGATTATTCTAATTAACGGGTCTCATCCGGACTATTTGTTAAAATTGCGCGGCGATCTTATTCGAAAGCTGATCGCTATGGGCTATTCTGTTCACGTATCTACCCCGAATATTGATGATTCTGTGAGGGAAAGTATTGCTACTCTCGGAGCGGTGGCACATGAAGTAAGTGTTTCAAGACGAAAGCTCAATCCTTTCAGCGATTTGAATTATCTTCTGGAAATGTGGCAACTCATACGTCGATTGAAACCCTATTTTGTTATCAACTATACGATAAAACCCAACATTTGGGCAAGCTTTGCCGCCAGGCTGGCCAAAGCGAGATATGGTTTCATGGTCACCGGCCTTGGATATGCGTTTATCCCGAGCGACGACAGACTTCGTTCGGCCCTGCAGAAAGCGGTTCATAAATTATATCGGTTTGCTTCCGCAGGTGCCTATGCAGTCCTTTTTCAGAACCCAGATGATGTTGAGGATTTTCGACAAGCGGGCTGCTTGCAAGACCGGTCCAAAGCCAAAATAACAAACGGCTCCGGAGTTGATATCGATCATTTCTATGACTGTGCCCTCCCTCAAGACGATAGCTATCTTCTGATCAGTCGTTTGCTGATTACCAAAGGTGTGCGCGAATATGTCGAAGCAGGTTTGAAACTGAAGGCGGAAGCGCCGGATGTCAAAATCCGTCTGGCTGGTTTTTTGGACTCTGGTCCTGACGCTATCAGTGAGGCAGAGTTGGATAGTTGGATTGCTCGTGGTGTAGAGTATCTCGGGAAACTGGACGACATCAGGCCGGCTATGGAAGCCACAGCCGTTTATGTGTTACCTTCCTATCGTGAAGGAACCCCGCGTACTGTGCTCGAGGCCATGTCGATGGGGCGACCAATTATTTCGACTGATGCACCAGGATGTCGGGAAACCGTTGTGCACCAACAGAATGGGATACTAATTCCTGTGGCCGATGAAGAAGCGTTGTATCTTTCAATGAAGCAATTGAGGGGCAATCCAGAATTGAAGGAGGTTTATGGCAGGAGATCACGTTCTATCGCGCTCGAAAAATATGCAGTAGAGCGGGTCAACCAAGCTACTACCGAATATTTCGGTTTGTAATCAGGTTTCGTTTGTGATCGTTCGGTTATCCAGGGTAGCATCTTAACATGCGAACATCGTCGATAATAATAATGTCTGGCCTAATTGTTAGGATATCTCTAATATTTTTTATTTTATATTCCGGTAACTACGAGGAATATATACCAAAAGATGCAATGATGTTCTTCATTGAGAGCACTAGTATAGCGAAGGGTGCTAGATATTTTGAGTTTTCCATCGGATGGCGATCGTACGTCAACTTCTTCGGCTTCTTCATGCAATATGCTGGATCAAGTATAATATGGATGTGCACTTCTTCAGTATTAGCTTGGTTTATTTCGATTATCCTTTTGAACAAAACTCTATTGATTCTGGAAATTGAAAGAAAATATAGATTGCTATCTCTAATGCTTATTGCATTTATTCCTTCCAATATTGCTATGACCTATGTTCCTTTGAGAGAGTCTCTCCAGTTGCTTGGGTTGATGATAATTTTATTTTCACTCGTCAAATTCTACGTGCAAAAAGAGACGAAATACTGGATTTGGATTGGGTTCGGCGTATTGCTGACTGGAATATTGCACTTAGGACTTTTGGCGTCGATCATGGCAGGCATAGCATTATCAGTATATTACCGATCTGCTCTTCAAGGCCGAATCTTCCCGGTAGGACAAATCGTGATCACTTTAATCCTATTTGCAGCGGCGCTATTTATATTGAGCAATATCCTCGAAAGCAGAGGCCAGCTTACCGAAACTGGGCTGTTGGGTACGGTAGAATCCTATCAGCAAGGTGGTGCAGCTGGTTACGCGAGGGCAACCTATAAAACCGACATCCGGATTGGATCGGGATTCCAAGTCATCCAGTTCGCCAGTGTCGGCTTCATCCAATATATGCTCGAACCGTTTCCGTGGAAGATATCGACCGCTTCGGACATCATTCTGTTTCTAGAGAATATGCTCCGCGCGGTCCTGATTTTCATCGCAATCAAGGCGGCTGTGAAGGGAGGCAATGTTCATCGCGCTTCCGCAATCTATGCGTTGCTATTCTATTTGATCATTGAATTTGTATGGTCATTGGGAACGGTGAACTGGGGCACTGCCGCAAGGCATCACGTGGTTGCGTTCCCATTTCTACTGGTTGCTGCGTGCTGTTTATTCCCAAACTCCAGATCCGCAAAAAGATGACAGTTTGCTACCGTAAGCTGTTACCTATCAAGTAATCAACGATATGATATTCGAAGAAATATTGAGGGCTATTGCCATTATGGTCTGATCAGTAAGAAAAGGAACTGTTATCAAGTTCGATCTGATTCAATTGCGGACGGTGATTGTTGAAGTCGATATTTAGTCCGGATTTTCCGGACCGTAATTTTGCATGCTTGATGGAGACGCTGCTCGAAAGAATGTCGAGCGCTTTCCGGTGGCTTTGGTCCTTGGTTTCGAATGACTGTATAAAAACTCTGCCATCAAGAATTGCTGCATGGCCCAAAGCGTAGTCCGCTCGATTAATGTTTGAAGTTGTCACGGATCCAAAGCTGCTGCTTGTGTTGGCCTCTGTTCTGAGTCCACCGGCTTGTGATCCATTCAAATTCAATATGTCTACCTGGAGGTCTTTATTCTTGTGGTGAAATCGTGTCCCGTCGACTTCGAAACTCCAAAGGACGCCAGGTTTGGCAGATTCCCGAACGATTGTGTCGCAATGACCAATGTAGATGTTTTGATAGTCAGAAATTCTAACGACTGGATAATTCCCACCACCTGTCTTTTCCAGCACAACGTGTCCGATGAATACGTCCCGGGCTGACCCAATTGCCAAGCCATATGTGGATCGCACATCCTTGCATATCAATCGATCAATATGAATACTCTCCGGCGCACTTACACCAGCGATGATGAATCCAGCGCCCGTATTTTCAGACTTGATCTCACCAAAATATATGTCGGCGACTTTGTCGGGTGCGCGATTATTTGGTTCGATGTCGATTGCAGCTTTGGGAGAGGTTCTGAGAATACCTTTGATACTTATTGCCGGACAATAAAGAGATTCAGCAGAAATGATGCTCATGCCTTGGCGCCCGCAATCCTCGATTTGAATATTGCCAGCAAATTGAATGTCAGAGCTGTTCCGCCGGTTGGGTCGAGTACTATGAGAATAGGCGATATAGATACCGTCAGTCCAACAATTCCGAACGAGTACATCGCGAATTGTGACGTTTTGCGTACCCCACAGGCCAATACCAAAGGCGTTTCCGTCTCCTTTGACGCCCGACCAATCAATTTGTGTCATGTTCCCGTCGATACAGATGTCCGCGATCAGGAGATTCTCAACATTTTGATAGTTTTTTGGGCGCAGAACCTGTTGAATAGTGTTCGTCGACGGTGGTTTTGAAAATCCAAGTTTGATAATGGTTTCCTTGCCGACACCAATAATCTGATTGTTACTTATTAACCCGCGATCAATGCCAGGCTCGAACATATAGGTTTTTTTGCTCAATCGAACAGCCCCGCCTATATTGAATGCAGCCTGCAAGGCTGCCGTGTCCTGCTCTAGTGATAAACCTATGTCGCCGAACCATTCTGGGCGAACACCGCCGGAATACTGGCGCACCCAGACTTGGTCAGGGTCAATTTCTGATTTGATAAAAAGTGTTGCCGGAGGGGCTTTGGCCATTTTAATAAGATGATTTTGTATTGTATCACAACGCCAAATGGACCCATCAACAAATTGTTCTCCTGCATAGGGAGAAATATCTTTTAGAACTGTTTTATCGGACAACTGTCGGTGAGTGTTTGCGCGCAAGGAAATCAAGGGTGCCAAGGAAATTCCTGCGAAACCGGCTATTGTAACGCGCCTGCTGACTGCGGTACGATCAATGCCTTTTTTGCCGGCACTGCGTTCAGACCTATTTGAAAAATGCGACACCAGAATTTCTCTTTTTTGCACTATGTTTAAACTAAGGATAGCCAAACTAGCGATCCATATCCAACTTAAAATCGGCAAAGATAGTAACAGAACAAGCCCGATTTTATACTTTTTCATGCACTGAGTTCATAGCAAAGCGGTTTAGCTGGCAGATAGACCACATAAATCGTCAACGACTTGTATGCCGTAGTGCTAATTATCCGCAAACTTCTTGACACCCTTGGAGCTCGCGTTCTGTGTTTTGATTATGACGGAAATACAACCTAGCAGATTGAGGCGCTTTTCGAACTTGAGAACGTGGGATAAACTGTGGGTGCTTCCTTTTTTCAACCCTAAAAACTCCAATAATAATATGCGCTTACCAAAAACCCCTTGCATCCTCCGTGACCGCCTTCAAGAGCGCTCTAAACCTCATCCGCTAACTCCGCCAGTGTCGCCAGGCATTCGCGCGCCAATAGTTTGCACCGTTCCGGTGACCAGCCTTGCTCGCTATCGGGCAAGTCGCGATTATCTTTAAATGGCATTTCGAGTGTCATGGCGACACAGCCGAAACGTTCGGCGACCTGGTTGGTGGACATAGAGAGGTTGGCCTTGCCCTTAGCTGCGGTCGGGTATCCTAACTCCGTCTGAAAATCGGGGGTGCGGGCCGCCAGCCGGTTGCGATAAGCATGGTATTTGCGGCCCAATTCGTCGGTCCAGCTCGGGATCCCTTCAAAACCGGCAATGAACACCGCGGGAATCGCTTCGTCGCCATGGACATCCATTGCAAAATCGACGCCGCTTTCATCCATGGCACCGCGGACGCACAAGACTTCCGGGCTCTTCTCAGCGCTGGGTTCATGCCATTCCCGGTTCAAGTTCGTTCCAACATGATTGGTTCGTAGATGACCTCTAAACGAACCATCTGGGTTCATATTGGGAACGATGTGAAATTGGCATTTTTGCAGTAACGCCCGGGTATGCGGATCAGCCGGATCGGCAAGCATCTCAAGCGCGCCTTCCATCCACCATTCGGCCATGCTTTCACCGGGATGTTGACGCGCGTAGAGCCAGACCTGTTTTTCGCCTTCGCCCATCGACAGGCAATCAATGGGTTGTCCTTCCAAAGAATGCCCTAGCGTCCGACATGTCACGCCTTCCACTGATGAAAGTTCAGCAATCAAGTCATGGTGGCGGTCCATGCTGTAGGGCGCGAAATAGGCGAACCAGACGATATTGCTGGTTGCGGTATAGCTTATCGACAGCGTGCCCTTATCCTCATCATAGCTGCTGTCGGCGCGTCCCCAATATTCGCGATCCTCGCTGACGCAGGCGTTGTAACCGGGCCAACCCTGCGGGTAGGCAGAGTCTTTCAGGCCATTGATGTTGAGTTCCAGCGTATCGCCGATTTCGGAGCTTACGCGAAAATGAAACCATTGGAAAAATTCACTGTCTTTATCCTTGTGGATCGACAGCTCGGCTTTTGTACCGGAAATTTCATGGACATTGATATTGCCGCTATCGAACGCGGCGGTGATCTGAATATTTTTGGTGCTCATGGCACTCTGATAGTGGTTCCTGACTCTCCGGGGAAGTCCCTGAATAACGCTTCAGCCAATTTTGACGCAGCGAGGCCCGGCTGGGATGCTGGCGAACCTTCTTTTGCCTCAACGGAAGAGCGGCCTTCCCAAATGGTCTCGCCATCGGCACGGCGGGTGATGCGGACCGATAATTCGGTTGCGATCTTGTCCTTAGGCTTGCCGCTTAAGTTAATGCCGATGCCCAGACCAACGCCAGAGCCATAGCTGCCAGTACTGCCGCCAACGCCAACAGATACCGGAGAGCGACGACCACCGGCCGAGATGCGGCTTTGTTCGACTGAGACCCGCGCGACATATTCGCCATTGGCCGCATCCGTGCCCGGATCGGAATAACCGACGCGCTGCAGCTCTCGCCGGACCGCGGCCTCATATGTGCTCTGCTCCAGCACCCTGCCCTCGCTCACATCCGATGACGAGATGATCGCTACGGTTCCGGTGGCAATTTGTGCATCCTGCGCGGCGTGAAAACGCGTCACATCAACCGGCGGCGTCGACGCCACACAGGCGCTCGTTGCCAAAGACAATATTGCAATCCCCAAAAGCTTTTTGCGTGTCATATTATTCAACTCCCGACCAACTGTGCGCTAACTTAGCCCAAATTCCGATATCCTGACGTAAATAATTGCATCCGTATGGCTCTATGGTTAACCGAATGACGACTTTCCCCAGCTAATAGGCTCTTACGACGGGGTTTTAAGGAGATAATATGCCGGATCGCTTCACAATATTGGTTACCGGCGGCGCCGGCTATATTGGCAGCCACGCAGTGCTGGCACTGAAAGATGCGGGTTGGCCGGTTGCGGTGATCGATAATCTCACCACCGGTTTTCGTTGGGCGGTCCCCGATGATGTCGCTTTTTACGAAGGCGATATCGAAGATACCGCGCTGGTTCTCAAGATCATCAAAGATGAAAATATCGGCGCGATCATGCATTTTGCCGGATCAATCATTGTTCCGGAATCAGTCGAGAACCCGCTCAAATATTATCATAATAACAGCGCCAAAAGCCGCAGCCTGATTGATGCTGCGGTGACTGGCGGAGTGAAGCATTTCATCTTTTCATCCACCGCAGCGACCTATGGCATTCCTGAAGAAAGCCCGGTGAGCGAACAGACACCACAAGTGCCGATCAATCCCTATGGCATGTCCAAATTGATGACCGAGCATATGCTGCGCGACGTATCAGCCGCACATGACATAAATTTCTGCGCTTTGCGTTATTTCAACGTTGCGGGCGCAGATCCTGAAGCGCGAACCGGTCAATCCACAGCGGGTGCGACCCATCTTATCAAAGTCGCGGTGGAAGCGGCTTTGGGTAAGCGGGATAACGTTGCGGTCTTCGGAACTGATTATGATACCCCCGACGGCACCGGCGTGCGCGATTACATCCATGTTTCGGATCTGGCTGCGGCCCATGTCTTGGCGCTTGAGGCGCTGATCGCTGATCCCGATCAGAATCACTTGCTCAACTGCGGTTATGGCCGGGGATTCTCAGTGCTTGAGGTTCTCGATGCCGTGGATCGGGTCACGAATCTCACGATTTCTCGCAAGTTGGAAGGGCGGCGGGCCGGAGATCCCGATTCGCTGATTTCCGACAATCGCGCGATCATGAAAAGCTTCCCGTGGCAGCCGCAATATGCCGATTTAGATAAAATTGTGACCCATGCACTGGCTTGGGAACGCAAATTGGGTGAAATTCGCGGGGAATAGGCCATCTGTGTGCTTGACTTTGGCGGGCTGTAACCCTAACTGCACCGTCTGCATACGGCTCCGGCTGTTTCAAGAAATTTAAAAATATTAAGGCGTGGTACCAAAATGAAGATCCGCAACTCTTTGAAGTCGCTCAAAAACCGTCATCGGGACTGCCGCGTGATCCGTCGTCGTGGCCGCACCTATGTGATCAACAAAACGAATCGCCGGTTCAAAGCGCGCCAGGGCTAATTTCGTTTCATGGCAGAAGCGACTGCCATTTCTGAAATCGATACCGTAATTTTTGATGTAGGCAATGTCCTGTATCAATGGGATCTGCGCTGTCTGTTTGAGAAACTGATTGATGATCCGCGGGAACTGGACTGGTTTCTGCTGAACGTTGTGACGCCGGAATGGCATTTCGAACATGATGCCGGCCGGCCGCTGGCGGAGATGGTGCCGGAACGAATTGCGCAATTTCCTCAATATGAATCGCACATCAAAGCTTATGCTGCTCGGTTCAATGAAACTATTCCAGGACCCGTAGTCGGATCATTGCCTCTGGTAGAGCAGCTCGCCTCGAACGGTATTCCGATTTTCGGGATCACCAATTTCGGCTCGGAATTTTGGCAAGGCTTTCGCCCGACAGCTGCGATATTCGATTTTTTTTCCGACATCATTGTGTCCGGCGATGAAAAGTTAATGAAGCCCAATGCCGCAATTTACGAACTGGCGCTCGACCGCTTTGGTGTTTCAGCCCAACAATGCCTGTTCATTGATGACCGGCTCGACAATATCGAAGGCGCCGAAGCGCTCGGGATAAAGGGCCATCATTTCCAGGATGCGGCTTTACTACAGGCAGAACTCAAGGCGCTGTCCTTACTATAGCCGCGCCTGCTCTAAATCAGGGTGTGTAATAAGTCGGTGATCCCGGGCCGACGGGCAACCCCAGCGCAAACACCCAGATAAAGAAGAAGACCGACCAGCACAGAATGAAGAAGATCGTATAGGGCAACATCATCGCGATCAAAGTGCCGACGCCGAGATTCTTGTCATAGCGGGTCGCCCAGGCGAGGATCAGGCCAAAATAGCTCATCATCGGGGTGATGATATTGGTCGTCGAATCGCCGATCCGATAGGCCGCCTGAATGACTTCCGGCGCATAGCCAATCAGCATAAGCATTGGCACGAAAATAGGTGCGGTGACCGCCCATTGCGCCGATGCCGAGCCTAGTGACAGATTGATCACCGCGCAGATCAGAATGAAGAAAAAGAAAACGGCCGGGCCAGTCATGCCCGTGTCGAGCAGGAACTGCGAACCGGTCACCGCGGTGATCGCACCCAAATTGGTCCACCCGAAAAAGGCGACAAACTGGGCCGCAAAGAAAACCAGAACAATATAGAGACCGAGGGATGAGAGCGCACCGGCCATGGCATCTATTACATCGCGATCGGTTTTTACGGAGCCGACGACGCGGCCATAAGCATAACCGGTGACCACAAAGAAAATCAGGATCCAGACGACAAAGCCTTTGAAGAAAGGGGAGTTGATCCGATCGCCGGTTTCCGGATTGCGTAACACGCCCCAATCCGGGAGCAAGGTTAGCGCCATCAACCCAAGGACACCCAACAGCGCGATGCCGGCCCAGCGTAAGCCTTTGCGCTCTTTGCTACTTATTTCCTCCATCATCCGGTCATCAAGGATGGTGGGGTCTGCACCAGAGGGATTATATTTGCCCAGCTTGGGTTCCACAATGAAGATCGTTACTAGCGAGCCAATGGCCGTAATCAGGAATGTCGATCCGACCATGAAATACCAGTTGGCCGTCGCCACAACCGTATAATCCGGGTCGATCAAACGCGCGGCTTCTTGTGTAATACCCGCCAACAGCGGGTCGATCGTGCCGATCAACAAATTGGCGCTATAGCCTCCCGAGACGCCAGCAAACGCCGCGGCCATGCCCGCCAACGGATGGCGCCCCAGCGCATAGAAAATCGCGCCCGCGAGCGGAATTAGAACGACGTAGCCGACTTCCGATGCGGTATTGGAAACGATCCCGGCGAAGACAATCGCCACCGTCACCATATGCGGCGGCGCTGAAAGAACCATGGAGCGCACGGCCGCAGAAAGCAGACCGGATTTTTCTGCTACGCCGACGCCAAGCATGGCAACCAGCACCACGCCAAGCGGTGCAAAACCAGTAAAGTTGGTCACAAGATTAGTGAAAATACGCCGCACACCATCGCCATCCAACAGGCTGACAGCGCGGATCATGCCGTCCTCTGCTACGCCCGGCGCGCCAGCCGGCCTCGGATCGACAACGGCCAGGCCCATCCAGCCCAACAGGCCGGATAGAAAGACAATGCCGATGGCTAGCAAGGCAAATAGGGTCACGGGATGCGGCAGCAAATTGCCGAGCCACTCCACACCGTCGAGGAAGCGGGTGAAGCCGTTGCGACGGGGCAAGGCCGCCTGTTGCTGGCCATCGGCCATATCTGTTCTCCAATTTATCGCGTAACCAAAACTGCCGCGACTGGAGCCGGACCAGCGCGAAAAACAGGGCTGAGACTACAAGAGACTATTGAATAAATTCAAGGCAGAAGATCATTTCCGGAAAGGATCGATGCTGATGACGACAACCTGGCGATAAACGGCCGTTTTCGGGCTGCTCCATCCACTATTTTCGCTTCAATTCATTCCCGCTCAAGCGCACGACATGCAACAAATTCGTAGATCCCGGTGTCCCGAAAGGCACACCGGCACATACAATCAATCGCGATCCCGCTTCGCCGAGCTTGTGTCGCAAGGCCATGCGTTTGGCTTTGGCGATCATTTCCTCGAAATCACTGACATCACGGGTGACGACGGCATGGGCACCCCATAAAAGGCCGACGCGCCGCGCGGTGTGGCGATTGGGCGTTAATACCAGCAGTGGAACCGATGGGCGCTCGCGAGCCATGCGGCGTGCCGTCGATCCTGATGTCGTGAAGCAGACAATGGCGGATGTCTTGATCGTGCGAGCGATATTATAGCTCGCGGCGGCAAGCGCATCGGCGGTTGTTTCATCCGGCACGGTTTCGGTGAAATGCACTCGCTCGGCATAAGACGGATCATTTTCCACCTGCGAGGCAATCCGGTCCATCATTGTTGCCGATTCAATTGGCCAGTCGCCTACTGCCGATTCTGCAGACAACATGATGGCATCGGCACCGTCGTAAATGGCGGTCGCGACGTCGGAAACCTCTGCCCGGGTGGGTGTGGGTGATTTGATCATCGACTCCAGCATCTGGGTGGCCACAACAACCGGACGGCCCAGTTTGCGGGCGGCGGCGACAATCTGCTTCTGCAGCGGCGGTACCTGTTCCGGCAGCAATTCCACCCCGAGATCGCCGCGCGCGACCATCACCGCATCAGACAATTCCAATATCTCATCCAGCCGGTCGATCGCGGCGGGTTTTTCGATTTTTGCCAGCAAGGCCGCCTTGCCACCGATCAAGCGCCTCGCTTCGGCCACATCTTCAGGGCGCTGGACAAAGCTGAGTGCGATCCAGTCCACGTCCTGATCTAGCGCGAAGGTCAGATCTTTGCGGTCCTTGTCGGTGAGAGAGCTGACTGGCAACACTACTTCGGGAACATTGACACCCTTGCGGTCCGATATCGGTCCGCCAACAATCACTTTGGTTTCCACGCACTTGCCATCGGCCTTGGTAACTTCCAGCCGGATTTTGCCGTCGTCCAGAAGCAGCGTATGGCCGGGCTCCAGAGTCTCGATAATTTCGCGATGCGGCAGGTTGACCCGCTTGGCGTCGCCCTTTTTCTTTTGCAGATCCAGCGTGAATTTCGCTCCGGTTTTCAGTTCGACCGGCGCTTTGGCGAAGGTACCGATACGCAATTTGGGCCCTTGCAGGTCTGCCAAAATGGTGATCGGCCGCCCGGCTTTCTTTTCCAACGCGCGGATCGAGGCGACGTTCTTGGCATGGGCCTTATGCTCGCCATGGCTCATGTTCATGCGAAACGCATCAACGCCGGCTTTGTACATTTTTTCGATCATTTCGGGGCTGCCGCTGGCGGGGCCAAGGGTGGCAAGCACCTTTACTTTGCGGTCGCGGGAGAACATATGCGCTGCCATCGAAAATTCCTGTTTTGGTGCTTTAAATTCACGCCTGTTAGCCCCAAATCATGACAGGATAAAAACAAAAAGCAACGGAAGCATTTCACATGACAGAACAAATTTCTGATGCAGCGGCTGCGGCGGCCTTTCGCCGCCTGGTGAAGCATTTGCAGCACCGCCATGATGCGGAAAATATCGACCTGATGGGGCTTGCCGGATTCTGCCGCAATTGTCTGGCCGACTGGGTTCTGGAAGCCACGAACGAAGCGGGTGGCAATATGACCAAGGAAGAAGCCCGCATGGCCATTCACGGCATGCCGTCATCCGAATGGAAGAGAAAGTTCCAGACCGAGGCGACACCAGAAAAGCTGCAACGGATGAAGGAAAGCGTAGCCAAGAATGTCGCATCCGATTAAAGCGGCTGCACGAATCCAAAAACATATTTTCTGGGGAATTTGAGAATGAGCGAAGGCAATGTTGCCGCAGACCAGCTGCGTCTGTTTATTGAGCGTATTGAACGGCTGGAAGAAGAGAAAAAGGGCATCGCTGACGATATCCGTGACGTCTATTCCGAGGCGAAATCACAGGGCTATGACGCCAAAATCATGCGCCAGATCGTCCGCCTGCGCAAAATGGAAACCCATGACCGTCAGGAAATGGAAGCCATACTCGACACCTATAAGTCGGCGCTTGGTCTCGCCTGAACGATCCGCTAACATCCCGGCTTTCACAGCGGGAGAGCAAGCATGATCGTTACCACCACCCCAAGCATCGAAGGCAAGGCGATTCGCGACTATCGCGGGATCGTGATTGGTGAAGTGATCGTTGGCGCGAACCTGTTCCGCGACCTGTTTGCCAGCATCACCGATATTGTCGGTGGCCGCTCTGGCAAATATGAAAATGTCTTGAAACGGGCGCGGGACGAAGCCTTGCTGGAGATGCAGGCCGAGGCGGCTAAGCTGGGCGGCAACGCAGTGGTTGGTGTGGATCTCGATTACGAGGTTGTCGGCGACAAGGGATCGATGCTGATGGTATCCGCATCGGGAACTGCAGTCGTCACAGACTAGAGAATGTTCGGCCGCGTCAGCAGGACGTAGACCAGACCGCTAGTTGCGATCAGGTTATAAGCCATGTGCATGGCGATATTGGCCCACCAGCCATAGCGGATTCGGGCATAGCCCCAGATCAGGCCGCCCACCGTCTGCGGCAGGACGAAGGGCAGCAGCGCGGCGGGATTGTCACCGGCATAGTTGAACACATGCACGGAGCCGAAGAGCAGGGCCTGGACCCAGAAAACCACCGGGAAAATCCGGACATACCAGCCCGGCACCGGTCGTTTCCAGAATAGGATTACACCGATCAACACGGCAGCGACAATTATGGCCAACAAAACCGCTGTGCCGATGGCAGCGGGCCCGGGCCATCCCACTTGTTCATAGCTATAGGTCAGTCCCATCCACACAAGCAGCCCGAAAACGGGGATCAGCAGCCGTGGAGACCCGTTGAGCCAAGAGCGGAACATAAGCTCTTCGACAATTGGTCCGACGATCACGACGATCAGTAAAAGCTGCCAGATCGGGCGCTGGAACAGTCCCGCCATGCTGTTTGACATCGAGATATCGAACGCCAGCATCATCGGGAAAAGCACGATCGCGATCGCCGCCACGATCATGCAGTTGACCGCGAAGAGCCAGATGAGATCAGCCGGTTTTCCGGTCCTTTGCAATTCTGTATCCGCCAGTTTCGGTGCGCGCAGAAAGGTTAGCAGATCGCGTGTGGTCGCCGTTAGACGGTCGGTGGCCCATCCAATGGTTGAGTTGGGTTCGAACATGCGGCAAAGAGCCTCAATAACAATAATTCAGGTACGGACGAATCATATGGCAGGCCATAGTAAATTTGCAAATATCAAGCATCGCAAGGGTGCGCAGGACAAGAAGCGCTCAGCGATGTTCTCGAAACTCAGCCGCGAGATTACCGTGGCGGCGAAATCGGGCATGCCGGATCCCGACATGAACCCGCGCCTGCGCCTAGCCGTGAACAACGCCAAGGGCCAGTCCATGCCCAAGGACAATATCCAGCGCGCGATCGACAAGGCCTCGGCCAGTGAAGGCGATGACTATAAAGAAGTCCGCTATGAAGGCTTTGGCCCGGGCGGCGTTTCGCTGATCGTCGAAGCGCTTACTGACAATACCAACCGCACGGTGACCAATGTCCGTACCATATTCTCGCGCAATGGCGGCAATATGGGTGAGAGCGGTTCGGTCTCCCACGGCTTTGAACGGGTTGGCTATATCGCCTATCCCGCAAGTGCCGGTGATGAAGACACGGTTATGGAAGCGGTTATGGAAGCCGGCGGCGATGACATTCAATCCTCCGAAGACGGCCATGAAATCTGGACCGCGATGGAAGATTTGCACGAGGTTGCTGGCGCGCTCGAAAAATCACTCGGCGAAGCGGAAAGCGTGAAGCTGGCGTGGAAGCCGTCAGTTGAGGTCGAGGTGGATGCGGCGCAGGCGGAAACGTTGCTCGGCCTGATTGATGCGCTGGAAGATGACGATGACGTCCAGGCCGTGCACGGCAACTACAGTGTTTCCGACGAAATCATGGAGCAATTGGGGTGACGATATTCCCCTCCCGCTTGCGGGAGGGGTTAGGGGTGGGCCAGTCTCAGCGCACCCTTAATTCCCACCCCCTTCCCCTCCCGCAAGCGGGAGGGGGGATTTGATCATTCTTGGCCTCGATCCCGGCCTTGGCACAACCGGCTGGGGCGTAATTAGCGCCGAAGGCAATCGGCTGTCTCATATTGCCAATGGCCAGATAAAGACTGATCCGAAAATGCAACTGGCGAGCCGGTTGCTGAAGCTCGATCTGGAACTGACCGACCTGTTGCTGGAATATAAACCGGACGCGGCGGCGGTTGAGGAAGTGTTCGTCAACAGCAACCCGCAAAGCACGTTAAAGCTCGGACAGGCGCGCGGTGTTGTACTGCTCGGCGCGTCGCGTTCGGGGCTTGAGGTTGGCGAATATGCCGCGCGAGCAGTCAAGAAATCCGTCGTCGGCGTGGGTAAGGCGGACAAGGATCAGGTGCAGGCGATGATCAAGATTTTGCTGCCCGGCGTGAAACTGGCCGGAGCGGATGCCGCCGATGCCTTGGCGGTGGCGATTACCCATGCGCATCATCGAAAGCATTGAGAGCAAAAAGAACAAAACAAAAACTCGACAGATTCGCCAGTCGCGCTAAAACACTATCATGATTGCGAAACTCACCGGCACTATCGACGAAATCGGCACGGACAATATCGTGCTGGATGTTAATGGCGTCGGCTATCTGGTCTTTGCCTCGTCGCGCACCATTACCGCCATCGGCGGCGTTGGTGATGGCGCGACCATCTATACCGAAATGCAGGTCAGCGAGACCGACATGCGCCTGATGGGTTTTGCCAGCGGGTCGGAGCGTGACTGGTTCCGCTTGCTGATCTCCGTACAGGGCGTCGGCGGCAAGGTGGCGTTGGCGATCCTCTCTGCGCTCGAACCCAGCGAGATCAGCCGCGCCGTGGCGACCGGCGACAAGGCGATGGTCGCACGGGCCAATGGCGTGGGGCCCAAACTGGCGCTGCGCATTGTCAACGAGCTGAAAGACAAAGTCGGCGCCATCGCGACTGACCCGGTTGCGGGCAGCGGCGGCGCGATCCACGCGTCGTCAAATAACAGCGCCGACGCGGTGAGCGCGTTACAAAATCTGGGCTTTAAACCGGCAGAAGCGAGTGCAGCAGTGGCGGCGGCCGATGCCGAGGCGGGTGATGGGGTGACACTGGACGCGCTGGTACGGCTGGCGCTGAAGAAGGCGGCGCGGTGAGTATTGATCCGCGGTCATGGTCAGTAGCTGCAAAGGCGAATGTTTTCATCGCTTCCTTTTTTCCGGCCTTGTTCACAGTATTTTTCGTGATTGTCGTTGCAGAATTATCCAAGAAGTCCCTTGAGATACTGCTTTTCGGGTTCGTTGCATTTTTTATAGTCGGGCAGTTCTTCTTCAGATGCTACCAGTGCAAAAAAAACGTCTATCGCAGGGTATCGGGCGGGTTTCTGGGTGTCGACTATGTGGCACCCTGGTCGGAAACAACATGTTCCAAATGTGGGGCCGATTTGACAGTATCGAAAGCGGTTGATGGTTAGTAGTCACCTCAGCTTCCTACCCACCATCGTCATCCTGAACTTGTTTCAGGATCCCTCGTACGCATCCAAACCCCTTGCCATTTCTCCCGAGATGCTGAAACGAGTTCAGCATGACGAGTGAAGTGGAAAGCGACCGGATGATGTCGGCGAAACGCAAGGTTGAAGATATCGACGCTGCATTGCGCCCAAAATCGCTGGACGAATTTATCGGGCAGGAAGCGGCGCGGGCCAATGGCGTTGGGCCGAAACTGGCGTTGAAGAAGGCGGCGAAGTGAGTCAGTTCTTTGAAACGATGATGAGGTCTTTTCCTGAAGCGATCTCTGTGCCTGATCCACTTATCACCTATTTTCGATGGATTGGTGAGCAGGGCTTGGATCATAATTTTGGTGGAGATGGATATGCCTACGCCGATATTGGGCCAGATCAGGAGAATGGCTGTCTAGCGTTGAGGCCAGTAGATCCTGATTATGCGAGGGCATGGACGCATAGCGATGATGCATCCGTTTACGATCGGCTTGCGGCATTTTGTCAAACTGGCGGCGATGGCTCTTATGCTGCGCTATGGCTTGATAATGACGGTGGAACCCGAGTCGTCCATTTAGGATCGGGTTCTGGCTCGACCATGTTGGGTGTTCTGGTCAATGATCCTGTCGACCTCTTGCGCTTGCTCGCGATTGGATATGACGAGCTTTGTTGGCCAGAAAATCATCGAAAAACACCAAAAGAAATCTGGGCGGAAGACAATGAAGACGAAGAGTTCGAACCCGCTCCAAAACCATCTGTTTTGCTACAAAAATGGGTGAGCCAAACATTTGATGTGAATATTCCGAAGACCGCTTCAGAAATAGTGTCTGATGTTCCAGACATGCATGATGACAGATCTGATGACCCTTTCTGGCAATGGATAGTGAGCCTGGAGCCAAAAGAGTGACTGAAGATCGCCTATCCTCGCCCGAGCGAAAAATCGAAGATATCGACGCGGCACTGCGCCCGAAATCGCTTGACGAATTTATTGGACAGGAAGCGGCGCGTGCCAATTTGCGCGTGTTTATCGAGGCCGCGAAAAGCCGCAGTGAGGCGCTGGACCATACCCTGTTCTTTGGCCCGCCAGGGCTTGGCAAGACGACATTGGCACAGATTATTGCCCGCGAACTGGGCGTGGGTTTTCGCGCGACATCTGGACCGGTCATTGCCAAATCGGGTGATCTCGCAGCGCTTCTGACCAATCTTGAGGAAGGCGATGTGCTTTTCATCGACGAAATTCACCGGCTCAATCCGGTGGTCGAGGAAGTGCTCTATCCGGCGATGGAGGACCGCGCGCTCGACCTGATTATCGGCGAAGGGCCATCGGCGCGCAGTGTGCGGATTGACTTGCCTCAATTCACCCTGATCGGCGCGACCACGCGGCAGGGGCTTTTGACCACGCCGCTGCGCGATCGGTTCGGTATTCCGGTGCGACTCAATTTCTACAGCGTCGAGGAACTGGAAAAGGTCGTCCACCGCGCGGCGAAGTTGCTCGGTCTCGATATCGCGCCCGATGGTGCCACCGAGGTTGCCCGCCGCGCGCGCGGAACCCCGCGTATCGCCGGTCGCCTGCTCCGCCGCGTGCGGGATTTCGCGAATGTGGCGGGGGCTGCGACGGTGGACCAGAAAACCGCCGACGCCTCGCTCACCCGGCTGGAGGTCGACAGTATCGGCCTCGACGCGATGGATCGCCGCTATCTCCATATGATCGCGGATATCTATAAGGGCGGGCCGGTGGGTGTGGAAACGCTCGCGGCTGGCCTCAGCGAACCGCGCGATACCATTGAGGAAGTGATCGAGCCATATCTCATCCAACTTGGTCTAGTGGCGCGTACCGCAAGAGGCCGCGCGCTCAATGATCGGGGGTGGCAACATCTTGGGTTGAAGCCGCCGGCGGGTAAGGAAGTGGACGGGCAGCTGTTTGACTAAACCACTCCTCTCCCCTTGAGGGAGAGGAAACGGAGACTTGGCAGCTTGCCTGCCTAGCCGAGTTGGAGAGGGGGACTGGCTTGACGCAACCGCTCCACCCCTCACCAAGATTTTCTAGCAAACAAGTTTGCAAGTAAATCTGTCCTCTCCCTCAAGGGGAGAGGAGTTAGATCGCCCCAATCTGCTCCGCACTTGCCCAGGTCGCATGCGTACCGCTGCTGATCCGGTGGGGCAGGATGATCGTGCAGACCGGGCCGGCGGTGATATCCTTGGCATCGACGATGATGCACTCGCTGCGATCCTGCGCCATGTCGGTGATGAAGCTGATGAGATAGCCGTCGTCCTCTGAATTTGCATTTTTGCACGGGATGAACGGGGCTTCCGATCCGAAACGCTCATCGCCAAAATAGTAGCGCTCCGCCGTGCCGGTTTCCAGATCATGTTTGACCACACCGTTGAACAGGAACCAGCCGGGATGACCGGTGACGCTATAGACATAGCGATAGGGGCCGCCTGCCACTTGCTGGTTGAACATGCCAAACTCGACCGGATAGTCATCAAACAGCGTTTCTTCGCGCGTCTCTCCGGTTTTCAAATTGAATCGCCAGCGGTGCAATTCGGGCTGAAAACTGTGCAGATCAATACTCGCGCCCATGCTCTCATAGCCCGCCGGGAAATCGATTAGCGGCTTGGGTACGGGTTGATTCTGGAAATAGCCGTCGAGCACCAGTTCATCGCCCTCTTCAAAGGCATTGGCCCAGTGCAATACATAGGTTGGCTTGGCATCAAACCACATGATGTCTTCCGGCTGTCCCATACGCGGGATCACCCCGAACCGTGTCGGCTCATCGGGATGGTAGGAGGGGACATAGAGATTCTGTTCAATCAGCTCCGGCTTCCAATAGAGGGGGCAGTCGTTGAAGATCGCGTAATTCTCGGAAAATGCCATATCATGCGGCAGGCGCGCGCCGGGCAGCTCGATGGGAATGAAATGCTTCAGCTCATCATCCGGACCGACCACGCCATAGTGCAGAAAGGGCGCTTTGGTGCTGTAGTTGAAGAATAGCAACTCGCCGGTTTTCTCATCCACTTTGGGGTGGGCGGAAATGCCATCTTCGGGCACCCAGTCTGCTGTGCCCAGCGTTTCCAGTGTTTCCGGGTCGAGCTGATAGCCATCTCCGCATTGGTAAAAGGTCGAGAGGATTTTCCCGGCATGGACGACAACATCGGTTGAGCTGCTATCCTTGACGCTGCCATGCGCGCCCCAGCCGGGCCGTTTGGAATCCGATGGTCTGCCCATGATCCCGACCCATAGAGGTTCACCGGCCTCCTGCTCGGCCTCAAAACCCTCGGTGCGGACAAAGCGGTTGCGATAGCTGGCCTTGCCGTCCTTGATGCGAAGGGCATGAATCATCCCGTCGCCATCGAAGGGATGATAGCGCCCGATGCTGTCGTGCACGGGATTTTCGGTGTTTCTAATATAAACGCCGTCTATATCCGCCGGTATCGTCCCGATGACCTCAAGATCATCCGTATCAATTTCTTCAAATACCGGTGTCCAGGCGCCGTTGCGATAGGGATGGTCATTCGCCTCCAGCGTAGTCTTGATCTGGTTCACCGGTATGTTCATCAGTCCCTCAGCAGTTCGTTAATCCCCGTCTTTGAGCGCGTCTGCGCGTCGACAGTTTTGACGATCACCGCGCAATAAAGCGATGGGCCGGGTACGCCATCAATATTGGCCTTGGGCGGGGTCGCGCCAGGCACAACCACAGCATAAGGCGGGACTTCACCGATGTGAACCTTGCCAGTTACTCGGTCGATTATCTTGGTAGATGCACCCAGATAAACACCCATGGAGAGCACCGCGCCTTCACCGACGCGCACGCCTTCTGCCACTTCGCTGCGCGCCCCGATAAACGCGCCGTCCTCGATGATAACTGGGCCAGCCTGCAGGGGTTCGAGTACGCCGCCAATACCAGCGCCGCCGGAAATATGGACATTCTTGCCGATCTGAGCACAGCTGCCGACGGTGGCCCAGGTGTCGATCATGGTACCTTCATCAACAAAGGCACCGATATTGACGAAACTCGGCATCAACACGGTGTTGCGGCCGATATGCGAACCATGGCGAACAACCGCGCCCGGCACGGCACGGAAACCAGCTTCGCGAAAGCGGTTTTCGCCCCAGTCGGCAAATTTGCTTGGCACCTTGTCCCAATGGTTGGCGCCGCCCGGGCCTTCAATGATCTGATTGTCGTTCAGCCGGAAAGATAGCAGCACCGCTTTTTTCAGCCATTGGTTGACGACCCATTGGTCCCCCTGTTTTTCGGCGACGCGGGCACTGCCATCGTCAAGGCTAGCGAGCGCAGCATTGACGGCCTCACGCTCAGGCCCCTGGCTGGCGATGCTCAGCGATTCGCGCTTTTCCCAGGCGTTTTCAATGGCGGTCTGCAATTCAGTGGTCATGGTGATGTTTCTTCCCTGTTCGATGAGAGGCCCGCCCGGTTATAAGTTGGTGACCCAGCTTTCCAAGTCGGTAATTTCATGGTCGATATAGTCCGGAGCATGGTCACGCGCACCCCATTCCGAACCGGTATTGACCCAGATGGTGGTCATGCCCAAATCTTTCGCCGGACGCAAATTGCGCGCCATGTCTTCGACAAATAAAGACCGGTTCGGATCAATGCCGGTCGTGTTGACGAGGCTGTGATAAGCGGCTTTTTCCGGCTTCGGGATCAGATCGGTGGCGATGACATCGTGAATCTGGTCAAACAGGCCGCCCAGCCCTCGATTTTCGAGCACCCGTTCGGCATAGGGCCGGTCACCATTGGTAAAGACGAGCTTTTCGCCCGGTAGCGCAGCAATTGCGCTGTGCAGCTCCGGCGCATGGGACAGGCGGCTCATGTCGATATCATGGACATAGTCCAGAAAATCCTGTGGATCGGTACCATGATGATGCATCAGCCCGGCCAGCGTCGTGCCATGGTCATGAAAATAGCTTTTCTGAACCTTGCGGGCTTCGACGGGATCAATGTCCAAAGCGCGCTGAATATATTCGCCCATTTTTATGTCGATCAAAGAAAACAGGTCACATTCCGATGGATAAAGCACGTTATCCAGATCAAATATCCAGTGATCGACATGGGAAAATTCCGGTGGCATGGGCAAAGCGCCTAATCACTCCGCCGCGTGTCCGCAAGCATTGATCGATGTTAAGCTGTCGGTAAGAGCAGGTGCTTATACAATGACGTGTAATCGGGGACATGCGTGAAGATGCGAAAAAAAAACTTGGGTCGCGGCTATTTTTTGGGAACAGCTTTGGTACCGCTGGTCCTGCTTTCAGCTTGTGGTGGTGGCGGTGGTTCGCGCCCCGCTCCAGCACCGGCACCGCCAACGGCGCCGACTCCGACGCCAACGCCCACCCCAACTCCCACGCCAACACCAACGCCTCCTCCTCCAGTATCCTTTGATACGGCGGAATTCCGGCGCTCGGATGGTCCCAGCCAGCATGGCGCTATCACCGCCTATAATGCAGGGGCAACCGGCGACGGGATCATATTGGGGGTGATCGATAGCGGAATTAACCCCAATAGCGCCGAGTTTTCTGGCCGAATCCACCCCGACAGCGCCGATTTCGCTGGCAATCGCGGTGTCGGTGATGAAGGCGGCCATGGCTCGGCTGTGACATCCGTTGCCGCGGCTGGCAAAAATGACATTGATATTCACGGTATCGCCTTTGACAGCGATATATTGGTTCTGCGCACCGACACGCCAGGCAGTTGCGCAATGGACGACCCTGATGACCCGGACGATGATGGCTGCAGCCACAATAGCGGTGCGATTTCGTCGGCCATCAATCAGGCACGGGTCAGCGGCGCGCGTGTGGTCAATATTTCCCTGGGCGGGCCGGACATTTCCAATTCCGTTCGCAATGCGGTTGCCGTTGCGGCAGCAGCCGGTGTGGTGGTCGTTGTTTCAGCCGGCAATGACGGCGCGGCGACACCGGATGGTTTCGCCGCGGGCATAGCGGACAGCGGCAATGGCCATGTTATCATCGCCGGATCGGTTGGTGCGAGCGAGAATATCTCTTCCTTCAGCAACCGAGCCGGTGCGCAGTCGGCCAATTTCCTGGCTGCTTTGGGCGAGCGGGTGCAGGCAGACGATAATGAAGGAACGGCTTTCTTGTGGAGCGGTACGTCATTCTCGGCGCCTCAGGTTTCCGGAGCTGTCGCATTATTGGCACAGGCGTTTCCGAATTTGACCGGCGCGCAGATTGTCGACCTGCTCCTCACCAGCGCGCGCGATGCGGGCGATGCCGGGACGGATGCTATATATGGCCGCGGCGTGCTCGATATTGCCGCCGCCTTCCAGCCGCAGGGGCAATCCTCTCTTGCTGGCAGCAAGGTGGCGGTCGATCTGACAGCTCCTGCCGGTCAAACCTCGGCGGCCATGGGCGATGCGGCGCTGCAGGGGCAGAATGTCGGTGCGGTCATATTGGATGGTTTTGACCGGGCCTTTGCGTTGAACCTGGCGCATGATCTAACGGTCGCAATACCGGAATATAAGCTGACGGGCGCATTGAGCGGCGATCGCCGTAACATGACAGCATCCAACGCTGGCGTGCAGATCGCAGTCAATATCGGGCGGACATCTGCCGGGCTAATAGATCGCGATAATCTTACCCTGTCAGACAGCAATGCACGCAAGGCGCGGATGCTGGCGGCGTCTGTCATGACGCAAGTGTCACCGGACATGAAAATAGCCTTTGGCTTTCGCCAGAGCTCCAGCGGATTGGTCGCACAGATGCAGGGCGCCCGTTCACCGGCCTTTCTCGTCGCGCCGACACCGACCAGTGAGCGCGGCTTTACCGGGCAGGCGAAAAGCGCCCTCGCCCTCCGCCGGGAGATAGCCGGTTTCGGATTGACCGCGAGCGCGGAAAGCGGAACCGCTCGGCTGGACTCGGATGATGACCGGCTGGATGACCTCAGGGGATTGGACCGTGAACGCTATCGGTTTAGCGGCCTTGGTCTAGCGATTGATCGCAAGATTGGTCCGGCATCGCTGAGCCTTGCAGCCAATTGGCTGAACGAAGGCGACACAATTTTGGGTGCGCGCTTTGCCGATACGATCGGTGCGCGCGGTGCGCAAAGCTGGTTTGTCGATGGCCGTGCTGCCTATGATATCGGCAAGGGTTGGCGCGCCGGCGCAAGCTGGCGGCAGGGCTGGACACAAATTGACAGCGCCAGCTTGGTCACCGGCGGCACATTGCAGACCTCGAGCTTCTCGATAGATATCAGTAAGGCCGGATTATTTGGAGCTTCCGATCAGATCGCCTTTCGTTTTGCCCAGCCACTGCGTGTGTCATCGGGCGGATTGAACCTCAATCTTCCGGTGGGGTATAGCTATGAAACGCTGCAAACCGAGTTTGGCCAGCGGATGCTGAACCTCGCCCCGGAAGGCCGCGAACTGGTCAGTGAACTGGCCTATGCAACACCGCTTTGGGGCGGGTACTTAAACACCAACCTGTTCTGGCGGCAGGAGCCCGGGCATTTTGAAACGCTGAACGATGATTTTGGCGCGGCGGTGAGATTTCAGCTGAAGTTTTGAGGGGAGTTTTTTTTGGACCTCAAGCGCCGGGCGGGCACATCCGTACCCTTGGCTACGCGCCAATAAGGCGCGGCGGCCGGTCGGCCTTGCCTCGCTGCGCTCGGACCATGCTCTTGAACGCCGCGTAGAAGGTCGCGCTGATCCGACGCGAAGCGGAGGCAAGCGCGACTGCGCGCCAAATAATATAGGCTCGCTTATGCGAGGAAAGCCAAGCGGGCGGATGCCCGCGCCCGGCGCTTGAGGTTTAATAAACTACGCCCGCGCCCCTGTTTCCTCTTCGATGCTGGCACTATTGTGTCGCAGCGCCTTGAGCACCGTGTCAACGATACCATCGGCATCAAGACCGGCTTCGGCATATTGCAGATCTGGCTTATCCTGATCCTGAAACACATCGGGCAGGCGCATAGTGCGGATTTTCAGGCCCGCATCGGTGAGGCCGGTGTCGGATGCCAGCGTCAGGACATGCGCGCCGAGCCCTCCAACAGCCGCTTCTTCGACGGTTACTGCCACTTCGTGCGTGGTCAGCAATTTGCGAATCAGATCCTCATCCAGCGGCTTGGCAAAGCGCAGATCGGCGACCGTGGTGCTCAGCCCCTTGGCATCGAGACGGTCCGCGGCCTTGCGTGCCTCGCCCAGACGTGCGCCGAGAGAGAGGATCGCAACCTTGCTACCTTCGCGCACGATACGGCCCTTGCCGATTTCGAGTTTTTCCAGCTTTTCCGGAATCTCGACGCCGGTGCCCGTGCC
The DNA here is from genome assembly GCF_020906275.1 of Parasphingorhabdus litoris DSM 22379. Lineage (GTDB taxonomy): Bacteria > Pseudomonadota > Alphaproteobacteria > Sphingomonadales > Sphingomonadaceae > Parasphingorhabdus > Parasphingorhabdus litoris. The sequence continues at coordinate 168,723 of NZ_CP086727.1, forward strand.
GCGCGGATAGCGGAATGCAATCGGGCCCTCATCATATTCCACCGCCGTATAGGTCATGTGCGCGAGCTCGGCTTCATCCGATGCCGCCATCACGACCATGTTTGGCAGGGTGGCCAGATAGGTAATGTCAAAGCTGCCAGCATGGGTGCTGCCATCCGCACCGACGAGGCCAGCGCGGTCAATTGCAAAGCGCACGGGCAGATTCTGGATCGCGACATCATGCACAACCTGATCATAGGCGCGCTGCAGGAAGGTTGAATAGATTGCTGCAAAAGGTCGCATCCCTTGTGCTGCCAAACCGGCGGCGAAGGTCACGCCATGTTGTTCGGCAATACCGACATCGAAGGCGCGGTCGGGATGGGCCTGTGCAAATTTGTCGACACCGGTGCCGGACGGCATGGCTGCGGTAATCGCGCAAATACGCGGATCGTTATCCGCCAGCTTGGCCAAGGTTTCCCCAAAGACATTCTGGTAGGCTGGCGGTCCGCCGCCAGGGCCCTTGTCCTGTTTACCGGACACCACATCAAATTTGGCGACGCCATGATATTTGTCTGCTGCCGCTTCCGCAGGGCCATAGCCTTTGCCCTTTTGCGTAACGCAATGGATCAGTACCGGTCCTTCGGCATTGTCGCGGACATTTTCAAGAACGGGGATCAGCTGGTCCATGTCATGACCATCAATCGGGCCGACATAATAGAAACCGAGTTCTTCAAATAACGTACCGCCCATGGCCATACCGCGCGCATATTCTTCGGCTTTTTCTGTCGCACCGTGAAGGCGGCGAGACAGTTTCGCGGTAAGCTTGCTCGCAAATTTGCGGATGCCGAGATATTCGCTGGAAGAGACCAGCCGGGCCAGATAGCCGGACAGGCCTCCGACCGGCGGCGCAATCGACATGTCATTATCGTTCAGAATGACGACCAACCGGTTGCCGGCTGCCTGCGCATTGTTCATCGCCTCATAGGCCATGCCTGCGCTCATCGCGCCGTCGCCGATAACCGCGATGCCGCGTCCCGGTTTGTCTGCCAGCTTATTGGCAACCGCAAAGCCTAATGCGGCACTGATCGAAGTCGAGCTATGCGCTGCACCAAACGGATCATATTCGCTTTCGCTGCGTTTCGTGAAACCGGAAAGCCCGCCGCCTTGACGCAACGTACGAATTCGGTCGCGGCGACCGGTGATGATCTTGTGCGGATAGCATTGATGGCCCACGTCCCAGATCAGGCGATCTTCAGGCGTGTTGAAAACATAATGGATAGCGGCAGTCAGCTCGACCACGCCCAGTCCCGCGCCCAAATGGCCGCCGGTAACGGAAACGGTATCAATGACTTCGGCGCGCAATTCATCAGCAAATTGCCGCAATTGTTCCGGCTTTAATTTTCGCAGATCCGCTGGAACTGATATTTTATCCAGAAGCGGTGTATTTGGACCTGGCATGTGTACTCCCTGTTTCGCCCCACTATTAGCGCCGTTGGCCGCTAATGTCGAATATTCAGCAGATGGCCCCTGAATATTTGCTGACGATATGTTTGACTGATGATGTAATTTACTAGGCTCTGACGCGGCCTCAGCTGCACTTTTGGCAAATTCCCCGGACTTCGATTACGGGGCGGATCGAGCTGAACCCCCGTTCCTGTGCCACGCCGCGCACCTGGGAGGCGAGAGCATCATCATCAATATGCGTAGCCTCTTCGCAAGTGTCGCACACGAGAAAGATGCAGTCATGCTCACAGCCGGGATGGCTGTTGGCGATATAGGCATTGGCGCTTTCCACCCGCATGGCGAGGTTTTTGGCGACGAAAAGATCGAGAATCCGGTAGACACTATTGGGTGCAACACGTTTTCCGCGAGCTGCCGATACCAGTTCGGCTATGTCATAAGCGGAGGCCGGTCGCGAAAAACCAGCGAGCGCTTCGAAAATCGCGGCCCGTGTATCGGTCCATTTTTCGCCGGCAGCTTCCAGATTATGGCGCGCGGCATCGGCGAGAGACTCGCCGTGATGCTCATGATGATCATGTTTTCCCATGGCTGTGATTTAGGGATTTTTGCGCGCGGGGGCAAGGGGAGCTGTGGGATAGCGATTCCGGTTGCGCTCACCCTGAGCTTGTCGAAGGGTTATTTCCGCCAAGCCAGATGCTTCGACAGGCTCAGCATGAGCGCAGTGGTGTTTAAGAGGGGAAGAGTGTTTTGAACCTCAGGCGCCGGGCGGGGAGGAGTCTTTATTGAACCTCAAGCGCCGGGCGGCGACATCCGTCGCCTTGGCTACGCGCCAATAAGGCGCGGCGGCCGGTCGGCCTTGCCTCCGCTTCGCGTCGGTCCGGTGCCAGTTGCAGAGCTTTTCTCCGAGCGCAGCGAGGCAAGCGCGACCGCGCGCCCGAGCTTATGCGAGGATAGCCAAGCGGGCGGATGCCCGCGCCCGGCGCCTGAGGGAATAAAAACTAATGCGTGGCGCGGTAGTTCAGGTCGTGGCCTAGCGCCAAAATCCCGACGCCGACCATGGTGAACAGGATTTCACCACTGCCGTGATCGCCCTGATGGCCGATCGTAATGGCGCCTGCCATGATACCGAGGCCAAGACCGCCAATCGCAGCGGGCATAATATAGCCATGATCCATCACACCGCGGCCCAGTGTGAACAGGCCAAGAGCAATAGCTACGCCAATGCCGATTTCATGGACAATCGGATCAAGCAGCGCACCAGCCGCCGATGACAGCAACGCGACAAATACCATCGTTGAAATGCAATGGACCAGGCACAGGCCAGAGACGAGCACCGCGATACGGTCCCACAATCCATCCTTGCCCAAAAGGCCGTCTTTGTTCCAAAGGTTCGACGTCGTAAACACGACTCAGCTATCCATTACGTTATTTATTTGTGCAGATATAGGCCGCTAAGTGTTAAGATACAACATATCATTCAACTATATATGCGAGTTTTTGGTGTGCCATACTTGCCAGCCGTCGGCTTTGGTATCACATAGCGGCTCATGAACAGTGCTACCCAGCCTTATGCGCCTCTGAACGAGGCATCGCGCAGCCGTCCAGTGGCCATTGCCAACTGGCTGCTATCGGTCGCTTTTCTTGTCTTCATCATGGTGATTGTCGGCGGCATTACGCGGCTGACCGAATCGGGGCTTTCGATCACCGAGTGGAAACCGATCATGGGTGCGATCCCGCCGCTTAATGAGGCGGACTGGCTGTCGGAGTTTGAAAAATACAAACAGATCCCGGAATATATCGAGATTACAGGTCCTGCGGGCATGACCCTGGCGGATTTCAAATTCATCTATTTCTGGGAATGGGTACACCGGCTTTTGGGCCGGGTCATTGGCTTGGCCTTTGCCTTGCCGTTCCTCTATTTCGCTGTGAAACGTGCCATTCCCGAGGGCTATGGCTGGCGCCTGACCGCCCTGCTGTTTCTCGGTGGATTGCAAGGCTTTATCGGCTGGTGGATGGTCAGTTCCGGACTGTCCGAACTGACTGATGTCAGCCATTTCCGGCTCGCGACACATTTATTGATGGCCTTGTTCATCCTGGCTTGCCTGATCTGGACGGCACTGGATCTGCAACGTCTGGCTGGCGGCAATGCAAGACCTGCGCGAATGACTGGCTTTGGCCTTATTGTTGCGCTGGTCCTGTTCGTTCAATTGCTCTTCGGGGCCTATGTGGCGGGGCTCAACGCAGGCTATGTGTCCAACACATGGCCACTCATGAATGACCATTTCGTACCGGAAGGCATTGATTTTACCTTCGGCGCATGGGCGGCGATCAACAATGATCCCTATCTCACCCATTTCATTCACCGCTGGTGGGCGTGGGTCGCCGTCGCTTTCCTGATCGTGCTGGCGCGCAAGGTTCGCGGCGAATCACGCATGGCCTCTGTTGCGATCCACAGCGCATTCGGCATCCAGATATTGCTCGGCATAGCGACAGTGATGACCAATATGGATATCACGCTGGCGGTGCTGCATCAGGCGGTCGGCGCACTGGTGGTCGCGGCAACCGCATGGGGTATCCATGTGTTGGGCCGTGAAAATCCCGCCCTTTCAAAAACATGACCGACCAGCCGGTGCTGATCTACACGCTGTTCGGCTCCGCTGCCGAGGCGAAAAAAACGGCTCGCACATTGATCGAAGAAAAGCTCGTCGCCTGCGCCAATCATATGGCCCCGGCAGTGTCGCAATATGTCTGGGACGGCGAATTTTGTGAGGAGCCGGAATATCCGGTGCTGCTCAAAACCGTTGGATCACAGGCCAAAGCGGCGATGGCGCGGCTCAAAACATTGCATAGTTACGATATACCGGCCATCCTGTGCTGGACGGCGGATGATTGCGATCCCGCCTATGCACAATGGATGGTCGAGCGGCTAAAGCCTGTTTGAGTTGGAAATTTGAAAAAGGGGGGAGTTATGGAAATTCCAAGACCTTACAGAGAATGCCTTCTTGATCCAATTCCGGAAATATACGAGGCCGCTGATTTGCTGAGGCGCGCTGTTGAAGCACATCTTGCAGGATGTAGAGAGGACGCTGCAAATTTATTTGGATTGAGTGATATAGAAAAAATCGGGGATTGGACTAACAAAATTTGGGGTAAACATGATCCCATAATTCATAAGGTTGAGAGTTATGCTGGAGCCCCGCCGCTTTTGCCGAAAGGTGAGAGAGTTAAAGTCAGAATGCCAAATCGAGCCGAACGCTCGGAAATATTAGCGCGTGACGGATATATTTGCAGATTCTGCAGTATCCCACTTGTGCCGAAAGAAGTTAGATCTGCTATGGTTAGAGAATATCCTAACGCAGTGAAATGGGGCAAAAAAAACAGGGATCAAAATTTTGCGTTACAAGCGATGTGGCTCCAGTTTGATCATCTACTGCCCCATAGTCGTGGCGGTGGAAACGAACTAGCCAATATCATCACGACATGCGCTCCTTGTAATTTTGGGCGAATGGCATGGACGATCGAAGAACTAGGACTAGTGAACCCTAAATATCGCCAGATCCTTAAAACGGACTGGAATGGGTTAGTTCATTTTCAATAGGGTATTATTATACCCGTCAGCAAAGCCGCAGTTTTGCTTGACTTGAAGCCCAAACACCGTCATTAGCGCCCCACTTGGCCGGGCATTGCGCTCGGCTTTTATCATTTTGATTCGTCGCTCTCCTGAAAGGAGGGCTCCAAAGGAGTAAATCCCATGAAGGGTATCAGCAAACAGACGCAGGCGGTCAAACCCGCAGACGTCGAAAAGAAATGGCATATTATCGATGCCGAAAATCTGGTCGTCGGCCGTGTCGCCACGATCATCGCCAACATCCTGCGCGGCAAGCACAAGCCAAGCTACACCCCGCATGTGGATTGCGGCGATCACGTCATCGTGATCAATGCTGGCAAAGTGAAGTTCACCGGCAACAAGACCAAGAAGAAGGTCTATTACAAGCACACCGGCTATCCCGGCGGCTTGAAAGAGCGCACAGCGGAAAAAGTCCTCGAAGGTCAATTCCCAGAGCGTGTTTTGGAAAAAGCGGTTGAGCGCATGATTCCAAAAGGTCCGCTTGGCTTTGCGCAGATGCGTAACCTGCACCTCTTCAATGGCACCGAGCATCCTTATGCTGGCCAAGACCCACAGCCGCTCGACGTGGCTTCCATGAACCGCAAGAACAAGGTGAGCGCATAATGTCTGATGTAAAAACCGATCTCGCTGATCTTAAAGAAATTGCCGGCGATGCCGTAACCGATGCGCCTGCTGCTGAAGGCGGCGCGGCCGATACCGCTGAGCCACCCGTATCCACCATGCCATTGCGTGAGCAGGAGCTGGACCAATATGGCCGCGCTTATGCAACCGGTCGCCGGAAAGACGCAGTGGCCCGCGTTTGGTTGAAGCCCGGCAAAGGCAAGATCACGGTCAACGGCCGCGATCAGGAAACCTATTTCGCACGCCCAACCCTGCGTCTGGTTCTCAACCAGGTGTTCGCGATTACCGAGCGTGAAGGTCAATATGATGTGGACGTGACGGTTAAAGGCGGCGGCCTGTCCGGTCAGGCTGGTGCTGTGAAACATGGTATTTCACAGGCCCTGACCAAATATGAGCCGGCGCTGCGTTCCACGGTTAAAGCAGCAGGCTTCCTGACCCGCGACAGCCGTAAGGTTGAGCGTAAGAAATATGGTAAGGCGAAAGCGCGTAAGAGCTTCCAGTTCTCGAAACGCTAAGGTTTTGCGATTATCGAATTTGCGAAAAGGCGGCCTGCGGGTCGCCTTTTTTTGGATTTACGAGAGCGGCATACAACGCTTAGTCTCCGCTTCCTGCGCAGGCTATCCTTTTGGTAGCACGCGCATTTTATAGGGGATGTAGAGCATCACCTGCTTTCCTCCCCAGCGGATCCATTCGACGCGTTCCTGCATGCCATCCAGCTGTACCGCATAGTCCGCGCCTATTCTGGATGCGACTTCGGATGCGTCTTTGGCAATCGCGCCGATCACGTCCCCGCGATATTGGTCGGGCGCCACGACGGACAAGGTGATATCACCTTTGCCAAGAAATTCAGCGCGACCCACCGGCTTCACTTTCTTGACAAAGTCATTCATCTTTTTCTCAATCTCTTTCATGTCCGATTGCGCGTCGAGCGGAACCTTGATCAGAAATTTGATCTGCGATGTATCAGCGCGGCCAGCGCCGAGCATATTGGCTGCGGTGTAGCCACGGAAATTGCGGAGATTCAGATCTTCGACCACCTTGTCTCCAAAGGACAGCTGGATGCCGTAGCTCGGTGCCAGTTTGATTGCATTTTCGACCATATCGTCAATTTCTTTGAGCCGCGTCCGCCGGTCGCGCGTATCGCCGACAATCGACGCGCTGCGCACAGCGAAATCGGCAGTGATAAGATGACCGATGGCGGGCAGGGCCTCTGGCTGTGGCCCCCGGATATTCCCGTTGCCGAAACTGGCCCGCTTCTGGTCCACCAAAATCTCGCGCATCCCTTCATCCTGCGCCTGGGCGAGATGAGACCATCCTAAAAGGCCGATCGAGAAAACAAAGCTGAATGTCAGTAACTTGATAATATAGGCCATTTAAATCCTTCCAGATTAGCGCGACGATATTTGACGCCGTAAAGATGAACTGTGCCAAAACGGAGGTGATATTTTGCGCATTTTGCAGAAAAAATTCTTGCACTGCCCGCTTCCATGGCCAAGCGACCATTTTCAGATTGGCATGAATTTAACGCCAGCTGCGGCTATATCCGGCATGAGGAGCGAACCGCACCTTTATTGAATGAAATGTCCCCAATACCAACCGGCATGTTTGTAAAAAAATTCCGCCGCCCTGCTATCATCTTCTGACTTTGCGGTATTGCCCAATTTATCATGAGCAGCGGCGCGCAAAATATAGAGATATGCCAGATGGTCATTGACCTTAATCGCCTTATCAAGATCTTTGACGGTCTGCTGATAATTGCCTTGTTGATAGTGCACTAGCCCGCGTATGAAATGATAGTAGGCACTGCGTTCTGCCAATTCGATTGTATTTGTGCAATCTTCGAGCGCGGCGTCCAGGTCCACTTTTTCCATCGCCCGCAACATGCAGCGATCCGCAAGATAACCGGCAGCATCGGGTTCTTCCTCGACCAGATCATTCATAATCCGGAGCGCTTCTTTGAACTTGCCCTCGGCTTGCAGGATTTCGATTTGCAGAGAATCGACACTGGTATCTGTCAGGCCATCATCCTTGGCTTTCTGTAGAATCAGGTTCGCCTCTTCAAATCTTTCGCGCCGCAAATGCAACCGAATGAGATTGAGCAGCGCATCGAAATAAGCCGGCTTGATTTCTGTAGCTTTACGATAGCTTGCTTTTGCCGCCACCGGATCAATGCCAAGCTGCAAATCACCGAGCCATTTGTAGTTTTCGGGATCCGATTCTATCGCCAAAGCTGCCTGAAGATCAGCTATTGCGCGATCATAGTTACCGATGGACTGGAAGAAATAGGCGCGATTGGCCAAAGCGCTGTCATCATCATCCTTTGCCAGGCTAACATGCTTGTCAAATGCGTGTTGCAGTTTTGCTATATCTTCCAATGACACGTAATGTTCCAGTTCCTGCCAGGGTTCCGGCGTGTTTTCAGGAAGAACAATTTCTACATTTTTCCGCCGCAACAACGCGAGTTTCTGACGTTCCGGTTCGAATTCAGCAGCCGGCAATTCCCAGCGGCTTGTAAAATATTCCTCCTCGGAAATGACTTGGTTGCCTTCCTTACGGACGGAGCGATTAAACTGATAGCCGCCAAGCTCCTCGCTAAATTCAGATTGTCCCGTCATTTTTGCCATATTGTAGCGTTCCGGCAAATTATAGGTGACATGATATCTGAAGAAATAGGGATAGCCGATCACAACCGGCAATTCGCGCAGCTCCTCGCGATCGCGGCTCTTTTGTATTTTGAAACCACTGGCGATACTCCACAGCTCATGCCGCCGCTTGCCCGCCTTGGTTTCCCAATCCAGATAGGACAGGCCTTTGGCAGTCAGATATCCTGTTTCCAGATCTTCATCATAGGAAAATTGTGTTTCGGTCAGCAAGCCATCAAGCACATATTGCAGAGCCAGTTTTTCGCGCATCTCTTTCGATTTTTCGGCTGTCCTTTGGGCCATCGCTTCTTTGAGTTTGCGCGCATCGCTGTCCCGCAACGTCGCATGGAGTTCGAACGGAGCCGGTAATTTGGTTCCCGCCGTCAGATCATATGTGACCTTCACCATCTGATAAGGACGGCCCGGCTGACGAATGGGAATGGCTTCCAGCTTTGCGCCGCGTTTCAGACTTGGAAGGCCATATCTATGTGTCGGTGAATCGCCCAGGTCTGCCAGGCGGGTGCCACTATATGTACCGTCGAGCCAATAGATTTTGCCGTCCAGCTCAGCTTTCACGATAATATGGTTGAACGCCTGAAACGACGGCAGCCGGTCCTTTACATTATCGCCTTCACCAGAGTTGACGAGCATCGGCACCGCTTTAATGCCAAGCCGCCTGAGCGCTGCCAGCAGCAAATAGGTTTTGGCCTTGCAATCACCATAGCGCAATCGCCAGGTTTCTTCGGGCGTTTGCGGCGTATAATTGCCGAACCCCAGGCCATTATACAGATAGCGAACCTTGTCCTGCACCAATTGAAGAGCCAGAGCCATGCGTTCCTGTTTGTCTTGGGTTCGTTTGGCAATCGCCTGAATTTCACGGTTCAGATCGCCGTTTTTTACAATGCCGTCATTTTGGGGATAAAGGGCCGCATTCACGCGGGAGACATCCTCCCATGATGTGAAGCTGGCGACCTCAAAATAGCTTTTCTGCTTAAAGCGCGGCGGTGCATTTTTGGGAATTTTATAGTCCAGTTCCTTGGGGCGATGGTCGAAGCTCAAGCTGGTCCATGTTCCATCATCCTTTTGCTCTGGAACGATTTCGTCTTTTGATCCTCGCCATTGGACTTTCATCTTGCTGGGCCAGCGCACCACTTGACGACTGAAATCTATTTTGATCGTAGAGGTGACAAACCCGCCCGATGACTGGACTCGCCCCGCCAGCGCCTTGTTTTGATTGGTAACTGTAAAGCTCATCCGCACGATGTCGTTGAGCTGCAAATCCTCAATCTGGGAAATGGCCGTGAGCATGCCGTTTACCTGCTGACGCTCGAGATCTTTCTCGCGGCGGATCACGTCGAAAATGCCATCAATGCTGGTCAGGTCAATAATCTCGTTCCCGCGAATTATTTCGTAACGATGTATCGTCAGGTCGCCCTTGTCCGGATGCCATATGGGACGAAAAAGCGTCATCATTTGCGACATGGTCTTGGCAGAGTCTATGCGTATTGCGACATCGCGATAGGATGAGACTTTGCCGACCTCTAGCTGCCTTTGTTGGTCCAATATGACCAACACCGCTTCACTTCCGGCGTTATCTTCGAGGATTTGATCGAGGTCCGCGACCTCCATCCATTCGCCCGGCTTTGCAAATTTGGGATCAGCGGACGCTTGTGCAACTGAACCGAGAACGAAATACATGGCGCACGTGAGTGCAAACAAGTAAAATTTCATAAGATATATAATGCCCCTGTTTGCTCTATTTCTATAACAAGCGATGCCAGATACAAGAACTAGTTCAAGTAAATGTGTAACTGATTAAATGATCTGTATTTTTACGGCTCTTTCACTCCGGTATCGGTGATTTTCCGTGGTGAAGCGGCAAGGCTGGATCGCCTTTCAGTATCGAGGGAGTGATGGGAAAACAGCATAAAAAGGCCATGATGACCATTTTGTACAATGCAGAGGCTGGATCAATCGCTACACAGGATCCCGGAACAAAATTGCGACCCGTTGTTCCACCGCCCCGTCTGGCTCCTCAAGCCGGCGGGGCTTATTTTTTTCCGGCAGCCTTCCGTCTCCCACTTCGGTCATATTGCAATACCAAACAGGCACTTTGCAATTATCTGCTGCCGCTATAGCATGGGCCTTAAAGTGAAGTTTTGGGGAGTGCCACGGATATGATTTTCACCCGCCGCCAGTTTGGGGCAACCATGTTGGGCGCAGCCTTTGTCGGCCTTGCCACACGTGCTTATGCGAATCTCCCGTTCACGGGCAAGAATGAAGTGGCGGGCTATGGCGATTTGCTGTCCGATCCGGGGCGGCTTCTCGATCTGCCAGAGGGTTTTTCCTATAAGGTCATCTCGCGGATGGGGAACCTGATGGATGATGGAATGGTTGTGCCTAATGCTGCCGATGGCATGGGTTGTATCGATCTGGGCGAAGGTAAGCTTGCCCTGATCCGCAACCATGAACTGGACCACCGGCAATTGCGCGAGGGGCCGTTTCGCAGCAAAGTGGGCGCTGATTTCAAAGCCTATGACCGGCTGAGCGACAAATCAAAAATGCCGATCCCCGGCGGTACGACGACGCTGGTTTATGACATGAACGAAGGCAAGGTGATTGAGGAATATCTTAGCCTGGTCGGCACGGTGCGCAACTGTTCGGGCGGCGTCACGCCTTGGGGCAGCTGGCTGAGCTGTGAAGAAAGTGCGCACGAAATTGGCGACGGCGTGGACAAGAATCACGGCTATATTTTCGAAGTGCCCGCAAACCATAAAGGCCTTGTCGATCCAGTGCCGCTCAAAGCCATGGGTTGTTTCGTCCATGAAGCGGTCTGCATCGATCCGCGTACGGGCATTGCCTATATGACCGAAGATCGCGGTGACAGCCTCTTCTATCGTTTCATTCCCAAGGTGAAGGGCAAGCTGGCCGAAGGCGGCACGTTGCAGGCGCTGGCCTTGGGCGATATTTCCGATACGCGCAATTGGGACAGCCAGCAGATTGACCGCGGCACCGCCCACCGCGCCAAGTGGATTACCCTGGACAATCCCGAACGCAGCGCAGGCGAATTGCGCGAACGCGGCGCGAAACTGGGCGCGACCCTGTTTGCGCGCGGCGAGGGCATTTTCTGGGACGAAAAAGAGCAGCAGCTATTTTTCACCGCAACCAGCGGCGGCGCGAAAAAATTCGGCCAGATTTTCCGCTACAAGCCAAGCCGGAAAGAAGGCGGTAAAGGCAAGCAGGGCAAGCTGGAACTGTTCCTCGAAAGCCAGGATCCGGCCATCTATAATCTTGGCGACAATATCTGTGTCATGCCCAACGGGCATCTGATGGTTTCGGAAGACCAATATACCGATATTACCAACAATCACCTGCGCGGTGTTACGCCGGATGGCAAAACCTACATATTTGGCCGGACCCGCATCCAGACGGAATTTGCCGGCGCCTGTTTTTCACCAGATGGGTCAACCATGTTTGTGAATCTCTATTCGCCATCAACAACATTCGCGATTACCGGTCCATGGGATAAGGTGGTTGGTGTTTAGTGAGGCGAGCTCGTGTTGGGGTTCGAAACATAGCATTCGCTCGATAAACGTTCCTTTGGATATGGGCTTGTTGTAATATGGTCAAATGACCGCCCAACCCGTCATTAACACACAGCTTGTGACGAGACTTGTTGCAGAACAATTCCCACAATGGGCAGGTTTGGCGATAAAACCTGTCAAATTGAATGGATGGGACAATCGGACGTTTCATTTGGGTAGCGATATGACGGTGCGGTTACCCAGTGCTGAAAGATACGCTGTAAAGGTTCCTATTGAGCAAAAGTGGTTGCCTAAGTTAGCGCCCAGCTTGTCTTTTCCAATTCCAAAGCCGCTCGCTATGGGACAACCATCTTGTGACTATCCTTGGAATTGGTCTGTTTACCGGTGGATAGAAGGTGACACTGCAGATATACTGGATGAATGCCACTTGAGGCAATTCGCCCGTGACTGTGCTCGATTCCTGAAAGAACTCCACCAAATTAACACATCGGAGGGCCCATTGGCCGGCCCTCACAACTTCTATCGAGGCGGCTCTCTTAAAGTTTACGATGAGGAAACAAATGCAGCGATCCACAAATTGAAAGGCCTAATCGATACCGAAGCGGTCGCTGCTAGTTGGAAGCAGGCTATAAGCTCCGAATGGGTTAAGGAACCCGTATGGGTGCATGGCGACTTCAGTGTGGGAAACATTATCGTAAAAGATAGAAAGCTGGCGGCTGTAATCGATTTTGGTGGGATGGGGATCGGAGACCCTGCCTGCGATTTGGTTCTAGCTTGGACTTTCCTGACGCCAGAGAGCCGTGGGATATTTAAATCCCACATGGAAATGGATAACGAAACTTGGAATCGTGCTCGTGGATGGGCTTTGTGGAAAGCACTCATAACACTTGCTTCACTCGAAGATATGGAGAGTTCCGATGCCAGTCAGCAAAAGCGAGTGATCAGCTCGGTTTTAAGCGAAGGTTTGTAACAGTTTAGAGACCATATGGAAAAGTGCTTATGTCGGGTTTGGGGATAATTTCGATCATTGTAAATTGCGAATCTGAAGCCTCTATTGGAGAGAATGAAATTTGAAAAAGTTAGTGAAAATTCTCTTAACCGCTATACTCGCCATCGTTGGTTTGGCCGCAATAAAGCTATTTTTTTTCCCAGCTGAAGTAAGCGTATTGGGGTTGCCAAAAGACAGAGTATGCACCGACGTCGATACGACTAAATACCCAGCCTGTGATTGAATAGGCCGCAATGTTGTTCCGGCATCCGAGATAGAGCAGTCTTCATTGCCTGCACGTGATTTCTTCCCTTTCCTACAGCTAACCAGATAGGTTATATCTGTTCGTTCTCCCAACATAAGGAACAGCATTATGACCGACCACCCTTCACATGAAGACTTCACCGATATCCCTGCCACCGATGATCTGGCCCAGCCCAGGGCGCGCCATGATGGCTGGTCGCCGGATAAGCAGGTGCAGTTTCTCGAATCTTTGCGCTGCTGGGTCGTCGGAATTTGATAACTCCATTTGCGACAGTCACGCGCCCAAATTCTGTTTTCCATCAAATATTATGGATCCGTATAAGTGTGTCGTTCTACATATATTATTAATACGTATATGAAATTACATTGGTGTGTCCAAAATGGATATTTATTTACATTGACGTGAAACTGTAATGATGACAGGATTGTAAATATAAAAGGGGGCGTTTATGGAAATTGCGGTTTTGACCGTTCTTCGGGGCAAGAAATCTCAATTCTCACAATCTGGCGCAGGCCATAAGTCACCCTTAAATCATAAAATATTTCGCACATCGATAGTTGCGTTTGTTGCGCTGTTTACTGTCGCTCCTGCTACCGCCAGTGAAACCGTCACTTACACTTATGATGAGCTAGGCCGTTTAGTCCGTACGTCTCAAACGGGCTCCGTCAACAACGGCGTCGTCACAGATATTGACTATGATGATGCCGGAAATCGAACGCAGTATACCGTTAGCGGCAGCCCCAATGGTTCCATCAACCCAAATGCTGGAAAGAAGATTATCGTTCTTCCGATAAACGGTTTTTTGGTTCTTCCGATCGGCAATATGCAAGATAGCGGGGCAACAGGTGCGCCCGGCTCTGGCGGTGGTGGGACGCCGCCCAGCTTTGCGGTGAGTGATGCCAGTGCGGAAGAAGGGCAGTCTCTTAGCTTCACGATCACGAAAACTGGTACAACCACACAGACTTATTGGTTGAACTGGACTACCGCCGATGATTCTGCGGAAAATGGGTCGGACTATACTGGTAATAGCGGCACACTCTCATTTACGGCGGCTGAGACCAGTAAGACCATCGTCATACCGACCATCGACAATGTTTTCTACGAACAGCCTGAAAAGTTCTACTTCAATCTCACCGCCGCATCCAGCGGTGCCACTATTTCAGGGGGGCAAGGCATGGGCACTATTACTGATGATGAAGCGCCCAACACAACGCCGGTTGCTAATCCCGATTATTTCGCCGTTTCCTGTTCGGCGATGCACTATCCGGTGTTGAGCAACGACACCGACGCCGATGGAGATACACTTACGCTTACGGGGGTGTCAGGGCCGCTCACCCCATATTTCTCGGGCAACTATGTCCATGTCAGCGGTACGACAAATCCAGGCACGTATCAGATCAATTATGGCATTCGCGATAGCAAGGGCGCCACGGCATCTGCGTTACTTACGCTGACTTGGGTTACATCAGAGACCTGTCCGGGCGGTGGTGGAGGGCCTGAGCAATGAGCCTTTGTTGTCCTATCAAGACACTCTCTGGAGCTGACAGCGTGAACCTTAAAGCACATTTTCTTGTAATTTTGCTGGTAATCGCTTTTTTCGCGCCCCCTGCATCCGCGCAGCAATTTGATGAACGGCAAAGCTTCCCGCAAGTCTCGACCATGTCACCCCATGGCGTCGATTTGAATACCGGACGATTTGTGAAGGAAGGCACGGAACTTTCAATCGGGCCGCTGGTGGTTGATCACTATATTAAATCTATTGGGGAGGGATTGGGACCGCTTGGTGGCCAGCGACCACCCTCAAGATTCGCCACCAGTTTGCATGGCAGAACATGGCAACATAGCACCGGCGGTATTGGTCAAGTTCCAACCAATGCCAGATTCGTTCAAGTCGGCAAACAGCAGATAAAGTTCAGTATTCTGTCGTCAGGGGCCTTTTTTCCCCTCGATTCTTCTAATGTGGGTTGGAAGATGGTGAATAGTGGCAGTCAACATGTTCTGACTTATAAATCGGGCACTGTTTATCGCTTTGCGGGGCATTCCAGTCTTCCGGCATCTGAAACACTTTTGATCAGTACTGAGCACCCGGATGGGCATACCATAACCAACAGCTATGATAGTTCGGGGCGTCTTAAGCTGGTGAAGAGCAACCGTGGCTATGCCGTGGTGCTGGATTATTCTGGCTATAATGTTGCAGCTTGCGGCTACAATCTTACACTGACACAGGTCTCGACCAATTCCACCTGTGCCGCATCGGACTTGAAGATCACATATGGCAGAGATTCTTCTGGAAAGATAACATCCATTACCAATGTTGCCGGGGAAGTAGTCAATCTTCAATATACAGGTCGGTACATAAGCTGTGTCACGCTTCCTAACAGCTCGACGTGCGCCATACAGAATGTCCATTGGACGCCGCCTGCCGGGCAAGTATTGGTCGATCTGACCAAACGCTTTGACCATGTTGTCCAGCAGACTACTGCCAACGGAGAGGTTTGGAATTACGAGCACATAGCAACTGAGGATAGTGGCGGAGATTACACCCCCTATCCAGGTGAAATTTTACAAACCTATTCCACAATGAAGCCGCCGATAGGGCGTTCGACCGATGCTGTGTTTGGCAATGGGTTTGTTCAGTCGATAGTGGGGCCAGAAGGGCGGACTAGCTATACCTATTCAACCCAGGGCGCTTATCAAATCACTTATAGAGATCACTACACGATCCATTATTACAGCATATACCCCTCCAAGATCACTTATTCGGAAGGCAATAGTATCCAGTTCACCCGCGACTGGGCGGATAATGTGACCTTGCGGATAGAGAGAGCCAAACCCGGATCTGGATTAGCTAACAATACTATAGGCTGGATTTATCCGACCAGCTATCAATGGGCCTCGCCGAGCATTTGCGCTGCGGCCGACGTATTGTGTGACAAGCCGACCAGGGTCATTGATCCCAAGGGAAACGAGACGGACTATACCTATAGCGCCACCCATGGCGGGATGCTGACCGAGACCAAGCCGGCGGTAAACGGTGTCCGCCCACAGATACGGCGCACCTATGTGCAGCGTAACGCGATGATCAAAAGTGGCTCCAGCTATGTCGCAATGCAGCCTGCTATATGGGTTCTGGCATCGGAAGAATATTGCAAAACTTCGGCTGCGGCAGGTTCCGGATGTGCCGGCGGTACTGCTGATGAGGTGGTAACCACTTATGATTATGGCCCCACCTCCGGGCCGAACAATTTGCTTCAGCGCGGAATGGTTGCTGACAGCGGCGGCCTTAACCTGCGCACCTGCTACACATATGATAAATACGGCCGGAAGATCGCTGAGACCCAGCCCGAAGGCACGGGGAGCACATGCCCATGAACAAGCTCCGTGTGAATTTGAAAAATCATGTCCGGCGTTCTGCGATTGCGGCCGCATCACTTGCCGCACTGGGCACATCATTGGTGGCGACAACGGCTTATGCCCAAAGCTCTGCCTCGGCTTATACAAGTGCGACGCGCTATGATATCAAGGGGCAGGTTACGGGTACGATTGCACCCGATCCCGATGGAAGCGGCGCGCTCAAATATCTCGCCACCCGCACCACCTATGACATACGCGGCAATGTGATCAAGGTTGAAACAGGCGAGCTTGCCGCTTGGCAATCCGAGGCCATTGCGCCGGCCAATTGGAGCGGTTTTACGGTTCACCGCACCGTCCACAGCACCTATGACAATATGAACCGCAAGCTGAAAAGCTGGCAAATGACGGGCACGGCAACCAATGTCACGCAAGCCCATGCTATGACCCAATATAGTTATGACGATTTGGGCCGGGTCACTTGTACTGCCCAGCGGATGAACCCGGCGCAATATGGCAGTCTGTCCGCCTCTGCCTGTACGCATGATACCGAAGGTGCCGATGGCAAGGACCGGATTACCGAGAATGTCTATGATGGCATCACTAACCGGCTGATACAGGTCCGCAAGGCGGTCGGCACGCCGCGGGAACAGGCAGAAGTTACCTACACCTATACGCCTAATGGCAAGAAGCGATACATTATCGATGCCAATGGTAACGCGGCGCTGTTGACCTATGATGGCCATGACCGGCAATACCGCTGGTATTTCCCCAGCAAAGCCCAGCCCAGCAGTTTCGATGGCAGCAATCCGGTCACCGCGCTGGACAGCGCGGGAGTCGTCGACGCCAGCGATTATGAACAATATAGCTATGACAAAAATGGCAACCGCACCCAGCTGAGAAAGCGCGATGCGCAGCTGATCAACTACAGCTATGATGCGCTGAATCGCAATATTTTGAAGGACCTGCCGGGCACAGCGAATGATGTCCACTATGGTTATGATAATCGCGGATTGCAGACTTATGCCCGCTTTGCCAGCACCTCTGGTCAGGGCATTACCACGGCTTATGACGCTGTCGGCCGGGTCACCTCGACCACCAATAATATGGGCGGGCAATCGCGGACATTATCCTATCAATATGACAAGAATAGCAACCGCACCCGCGTCACCCATCCCGATGGGCAATATTTTACCTATAGCTATGACGGGCTGAACCGGCAGAAAGAATTGCGGGAAAATGGCTCGGCCTTGCTCAGTGAGCAGGCCTATAACAATCAGGGCCAATTTGTCTCAAACACCCGCGCCACTGCCGTGGAAAGCTATTTGCAATATGATACGGCGGGCCGGGTCAGCTCGATAGAAATCCGTCTCAACGGTACGGCTGAGGATAACAGCTTTGGCTTTGCCTACACGCCCGCCAGTCAGATTAAATCGCGGACCACGTCCAACACTCTGTACACCAATACCGCGCATTATAATGTGCAGCGCAGCTATACCGTCAATGGCCTCAACCAATATACGCAAGCCGGGCCGGCAGCTTTCACGCATGATCTGAATGGCAATCTGACCAGCGATGGCTCGGTCAACTTCACCTATGACACGGAAAACCGCCTGATCAGCGCATCGGGCGTAAAGACAGCGACGCTGAAATATGATCCCCTGGGACGCCTGTTTGAAGTGGCAGCGCCCTCTGGCACCACGCGTTTTTTATATGACGGTGATGCGCTTGTCGGGGAATATAATACCGCCGGAACCATGTTACACCGCTACGTGCATGGCAATGGCGTGGATCAGCCTTTGGTCTGGTATGACGGCGGCACCGTAAACAGCACCAATCGCCGCCACCTGTTCGCCAACTGGCAAGGCAGCATCGCAGCGATCACCAACGCCAGCGGCAACGCGATCGGGGTCAACGCCTATGATGCTTATGGTATTCCCAATGACACCAATATCGGCCGGTTCCAATATACCGGCCAGATCCTGATCCCGGAAATCGGCATCTATCACTATAAGGCGCGGGCTTACTCGCCTTATATGGGCCGGTTCCTGCAGACCGATCCTATTGGATATGAGGATCAGTATAATCTCTATGCTTATGTTGGGAATGATCCGGTTGGGAAGATTGATCCGACAGGTATGGAGACAGAAGAAAAAAAATACACTATCGGATCTGTGACAGTTAAATACGATGATTCAAACGTCACCATCGTAGTAAAATCAGATGAATCAAGTGGCAGCATTTCGGCTGGCAGAGATGGCCTTGAGATTTCGGGACAATCGAAAGATTCTAGCGGTTCGTTTACGGCAACCAAGGATGGCGCCAAGTTGGTTGGACAATCCGGTGATTCTAGCGGTTCGTTTACGGCGACCAAGGATGGTGTCAAGTTGGTCGGACAATCTGGTGATTCTAGTGGTGAACTAGAGATAGGTACTAGTGGAGTAGAAGCCGAAGCTCATGTAGAGGCCACTGGTGTTGATGATCAGGTGCGCAGGATGGCTCGCGCAATGGAAGATGAAACAGGAGTAAATGCCGCTGCAGCTTTTGTTGGCGAGTTAGGGAAAAGGGCCTATAAACGAATTTTCGGCAAGAAGAAAGATGACTAAGATTATGAAATGGATAGTCTAAAGAATGATCAAGTTTTTTTTGAGCATCATTGATCTGTTTTTCTCGGAAATGCATCGGAGAAATGATCGGCTGAAGAAGGCACGACATTATTTGGATAAAATACTAAACCGTAATGAAGAGGAGTTTGAATTCATAATAGCTTATGACGCACGACTTATGGTTCGCGAAGATCGCTTGCCTGAAGCGCGATCAAGGATTGAAGAATGCTTGGAAAAATTTTCCGAAAGCGAGGATGATGATGGAAAATATATATCGCTCTATTGTCAGTTTTGGCTAAGTATTTTCAATTCTACCGGTAAGGCTGTAGAGATTAGAAGCGAGGCTCTTAGGTTAGAAGCCGATTCTTTGACAAAGGCTGTTCTGCGCTTTCCGAGCGAAGAGAAGCTGGCGCAAATTATCTCTGGCTGAAAGGCCAGCGCTTCTCTAGTGAAGATGAACGAGCAAATATGGTGGCGCATGAAGGCGATCACGTTTACAATCAATTGAGGTTATAACGGAGACTTCGGGGAGAAGAGATACATCCTTCGGCCTATTGTGCAGGTAACGCAGTCAACAAGGCATATGGGAGTATTCAATCCATGCGCATAGATGTCGTTAAGAGCTTTTCGATATCGTTTTTTGGTATAGTCGGACTATGGTCGTGTGTACCCGTGGACAATAGTCAAAAGACAATAGAATTTGCTATGGAAGAAGGTTTTTTGACTTCAAAACCAGAAGTAGAACTGATGATTTCTAATGCGATTGTAGTAGATGGTAATATGTCATACACTTGGAATGGCCAACCAGTAACAGTGTCCGAAATGGATAGCTTCAGAAAAGAAATGGATAGCTTTGATCCGCGTCCATTTCTGGAACTGACAATCACAGATGATCTGAATTTGTCGCAAAAAAAGGAAGTATTGAAAACAATTTCTGTTATTTTCCAATGCTCAAAAGAGTATGATTGTTACTTTTATGCAGCTCCGTAAATTGAAATTGTGGCTGCAAAAATCAACAATCTCAAGGCCCGCTCTCTAAAACAGTTGCTCGGACATTAGAAACTATACTGTTTCACTCCCCCTTTCCTACAGTGTACCATATAGGTTATATCTGTCTGTTCCCCCCAACATAAGGAACACAAGCTATGACCGATCAGCCTTCGCGCGATGATTTCACCGACATCCCTGCCACCGATGATCTTGCCCAGCCCCGGGCGCGGCATGATGGCTGGTCGCCGGATAAGCAGGTGCAGTTTCTTGAAGCCCTGGCGCGCACGGGTAATGTAAGGGCAGCGGCGCGCTATGCCGGGCTGTCTCGGGAGAGCGCCTATAAGCTGAGGCGCAGACCGGATGCGCGGGCCTTCGCCCGGGCATGGGATGCTGCGATCATCCATGCGCGGGATATTTTTCAGGATGAGTTGATGGATAAGGGGCTTAACGGCTGGCGCGAAGCGGTCTGGCATCAGGGCGAGGAAGTGGGGACAAGGGAACGCTGGAGCGCTCCCTTGTTTCTGGCGGCGCTGGGACGGCTCGACAAGATGGCCGATGGGCTTGATCTGGCAGGCAAGCCGGCACGGGTCGCAGCCGAGAAGTTTGATGATCTGCTGGAGGGCATCGGCAACGGGGATGATTGCGTAGAGCTGGTCGAGGAGATTGACGCATCAGGCCAGACGGCGAGTGAGAAAGCCCGCACGGACAGCGACGGCCTGACCAATGCCCAGCTGATGAACGCCCTGCGCCTGCAGCACGGGCGTGAGCAGATCGAGGCGATGGCGCCGGAGGATATTGATGTGTCTGACCTTGATCTGGCCGATTGTGAAGACTGGGATGAGCTTGACTGGGAGCGGGCTGACCGCAGCGGGTTTCTGGAGCGCAGTGGTTTTTATGAGCAGGAGGACGGTGAGCAGGCCGTGGAGAAAGAGGTGGTGAGAACTGTGTGAACTTTGGGGAGGGGAATGAGGAGTCTTTATTGATGCCCTCAGGCGCCGGGCGCGGGCCTCCGCCCGCTTGGCTATCGCGCCAATAAGGCGCGGCGCGCAGTCGCGCTTGCCTCCGCTTCGCGTCGGTCCGGTGCCTAACTTGAGGTGACACACTGATCTCCTCTCCCCTTGAGGGAGAGGACAGTGGAGCTTGCGTCCCCGGGGGACGCTAGTGGAACTTGGTGAGGGGGGGGGCGGCGCGGATAAAGGGATGCGATAGTCGCTGCCCGCTCTCTAAGACTTGCCCCCTCTCTAAGACTTGCTAGGCAGCAAGCTGCCAAGCCAAGTCTTTTCTCTCCCTCCAGGGGAGAGAATGAAGACCAGACCAGTGCACAGCGCCTGCGCGACCTTCTACGCAGCGCTAGAGAGCATCGTCCGAGCGCAGCGAGGCAAGGCCGACTGGCCGCCGCGCCTTATTGGCGCGATAGCCAAGGGCACGGATGTGCCCGCCCGGCGCCTGAGGTTCAATAAAAACTCCCCGCCTACCCCTCTCCAAGTTTCGCTAGCGCCCCTGGACAAGCCCAGGGCCGCAAGCTTCACTGTCCTCTCCCTCAAGGGGAGAGGAGTATCAAAACCTTCCCAGAACCCGGCAACATTGCCAGCGCTGCATCCGCTGGCTAAAGCGCTGGGAATAAACAAAAGGTCCTATTCGATGAAATGGCTTATCACATTGGGGATATTGGCAATTGCGGTCGCGGGTTTTGCCTATTGGTTTTTCTCGCAGCCCGGTCCGCGGCAGCTGGATATGGTCAATAATATCATTCCCGGCGACAAGGATGCAAAATTGCTGGTCAGCGGACAGGTCTATGATGAAGAGCTGGGCCTGGGCCTCAATATCTGGGCGCCGACTAAGGCGTCTGATAAGCCCTTGCCGGTGGTGGTGTTTATCTATGGCGGCGGCTGGCGTGCGGGGTCGAAGGATGAATATGCCTTTGCCGGACGCGCGTTGGCGCATCGCGGTTATTTAACGGTGCTGGCTGATTACCGGCTCTTTCCCGATACGAAATTCCCGGGATTTCTGGAGGATAGCGCCAAGGCGGTTGCCTGGGTGCATGACAATATTGCCGATCATGGCGGTGATCCGCAGCGGATATTCCTGTCGGGGCAATCGGCGGGTGCCTATAATGTCGCCATGCTGGCGCTCGACCGGCAATGGCTGGGGCGGCTTGGCAAGACGCCAGACTTTATCAAAGGCGTGGCCGCCTTGGCCGGGCCCTATGATTTTTATCCGTTTAAATCGGAAACGACCAAGAACAGTTTTGGTTCATACCATCTGCCAGAAATGACCCAACCGGTTAATTTTGTTCGCGCCGACGCACCGCCGCTCTGGCTCTCAACCGGGGTGGATGATACCGAGGTGAGGCCGCGCAATAGCCGAATATTGCGGGATAAAATACTCGAAGCCGGCGGAGATGCGGAATATGTGGAATATCCCGATATGGATCATATCGAAATCATGATGGCGATCTCCAAGCCCTTTCGTGGCAAAGGCCCGGTGCTCGATGACATGATTGCCTTTTTCGAAAGTCGTCCATGATGGGCGAAAAATCCGATGATGATGCCGCGCCGGAAAGTACCGATGCGATCATCTTGGCCGGGAGCCGCCCGGGCGGTGATGCGATGGCGGACAGCCGGGGCATTGCGGTCAAAACACTGATCCTGGTGGCGGGCAAAGCGATGCTGGCCCATGTTACGGATACGCTACTGGGGCACAAGGCCATCGGCACGGTGCATTTGCTGGCGCAGGATTTCACGCCCTTTTGGAACAATGCGGACACCAAGTCTCTGGCGTCGGATGACCGCGTGGTTACACATACCAGCGCAGCGACCATCGCGACATCGATCGATGCCCTGTTAGACGGAGAAACGGCCCGCTATCCGATGTTGATTACCACGGCGGATAATGTGCTGTTGAACGACGCGATGGTCGATGACTTTTTGGGACATGCGGCATCATCCGATATTGCCATTGCCGTGGTTGAGAAAGACGTACTGCTGCGCCGCTATCCGGCGTCAAAGCGCACCTGGCTGAAACTGCGCGGCGGTGATTATAGCGGCGCGAATCTCTTCTATTTCGGATCGCCGCAGGCGCGCCAGATATTGCGCTATTGGGCTGAGGTGGAACAGGACCGCAAAAAGGGCTGGAAAATCTTGACGATATTCGGCCCGTGGTTGCTGTTTCTGGCGGTGACCCGGTTGCTCACCATTGACCAGCTTGCGGACAGGGTCG
The DNA here is from genome assembly GCF_020906275.1 of Parasphingorhabdus litoris DSM 22379. Lineage (GTDB taxonomy): Bacteria > Pseudomonadota > Alphaproteobacteria > Sphingomonadales > Sphingomonadaceae > Parasphingorhabdus > Parasphingorhabdus litoris. The sequence continues at coordinate 192,018 of NZ_CP086727.1, forward strand.
GGCAAAAGCTGGGATTGACGATCAGGATCGTGAAGATGGCGCAGGCAGAGGCCTGTATTGATGTCGACAAGGAAAGCGACCTTGTTCAGGTGGAACAGATACTGGCCGATCGCGACGGGTGATAGCAGAATCAGCCGTGCGCCAGATTGCGCCGGGCGGCACGGCCAAACAGGAGCAACCGGACAATGGCGGCGATGACCATCGCGCCGGCGGCTCCGGTCACGCCATAATATTGAAGCCCAAGGAGCAGCAGCGTGATGAACAATACGGCCATGAAGGCTTGCAAATATAAAGCAGTGCGTGCGCCGCTGCCGGATAGCAGGGTGGGTTCATATATTGCGCCAGCAAGATCGATCGAGGCGGCCGTCGCCAGCAGCACCAGCAGCGGATAGGCGGGCAGAAATTCTGGCCCGGACATATAGAAGAGCGCTGGCTTGCCGACGACCAGCACAATGAGGATGACCGTGCCGCCGGTGATGAACAGCATCCGGCTGGCCTTGCGGAACAGGATGTTCATGGCCTCTGCCCCCTGATGCGCGCGGATCAGATTGACCTCGGCAAATATCGCGCGCGACAGCAGGATGGAAATCTTGGTCATCGCGACGCTGAGCTGGCTGGCAAGACGGTATAGGCCTGCGGCGGTGGGGCCGACAAAATAACCGACGATCAGGAGCGACACATGCTTGGACAGGCCCGCCAAAGTGGATCCGAGATTGGTGATCACCAGAAATTCGCCAATCCCGCCATTTTCCCGCGCGGCCTGTTTCGCGGCCAGCAGGTTTCTTGGCGCCATCACGTCGCGGCTTTGCCAGGCGGCAAGCAGCCAATAGCCAATGGCATGAATGACTTCCGACAGGGCCCAGACGATCAGGAAGTTGATCAGGGTTGGGTTGGTGAACCAGACGATCAGCGTCCCGATCAGGCGGACGATGGGAATGATCGCTTCGGCAAAAGCGGCGAGATCAAAACGGTTCTCGACCCGCAATATGCCAGTGGGCGTGGATTTGATCGAGAGCAGCATCACGAAGGCAAAGATCAACGCGTTTTCGGCTAATTGCTGGTCCCAGCCAAAGAAAGGCGCGAGCCAGCCGACGGCAAAATAGGCAAGCAGGCATCCCGCAAATGCACCAACGATATCGAGCAAGAAGCACAGACCGACCAGCCGCCCGAATTGCTGCCGCTTTTCCGCTCCCTTGATATTGCGGGCACCAAAACGGATCACGATCTGCCAGGTTTCAAAGGTGACAATCAGCGCGATAGCTTGGGCTGTGCCAGTGATGAGCGCGAATTGCCCGAAACCGGCGACGCCAAGCGTTCGGGTCAATATCGCGAGATAGACCAGGCTGAGGACGCCACCGACGCCCTTCCCGCCAAGCAGCCAGCCGGTATTGGCGATGATCCGCTGTATGCCGGTTTTTTCACCCTTGGCTGTGCCGGTCTCGATTGTCGACTCCTCGGCCATGATTAAGCCGACATCACTTGTTCGAGCTGCAACTGGCGGTTACAGGATTGAGCTTTCATGGCCATCGTTCTAAGTGTCTCCCCCAGACGTCCCTATCCCGATAAAGGCCAATTGCCAACATGATCGAAAAAGTAATAATATTGAGCGCGGGCCAAGGATCGCGCCTTTTGCCATTGACGGCTGAGCGCCCCAAATGCCTGATCGATTTTTCCGGTAAGAGCCTGATTGCCTGGCAGATCGAAATGCTGGCCGCGGGCGGGGTGAAGGAATTTCACGTCGTGACCGGCTTTATGACCGATATGGTCGAGGCGGAACTGGAGGGGCTGAAGCAGGCGGGCAGGGACATCACCATCCACTTTAACCCGTTTTTCAAGGTTGCCGATAATCTCGGCAGCTGCTGGATTGTCCGCGATGTGATGGATGGCGATTTCATGATCCTGAACGGCGATACGCTGATCTCGCCAGAGATTATCGCGACCGCGCAGCAAACCGAGAATTGGCCGATTACCGTGACCGTGGATATCAAAGATGCTTATGACAGCGATGATATGAAAGTATCATTGGACGGCGATCGCCTGACCGCCATTGGCAAGACGCTGACGGCAGCGGAAAGCGATGCGGAATCGATCGGCTTTCTGGCGTTTCGCGGCGAAGGTGGTGCGATGTTCCGGGAAAGGGTCCGCGATGTGATGCGCACCCCGGCAGGCGTCGAGAACTGGTATCTCAAAATTATCGATACGCTTGCTCCCACCGGGAAAGTCGGAACGGTTTCCATCCAGGGTCACGACTGGGCGGAGGTCGATTTTCTCAATGACGTCGAGACCGCAACCGCTCTCACCGATCAATGGCTGGCCAAATTCGGTTAGTCAGGAAAGCCGGATTTGACCCAGGCCGCCATGTCAGTAATCTGATCATCTGACAGTTTGACGGCATCACTCAGAACAGGCGGTCCGGGCCATGCCCTGTCCGCGAAATCCTGTTCCTTCCAATTACGGGACCCCTCATAGCGGGGGATGAGATGGAAATGGACATGCGGATCAACCATCATCAGCATCAGCCAGTTGAGTTTCTGATGCGATACCAGATGCTGCAAAGCCGACGACACTTCGGTGGTTACGGATTTGAGCTCGGTGAAATGATCCGCTGACAGATCGCCAAAATCCGTTGCATCGGACTTCGCCGCCACAATCAAAGACCCCAGCGTGACTTGCGCCGGACGCAGCAGGACGACCCAATGATCATAATCTTTCACCAGTGTTGCCGGATATCCGAACTTTTTGATGGTGTCGTTGATCATCCGTCTATCCTTGCTCTTGCTCCAGCCATGAAACAATCTGCCCGCCGCGTATTTTTACCATCCAGGCCTGTATGATCTGAACCATATGCACAGCAAGCGAGATTAACGTCCACCATGCAACGGCGATCAAGCCGATGTCGGGACGGCCGAAAACCATGGAGATGAACAATAATACCATATTGGGATTGCGTCTTGCGGTAATCAGACGGAACCAGGAATCCATCGGTCGCCAGACATGGATATGCTGGCCAAAGGCGCGGATGAAAATGCCTTCGATAATCCGTTGCAGAACATAGCCGCCCAATATGACTATGAGCGCGAGGCGCAGTTGATCTTCTGGCAGCGCCAGTCCGACTGCGCCCAGACCTATTGCCCAGGCCACCCACCAGAAAGGGGGATGGACGAGATCAAGACCGTGATCGAAAATATTACCCCAGAAGGAGGATGTGATGGTGCAGCGCGCAAGTTTGCCATCAACCGTGTCGAGAACCATGAACACAAAACCTGCCGCCATGCCGGTCCAGAAATAGCCATAGTAGAACAGAAAAGTTGCCGAGACACAGCCAATTGCACCAATGGCAGTGACCATATTGGGGGTCATGCCCAGCCGGGCCGCAAGGCGGGTGAGAACCAATGCGAGTTCCGGCCAAAGATATTTGGTGAGAATATCGGTGACGCCTTTATACGCCCCGAAATAGCTTTCTCGCTCAATATCCTTCACCGTTGCTGGAGTGAGTTCCCGGACAAAAGGTGTTTCCAGTTTGCGCAATGAGGCGTTGTGGATGCGTGGTTTGTCGCGATATTCCCTGACCGTTGCACGGGCGGGTAATTGCCCGGCGGCAAGGGCCTCAGCCTCGCTTTCGTCTGTCAGATGGGCAAGAACTGGGGTGCCGTCGAACGTGATGATCATCCCCGGATTATCATGCACATGCCGGATCCATTGGGGATCAAAAACATAGGTCAGATTGATCCACAAACTGCCGCTGATATCACCCTGTAGTTTTTCGACCAGGCGGCGTCCCCGTTCCGCGTTGGTCATGCCCCATATCAGCGTGTCATTTTCGCCATGCAGCAAAAGAGTCACACCGTTTTTGGTCTGCATATGATGTGTTCCTGTTGTAAATTCATAAGGAGGTGAAGGATTTTTGTCATGAATGCCAGCAATATGACTGCGTTAGCGAAAAATGAGGCATATTAGAATCGAAAAAGTGCCAAACGGTTCAAAACGAACGTCATAGCCACATTATCAAAAATATCAGCATCTGATCTTTCGTTGGTTTTCTATGGTTTAGACAGGGGTTTAGGTAGGATTTTCGGGTTGATTTCAGTCATTGAATTTGGCGAAAAACCGGTTATATCCACTGCACCAGACAAAATTTTAACGCGACACCTATATTATTTCGCCAGGACAAGAGATTATCGATGGCAACTTTTACGCTCCCAAAGAACAGCAAAATTCGCAAGACAGGCGAAGTGCATGAAGCGCTGAGCGGGGGCAAGAGCCGGGCGTTCAAAGTCTATCGTTATGATCCTGATAGCGGCGAAAACCCGCGTTATGACACGTTCAAAATTGATACCGAAGACTGCGGTCCAATGGTGCTCGATGCGCTGATCAAGATGAAGAGCGAACAGGATTCAACTCTGACCTTCCGCCGGTCCTGCCGCGAAGGCATTTGCGGGTCCTGTGCGATGAACATCGACGGTAAAAACGGCCTTGCCTGCACCACCGCGATTGAGGATTGCGGCAAGGAAGTGAAGATCACACCGCTGCCCCACATGGAAGTGATCAAGGACCTGGTTCCCGATTTCACCCATTTCTATGCGCAATATGCGTCGATCCAACCGTGGCTGAAGACGGTGACCCCGACGCCATCCGGTAAAGAGCGGCTCCAGTCTCCTGAAGACCGTGCCAAGCTGGACGGCCTTTATGAGTGCATCCTGTGCGCTTGCTGTCAGACCAGTTGCCCGAGCTATTGGTGGAATAGCGACAAGTTCCTTGGTCCTGCCATTTTGTTGCAGGCCTATCGCTGGCTCGCTGATAGCCGGGATGAAATGACCGGGGAGCGGCTGGACGAGCTGGAAGATCCGTTCCGTCTCTATCGCTGTCATACAATTATGAACTGTGCCAATGCCTGTCCGAAAGGCCTGTCGCCTGCCAAAGCGATTGCCGAGATCAAGAAAATGACAGCGGCACGCGAAGTTTGACAATTGACTGGCGATAAGCTGATGGCTGACGCCGACCCTGAATTTTTCACCAGCGATCCTGATCCGGATCATCCGGGCTGGTATCAATGGAAGTTGAAAGACCCGGAATGCTATAACAGCTTTCTTGGTCCCATGATTGTTCGCCGCGGCGGCGATGGCATTTCCGATAATATCGCCCGCGTCCGGATGTTCCCGGAGCGGCAGCACCGCAATCTGGGCAATGTCGTGCATGGCGGAACGATGATGGGCTTTATTGATTGCGCTTTATTTGCGGCAATGCGGGTGCTGGAAATCGGTCCTTCCGGCTTTGCCGTCACGTTGGAGCTGCAAACCCATTTCATTGGCGCAGCGCGGCTTGGTGAACCGCTGGAAGCGCAGGTTGAGGTGGCGCGTGAAACCGGTCGTTTCCTCTTTCTGCGCGGGCTGGTGGTGCAGGGAGATGGCAGTGAAAACATGGCCTCCTATACGGCCATCGTCAAAAAAGCACCTCAATGACAGGCTTTTATGCGCGCTATCAGGCGTTGATCGCAAATGGGGAATTGAAACCTGACGCGGATCAGGATGCTTGTGCGAAGCGTCTGTCCCAGCTGCAGGAAGAGCTTGAGGCCGTGCCGCCACGGGGCAGCGTGCTATGGCGCATGTTCTCGAAAAAACCAAAGGCTGCCAAGGGCGTTTACATGTGGGGCGGCGTCGGGCGCGGCAAGTCGATGCTCATGGATCTGTTTTACGATAATCTTCAGATCAACCGCAAAAAGCGCGCGCATTTTCATGAGTTCATGCTGGATGTACATGCCCGGCTGAATGAGGAGCGCAAGAAAGAGCAGGGGGATCCGATCCTGCCTGTTGTCGAAGCACTGGCTAGTGAGGCACGCTTCCTCGCCTTTGACGAAATGGTGGTGAACAATAGCGCCGATGCGATGATCATGTCGCGGTTGTTTACCGGACTGGTTGAAGCCGGTGTGACTCTGATCGCAACGTCCAATCGCCCGCCGGTTGATCTTTACAAAGACGGCCTGAACCGGGAGCATTTCCTGCCCTTCATTGATCTGCTGGAGACGCGGCTCGATGTTATCTCGCTCAATGGTCCGACTGACTATCGCCGCGAACGGCTGGGCGGGGTCGACCTGTGGCATGTGCCCAATGGTGATGCCGCGACCAAGGCATTGAGTGAAGCCTTTTTCCGCCTGACCGATTATCCACCGGAAGATCGTGCTCATGTTCCATCGGAGGAGTTACCGGTGCAAGGCGGCCGATCCATGCATGTGCCCAAGGCGTTGAAAGGTGTTGCTGTCTTTTCCTTCAAACGGCTCTGTGCAGAGGCACGGGGTGCGCCGGATTATCTGGCCATCGCGCGGCATTTTCATAGCGTGATCATTGTCGGTATTCCCGTGCTCTCCAAAGAGAATCGCAACGAAGCGGCGCGCTTTGTCACCCTGATCGATGCGCTTTACGAATATCGGGTCAAGCTGCTCGCCAGCGCGGATGCCGAGCCCGATGCGCTATATCCAGAAGGCGATGGATCATTTGAATTTGAACGCACCGCCTCCCGCCTCGTTGAGATGCAGTCCGATGATTATCTCGCGCTTGGTCACGGCGAAGCGGCAGCGGACTGATTTAGAGCAGGCTCAGACTTTCGAGATCCAGCGCCATTTGTGCGGGTCGCTCGGCCATTACGGCAAACATCTCGTCGCCCCTTTCGGTTTGCTCGACATGGATGGAGGCGTTGATGGCCATGATGAAACCGGAGAAAGCGAGGCGGCGATAGTCCTGCCAGAAGGCATCGGCGTCCTGATCCACACCATGGGCGGACAGCTGTGAAAGATAGTCGGCGATCAGATCTTTCTCCACCGCAGCCCGCTCTGCCGGGTCCGCAAAGCTGGTGCCGATCAGATAGGCGATATCGTTTGCACCATTGCCCAATGTTGCGGTTTGCCAGTCGACCAATATGGCGCGCTCACCGCCCTCATCGAACAGGATATTGTCGAGCCGCATGTCACTATGGGTGATGCAGGGATGAGCCGGCTCGGCATCCAGATAGGTGCCGAATTTTGCGATCAGCTCGGATCCCATATCCAATATATCGGTACTCAAACGACCATCAAATCGTTCGCAAAATTGTGGGTAAATGGCAGGAAGGGACTGACGCATATAGTCCCCATTGCCCTGCCCGTGGAGCAGCCAGCTATATTGTTCCAGCGTCCCGGTCTGCGGGCGATAGCTGTGCAGCTTCGCTGCTTCCCTGATCGTTGACTGCACCTGCGTCAGCGTGGCACCGGCCAGCTGGTCGCCCTGACTGGCTGGTGCCATATCCTCCAGCATCAAGACAAATTGGGTTTCATCTTCGCCAATGGCGGCATGATAACAGCCGGGGCAGCCAACACCGGATTTGCCCGCGACATCCCGGTACCAGCCAACTTCCATGTCATAGAGGTGGAAGATGGCGGCGGCTCCGCGGCTGACCGGATCGGCACTCGGGCATTTGGCGACAAAACTGGCGGGATACCGATCTTCCTGCCAGTCACAGGTGAATCGGAAGCTATCGCACACCTGTCCCGTGCCCACCGGTTTGTGAGTCATGGACTGAAGCGATCCCGATGGCGCGCCGAATATCTCCTCCACCCAGCGCGGATCAAATTCCTCGGGGCGGAGCGGGAATGCAGCGCTCATGGTGCGGGGTGGAGCAGGTCGGTGAGCCCGCTCGTCTTATGGGGTCCAACAAAGAGCTGCTCGACAATGCCGATACCTTCATGGCTGCTACCACCACTGGTGAGCACTGCATCGCTGAGCGCCTGAATATGAATATAAAGCATGTCATGGTCCGATACATTGGCCAGATCAATCACATCATAGGCGGTTTCGAGCGGCCCGTGATCCATGCCATGCCCCCATTCTGGGTGCATATAGCCAAGGCCCGACATATAAAAAGTGCGCGTCGCGTCACCGGTGCGCGGCGTAATCGACAAGGCACCATCTGCGGTTTCCAGGCCGATCTGTTTCACCCGACGCGTGCCGCTATGATAGCTTATGTCAATGCTCGGCGGTTCAAATTCCCGCCGCTCGTTATCAATGGCATCGACCACGCCGCGCCGGTTCCATGGCAGGCCTTCGCCATCATCATTGCTGTGAAAGAAACAGGCATGATCTGCGAAATTGAGCGGCGTCCATAGCCACCAGAATTGCGGCAATGTACCAGCTGGTGGTGGCTGTGATTCCGGTGAGCCAACCGGGCGGATGCCCCAGCTGCGATCGCGTGTTCCGCGGTGGGTATCAGGTAAAAGCGCTACCTCCAGGTCGCCGACATGCAATGTCCCGGACCAGCCGCCATTTTGGGTCAGGCGGGTATAGTCCATGAACATACGCGGACCTTCGCGGCGAATGAAGCGTGGTTCCTCAATTGGCAAATGGCGCGCGGTGAAGCGGATATCGGCTGTGATGGGGCAGCCGGTTTCTTTGGCACTCTCCGTAACGATCAGGCGCAGCTCTTGCAAAGGCTCGACAATCTCCAGCGTGATCGGCCCGACGCTAAGGTCCAGCCTTTCGCTGCCCATGCGTTTCGAAGCACGCAAATTATGCTGCTTGCCGTCAATCGACACGCAAAAGGCCGCGTCCATGATATCAAGCTGTGGGTAAACGCCCAGGGCGGCGGCAAAAAATATGCTGCCATCGGCGCTATAGCCATTGAAGAAATAGCGGTCGTAGAAATTCCGGTTATCGCCAGATACCGCCATTGGCTCCGGCGTCTGGTGCAGCGGATAATCGTCACCTCTGGTGAGCATGCTCTCTCTCCCTCGCAGCCGGTTGGTTTGACCCTACCGTTAATTTCGATTGCTGGCACAATGCGCACCAAATTGACAGAGATCAAGGCGCCGTTTGTCAGTTGGTGAAACAGCAATGGTTGGCCGGATTCAACAACGCCATATTGAACAAGAGGAAAAGCCCATGTCCCTGTTTCTGAAAACCATGATATTCCATATTTTCATCGGTGCTACTTTGATGGGTACAGCCATAACGGCACTGCTCGTTATGGGGCAGGGAAACATGATGAGCATTTTGGTGGCTGCCTTGGCTGCCTTTGTGGTGGCCGGACCGATAAGCTGGTTGATTGCAAGGCGATTGCACTGAAAATTGATCTGAAATAGATACCGGGTAACCGCGATTTATTGCTCATTATCGCTACTGCGAACCATTTGCAAAGAAAGCCCGTATATTGGTGCTTTCTGCGGTTGAAATTGCCTGTGGATAAGCCTAATCCGACTCCATATCCTTTTTACGACTCTGATTTCAGGAGAATTTTTCCCATGGCCCGTAACAAAATCGCGCTGATCGGCGCTGGCATGATTGGTGGCACGCTTGCCCATCTCGCTGCTTCCAAGGAAATGGGCGATGTCGTCCTGTTTGATATTGCCGAGGGTATGCCCGCCGGTAAAGCGCTCGACCTCAGCCAGGCCGGGCCAGTTGACGGGTTCGATTCCAACCTGAAAGGCACGAATGATTATGCCGATATTGCGGGCGCGGATGTTATCATCGTGACCGCGGGCGTGCCGCGCAAGCCCGGCATGAGCCGTGATGACCTGCTCGGCATCAACCTGAAAGTCATGAAGGCCGTGGGTGACGGTATCAAGGCCCACGCGCCGGATGCTTTTGTTATCTGCATCACCAACCCGCTTGACGCGATGGTCTGGGCTCTGCGTGAATTTTCCGGACTGCCGCACAATAAAGTGGTCGGCATGGCGGGCGTTCTCGACAGCGCGCGTTTCCGTCACTTCCTTGCTGAAGAATTTGAAGTGTCGGTTGAAGATGTCACCGCCTTCGTTCTCGGCGGCCATGGCGATACGATGGTTCCGGTGCCAGCTTACTCGACAGTTGCCGGTATCCCGATCCCTGATCTCATCAAAATGGGTTGGACCACGCAGGAAAATATCGACGCAATTGTGCAGCGCACCCGCTCTGGCGGCGGCGAGATTGTCGGCCTGCTCGGCAATGGCTCGGCTTATTACGCGCCAGCGACTTCGGCGATCATGATGGCGGAGAGCTATCTCAAGGACAAACGCCGCGTGCTGCCAGCCGCTGCGCATCTCACCGGCCAATATGGTGTAGATGATCTTTACGTCGGCGTGCCGGTGATCATTGGCAAAGACGGTGTCGAGAAAGTCATCGAGATTGAACTGAGCGACGAAGCGCAGGGCAATTTCAATGTGTCGGTCGATGCGGTGAAGGAATTGCTGGAAGCGTGTAAGGGGCTGGATTCGAGTCTGGCTTAACAGGTGTTCTCCAACACGCTCCTCTTTTTCGCTGCACCCATAATGATGGTGACAGAAAACTCTGCTGCAACTGCAAGCCCTTCTGCTTTGTTTGAGTCATTTGCCAATGTTTGCCTTTTCAATCTTGGGAACGCTGTTTCGCAGGCTGATTCAGCTAAAAGCCAAGGCTGGAAATTAGTGGACGAGCAAATAAATGATGATGAAATTCTGCTTAAGTTTGAGGAGCTCAACGTCGATATTTTACTCGACACATCCAAGACCTGTGCGATCACGTCCAAAGTCGACGAAAAATTGAACTTCGCGACTTTTACCGGCGGTATAAGCAAAAATTTGGGCGGCAGTCCGCCCAACGAAGTGATTGGGTCAGATACTGCATATTGGCTGATCGAGCCTGAAGAGCAAAATGAGACCTTTGCGATTTCGCTGATGGTTTCGGCGAAAACCGATGCCAACTTAGCAACATTAATGATTTCCAAGCCCTGAGGTAAAATACATGAGCATCTTAATCGACAAAAACACCAAAGTTATCACGCAAGGCATGACCGGGAATACCGGGACATTCCACACCGAACAGGCGCTGGCTTATGGCACGCAAATGGTTGCGGGCGTCACGCCGGGCAAGGGCGGAACAACCCATATCGGGCTTCCCAATTATGACACGGTAGCCGAAGCCAAGGACGCAACCGGTGCGACTGCCTCTGTGGTTTATGTGCCGCCGCCATTTGCCGCGGACTCCATCCTCGAAGCGATTGATGCCGAGATTGAACTGATCGTTGCGATTACCGAAGGTGTTCCAGTGCTCGACATGGTGCGGGTGAAGCGGGCGCTGCAAGGCTCCAAGTCGCGACTTATCGGTCCGAACTGCCCCGGCGTTTTGACTCCTGATGAATGCAAGATCGGCATCATGCCCGGCAGCATTTTCAAAAAAGGCTCGGTCGGCGTGGTTTCGCGTTCCGGTACGCTCACCTATGAAGCCGTGCATCAGACCACAGCGGTTGGCCTTGGCCAGACCACAGCAGTCGGCATTGGCGGTGATCCGGTCAACGGCACCAACTTTATCGACGTGCTGGAGCTGTTCCTCGCCGATGACGACACCAAGTCGATCATCATGATCGGCGAAATTGGCGGCAGCGCGGAAGAAGAAGCGGCGCAGTTTATTGCGGACGAAGCCAAGAAGGGCCGCAGCAAACCGATGGTTGGCTTTATTGCCGGTCTCACAGCGCCTCCGGGCCGCCGCATGGGCCATGCGGGCGCAATTGTCTCCGGCGGCCAGGGCGGCGCGGAAGACAAGATCGCGGCGATGGAAGCGGCCGGCATTCGCGTGTCACCGTCCCCAAGCGAACTGGGCACCACGCTCGACGCAATGCTGAAAGAAACGGTCTAGAGAAAAGCTCGTGCCCCTGCGCAGGCAGGGGCCCATCTCCTAGTGTTGCGACTAGAGTGAAACAGTGGAGATGGATCCCTGCCTGCGCAGGGATACAGCAACGAAAGGGAAGCGATGAAACCCGGCGCTGTCTATTTTATGGCAAACCGGAAAAATGGAGCGATTTATACCGGTGTAACAAGCGATTTGATCAAACGCGTTTACCAGCATCGAAATGGATTGGTAGATGGATTCACAAAAGATCACGATTGTAAGAAACTGGTTTGGTTTGAAATGTTTGACGATCTGGAAGAAGCGCGCAGGCGGGAAGTTCAGATCAAGAAATGGAAGCGGCATTGGAAGATAAAGCGGATCGAAGAGCATAATCCAGATTGGGACGATCTTTGGTTTGATATTGTGAAGTGATTTGGCGTGTTGAGTTTGGATTTTATGGCGGGAGATGGGCCGTGAAACGAGTCACCTGCCTCGTTTCACCCTGCGCAGGGGCACTGGAGTTTTGACTATGGGCTTTGAAAATCAGGAATTTGGTGTCGGCTCCGAAAAGGAAGCAGGACCCAGCTGGCAAAAGAAACATTGGCCGATTGATGACGCCGATGAGCTGAACAGCGCGCTCGATCCCACGCAAATGGGGATAGAGATCAAGGCGGCTGCGGCGAAATCCGGCAAGTCCATGTCCGATGCCGAAGTGGCTTTGGCAGCGGAGAAATCCATCCGCGCGATGATGCTGATCCGTACCTATCGCGTGCGCGGACATCTCGGTGCCAATCTCGATCCACTTGGCCTGTCCAAGCTGGAGGAACCCGCTGACCTGACCCCCGAATTTCATGGCTTCAAGGCAGATGAGCTCGACAAGCCCGTCTATCTGGGCGGCGTATTGGGTTTTGAGACCGCGTCGATCAAGGAGATCGAAGCTGTGCTGCGCGCCAATTATTGCGGCTCGGTTGGCCTTGAATATATGCATATTGCCGACACGGTGGAGCGGCGCTTCCTGCAGGACCGGATGGAGGGCAAGGACGCCGCGATCCAGTTTACGCCGGAAGGCAAGAAGGCGATCCTCAACAAGGTGATTGAGGGCGAGGAATATGAAAATTTCCTCGGCAAGAAATATGTCGGGACCAAGCGTTTCGGCCTCGACGGCGGTGAAGCGATGCTGCCGGCGCTGGAAAATGTCATCAAATATGGCGGCCAGTCGGGCGTACGCGATATTGTCTATGGCATGGCCCATCGCGGGCGGCTGAACATCTTGGCCAATGTGATGGCCAAGCCTTACAAGGTCATCTTTCACGAATTCCACGGCGGCTCGGCCAACCCCGATGAAGTGGGTGGCTCTGGCGATGTGAAATATCACTTGGGTACCTCCACCGACCGCGAATTTGATGGCATCAATGTGCATATGAGCCTTGTGCCCAATCCATCGCATCTCGAAGCGGTGGATCCGGTGGTGCTCGGCAAGGTCCGCGCGCAGCAAGTGGCGCGTGATGACCTGACCAAGCATGAGCAGGTCTTGCCCGTGCTGATCCACGGCGATGCGGCCTTCGCGGGGCAAGGGATTGTCTGGGAATGTCTCGGCTTCTCCGGCATTCGCGGTTATAATACCGGCGGCTGCATCCATTTCGTGATCAACAACCAGATCGGTTTCACCACCAGCCCGCAATTTGCCCGCAGTTCGCCTTATCCAAGCGACGTGGCGAAAGGCGTGCAGGCACCGATTTTTCATGTGAACGGCGATGATCCGGAAGCGGTGACCTTTGCCTGCAAAATCGCAATCGAATTTCGCCAGCGCTTTGGCCGCGATATCGTCATCGACATGTGGTGCTATCGCCGCTTCGGCCATAATGAAGGCGATGAACCCAGTTTCACGCAGCCGATCATGTATGCGGCGATCAAAAAGCACCCAAAGGTCAGCAAGCTCTATGAGCAGCGACTGATCGAGGAAGGTGTGATCGATGCGAACTGGGGAACCAATACCCGAAAGGCCTTTGCCGACCATCTCGAAGGCGAATTCAAGGCGGCGGATGATTATGAGCCAGATAAGGCCGACTGGTTTGGTGGCCGCTGGCAGGGGCTTCATGTTCCCGCTGACCCTGAAACCGCGCGCCGCAATGTCGAAACAGCCATTGATGCCAAATTGTTCGAGAGCCTGGGACGCACGCTGACCACCGTTCCCGAAGGGCACAAGATCCACAAAACCCTTGGCCGTGTACTCGATGCGAAGGCGAAGATGTTCCAGTCCGGCGAAAATTTCGATTGGGCGACCGGCGAAGCGCTGGCGTTCGGATCGCTGGTTGCCGAAGGCTATAATGTCCGCCTGTCCGGTCAGGATAGCGGGCGCGGCACCTTCTCTCAGCGGCATGCCGTCTGGGTCGATCAGGACAATGAAGAAAAATATGTGCCTTTGAGCACCGTGCCGCATGGCCGGTTCGAAGTGCTCGACAGCCCGCTGTCCGAATATGGCGTGCTCGGCTTTGAATATGGCTATGCCGGGGCCGACCCGAAAACACTGGTGCTGTGGGAAGCGCAATTTGGTGATTTCGCCAACGGCGCGCAGATCATGATTGATCAGTTCATCGCATCCGGCGAAGCCAAATGGCTGCGCGCCAATGGGCTCGTCATGCTCTTGCCGCATGGCTATGAAGGGCAGGGCCCTGAGCATAGCAGCGCGCGGCTCGAACGCTTCCTGCAACTTTGCGCTCAGGACAATATCCAGGTCGCGAATATCACCACACCGGCCAATTATTTCCACGTATTGCGCCGCCAGATGCTACGCAGTTTCCGCAAGCCTTTGGTCATCATGACGCCCAAGTCGCTGCTGCGCCACAAGATGGCCGTGTCGAGCGCCGAGGAGTTTCAGGGCGATCATCATTTCATGCGGATCAAGTCGGATACCAATCCGCCCGCGGACAAGGATATCAAGCGGCTCGTATTGTGCTCAGGTAAGGTTGCCTATGACCTGATCGAAGCGCGCGATGCGGCGAAGGATAAAAACACCTCGATTGTCCGGATTGAGCAGCTCTATCCCTTCCCGGCGGAACCCCTCGTGGTGCGTCTAAAGCGGATGAAAAATCTCGAGACTCTGGTTTGGGCACAGGAAGAGCCGAAGAATAACGGCAGCTGGGATTTTGTCCGCCCCTATCTGGAGGATTGTCTGGAACAGGCGAAAGTCGGGCCGACTGATCCTGTCTATGCGGGTCGTGTGGCATCTGCCTCGCCCGCTACAGGATTGGCTTCGCGGCATAAAGAGCAGCAGGAAAAGCTGGTTGCCGAAGCCTTGGGCCATCCGGTAAAAAAGTGATTATGTGCGGAAAGTTCCGCCGATGAAAGTGAGCATAAGACTATGGCAACAGATGTAAAAGTCCCCGTATTGGGCGAATCGATTACCGAAGCGACCTTGGGTGAATGGCTCAAACAGCCGGGTGACGCGGTCGATGCAGATGAGCCGATTGCGAGCCTGGAAACGGACAAGGTGGCTCTGGAAGTGCCGGCGCCCGAAGCGGGAACGCTGGGCGAGCATCTTGTCGCAGTGGGCGACACGGTGGAAGTCGGCGCGATTATCGCGAAGATTGAAGCGGGTAGTGGAGCCGCGTCATCGGCAGCGAAAGCCGCCCCGGCACCGGCTCCAGCAGCAGCCAAGGCAGAGCCAGCGGCGGATGAAGACCCCGCATCGTCGATCACATTGTCCCCGGCGGTCCGCCGTCTGGTGCTTGAGCATGGCGTTGATCCCAGCAAGATTAAAGGCACCGGCAAAGATGGCCGCCTGACCAAAGATGATGTCGAGCAATATGTGAAAACCGGTGCTGAGGCGCCGTTGGTTGAGAAGGGCACGGCAAAAGGCGCCGAGGTTCCTACCACCACACCAGCAGCTGGCGGCACCCGTAATGAAGAGCGCGTGCGGATGACCCGCCTGCGCCAGACGGTCGCCAAACGCCTGAAAGAAGCGCAGGATACCGCTGCTCTGCTGACGACGTTCAACGATGTCGACATGACCGCCGTGATGGAAACCCGCAGCAAATATAAAGAGCTGTTCGCGAAGAAACATGGCGTGAAGCTGGGCTTCATGGGTTTCTTTGCGAAGGCCGCTTGTCTCGCATTGAAAGATGTACCGTCGGTCAACGCCCAGATTGATGGCGATGAAATAGTCTATCACGATTATGTCGATATCTCGGTCGCGGTGAGCGCGCCCAATGGCCTGGTTGTCCCTGTCATCCGCAATGCCGAGACAATGAGCTTTGCCGATGTCGAGAACACAATCGGCGATTTCGGTAAGCGCGCCAAGGACGGCACGCTGACCATGGCGGATATGAAAGGCGGCACGTTCACGATTTCGAACGGCGGTGTGTTCGGCTCGCTGATGTCGACTCCGATTATCAACCCGCCGCAATCCGCTGTGCTTGGTTTGCACCGGATTGAACAGCGTCCGGTGGTAATGCCAGACGGATCCATTGAAGCGCGTCCTATGATGTATCTGGCGCTGAGCTATGATCACCGTCTGATCGATGGCCGTGAAGCGGTGACCTTCCTGGTGCGGATCAAGGAAGCGATTGAAGATCCGACCCGGCTTTTGATTGATTTGTAATCTAGGTAATAACCCTAACTCGTCATGTTGAAACTGTTTCAGCATCTCCCGAGATCCCGAAACAACTTTGGGATGACGAACCAAGAGGCAGAATATGGCTAACAGTGAATATGACTATGACGTATTGGTAATCGGCTCCGGCCCGGGCGGCTATGTCGCCGCTATCCGTGCTGCGCAGCTTGGCCTCAAAACCGCATGTGTGGAGAGCCGCGAGACACTGGGCGGTACCTGTCTCAACGTCGGGTGCATCCCGTCCAAGGCGATGCTGCACGCGTCGGAGCTTTATCACGAGGCCCATTCGGGTGCGCTGGAGAAGTTCGGTATCAAGCTGACCGGCGCGAAACTGGATCTCAAACAGATGCACGCAGAAAAATCCAAAGCGGTGGAAGAGCTGACCGGCGGTATCGAATTTCTGTTCAAGAAGAACAAGGTCGAATGGCTCAAAGGGCGCGGCGCGTTTGAAAGCGCGAAGAGCGTGAAGGTTGGCAATAAGACGGTCACCGCGAAAAACGTCATCATCGCGACGGGGTCTTCGGTTACCCCGCTGCCTGGCGTGGACATTGACAATAGCAAGCATGTCGTCGTCGACAGCACCGGTGCGCTCGAACTGCCGAAAGTACCCAACCATATGGTCGTCATTGGCGGCGGCGTGATCGGGCTAGAGCTGGGCAGCGTCTGGCTGCGTCTCGGCGCCAAGGTCACGGTTGTTGAGTATCTCGACAAGATCCTGCCCGGCATGGATGGCGATATTCGCAAAGACGCCGCGCGCATTTTCAAGAAACAGGGCTTTGACATCAAGACCGGCACAAAGGTGACCGGCTGCACCGTGAAAGGCAAAAAGGCGACCCTGACCGTGGAACCGGCCAAGGGCGGTGATGCCGAAACGATCGAAGCGGATGCGGTTCTGGTGGCGATTGGTCGTCGGCCCAATACCGATGGCCTCGCGCTCGATAAGGCAGGGCTGGAAACTAACAAACATGGCCAGATTGAAGTCGGTCATGATTTCCAGACTTCGGTCAAAGGCGTCTACGCCATTGGCGATGTCACCCCCGGACCGATGCTCGCGCATAAGGCCGAGGATGAAGGCATTGCAGCAGCAGAATTTGTCGCGGGTCAGCAGGGCATCGTGAACCATGATTTGATCCCCGGCGTGGTCTATACCTATCCGGAAATTGCCAGCATTGGTAAGACCGAGGAAGAGGTCAAGGAAAGCGGCGTCGCTTACAAAGTCGGCAAATTCCCGTTCGCAGGCAATAGCCGCGCGAAGACCAATCGCGATACCGATGGCTATGTAAAGGTCATCGCGGATGCGGAAACCGACCGCGTTCTGGGCGCGCATATCATTTCATCGCTGGCTGGAACCTTGGTTGCACAGGTGACGCAGGCAATGGAATTTGGCACGACCAGCGAGGATATCGCCTATACCTGCCACGCGCATCCGACGCACAGCGAAGCGGTAAAAGAGGCAGCGATGGCGGTGCAAGGCAAACCCATCCACATGTGATTTGACGGCACCAATATTATCGGCGCATATGCTGTAGCGGAGAGAGAAAATATGACGATCCCTTCCCTTACAGATCAGCCTGGTGCCATAGCCGTGGCAGCCGATATCGCGGCAGGAAAATTAACGGCAGTCGAAGCGGCAGAGGCTGCGATCAACCGCATTGAAGAACGGGATGGTCCGATAAATGCGGTTGTGGTGCGGGATTTTGAGCGTGCCCGGCAAGCCGCTCGCGATGCCGATGCGCGGCTCGCAAAAGGTGACCAAAGCCCTTTGCTGGGCGTTCCGATGACGGTCAAGGAAAGCTTTAACATTGCCGGGCTGCCAACCAGCTGGGGCATGGAAGCGGCCGCAGGCAATATTGCCGATACAGATGCCATGGTGGTCCAGCGCCTCAAAGCCGCCGGCGCGGTCATCCTTGGGAAAACCAACGTGCCACCCATGCTGGCAGATATGTTTTCCGAAAATCCTATCTATGGACGTACCAGCAACCCCCATGATTTGGGCCGCTCGCCCGGCGGGTCATCCGGTGGCGGTGCCGCTGCTGTGGCCAGCGGGATGGTGGCAGTGGAATATGGTTCGGACATTGGCGGTTCAATCCGCGTTCCGGCCCATTATTGCGGCATCTGGGGGCACAAGCCGACTTATGGTGTGGTTGGCGGCGAAGGCCATTTCATGCCGGGTTTCCAAGAGGGCGCCTTTCGGCCGCTTTCCGTGGTCGGACCGTTGGCCCGCAATGCTGATGATCTGGAGCTGCTATTCGAACTGACATTGGACCGGCCCTTACCCAAGCAATCGAAACCCTTGGGCGGTACGCGCATATTATTGCTCACAGACCATCCTTGCGTAACCATGGGGGAGGGGATGCGGCAGTGCATGGAAGATGTCGTCGCCCGCCTGGAGGATGGGGGGGGTGAGGTGGCGCGCTCCACCATATTGCTGCCGGATCTGGAGCAGCAGCATCGCGATTATCTGCATATGCTCAACGTCATTATGACAGCTGGAGCGCCGCGGCCCGATGGCACTGTTGTGACGGCGGCCGATTGGTTCGGTCTGCTGGATGCACAGGCCCGCAACCAGCGGCGTTGGCGGGATGTATTTGCGGAATATGATTATGTGATCGCTCCGCCATCCAGCATGCCGGCCTTCCCCCATGATACCCGGCCGATGAAGGATCGGACGCTGTCGATCAACGGCGTAGATCATCCCGCTGCTGAGCAATTGGCATGGTCTGGATTGGTCACATTTCCGGGATTGCCGGCGACGGTTCTGCCCATCGGGCAAGTCGATGGCCTGCCGGTCGGAATGCAGGTCATTGCCGATCGCTATCAGGATCATAGCACTATAGCCGGCGCGCGTCAGATCGGCGCGCTGCTAGCCAGCGAATAGCCGATGCACAAAAATTTCTATCGCTGGCATATCTGGCTCGGCTGGCTGATCGGGGTGCCGATCATATTATGGACCGCCTCTGGTCTGTTGATGGTGTCGCAGCCGATTGAAACGGTGCGCGGCAATCATTTGCGCAGCGAGCAGCCAGCGCTTGATCCGATCATGCCCGTGGCTCCCATCTTGGAAGGGCGGCAAGCCCAGGACCTGAAGCTGCAGCAAAATGCACAAGGCCCCTTTTGGGTGATCAGCTATGCCGATGGCGGCAAAAGGCGGGCCGATGCCGCGACCGGAAAATTGCTACCGCCTATCGCCGCCGCCGATGCTAGTGCGCTGGCCATCGCGGCGCGTTCCGATGATAGCGCGATCAAATCGGTAAAGCGTTTCGCGGCGGATGCGGCGCCCTCTGATTTGCGGCGCGATCGCCCATCATGGCAGGTCATTTTTGAGGATGACGCGCGTTTCTATATCGATGCGGATACCGGCGAATTGCTTGCGGTCCGTACACAATTCTGGCGGGTTTTTGACTTCATGTGGGGTCTACACATCATGGATCTGCAGACCCGCGAAGATACCAGTCACCCGATCCTGATTGGTTCGGCGGCGCTGGCGTTATTCGGTTCGATCCTGGGTTTCGTGCTGCTGTTCACGCGGCGTTCGCGCAAAAGACGGAAAGGCGATTGAACAGCGCGGTCCTCTATGACGCGCTGGGCTGGCTTGACCTGTTCGGGATTGCGGTGTTCGCGATATCGGGAGCCCTGGTCGCGGCGCGCAATGGGCAGACTTTGATTACCTTTGCGTTTTTTGCACTGGTTACCGGTGTCGGCGGGGGGACTGTGCGGGACCTTCTCATCGGTGCGCCGGTTTTCTGGGTACAGGATAGCCGCGTGCCGATCCTGTGCCTGGCTATAGCGCTGATTGTGTGGATTACGCCGGTGCGAATCTGGCGTCCGGCAGCCGTAGACTGGTTTGATGCCATTGGTCTGGCGGCTTATTCCGTCTTTGGTGCGGCGAAGGCGATGCAGCTCGGTATCGATCCGGTGCCCGCTGCCATCATGGGTATCATCACCGCCAGTGTGGGCGGGGTGATCCGCGACCTGGTTGCTGGTGAACCATCAATCATAATTCGGCCGGAGCTTTATGTGACGGCTGGCGCCTTGTCGGCCTTCGCCTTTGTCGGATTGGTACAGACCGGGATGACGGGTATCGCCGCGGCGCTCATAGCCTTTGTTGCTGGCTTTGCGCTCCGCGCGTTGGCAATTGTGAAAGGCCTGTCTTTGCCGTCCTATCGCGGTGCTGAAGACAGCGAATAGCTTCTGAGCAAGTCGAACAGATCGGGCATGGCTTTGATTTGAGCCGGACTGCCTAGCCCGCCACATTCCAGACAGAGCGCCTGCACATCTTCCCGTGCCATCAATCCGCGCGCGGTGTTCAGCGCTTCGGCAAAGGTCGCTTTTTGTTGCCGTGCGACCCAGCCAACCATACCGGTCACTGGTGCCTGCTCAGTCTCGCCAAAAGGCGTCCCGCCAAGCGGTAGCCATTTGAAGGTCGGTGTCGCCTCGAGATATTTCGCGTGATAGTCGCCTTCTTCCAGTCCAGCCCGCTTTGCAGCCTCGGCGAGTGCTTCCTTCATGCCGCCAAAGCTATCGACCAGCCCCAGTTGCCGGGCGGTGCCGCCATCCCAGACGCGACCTTGGCCAATTGTGTCGATTTCGGCATTGGTTTTGCCGCGCGCCTTTCCGACCAGGCTGAGGAAATCTTCATAGCTATGTTCGACGCCCGATTGCAGGACGGTGTTCAGGTCTTCGCTAAACCCGCCAACAAAATCCGGTTCGCCAGACAGGGGCGTGGTTTGCACGCCATCGGCGGTTACACCCCATTTACCCAAGGCTTTTTCAAAACTAGGCAGGACCGCAAAGACACCGATAGAGCCGGTAATCGTATCCGGCTCGGCCATGATATGATCGCCCGCTGCGGCAATCCAATAGCCGCCGCTGGCCGCAACATCGCCCATGGAAATGACAATCGGGATTTCGGCTTTTTTGATGTCAGCAAGGGCCAGACGGATTTCTTCGCTGGCAAACGCGGAACCACCAGGGGAATTGACCCGCACAACCAGCGCCTTGATCTGCTTTTCTTCAAGGGCCTTATAAATTTGTTCGGAAATCCGCTCGCTGGCGGCAATGCCGGGCCCAGCCTTGCCGCCGACAATTTCTCCCGCGACGGTGATAACACCGATCGCGCTGCCACTGCTGCCCTCGGGATTGGCGGCGACAAAATTGTCATAGTCTATGCTTTTGAAAGTATCGGGCGAAGGCGTAGTATCTTCGCCCACCTTGGTCGCGACATAGCGACCAAAGGCCACCCGGTCGCCAATCTTGTCGACCAATTTTTGCTCGGTCGCAATCTTGGTATAGTCACCGCCAGCGGTCTTGATGAAGGTCGCCGGATCTTTGGCATAGGGTTCAATGACTGCCTGTGGCCGTGCTTTTTTGATTTCTGCCAGCCAGCTATCCCAGAGCACGGAATAAAGTGCGGCGGACGCTTCCTTGGCCTCAGGCGATTGATCGGCGCGCATATAGGGCTCGACCGCGCTTTTATAGGTACCGACGCGATAGATATTGGCGGTGATGCCAAGCTGATCGATCAAATTCTTGTAATAGAGCCGGTTGCCACCGGGGCCAGCAAAGACAATCCCGCCCATCGAATCCATCCATATTTCATCGGCATGGGCCGCGAGCTGATAGCTGTCGTCGCTATAGAAATTGGCATAGGCATAGATCGGTTTTTCCGCCTGTTTGACCTGCGCCAGCGCTTCGCCCACGGCATTAAGACTGGTCTGTCCGGCACCCATGAACGTGCTGAGATCCAGGACCACGGCTTTGACGCGGTCATCCTCGGCCGCAGCGTCAATCGCGCGGACCACATCGCGCAGACGATATTCGCGAACCGTGTTCTCATTATTGGTGAACATCGCGGTGAAATCCTGCTGTGCAGGTTGTTCGACAATGACACCGTTGAAGTCGAGGAGCAGGGCGCCTTCGCTGATAGATGCGACATTGGGCCGGGCTGAAAGAGCGGCATAAAGCACAGCAAAAAACAGCAACATGGCGATCAAGACCAACGCGTCTTTAATCGCGACCAGAAATTTCCAAGCGGCACGGGCAAACTGCATTGTCGTCATTCTCCACAAAAAAGGCGGCTGATCATCGCTGATCGCCGCCTTTTATATGGTTATGCTTGAATGAAATTACCAGCGGATAAGATACGGAACAACAATCCGACCCACTATGGCACTAACCAATACCGGTAAGCTGAACCACAATCCGATATAGTAAATGTCATTAAACGGGCAGTAGATATTATAAGCTGCCGCCCCTAACGCGCCCGATGCGATACCGACGAGCCAACCAGCGCGTTCCGGTGACGTCGGTGCGCCCTGACGCAGCCATGCGGTCAGACCGCCGCCAATAGCCAAGGCGGAAATACCGCTAATCGTCAAACATTTCATGCCTTCTGCCGGCCGCAAGGCTTCTATCGGTGCGCCATTGACCATGCTCATCACAATGGCGGTCAGCGGGAACAGCCCCGCTGTAACCAGCGCCCAAATCCAACCGCGATTGAGATTGCCGACACCGGGCCGGGCCATATTGGCCGCAGCAAAAGCAGTCGCGACGCCCAGCATCAACAGGACACCGCTGCGCAGGAAGAACATTTCATGCGCCATGCCCATCGCCAGATCACCGCGCACGCCCATGAAGAAAGCGACACTGGAGCAGGCCGCGAGTGTCAGGATTGCCGCAATTGCCATGCCGCCCGAAGGTTTCAGGGTGCGGACCGGTGCCAGGTCATCGACCAGGTCATTGATCAGGCTATTTGCTACTTCACTCATCTTATTCACTCTCGATAAGGGCGCTCATCTTCTTGAGCCCCCGATGGATATTTACTTTCACCAGTGATTCCGACTGGCCGGTTTTTGCCGCGGCTTCGGCAATGCTTAGTCCTTCAATCTTTACCATGGCGATAACATCGGCCTGTTTATCCGGGATCATGCCCAGCAAACGTTCCAAACTCACCTTAGCGGTTACGTCCTCATCCTGGGGATCAGCAACCAGTTCTTCATTCAATTCGCCATGTTCGTGGCGATAAATTTTCCGCAGGCCGTCAATCCAGCGATAGCGCCCGATCGCGGCGAGCCAGGGCAGGAACGCTTTGGTCGGATCATAGCTTGCCCGTTTTCGGTGCAGCGAGATCAGCGTTTCCTGCACCAGATCATCGACTTCCGCCGGGTTGATCTTGCGCGCATAATAGCGGCGCAGCCATTTTTCGCACTCGGTCAGCAGGCTCGCATAACATTGCTTGTCCCCGCCTTGCGCCTTGACCATTAGATGGCGCAATGTTTCTTCGTTGGCGATCATGGTTTCAGCGCCTTATTTATCGAGGTCAGTGCTCCTGCGTAGGCAGGAGCCCATCTCGTACCGTTTCTGCAAGACGCAAGCGTCGGAGATGGACCCCTGCCTACGCAGGGGTACAAGGTCGCATATGTTGAGATGCCATGAAGCATCAGCCGAACTTGTTTCCGAACAACCGGTCCACTGACAGCAAACCACCACCACGGGTAATCAACACCAGTGCGAGAGCAACCCAGATAATATGTACCGACCACCAGGCTTCGGGATAGACGAAGAACTGGATGACCAAGGTCATGACAAGCAGTCCAGCGGCGCCAAAGCGGGTTGCGAGACCCAATACCAGCAAAATCGGAAAGAAATGCTCGGCATAGGTTGCGATCAATCCGGTAATTTCGGGAAATGGCATGCCATATTCATCGCGGAACAGATCGACGGTCAAATCTTTCATCGTCAGAAAGCTACCGTCTTCGACTTTGGTCCGTGCGGACCGCCAGAATATACCGGCCAGTGCCACGCGAGCGAAAAGTAAGGCAATGGCCTCCGGCACGGCGCCGCTGACCAGGTTAATTGCTTTTTTAATCAGGTTCATCATATTCATTTCCCCGTCAAATTTTCATTCTATTCTTGTTATGACGCCTGCCTGGATCAACTTGATAATCCGTTGCATTGCAGCGTCCTCTCCTCCCAGTTCGATGGCAGTGGCCAAAAGGTTACCCATTGTGGAGATATTTGCAATTTTTTCCACAATATCATGCTCTAAGCCAGTCAGCGGGTGGAACAAGACCTCTGCTTCGGGGCGCGCAATCATCAGCGCATCGGGAGTTTCGTCACCCAATTCCGCTAGCTGCGGAGAAAGCGTGCCGGTCAGTTTAATAAGCCGCATCGCTGGATGCACATCGATTTCAAGGCCAAGCAGCCCCTCTTCATCCAGTGTCGCAATATCTTGGAGCGCCAGCGGTTCGGCTTCGGCACTATGATAGCTTTTGATCCACGCCCATTCAATCCGGGCCAAATCCACTTCGGTTTCGCTGAAACCGCGTTTGGCCAGAAAATCGGCAAATTCGGACGCGATGCTGTTCATATCGCAGGTCAATATGTGATCCTGCTCGATATAATCCCGCGAAATGGCGTGAAAGGGCTCGTGGCCCATATGCTCGTGCAATTTGGGACAGGCATTTTCCAACGCTACCAGCCGCGCATGGGAAACGGTATTGGCATGGGCTTTCAAACCCAGAAGCGCGCGATCCGCACTCTCGCTGAACAGATCGTCGGGAAAATGCGCCGGTCCCTTTTGCAGGCAGGCAATGAAGCGTGATTGGCCTTCAGCTAACGAGGGCATGCTGACTCTCGTCCAAAACATGGCTGCCAAGCACGGTTTCCACTTTTGTAACTTCGGCCATCAGCACATCATAAGCGGGAATATCGGTGTCCCATTCGATCAATGTCGGTTTGGGGCCCGCGCGCGTGATGAAGCGTTCATACAGCCGCCAGGTCATGTCACTGACAATCGAGCCATGATCGTCGATTAGCAGCGGTCCATCGTCATGCTCTTCACGGGCATGGCCGGCGAGATGCATTTCCCCGACCATGTCCGGATCAATCGCATCGACATAGGCTTCCATATCCAGCCCAACATTGGTGGCTGTCACTTCGACATTGTTGATATCGAACAATAGTCCGCAGCCTGCCTGTTTGCACAGCGCAGAGATAAAGTCCGTCTCGCTCATCTCGTCATCGCGGTAACTCAGATAGCGCGACGGGTTCTCGATCAGCATCGGCCGTTTCAGCCGGTCCTGCACTTTGCCGATTTGGGCGGCAAAATGATCGAGTGATTCCTTTGTATAGGGAATGGGGAGCAGATCGGGATAGCGATCATGGGCATTGCCGCTCCAGCTCAGATGGTCGGACACCATGGCTGGCTCATAACGATCACAAAGATCGGCAATTTTATCGAGATCATATTGATTGAGGCCTTCAGCGGAGCCGAGGGAAAGCCCGACGCTGTGAAAGCTCAAAGGATAGTCTTCGGCGATGGCGGTCAACCAACGATGCAGCGGACCACCATCACCGAAGTAATTCTGCGGATGCACCTCTACCCATCCGGGTTTTTTTGATCCGACTTCCTCAGACAGCACATCATTATAATGCACTGACTTCAGACCTATGCCACCTGATGGAGGGAGGGAGCATGACATAGGCGTTTTCATAACGGACAGACCAAAATTTGAGGTGTGAGTATCAGTAACATCCGCAAAACTTAACGTATTTCTGCTTTTAAGGGAATAGGAGCCCGTGCTCCTGCGAAGGCAGGGGCCCATCTCCCGCCATAGCATCTAGACGCCAGCTTGGGAGATGGATTCCTGCCTGCGCAGGAATACTGGAGCGCTCTTAGCCTTTCTGCGGTACCGGCTTCGTGTTGCCTTTCTTGGCGGTCAGTGAACCACCGGCTTTGGTGCAGGCGCCTTTGGCGACATATTTCCAGGCATTGCCCTGGTAATCGGCGGTCGAGGTGCCGGCGCAGCTCGTGCCTGGTCCTGCGGCGCAGTCATTCTTGCCTTTCAGCGCGATACCGAAACATTTTTCCTTGGCACCAGCCGCAACAGCGGTGGTCGGTGAAATGGCGATAGTCGCAGCGGCGGCAAGGGCAGCAGCAGCTGCAGTAGCTTTGATCATGGAGTTGGACATTTGGTTTTCCTCTCTTGGAAATTGGGTAATGGGGGCGAACCTGTCTTGCAGGCTCATGATGTGTTTCGCGGCATCACGCCGGTTGGTTACATTTCTTTTCCAAGGCGGAGAAAAATTCACATGCCATTTTTGAAAAACGGCTTTTTTTTGGCGGATATCGCTTGCGAAAAAGATTCAGAATTTTTCCCGCAAAGCCTTGACGATTGCTCAGAATAGCCCATATGGGCGTCGTTAGCACTCGACTCAAAGGAGTGCTAATCCTCCATTGAATATATCTTGATGGCCCGGGCTAAAGGAGCGGGGCCGCAGGAAAGAAAATTTGGACAAGAAAGGCAAACTTATGAAATTTCGTCCACTACATGATCGTGTACTGGTTCGCCGCGTAGAGGCGGATGCGAAAACCGCTGGCGGCATTATCATTCCAGATAGCGCACAAGAAAAGCCATCCGAAGGCAAAGTTGTTGCTGTTGGTACTGGCCTCAAAGACGACAATGGCAAAGTAACTGCCCTCGACGTCAAAAAAGGCGACAGCATCCTGTTCGGCAAATGGTCCGGCACGGAAGTTACCGTTGAAGGTGAAGACCTGATCATCATGAAAGAAAGCGATATTCTCGGCATCGTCGAGAAGTAAGAGCGCTTTTTCACCTATTCATTCATTCTCATAAGCAGAGGAAAACAACATGGCTGCTAAAGACGTAAAATTTGGTCGCGACGCACGCGAACGCATTCTTACCGGTGTCAACACACTGGCTGATGCCGTAAAAGTAACCCTCGGCCCTAAAGGTCGTAACGTCGTTCTCGACAAATCATTTGGCGCACCGCGCATCACCAAGGACGGTGTATCGGTTGCCAAGGAAATCGAACTGAAAGACAAGTTCGAGAATATGGGCGCCCAGATGCTTCGTGAAGTTGCATCAAAAACCAATGATGTCGCTGGCGACGGCACCACCACCGCGACTGTTTTGGCGCAGGCTATTGTCAAGGAAGGCATGAAGTCCGTTTCCGCTGGCATGAACCCAATGGATCTGAAGCGTGGCATCGACCAGGCTGTTGATAAGGTTGTTGCTGACCTGCAAAAGCGTTCCAAGAACGTCAAAGGCAGCTCCGAAATCTCTCAGGTTGGCGTTATCTCTGCCAATGGCGACGAAGAAGTTGGCCAGAAAATCGCAGAAGCGATGGAGAAAGTCGGCAAAGAAGGCGTTATCACGGTTGAAGAAGCCAAAGGCCTCGACTTTGAACTCGACGTTGTGGAAGGCATGCAGTTTGACCGCGGTTACCTGTCTCCTTACTTCATCACCAACCCGGACAAGATGATTGCGGACCTCGAAAATCCATACATCCTGATCCACGAGAAGAAGCTGACCAACTTGCAGCCTATGCTCCCAATTTTGGAAGCTGTTGTGCAAGCCGGACGTCCGCTTTTGATCATTGCCGAAGATATTGAAGGCGAAGCGCTTGCGACCCTAGTGGTCAACAAACTGCGCGGCGGTCTGAAAATCGCAGCAGTGAAAGCGCCTGGCTTCGGTGATCGCCGTAAAGCGATGCTCGAAGATATCGCGATCCTCACCAAAGGTGAAATGATCTCCGAAGATCTCGGCATCAAGCTGGAAAGCGTTACGCTGAACATGCTGGGTCAGGCGAAAAACGTCACGATCGACAAAGACAACACGACCATCGTGGACGGTGCTGGCAAGTCGAAAGACATCAAGGCTCGTGTTGAAGCGATCCGTGCGCAGATCGAAAACACAACATCCGATTATGACAAAGAAAAACTGCAAGAGCGTCTGGCGAAACTCGCTGGCGGTGTTGCCGTGATCAAAGTTGGCGGCGCGACCGAAGTCGAAGTGAAAGAGAAGAAAGACCGTGTTGACGATGCACTGCACGCAACCCGTGCTGCTGTTGAAGAAGGCATCGTCCCTGGCGGCGGAACCGCGCTTCTTTATGCAACGGCTGCTCTCAAAGGTCTCGAAGGCCATAATGACGACCAGACCCGCGGCATCGACATTGTTCGTAAATCGCTGCAGGCTCCTGTTCGTCAGATCGCTGAAAATGCTGGTTTTGACGGCGCGGTTGTCGCTGGCAAATTGCTTGACCAGAAAGACAAGAACTACGGCTTTAACGCGTTTAGCGACAAGTACGAAGACCTCGTCAAATCTGGTGTGATCGACCCAACCAAAGTTGTGCGCGCTGCTCTGCAGGACGCAAGCTCGGTTGCAGGTCTCTTGATCACCACCGAAGCTGCTGTCTCCGACGCACCGGATGATAGTGCCGGCGGCGGCGCTCCTGCAATGCCTGACATGGGCGGCATGGGCGGCGGCATGGGCGGCATGGGCTTCTAAACCCAACCACCCGGCTAACGCTGAAACATTCGAGGGGCTGGAAGGAAACTTCCGGCCCCTTTTCATTTATAGATTCTATCAACCCATCCGCGATGTTTCCAAAATCGCCAGACTGTGCCATGTCGCTTCCAACGTAACTTCTTGCACGGGATTAAGCGGCATGACCAGGTTTCTTAAGTTAATATTGGCTTCCACCACAATGGCGGGGCTGGCCGTAGCGGCTCCCGCGGTTCATGCCCAAAATTCCGCACCGGCAATTGCGGATGCGATGGAGACAGAGACGGATCGTCTCAACATCTGGTTCGACAAGAAGTTTGAAGAACAGCTGGCTTTCAGTCCGATCCGCCAGACCTTGTTGGGCCGCCGGACCGCTTATGATCAGATTGACGATTATTCGATTGCAGCCGCGGACCGCCAGCTTGCATGGATGCGTGTGGCGACGGCCGAGCTGAAGCGTGACTTTGACTATGAGAAGCTAACGCCGGATGCGCAGATATCCTGGGACATGTGGTTGTTCTGGCTGGAGCAGTTCGAGACGGGCGTAGCGTTTCGCCAGAATGCTTATGTCTTGCATCAATTTAACGGCCAGCAATCATTCTTCCCGACCTTTCTGATCAACCAACACCGGGTCGCGAGCGACGCAGATATGGTGGCGTTTATCGAACGGATCAAAGGCAGTGCCCGGGCGCTGGATCAGCTGCTCACGCGCGCGCAGGCCAATGCCGAATCTGGAACGCGGCCGCCACGCTTTGCTTATGAAGGGGTGATCGAGCAGTCTGAGAAAATCACTACTGGCGCGCCTTTTGATGATGGCAAGCCGTCAGCCCTTTGGGAGGCGACCGAGAGTAAATTGGCAGCGCTTGTGGAAGCCGGCACGATTACGCAAGTCCGCTCGGACGAATTGAAAGAGCAGGCGCGTCAGGCGCTTACCGGTTCGCTGAAACCAGCCTATGAGCGGATCATTACTTGGTTCAAGCAGGACTTGCCCAATACGAAAGCAGAGCCCTTTGGTGTGTCCAAACTTCCCAATGGCGAAGCCTTTTATAACTACCGTCTCGCCAATCAGACGACGACCAATCTGACCGCGGAGGAAATTCATACTATCGGCCTATCCGAAGTCGCACGCATCCGCAGCGAGATGGAAGCGATCAAGGACAAGGTCGAATTCAAGGGCGACTTGCAAGCCTTCTTCACCTTCCTGCGTGAAGATGATCAGTTCTATTTCTCTGAGGATGACAAGGGTGCGCAGGATTATATCGATACCGCCGAAAAGCATCTGGCGTTTATCAAAACCCGCCTGCCAGATTTTTTCGGTACCCTGCCGAAAGCCGATCTGGTCGTGAAACGGGTCGAGCCATTTCGTGAGCAAGACGGCGCGGCCCAGCATTACCGGCCGGGCACACCGGACGGCACCCGCCCCGGCACCTATTATGCGCATTTATCCGATATGCGCGCCATGCCGATCCACAGTCTGGAAGTGATTGCCTATCATGAAGGCAATCCCGGTCATCATATGCAAAGCTCGATTGCGCAGGAACTGACCGGCATTCCGAAATTCCGCGCACAGGGCGGTTATATCCCGGCCTTTGGTGAAGGCTGGGCGCTTTATTCCGAGCTGTTGTCGAAAGAAATGGGGGCCTATGAAAATCCCTATTCGGACTTTGGCCGGCTAACGACAGAAATATGGCGTGCGATCCGTTTGGTCGTAGATACTGGGCTGCACACCAAGGGCTGGAGCGAAGAGAAGGCCGTGGCATATTTCCTCGCTAACTCGCCGATTCCAGAGACAGCTGTGCGCAGCGAAGTAAGGCGCTATCTTGTGATGCCGGGCCAGGCGACGAGCTATAAAATCGGGATGCTGAAAATTCAGGAACTGCGCGCCAAGGCGGAAAAAGAGCTGGGCGATGATTTCGACATAAGGGGTTTTCATGACACCGTATTGGGCGGCGGTTCGGTTCCGCTGAACATATTGGAAAAGCAGGTCAATCAATGGATCGCGAAAGAAAAAGCGTCCTAGAGCGCGCTCTGGGCCGCGTTACATTTGCGGGATCGCCCGTTGCGATTTTTTCATTGGCCGCAACTTGTAATCGTGCGGTAAAGCTTTGCCGGATGTAAGGAGGAAGAGCAGACAATGGTGTGCAGCACATTTGAGCTGTTCAAAATCGGCGTCGGACCTTCGAGTTCCCATACCATGGGGCCGATGCTTGCGGCTGCTACCTTTGTTGCGCGGGTTGCCGATCAGGGGATTCTGGATCAGGTCACACGGACAGAGACCAAGCTTTTTGGCTCGCTTGCGCTTACTGGCAAGGGGCACGCAACCGACCGCGCCATTCTGCTGGGCTTATCGGGCCAGGTCCCGGAAAATATCGAACCGGATGCGGCCGACGCTCTGGTTGCACAGATCAGGAGCGAGAAACGGATCCAGCTCAATGGCACGCAGGCCATTGTCTTTGACGAAGATGCGGACGTTATATTTGATCAACGCAAGAGGCTGGACTTCCACTCCAACGCCATGCGGTTCACGGCCTTCAAAGGCGAGGAAGAGCTCGCCAGCCGCGTTTATTATTCCGTTGGCGGCGGCGCGATATTGGATGAGGACCAGATCGGAGCCAATGATCCGGAAAATGGTTTGTGGGACGTGCCGCATCCCTTTTGCTCTGGTGCCGATCTGCTGGCAATTGCCGAGGAAAAAGGCCTGTGCATCGCCGATATCATGCGCAACAACGAACGCGCTGCCAAAACCGATGAAGAAATCAGCGTTGGCATCCGGCAGATTGCCGATGCGATGTCGGCCTGTATCGATAGAGGTATAAAGTCAGAGGGAATCTTGCCGGGCGGATTGAATGTGAAACGCCGGGCGCCCCTGATCCATGCGCGCTTGATGGAGCGGCAGGAGCGGGCGCTGTCCGATCCGCTGACGGTGCTCGATTGGGTCAACCTGTGGGCGCTGGCCGTGAATGAGGAAAATGCAGCGGGCGGTAAAGTCGTGACCGCACCGACCAATGGTGCAGCGGGCATCGTTCCCTCGGTGTTGCGGTTTTACGAACGCTTTTCGCCCCAGGCCGATGTCGAGGGCGTTGAGAAATTCATCCTGACCGCCGCGGCCATCGGATCGTTGTTCAAGGAAAACGCCTCCATCTCTGGCGCAGAAGTGGGTTGTCAGGGCGAAGTCGGTGTCGCCTGTTCCATGGCGGCGGCTGGCTTGACCGCCGCCTGGGGTGGCACGCCTCTGCAAGTGGAAAATGCTGCCGAGATTGGCATGGAGCATAATCTGGGACTGACCTGTGATCCGGTCGCCGGGCTGGTTCAGGTGCCGTGTATCGAACGCAACGCCGTGGGGTCCGTAAAAGCGATTGAAGCGGCGCGGCTGGCGATCATGGGCGATGGCACCCACCGCGTGAGCCTTGACGAAGTCATTGAAACCATGCGCAAAACCGGTCTGGATATGAGCGAACGGTACAAGGAGACATCGCAAGGCGGCCTAGCGGTTAATCTGGTCGAATGTTAGAGCTATAAGAACGATCGGGGGACCGTATGGGCAGATCAAAGTTTTTCAGCAAGCGTCGGCTATGGGGCCTGGCCATCGGAATCGGCGTTCTTGTCAGCGCCCTATGGCTGCTTCGCGCTGAAATAGGAGCCCGGCTATTTGCCAATGCCGTGGAAACCGCAGTTAACCGTGACGTTATAGGCGAATTGCCAGAAGGCATGCATCTGGCCCTGTGCGGAACCGGATCGCCCTTGCCGGATCCCAGCCGCGCCGGCCCCTGTTCCGCGGTGATCGTCGACGGCAAGTTGTTCATCGTAGACATTGGCGGTGGAGCCGTGCGCCGACTGGGTGAAATGGGACTGAGCCCGGGCCGGATCGAAGCCTTGCTGCTGACCCATTTTCACAGCGATCATATTGACGGCATGGGTGAGCTGATGTTGCAGCGTTGGGCTGGCGGCGGCCGTGATGCGCCATTGCCGGTCATCGCGCCAGAGGGTGTGGCCGCGATCGTCGACGGGATAAATGCCGCCTATGCCGCTGACGCCCGCTACCGCGTGGCGCATCATGGCGAAGATATCATGCCGCCATCGGGTATTGGCGGGATTGCGCAGCCCTTTGCCTTGCCCACGGACAATGCTGAGCAGATTGTCTATGATCAGGATGGCCTGAAAATCACGGTCTTTGCGGTCAATCACGAACCGGTTGTGCCAGCGGTCGGCTATCGGTTCGACTATAAAGGCCGGTCGATCGTGTTCAGCGGTGACACCACGCGAAGCGCCGCGGTCGAAAAGGCCTGCAACGGTTGCGACATATTGGTGCATGAAGTGCTGAATGCCGAGATGGTTTCGCTTACCGAAGCGGCGATGAAAAAAGCGAAAAGACCACGGCTTGAAAAGATCATGGCGGATATTCCCGATTATCACGCGACGCCTGCCGAGGTGGCGGAATCGGCTAAGGCTGCCAAAGCGAAAATGCTGGTCTTCTCCCACATCGTTCCGGCGGTGCCGATCGGTCTTTTGGAACCTTATTATCTGAAAGACGTGACTGCAGACTTTCGCGGGAAAATAGTCATGGGCAAGGATGGTATGCTATTCATTCTCCCTGCCAATAAGGATAATATCGAGCGGCGGGATTTGCTCTAGACTGCACCTGCGAAAAGGGGAGGCAGGCAATGACGACAAACCGTTTCTGGCAATTGAACAAGCGTCCTGAGGGTGACGATGTCGCCAGCGCGCTGTCACTGGAGAGCGAAGAGATGCCGGAACTGGCCGAGGGGCAAGTGCTGGTTAAAGCTGCCTATCTTTCCATGGATGCTGGCACCCGCATGTGGATGATCGAGCGAGAGGATAGCTATCAGCCGCCGCTGGAATTGGGCACCAAGATGGTTGGCCTCGTGCTGGGCCATGTTGCTGCGTCGCGCCATGATGGATTTGCAGAGGGCGATCTCGTACGCGGTTTTGGCCAATGGGCCGAACATGCCGTGATCGAGCCGGAGCTTGCTGGGTTGGTGAAGGTTGATGCCAATATTGCCGATATCAAACAGCATTTTGGTGTGCTTGGCTTCAATGGCTGGACCGCGCTTTGGGGTTTGCAGGAGACGGCGGGTGTGCAGGCCGGGCATAATGTTCTGGTTTCGGCTGCTGCAGGGGCGACAGGCGTGCTGGCTTGTCAGATCGCGAAAATATTGGGTGCCAATGTCTATGGCCTGGCTGGCGGGCCGGACAAATGTCGCTGGCTGGAGGAAGAACTCGGGATCACTAAGGCGATCGATTACAAGAAGGATGACATCGCGGCAGAGCTGGCGAATGTCGAGGGCGGGATCAATGCCTATTTCGACAATGTAGGGGGGCCTATTCTCGACGAAGTGCTACCCAATATGGCGCTTTATGGCCGCGTCGCCCTATGTGGTTTGCTGGCCCAATATAAAGGAGACGGGCGCGGGCAGGGGCCGGAGCATTTCGACCAGATTCTGATGAAGCGACTGCGCGTCGAGGGCTTTTTCTCGCCCGATTTCATGGATCAGGGAGAGCGGTTGACCACGCATCTCAAGGACTGGCTGGAACAGGGACTAATCGACACGCCCTTTGATGTGACAGACGGAATAGAGAATGTCCTGACCGCCTATGACAAGCTGTTCACCGGCGGCAATATCGGCAAGGTTCTCGTTCGTATCTGAGTGCTATTGCGCTTTCTGTTCCGGAAAATACCATACCCGGCGGATCAACCGATCTGCAATCTGGTAAACGGCCGTGGCGCTTTGTGCCTGGCGCTTCCCGTTGCTGCCCGGCCAAGATGCTGTTTCGATCACAGAGACATAGTCACCGTTGACCGACCAGCCGCCGAGGCTGCTGCTGATCCGGGTCGGACTTTTGAAAAAAAATTCCATCTCGCTGACCATCCGCTGCTTTCCGTCAGTCGTGACCTCGGACTGGTCTCCGCGGATCGTGATCCATTGAATGTCGGGATGCATTAGTGCAGCCATGGCATTTACGTCTCTGGCATTAAAAGCCGCTGTATATTTTTCGACTAGTATTTGATGGTCAGATGTCGGCGCGGGCGACTGCGCGGGAGGCTGTGCGGCGACCGAAACCGGCAGCAGCAGGAGTATGATCATCAATAACTTTTGCATTCTATTCTCCCCCAAGCGGCACTTTGATACTCGGTAGAACTGGAGATTCTGTCAAGTTACAGGCTTCAGCCACAAACCCAGGAGCGAGAATCCTATGATAAGGATTGCGAAGACAAGCGATATCGAGACAATCGCATCCCAACCGCCCCAGGCATAAGCAGCAGTACCAAGCCAGCTCGACAGGCCACCGCCAACAAACATGATGACGATGTAGATGGTCATCAAACGGGTGCGGATTTCGGGCTCGCGGCCAAAAAGGATCGTACGATTGGCAACGTCCATTGATGCGCCGCCAAAATTGCTGAACAGGATCGGCAGGATCAATATCCACAGGCTTTGGCCAGCGAATATCAGCAGCACCGCCCCGATTAGCTGGGCGATGGCAAAGAGCATACGGGCTTTTTCAGGCCCGATCCGGTCTGCCAACCGGCCGGACCATGGGGCGATAAACACATTGGTGCCCGCGAGCAGCGCAAGATAGCCGACGACATCGACACCATAGCCCATTTGCGGGCTGGTGATATGCAGGCCAATGCCGAGCCATAAGGCGAGGAAAAATCCGAAAGACAAAGCCTGTAGTAGTCCCGCGAGCAGCACGTCCGGCATGGTTTTGATGATCGGCCAGAGTGACGCGATTAGTGCGCCATAGCTTTCCTGAGGCTCGCTTTCATCGCGCAGCTTTTCGTCCTTCTCCATGATCCAGGGCAATATGACGAGCAGCGTCAACGTCAGTGCCGTTCCAACCCAATAAGCCGATCGCCAGCCAAAATAATGTCCCAAAACACCCGCGCCAAAGCGGCTGCCGAGCAAGCCGACAGTAATCCCGGCTGTCAATATGCCGGTAACATGGCCGATCCGATCTGGCCGCACCCGTTTTGTGACATAGGCGGGCAACAAATAGGGGGTGATTGTCGCAAAGCCGAGCAATGAGGATGCAGCGACAAACAAACGGAAATCCTGTGCTGTGGCCATGGCGAGCAGGGCCAGAAACTGACCCGCGACAAAGGTGGTAACGAGCTTGCGGTTGTTGATCCTGTCACCAAGAGGCAAAAGCAGCAATATGCCAAATGCCAGCGCGACCTGGTTCAATGCTGGAACTAATCCGAGAAGGGTTCCACTGACACCAAAATCTGCCCCGACCGGTGCAATCAGCGGATGAATATAATAGCCGTTCGCCACGGCCACGGCACAGGCCATGGAAAAGAGAAACAGCTTGGCTTCACTAATCCGGCGCGGTGCGGTTTTGGCAGATGAGGTGGCGGCGTCGGTCAGTCTATCGGCTTTCTATCATGAGCAGTCAGGGGCCTGCACTGCCCATGAAGAAAGCGGAGCCCCAAGTCCTCTGTTTGTTTAGCTAGCGTCGATCACTTTTTGCAACTCTTTCAAGACGTCGCCATAGTTGCGATCGTTCAGTAGCTGCACCAGCTTGGGATCGGCGACGGCGGGATTGCCGCTGTTAAATGGCGGATCGGGATCATATTCGAGCCCCAGTTGCACCGCCTCGGCAAATTGCTGTCCGGCAATTTCGGCGATCACGGTCAGCGCAAAATCAATGCCTGATGTGACACCGCCAGCCGTGATCACATTGCCGTCCTTGACGACACGCGCCGGTTCATAAGTCGCGCCGAATTTTTCGAGCAACGACGTATAGGCCCAATGGCTGGTCGCGCGCTTGCCTTCCAGCAAGCCAGCTGCGCCCAAGGCGAGCGAACCGGTGCAAACCGAGGTGATATATTGTGCTTTCGATGCCTGATCGCGCAAAAATTGCAACGTCTCTTCATCCTGCATCACATCCCGCGTGCCAAAACCGCCAGGGACGCAGAGCAGGTCAGCCGGTGGACAATCGGCCAGGCTGGTGCTGGGCAGCATCGCGAAGCCGCTGTCAGTCTGTATCGGTTGCACGGCTTTGGCGGCAGTATGCACAACAGCACCCGGCATACGTGCCAGAAACTGTGCCGGTCCGGTAAAATCCAGCTGCGTGATACCGTCAAATAACAGGAAGACGATGTGGAAAGGGGCGGGTTCGTTTTCATGCGTGTCGGTCATGCGCATATCTCCTTCGGTTCAAGAAATGCCCAGGCGCGCGACTGAAAACTGCATTGTTCACAATGCGTCCGCTCCCCGGTGGTAATCCACCCGATCTCGCCAGTTGCGGACTTGGCAATATTATCATTCCTGTTCGCATAGCAAAAGAGTGGAATGGCTTTGTGCCGCCTATTCGGTGCGTAATGCCTCTATCGGGGACAGGCGGGAGGCGCGGATGGCTGGATAGCCGCCAAATAGCAAGCCGATAAACGCGGAGAAGATAATTGCGCCGACGCCGACGCCGACACCAATGGGCACCGGGAAATCAGCATAAGCGGTCAGCGCCGCGCCGCCTGCTATAGCCAGGATCAATCCCATTGCGCCGCCGATGACGCAGAGCACTGCCGCCTCAACCAGAAACTGGTTACGGATATCGCTGCGTTTGGCACCAAGAGCCATCCGCAGGCCGATCTCGCGGGTGCGCTCGGTGACGCTGACCAACATGATATTCATGATTCCGATCCCACCAACAAGCAGCGAGATTGAAGCAATGGCGACAAGCACGATTTGGAAAATACTGGTGACTTGGGCTGATTCTTTCATAAATTCTTCGGTCGTGCGGATTGTGAACGGATTGATATCCTTGCCCCGCACGCGGTATCTTTCGCGCAGCAATTTCGTCATTTCGCGCTTGGCCTCGGGCAGCGATACGCCATCTTCAAAGCCGACAAACAGAACCTGCAGATCGTCTGGTCCGGCAAGTGTATCGCCGGAAAACCGCTGCCGCATGGTGCTAATTGGCATCAGAGCAATATCATCATTGTCATTGCCAAAACTGGAGCCTTTGGACTCGGTTACGCCGACCACCTTGAACGGTGCGCGGTTAATGCGCAGGGTCTCGCCGATGGGATCAAAATCGCCGAACAGTTTCCGCGCGACAGTGGGGCCAAGCACCACGACGCGGGCGGCGGAACGAACGTCGGCTTCGCTAATAAAGCGCCCTGATGCCGCGACAAGATTAGAAACCTTGCCATAACCTGGTGTGACGCCGATGGCGTTGGTCGATGCATTGCGGCCTGCGGCAATCAGTTGGATGTTGGACCGCAGTTGCGGAGCAATGTCGGTGATCCCGTTGATTTGCTTTTCTATGGCCCGCGCATCGCGCATCGTGAGCCGTCCACGATCAAAGGAACGCCGCCCGCCTTCACCTGTATCGGGTTGAGGAAAGATAAGAGCCATGTTCGATCCGAGTGCATTGATCGATTGCATTACCGACACCTGCGCACCCGAGCCGACGGCGACGGCCAGTGTCACGGCGAACACCCCGATCATGACGCCGAGTGTCGTCAGTATCGATCGCATCAAATTGGTCCGCAACGCCGTCATCGCAATCGCCACGTTGACGATCCAGCCCGAAGCCTGTTGTGCGATATTGCCGATCATGCTTTCGCCTTCCGGCGTTTCTGGACCTTGATATCCTCGATCACCTTGCCATCGCGAAACTCGATCCGGCGCTTCGCATGATCGGCAATGTCCGCTTCATGGGTGACGACGATGATCGTGATGCCCTGATCATTCAAGCTCTGAAAAATCTGCATGATGTCTTCAGATGTTTTGCTATCGAGCGCGCCAGTTGGTTCATCGGCCAGCAAAATGACGGGTTCGGTTACCAGCGCCCGCGCGATTGCGACCCTTTGCTGTTGCCCGCCTGACAATTTGGCGGGGCTATGATCGAGCCGGTCGCCAAGGTCCATTGCCTCAAGCTTCGCCTTTGCCTTGGCCCGGCGTTCTTCACTGCCCAGCCCCGCATAGATGAGCGGCACCGCGACATTGTCGAGAGCAGTGGTCCGGGCGAGCAGATTAAACTGCTGAAAGACAAAGCCGATTTTCTGATTGCGGAGCGCGGCGAGTTCATCGCCATCCCGATCACCAGTGGCAACGCCATCGATCCTGACAATGCCGGATGTGGGCACGTCCAGACATCCGATCATGTTCATGAAAGTGGATTTTCCCGAACCACTGGCACCCATGATGGCGACATATTCGCCGCGGTCGATGGACAGGGACACACCATCAACGGCCCGGACTGTTTCGCCGCCCAGCTCATATTTTTTGACCAGATCCTGCGTTTCAACAAGGGCCATTATCTAGGTGTTCCCGCGGGCAAACTCGTCCTCTTCTTCGTCATCGTCATTTTCGAGATTTCTGGAGCGGACGAGGACTTTCTCTTTTTCCTCGACACCCTTGATAATTTCGACAAAATCTTCTCCAGCAAGGCCTATGGTTACTGTGCGCCTGGTCGGCTCGTAAGGATCATCGCCAGCGATCCAGATTTGCGCGGTGCGGGCCTTTTTCTGCTTTTCCTCGTCAGAATTGCCAGATTGCTCTTGCTGATCCTTGTCCTCGTCTGGCCGGTCGCTCTTGCGCGGGCGAAAGCGGATGGCCGGTGCCGGAACACGCAATACATTCGTTTTGGTACCAGTTACAATTTCGACATTGGCGGTCATGCCGGTAAGCAATTTGCCTTCCTTATTGTCGACGTCGAGAATGACAAGATAACTCACCACATTCTGCTCTTCGGTTGCTGATTTGCGGATCTGTCCGACCTTGGCGACAAATGTGTCGTCGGGATAGCTATCGACGGTAAAGCGTACCAGCTGATCCACCCGGACCTGCCCGATATCGGCTTCATCGACTGAGGCTTCGACCTGCATGCGACTGGTGTCGGCGGCAATCTCAAACAGGTTAGGTGTTTGAAAGCTTGCAGCGACTGTGGTGCCCGGTTCGACCAGTTTGTTGATCACCACTCCGCTGGTCGGTGCCAATATGCGTGTGCGGTTAAGGTCAAGCTGAGCGGAGGATAGTTCCGCCTCGCTTTGGGCAATTTGTGCTCGTCCGCTTTGCGCTTGTGCCCGTGCCGTGCTTAGCGCGGCTCGGGCATTGGCGAGCGCATTGCGTGCCTGGTCAATGCCGGCCTTGGATACAAAGCCCTTGTCGGCCAATTGTTTTTGGCGTTCGAACTCGCGGCTCTGGACCTCAAAATCGGTTTGCGCGCGGATGATTGATGCTTCGGCTTGCGCCAGCGTGGCCTGCGCAGAGGCGACTTGCGCACGCGCCTGCGTGACGCGGGCCTGGATTCGCGTAGGATCGATTCTGGCCAGTACTTGACCGGCAGTGACTGGCGAATTGAAATCGACATAGACATCCGTCACTTGCCCGGAAATTTCTGATCCCACGTTGATCGTATTGAGCGCTCGCAATTTTCCGCTGGCTGAAACCACCCGGGCCACACTGCCCCGAGACACGGGTTCGGCAACATATTCATAGGATTGCGCAGCAGGGACGATGAGCTTGTAAAGCAGGGCGATTACGACAAGTGCGATGAAGCCCGAGATGACGGGGTGGAGACGGATCCACGCCAGAGACCGTGTAATAATCAACTTTCCCCTGTCTTATCTATATAGGGCAGTATGACAGGCGTCTGGCATATAGGCAATATGGGCACGCGATAATTATCCATCGCCTGAGCCAATAGCGAACATCCTAACCTGCCGTCACATCATGACCATAAAGCCATGCCATCTGGGCGTCGAACGCTTCCTGGCCTGGCATTTTGTCGGCCAGCCACATTGATCCATAAGTGCTGAGCTTGCCGCTCGCTGTGCGCTGATGAAAAATCTCCATATTGCGCCGCGCGGCTTTTTGCACGGTCGCCGTTCGGTCCCGCCGTGCATTGAAAAACTGATGCAGGGCAGTTTCATGATTATCGTGCTCGGTCAAATTGCGCGCCAGCACATAGCCATCTTCCATCGCTTGCACCGCTCCCTGCGCCATGAACGGCAGCATCGGATGGGCAGCATCACCGACTAAGACCGCTCTGCCATCGACCCATTGGTCCAGCGGATCGCGATCAAACAGGGCCCAGCGATAATGCTGATCCGCCTGTTCCAGCAAAGTCGTGATGGTTGGATGCCAATCTGCAAAATCCGCCATCGCTTGTTCGCGCGTCCCCTGTTCGGTCCAGCTTTCTTGATGCCAGTCATCTCGTTCCACCACGCCAACTAGATTCGCAAGCGCGCCGCCGCGGAGCAAATAGGTGACGGCATGCTTGCCGTCGCCGAGCCAGACACTCGCAACCGGCAAGGGCATGTTACGGTCAAGTTTGGCAACCGGCACCACGGCGCGCCAAGCCACATTGCCGGTAAAGCGCGGATTTTCTGGTCCCAGCATCTGCGTGCGTATGATTGATTTTATTCCATCTGCGCCGACTATGATATCGCCTTCGACGGTTGTGTTGTCGTCTAGTTTTGCCCAGGCTTTTTGATCATCTTGACCATAGCCGGTAACCGTGGTCCCCAACCGCACCGAGCCAGGGCAGCGTGCATCCAACATATCTGCCATGACCGACACAAGATCAGCGCGATGAACATGGAGATATGGTGCGCCCCATTTCTTTTCGAGGCGCTCGCCCATATCTTGAGTCATGATGACCCGGCCGGATTGTCCCATCCGAAATTGGGTCGCACGGGGTATAAAACTGGTTGATGCAATCGGTTTGTCAATTTCCAGCGCGCGCAGCACTTGCATTCCGTTAGGACTGATCTGAATACCCGCGCCGACTTCTTCTAGTTGGGAAGCCTGTTCCAATATCTCGACGTCCCAGCCGAAATGGTTGAAACATAGCGCTGCGTTTAGCCCCCCAATCCCGCCACCAACGATGACTGCTTTCATGATTTTGTCGCCGGTTGGAAGTTTAAGCGCTGAATGCTGAGTAATGGCATGAAATGGGGCGTATCAGAGATTGAGGTTATTGAAAATCCAATCTGGTGCTGAGAAGCGATTGCCAGCGGCGCGAGCTTGCAAAAAGAAGGCCGCAAAAAATGCGGCCTTTCTGACTATATATGCTGTTTCTGATGTCTAGAAATTGATTTCAACACCAGCGTAAAAGAATCGACCCGTATTGTTGAAAATCCCGTCACCTTGTCCGGTACCATCGAGGTCGAGCGGCGGCAGGCGATCAAAAACGTTGTCGATACCGCCGTAGAAACGGAAGCGATCATTTACATCCAGACCCATGCGAATATCATGGTAGAAAACGTCAGGGTAAAATACCTGCGGATAGGCATCCGGATCTCTAGGTGGTTCGCCATTAAATGAATTTTGATCTTCATAGTCGAGCGCGATTGTTTGCTTGCCGATATAGCGAAGTTCGTATGTGAAGTCGAAATCGCCAAAATCCAATCCCGCCCGGAATGTCGCTGCCCATTCAGGGTCACCCAATTCGCTTTTCAAACGATCGGCAAAGTCAGGTTGTGTTACGTCCGTAAACTGGTTGCGCTTGATGAGATAGCTCAACAAGAGCCGGGTGTTCAGCTGAACACCATCGAAGATGTCACCAGTATAGTTGAGATCCAAGTCGATACCTGACGTTTCCAGTCTCGCAAAGTTAAATGGGCCAGCCCGGAAAGAATCCCCTACAACTGGCAAAGCAATGGTCTCACCATTCAATATGCGATCAGATTGACCTGCAAATGTACCATCTGGTCGCCGCGAGATTGCCGCACAGAATGGATTGTCAATGCCGCCCGGATTGTCATAGCACTGATTGATAATCGTCTGTCCGGTGAGTGTGAAAATCACGTCTTTTACAGTGATATC
Source organism: Parasphingorhabdus litoris DSM 22379 (assembly GCF_020906275.1). Taxonomy (GTDB): domain Bacteria; phylum Pseudomonadota; class Alphaproteobacteria; order Sphingomonadales; family Sphingomonadaceae; genus Parasphingorhabdus; species Parasphingorhabdus litoris. Next base: position 234,322 of record NZ_CP086727.1, read on the forward strand.
ATAATAATCTACTGCGATTGTCAGACCCGGGATGAAACTGGGTTGATATATCGCACCGATGGTCAGGCTTTCCCCTTTTTCTTCTGTAATGTCGGGATTACCCGCATTGATACCACGGACCCCTGAACCAGGAAGGTTGGTGAACGGCGTCACACCATCTGGATTGAAGGCCGGCACATTCGGATCAGCTTGACAATTCGCCGCACGATTTGGGTTGTTGGCAATATTGTCGGCGCTACACGGATCGTTCAACCCGTTTACAAAGGTCTGTGAACCTGTGGAAAATTGATCCGACAAAGAAGGTGCACGAACCGATTCTGCATAGCCAACACGCAGGCGAAGGTCTCTGATTGGCGCATAGGTACCAGATAAGTTATAGGCAAAGACGGTACCAACCGCACTGTTATAGTCCGAAACACGCCCCGCTGCTTGGAAAGACAGTTCTTCGGCGAGAGGTATATCAGCCAGAAGTGGAATGTTGATCTCTCCATATGCTTCCCAGACTTCAGCCGCCGGAGGGTCAAAATCGGCGATCGCATTTAGAAATGTTGCTCCGCTGGCGGTCACTTCATCAAATGCTGAGAAAGCCGTATCACGACGATACTCCCCGCCAATTACGATCCCGACCGGGCCGCCAGGCAGTTCGAATAGCTGCGAACTGTCACCAGCGACGAAAGCGGTGACACTATATTGTTCGGCTTTCTCATCACGGGATGATGTGTATCCGAAATAATTCAGCGCTGCTTGCGATATATTGCCTGAACCGAAAAGATTTGCAGGCGCACATGCAGGATCATCATTAGTTGGGTCCGCGTCAGCATTAATGCCGCAAACTATGTCTCCACTCGCGTTTCGAACGGCATTGATGGAATTGAAATATTCGTTGATCAGAACATTACCATTCGTTTCGTAGAATGTTTCCAACCTGCCATAGTTAAATGCCAGCTCATATTTCCAATCATCATTGAAGGTACCGTCAATTCCGGCGACGATGCGATAGGTTTCCCGGCGATGCTCTTCGCCTCGTCCACCAAAATCGGTATTGAACCGGAAGGCGCTGAAGGTTGTTGCTCCATCCGCCAAACTTGAGACTAACAGCGCCCTATTTTCATCATTCAGAAAGGGGTTGTCGATGCTGAAGGTGTTGTTGAAAAATGTTGGCTGACCTTCTTGAAGCGCATCAATGCGGACATATTTGGCCTCGATAAAGGGTCTGAAAGCCTCTGATATTTCGTAGCTGGCCAGAAAGTTCACCGCATAACGCTCAAGGCCGGCTTGCAACATCCCGGTGTTATTCAGCGTGGAGCCCAGGCCGCCAAAAGCGTTACCTGACCCAAACGGCCTGAAATCGGTAATGATCGGATTGGCGATCAGACTACCAGCTTCGTTAAAAACGAAAGTTCTCCCCAACTCTGCACCGCTGGTTCCGAAAAGGCCGGTACAATTGACGGCTCTTCGAGCTTGTATGGCAGCAAAATTTGGATCTGCAGCATCTACCGCACTAGGGCAGACCGAAGTGTACAAACCACCATCGGAAATATTGTTGTTCCGAACTCCGCGGATGAAATTGCGATCTGGTATACCGTTGCCAGTACTTGGTTCGCCTGTTCGGTCTTCTACCAGCTGAAACTGGTTGCGTCCCGAAGATGCACCTGTGATGTTGTCGCGCTGAATGTTGAACAAGGGATCGGAATCCGCATATTCGAGTGCCAGCGCAACATTTCCGCGACCATCAGCGAAATTTTGTCCTAGAGTTAGGCTGCCGAAAGATGCTGCGCGATCACCTTCGTCAGAAATTCCGCTTTGTGCCCGAAATCTGATACCTTCAAAATCACGTTTGAGCACAAAATTGACAACACCAGCAACTGCATCGGCACCGTAAATAGCCGAGTTACCGCCGGTTACAATGTCCACTCGTTCTACCAGATCGATGGGGATGGTATTCACATCCACCCGGAAATCACCAGGTGATGCCGTGACATGGCGACGGCCATTGACAAGAACCAATGTTCTCTCGGTGCCTAATCCACGCAAATCCAGTAAGCTTAGGCCCGCTGTACCAATGAAACGTGTGGAATTACCTTGACTGAAAGTCGAACGAAGGGCTGGAAGCTCATTGATCGCATCACCTAATGATACGCTGCCCGTGCTCACAAGGTCCTCCACTTCCACGCTGGTGATCGGGACTGGTGAAGATACATTCGGATTCTGAATGCGAGTGCCAGTGACAACGATGGTGGATTCTGCATCGTTGGCATCGTCCCCTTCGGCCGTTTCTTGATTATCGCTATCATTTGTTTGCGCTTTGGCTGTCGTGGTGGATACAGCCAGCGCCATAATGGCGACGGAAGCAAGGCATTTGCCCACAGCTGGAGCTTTAAAATTGGATCGCATTTTGGATTCCCCTGTTTGGTTACGGGGGCAACCAAATAATATAAGGGGCTGTTCAGCAATAGAATAACGCCGTATTTTCAATATTGTGAACTGTATGAAGTTTTACCGCAACGGTCGATTTACAGATATGTAAATCGAAATTTATAGTGATGTTAATGCATCTAAATTATTGATTTATAGGGAAATAAAGCGCTTTCCTCGCCACCGCGATTTTCACGATGTCGCTGATGGCTTAAGCGAACAGGTGCCTGGGGCTGAACGTGCTGTAGGGCCCATTAGCTCCAGTCCAGACCATCTTGCGGTATGGATACGGGTGCTGTGAAGCGTTCGTGACCAAAAGGTCGCAACGAAACATGATATGCGAAGCCGCCCACACCGATGGGTCAGGTGCCGTTGAAACTCAAAGTGCGTTAAAGCTGGCTTTATTTCCGGCCAAGGCCGATTTTGGTGGCCAAACCGCTGCGCACTTTCGAATAGTTTGAGCAAACCATCGGATAGTCAGGCGGCAGACCCCATTTGGCGCGATATTCTTCGGGCGTCATATTATAGCGCGTCATCAAATGCCGCTTGAGCATTTTGAATTTCTTTCCGTCTTCCAAACAAACAATATGGTCCGCTTTGATCGACTGATCGATCGGAACAGCCGGCTCTTGCTTGGTCTTGGCCCCTCCCGCTTCTCCGTTAAGATCCGACAAGGCGCCGTGCACACTGTTTATCAATGTCGGTAAATCCGAAACAGCAACATTGTTGTTGTTAACATGTGCCACCACGATTTGTGATGTAAGAGCAATTAATGTTTCGTCCATTCGATTATCAATTTCTGCCATTTTGGTCCCCGATCCCGATATTTCCCCAAATACCTTAAATTCTAGTCGATATATAAATTACATCCATTTTGGATATAATTTATTGATGTGCTGCACGGGGCGATAAATCAAGTGTTCTTTGTCACTTGTTTTCAATTGTTTACTACAGTCAATGGGGTGCATATCGCTACTATGGGCAATGGAACGCCCAGCATACCAATATTCTTGCCTCTAATCTTGGGTAAAGGACGCTGTTGTTTTTGCGGCAACTTCGTCAGCCGTTACGCCAGGCGCCAACTCGATCAGCTTGAAAGGGCTGCTGTGATCAGTCCGGTGAAATACAGCCAAATCGGTGATAATCATATCGACCACATTGGTACCGGTCAGCGGCAAGGTGCAGGTGGGTATGAACTTGGGGCTGCCATCTTTCGCGCAGTGATCCATTACAACGATGATTTTCTTCACGCCGGCTACCAGGTCCATGGCGCCGCCCATCCCCTTGATCATTTTGCCCGGGATCATCCAATTGGCAATATCACCATTTTCGGCCACTTCCATCGCGCCCAATACAGTCAGATCAATATGCCCGCCGCGGATCATCGCAAAGCTGTCGGCGCTGCCAAAATAGCTTGAGGAAGGCAGTTCGCTAATGGTTTGCTTGCCTGCATTGATGAGGTCTGCATCAATCTCGTCCTCATAGGGAAAAGGTCCGATGCCCAGCATGCCGTTTTCCGACTGCAACGTAACTTCAACGCCAGCCGGAATATGGTTGGCCACTAGGGTTGGAATGCCAATGCCCAGATTGACATAATAACCATCTTGCAGCTCTTGCGCCGCCCGTGCGGCCATTTGGTTGCGATCCCAGCTCATGATGCATTCTCCCGTTCGCGGGTCATGCGAAACTCGATTTTCTTGTCATAAGGTGAGCCGTCGATCAGGCGTTTGACATAGATGCTCGGTAGATGGATGGCATCCGGATCCAGTTCGCCAATTTCAACGATTTCCTCGACTTCTGCCACGCAAATCTTGCCAGCGGTCGCCATTGGCGCATTGAAGTTGCGGGCGGTTTTGCGGAAGATCAGATTGCCGGCCCTGTCCGCTTTCCATCCCTTTATCAGGCAGAGGTCGGCATATATGCCGCGCTCGAGTATATAATCCTCACCATCGAAATTTTTTACTTCCTTGCCCTCAGCCACCTGTGTGCCAACGCCGGTTTTGGTGTAGAAACCGGGTATTCCGGCGCCGCCAGCTCGGCAACGTTCCGCCAGGGTCCCTTGCGGGCAGAATTCCACTTCCAATTCGCCCGATAAAAATTGCCGCTCAAATTCCTTGTTTTCCCCAACGTAGGAAGAGATCATTTTTTTGACCTGTCTGGAGCGCAACAGCTTTCCAAGCCCCTCATTGTCGATCCCGGCATTGTTGGATGCAATGGTCAGGTCTTTAACCCCATCGGCTTGAAGCGCATCGATCAGGCGTTCCGGAATGCCGCACAACCCAAAGCCACCGACACATAAATGCATGCCGTCAAATAGCAGCCCGTCCAGCGCCGATGCGGCATCAGAGTAAATCTTCTTCATATTGAGCCTTTTCGCTAGTCTTTCGGGCTATTAGCCGAAGATTCGGCTGATCGTCCAGATTAGAATATATTTGCTTCGGCATATCGGTTATGGGCGGCTTCGTGACCCGAATATTCGCATGTCTCTCGTTGTTTTTTGTCCTTGTACCGGTGACCTATATTCATGGGCTGCCTCCGCCGAAAAATGACAGTCAATATATCCGGTTAGAGGCGATCAGCTTCAACGCTGAAGATCCCAAGCGTTCCAAAACCGGGCGGCTCGGATTTCTGGCCGGCTGGAAAATGACCAGTGACAATGATGGGTTTGGCGGCATTTCGTCCATGCTCGCTCTGCCGGAGAGTCGGTTTGTCATGTTAAGTGACTCCGGTGTGCTGATCGGGTTTACACTTGATGAGCAAAAGGGATTAGCGAAACGATCATATATCAAGCCATTGCCTGACGGTCCGCCTGTTGCAAATGAATTTGCGAAACAGAATTGGGACGCGGAATCACTGGTTCATGATCCAGATACAGGTCGATATTGGGTGGGATATGAGCGCTATCATAGCATTTGGCGCTATGGCCCATCCTTTGCGCGCAAAGAGGCAGAGCATAAGGTCAAGGCCATGCAGAAATGGCCTTTGAACAGCGGGGCCGAAGCCATGCTGCGATTGCCGAGCAACGGGGAAAAGGCAGATCGCTTTCTGGTTTTCTCCGAGTCTGCGGACTATGCAAAGGGTGGTTATCAGGCATTGATATTTGAAGGCGATCCTGCCGAGGCGGGCAATATCCCTCAGCGGTTTGGATATCGTCCGCCACGTGGATATAAAATCACCGATGCAGCCTTATTGCCCGACGGGCGCGCGTTACTACTGCATCGACGCTTTACACCATTGGAAGGAGTCTCGGCGATTATATCTATAGGTGATCTATCGCAGATAGCGGCGGGCAAGATCTGGACATCGCAGCGGATCGCGACGCTTAAACCGCCCATAACAGTGGACAATATGGAAGCTCTGGCGGTCACGGTTGAGGGCGATGATACGATCATCTGGATAGCCTCAGATGACAATTTCAATCCGATTCAGCAAAGCATATTGATGAAATTCCGCTTGCTGCCCGGCAAGGAAAAGCGAAAGCAACGCAAAGCGGAAGAGCCACAGCCTGAAGAAGCACCCGATTCTCCAAAAACAAAAGCCGAGGCGAGCCCCGGCTTTTCGACAATCCCCAAATAGTTGGATTAAACGCGGATCTTAAGCAGCAGTCTGCTTTTTCGCGATCTCTTTTTTGAGGCGGCGTACACGCAGGCTCAATTTATCGTCGGATGTCTTGAGCAGCCAGTTATCCAGACCGCCAACATGTTCAACCGAACGCAGGCCATGCATCGAAACGCGCAGCTTGATGCCTTTGCCAAGAGCGTCGGACAACAAGGTTACATTTTGCAGGTTCGGCAAAAAGGTTTTCTTGGTACGGTTTTTGGCGTGCGATACGTTATTGCCTACCAGCCGAGTCTTACCTGTCAGTTCGCAAATCCGCGACATCTTACTTGTCCAATTTCTTGTTAATGAGTGATTCCCGTGGGAAAGACAGCGCACCTAGCTACAAAAGGACGGTCCGTCAAGCACTGTAGGCAGATTTCCGGTCCCTATTTCGATGATATTCATTGGTCTCGGGGCCAGGGCGTCTGGTCATTGCCACTGCTTCGCGCTAATCGCTGCGATCATGGCTCATGACCGCTTTCATTCCTATATGCCGCAAGCACTGGCACAGGCTCGCAAAGCTGCAGAGGTCGGAGAAGTCCCCGTCGGTGCGGTGATCGTTCGCGGCGGAGAGATTATCGGGCGTGGCTATAATCTGACGCGCACCGACAAGGATCCCAGCGCCCATGCCGAAATCGTTGCAATACGTCAGGCTTGCCGTGCGTTGGGTGCGGACCGGTTAGAGGATTGCGACCTGTGGGTAACGCTGGAGCCCTGTACTATGTGCGCTGGAGCGATCGCTCATGCGCGAATCAAAAGACTTTATTATGGCGCAGCTGATCCAAAAGGCGGAGCAGTGGACAGCGGCGTCCATTTCTTCGTCGCTGCCACCTGTCATCATGTGCCTGAAATATATGCTGGATTCGATGAAACCGAATCCGCTGCCTTGCTCCGTGAGTTCTTTGGTGAGCGTCGTGACTAATGCACAAAGCGCGCGACAACGTCGCGGTAGCTGCGGCTCACTTTGACCTGTGCGCCTGACCCGAGAATCAGGAAACACTCGCCATTGGTATGCGGTTTAACCTCTCGCACCTGACCCAGATTGACGATCGTAGAGCGGTGCACCCGTTGAAAATTGCGTGGATCCAGGCGTTTCTCGAGATCTTTCATGGTCTCACGCAGAATCAGCGAATTATCGGCGGTATAGATGCACATATAGTCGCCCGCGGCGTCGATTCGCTCGATCGTATCGACATCAACCCGGAAAATCTGGCCGCGGTCTTTCACGTTGATCAGCTTCTCGTAGCGGCTGGCCGCGGCAGGTTCCTCGGCATTTTCGAGATCCGCCATTGCCGCTGGCGCGACTTCGCTGAGTACATTTTTCAGCTTTTCAATTTCTTCCGCACCGCGTTTTTCGGTGAGGCGGTTGCGCACCCGTTCCAGTGCATCAGCCAGCCGGTCGGGTTCAACCGGTTTGACGAGATAGTCGACGGCTTCCGCTTCAAAGGCGCGGACAGCGTGATCGGCAAAGGCAGTCACGAAGATGAACAAGGGCGGTTCAATCTCCATAATGCCCTGAACGACGGAAAAGCCGTCAAAACCAGGCATTTGGATATCGAGAAAGACGAGATCCGGCTTTAAGGTCTTGATTTTGCGGATCGCCTCGCGGCCATTGCTGCAAGTGTCGATGATTTCGATATCTTCGAATTTTTCCAGGCGAATCTGCAGGCCTTGAATAGCCAGTTTTTCGTCGTCGACTAATATCGTTTTTATCGTCATGGATTCATATCCTTTTGGTGCGATGAAGCCATAGCGGGAGCGGTGACGAGACCCCCATGGCTTTTATCGGATGCATGCTCCCCAAAAATAGCTTCGTTCCTGATCTGGTCGGTTGTTGCGCTGTCCTGCGCGGCTTCTTTTTGAATCTGTTCTCTGGTCTCAAATGGCAATGTTATGATCACAGAAAAACCGCCTCCTGCTGATGACTGAATCTCGAACTTGTGCGCTTCTCCATAAGCTTGGTTTAATCGCTCCTGAATATTTCCCAAACCGACACCGGTAGAATCATTTGTTTTTGTTATCGGACCACTTTTCCCGGGGCCGGTATCCGACACGATGATCTTGACCATATCCTTTTCGAGTGAAGCAGAAACCGCAATCTCCGCGCCTTCTTCCAGCGGGGTTACGGCATATTTGATGGCATTTTCGACCAGTGGTTGGAGCAATAAAGAGGGCAATAAGGCTTCACGAACGGCTGGATCGATATCAAAGCTAGGCCGCAATCTCTCTTCAAAGCGCATTTTTTCGATATCAAGATAGAGGTGCAGTGTCTCGACTTCCTGGGCCAGGGTAACCCGGCTATGCACTTCGTTGACCAATGTATGGCGCAGGAACGATGATAACCTTGAGAGCATCGCATTGGCCGGCTCAGTCTGTTTCAACAGCACCAATGTCGAAATGCTGTTTAGCGTATTGAACAGGAAATGGGGATTGAGCTGATAGCGCAGCATCGCCAGTTGGGCCCGTGTTGCCTGTGTTTCCAGGCGCAGAAGCTGGTCATTTTGTTCCTCAACCCGCAGGAAAAAGTTGATTGCGTAATATAAAGCCGACCATGCGCCCAGCAGCATGATCCCCAGGAACAGTGCGCCGAGATATAGCGTACCAAAAGCCGTTTCCGTATTGGGGTTCTGAATCTGAAAAACCCACGCATCAATAAACGCATAGAGAGAGGCGGCAATGGCCAGAGAAACGGCCGTGACGCCCCAGGTCACTATCGGTTTGCGGTTGAGCAGGTTGCGGTAGAGGACCGATAGTAGCAGTGAAATCGAATAGCCTGTGATCGTGCCGATAATCGCCGGAATCAAAAAGCTGAGTGGCAAGCCATTGGAAATGCCGGACAATCCGCGCAGCGCCAATACTCCGGCCCAACCAGCGGATTGCAGGTTCCAGAAGGCGCGGTTTTTATTGCCAAAAAAAGGCTGAGGACGGATTTCGATAACGGCCATATATCCTATCTATAGCGCGGCATTGCCGTTTGGGAAAGAATCGCATAAACTCATGAGAGAAAAAGCATTTTCAAGATGCGTACAAGAGGAGAGAGCCATGGGCGGCCCCAATGAAATCAGAGCAAAATTTCCTTCGATGGAAGAAGGGACCAAAGAAGACTGGGATATTATTGGCAGCCATTACATGCCTTTTGCCAGCAAAGTGGCTGACCGTGTCCTCGACCATTTGCGCCTGCTAGACGGCGACTATGGCGGATTTCCGGTCGATCGGCTGGAACATAGCCTGCAAACCGCAACCCGTGCCCATCGCGATGGCCGGCCAGATGATTATGTGGTGATGGCATTGCTCCATGATATTGGGGACACCTTGGGCACTTTCAATCACCCGGATGTCGCGGCGGCGATATTGAAGCCCTTTGTGAGCGAAAAACTGCACTGGATTACCGAGAAACACGGCATTTTTCAGGGCTATTATTTTTTCCACCATCTCGGACAGGATCGCGACATGCGCGAACAATTCCGCGGCCATGAACATTTTGAAGACTGCGCGGAATTTTGTGAAAAATATGATCAAGCAGCTTTTGACGCCAGTTATGAAAGCGCGCCGTTGGAATTTTTCGAGCCGATTGTCCGCAAGGTTATGGCCCGGCCGATTAACAGCATTTATGTGAATGAATAGGTTTTGGCCGCCAATTCTTCCTGATGAAATCAATTGAGATTTGATTGATTGGCGCTTTCATCGTCGTGGCGGCTTTTTTTTGAAAGCAGACATTTGAAGTTGTTTTGTCTAGCGGTAGCTTTTTGCGCAGCTCCACGTGGGCTCCCAGCTGGCCGCATATGACTCAACACACGTGAACAGGTAGGATACATGGTCGCGCCAAGTCTAGAAGGCTTGCTCTGGCGCCTCGTGTTATTCTGAGACCGCCCGGCAACAGCGCGGGGGGTTTAGTCTTTTGGGCGGCGGGCCGGGGCGGTCCTGATAACACCCGGGCGGCTCCCGCACTGGTCTCCGCCAAGCCCGAAGCCACAGGGGTAGGAAAGCCATTCATCGCCCTTGCGCAACTCCAATGTCGCGGCACGCCCTGCGTCATATTCAAAGGGCACAACAGTCGCGCCAGTATCGTGGCGCACAATCCCGTAGTGACCATCGCGCTGCGCCACCATCAGCCGGATATCCGACCTCGTCTCACGATCATACTGTTTTCGATGGCGTGAAATTTCGTCGATGGTGAATTCGGTGACAATGCTTTGATCGGTGTTGATGAGGCCCCATTTGCCGTCTCGCTTGGCCCATAGGCGTCCATCGAAAACCAGTTGCAGGACTTCGTACTCAAACGGGATGACGACTGTACCGCTTTCATCTACGAGACCGAAGCGTTGGCCGTTCTGCGTACCGTCCGCGCCGGGAATGGCGGCGGGCAGATAGCCTTCGCGGAACTGGAAGGCCTGCGAGAACTTGGGCTCGATCAGAACATTTCCATCCTTCTTGAGGATGCCGAACCGGCCTGAAGGATCGCTGACTGTAAGATATCCCTTTTCGTCCGATGGTGCATAATGCGCGGACCAACCGGGCGGCGTGAGCGCCCGTCCATCATAGTCGAAATACATCTGCGCATCATCGCGTCGACCATAGAGCAGGCCATGCTTAGAATGTGGCCAGAGTCGGTTGAACTCAGCCGGAATCAGATATTCCCAATTCTCGTCGATCAACCCCTCTTTGCCGTCTATTCCGACAATCAGGCGATTATCCCTCACTTTCATCACCCGGCTGAAGGCGCCTTCAATTGCGGGGATCATATCACGGGTCATTAGGCGGTATTCCCCTTCGTCGTGCACGATCACCAGGTCGCGTCCATCAACAAAGTCTATGCTTTCATGCTTGCCGCCCAGAAAGCTACGACTGTTGACGTCATAGACTTGCTCGTTCCCGTCGAGATGATAGATGAGGGCTCGGTCCTCTCCCTGATCGCTGATGGTCCGATATTCGGCAGGCAGGATTACCTCGCCGTCCAAGGCGTAAAGGCCCCACTGGCTGTCGTTTTTGGTCCTGACTATGAAACCGCGCGCTGTGGCTGTGATCAGCTCGAATTCGGGGGCTATTAGGATCTTTCCAGCGTCCGAAACAACGCCGTAGCGAAACGGTTCGTTGGCGCGGCTGAATCTGTAGAAGCCGGGCGCACCGTCGATGCTGTCGAGCCGGCTGAACTGGCCTGCATGCTTTTTCCAGCTGCGCTCGATCTTGAGACTGCCCAGATCAAACCTCTTCATCGCATCCAGAACACTATGTGCAGCGGGCAGGGTAGAGGGGCTTGCCTCGAAGAGGACCGGAATCCCGTTGATCTTGCGGAGGTGCCGGGCCCGGACCTTCGTCGGATCATCGGCGGCCACGATGATCTGCGTATCGCGCTTGTCGAGAACTGTAATCGCGCCGATGTCTTCGTCTGGCGCTGAAAGCCGCTTGATATCAGGTCGGGTCGCGGCCGATATCTGGACGGGTCTTTCCACCCCGTCGATCAGAAGGGGGCATCGGAAAGGCGCAAAAGAACCGATCCAAAAGGGATCGGTGATGCTGCTTGAATGGTCTGTAACAACAGCCTCAGGGGCGACCAAGTCGCCCAGTCTTGCCTCACAGGCCGCAGAAGATGCTGCGCTCACTTCCAGATTTTTGTCTGCATCGGCTTGGGCGGCGCTTCCCACAGCGGTGATCGTGAGGGCTGCTCCCAATGCCAGCCTTTTGATTGTTGTCGTCGAAAGAGGTTGCACAATTGTCAATCCTGATTTGTGGGACCGCTCGCCCTTTGGCGCGGACTTTTCTGTACGGAGCGCACATTTGCACTTATCGAGTGTGTGAATCAATGGCAGTGACCCACTCAACGCATTGAACGTATATGGATCGCCTCGGGCACAATGGAGTAGTGGAGCGCGAGATTGAATGCACTGATGATTGGCACGCTATAGATGAAGAAGGCACTATCGCGCGGGACAACCACATGTTCGCCTCGGTTGATCTGTCCGGATAGATAATTTTTGATCGCTATTGGCGGCTCGGCTGACATAGCGGCCTTTTCGCCAAAGCGGACATCTTCAGGCTTGTGCCATGATGCCAGCCGCCAGCTTGTTGGTTATATCGGAACGGAAAGGCCGGTTTTCGTTTTGCTCATCACAACATTAGTATGAAAGCGCCGCACATTCTGGTTCTTGAAAAAAAGCCGGTGTGTGAGCTCTTCAAATGCTTTCATATCCGGCGCTAGGCAGATGAGAATGAAGTCCGCATCGCCGGTCACATAATAGCATTGTTGAACATGCGGTTCTTTTTCGATCTTGCGCCGGAACGCATCGAGTTGATCCAGGCTTTCCCGCTCCAACTCGACCATGACGATGAAGGTCATTTTCTGGCCCATGGCTTCCGGGTCCAATATCGCGACTTCTCTGTCGATGACTCCGTCCGACCTTAGGCGCTTCAAGCGTCTTTGCACGGATGCCGAAGACAATCCAGTGCTGTCGACCAGGGCGTGGATCGATGTGGCAGCATCATTCTGTAAATGATCAAGGATGATGCGATCTGATTCGTCTATTTTATGTTTCATGATCAATTTATATCGCATATTCTCTCAGATAGAATCAAATCATTCAAAATAATTCGATTAGTGAGATTACGGCATCATTCAAAATCTTTAGAAATTGTCGGCGGGCCGATAAGTGCTCGAGCGAAAAAAGGATTAAAAATGATAGACCATCTGGAAGTTCAAACGCGTGATGTTGATTTGCTATGCGACTTCTACAAAACGGTATTGGAACCTGTCGGATATGCATTGAAGATTGATGATGCAGTCAAGGGATTTGGCAATGACGAGCGAATGGATTTTTTCATCGTTCAAGGCGAACCATCTTCCGAGGTGCATTATGCGTTTCAATCAAGTGATCGCAAAACAGTGGACCGGGTCTATTCTCTGGCCGGCCAAAAAGGGTTCACTCTTGACCGCGAACCCAGTTTGGCGCCTCACATACACCCAAATTACTATGCAGCTTATCTAAGAGATCCCGATGGCCGACTGGTAGAATTTGTCAGCCACAATGAGGATTAGCAGCCGTGATGAAAATCTTCCTTAATGATCTGGGCCAACCTGTCGGGGAATGTCTGGGCGACTGGCAAGGCGCGATCTTGCCGGATCGCCGCCGTCTGACGGGCAAATTTTGTAGTGTTGAACCGCTTTGCGTCGATACGCATAGCGAAAGCCTTTTTGCAGCGCTGTCGGAAGACACAAGTGGCCGGACATGGACATATATGCGCTATGGACCCTTCAGCAGCTTTGGCGCATTTGTGCAGTGGATGGAGGGTTACTGCTTTTCGGCAGACCCGTTCTTCTATGCATTTGTCGAAAAAAACACGGGGCGGGCTTTGGGCATGGCCACATATTGCAGCATATCTCCGTCACATGGTTCCATCGAAGTTGGGCACGTGAACTTCGCGCCATCCATGCAGCGCACGGCAATGGCAACCGAAGCAATGTATCTTATGGCGCGTCATGCGTTCAGAGCCCTTCACTATCGGCGATATGAATGGAGGTTAGATAATTTGAATGCAGCATCGCACGAAGCTGCCAAGAGACTTGGCTTTCTCTATGAGGGGGTTTTCCGCAATGCTTCAAATTACAAGGGGAGGAACCGCGATACCGCCTGGTATTCGATTACCCATAGTGAATGGGATGATCTGGAAACGGCTTTTGAACTTTGGCTTGATCATCTCGATCCAGTTTCTGGCAAACAACAGAAATCTCTTGGAGAGTTTATAAAAACTGCGGCGCAATAGGACGAAGGAACCGAATTGGGATCGTCTGTTTGTTTCTTGAACGGCTACACGACATTGTGCCGAAAACCGCGAAACCCTGCGCTCAAGCCGCAGAAGGTTCGCCAATTTCCTTCAGATGACGCACCACCATGTCACCGCGATCTGATGCGCCCTTGCTGTCGTCTCTGGCGTGGCTTTCCAGTTCTGCTTCATCAATCCAGCAGAGATCTTCCAGGCCGAGAATGCGGTCATCATGGGCGCGGATGGTGATTTGGCTGATCGGCTGACGATCTTTGGCGTCGGCCAGCACCGGATTGGATCGCACACCGGTTTCCCATTTTTCGCCCCATTGACGAATGGCGACGATGACGGCCAGCAGGTCCGCACCTTTGTCGGTCAGGCGATATTCGACTTTACGTTTGTCATGATCGCACGGGCGGCGCGACATGATGCCCGCTTCGACCAGCCGGGTCAGGCGGTTGGCCAATATATTCCGGGCAATACCAATCTCGCTAAGAAAATCCTCAAAATGGCGCACGCCGTTAAATGATGCGCGCAAGATCATGAAGCACCAGCGCTCGCCAATTACCTCCAAAGAGATGGGCAAAGAGCAGCCTGTTCCGAGTTCCGAGAGATTTTCCGTTAGTTTATGCATGTACCTTACCTAGACCAGTTTCTGCTAAGTCCCAAAAAAAATATAAGTTTTTAGTTGCAACTTAAAACCTTTTTATATAGGTACTGATTCGCAACCTAAATTGCAAGCCGATTTTTCTCCCCAGGATACCGGCGCACAACAAGGGTTCAGATGACTTGAAAGGAATAGAAAATGCTTATCTCCCAAAGCCCATTGCGCCACATAGCCATGCTGTTTGTCGCGATTTTAACATCTACGCTCATTTTTACGGCAAGCGCCGCCAATGCGCGTACCAAGCCAGTGGCCTACACGGCCGAGCTGCAACAGCCCGTGGAAGCCTCCCGCCACATTATTAAGGGCACGGTCATGCACTGTGCCGGCACCGAATGCAAAGGCGCTAAAAGTGGCTCATCATTCAAGACCGTTTGTGCAAAATTGTCCCGCAAAGTCGGCCCATTAGCGTCCTTTACCTACAAAGGCGAAGCTGTGGATGCCGAGGCGCTGGCCAAGTGCAATGGCGACAAAAGCGGCGGCAAGCAACGGATAGCAAACCGCAAATAATCACGTCTTCACGACCGGCCACTCAATCCCGTTATGGCCACGCAAATGGCCCGGCCGGTCACACTCAAGCGTTGAAGCATTGCCTTTCGCCCTCGAAGGCATTGTCTTCAACGCTATTTTTTTGTTGCTCCTGCGGTGAAAGCCAGACAGTTTGCAACTGTGTTACGGCAATATGAACTTGTAGAGCGGGTGCGCAGCTATGACCCGGAGGCGGATGAGGATCTGATCAACCGAGCCTATGTGTTCTCCGTGCAGAAACATGGCAGCCAGAAACGCGCCAGCGGCGATCCCTATTTCAGCCATCCGATTGAGGTGGCCGGATTGATGACCGACCTCAAGCTTGACCAGCAGACAATCGTCACCGCCCTGCTCCACGATACGGTCGAGGATACGCTGACCACCACCGATGAGATTGAAAAACTGTTCGGTGCCGACATCGCGCGGCTGGTTGATGGTGTGACCAAATTATCCAAGATTGAGGCGCAGACCGACAATGAACGCGCGGCGGAAAATTTGCGCAAATTCCTGCTCGCCATGTCGGATGATATCCGGGTGCTGCTCGTTAAGCTGGCCGACCGGCTGCACAATATGCGCACGCTGCATTTCATCAAGAGCGAGGAAAAGCGCCGGCGTATTGCCCATGAAACGATGGATATCTATGCGCCGCTGGCCGAGCGGATCGGCATGTATGAATATATGCGCGAGATGCAGCTGCTGGCCTTTAGTCATCTGGAACCGGAAGCCTATGAAACCATCACAGGCCGGCTCAATGCGATCAAGGAAGGCGATGACGGGCAGGTCCACAAAATTGCCCGATCGCTGGAAAAGGCGCTCGCTGCTGGCGGGTTGGCGGCCCAGGTCAACGGGCGGGAAAAACATCCCTATTCGATATGGCGCAAGATGCAGGAGCGCCATGTCAGTTTTGAGCAGCTGACCGACATCATGGCTTTCCGGGTGATTACCGACAATAGTGCGGAATGCTATCGGGCGCTGGGTATCTTGCACCAGAAATGGAAAACGGTGCCGGGCCGGTTCAAGGACTATATCTCGACGCCGAAGCGCAATGGCTATCAATCGCTGCACACGACGATCATGCACGGCAATAACATGCGTGTGGAAATCCAGATCCGTTCGGAGCGCATGCACCGCGATAATGAATATGGGCTAGCGGCGCACTGGGCTTATAAGCAAGGCGGCGGGCCGGATGGGCAGGCGGGCTGGATCCGTGATCTCATCGAGATTCTCGACCATGCCGAGGATGCCGAAGAGCTGCTCGAAAATACCAAGCTCGCCATGTATCAGGACCGGATATTTTCGTTCACGCCCAAGGGCGCGTTGCTGCAAATGCCGCGCGGTTCAACGACGGTGGATTTTGCCTATGCGGTGCACACCGATCTCGGCAATCAGGCGGTCGGGGCCAAGGTCAATGGCCGGCATGTGCCGCTGCGGACACAGCTGACCAATGGTGATGTCGTTGAAATCCTGAAATCCGATGGGCAGGAGCCTCAGCCGGGCTGGCTGTCCTTTGTCATCACCGGCAAGGCGCGCGCGGCGATCCGCCGGTTTGTGCGGCATAAGGAACGCGACGAGATTGTTGAGATCGGCACCAAGCTTTACGACGAGATTGTCGAGCGCTTGCCCGGCAAGATCGGCAAGAAAGCGATGAAAGCGGCGCTCAAGCGGCTTGATATGGTGGATGAGGATGAACTGATGATCGCCATCGGCACGCGCGAGCTGAGCGATCGTGAGGTCATGGAAGCGCTGATGCCGGGCAGTGTTAACGACAATGATGATGACCGCGAATGGCCGGAGCAGGATCGGGCGATTTCGATCAAGGGGCTAACGCCCGGTGTTGCCTTTGACCTGGCCGAATGCTGCCACCCGGTGCCCGGCGACCGTATTGTCGGCCTGCGCCGCAGCGGCGAGAATGTCGAGGTGCATGCGATTGATTGCCTGAAACTGGCTGATGGGGTTGATGCCGATTGGGTCGATCTCAGCTGGGGTATGGAAACCGATGGCGCGGCGGCGCGGCTGATGGTTGTGCTGCACAACAAGCCAGGGACGCTTGCCGAGATGGCCGGGATTTTCGGCTTTCACAATGCCAACATCCTGCGCCTCAGGATGACCAACCGCGATGCACCGTTCCACACGTTCGAGGTCGATCTGGAGGTGCATAATGTCCACCACCTGATGCGGATATTATCGGCGCTCCGGGCATCGGAAGCGATTGCGCAGGCCGAACGGCTTTAGGCAGCCGTCCATGCGGCGACACCCGCGGGCTTGATCAGCGCTTCGCCCAATATCAGCTCACCGCCCTGCAAGTGATCGGTGATGTCGCAATCGCCGCTTCCATAGTTAAAAGCGAAATGGACATGGCCAAGCTGCCGGACCCGTAGATCGCGCGGCAGATCCAATGTCGCGATATCCGCCTCCTTGGCCATGGCCGCGAAGACCCGCTTGATGAGCGGCGCAGGCGGCCAGCTGGCGAGATAGCGGACAGGACCACTGGAGAAGATAATCCCGCGGCCATCATTGACCATTTCATCGGCTGACAGTTCGGTTTCCACCGTCTCGATCCAGCGCGTGACATCATAGTCCGACCCTTTTTCGGCCATGCCGGGCCGCAGGCTTTCCACCCGCGAAACTTTTATAGGGATCAACTGCTGCAACGTACCGGGCGCCAGATCAGCTGGAATCGCAAAATCGGCGGTTTTGCTGCCGGTTCGCGGCCCAAACAGCACCGGGACGTTCCGCTTTGCAATCCGCTCCACCAGCGACGGGCTCAAAATCGGCAGGCTCGGCACCACGATCATCTTGTAACCATCCAGCGCCGCATCCGGCGAGACCATATCAACATTCAAACCAAGCTGCCGCAGCGCGCTGTACATTTCAAACACCAGCTCAAGATATCGGAAACTTTGCCCTTGCGGCTGGGCCTCGAACAGCCACGCCGCTTCATAGGAAAAGAGCAAAGCAACGGATTTCGCCGTCTCACCAATCTGTCCTAGCTGCTGAATATCAGCCGCCGCCAACGCCGCCTCATCACCGCCCGGCGCGACTTCGCTATCGGGACGCAGCAAGCCCGCGTGCATCTGTTCCTGCGCAAATGGCGCTTGCCGCCAGCGAAAATAGGACACCAGCTCCGCGCCATGGGCCATCGCCTCCAGCGTCCACAGCCGGACCATGCCATCCAGCGGCGCCGGATTATAGCGCGCCCAGTTTACCGGACCGGGCTGTTGTTCCATCACGCTCCAACGGCCACCGGCGCAACACCCGCGATAGAGGTCGTGGTGAAAGGCAGCGATATCGGGGTGGCCTTGGCGGGTATAACGGAGCTTTTCTTCATCGCTGAACCAGAATTGTTCGAGAAAGCCGAGCGGATAGCTGTCCCAACTGGCGACATCGAGATCCCGGGCGACATCATGATGATCAAATTCGGTGAAGAAACCCATATAATTATGGATCATATCCCGCCCCGGACTATGGGCGCGCAAAATGTCCACCTGCAACTTGTTGAAAGTCACAACCTCGCCCGAGGCAAAGCGGCGATAGTCGAGCACATGGGCCGGATTGGGCTCGGTGACCGTCAGATTGGGCGGATCGACCTCATCAAAGCTGCGATATTCCATGCTCCAGAAGACATTGCCCCATGCGCTATTCAGCGCATCGACATGGTCATATTTGTCGGCCAGCCACCGGCGAAAGCCCATTTTCGCGGCCTCGGAATAGCTCACAATCGTATCGTGACAGCCATATTCATTATCGGTCTGCCAGGCGACAATGGCGGGGTTCTCGCCATAGCGCTGCGCCATCGCCTCGACGATTCGCGCGCATTGTTCGCGATAGCGTTGATGGGAAAAGCAATAATGGCGGCGCGATCCGAATTTGCGCGGGCGGCCCTGCTCATCCACGGCGACCATATCCGGCATACTGTCGACCAGCCATTTGGGCGGTGTTGCGGTGGGCGTGCCGAGGATGATTTCCATTCCCGCATCGCCCAGCGTCTGGATCGCCCGGTCCAGCCAATCCCATTCATATTGTCCGGGATTGGGCTCGATGCGGCTCCAGGCAAATTCACCAATGCGCACTTGCGACAGGCCCATTTCCACCATGCGCTTCGCATCATCGGCCCAGATGCCTTGTGGCCAATGTTCCGGATAATAGCAGCATCCCAATTTCATCATTTTGCACCATCCTTTTGTGCTTCGATAGCGATCAGCCACGCCGTTTCCGGGTGCGTGAGTGGCAGCGCCAATCCGCGCTCGGCCAATGCCCGTCCGCTCAAGGTCAGACCGCTGTCCCATAGGTCGGGATCCGCAAGATAAGCAGACGCTTTTTGCGGCCACGGCTTGGGCAAGGTGACCCGGTACAGCCTGTCGGGATCAAGGTCGGGCAAGCGTATCGGCGAGACGTTGAAATTCTCCGCAAAACCGGTTTGCGCGGCGACGGCCAGAGCGCGTCCGCCGTGCACCACCATCTGACCATAGATGCTGGTTTCTGCATGATGCAATTGCCGGAAAACCCCTTGATGCAGCACGTCGCGCCAGTGCTTGTAGAGCGCGATATGCGCCCGCAAGATCGCCTTTTCTTCCTCACTCATCGCCGCCGGATTGGTCTCGACGCCCATATGGCCGAACAGGGCAACCTTGGCGCGAAAATCCATATTCGTGCGCCGTCCGGTGATCGGATTGGGCGAGGGCCCGACATGATTGCCAAGGATCTCGAGCGGCAGGAACCGCGCCCAGCTCTCCATGATCCGCAATCGTTCGATCGGGTCATTATTGTCGCTCGGCCAGATGCGATGACAATATTGCAGCATCGCAAAGCTTACGCGCCCGCCGCCGCTGGAACAGCTTTCAATCTCTACTGCCGGATAGTTTTGACGCAATTTCCCCAGCAGCTTTTGAATAGCATATTGCTGCAAGCCGTTATCGGGGAACAGCCGCCGGTTATGATCCCATTTCAGATAGGCGATATCATGATCGTCGAGCAACGCGGCCAGCGCGTCATGGATATAGGAAAAGGCATCCTCGCGGCTCAGATCAAGGACCAGTTGATTGCGCTCCGTCGGACGATCCGCACGATCATCATGCAGACACCAGTCGGGATGGGCGCGGTACAGGTCGCTATCAGGCGAGACCATTTCCGGTTCGACCCAAAGGCCGAAATCCATATCGAGCCTGTGCACATGATCGATCAGCGGCGTCAGGCCATTTGGAAAAATCGCTTCATCCACTTGCCAGTCGCCCAGACCGGCATGGTCACCGCGCCGTCCTTTGAACCAGCCGTCATCCAGCACGAAACGCTCAATCCCGAGATCGGCCGCCGCGCTAGCCAGCGTCTTCAGCTTGGCTTCGTCGAGATCGAACGCCAGCGCTTCCCAGCTGTTGAGATGCACCTTGCGCGATCCCCAATCCGATCTTTGCGGTAGGATATGCGTCCGGACATGATAGTGAAACAGCCGGGTGAGATGATCTCGATTGTCGCCAAGGATCAGGGTCACTTGACCAAGGTTGGTGGTATCGCCGGCGTTCAGAGCAATTCCGCCTGGTTGCCGCAGGGCCTCGATGGACAGGCAGGCGCGGCCATCCTGATCCTGCACCACATGGGCCAGATGATCGCCACAGGAGGATGCATGAATGCCGAGACATTCTCCGCCATCTTTTTGGCCATCATCGCCATGAAAGATCAGCCAATTGCCCGCATCAAAGCCGGGCTTGCCATTGGCAGAGCGCATCTCGATGGCTTGAGGACCGATGCGGGTGGTCTTCGCCTGCATCTCCCGCGCCCAGCGCCCGTGATAGGCGGTCATATGGGTAAATTGGCGGGGCAGCGGCAAAGAGAGCGATGCCGCGGATTCTAAAGTGATGGTGCCATGATCATCGTCGGTTAGGAGTTCCGTGGTCACTTCTACGGCGCGGGCACCGACAATTTCCCAGCTCATATCAACCTGCAAGCCGGTTTGTTTTTCAACCCATGTGGCCTTCATATTCGGGCCGCCTGCTTGGACGTTCGCAAGTTGAAAATCGCAATCAATGCTCTGGCCACCAGACCGGATATCAAAGGCCGGCCGGCCGCGATAACCGCCATGGGCTTGTGGCAAAAGCCCCCCGATACGCGGCGCATCGGGTTCATTCTCATGATTGCCAAAACGTCCTGCGTGCACCAGCGCCGTTAGGTCTTCACCTTCGGGCAGTCGGGGCCCCAGATAAGCCAGATCTATTTCATCGCGCCCGGCGGCGACAAACACCAATGTAATGGCATCGCCATCCAGCCGCCAGCTTGTTCCCCTCTCAACCATCGGCGGATTAGGCGATGAATTCTGGCGCAAAGTCAAACGGTTTCCGACGCAATTCGGCTTGGCTTTTGAGTAGACTGGTCCTAACTAAAGCCACCCCGGGGAAAACAGAACAAAGGGGCAAAGGGGATCGCATGTTAGCCAATTTACCGACAACCAGCGGCGTACAGATCATTGTCTGTGTCGCCATCACCGCGCTTATTGGTTTTGCGACCTGGGCAAAAGTCCGGCAGGCGAAAACCCACGATGGGTCGAGCAAGGACGTGTTTCTGGCGGGTGGCGGTCTGACATGGCTGTTTGTCGCAGGCTCGATCACGCTCACCAACCTGTCGACCGATCAGCTGGTCGGGATGAACGGCAATCAGATGCTATTGCTGGCCTGGTGGGAGATTTGCGGCTTTGCGGGCTTGCTGATCCTCGCCTTCGTCTTTGTACCGATCTACTATAAGAATAATTGCACGACGGTGACGGAGCTGCTCGAAAAACGCTACAAGGGCAAAAGCATCCGGACGTTGATTTCCGGACTATTCCTGTTCGGCAATATCCTGATCTATCTGCCCGCCGCGCTTTATTCCGGGGCCCTGTTCATGCAATCGCTGTTTGGCAGCAACATACCGCTGATCTACTTTGCCGGAATATTGGCTGTTATCTCAGCGGCCTACACGATTTTCGGCGGGCTGCGTGCGGTGGCGGTGATGGACACCTATTCCGGCGTTGGCATATTGGGACTGGCCATGGCGATCGTCATATTGGCGCTGGCAGCAGTGGACTATGATCTTGTCACCGACGTCCCCATGGAGCGGCTGTCGATGATTGGCGGACCGGATTCACCCATCCCGTTTCACACGCTGTTTACCGGCATGATCTTCATTCAGATATTCTACTGGTCGACCAACCAGAATATCACCCAGCGGGCGATGGCGGCGCCCACCGTCAAGGAAGCGCAAAAAGGCGTGATGGCTGCGGCGATCATCCGCATATTGATCGTGCCGCCGATCGTCGTGATTCCGGGCGTCGTGGCTTATAAGCTGTTTGGTGACATCGGCGATGCCGCCTATGGCCGGTTGGTGGCCGAAGTGCTGCCAGGATGGTTGTCGGGCGCGTTTGCCGCGATGGTCGCGGCCGCTGTGATCACCACCTTTAGTGCGGTACTTAACAGTTCCGTCGCGCTCTACTCGGTTGATTTTCACGAGCAATTTATTGGCGAAGTCAAGGATCACTGGAAACTGGCGGCAGCGGTTTCGGTCCTCTTGACGATTGTCGCGATCATGTTGGTGCCGCTCTATCAAAATGCGGAAAGTATCATCAACCTGCTGCAGCAATTAAACGGCCTCTTATCGATGCCGATATTGTCGGCCTTTATCGCTGGCTTGTTGTTTCGCGGTGTCTGCGCGCCCGCTGCGGTTGGCGGCGTGATCTGGGGCGTGCTGCTTTACGGAGCCTATACGTTCCGGCTGGAACCGGCTGGTATCATCACCATGCATTATATCGACTTCATGGTGGTGACATTGGTGACTTCGGTTATCGCGGCGTTGCTGACCAATCTTGCTATGGGTAACAAGGCGCGGTTTGCCGGATTTAAAGGAGCGCTGACCTAGGGCCATGTTTGACACGCCGCATCGCCGTTACAATCCGTTGAAAGACGAGTGGATATTGGTGTCACCACAGCGGCTGTCGCGTCCGTGGCAGGGCGACGAGGGGGAAACGGAAGAACAGCCACCGTCCTATGATCCCGAATGCTATCTGTGTCCGGGCAATGGGCGGATTACCGGCGAGCATAATCCCGATTATGACGGTGTGTTTGTGTTCAAGAATGACTTTGCCGCCTTGATGGAAGATGTGCCGGTGGAGCAATCCGATGATCCACTGTTCCGCGCCGAGACCACGTCTGGCGAATGTCATGTCATCTGTTTCTCGCCTGATCACGGCAAGTCCATGCCGCAACTGTCCCGGGAACAGATCAGGGCAGTTGTGGACACATGGTGTGAGCTTTCGGAAAGGCTGGGGCAAACTTACGCATCGGTTCAGATTTTCGAGAATAAGGGCGCAATGATGGGCTGTTCCAACCCCCATCCCCACGGGCAAGTGTGGGCCGCGAGCCACGTGCCCGACGAACTGCGCCGCGAAAATGACAGCATGCGCGGCCATTTCGTGAACTTCGGAACACCCATGCTGCTCGACCTGGCAAAGCGCGAAGCAGAACTTGGCGAGCGAGTGGTGGTGCAAACCGATCACTGGCTGGCGATCGTACCCTATTGGGCGGAATGGCCGTTTGAGACGCTGCTGCTTCCCCGCTTTCCCGTACAGCGCATGCCGGACCTGAACGCGGAACAGCGGGACGATCTGGCCGTGGCCTTGCGAGCGCTCACCGCACGTTATGACAATCTCTTCCAGTGCAGCTTTCCTTATTCCATGGGCTGGCACGGCGCGCCCTTTGGTGAGGATGACGCGGCGCATTGGCAGCTCCACGCGCATTTCTACCCGCCGCTTCTGCGCTCTGCCACCATCCGCAAGTTCATGGTCGGCTATGAAATGCTAGCCGAAGCTCAGCGCGACCTCACCCCCGAAAAAGCGGCAGACATGCTGCGATCCATGAGTGATACCCGTTTCAGCGAGCAGAACCGATGATCGCGGAACGCCGTGCGCTTTTGCAGGAACGGGTGACGCAGGCCTTTATCGACGACTACGGCACAGAACCGGCATTGCTAGTGGCGGCACCAGGCCGCGTGAACCTGATCGGCGAACATACCGACTATAATGACGGTTTCGTTTTGCCTTGTGCAATCGACTATGAAACGATGGTCGCGATAGGACCAGGCAGCGGAAGTCAGGTCGATGTGATCGCCTGCGACTTTGACAGCGATCGTGACAGCTTTGATCTGCATGCAGTTTTTGCAAAACAGGCAGAAGAATGGAAAAACCACGTCCGCGGTATTGCCGCTAGCCTGACCGACAAAGGAGTAACGCTCAATGGCGCAAATATCGCCGTTGCCGGCAATGTACCTCAGGGCGCAGGTCTTTCTTCCTCCGCTTCGCTTGGTGTCGCTTTGGCTAAAGCATTCACTGAACTGAACCAGGTGGGCGCGCTGAATGAGACGGAACTGGCACTGACTGCTCAACATAGCGAGAATCACTATGTCGGCTGTGCTTGCGGAATCATGGATCAGCTGGTGTCTGCGCGCGCGGAAAGAGGGGCAGCGTTGCAGATTGATTGCCGATCCCTGACCACAAAGGCAGTTCCGATCGCCGAGGATCTGGCCATAATGGTCATTCATTCGGGCGTTCAGCGGGGATTGGTTGATAGCGCCTATAATGAAAGGCGAGTGCAATGCGAAGCCGCTGCCGCGCATTATGGTGTTGCTGCGCTACGCGATGTAACCATCGCGCAACTCGAAGTCGAAAAATCGGGACTGGATGACCTCAGCTATCGCCGGGCACGCCATGTCGTCACAGAAAATACGCGCACATTAGCGGCGGCAGAAGCCCTGAAAGCCGGCGATCTGGCAATGCTCGCCAAACTTATGACGGAGTCGCACGCTTCTATGCGCGACGATTTCGAGATTACCGTGCCATCCATCGATCGTCTGGTCGAAATAGGCGCAGAACTATTGGGTGAGACTGGCGGTATTCGGATGACGGGCGGCGGTTTTGGCGGTTGTGTCGTTGCGATAGCGCCGAAATCTCAAGTGGCAGCATTGGAAGTCTGGGTAAACGAACACTATCAAACACCTGATGGTGGTCAGGCGCGGTTTATCTTGTGCGCGCCATCAAGTGGTGTTTCGGTCCTATCCGACGGTGCAGCTCACTAAGCCGCATTTTCGTCGCGAAAGCGACGGCCGCTAAAATGTTACTGACCCGGTATGCCGGGTGGTGGACCGCCAGGAATGCCGCCTTGTTGCTGCATCTGTTGTTGCAGTGCCTGCATTTGTTCTGCCGAGATAAAGTCGAGCAATGTGACGTCGAAGATCAAAATCGAATTGGCTGGCAATTCAGGGCCCGGTGACTGCTCGCCATAGCCAAGCTCAGAAGGGATCCAGATCCGGTATTCACCGCCGCGTTGCATTAATTGCAGGGCTTCTGAAAATCCAGGTACGACGCCGCCTACCGGCATTGGCGTCTGCTCGTTCTCATCAAATACATTGCCGTCGCGGGTGGTGCCCCGATATTTCACCAGAGCCGTATCGGTTGCTGTAGGTGAAGGGCCTTCACCGGGCTTCAATATTTTATATTGCAGGCCCGAATCTGTGGTTACGACGCCATCTTCGTCGCCATTATTTGCAAGAAACTGTTCATTGGTAGCGCCGGTTTCCACCGCGTCTTGTGTGCCAGCATAAGCCAGAGCAGCAGCGATAATCAAAACCAGTGCCAGTCCGATCCACATTTTTGGCAGCGAACCTTTTTTGATCGGCCGGATGGGTACAGTGGTTACGGACATATCGGACTACCTGTTATGTGAAAGTCAAGAGCGTTGCGCGGCTCTTAGATGGTGCCGTCGCGTTCCATCCGCTTGCGCTCCATTTTGCGCGCACGACGTACAGCAGCAGCTTTTTCGCGTGCACGCTTTTCGGAAGGCTTCTCATAATGGCGGCGCAGTTTCATTTCGCGATAGACGCCTTCACGCTGCAATTTCTTTTTGAGCGCCCGAAGGGCCTGATCAACATTATTGTCGCGAACCATGATTTGCATAAGACTGAGTAACTCCGTTCAATATCGTATCTGGACCGGGTCAATTCATCGCCGGCCGAAAATTATTTAAGCCATAAAAAAGGGTTTGCAGATGATTCGTTCAGCTGCAGTTGGAGCGCGCCTAACAGGCTAATCTCCCGATTTCAAGCATTTCCGACTCTATAATGTGGCATTTTTGCCCCAGTTGCACTTCATTTGTACGCCGGATTTCCGCCATGAAAGCGTTTTGATTATACTCCCGGCCTGTGTCATGCTGACCCGAAAGTGCAGTACAAGCGAATCAGGAGACGGAAAATGGCAACCGCAATCAATGTTCAGTCCAGTTGTAGCGAAGACGAATGGCAAGCGCGACAGCGGCTGGCGGCCTGCTATCGAATATTTGCTTATCTCGGTTGGGATGAATTGATTTTCAATCACGTCACCCTGAAAGTTCCCGACGAGGGCGCTGATGATAATGGGGCATTTCTAATCAATCCCTATGGGTTGCATTTCAGCGAAGTTTCGGCTTCGACGCTGGTCAAAATCGATATAGACGGTAATACGCTCGATGGATCGACTTTCCCGGTCAACAAAGCGGGATTCACCCAGCATAGCTTGTTCCACCGCGAACTGCCGGATGTGCATGCGATCATCCATACCCATACCACCGCAACCATGGCTGTCGCATCTTTGGAAGGTGGTTTGCAGCCGCTGAATTTCTATGCCGCCGCCATTGTTCCGCGCCTAGCTTATCATAAATTTGAGGGTGTGACTGTACATGAGGATGAAGGCCCACGCTTTCTTGCTAGTCTTGGTAAGAAGCGCATGATGCTTCTCGAAAACCATGGCCCGGTCGTAATGGGCAAAACGTTGGAAGAGGCGTTTTTAAACCACTGGGTCCTGCAACGTGCTTGTGAAATCCAGATGCAGACATTGTCCATGGGCAAGCCGGTGGTGATTGGCGAAGAAGTGATCAAGAAACATTTGGCCAATCTGTCACAGGCATCGATTGATCCCGCCATTCAAGGTGTACCAGAATTTGACGCGATGGTGCGGCTGATTGACCGGGAAGATAAAAGTTGGCGGGAATAGTGAACGAGCAGCCAGATTTATTCTGGTTAAAAATCCGTCTGTTGGTCTATTTTATGGGGGCATGGGTGATCGTGTTCACGTCTCTGCGCGGCAATATTGGTCTCTTGCCACTGTTTGCTGTGTTCGGGTTGGGTATCGCTGTTTATCTTGAAAAATGTCCAGTTTGCGGTGAACAGGTTTTTCGGTTCCCAAAAGGGGGTGGTTACTTTAACCTCGGTGACATCCAGTTTTTTAGAGTCATCCGGATGCTTCTAAAGCAAAATAGACTTCCATGCTTCGACAACTGTGATCATGGACCGCGGGAAAAATTTCGCTATGAATGACGGTATATGACCAAATTCACCGTCAATGACCGGCCCGTCGAATATCGGATGGACGCCAATACGCCGTTGCTTTGGGCGCTGCGAGATGCGTCCAATCTCACGGGTACGAAATATGGTTGCGGTACGGGTGATTGCGGGGCCTGTATGGTGGAAGTCGATGGCGAGGCAATACGCAGTTGTCTGGTTACAATTGGCGAACTTGAAGGCCGGTTCATCACCACGATCGAAGCACTGTCACGTGATCGCAGCCATCCGGTACAACAGGGATGGGCAGCGGAAAACGTGCCGCAATGTGGTTTCTGTCAGTCTGGCATGATCATGGCCGCTTCAGTATTGCTGAAGAAAAATGTCAATCCTTCGGATGACGAGATTGACGAAGCGATAACCAATATCTGCCGTTGTGGCACCTATCCGCGCATTCGTGAGGCCATCCAGCGGGCTGCGCGGGTAGCACGCGGCGAGGATGTGCTCAGCAGTGCGCCACCGCCTGGTATTGATCCTGCGGACGCAGCAAAAGCAGTGCCAGCGCTAACACCAAAAGAATAGCGGTCTAATGGGGAGCAGGCGCAGCTGCATTCGATGCGCCAGGGCCTGCTTCTGGTCCCAAATTTAAATTAGTACACGCTGAGCCTATCGATGGGGTTTGGGGTGGGGTAATCGACAGACCCAGCATGCTTCAAGGTTCGTAGTCAATCACGAACGATTAGTAAATTCAGCAATTCGAAAAGTAAGTGCGCGAGCGCTGAATGTTGTAATTAGACGACCGGATAGAGGCTTGTCTGTGTTTGGTTTCGGATGGGAGTTCCGACTGCACATCGAGCCCCCATCCAAAATACCGTCAGATCAGAAACGTCCGGTGATCGAGAAACGCGCGTTCAATGGCGCACCTACCGTTGCCTGATGGGTACTGTGGGAGTTTGGGAAATAGACAGTATCCGTCAGATTCTCGATATTAACTTGCAGGCGCAAATTATCTGTGACGTCGAAATGCGCTGCCGCATCAATACGAGTGTAAGCTGGCAGAACAGCGGTGTTCCCGTTGTTGATAAAGCTCTCATCCTGATGCGTCAGCCCAAGCCCGAAGCCTATGCGATCCGATATCTGGATGGAGTTCCAGATAGAGAACATGTTTTCCGGAAGTTCACGCAGACGCAAGCCGGTTGGCCCATTGCGATCAACCTGTTCGCCGTCAAGATAACTGTAGCCAGCGGAAACGAACCAGTTATCGGTGACCTGCCCTCGAAGTTGCAGTTCAAAACCGCGAATTTTCGAGTCGATAATATCCAACGTTGATGGGTCATTATCATTCGGTTGCGGCGAGCTTTGCTCAATCTCGAAGACGGCAGCGGTGAAGCTCAGGCCCTGTTCAAAGTCCCATTTGAGCCCTGCTTCCAGGTTCTTGAAGGTGTTGGGATCAAGAGCATTATTGTCACCGTTGATATTAGCAAATTGTTCGCCGCTGCGTGGTAGAAAGCTCTCGCTGTAACTGGCGTAGAAAGAGACGTTCTCCCTTGGCTTGATGATCAGGCCTGCACGGGGCGAAAATTCCTCGTCCTTGCGGGTTCGGATATTGGCTCCAGGGACGTTGTTTACGGTGATATCGAAGCTGTCAAAACGGCCGCCGAGCACAACATTCAGCCAGTCGGTCACCTTGATTTCGTCCTGAATATAAAGCGAAAAGACATCAATATCCACGCGTGTGTCATCATTGAGGATATTTGGGCTTGCGATACCGGCATTGGCTACGGTGAAATCACCGAAGCTATTGACGTTTGGCGTGCCATCAGCACGGACACCCACGCCGCCACGCAGATTGAGCGGGCGAGCAATCAGGAAATCTGTTTGGTCGGTGCGTGTCTGTGCAGCGGCCTCCGCCTCTTCGGGTGTCAGTCCGGTGTCGATAAGTGCTTGAATTTCAGCAGCCCGGTCAGCGGCCTGGGCCGACCAGAATGAATTGAAGCGATTCTGATTGGATGACGTATTGATATACTCGCCACCAAAGATCAACGTGTGGCTGAGGCTGCCTGTTTCAAACTCTCCGACCAGATTGCCCGATAAGATCAGGTTTTCGCGCTCTGTGGTATCAACATAGCCATCAAGGGTCACAACGTTAGGCGAGTTCGCCTGATCATAGCCCGAAGCGTAGAAGTTCGAGTAAACTTTATCATAGTCGCCATAAAAGGCACTGAAATTAGCTTTGAAATTGTCTGAAAATGCATGCTGCAGATTGGCGCGGAGCAGATGCGCTTCCAGCTCGGTAAAGTTCAGCTCGGGATCACCGAAAACGACGTTTCGAAGGGCTGAAACCGGTCGACCGTCCGTGCCGGTTGGAATGCCCCGGTCAATGAACCGCTCATGGTCGGCATATTCATACGACAGGTCCAGCGTCGTGTCCGGGCTGATCTGTAACCGCACGGTTGGATTGAAGCCGATGCGATCACCATCATAAAAATCGCGGTGATTGTTCAGGCTCTCATACATCGCATTAATACGAACCCCCACATTGTCACCGGCAGCAACGTTGATGTCACCCTGGATGCTGAATTCGCCAAAAGTGTCGATCGCAACTTGACCGCCACCAAAGGTCTCGCCGATCGTACCTTTCTTGGTCACGCGATTCAAAATGCCGCCAGTGCCGCCACGACCAAATAGAAGTGCGTTCGGACCGCGCAGGATTTCAACCTGCTCGAGGTTGTAGAGGCTGCGATAATATTGAACATCGTCACGGATACCATCGATATAGAAATCTGCCGTTGACCGGACACCGCGAAAGACAACAGCGTCACGATGGCCCTCGCCCTGCGTATTGTTCACGCCAGGTGTATAGTCGATTATCTGGCCAATGCTGGTAAAGCCGCGCTGTTTTATCTCGTCAGCGGTCACAATCGACAGGCTTTGGGGAACGTCAATAATGGGTGTTGGTGTTTTAACAGCATTTATCTGGTTCGAATAAAGGACATCACCCAAGACAATAATGTCATCACCGCTACCTCCTGATTCCACATCTTCTGCTTGGGCAACAGCCGGTACCATCATGGTTGTGGCCAAAAAGGTTGAAATCATTGTGTTCTTCAACATTCAAAACTTTCCCTGGATAATGATTCTTGAGATTCATTCTCAATATCGTTGAGCGTCGTAGTGATAATGATTCTCACAAGCAATGATAAATTTGGTTTTTTGAGATTTTCCTTGCAGTTGGAAATTGGTGGTGTTTTCTGGCAACAGTGATTTTTATGGAGAAAGAAATGAAAGCGACAATCTGGCACAATCCCAAATGCGGTACCTCTCGCAAGACTCTGGCTCTGCTCGAAGAAGCGTCGAACGTTGAAGTTACTGTTGTCGAATATCTTAAAAATCCGCCCAGCCGTGCCAAGCTGGAACAGCTCTATCGTGATGCTGGTATCAGCCCACGGGAAGGCTTAAGAACGCGCGGTTCGCCCGCTGAAGAGATGGGATTAACAGATGATAGTGCCACGGCTGACCAGATTTTGGATGCCATGGCGAGTGAGCCGATCCTGATCGAGCGTCCGCTGGTAGAGACTGACAAAGGCGTCCGCCTATGTCGGCCGCAAGAACGGGTACAGGAGATTATCTGACGATTCTAGGATTTGGCGATTAAGCTCGTTCACTTTCCGGATCACAGATATGGCCACAATCGCAATTTACAGTATGAAGGGCGGCGTTGGTAAAAGCTGTACCGCGGTTAGCCTTGCTTGGAATAGCGCCATCCAATCATCGCGGCGGACCCTCGTCTGGGATCTCGATCCCCAGGGTGCTGCGTCTTTCATTTTAAATGGCGACAGACACAAGAAAGACCGCGCACGTGCGATGATTGCAGGTGATATCAAGCCAGCCAAGCTCATCAAGCCGACCACAATTGAGAATGTTGATCTTCTGGCAGCAGATGTGTCTTTGCGCGGGCTGGATCGGTTCTTTTTCGATCTGAACAAGAAAAAATATATGGGCAAAATCTTGCGAGAGCTCAAAAAAGACTATGATCGGATCATTCTCGATTGTCCGCCAGGATTGACGGAGACCAGCGAACAGATTTTACGCAATGCCGATTTGGTGATTGTACCAGTCATTCCGTCGCCATTGTCAGAACGAGCGTTAACCGATGTACAGACTTTCCTCGATTCCCGGCGGCGCAAACATGCGCCGTTGTTGCCGGTTTATACGATGGTCGATCGCCGCCGGACGATTCACAAGGAAACGCTCGCCAAAAAACCGAAATGGCCAACCATTCCCATGTCTAGCGATGTTGAACGCATGACTCGGTTGAAGAAACCACTGAGCGAGCTAGCCCCACGCAGTCCCGCCGCTGTGGCTTATGCAAAAATTTGGCGGGGCATCGAGAAGAAGCTTTCGAAACGCTAGATAGCATTGCTTTACCTAGGCAGCGCGATCGCCTAGCTGAGCTGCATCCGGATTAAAGTCCTTGAACAGATCCATCGCATCATGAGGGGCCATGGGACGACCAAAATAATAGCCCTGGATTTTGCTGCAGCCGAGCTTCTGGATCATTTTGACTTCTTCTTCAGTCTCTGCGCCTTCGGCTGTTGTGTTCATGCCCAAGCTATCTGCCATAGCGACAACAGCGCGAATAATTGCCAGGCTTTCTGGCACGTTCTTGGCTGCACCCTGCACAAAGCTGCGATCAACCTTGATCGTTGAAAAGCGCGTTTTGCGCAGATAGCCGAGAGAGCTGTACCCTGTACCAAAATCGTCAAGAGAAAGGTTGATACCCAGCGCAATAATCTGATCAAGCACCTGGGTCGCGCCGGTTCCTTCACGCATGAAGATGCTTTCTGTTACCTCTATCTCCAAGCGCTGGGCCGGTAGTCCGCTGTCCTGAAGCGCGGACACAACCATATCCAGGAAATTGGGATCGGTAAGCTGATCGGCTGAAACATTGACGGCAATTTTGATTGTTGCTGGCCATTTCATGGCTTCTTTACAGGCCGTCCTCATGACCCATTCGCCAATTGGTACAATAAGCCTCGCATCTTCAGCCAAAGGTACGAATTTCGCTGGTGATACAATTCCAAATTCTGGGTTCGTCCAGCGCAGCAGAGCTTCAAAACCCATCACGCCGCCGGTATCCGCGCTCACAACTGGTTGATAGTTGAGTGAGAATTCATCATTGTCGAGTGCCTTGCGAAGGGCAATTTCCATCACACGGCGTTCTTCCGCATGAACGTGCAGCTTGGGCTCATATTGATTATGGGCGCCACCGCCTTGATCCTTCGACCGATAAAGTGCGAGATCAGCGCTGCGCATTAGCATCTCTACCGTCCTACCGTCGCGCGGACCAATGGCGGTGCCGACACTGGCTCCGATATAAAGCGTATGCTGGTCAACTTCATAGGGGCGCGATAGCGTATCAATAATCTTCTTGCCCAACATATCCATATATTGAGAATCGCTGGCATCCTTGATGACGATGGCGAACTCATCACCTCCAAGACGACCGCAAAGCTCGTTATCCGTCATAATCGAGCGCAGTCGTTCAGATACACGGGCCAGCAAACGGTCACCAACAGGATGCCCCAGCGTATCATTAACGGCTTTGAAACGGTCGAGGTCAATCATCATGAAACCGCAGCGGCCATTCCATTTGTCGGAATCCTGCTGTGCTTTGCCAAGTGCTTCGGTCAACTGAAGTCGGTTGGGAAGACCCGTAAGCGTATCGAAGCGCGCCATATGGGAAATTTTGTCAGCTGACTCACGTTGTTCGGTTACGTCCGAACCGACGCCGCGAAACCCGTGAAAAACTCCATTTTCATCGAGCTTTGGCGACGCAGAAATCTCCCACCAGCGCGTCACGTCATTGATCATGACAGGAACCAGCATGTTGCTAAAGCTGTCGCGCCTTTTCAGCTTTTCTGCCAGCTCGTGAAGAGCGGGAGGAAATTTGCCAGAATCCCAAGCTTGACCGGCAACCAATTGCAGGAAGGGACGGCCTTCGATGTCTTCTGCGGTTCGGCCCACGGCATGGGCAAAGCGCGGAGAAACATGGGTTAACCGACGTGATGTGTCTGTTTGCCACAGCCAATCGGCTCCGGTATCTTCAAATTCCCGCAACAAGAGGCTAACGACCTCTTTCTTCTCGTTGAGATTGGCTTCAGCGATTTTCCGATTTACGAAAGACCGTCCGTTCATAAGGCAGGATGCGATTAGCAACATCGCAATGGCCGCCGATGCCATCGCCATCTGATATCCATTGATCAAATACCAGCCAATAGCTGAGGACATACCGCACATACCGATGAAGACGATGCTCGCAAGAGGAACGGCGGACATTAGCATTGCCGACCCAACCATCAGGCATAATACCAGGGCCCATATCCCAACCATTGTGCTCAAATCGCCGGTCGGCCCAAACAAAATCATGGCTGTTGACCATAGAAATCCGCCGGCTGAGGACGTCAGAATGACATTGATATTCTCGCGGCGAGAAATACTCTTGCGCTCCCAAACCGCATCTTTGCGCGCTTTGACATAACTGTAAACATACAGGCCAAACAAAGCGATGGTCCATGCGCCGAGCAGCAACCAGTTTACCTGGCCGATACAAAATTGAATGGCCAATAGACCGCAAGTAATCGACCCTATCATTTTGATAAAGCCGTTTTGATGCATACCTTCAAATTGGAGCACGCGGATACGCCCCCAATCGATGCCTTCAGGATCTGAGATCCCAAGCAATACGCTTAGAGGTATTTCTTGCGGTAAACCCGAAGATGATGACAGTTTTTCTTCCACGCCCGTCCCATACGCGGAAATTCTTATCGAAAAGTAAGCGCGCGGCTATTTTTTCGAAAAATAGTTAATCGATATTAACGCTTTTAGTTCCTGATTTTACGCCGCTACATCATAAGGCTGAATGTCTCCAGAGAGATAGAGGTTGCGCGCCTTGGCTCTGCTTAGTTTGCCTGAGCTTGTGCGTGGCAATGTGCGAGGCGGCACCAATTCGATTACGCAGTTCATGCCCGTAATTGCGCGAACCTTTTCGCGAATTTCGTCACGCAAGCGCAACCTTTCAACTTCATCTGACGTTCGGCATTGAACCAATACGGCAGGTGTTTCATCGCCGCCTGGTGTGGTGATTGCAAAAGCCGCAATATCGCCGGCTTTGAAGCCGGGTAGCTGCTCCACGGCCCATTCAATATCTTGGGGCCAGTGGTTTTTGCCATTGATGATGATCATGTCTTTCGCACGGCCGACAATATATAAATAGCCATCGGACAAATAGCCCATGTCACCGGTATCAAGCCAGCCATCGACCAGGCAGGCATCGGTGGCTTCCTGATCCCGATAATAGCACTCCATAACAGAGGGGCTTTGCATCCAAACTTTGCCAACGGCCTTTTCAGGCAGGATGCTGCCATTCTCTTCGCGAATTTCCAATAATGTATCACGTACGGGTTTTCCGCAATTGACAATGGCTCGGTATCGTTTGGGCCTGCTACCATCGGCCTGCTTTTCACCAGCGAGTTCGGTTTCTTCGACCAACTCGACTTCCATGCCTTCACCCGGCGGCATAATGGTTACTGCCAATGTGGCCTCGGCGAGACCATAGCTCGGCAGAAAAGCCTTTGCATCAAACTTGGCCGGCGCAAAGGCATCCGTGAAGCGTTGCATTACATCTGGTCGGATCATATCCGCACCATTGCCAGCGAGACGCCAGCGTGACAGGTCGAAACGTTCCGCAACATTAGACTGGCTGCCGATCCGGCGCGCGCAAATCTCGTAACCAAATGTTGGTGAGAAGCTGCATGAGGTGCCTGGATTGCGGGAAATAAGATCGAGCCATGATAAAGGGCGGCGCGCAAAATCAGCTGTTTTCAGATAATCTGTCGATACCTGATTGCAGACCATTGAGATGAAGCAACCAACCAAGCCCATATCATGATAAAAAGGTAGCCAAGACACACAGCGATCATCTTCGCCGACATTCATGCCATAAGAGTGCGATCCGACATTGTGGAGCAATGCCTTGTGCGAGACAGCCACGCCATGTGGAAAACGGGTGGATCCGCTCGAATATTGCAAATAAGCAATATCGCTGCTTTTCGCTTTCGGTAGCTCGCAATCTGGCACTTCATTCTCAGCAAATTTGTCCCAGCCGGAAACTGGAATGTCGCGCGACTGCCCCGCTGCAGCGGCCAGCTCCTCAATCTCATCGGGGTAAAGCAAGATTGCTGGATCACAGCTGTCGAGCTGGACACCGATTTGATCAATATAGCTGTCTTTCCCACCAAAAGAGGTTGGAAGCGGGAGCGGCACGGGCCACGCGCCAGCGTAAATTGCGCCAAAAAACAATGCGCAAAATTGCGGTTCCGTATCAGCTATCAGTGCAATGCGGTCACCAGGCTTTACGCCAAAGCCAATTAGACGGCGTGCTGCGTCCATTGCATCAGCCTGTAATTCCTTGAAAGGATATACGCGCACCAGTGAGGCACGCGCGTCATGAAAATTAAATCCCCGCTGTCCCTTTGCCGCATAATCCAGCGCCTCACCGACTGTTTCAAAATCGGCGAAACGGCGTGGGAGATTGTCGGCAGTTGGAGTTGGTGTCAGCTCAGTCATACAAAATCCATTTTCCAGAAGGTCCAGCCTTCTTACAAATCGTCATTTTTCCCAGATATTCAGCCGAATTTTGAGATTGATCCGACTGTTTTAACCCTAAACAAGCCCTAATGATTGCAACTGGCGTTTAAATTTCGGCTCTACTGTGGCACAAAAAGGGCAGTGGTTTTGAATGAGAGATGAAGCGTTGAAAAATAGCGGTAAGCCGTTGAACCAAAATAGCTTGCAAGAACTGGCCTTGCGTTATGTTGGTCGTTACGCGACAACCCGTCACAAATTAAAATCCTATCTTTTCCGTAAATTACGTGAGCGGGGGTGGTCTGAAGAGGATCAGCCTGTGGATGTTGAAGCCATGGTCGATCGCTTTGCAGAGCTTGGCTATGTTGACGATGCGCTGTTCGCCAAAAACCGGGCGGCAGCTTTGATCAACCGGGGATATGGAAAAAGGCGCGTATCTCAAGCTCTTTATCAGGCTGGGATCGCAGAAGGCGATGACAGGCAGGCTATGGAATTAAGTGATACCAAGAAATGGGAAGCGGCACGTACCTACGCCCGCAAGAAATCCATAGGTCCTTTTGCGCAGCAGCCATGTGATCAGGATAAATGTCGCAAACAGTTACAAGCATTTTTAAGGGCCGGACATGACTTTGACATTGCCTCTCGTTTTGTTTTTGCCAAGCCCGGAGAAGAGATTGAAATAGAGATTTAGAACAGCAGTCTTTCCAGTTAAAATATTCTGATCACAACAAGAATCGCAAGTTTACATTTATTATGCTATATGAAAATTCCCCGATTCTTTTTGGTTGTAGGACCCTTGATTCGGATAAAGTGTTCGGAGATGCATTGTGGCAAGTTTATATGCAGAGCCCGCCAGGACGGATGATGGTCCTGCCAGTGACGTAGTGGAAGTTGAAGACAGAAAGACTCAACCGGTATTACAGACCACCGGCCATGTGAAATGGTTCGATTCTCATCGAGGGTTCGGTTTTATCGTTCCTGACCTTGAACAGCATCCGAGTGGCGACCTTGACCATGGCCAGGATATATTGGTGCACTGGACTGTATTGGAACCACTGGGTCGTCGGGATTTACCGGAAATGGCGGTTGTGCGCTGTGAATATGTTGACGCTGCGAAAGGCCTTCAAGCGACAAAGATACTGGATATCGATGAAACCAATTGCGAGCAATTGATCCGCGAGCCTGCTCCGGAAGCAAGGCGTAAAACATTTCATGCCGTTGAGGATATGGATGCTTTTGTCCAAGCTGAGGTCAAATGGTTTAATCGGGCAAAAGGTTATGGCTTTTTGGTGGCTGACAGTATGGACGGAGATATTTTCATACATATGGAAACGCTGCGTAACGCCGGAATAGCTGAGATCATGCCGGGGCAACAGGTTATGGCACGCATCGATAAAGGTGATCGCGGCCATATGGCGGTTCAGATAAGCACCGCGATCGCATCCAAATAGAGCAGATATCAAAACCATGAAGAGCAGGCGTCTGTGACCAGATTTTTTCATCGTGCCTTATCGCCTGTCGCGCTCTTATCCTGTTTGATGTTGATCGCTTGCCATGCGCAGGCGGGAAGCGGCGATGGCAAGACGCCTCAAAGCCAAACCGGTGAAAACAAGCTATCAGAAGCTGGCCTCAAGGAAATATCGCTAACCGTAAGATCTGGCAGTACAGCGCATATATTTACGGTCGAACTGGCCAAAACACCGCAAGAGCAGGCCCGCGGGTTGATGTTCCGCACCGACCTGAAACCCGATCGCGGTATGATATTTCCTTTTGACCGAGAGCGCATGGCCAGCTTTTGGATGAAAAATACAGTTATTCCGCTCGATATCATCTTCATTCGTAGCGATGGTACCATCGAATCAATTGCCGCAAATACGACGCCTTATTCCCTTGAACCGGTACAATCCGGTGAACCAGTCACTGCTGTTCTAGAAATTGCTGGTGGGCGCGCCGACGAGCTGGGGATTTCGGCTGGCGACAAAGTAGATTGGCAGCAATAGAGCCGCACCATTAGCTGTGCCGATTTTTCTGAGCATTTTTTAATTGCGGACCACCCGCCGGTGGGGCTAAGCGGACTGCATGGGAATATTAGGCAAAATTTTCACGTGGTGGGACGGTGCAACCATCGGCACCCTATGGTTTAGCGCGCGTAAAGGAAAGTCCGTTGGCCAGGATGTTTTTGGCAATGTCTATTACCAGACCAAAAATATCGGTAAGGAGGGCGACAAGCGTTGGGTTATCTATTCCGGTTCCAATGACGCTAGCCGTGTACCACCGGAATGGCATGGTTGGTTGCACAAAAGCTATGATGAAGTTCCAGAAAGCCATTTGCCCCAGCCTCGCATCTGGGAAAAGGAGCCTACAGGCAATTTGACCGGTACGGCTGAGGCTTATCGTCCTGCCGGCGCACTCGAAGCGGGTGGCAGACGGGCCAGCGCAACCGGTGACTATGAACCGTGGAACCCAGCCGAAGCCGAATGATGGCGATGCAGCATTTTCCTGAAATAAGCCAAAATCGGTTGTTTCCAATATTGGCGAGCGCGCTGTTACTGTCCGGCTGCGGACTATTTGGCAGCGACGATTTGGATCAGGATAATAGCGGCCAGCCAGCAGAAAAGGCTGAGGTCACGGCCACCGACGATGATGAGCTGGTGCAACCATTGACCGAGCAAATTGGCACACCAATGGCTGAGCGCGTGGCAACTTTGGGTTTTCTAAATAAGCGCAATGGCCTGACGCGAGACTTGGAGCTGAAGCCCGGTCAGTCAATCCGTGTCGGCCGCGCCGTCGTCCGTCTGCGTGCTTGTGAACGGACTGCGCCTTGGGAATTGACCCCTGAGCAAGGTGCATTTGTTCAACTGCTGGTCAATGATCGTCCGGCCACGCGCCAGGGTGAGGATCAGTGGAAGACCGTTTTTTCCGGCTGGCTATTTCGCGAATCGCCATCGCTGAACGTGGTTGAGCATCCGATTTATGATGTCTGGGTCAAGAGCTGCGCAATGAGCTTTGCAGGTGAAGAGGCACCGCCGTCAGATAGTTCAAATCCGACAGCGCCCCGTTCTTCGCCCTCTTCAAACGTCGCCAGCAGCACGTCCAGCGCTTCAAATGATGGGGCAGTTACACGCGCGGATGAACCCGCAGTAGAGCCTGTACCGGAATCAGCCCCGGCGGCGGTCCCTCCCGTACCGGCAGCTCCGGCTGAGGAGCCTGCTGATCTTATCGGTGAATTAATCGCCGAGAATGCGGAAGAGTGAAAATCCTGAGCTGCGCGGAGCCGTTCCAGATATTCTTCCTGACTGATTTCTATGGCACCAAGCGAGGCCAAGTGATCTGTCATAAACTGACAATCAAGCAATGTGAAACGTCCTACTATCAGCCTTGCTACAAGCCAGGCTAAGGCGACCTTTGACGCATCGCGGGCACGGGAAAACATGCTCTCGCCGCAAAAGGCGCCACCGATGACAAGACCATAAAGCCCGCCAACAAGCTGTCGCTCTCCGCTTTCGTTGACCGACCAGCATTCCACGCTATGGGCGTGACCAAGCCGATGGAGTTGGCAGAAAGCCTGCTCGATATCGGCATTTATCCATGTCTCGCGCCGATCGCTCGCGGACTCGGCGCAGATCGCTATCACATCTGCAAAGGCGGCGTCTGCTGTGACTTCGAAACGACCAGATCGGATTGTCTTGCGCAGCGATCGCGACATGCGGAAGCCATCCAGTGGCAAAATCGCTCTGGTTTTCGGTTCCACCCAAAATGTCTCGGGATCGTCCCTTGCATCGGCCATCGGGAAGATACCGGATGCATAAGCCTTTAGCAGCAGTTCGATTTCGATCGCCATTAATGCTCCGGATGAATTGGAGTGCTCAGCAATATTTTCGCCTCATTGGCTATCTTCTCTGCAACTGCCATATATTCATCAGCAAAACCCGCACCGCTGCGCCAAGCGATCCCGATGCTGCGGGAGGCCGCCCAGTCATCAATCTGAAGCTGGGCTACGTCACCGCCATGGGCCAGTTCCGAGCGTACATATAGCGCCGGCAAAATAGCCAGGCCTAAGCCAGAAGCAACCATCTGCCGCACACTATCAAGACTGGTTCCTTCATAATCCTGCAACAGGTGCATGCCATGCTTACGGCATTGTTCAACTACATCCCTGTGCAAGTGATGGCGGCGATCAAGACTTAGAACCGGTGCATTGTAGAGATCAGCCTTGGAGACTTTTTTCTGGGTAGCCAAGGGATGATCGGGAGGGGCCACCAGAATCAATGGTTCGCGAAACAGAGGTTCTATCGCAAGATTTTCTCCTTCTATGGGTAGCGGGCCGAGCAACATGTCAATCGCGCCCTTTACCAGTTCCATTGCCTGCAAATCCGGAATGCCCTCTCGCATGTAGAAACGAAGATCGGGTTGGGCGCGGTGCAGCGCGGCAATGACTGGCGGCATAAGATAAGGCCCAAGCGTTGGGGAAACACCGAAACGTAAAGTGCCTGCGAGGCTTTCGCTCGCGCGCTCGGCCAGATCGCGAATATCTTTCACCTGGACCAGCACGCGACGGGCCCGCTCGGCAATCTCACGGCCGATTGGCGACAATTCTGCACCATGAGTCCGTCGTTCAACCAGCGTTACCCCCAGCCGGGATTCTAGCGCGCGCAGCTGGTGACTCAATGTGGGTTGGGAGGCGCCAGCGGCTTGCGCCGCTCGCCCAAAATGGCGGTGATCTGCGACCGCAACAAGATACTGAAATTGGCGTAAAGTCGGCATAGGGGATACCTTTTCTAGTTATAGACAATATCTATTGATTATTCAATTTTCATTCGATTGGAAGTATCATCAACTTTCTGCAATATCAAGATCAACAGAACGAAAGACGAAAGAAACAGAGATGAGGCCGCTACATTTGAATTACAGAATAAAATTCCCTGAGTTCGGTTAACTCCCGAACATCGAATGACCTAGACGATAATCCCTTACCCCCGACCTGGGGTGGCAGCTTTCCCTCTTTCCGCTGCTGCCCCATTTTTTTGTCACCGGGTTTTCATTTTTCATGATTAGACCAGTCCTCTCCCCCCTTATGATTTCCCTTCAGAAAGCTTAGATATGGCCGGAAAAATGCGCACGGCGCTAATGGAATTTGTGGCTCGCGAAACCAGTGCTGGCATCGTATTGTTTGTCGCTGCTTTGCTCGCGATGATTGCGGTCAACAGCGCCTTCAGTCCCTATTATCTGGCCTTTTTAAATATTCCTGTGGTGGCGCAATTTGGCGCGTTGGAAATTGCCAAACCCTTGTCGCTTTGGATCAATGATGGCCTTATGGCGATTTTCTTCTTTCTGGTTGGTCTTGAGGTCAAAAGAGAGATTTTGGAAGGTGAGTTGTCGAGCCTGAATAAAGCCGCCTTGCCAGCCATTGCCGCAGTTGGTGGGATGGCTGTTCCGGCAGCCGTATTCTTATATTTCAACTGGAACATTGCGTCCAATATCAGCGGCTGGGCAATCCCAGCTGCAACCGATATCGCTTTTGCTCTGGGCGTGTTGGCCCTACTCGGCAAACATGCGCCATTGTCGCTCAAAGTGCTTCTGCTTGCTATCGCGATTATTGACGACATTGGCGCCATCATCATCATAGCGTTATTCTATACCGCTGAGGTCTCAAGCTTTTCACTAATGCTATCTGCAGTAGGAATCGTGATATTGATACTGATGAACCGCCTCGGGGTTGTGCGGGTAGCGCCATATATTCTCGTCGGCACATTCTTATGGATATGTGTTTTGAAATCGGGGGTTCATGCTACCTTGGCCGGGGTGATTGCAGCGCTTTCTATTCCGCTCAATAGCAAAGACGGCACTTCCCCGCTCAAGCACCTGGAACACATATTACATCCTTGGACTGCGTTCATGGTGTTACCCATTTTCGCTTTTGCCAATGCTGGTGTTTCGCTGGCGGGATTGCAAATTAGTGACCTGTTTGCTCCCCTTGCGCTGGGTATTGCTGCTGGTCTGGTCATTGGAAAGCAGGTTGGCGTTTTCGGCTTCATGTTTGTTGCTGCCAAAATTGGCATGATAAAACGTCCCATGGGTGTTTCCTGGTTACAGCTTTACGGGCTGGCCTGTCTCACCGGCATAGGTTTTACGATGAGCCTGTTTATCGGTAATCTGGCTTTTGTAGATCCCGCGCAGATTGAGACAGTGAAACTTGGTGTGATCAGCGGGTCGCTAATCTCTGGCCTGCTCGGATATATGATATTGCGCTTTGCTCGGCCTGCACAATAAAAGTATTGTAGGCATAAGCTAAATTAGATTGCCCGACGGCAATACATTTATGATACCGCTTTGTTCATGACACGGCACCTTTATCTCGCAGCGGGCTTCACCGCATTGGCGCTGGGCAGCATAGGTGTCATTCTGCCTCTTTTGCCGACGGTGCCGTTTGTCATTCTCGCAGCCTTTTGTTTTGCGCGCAGCAGTCCGCGATTGGAGGCATGGTTGCTCGATCATCACGTATTTGGTGACCATATTCGCAACTGGCGCGATCGCCGTGCGATTACCAAGCGTGGAAAGCGGGCTGCGATTCTGGCTTTTGCAGTAAGCATTGTCATCGCGCTTATATTCTTGAAATTACCGTGGAATCTTATTCCCATTGCAGCGGCGGTGATTTGCGGCACCTGGATATGGACCCGCAACGAACCTGATCCTGTCCCTGAAATCGTGACCGAACAGTCAGTGGAAGAGGGGCCTCAGCATAAAGAATAGTTTTGCCGTCGCTGGATAATGATAAAAGATCAGCGAATAGGCGATGGCCCTCGCACGCGATGCGGATCGTCAGGAGGAGAGCAACATGTCACGGCAAAAACTAATCGAAATGACCCGGTCGCTGGTCAAACATGGCGAAGCGGATACGATGGAGTTGGTCGACGATGTCATGGCCGTGCCTGCTTCGGATTATACGGATGAAGATCGGTTTGAGCAGGAAAAAGAGCGTATTTTTAAACGCCTGCCTTTAATGGTCGCGCCTTCCTGTGAGTTGGCGGAACCCGGGTCATATAAGGCCATGGAAATTGCTGGCATTCCGGTTCTCGTAACCCGCCAAAAAGACGGCACAGCACAAGCATTTTTGAATAGCTGCACACATCGCGGCAATCCGGTGGCGCAAGGCAGTGGCAAGGCCTCTCGTTTCACCTGCGGCTATCATGGCTGGACGTTTAAAAATAACGGAGACCTGCTGGCCGTCGCCTCGCCAAAGGATTTTGGTGCGGTCGACAAGGCGGCTTTTTGTCTGAAAAAATTCCCGACGCTGGAGCGCGCCGGTTTGATCTGGGCAACACTTGATCCGGAAAGCACGCTTGATATCGCGTCTTACCTATGCGGCTATGATGAACTGCTCGAGCATTTCGGGTTCAAGACTTGGCATCTGTTTGAGCAGCGTACAATTCCAGGCCCCAACTGGAAAACCGCTTATGACGGTTATCTGGATTTTTATCATTTGCCGGTGCTGCACAAAGATACTTTTGGTGCCGATTTCTTTAATCGGGCCAATTATTTCGCCTGGGGTCCACATCAGCGCCTCTCTTCGCCATCGAAATTCGTCCAAAAAACAGGCAGCGATGAACAGGTCGACCTTACGCAGATGGATGAAAAAGACTGGCCGATTGACGCGTTGCTACAGGGTGTATGGACAATCTTCCCGCATATCTCGATTGCCAGCTTTTACGGCGGTGGCGGTCGCGGGGCGATGATATCGCAGCTCTTCCCGGGCAGGAATGTCGGTGAAAGCTTTACCACGCAATTTTACGTCATGGAGCATGAGCCAACAGACGATGAAGTGCGGCAGGGCGCCCATGATCAATTTGCGTTTTTGGAAACTGTCGTGGCTGAAGAAGATTACAAGACCGGAAAGCGCCAACATGAAGCCTTGCAATCCGGGATGCTCGACAAGGTCTGGTTTGGCCGCAATGAAGGCGGTGGGCAAGCCTTTCACCAGTGGGTCGACAAGCTGATCAAGGCTGATGATGCGCAGCTGGACGCGATATTTACGCCCCAGCTCGAGGCGGCTGAATAGTTAAGCGTTGCGAAAATCCCTGCTTGGCGGCAGGGCTTCTTGCCACTTTGGTCTCTCATTGCGCAGCTTCTCCAGCATTTTTTCCCAATAAGCCTCGGTTTGACCCTTGAACTGGATGTTGAATTCCTCTGCCGTTCTGAATTCTAGGATCTCGACTCCTTTTTCACCTATCGTGTATGTATAAGGCGTCTCTGCTGGCAGGAAGAACCCATCGCCTGGGCCCATTTCTTCGGTTCCCATCCGAATGTCACCGGCAATAACATAATAGAGGCAGTCGCTATCATGGCTATGAAGCGGCAGCGGATAGCCGGGCTTGAACCAGAAATGATGAAGGGAGAAGCCAAAGCCGCTGAACAGGCAGGTGCCTTTATAACCATCGGCTACCCCCGCTTCGCCCATCTTGGTTAGACCATCGAGAATGACCGGAGCATCATCAACATAAGACATATGCCCGGCATCGCCAAAGTCCTGCGCCTCTTCTTTGCGGAAGATGCGCAGGACTTTCAGCGGCTCGGGTTTTACGCCTGTTTTAATGCCTGTTTTCGTGGGGGAGGCATCTGCCATATCTCTCTCCGGACCATTTTAGAGACAGAATATAGCATTACAGGCGTGCCGTGGGAACGGTTTAGACCGGAATCGTGGCGCGAGGTGGGTAGCTGGCAATGAAACGATCCAGAACAGCAGGATTGAGCATGTCTTTGAGTGCACAGCCAAGCCCGATATTATTGCGATGAATCACTTCCGCTTCCAACGGTGCCAGACCAGGCAAGGTTAACCAGCATCTCGTCCCGGGATGGGCTTGCAGCAAGGCATCGCAAGCAAAGCCTGCCAA
Organism: Parasphingorhabdus litoris DSM 22379; assembly: GCF_020906275.1. GTDB lineage: Bacteria > Pseudomonadota > Alphaproteobacteria > Sphingomonadales > Sphingomonadaceae > Parasphingorhabdus > Parasphingorhabdus litoris. The sequence continues at coordinate 279,142 of NZ_CP086727.1, forward strand.
AGAAATATTGCTGACCTCTGTCGCAAAGCTGCTTGACCCGGAAAAGCGCATTTTCGCGGGAATGGCGACCTTGTGCCGTGGCGCACAACGATCTTCTTCCGCCGCAAAAGCATAGGAGGCTAAGTCGGGCGAAACTTCCGAATTTTGAGTTTGTATATCTGTCATAGGAGACTCCTTCACTGCCGATGCTTGGGTATGCACCGACAGGCTGCTTTTCTCATAGCCAAGTAAACCACCTCTTTTTTCGCTAGGTAAACAGGGATTCGGTCAAAATTAACTATGTTTCCGATTTCGGTGAACCGGAACAGCTTGTTTGTGAAGGTGTAGAATGGCGCTTGCTCTTGGCCGCACATAACGCTAATGCGCGGCCATCGGTTGATTCAGACTGGATCAATCAGCCTGCGTAGGGGTGTAGCTCAGATGGTAGAGCGTCGGTCTCCAAAACCGAAGGCCCACGGTTCGATCCCGTGCGCCCCTGCCACTTTTTCTCCAAAATATGGCAGTCAGAGCATATGACGCAGTTTATTTCCGCTATCTCGTTGATTGTGCCGGATTATGATCAGGCCATTGCCTTTTATGTCGGTCTGTTGGGCTTCGATCTCATTGAAGATACACAGCTTTCCGAAGACAAGCGCTGGGTCTTGGTGGCGCCTCCCGGCAGCACGGAAACACGGCTGTTATTGGCCAAGGCGAGCAATGAAGCGCAAGAAGAAGTTATTGGTGAGCAAGCTGGTGGCCGGGTATTTCTTTTCCTCGAAACTTACGATTTCGATACGGATTTCGCGCTGATGGAACGGGCCGGTATTGATATTCTCGAAGAGCCTCGAGTCGAAAGCTATGGCAAAGTGGTCGTCTTTCGCGATCCATTCGGCAACAAATGGGACCTGATTGAGCGTCACTAAAGGTTAACGCTCAATATCCAGAGCACCCGCAATCATACCCCAAATCTGATGCGTTAATATGGCTGGATCGGGCCGGGGTTTCATCCCCATGGCATGCATGATGCCGCCGCGCATGGCACCCGTGATGGCCGCGCCCGCAATAGCCGGATCGATATGCTGGCCGATATCGCCGCGCTTGACACCGGAACCGATATTCCGCGTTGCCATTTCGATCATTTCCTCATGGCGTGTGGATTCGACAGCTGCGACCTGGTTGGTATGCGCCATCTTGCCAAGGATGATTGGGGCCATGGGGTCGTTGTAGAGAAATTCTACTGCTGCCATCAGCCGGGCTTTTTCCCGCACGCCCCAATTTATATCGGGATCGATATACTGGTTCACAACGGCATTATAACGATCATAGAAAGCATCGATAATCGCCCCGAGCATGCCTGATTTTGAACCGAAATAATGATAGGCAAGGCCGACGGAAACATCGGCCTTTTCCGCCACCTGACTCATTTCCAGATCACCTTCGCCTTCGCGCAAAATGGCTTCGGCAGCCGCCAATATCTTGGCGGCGCGCATCACCTTGTGATCCGGTTTTTCAATGGTTTTTGCCTGGTCTGACATGTGCTCGCGATCCTTCATCGATCTAATCGTCCAACAATTACAATTTGATCTATGTCGTTTTTGAATTGAATTCAATTCAAAAATTCATTATCTGCTAAGGTGAGATTGATTCGCTAAGGAGGCCATGATGAATGTTGCGGGCACGATCGAAACCAACAACGTAGATCTGACACCCTATCTGAACGGACGCAGCTTCGAGGACGCGTGGGATCAGTTTCAGGAAGAAGGCTATGTCATCTTTGAAAATGTGCTGACGCCTGAGGAGCTGGAGACACAGCGGGCGGCGCTCAAACCATGGATTGATGCGGACATTCGCGGTCGCAATAATTTCGAGGGATCACAGTCCAACCGAATCTATGCCATGCTCGACAAGGATCCTGTTTTTGGCGACCTGATCTCCCATCCCTTGCAACTGGCTTTTGCTGAGCGGGAATTGGGCGCGAGTGTTTTGCTTTACGCTAGCCTGGCGATCAATCTGCATCCGGGTGAAACCCCGCAGCCATGGCATTTCGATGACAGTCATTGCGGCCTTGCCCGTCCGCGCGAACCGCTTTCCATGTCAACATTCTGGTCGATCACCGACATGACGGAAGATAACGGAGCCACCGAAATTATTCCGGGCAGCCACAAATGGGGCGAGGAACAGCCTGATGGTGCGAATAATGCCGATGATTTTGTGACCGGGCGGATTGATGGCGATGGCAAAAGCACGGGTAATCATGTGCAAGCCATTAAAGCGATCATGCCCGCCGGATCATTGATGATCGCCAAGGGTACCCTGTGGCACCGTGGCGGCGGCAATGATTCCGATGCGCCTCGTCTGATTGTCACGCCGCAATTTTGCAAAGGCTGGTGCCGTCCGCTGGAGCAGCAATTGCTCGCCGTTGCGCCCGAGAAAGTGGCCAAAATGCCAAAGCGTGTGCAGGAATTACTCGGCTATAACATCCACCTGCCCTTCATGGGTTATGTCGATGGCATGCATCCAGCGAAGCTGTTACAGTCCCACCAACATGCCAAGTGACCATATCACAACCGCCGTGCTAGAGGCGCAGATTTGAACGCGCTCGAAAGTGACGCGCCGCTGATCGTCTATGTCGACATCAAGAGCCCCTATGCCTTTGCCGCGATCCGGCCAACGCTGGCACTGGAGAAGTCGCTCGGGATGCGTTTTGACTGGCGGCCACTGACACTCGATATCCCAAGCTATCTCGGCTCGGCGCGCAAGAAAGAGGGGAAGGTCGTCGAGAGTACACGCAGCACCAGCCAGTGGAGTTGGGTCAAATATGCCTATCGCGATGCGCGCCGCTATGCCGAGCGGCAAGGGTTGATGCTCAAAGGCACTGAGAAGATCTGGGATTCATCCATTCCCAATATCGGGATTTTGTGGGTCATGCAGACGGCAAGGGACCGGCTCGGCGATTATTTCGAAGCGGTCTATCCGCCGTTCTGGCGACGAGAGCTCGATATTGAAGATATGGCGGTAGTTGAGGCCTGTTTGCAAAAGGCCGGAATCGATTCGAGCGGGTTTGCAGAATTTGCGCTAGGCGAAGGTCGCGCAGAACATGACAAGCTTCAGCCACAGCTGCACCCCAGCGGCATATATGGTGTGCCAACTTATGTGATTGACGGCACCATCCTGTTTGGCCGCGAACATCTGCCTTATGTGCGCTGGCATTTGCAGGGGCGGGAAGGGCCTGCGCCGGATATTGCCTATGAGATTGATGATCATAAGGCACAACCATGCTGATCCTCTATATCGATTTCAAATCGGCGGCGTCCTATCTGGCGCTTGAGCCGACATTGGAATTGGCGCAGGAATCCGAAATCACCATTGATTGGCGCCCATTCTCGGTGCGACCTTTTTCTGTTCCGGTGGAGCAGGATGAGGAAACGGTTGGTGAGCGTCATCGCCGCGTCCGTGCGGCGGCCCAGCGAGATGTTCACCTGCACTATGCGGCGGTGCAAGGGCGGAACATGCATTTTGCCGATACGCCAGCCGGGTCGGATGCCGCGTTGGCAGCATTGGCCGTGATAGAAGGTGATCCTGTGCCGTTCATCCGTGCCGCCTTTGCGGCATACTGGAGCAAGCAGGCGGACTTGGCCGATGAAGCTGTGGTTGAAATACTGCTACGATCAGTCGGTATAGACCGGCCCGACTGGCAAAAAGCAAAAGCAGAAATGGCCTCCATTCGATCCAAAGCCGAAGAATCGGGAATTTTTGAGGCACCCTCTTATCTGATAGCGGACCAGCTTTTTCTGGGCCGCGAACATCTGCCGTGGATACGGTCGCTTATCGCGGCAGAGCAGGGCGACTAAATCCCACTCTTTTCTTGCGGAATCGGGAATCACCGGCTAAAGGGCTGGTGCTTTCCGAAATCATGCATATATCCGATCCCAGTCGACAGACTGACACCCGGAGTTTATGCCGGGTTTGGGGAAATAGAAATTTAGGAATCGAACCATGGCGAAAGTCAATCCCGGCGAATTTATGCGGCAAGTCCGCGCCGAAAACAGCAAGGTTGTATGGCCGACATGGCCAGACACGGTCCGCACCGCGATCATGGTGTTGATTATGACCACGATTTTGGCGCTGTTTTTCCTCGCCATCGATTCGGTTTTCAACGGTGTCGTTGGTTGGCTCCTTAATCTCGCCAAGGGCGGTTAAACCCTCGCGAAACGTAATTTAGAACAGGTTATTTATAGATGGCACGCTGGTATATCATTCACGCTTATTCAGGCTTTGAGCATAAGGTCAAAGAAGCCATTGAGGCGGATGCCAAGCGTCTGGGTCTGACCCAGTTGGTTGAGGAAATTGAAGTCCCGACCGAAACCGTGACCGAAGTCCGCCGCGGCAAGAAAGTCCAGTCGGAGCGGAAATTCTTCCCCGGCTATGTGCTCGCGAAACTGCAGATGACCGATGATGTCTATCACTTGGTCAAGGATCAGCCGAAAGTCACCGGTTTCCTGGGTACCACCAAGCCGCAGGCGATTAGCGAAGCCGAGGCAGCACGCATCCTCAACACCAAAGAGGAAGCCGCCAACGCGCCGAAACAGCGGATCACCGTCAACTACGAAATTGGCGACCAGATCAAGGTGCTGGATGGTCCGTTTGCGAGCTTCAACGGTATTGTCGAAGAACTGGATTTCGAGAAAAACCGAGTCAAAGTATCCGTATCGATCTTTGGCCGCGCGACCCCTGTCGAACTTGATTTTGAACAGGTTGAAGTCGCGAAGTAGGAGATTTGGTGGCTTGCCACCGGATAGAACCCCAGCGGCTTTGAGCCACTGGATTACCCCCGGCGGCTTTGCCGCCAGGACACCAACGCGGGAGGATGATTTTCGGATCATCTGTTTGACCGCTTAATTTGAGGGCAAAGCAATCATGCGGAGCCCGATAGAATGAAAGGACAGCCAAATGGCTAAAAAAATTGATGGCTACATCAATTTGCAAGTACCTGCCGGTATTGCAAATCCATCCCCGCCAATCGGCCCAGCATTGGGTCAGCGCGGCGTTAACATCATGGAATTCTGTAAGGCGTTTAACGCGGCTACAGACAAAATGGAAAAAGGCGCACCGATCCCGACCAAGATCACGGTCTATGCGGATCGCAGCTTCACCTTTGAAACCAAGACACCGCCTGCCAGCTATATGATCAAGAAATTGACCAAGCTGAAAAAAGGTTCTCAGGAGCCTGGCAAGGAGGTCGCTGGTACGATCAAAACGTCACAGCTGAAAGAAATTGCCGAAGCGAAAATGGCTGATCTCAATGCCAATGACATTGATCAGGCGATCAAGATCATCGCCGGCAGCGCCCGCTCCATGGGCATCGAAGTGGTGGAGGGATAAGACATGGCCAAACTCTCTAAAAAAGCAAAAGCGATCAACGAGAAAGTCGACCGCGAGAAACTGTACAGCATTGATGAAGCCATCAAGACGCTGAAAGACCTCGCTTCTTCTTCAAAATTTGATGAAACGCTGGACATCGCAATCAACCTTGGTGTCGATCCGCGTCACGCTGACCAGATGGTTCGCGGCGTGATTTCCCTTCCTGCCGGCACCGGTAAAGACAGCCGCGTTGCCGTTTTCGCCAAGGATGCAAAAGCAGACGAAGCGAAAGAAGCTGGCGCAGATGTTGTTGGTGCAGAAGATCTGATGGAAACCATGCAAGGTGGTGACCTGAACTTCGACCGTGTCATCGCAACCCCGGATATGATGGGCGTCGTTGGCCGTCTCGGTAAGGTTCTTGGTCCTAAAGGCTTGATGCCCAACCCGAAACTCGGCACGGTAACCCCGAACGTCGCGCAAGCGGTCAAGGACGCCAAGGGCGGCCAGATCGAATATCGCGTTGAAAAAGCGGGTATCATCCATAACGGCATCGGCAAAGCGAGCTTCAAGGAAGCAGATCTGCGCAAGAATTTCGATGCTCTGGTGAACGCGGTTGTCAAAGCCAAGCCAACCGGTGCGAAAGGCAAATATGTCAAGAAAATCGGTCTGAGCTCGACCATGGGTCCTGGCCTGAAAATCGATCTCAGCGAGATTGAAGGCGCTTAAACCGACTCATTTTCGTCATCCTGAACTTGTTTCAGGGTCTCTGGAGTTTTGCTCCAACCAGGTGAGATGCTGAAACAAGTTCAGCATGACGAGTGTTAGAAAATTAGGAAAAAGGCCGGGATCGCTCCCGGCCTTTTTTATTGGCACCCTCCATCGGGAGGGCAGCAAGATTAGAATTTGGCGCGAACACCAAGACCGACACCGAAAGATTCTGTGTCATCACGCAGATTGGCATTGAAGCCATTGCTGCCGTCGGCCACAAAGCGGCGCGTAAAGTCACGGCGATAGACTTTGGTATAGCGCCCTTCCGCGAAGATATCGAAGCGTTTGCTGGCCTTTACGGTTGCGCCGATTGCGTTGAACGTCACCAGGCCGGTGGGGTTTCCGTCCACTTCAAAAGTCGGGGCGGTCGCGACGCCATTATTCGGGAAATAATTGATATCCGCATCCACTACGCCAATGCCAATGCCGCTACCTAAATAGGGGATGACCTTTTGGTTGGGTGACCAGACAATGTCATTGTAGAGCGCAGCCGTTGCTGTGAAACGGTTTATGCTGCCACCAAATGTCTGATTGCCGCCGTTAAATGCGCCGCCATCCACATCTGCTTCCGCGTAGCTGACTTCCACTTCCACGCGGGGCTTCAGAAAAGAGATGAGGCCGTTTTTGAATTGATAGCCAACTGCACCTCTTAAGGCGAAACCAGTGTCATACTCCACGTTCACATCAGCAGGAGCGCCGGCAACACCTGGTACTCCGGCAGCAGGGTTTTGGATACCGACAAAATCGCTGTCATTCAAAAATTCTGCTGCGGCAGATGCAGACAGATAAAATCCTTCTTCTCTGTCATTCTCAGATTGGGCGTGGGCCTGAAACGAAAAAAGGAAACAGCCAGCCAAACCGGTAAGAGCGACAGAGTTGCGAAGCATCTTGTTATAATTCATGTATATTATCTTTCTCGGTGCAATCACGCGCACCATTTTAGTTGAGGGACAGAGAGCCTTTCGGAGTGAAACGGCATCCGGTTACACAAGGTAAAAATAAAGGAGAGGACATGCAGAATAAGACACATGAAGGCTCTTGCCTCTGCGGTGCAGTGCAAATCTCTATCGCTGGCGAACTGCCCCAACCAGATGCCTGCCATTGTTCGCAATGTCGCAAACAATCAGGCCATTATTTCGCGTCCACCGATATACCGGAAAGCGCGCTGACGATTGAGGGTGAAGATAACATATGTTGGTACCCATCCTCCGAAAAAGTACGGCGCGGGTTTTGTCGAATATGCGGATCGACGCTATTTTGGGATCCGATCCATCATGACAAGATCGCGGTGGCGATGGGTTTATTTGACGGTGCCACGGAAACCAGTCTGTGGAGTCATATTTTCGTGGCCGATAAAGGTGATTATTACAATATTGAAGATGGCGTGTTGCAGAAGGATCAATAGTCTCGCGACCCAATTGCTTCCCAAAGCGCTTGACATCCGGGCCATTCCCGCTAATGCGCTTTCACAAATTGCGGTTCCGATAAAGAATCGTAATTTCCGTCCGAGACAGCCGGTGAGAGGAATCTGCCTCTCTTAATTTCCAGCCTAGACGGGGATCAGTTTTTTCGTGAGGAAACTCACGGGTTAGCAGTCAGCGTTTTCTAACGCGACCAAGCAACCAAAACCCCCCTTCGGATTATACAGAACTGACTTCGGTTGGTTCTTTCGCTCGTCATTCCGGTTCGCACCGGATTGGCGTTTTTGAAGAAAGCGGATTGCGCCTCAAAACGCAATCCTCGTGAAGGAGCAAAATATGGATCGTGGTCAAAAGACCGAAGCCGTTACTGCGCTAAACGCGACTTTCAAGGAAGCCGGGGTTGTTGTGGTTACACGCAATCTGGGTCTTACTGTGGCTGAGTCCACGGAACTCCGCGGAAAAATGCGTGAAGCTGGTGCAGGCTTCAAAGTCTCAAAAAACCGCCTTGCCAAACGCGCTCTGGAAGGAACCGACTATGCTCCGATAGCAGATATGCTGTCCGGCCCAGTCGCTCTTGCCACATCGGATGATCCGGTGGCGGCTGCGAAAATCGCAGTCGAATTTGCAAAGTCTAACGACAAGCTTGAAATCGTTGGCGGCGCAATGGGTGACACCCTTCTGGACGAAGCAGGCGTTAAGTCCCTGGCTTCCATGCCTTCTCTTGATGAACTTCGCGGTACGATTGTTGGTCTGCTTGTTGCGCCACAAACGAAAATCGCACGGGTTGTCAAGGAACCAGCAGGAGCCCTTGCACGCGTAGTCGGCGCTTATGCCGCTGCGGGTGAATAACTAACCAACGCTTCGTCATCCTGAATTTGGTTCAGGATCTAATGGCGCGGCAATTGTCTCAAGAGATCCTGAAACAAGTTCAGGATGACGAGATGGAAATTTAGAATTTGGAGTATATTGAAAATGGCTGATATTGCTAAATTGGTTGAAGAACTGTCGAAACTGACCGTTATGGAAGCGGCTGAACTGTCCAAAGCTCTTGAAGAAGAGTGGGGCGTATCTGCTGCGGCTGCTGTAGCAGTTGCTGGCCCAGCTGCTGGTGGCGGCGAAGCGGCTGCAGAAGAGAAAGACGAATTTGACGTCATTCTGACCGGCGACGGCGGCAAGAAAATCCAGGTGATTAAGGAAGTACGTGCGATCACCTCTTTGGGTCTGACCGACGCGAAAGCTCTGGTTGAGGGCGCACCGAAGCCAATCAAAGAAGGCGTTGCCAAAGCAGAAGCTGAAGAGATCAAATCCAAGATCGAAGCAGCTGGCGGTACGGTTGAACTCAAGTAATAGGTTCACCGAAACAAGCCATCTGGCTTGTTAAAAGCATCAAGGGGCGGTTTCCGACTTGGAAGCCGCCCTTTTTGATTTCAGCTTGCTAGCAACCCATTTTTGAGCAGCGTCGACGGCTTTTTGTTTTGAGATTTCAAAATCAGGAATGACTCCAGTTCCTTCCCAGTTGCCGCCGGTATGCGGGCTAAAGGGCCGCGTTTCTGGGACAGCTATGCGCCAACCACCGGTTACGGGAACCGCATCCCCCAACATATGTGCACCCCCTCCACTTGGAGAACCAAAAACAACCGCGCGCCCTTGCGCCTGCAGCGAATAAGCAACCGCCTCCGGAGCAGAAAATGTACTTTTGTCAACGATGATGGCAAGCGGCCTCTCGGTCCCATATCGAGGCCATTGCAGGGACGGTTCCTTGAGATCAGGCTTTTTGCCCTGCCGTGTTTCGCGGTGGAGCGGGATTGCTGATCCCGGGGCCATGAAGGTCCATTGAACCGGCCATTCGGTTTCCGGTGATCCGCCTGGATTCTGGCGCAAATCTAGGATCATGCCATCACTGCCGCTCACCAGTTCGAACGCAGCCGCAATTGCGTTCCTCGCAGTTGCAAGCTCAAAAAAGTCAGTGAGATGAAGATAGGCAATATTGTCTTTCATCCGCTCCAGGCGCCTTACACCAAAGCCTCTGGTCGGTGCGCCTTCTCGCCATTTTTCTAACCAGTCATCATCTCCTGCGGCTGAGGAATCGGGCGCATATTCGACGAAGACATGGCCATCGTTTAAGATGGCGCGCAATTGCTCCGTCATGTGCTTGGCGAAGGCCTTGCTGTTGCTGCAATGCTGGTAGAATTTTCCCTGGCTCAATTGGTGCATGACAATGGCCGAAGATCGTTTCGCGACATCTGCAAGTACATATTTCTGGTCGATAGCAGCAGCCATTTCTGTAACGGCCTGACGTTCATCGTTGCAGTCTGCTGGTACTGGCTGCGTCGATAATAGTATCGCTAATATCATGAGTGCTGCCTTTCCTCGGTAAAAACTGTTTGAATCCGCTCTGCGAAATTTGACCGATCCAGGGCATCATCGATGGCATCAAGCTGTTTCATAAAATCAGGAGCCGCTTCAGCCAGCAATGTTGCTGCGGCTTGGTCAACGATCTGCGATATAGATGAAACCTGTTCCAATTTTTCAGAGCCTGCGGCGGTAAGATGTAATATTTTGCTGCGCGCATCCTTTGGGTCGGCCTTGCGTTCCAAATAACCGGCCTCTTCCATCGCGCGCACCACCTGAACCATGGCGACATGACTTTGGCCGAGCATCTTTGTTGCATCACGGCTGTTCATTGGGCCGCGATCATGGAGCAGCATACCAAGCGCAAACCAGCGTTGCTCAAAACCAATTTCGTGGCGGTAAACCTCGGTTACATTGCTGTTTAGGCGCTCGAACAGGCGTCTGATACGAGTACCAAGTGTTTTTATTCCAGCGTCCCGCAGATAGTCATGCGTCATATATGTAAGTTGTTACATATATTTTTGAATGTCAAGGCAGTTTGATGACCAACCGTGCGCCAATAATATCGAGACCCGGATTTTGATTGCCGTTAAATATCTGCGCATGGCTGACATGAACCCAGCTGGCTTCAAGATCTATGCGTTCAGAGAGCTGCACTCCAATGGCCAATTCCGGTTCAAACAGAACGCGCGACCCCAATTGGGTTTGTGTGCCATCGCGAGCAAAACGTTGTGATGGGCCATCATGAATGGCCAGACCGATGCCAGGACGAAGATAAAACTTGCTTCCGATTTTCCAGCTCAGTCCAGCGGCGACCAGGCTGGTATCACCTGCGCTGTTGATTGATGCAAAAATATAGGGCGACGGTGCACCGATTGCGGATAGTGCTTCTATCCGTTTGCCGCGATAGCCAGCCTGAAAATCGACGCCTTCCTCATCTGTCTTGAAGGATAGGGGTGTGTCGACCTCATGGGCAGCAACACCAACAAATATCTCTTGTGCCGCCACTGGCTGCTCTGCTGCGAACCAAGCCACGGCCGCCAAAACCAAAATATAGTAACTTTTCATAGATGCGGCCTCCCGTCGCCGCGTGATCGCCCGATTCCGATCTGATAGGAATGGCTATAGATTTGGTTAAACGTTTAGGGAAGCAGCCCAGATGCTCAGTCTCTTATTGGGCCAGCAGGATTGATAGATATTAACGCCTCCACGCTTGTTCCGATCGCCGCGAGGCTCTGCATGCCGAATATCCATTCGGAGCATGATTTTCTTGTTAACTTTATCCCAACCCTCCTGAACTAGGTTCCCGGCAGAGAGTGTAAAACTGAGTAAACGGGACGCAAATGGGAGAGACGATTACACTGCAGCGACTGCTGGAGATGCAGAGGAAGGTGTGGAATTTCAAGATCAACGCTGATCAAGAAACCACAGAACTCGTCGCACGTGAACAGCTCAAGTCTTTCGGACAGATATCGCGCATCGGTGCGTTGATAGCACTGCCGCTGACCATCTATGCCCTCGTTTTGCTGTTCACGCATGCCAATGTCGGCTTTATCGCAACGGCCTGTTTCTATATTTCTATTTCTGCTTTTGTCAGTGTTCGCAACTTCCGCAGGCAGGCCAAGCTTGATATTGACACCGCGGATTGGGAATCTATCCTGAAAGACATTCGTGTTGAAAGCATAATCAGCAGCATCGGTTTTTCCTGCGTTCTGGCAATCCCGGTTGCCTTTGGTCAGGTTCCCTATAGCCTTGACATAGCTATTCTTGCTATGGGTGGACTGGTTGTCGGCGGTTTTGTTTTTGGCAGTGTACCGCGCGCACAGACTTATAATCTTTCGATCACCACAATTTGCTATGCTGGCGCATTCATTGCTGCTGATGGCCTTGGCGGCATCAGCACCGCCATATTGCTGGTCTTTTTTGCGATCTGCATTGATTATATTTACCGGATGTTCTTCTTCAACTTCGTGCAACGCCACCTTCATGCTGCCAAGCAAAAGGATGCGGCCGAAACCGTCCGGCTTTTGCTGCACGACTATGCTGAACAAAGCTCGGATTGGTTGTGGGAAGTCGATGCTGATCTTTTGATCGTCAATCCGTCGGCGCGTTTTGCGACAGCAGTAGACATGGAAATCAGAGATTTACGCAATTTGCCGTTAATCGATCTGTTTGAAGATTCGACCGAGCGCAATCAGCTTGCCCAGTCTCTCGCTTCGGGTAAGGCGTTTCGTGATATTCATGTGCCGATCAAAATTCACGGCCAGGAATGTTGGTGGAAGCTTTCCGGTCGGCGGATCAAGACAGCTGATGGCGAGAGCCAGCATATACGCGGCGTGGCGGCTGACATTACCAGCGCGAAAAAAGCAGAGGCGCGGGTTGCGCATCTTGCTCATTTCGACAGTCTGACTGATCTTCCCAACCGCGCACTATTTAATCAGTCGCTGCAGCGTTCGATCGCACGGATGAAGAATGATCAGAACCTGGCCGTGCTCTATCTCGACCTTGATCATTTCAAGGCGATTAATGACACATTGGGGCATGGTGCGGGAGATCTGGTGCTGAAAGCAGTCGCCAATCGCCTGGAGAAAAATATCGGGATTGAAGACGTGGTCGCGCGTCTGGGCGGCGATGAATTTGCGGTATCGTTGCGTAATGTCGATTCGCGTGAAGAAGTCATGCGGGTTGCTGCCAATATTATCGAGAAGCTTTCAGAGCCGGTGATGGTCGAAGGGCAACCGGTTACCACTGGCGTTTCCATTGGTATCGCGCTGGCCCCGGATTGCGGCAAAGACGGCGAAGAACTGATCAAACATGCCGACATTGCTCTCTATCACGCCAAGGAAAATGGGCGAGGCTGCGCCTCAATGTTTGAACGATCCATGCATGAAGCCGTGCAGGACCGGCGCAATATAGAAATGGACTTGCGTGCGGCGTTGAAACGTAACGAGCTGGAGCTTTATTATCAGCCGCTCGTCAACATCGATTCCAATGAGACGATTGGATATGAAGCCCTGCTACGCTGGAATCACAGCAAAAAGGGCATGATTATGCCGGACGTGTTTATTCCGGTGGCAGAAGATACAGGCCTTATTGTTCCACTTGGTGAATGGGTTGTTCGGTCCGCCTTGCATGAAGTCGCGAAATGGCCAGAGCATCTCAGTGTTGCGGTCAACCTGTCACCGACACAGATGCGCAGTCCAAACCTGGTGCCAACGATCATTAACGCGCTGGCGGCAACGGGCGTTGCGCCGCATCGTCTGGAGTTGGAAATTACAGAATCTGTATTGATGAACGACAATCAGTCCAACGTCGAATTGCTGCACAAAATCCGTTCGCTGGGCGTGCGCATCGCACTGGATGATTTCGGTACTGGCTATAGTTCGCTTAACTATCTGCGCAGCTTCCCGTTTGACAAGATCAAGATTGACCGTTGTTTTGTTGACGAGGTCGACAGCCGAGAAGATTGCCGGGCAATTATTCGGGCCGTGACAGGATTGGCTTCCAGCTTGGGTATGGTCACAACTGCTGAAGGCGTTGAGCGTAGTGACCAGTTAAGCCAGCTCAAGGAAGAGGGCTGCATGCAAGTACAAGGATATTTGTTCAGCAAAGCGGTGCCGGCGGTCCATGTAGAAGGTCGTGTGGCAGACAGTGCCACATCCGAAATGAAACTGACTGAAATTGGTGAGCAAACGGCTGCTCCAAAGCGGATTAAGGTACCGAAGAAAATCCGGCGCAGAAAGACGGGTTGATCATAGCGCTTCTCGTTTCACTACTGACAATATTGTAAATATTTGATTCTTCGGCGATGCTGCGGTACTATTTGCCTCTGACAAGGACGGTGCCGTGCAGTTTGTTCTGAAAAATATCCTTCATTTCATGCCGCTGATTTTCGGTATCGGCTTTCTGGGCCCATTGCTGGCTCAGATCATGCAAATGCTGGGCTGGCAGGCGCCGCTGGGATTGGCACCACTGACATTGGGATTAATCATCGGCGGCGCATGGGGCGTTTTCGCACAAATCAAGGGGCGCTGGATATGAGCGCTACCCTTGCTGAAAAAGACTTGCGCCAAAAGGAACTGGCAATTGCTCGCAAATATGCCAACCGCCTGCCATGGGAAGCGGTGGCATGGGGCTTGGGCAATTTGCTGGTCTGGCTATCGCTTTGGCCGCTGGTCTTTCTGGATGTCATGCCGCTTTGGCTGGCCTTCATCATTGCGACGTTCAATGTGATGCTCTGCTACCTGCCTTCACACGAAGCGCAGCATGACATTATCGGCCGCAAAGGAACCAGATGGCGTTGGCTTAACGAACTGGTCGGACATGTTTCGACCATTCCGCTGGTGTTGCCCTATCGCGTCGCAAAGCTGACCCATATTCAGCATCATCTGCACGCCAACGATGCTGATCTGGACCCTGATTATAGCAGCAGCGCGACCGGCCCGTGGCACGCCATATGGAAATCAATTCAGAACCGCCAACCGGGTGCCGGTGGCGGCTTCAACAAATATGGTGATGTTCTGCAGGATATCGGTCGTCCTGACGTTCTGGTCGATGGCGCAGTTTATCAGATCGCCCATTTTGCGATATTGATCGGGCTTGCCTGGTCTGGCTATGCCATAGAAGCGGCTTTGCTGTGGTGGCTGCCCCGGCAAATCGGACTGACCTATATTCAGTTTTTCCTTAGCTGGGCACCGCATCATCCGGCCGACAAAGCAGGGCGTTACCGCGACACCCGTGCGTTTAAAAGCAGCTGGGGCAATATTGGTTCCATGGGAATGCAATATCATATTGTACATCATCTCCATCCGTATATTCCGCTAACCGACACGCCGCGTGCCTATCGCGAAATGCGGCATATATTAGAACAGCGCGGTTGCCGGCTGGAGGGGATCTAGACGGTTTGGATCAAGCCTGACCGGTCGGGCGGATCATTAACTCGCCGACACAAACAGACGGCGGTTGGTCCAACACATAAGCAACACTATCGGCCAGGTTTTCCGGTTCGAGAAATTCGAAATTGAACACGCCGCCCATCATCTCGAGGACCGATTGATCCTTGATGCTAGTGCCTAGCTCTGTCTTCACGCCGCCGGGGAAGATGGTCGTGACGCGCACGCCATGGGCGGTCATTTCCTTGCGCAATGTATCGCTCATTGACCGCACGCCCGATTTGGTGGCGGAATAGACAGCGCTGGAAGGGAAGGTTTCCAGCGCGGCGATCGAAGAAATGATGATGATATGCCCGTCGTTGCGCTCGACCATCTGCGGAAGTACGGCGTTGATGCCATATAGAACACCACGGAGATTGACGTCGATCATCCGGTCCCAGTTCTCTACATCGCCTTTTTCCATAAGCGACACTGGCATGATCCCGGCATTGCTGACCAGCGCGTCCACCTGACCGAAGCGTTCTGTCGTCGCGGCGGTCAGTGCTTCCTGATCTTCCCTGCTGCTGACATCTGTGGCGTGGAAGGCGGCTTGCTCTCCTAGTTCCTCGACAATGGCTTGCAACCGATCTGTCCGCCGAGCGGCGAGCATGACATTATATCCGGACTGCACCAATTTGCGGGCAGTGGCTTCGCCGATGCCGCTCGAAGCGCCTGTAACAATAACTGTTCTCATATCCATCTCCTGACCGCTGCTTGAAAACGAGTGTCAATTACGGGAGGTCAACGGGCAATCGACGTTTTTGCTAGGTAGAGAGCTTCAGCCGTATAGGAGACCACTTTTTCGAAAATGGCGGGTTCTTATCGTCTATTCGAAATGATAGGCTTTCCATGTCGATTTTGAAAAGGAGTGATATCAGATCATGACCAAGGCGTTGACCGGAAGCTGTCTCTGTGGCGGCGTGTCTTTTGCGATCAGCGGGCCGCCCGGGCCGATTGGACAATGCCACTGTTCCAAATGTCGCAAAGTGTCGGGCACAAATGGCAATGCGGTCTTCCATGCAACCTACGATAATTTTTCCTGGGAGAGCGGTGAGGATCTGATTTCCACTTACTTCGTGCCCGATGGAAAAGGATGGCATTCGGTATTTTGCAAAATATGCGGCAGCCCGCTTCCACTGGATGGGCAGAAAAGTAAACTATTCTTCGTCCCGGCAGGTTTGCTCGATAACGATCCAGGCCATCGCGGCTATGCGGCGCATATTTTTGTCGGCTCCAAAGCGGACTGGGAAGAGATAGCTGATGAAGCGCCGCAATTTTCCGAAGGATTAGGTTCTGCCAGAGTCGATAAAGACTGAATCCTAAACCGCGCTGACCCAATTGCCATGAAAGCCCGGCGGGATCCGATGCGGGACGTGGATGACCGCTTGCGGCTCACCGGTAAAGTCATTGGCTTTCAGGATCTGCAGCTCGGTTGTCTCATTGTTCATGTCGATCACGAGACCGATAAGCCAGCCATCATCTTCGTCAGCATCAGGTGAAAGGGGCACAAAGACAAATTCGCCCGGATGACGGTTCTCACCGAAATGACGAACCGCCGTTTCGCCGGTTTGGAGATCATGCTTGAACAGCTCGTTGCCAGCCATGTCGAGCTGATCCGGTTCCCCGGCCAGGGCGATGCTGTATATATAACGATAATCGCTGGTCGTCAGCCGCTCATCATAGCGCGGGAATTCCTGCGCGCGGTCGTTGAGGATCTTGCGGTCAACCTTTTTGCTCACTGGGTCAATGGTCCAGCGTTCCAGCCGTGACCACTCGCCGCCGGGACCAAAGGTGGTGCGCGCATAGGTGCTTTCATGCACCACCACATCAACGATGACCTTGCCGTCTTCCGATTCAAATGCATTGGCCGGGTGATAGACATAGCAGGGCTCAACATCGCACCAGATAGTATCTGCGCCAGACCCATTGCGAGGGCACAGGCCTACGCGTGCCTTATGCTCGGGGTTCCAGTCATAGGGGAACGCATAGCCAGCCAGCATCCGCTTCATCGAGAATGTCGCAGGCAGATCAAAGACCAGCACATGATTTTCGGTAATCTGGCAATCATGGATGGATGGGCCCTGTTTTACAGGAATGGGTTCTTCCCGCTTCACCTTGCCATCTGGTCCAAGCACCACGTGCCAGACCGTATCCATGACCGGTGCATCATAACAGATTGCATGCATCTCTCCGGTTTTGGGATCGAGATGCGGATGCGCGGAAAAGGCATTGTGCAAAGTGCCGTCAAAAGGATTGTGCGCCACCGTTTCCAGCTCGTCGGTCAGCTCAACCGGAAAGCCGCCGGCTTCGACAATCGCAAAAGTCCGGCCGCCAATTTCTACAATATTGGTATTGGCGGTATCGGTCCGTGGTTTGCGGGTGCCGGGTTTGCGTTCTTCACCAAGTCCGTCGCTCACAGCGTTGGAGCGGATCCACCGGTTGCGATACCATTCGGCTTTGCCTTCTGTGATGCGAATACCGTGGGCCATGCCGTCGCCGACGAACCAATGGTAGCTGGCTTCATCCGGCGCACTGACCGGGTTGGGGCCAATGCGCAGATAGCGACCGTCAAGCTGGGTCGGGATTTCGCCATCGACCTGCAATTCGGCCAAGGTGACTTCTTCCGTCATCGGTTTGTGAATACCGGTCAGATAAGGATGACCACCTTCCGGTGCTTTCATCCGCTTGCGATTGAAATTTGCGACCGCGCCCATGACCGGAGTCACGGCTGAACGGATGGTATTTTCGATGACAGAGGCCATAATATTGCTCCTTCAGTTAAATCTTATGTCGGCGAGTGTAGCGGCAGCCATGGCCAGCAATATAAGACCGCCGACATGAGGACGCCGCAGCGCCGCGAGATTGCCAATTCCCGACAATGCGAAAATGAACGCCGCCGTCAGTGGCAAAAGATCGCCGCCATCCTGCAGCCGGTTGACCAATACCGCCAGTGCCAGCGCAGCCCATGCGATAGAGGGTATATGAAATACCGCCCGGATAATATCCCGTTTGGGGCGGTCCGCGAGAAATCCGTTACCATGATCACGGTAAAGCGGAGCCAGCAAAACGCGCTCGCTGAGCACGGAATGCGCGATCGCGACAATGATGCCGAGCAGGGCAGTAATGATTGCATAAGCCAGCATGGTCGCTTGATCCTTCCCTTGGCAAACCGACTCACTATGTTTATGCTGTTAACATGAATGCAAATGCTAACAGTGTCAACATCAAATCGGGCGTCCGGGAATCGGGCGGCTATCACCATGGAGATTTGCGCGCCGCTGCAATTGCTGCCGGGATGAAAAAGATTGATGAACAGGATCACCCCGATCTCGGTCTGCGCGCACTGGCCCGGGACCTGGGTGTCTCGGCAACGGCGCTATATCGTCATTTTCCCAATAAGGATGCGCTGCTGGATGCGCTGGCTCTCGAAGGATTGAATCGGCTGGGCGCGCATCAGGCTCAGGCAGCCCAATCCGTTGGCGGTGGCCGGGAGGGCTTTGGCGAGATGGGTGTCACCTATGTACGCTGGGCTGTTGAGCATCCGGCTTTGGTACGCCTTATCTATGACCGCGTCGGCAAAGTGGATCTCGCAGGAGGCAACCCAACCAAGATGGGTGAAGCTTTCTATCAACTTCGTGCGGGCATAGCGGCGACGATGCCAGAAGATATTACGCCTGAACAGCGGGCGACGGCGACACTTCATGCCTGGTCATTAGTCCATGGCTTGGCAATGCTGATCCTCGATGGTCAGGTGGAATATGATGCTGAGATGATCCGCAAAGTCGT
This sequence comes from Parasphingorhabdus litoris DSM 22379, assembly GCF_020906275.1. Lineage (GTDB taxonomy): Bacteria > Pseudomonadota > Alphaproteobacteria > Sphingomonadales > Sphingomonadaceae > Parasphingorhabdus > Parasphingorhabdus litoris. The sequence continues at coordinate 297,740 of NZ_CP086727.1, forward strand.
AACGCTGGCGGACTTTGGGTTGCAATAGGTCCTAAGCAGATCGAACGCCTTTAATGGCCAGATAAAGGGCGGTCGCGACTAAAGCGACAAGATTTGATGCCATGAAGCTAACCGTTACGGTGCTATGTCCGACTATCAGAATAAAGTCGCGCAGAATAATGGCCGTTGAAACAAACAAAGAGGCAAAAAGGCCCCAGCCAGCGATCAATCTCGGTATCAGGCCGGATTTCAAAAAGAGAAAGAAAAAGCCCGCTTTAGACACGCTCGATAAAATCAGGGCGAGGTGGAAGGAAGTATAATCTGACGTTGCCTGCAAGCCGGTTAACAATAGTCGCTGCGATTCACTGGCCATTTGCGCATACGCGATGTCGCCTGCCAGTTCCGCCGCATTCATGTTAAACACAGCACCCGACAAGGTCAGAATGGCTGCCGCGATGCTGACGACAAAACTCCATCCCGCGAGCAGTTGACCAGTTGGACGCAAAAGCAGAAATAGGCCAATACCAATTGCGGCCTCCAGACCAAACATCAAGAGTGCGATATAGGATTTGGCACGCAATTGTGTTTCGGCTTCCAGCATATTCTGTGCGGTTGCAGCAACATCTGCCGACAGGTTGATGTCAATGCCATCCGCCACTGTTAGCGCGGTGGCCATCCCAACGAGGATGGTAGCCAGCAGTGTCCCACCCACAACGCGCGCTAATGTCTGAGGGCCGACTTGTGAAAGATTGATCGAAGCTGTCATGTCTATGTGTATTGCTTAAATAATACACCAATGTCAACTGCCGTCGTCATAATGCAATATGTCGCCGGGCTGACATTTGAGTTCCCGGCAGATCGCTTCCAACGTGCTGAACCGGATCGCCTTGGCCTTGCCGGTTTTCAGGATCGACAGATTGGCAATGGTGATACCTACCCGTTCCGCCAGCTCGGTCAACGTCATGCGCTGGTCGTGCAGCAGATCGTCGAGCTTGACCTGGACGGCCATCAGATGGTCCCATCCAGCTCGTCTCGCATATCTGCGCCGCGGTCAAAGACCCGGGCGAGTATGATCAGCAACAGCACCAGCAATATGCCGGTAAGCGAGAGCCCAAATTCGCCCGACACGACCATCTGCTCACCTTCTTTCACTTCGCCGAGAAGGCTGATGATCACGCTGATCAGTGCGCCAAGCACGCCAGACAGGATCTGGATCAGGAATATGGCAATGCCCATGCCGCGCAGGCGCACGCCATTGGTCCGGTTAAACGGATCGCCCTCACGGACGGAAGCCAGGATTTTGCGAAGTCGATCAATAGTGAAATAGCTCAGCAGCATGATCAGCAACAGAACAAACGCAAACCCGGCCGATACCCAAAGTACTGCAGTCGGTGGCACGTTCACAAACTGCTCGCCAACTTCAGCCAATATCTCTTGTCCGAAAATGGCCATGATCGGCAATGACAGGATCAGAATTACAGATGCGAAGATCACCGCCAGGCGAAAAAAGCCGAGCAGCAGGCGTGCCGATTTCAGTACGATATCTTCCTCCCCTTTGGCCGCGATATTTGTCATGATTGTCTCCAGTGATTATTGAATTGCGATATATGTTTCGTTGCTTATCAATATAGATTTATCGATAAACGTCAAGTGATTTATTGATTATCAATAAATTATGGCTTATAAGCCCCTCGTACCGAACCTTTGAACGAGGATATCATCAATGACGCTTATCATGTTTCTTCATATCAGCATGGGCACCATCGCCGTGTTGGCTGGTGCCGCCGCCCTGTTTGTTCGCAAAGGTTCGCGCGTACATCGCGGTATTGGCAATGTGTTCTTCGTAACGATGATGATCATGGCAGCCGCAGGAATCTACCTGGCAGTGGTCCTTCCCATGGCCATTTCGGTCCTGGTCGGAGTTTTCACCATCTATCTTGTCGTCACATCCTGGATGGCGGTCCGGCAGAAAGATGAAGCAGTAAATTTGCTTCACTATGTCGCGCTTGTCGCTGCATTGGGCGTCGCCGCCGGCGGAGTGTTTTTCGGATTGGAAGCGCAGAACAGCCCAGACGGACTGAAGGACGGATTGCCTGCTTTCCCGCATTATTTCTTCGGCGGACTTGCGCTACTGGCCGCGTCCGGGGACGCGGTGATGATCGCCCGGCGGGGTATTTCCGGCAAACTGCGCGTCGCCCGGCATTTGTGGCGCATGTGCTTTGCCTATTTCATTGCCGCCGGCTCCCTGTTTACTGGCCCGGGAGCGACCGCTTTTCCCAAGGCCATTCGCGACACGGGCATATTGTCTGCGCCAGAACCCATCATCCTGTTAGTGATGCTATTTTGGGTGATCCGCGTGCTGGCAACCAAATGGTATGAAGGCAAACCGGTTTGATACCGCTCTACTGTCTCCATTTCCTCCAATAAGGGGCCGGACTTCCCTTGACCGATATCCAACATCTCCCTATATGGGCGGCTCACCACAGATTTCGAGACAGGGCGTGCAGTTGCGCGGCGCGCCAGAAGAAATGAGGTCTGACCGGTTTTCAGGACGCTATGAGCTGCGACTCTCGTCCCCGAAGAAACGGGTTTGAGAGGCCGTGGCTTTTTGTTCTGGAGCGCCCCACAAAATTTGGTTTTCCACCGGCTAAGCGCTTCATAAGTAGCGTAATTCCGGTGATGGCGAGAAGGCAAAAATACATGGCGACGAAAGCATCTTCGGTAAAGACAACGGCTCTCACACCGACCCGCAAAAAACGTATCCGCAAAATCTTTGGCGACATTCATGAAGTCATCGATATGCCGAATCTCATCGAGGTTCAGCGCGAATCATATGAGCAGTTCCTGCGCTCCGATCCCTCGATCGGTTATGTTTCCGGTCTGGAAAAAACGCTGCGCAGCGTTTTTCCGATCCGCGATTTTGCCGGCACCGCCGAAATGGATTTCGTCAACTACCAGCTTGAAGACCCCAAATATAATGTCGAAGAATGTCGTCAGCGCGGCATCACCTATGCAGCGCCGATGAAAGTCACGCTGCGCCTGATCGTCTTTGAAGTCGATCCGGAAACCGAAGCGCGCTCCGTTCTCGATATTAAAGAGCAAGACGTTTACATGGGCGACATGCCTTTGATGACCAAGAACGGCACGTTCGTAATCAATGGTACTGAGCGCGTTATCGTCAGCCAGATGCACCGTTCGCCCGGTGTGCTGTTTGACCATGACCGCGGCAAGACCCACTCGTCAGGCAAGTTCCTTTTCGCTGCCCGCGTTATTCCTTATCGTGGTTCATGGCTCGACTTTGAATTTGATGCGAAAGACATCGTCAATGTTCGTATCGACCGTAAGCGGAAATTGCCTGTGACCGCACTGCTGCGTTCACTGGGTGACGCGATCATTGAAGTGAAAGAGAAGAAGCCTCCGTTCAAGGTCGGTGAAATGGTTCGCGTTGCGGGCATGAAGCAGCCTGCCGAGATCATCGAAGTCGAAGGCAACCGGATTACGATCAAAGAGCCCATGGGTGCGATCGAAATTCAGGGCAAGATTGAAGATGAAGGCCGGACCAAGAGTGCGGAAATCACTGGCATTCTGAAGCAAGGCTATTCCGAAGAAGATATTCTCAACGAATTTTACGAGCGTATCGTTTACAAGCGCGCGAAAGACGGCTGGACCATTCCTTTCGTGGCGGAACAATGGCGCGGTCAAAAGCCGACCTTTGACATTGTCGATGCTGATAGCGGCGAAGTTGTCTTCGCCAGCGGCAGCAAGATCACGCCGCGCGGTGCCAACAAGGCTGAAAAAGATGGCATGAAAAATGTCGTCATTCCAACTGAGGAAATTTTTGGTCGCTACAGTGCGTTTGACCTGATCAACGAGAAAACCGGTGAGATCTATATCGAAGCTGGCGACGAGGTGACGGTTGAAAATCTTGAGAAGCTCGACGGTGCTGGCATTGACCAGCTCGAGCTGCTCGACATTGACCATGTGACAACCGGACCCTGGATCCGCAACACGCTGAAAGTCGACAAGGCGGAAGACCGTGATGGCGCGCTGTCCGACATTTACCGCGTCATGCGTCCTGGCGAACCGCCGACCCGCGAAACGGCTGAGGCGCTGTTCGAAGGCCTGTTCTTCGATCCTGAGCGTTATGACCTTTCTGCCGTTGGTCGTGTGAAACTTAACATGCGTCTCGATCTCGATGCGCCGGATGACTATACCGTTCTTCGCAAGGAAGACATTTTGGCGGTGGTCAAAACCCTCGTCGATCTGAAAGATGGCAAGGGCGAAGTTGATGATATCGATAACCTTGGTAACCGGCGTGTGCGTTCGGTTGGCGAGCTTCTCGAAAACCAATATCGTGTTGGCCTGCTGCGTATGGAGCGTGCGGTTAAAGAGCGTATGTCCAGCGTCGACGTATCCACCGTGATGCCGAACGATCTGATCAACGCGAAGCCCGCTGTTGCAACGGTTCGTGAGTTCTTTGGCAGCTCGCAGCTGTCCCAGTTTATGGATCAGACCAATCCATTGTCAGAAGTCACCCACAAACGCCGCGTATCGGCGCTTGGGCCCGGCGGTCTGACGCGTGAGCGTGCCGGCTTTGAAGTCCGCGACGTTCACCCAACCCATTATGGCCGTATCTGTCCGATTGAAACGCCTGAAGGTCCGAATATTGGTCTTATTAACTCGCTGGCATCGTTCAGCCGGGTGAACAAATATGGCTTTATCGAAACGCCATATCGTCAGATCAAAGACGGCAAGGTTACCGATGAGGTTGTCTACCTCTCCGCGATGGAAGAGCAGAAGCACACGGTGGCTCAGGCCAATGCTGATCTCAATGCAGATGGCAGCTTTGTTGAAGAGCTGGTTTCGGCCCGTGAAGCTGGTGAATTTTTGATTGCACCGCGCGATCACATCACTCTGATGGACGTCTCGCCGAAGCAGCTTGTGTCGGTTGCGGCATCGCTCATCCCGTTCCTGGAAAACGATGATGCTAACCGCGCCCTGATGGGATCGAACATGCAACGTCAGGCTGTGCCACTTGTGAAAGCAGAGGCGCCGTTTGTCGGAACCGGCATGGAGGAAACCGTGGCCCGCGATTCTGGTGCTGCGATTGCGGCCCGCCGCGGCGGTATCGTCGACCAGGTCGATGCGACTCGTATCGTGATCCGCGCGCAGGGCGATGTTGAAGCAGGCAAGTCCGGCGTCGACATCTATACCCTCCAGAAGTTCCAGCGTTCCAACCAGAACACCTGCATCAACCAGCGTCCGCTGGTGAAAGTGGGCGATATTGTTCAGGAAGGCGATACGCTGGCCGACGGACCATCAACCGATATGGGTGAATTGGCGCTGGGCAAAAACAGCCTCGTCGCGTTCATGCCCTGGAATGGTTATAACTACGAAGATAGTATCCTCATTTCCGAGCGTATCGTGAAAGACGATGTCTTCACTTCGATCCATATCGAAGAATTTGAAGTCATGGCCCGTGATACGAAACTGGGTCCTGAAGACATCACGCGCGACATTCCGAATGTCGGTGAGGAAGCGCTGCGCAACCTCGATGAAGCGGGTATCGTTTACATTGGTGCGGAAATCGAGCCTGGCGATATTCTCGTCGGTAAGATCACGCCGAAGGGTGAAAGCCCAATGACGCCCGAAGAAAAACTTCTCCGCGCGATCTTCGGTGAGAAAGCTTCCGATGTTCGTGACACCTCGCTGCGTCTGCCTCCGGGTGTTGCTGGTACGGTTGTTGAGGTTCGTGTGTTTAACCGCCACGGCATCGACAAGGACGAGCGTGCGCTTGCGATTGAACGCGAAGAAATTTCGCGCTTCACGAAAGACCGTGATGACGAACGCGCCATTTTGAACCGTGCAACCTTCAACGCATTGAAAGATATGTTGATCGGTCAGACAGCAACGTCCGCGCCGAAGCCAATGAAGAAGGGCGCAGAGATTACCGCAGAAGGCCTGTCCGAACTGGACAATGCCGACTGGTGGAAAATCGCTGTGAAGGATGACAAGGTCCAATCCGACTTTGAGGCCACTCGCGGTCAATATGACGAAGCGATCAAGGAAATTAATGAACGTTTCGAAGATCGCCGCGAGAAGCTGGAGCGTGGTGACGAACTGTCCCCAGGCGTTCTGAAAATGGTCAAGGTCTTTGTCGCTGTGAAACGCAAGTTGCAGCCTGGTGACAAAATGGCTGGCCGTCACGGAAACAAAGGGGTTATCTCCCGCATTCTTCCACAAGAAGATATGCCGTTCCTCGAAGACGGAACGCCGGTTGATATCGTGCTGAACCCATTGGGCGTGCCATCGCGTATGAACGTCGGTCAGATTTTCGAAACCCACTTGGGCTGGGCCGCACGTGGTCTGGGCGAGCAGGTGACGAAAGCTCTGGAAGAATGGAAGCTGGCTAATCCCGATCCGCAGGCGGCAGCGCCACCTGATGCGGTGAAAGAGCGGCTCAAGACCATTTACGGTGAACAATATCACGAAGATATTGATGCCCGTGAGCCGTCCGAGATTGTCGAGATGGTTGGTCACTTGCGCAATGGTGTTCCGATGGGAACGCCGGTGTTTGACGGTGCGCATGAAAGCGATGTTTCCGACATGCTGGAACTTGCTGGCCTCGATCGCAGCGGACAGGTCAACCTGTTTGACGGACGGACCGGAGACAAGTTCGACCGTAAGGTGACAGTGGGCTATATCTATATGCTCAAACTGCATCACCTGGTTGACGACAAGATCCACGCCCGTTCAATCGGACCATATTCTCTCGTCACGCAGCAGCCACTGGGCGGTAAAGCCCAGTTCGGCGGACAGCGCTTCGGGGAAATGGAAGTCTGGGCACTGCAGGCATATGGTGCGGCTTACACGTTGCAGGAAATGCTGACGGTCAAATCGGATGACGTGATTGGACGGACCAAGGTTTACGAAGCGATCGTCAAAGGCGACGATACTTTCGAAGCCGGTGTGCCTGAAAGCTTTAACGTTCTGGTCAAGGAAATGCGTTCGCTTGGTCTCAATGTCGAACTCTCCAGCTTCGGTGACGAAGATGAAGATGACGATGATGACGGCGTCGCGATTGCGGCAGAGTAAGGCGGGCAACGTCTCACTCTTCCCAGCATTTCAAATTTTGGGCTAAGGCCCCGAAGGAATAGAATATGAACCAAGTAACAAATTTCGCAAATCCGATCGCAAAGCCGGAAACATTTGACCAGATTCAAATCGGTCTTGCTTCACCAGAGCGTATTCGCAGCTGGTCATTCGGTGAAATCAAAAAGCCGGAAACGATCAACTACCGGACGTTCAAGCCAGAACGTGATGGCTTGTTCTGTGCGCGCATCTTTGGCCCCGTAAAGGATTACGAATGCCTGTGCGGTAAATATAAGCGCATGAAATATAAAGGCATTGTCTGTGAGAAATGCGGTGTCGAAGTCACGGTAACCAAGGTTCGCCGCGAGCGTATGGGTCATATCGACCTTGCTGCTCCTGTTGCGCATATCTGGTTCCTGAAATCGCTGCCATCACGTATCGGACTTTTGCTCGACATGCAGCTCAAGCAGCTGGAGCGCGTGCTTTATTTCGAAAGCTATGTGGTTATCGAACCCGGTCTGACACCACTGGAAAAATTCCAGTTGCTAACCGAAGACGAGATGCTTGAAGCACAGGATGAATATGGCGAAGACGCTTTCTCCGCCGGCATCGGTGCAGAAGCGGTCAAGATCATGTTGCAGGACCTCGATCTGGAGCGTGAAAAAGAAGATCTGATGGAAGAGCTGGCGACGACCAAGTCGACGCTGAAGCCGAAGAAGATCATCAAGCGTCTCAAGGTTGTCGAGAGCTTCATTGAATCCGGCAACAAGCCGGAATGGATGATCCTCGAAATCATTCCTGTGATCCCGCCCGAGCTGCGTCCGCTGGTGCCTCTGGATGGTGGCCGTTTCGCGACGTCCGATCTCAACGATCTTTATCGCCGCGTGATCAACCGGAACAACCGTTTGAAACGCCTGATGGAACTGCGCGCGCCGGACATCATCGTCCGTAACGAGAAGCGTATGTTGCAGGAGTCTGTTGACGCGCTGTTCGACAATGGCCGTCGTGGTCGTACCATTACCGGAGCGAACAAGCGTCCACTGAAATCTCTGTCCGACATGCTGAAAGGCAAGCAGGGCCGTTTCCGTCAGAACCTTCTCGGTAAACGCGTCGACTATTCCGGTCGTTCGGTTATCGTGACCGGTCCTGAGCTGAAACTGCATCAATGTGGTCTGCCGAAGAAAATGGCTCTCGAGCTGTTCAAGCCATTTATCTACGCGCGCCTTGATGCCAAGGGTCTTTCGATGACGCTCAAACAGGCCAAGAAATGGGTCGAGAAAGAGCGCAAGGAAGTTTGGGATATTCTCGAGGAAGTGATCCGCGAGCATCCTGTCATGCTGAACCGCGCACCAACGCTTCACCGCTTGGGCATTCAGGCGTTTGAGCCGGTATTGATTGAAGGTAAAGCCATCCAGCTTCACCCGCTGGTCTGTTCCGCGTTTAACGCTGACTTTGACGGTGACCAAATGGCTGTTCACGTTCCGCTGAGCCTTGAGGCGCAGCTGGAGGCGCGGGTGCTGATGATGTCGACCAACAACATCCTGTCACCAGCCAATGGTAAGCCGATTATCGTTCCGTCACAGGATATGGTGCTCGGTATCTATTACCTCACCATGGATCGTAAAGGCGAGCCAGGCGAAGGCATGATGCTGGCCGACATGGCCGAAGTGCATCAGGCGCTGGAAATCGGTGCGGTGACCCTGCACTCGAAAATCCATACCCGGGTTCCGCAGACTGATGAAGATGGCAACCCCATCCTCAAGCGTTTTGAAACCACGCCGGGTCGTTTGCTGATCGCGGAATGTCTGCCGAAATCACACAAGGTTCCATTCGACATTGTGAACCGGTTGCTGACCAAGAAAGAGGTCGGTGACGTGATCGACCAAGTTTACCGCCACACGGGTCAGAAAGACACGGTATTGTTCGCTGACGCGATCATGGATCTTGGTTTCCGTCACGCGTGTAAGGCCGGTATTTCCTTCGGTAAGGATGACATGATCATTCCGGACTCCAAAGATGCAACGGTTGAGGAGACCCGCGCTCTGGTTGCTGACTATGAGCAGCAATATCAAGACGGTCTGATCACGCAGCAGGAAAAATATAACAAAGTGATCGACGCCTGGAGCCGTTGTGGTGACCAGGTGGCGAACGCTATGATGGACGAGCTGGCCGCGACGCCAGAGGACGAGCATGGCCGTGAGCGTCAGATTAATGCCATCTACATGATGAGCCACTCTGGCGCCCGTGGTAGCCCAGCCCAGATGAAGCAGTTGGGCGGTATGCGCGGACTGATGGCCAAACCTTCGGGCGAGATTATTGAAACGCCAATTATCTCGAACTTTAAAGAAGGCCTGACGGTTCTCGAATATTTCAACTCGACCCACGGTGCGCGTAAAGGTCTGGCCGATACCGCTCTGAAAACCGCTAACTCCGGTTATCTGACGCGGCGTCTGGTGGACGTTTCGCAAGACTGTACGATTGTTGAAAAAGATTGCGGCACCGAAAATGCGCTGGAGATGAAAGCCATCGTCCAGGGTGGTTCCGTCATCGCATCGCTCGGCGAGCGTATCCTGGGCCGGACCATGGCCGAAGATATCGTTGACAGCAAAGACGACAGTGTCGTGATCAAAGCTGGCACATTGCTGGACGAAGCGGCGATCAAGATCATTGAAGATCTCGGTATCCAGTCCGCACGTATTCGTTCTCCGCTGGTTTGCGAATCCAAAATGGGCGTTTGTGCGACCTGTTACGGTCGTGACCTTGCTCGCGGTACACCGGTGAATATCGGTGAGGCTGTTGGCGTTATCGCTGCACAGTCCATCGGTGAGCCAGGCACGCAGCTGACGATGCGGACCTTCCACATCGGCGGTGCGGCACAGCTGAACGAGCAGAGCAATTTGGAAGCTGTGGCCGAGGGTACGGTGCAATATCGCGACATGCCAGTGATCGAAGACAAGAACGGACGGTTCCTGTCGCTCGCTCGCTCCGGTGAAATTGCGGTTATCGATGATGAAGGGCGTGAGCGTAGTGCTGACAAACTTCCATATGGTACAAGCCTGCTGGTCAAGGATGGCCAGAAGGTGAAACTTGGCGATCGTCTGGCCGAATGGGATCCATTCACCATGCCAGTGATCACCGAGAAGCCGGGTACGATCAAGTATCAGGACATCATCGAAGGCAAGACCATGGCCGAACAGACCGATGAAGCGACGGGTATCGCACAGCGTGTGATCACCGAATATCGCGCCACCGGTCGTGGAGCCAATAAGGAAGACCTGCGTCCGCGGATGACCTTGCTCGACAAGGACAGCGGGGAAGCCGGGCGCTACATGCTCGCCAATGGTGCAACCCTGTCTGTGACCGACGGTCAGGAAGTGGTTGCCGGTGATGTGATCGCGCGTGTTTCTCGCGAAGCGGCGAAGACCCGTGATATTACCGGTGGTCTGCCACGTGTTGCCGAGCTGTTCGAAGCGCGTGTTCCGAAAGACAATAGCATCATCGCCAAGGTTTCCGGCCGCGTCGAATATCTGCGCGACTATAAAGCCAAGCGTAAGATTGCGATTGTTCCCGAGGAAGGCGAACCAGTAGAATATCTGGTACCGAAGACAAAAGTCATCGACGTTCAGGAAGGCGACTTCGTGAAGAAAGGCGATAACCTGGTTTCCGGTTCGCCTGATCCGCATGATATTCTTGAGGTCTTGGGCGTAGAAGCGCTGGCTGAATATCTGGTTGCGGAAATTCAGGAAGTCTATCGTCTGCAGGGCGTGAAAATCAACGACAAGCATATCGAGACGATTGTTCGTCAGATGCTGCAGAAAGTTGAAATCACCAATGGCGGCGACACCACGCTTCTTCCCGGCGAACAGGTCGATCTCGAAGAGATGCTGGAATATAATGCGAAGCTGACCAAGAAGCAGGTTCCTGCCGAAGGTAAGCCGGTTCTGCTTGGTATCACCAAGGCGAGCCTGCAGACGCGTTCGTTCATCTCTGCGGCTTCTTTCCAGGAAACCACCCGGGTACTGACCCAGGCGGCTGTCGAAGGGAAGAAGGACTCGCTCATCGGTCTGAAAGAAAACGTCATTGTTGGACGTTTGATCCCGGCCGGTACGGGCGCAGGCATGAACCGGGCACGGATTGCGGCCACCGGCCGTGACGCCGCGCTCCGGGCACAGCAGGCGAAAATTGCTGATGCCATGGCTGCTGCCGATGATCTGAAAGCGGAAGAAGCTGCTGCAGCGACTCCGGTTGCCGAAGAGGTGTTTGATGCACCGGCGGCGGAAGAAGCGCCAGCCGCAGAAGCTATGGTTGAAGAGGCACCTGTGGCCGACGCGCCAGACGCCGCTCCTGAAGCAGGGGAAGAGCAAGCATAGCTTTTCGACCACCGTCAAAAGAACAAAAGCCCCGCCAGTGAGTATCTGGCGGGGCTTTTTTGTTGGTTCGTTTCAGTGCAAGCATCCGAAATCTCGTTTCAACTCACTGACTCAGTATGGTTAATTTTTTTCATTGCATTTGCACTATGGTGTATATTCTGTTAACGAAACGTCAGGATTTGATGAGGCTTTGCGAATCCTGTCACTTATGTGCCTTTTGTTTTCGATCGGGTCGATAATGCGAGGTGAAACTAAAATGAAAAAACTACTTCTTGCGGCATCCGTATCGGCTATCGCTATTGCGCCAGTTCCGGCCAACGCTGCGTTGATCGCCATTTTTGGTGATAATAATATCAATGACTTATATTCAGCCGGTGGTCATACAACGACCATCGTTTCTGACGCACAGTTGGCAACAGCAGGGTTTCTCGATTCTTTCGATCTGTTCGTCTACACGCGCGATGGGTTCAGTTTTGGTCAAAGCCTATCGGTAGCAGCAGCGGCCAATGTGAAAGCCTATGTGACTGGCAATATCGTATTGTTCAATGGCGACTTTCAGGATGATATCGGCGCTGCCAATACCGATTTGCTGTTCAACAATGCACTAGACTATGTACTGAGCGGCTCCGGCGGCGGTTATATCGGGGAATACCGTGGTGCATTTGGAGCCTATTCCGCCAATGGCGATGGTGACAATCCGATCGGTCTGGTCAATGGTATGGCTGGCCCATCGGGAGCGGGCCAAGGCGGTTCCAATCTGGACATTGATATCACACCCTTTGGTGTAGGTAACCCTGTGACAGATGGTGTGAGCTTTCCATATGATCCTGCCGCTGTCGAATTTGGTGCAGCGCTTTCTGGCGAAAATCCCACCAAAGTATTGGCGCGCTTTGCAAACGGCAATGCGGCCATCATCGCCAGTGAGGCAGGTCAGATCAGTGGCGCGGTCCCTGAGCCAGCGACATGGGCGTTCATGATCTTTGGCTTTGGTGCCATCGGCGGTGCATTGCGGTCAAACCGGCGGCGTCAACGTAAGGCGAACGTTAAAGTAAGCTACGCTTAAGCGCTTTGCTGACATATGAATAGCGAGCCCTGCCGGAGAGTATCCGGCGGGGCTTTCTATTTGCGGACAAGCGCTCAGGCGGCTAGTTTAGCTGCTGTGCGAGCAACCTTCGCACCGAGATAGCGAGCACCATCCAGGTCAATCTCGTGCGGTGTCCGGCTTCCATCGCCACCAGCTACAGTGGATGCGCCATAGGGAGAGCCGCCGACGATTTCGTCGCCATTCATCTGCCCGGCAAAGCCATAGTCAAGACCGACAATGGTCATGCCGTGATGGAGCAGGTTGCTGAGGATCGAATATTGCGTGGTTTCCTGACCGCCATGCTGGGAACCGGTAGATGTAAAGGATGCACCGACCTTGCCGATCAGTGCGCCTTTCACCCAAAGCCCGCCAGTACGGTCCCAGAAGGATGCCATCTGGCTCGATAGCCGGCCGAAGCGCGTGGGCGATCCGACGATGATAGCATCATAGTCCGCTAGGCTATCGGGTTCGACCACGGGATGTTCTTCATTGGCGCTGAAACCTGATGCCTGTGCCACTTCCGGTGGCACGCTTTCCGGGACGCGGCCGATGGTTACATCTGCGCCTGTCTCGTGGGCACCGTCCGCTATGGCTTGTGCCAATGCATCCACATGACCGTAGGATGAGTAATATAAAACCAGTATTTTTGTCATTTTCATTCTCCTTTTTGGGGTTAGTGAAGGAGCGCTCGAGGTTCAGGGGATGGAAGAGCGCTCCTCCTTCGCGGGTGTCAGTTGGACTGTTCGAAGGCCTCGACAAAAACCAGTTCGGCATCCTCGAGAGCTTCGATTTCCAGCGTGGATATGTCGCGGATTGCCAAGGCATCACGAGCGGCAATATCTTCGCCATTGACTCGTAATGTGCCGGCGGAGGCGACTAGATAGACATCGGCGCCGTCTGCAATATCATGCTGGATGGCATTGCCAGCTTTCAAGGTTGCGCCATAGAGCCGCGCATCAGCGCGAATCATAAGAGCGCCACTATCGACGTCTTCGTCAAAACCGCTGGCGAGTATTTCCAGCTGCCCGGCACGGTCGCCTTTCGGAAAGGCCTTGGTATCCCAACGGGGATCACCTCCCGGTGCACGGGGCTCGATCCAAATCTGGAACAGACGGGTATGTTCTTCCTCCAGATTATATTCGCTGTGGATGACGCCGGTTCCGGCGCTCATCACCTGCACGTCGCCCGCTTTTGTGCGACCTTCGTTGCCGAGGGAATCGCGATGGGTAATCGCGCCTTCGCGGACATAGGTGATGATTTCCATATTCCTATGCGGATGCATCGGAAAACCTGTTTGGGTAGCGATCTCATCGTCATTCCAGACGCGGATCGGACCAAAACCCATGCGGGCGGGGTCCCAGTAACGCCCAAAGGAAAAATGGTGGTGGGCCTGCAGCCAGTCGTGATTGACATGGGCGAGGTCGGCAAATGTGCGTTTCTCTATCATTGTCATTCTCCTGTTCATCGGACGACCCGATCTCTCGGATGAGACGGGTTTCCGTCTTGCTTGAGAATGAAATAGGCAGGTTTGTTTGTTTCTTAAATATCCAATATAGAAATTGATTGTTTCTCAAAATTACATAATAAGAGCATATGGCTCTTCCCGATTATGAAGCATGGGCAATCTTTGCGGCGGCGGCTCGGCTCGGCAGTTTTACCGCCGTGTCCCATGAACTCGCGATTTCGAAGCCGACGGTATCCAAGGCCATAACCCGACTGGAGGAGTCGCTGGGCACGGTTCTGTTCCACCGGACGTCCCGCAAGATATCGCTGTCAACGGCGGGAAGGGCGCTGCTCCCCTATGCACGGACCATAGCAATGGATGGCGAGGCGGCGATGGAAGCAGCTCGCAACACCGTCCATCTGCTGCGCGGCCAGATCCGGCTGGCTGCCCCTTTAAGTTTCGGATTGTCTCATCTCGCTCCGATTTTAGCGGATTTCATGTGCGCATATCCCGAGATAACGGTCGATGTGCAGCTCAGTGATGCCCGTGTCGATCTGATAGATGAGGGTTTTGACCTGGCTGTACGTATTGCGGAGCTGCCGGACAGCAGTTTGCGGGTTGTTCGCCTGCGCAGCATGAAGACCTATTGCATCGCATCGCCGGATTATCTCAAACGGCGCGGGACGCCGGCCAGACCCGAAGAGCTGACAGGCCATGACTGTTTTCTCTATTCCAACGTGGCTACGCCTGAATTGTGGCATATCACGGCACGGAATGGCGAGAAGATATCCGTGCGCCCCAAATGCCGGTTCCAAAGCAATAATGGTGACATCATGCTGCCAGCGCTGATTGCTGGTCGCGGCATTGGTTTTCTGCCGGATTTTTTGTGCCAGGATGCGATTGATAGCGGGGCTTTGAAAGCGATCTTGGCGGACTGGGCCTTCAGCGAGATATCGCTCAATCTGGTGATGCCGCCGTCACCCCATCGCCCGGCCCGGGTCAATGCGCTGATCAATTTTCTGAAGCAGCATCTGCGTTGATTTGGCGAATATCGGCACCGTTAAAAGCGCTGTCCTACATGAAGCGGTTCCTGTAGAGACAGAAATCTTATGAATATTGAGCGATGATCCGCAGAAATGCCGGTTTTCATCATCCAAAAGAAGGCGGAAAACTTTTATGCGATTCTGTGTAGAAACTGTATAATCTCGTTCATATTCTAAATGGTGGAGCTGAATAGCTATGCCATATGAAACCATATTGCTCTTCCTGATCACGGATTTGACCTTCTGTTTCACGCCGGGTCCTGCAACCATGGTGACGGTCAGCCACGCTTTACCAGCGGGCCGACAAGGCGGGATGCGCGGCGCGCTGGGACCAATAGTCGGGATTAATGTCGGTAATTTCATCTGGTATGCGCTGACGGCTTTTGGGCTGATAGCGATGATTCAAGCCTTTCCTTCCGCCTATGCAGTCTTGCGGTGGTTGGGCGTCGCCTATCTGGCCTGGTTGGGTGTCGCCATGCTCAGCGGAGCGCGGCAGAATCTCAGCGGATCGGCCGCCACAGCCGAGGGATTTAAGCGCGGCTTCCTAAGCGGCCTTGCCGTCCACATGTCCAATCCCAAGGCGCTTTTCTTCTACACCGTGATCATCCCACCCTTTGTTGATCCGGCTGGTAATCTGCTGGTACAGTTCGGGATATTGGCAGGCCTGACGATATTTACCGAAACCGCCGGTCTGACCTTCTATGCCGCGCTGGCCTCTCGCGCGCGCAGCCTGGGCCGTGCCGATCGGGTGCAGGATATCTTCAAATATGTGGCGGCGGCTGTTTTGATTTGTGTGGCGCTGGTCATGGCTTTTCTGAATCTGGAAGAAGCGGGCATGGCTCTCGTGTTCAACGGCGCGAAAGGCGGGTTCGGCTAAATGCACTATATGCTTCGCTTTCTCTGTTTCCTTCCGATTATTCTTGGGATCGTGCAGCCAGCCCATGGCCGGGCGCAGGGTGCGGAAGACCAGAGGGCGGACCGGCAGGCTGTGATGGCGCTGCAATCCTTGCAGCGGCTCGATCAGCGCATGCATATCACCGGCTATCGGCTGGTCACGGCCAATGCGGAATTCTGCTCAGAGACGGTTCCGCATCTCGGGATCCTGCTGCATGATCTGGAACAATATGGCGATAAAGATAATGCGCGTGCTGCCCTTGGTTTTTCAAGCCCGATCGCCATCAATGCGGTTGCTCCGGACAGTCCGGCCGCCATGGCGGAATTGGCAGCCGGTGATGGCCTCGTAGCAATCGACGGCACGGCGGTGGACGACATCGCGATAGACACCGAAAAACTGTCCGATGAAAAGCCCGAATATCGGCGGATCGCAGCGGTTAAAAATGGTCTGGTGGAAGCGTCTGCCAAGGGCCAGGTCGCACTGACAATGAAGCGCGGGAGTGATCTTGAAACGGTCACCCTCAAGCCGGTGGTGACATGCCCCAGCCAGTTTCAAATTCGCGTCAGCAAGAAACGTGAGGCATCTGCGGACGGGAAAATGGTCAGCATTTCATCGACGCTGGCCCAATATGTACTGGATGATGATGAGCTCGCCGCCATTGCTGCGCATGAGCTGGCGCACAATCTGCTCAAGCATCGCGAACGGTTAAATGCGCAAAAGGTCAATCGCGGCTTTTTTGGACAGTTCGGAAAAAGTGCAGGGCGGATAAAGGCTACCGAGATAGAGGCGGATCGGCTATCGGTCTGGCTGATGGCCAATGCCGGCTATGACCCGCAGGCCGCGATCCGCTTTTGGACTCGCTATGGCAAGCAACATGGCAAAGGTATTTTTTCCGCCTCTACCCATTATCGCTGGAAGAAGCGCGTGAAGCTATTTGAAGAGGAAATTGCAAAGATATTAGAATTTGAAGCGGTCGACGGGATCTACACGCCGCCTTTGCTGGTTGGCGGCCAGTCCAACTGACATCTGTGCGTCAACCATCCTTATAAGCGCGTTTGCACTCCTTACGCTCTTCCTTGGTCTCGGCTTGCTTCAGACAGGCGTCTCGCTCTCGCTTGCGTTCCTTGAGCACCTCGCGCCCAATATCTTCTGCCTTCTCCGATTCCGTTTGCGTCGTGGCATCTACGGCGGTTTCCACAACCGTACCCGCGGCCTTGAACGGAGCCGTTACAATTTTGCTGGCGACGCAGCCGCTGAGCATGGCGAAGGCGACTGTTATCAGGACAATAGACGATGACCGCATGAGTATCTCCTCAGCCCGGTTTGTGCGCCCCGGTCAATGAAGACCAGCTGAACGCGGCACAAGCCTATGATTTGGCAAGCAATTTCTCCGCAATGGCACGGATATCATCACCGATTTCGGGATGGGCCAGCGCCAGCGCCAGATTGGCCTCGACATAGCCCGCCTTGGAACCGCAGTCATAGCGGGCACCATCAAAGGTCATACCGTGAAACGGCTGTTTGCCGATCATTTGCGCCATCGCATCGGTCAGCTGTATCTCTCCGCCCGCACCGGCTTCCTGCGTCTCAAGAATGCGCATCACTTCGGGTTGCAGGATGTAACGGCCCGGTAGAATCAAGTTGGAGGGCGCGGTGCCAGCAGCCGGCTTTTCGACCAGTCCTTTGACCTCGGTAATCGGACCATCGCGGTAGCCTGGATCAATCACGCCATAGGAGGGCGTGTCTTCTATGGGGATTTCCAGCGCACAGATGACATTGCCGCCGAGCTTCTCATAGGCGTCGACCATCTGTTTCATACAACCGGGGCTGCCGACCATGAATTCATCGGGCAGGAAGATGGCGAAGGGCTCGTCACCGATAATATCCCGTGCGCACCAGATTGCATGACCCAGGCCAAGCGGTTCCTGTTGCCGGACAAAGACACTGTTGCCGGGCGTCAGGCGGGTGCCATCAAGGACCGAACGATCCTTGCCGCGATCACCCATATTTCGTTCCAGCTCAAAGGCGAGATCGAAATGGTCCTCGATCATGCCCTTGCCGCGGCCATTAACAAAGATCATCTGTTCGATGCCAGCTTCCAGCGCTTCATCCACCGCATATTGCAGCAGCGGGCGGTCAACGATCGGGAACAATTCTTTCGGCATGACCTTGGTCGCGGGCAGGAAACGGGTGCCCATGCCGGCGACGGGGAAGACGGCTTTTTTGATCGGTTTCATGGAAATGGCTTTAGTCCTTCAATTTATCCGCAAAACTGGTCCGCAGCTTCTGCAATTTTGGGGGGATGGTGGCGACACAATAAGGATTGCTGCGCCCTTCATCTGCCCAATATTGCTGGTGATAATCCTCTGCTACGTACCAGGTTGCCGGTCCTTCTATCGTGGTTACAACGGGTTCCGAACGCTCTGCGCCCGCCCGTTCTATGCCCGCGACAGCTGCAGCGCGCTGATCATCATCCAAGGGGAAGATAGCTGATCTATATTGCGTTCCGATGTCATTGCCCTGCCGGTTTAGCTGCGTCGGATCATGGGTCGCAAAGAAGATATCGAGCAAGTCGTCATAGCTCACCACATCGGGATCAAAGCCGATTTTAATCCCCTCGGCATGACCGGTCGTACCAGAACAGACCTGGCGATAGGTGGGGTTGGCATTTGTGCCGCCAATATAACCGCTTTCGACGCTGTGCACGCCTGCAATATCGTTGAATACAGCTTCGGTGCACCAGAAACAGCCACCGGCAAAAATTGCTTTCTGCATGATCATAAACTCCTTTTAGGCGGGCGCTATTTGGTCGGGTGAAGGGGTATCACCATTTTTCTTTTCCTCATCGCGCCGCGCGATAAGTAAGTACATAGCTGGGGTCACAACGCGGGAAAGCAAGGTCGAGCTTATCAAACCACCGATAATGATGATTGCCACCGGTGCGTAAAGATTGCCGCCCAACAGAGCCAGAGGCAGTAGCCCGCCGATCGCGGTAACGGATGTCAGCAATACCGGCAGGAAGCGAACCTCACCGGCTTTTTCAATCGCTTCGCGCAAACCCATGCCTCTTTCGCGTAGTTGGGAAGTGAAATCGACCAGCAGGATAGAATTTTTAATCTCGATGCCAATTAATGCAATGAAGCCGATTACACCCATAAAGCTAAGCGCATCACCAGTCAGATATTGAGCAATTAAACCGCCAAATGTTCCCAAGGGAATGACGCCAGCGACGACGATTGTCTCTCTAAAGCGACCAAATTCAGCGACCAGAATCGCCATTATCAAAAGAATGGCTGTGAAAACAATCGGTCCCAGATCACCAAATGTGTCGCCAATGGATTCGCTTTCACCGCCTATCGAGAAAGAGTAACCCTCGGGAAAATCGATTTTTTGGATTTCCTGCACCGCGTCATTTGTCACAATGGATGCGACCTCATTATATTCAAGCTGTGCCGTAACTGTAACGGATCGTTCGAGCTGGCGACGCTGAATTTGCGGTGGCACGTTGGTCAGCTTTGGATTGGTGACTTGTGACAAAGCAACCGGATCACCACTGCGCGTGGCCAGATAAATATCATCCAAAACAGAAACCGGCTGTGTTTCATTCAGCGGCAAGCGCACTGTTACTGGATAGTTATCGCCCTCTTCATCTCGGAAAGTCGCCGCGCGTTCGCCGCTTATCGCCAGTTGAATGGCCCGGCGTGCCTCGCCCGGCGGAATATTTAGCAATGCCGCCTTTCTCTCATCCAGACCGATATCAAGGTCGATTTTGTCTGTCCCGATCGGGTTGTCAACGTCTCTGGCGCCGCGTGTGTCGCGCAAGATATCCTCAACCTGACCGGCCAGATCTTTCAGCACATCGAGTTGCGGCCCCGATATTTCGATGGCCACAGGTGCTTCAATAGGCGGGCCGTTTTGAAAGGGTTCCAATTTTATGCTCGCGCCCGCAATAGCATCAAATTTCGCCCGCAATCGCTCGATCATTTCTGGCCCGTCATCTGCGTCCCATTCGTCCATCACCGCCAGCACCTCACCATAGTTTGTGCGCTCCGCACTCACAAAAACATTGTAGAAGACCTGCGGATTGCCGGCGCCGATATTCTCGGCCCGGACCTTGATTGATGGTTCAGCCTCCATGATCTTCGCAACCTGGCTGACAATCTGATCGGTTTGATTGAGGCTGCTGCCCTGCTCGGTTTCAACCGATACGCGGAAATAAGGAGAATCAGAATTTGGGAAGAGAGAGAAACCCATGAGCGGCACCAGCGCAAAGGCCGAAATGCACAGCATCATGGCGAGAAAAACAGTCCGCCGCGGCGCACCCAATGCGATATGCAAGAGCGGGCTGTAGAAGGTTTGGATCCTGTCGTTCAACCAACGCAGCAAGGCATTGCCCTCCGGATTCTCGTCGCGGCGCAACATGCGGCTGGCAAGAAACGGGATTAAAGACAGCGAAATGACCAAAGATGCCGCCACGGTCATCATGATCGCGAGGTAAAAGGAACGGGTATAGGAACCTGCCCCGCCTGGCAGGAAAAGCAGCGGCGCAAAAGCGAAAATAAGCACGAAAGTCGATCCGATTACAGCGGCGCGAATCTCCAAAGTGGCTTCGATGGCCGCCTGCGTTCGTGTTTTCCCCATGCGCAAGTGGCGCGCGATATTTTCGGTAACAACGATAGAGTCATCAACCAACAGGCCCAGCGAGACAATGAAACCAGCGATGGAAAGCTGACTAAGATTATAGCCCATTGCATAGAGAACCAGCAGCCCCGATGCCAAAGACAAAGGGATTGAGATCATCACCATCGCCGATGCGCGCCGGCCAAGCGGTAACAAGGTGAAGATCACCAGTCCGACGGCGATTGCAAAATCCCGGGTCAGTTCATCCAAGCGGCGTGTAACGTCGCGGCTTTGGTCAAATTGTAATGCCAGCGTAATATCTGGCGGCAAAGTGTCTCGCTGATTGACCAGTTCTGATTCCAGTTCTTTCCGCAGCCGGGTCACATCAACGCCATCTTTTTGGGTTGCGGTTACAATAATGGCGCGTTTGCCGTTGTGACGTGTACGATAAATTTGCTCAGCCGCACCCCATTTGACACTCGCCACATCTTGAACGGTTAGCAACGCGCCACCTGCAGCGCGCAGCGGCAGGTTGCGTATGGTTTCCAGATTGCGGAAAGCACCGCCCGCTTTGACATTCAGCCGCCGATTGCCACTTTGCACAGCGCCGCCGGGAAGCTCTATCCCGCCTTGTTTCAAAGCATCGGCAACCGCGCTGGCCGGGACCTGCAGTTCTGACAAACGGGCCGGATCAATCTCGACACTGACCTCCGGTTGCGGCAGACCGAATATGCGTGCTTCGCGCACACCGTCATAGCGGGTCAGATTATCAACCAAATCGTCGGCATATTTATCCAGCCGCCGCCATGACGCAGTTTCACTGACCAATGCGAGTTGCAAAACTGCGGCTTCCGTGGTGCGAACCTTGCGGAATTCCAGACGCTGGAGATTTGGGGGCAATGTCTCGCGAATGGCATTCACTTCGCGGACGACATCGTCGAAATAGCCCTCTACATCGCCAGACCAATCGGTAAATTCGACTGAGATGGTGCTGCCACCATCAGTGCTGTTGGACCGAACTTCTTTGATATCGTCCAGACTTTGCACAGCCTCTTCAATCGGCTTCGCGATGGTTTCTTCCATATCCTGAGCATCGGCACCGGGCAGAATGGCGATGATGCTGACAACGGGAATGGGGAAATGGGGATCAACGGCCCGGGTAATGTTGGACAACGCGCTGATGCCCAAGACCACGAGCAGCGCAAACAAGATAAGGGATAATTGCCACCGTTCTATGACGAATTTCGCAAGCATCTAAGGAAATCTTACCAAAGAAATTGAGGCCCAAATCATTTTGCTGTTTTGATCGGCTTAATAATATTGCCATCGCGCAGTTTTTCGACGCCGCGTGCAACCACAACATCGCCCTCTGCAAGTCCTGATGATATTTCCAGACTGTTATCGGTCAATTTGCCGATGACCACATTTCGCGCTTTGACCCGTTTTTCTTCGTCGACGACGTAGACAAGGCCTTCACCGGATCGCACACCAAATATAGCTGTTGCTGGAACGGCGACAGATCCGTCACTGTTGCGCGACACTTCGATTTCAACTGATCCCAATTGACCGGAACGCAGCCGGTCATTGGCTGGCAGCAGGAAGCTGATCTCGAAACTTCCAGTTTGTTCGTCCGCTCGGCCGTCTTTTTCGCTCACCACGGCTTCAATTGGCGCGTTAGAAACCGCCGCTATCGTCACATTGGCGCGCATGCCTACCCGGACGCGAGAGGCGTCAGCATCGGTCAGCGGGACTTTCAAAACAAAGCCTTTATCTGTTTCGCCAAGCACCAGAACGGTTGTGCCGGCGTTTACGATTTGGCCGGCATCGATATTTCTGCTGAGAATGATGCCATTGCTCGGTGCATGAATATGAGATGTTCTGCTTGCAAAACCGCTGGCGTTGACCTGCGCCTTGGCAGCACGCATGGCCGCTTCGGCTTGCTCCAAACGTGCTTTGGTGACCCAGCCATCGGCAAAGAGAGATTTGATCCTATCAAAATCCGCCTCTGTCCGATCGAGTTCCGCCTGAGCGGATTCCAAACTAGCAGACACAGTGCTGTTATCCAGCGCTGCCAGAGTGGCACCGCGCTTCACCCGGTCGCCTTCTTCATAGCGCACCGATGCGACTTGACCGGACGTCGTGAATCCCAATTCCGTTTCCCGGCGTAAGCGTACCGTGCCAGCTGCGGTTATGGTTTCATTCTCGCTAGCGGGCTGGACAATGATTGTCGCTGCGGGAACAGGATCGCGATCTTTTGGTTTCTCTTCGGCTTCTGTGCCGCTGCACCCAAATAGCAAGATCGTTGCCACTAACGCCAGAGAATGAAGACTTGAATTTTTTTGACTACGCCCCGCCATATATACCTATCTTGTCCCCTCCCGACAGCCCTTCATAAGTCGCGAAATCGCTGTGACCAACAGAAAATTGCGTTTTTCAACGAAAAGGGCCGGTTGATGAAGCCGGCCCTTTGGTTTTTTTGCGAACTATATTGGTGAGAAGACTAGTCTTTTGCCCCTGCGCTATTCGGGCTCTCTCCGCCAATAATTTTGTAAACGCTGCCAGCGATCACGGCCCCAACAATCGGCGCAACCCAGAAAATCCAGAGCTGCGAAAGGGCAATACCGCCTTCCATCAATGCAGGGCCGGTACTGCGCGCCGGATTGACCGAAGTGTTGGTTACCGGGATGCTGATCAAGTGGATGAGCGTTAACCCGAGGCCAATTGCTAAAGGCGCAAAGCCCGCAGGAGCACGGCCGTCCGTCGCACCCAATATGATCATCAGGAAAAAGAAGGTCAGCAATATCTCAATCGCGATTCCGGCACCCATAGCATATCCGCCAGGCGATTTTTCTCCGACACCATTGGCAGCCAGACCATTGACCGCAAGATCATAATCGGCATTGCCGGATGCGATCACATAAAGCGCCGCTGCCGCAGCTACAGCCCCCACAACCTGCGCGATGATGTAGACCGGAATTTCATTTGCCGGAAAGCGCCCACCAGCCCAGAGGCCGATAGTCACAGCGGGATTGAGGTGACAACCGCTGATGTGCCCAATAGCGTATGCCATGGTGACCACGGTCAGGCCAAAGGCCAGCGATACGCCTAAAAGGCCGATCCCGACATCGGGAAAGGCGGCAGCGATGACAGCGCTGCCGCAACCGCCAAATACAAGCCAAAATGTACCGAGAAATTCTGCTAATGATTTTTGTATAGCCGTCATATTCTTGACTCCCCCAAGAAATATTCGCAGCCTCTATTGAACTGCACGGCAATAGTTTACCGTAGTTCAGCCAAATCGCCTAATTTCGCGGCGTAAACCTATGTAAAAACGTCAGTCTTGATGCGCTGCGCGGCGTAAACGATCGTTCAAAGCAGCCCCTATGCCGGCATCGGGGATGGGCGCTACGGCAATTTGCGACCGATCGCTTGCATCCGCAACATGCAGGGTTGCAAAGAGGTTCGCGGCGGCTTCGGCCAGATCTCCGGAGGGAGATAGGCTGCTATCGCCTGCGACCAGCCCAAAGCCGATCAGATATGTGTCAGGCTGCGCTTGGCTTATGTTCAGATGGACCGGCTTGGATGGTGCATAATGGCTCGCTAATTGTCCGGGCGCTTCTACCGCTGTGCTGCGCTGACTGACTGCCTCCTGGCTGGTGGTGTTTTGCAAATTTTCTGCCGTTATTGGGCCAGGGCGGAGGATTTGATAATCATTGCCTCTTATTGCAACAATGGTTGATTCAATACCGCTCTGGCAACGGCCGCCGTCCAATATCAACGGCGCAGCATTGCCCAGACTGCGCGCGACATGGTCAGCCATTGTCGGGCTAATGCCACCGCTTCTATTGGCGGATGGCGCGGCCAGGAAAAGCCCAGAAATTTCAAGCAATTCTCGCATCATTGGGTGCGCGGGGCACCGTAGAGCAATAGTGTCGAGGCCCGCTGTCACGGCTTCCGCAACCGGACAATCCTTGGTTTTCGGGACGACCAGTGTGAGAGGTCCAGGCCAGAAATCCTTGGCCAGTTTCTCCGCCAGAACATTGAACATGCCGAGTTTCTTGGCCGCCGTTATGCTGGGCACATGAACGATTAACGGATTGAAGTCGGGGCGGCCCTTGGTTCGATATATGTCTGCTATGGCACCGGCATTGGTCGAATCGGCGGCCAGACCATAGACTGTTTCAGTGGGAACAGCGACCAGTCCACCCACCTTCAATCGCTCGGCAGCGGCCGTTATCGCTTGCGTGCCGTAACGTCGCGCATTGTCATCAATATGATCATTTGAGCCGGACATGATAGGGCGCTATAGCCCAGCGAGAATTCAAGCAATAGCGGATACCAATGAGATGAGCTTTACAGCGCCCAGCAGAGAACAGAATTTCGTCCTGAAACATATCGCCAATGTCGGCGCGCTTGCCGAACATGACCGCTTTGCAGGTGCCAGCGAAGATATGGTGGAAGCGATTGTCGAAGGCATTGGTCAGTTTGCTGCTGGAGAATTTGCGCCGATTAACCGCACCGGCGATACGGTCGGAGCCAAATGGAACAATGGTGCAGTGACAATGCCGGAAGGTTTTCAGGAGGCTTATCATCAGTTTGTTGAAGGCGGCTGGGCTTCTATTGATGGCCCAGAGGATTTTGGCGGCCAAGGACTACCTTATTCCCTGTCAGCGCTCATTCTTGAGACCTGCGGCGCGGCCAATTTCGCCTTTACGCTTTGCCCGATGCTGAGCTTTGGCGCGGTCGAAGCCATCCACGCGCATGGTAGCGATGAGCAGAAGGCCACCTATTTGTCCAAGATGATCTCCGGCGAATGGACCGGGACAATGAACCTGACCGAACCGCAGGCGGGCTCTGATGTAGGCGCGTTGCGATCCACCGCAGAACCGATCACCGAAGGCGAACATGCCGGGAAGTACAAGATCAAGGGCCAGAAGATTTACATCACTTTTGGCGAGCATGATCTGACCGATAATATCATTCATCTTGTACTGGCCCGGACGCCCGGTGCGCCCGAAGGCACGCGGGGCATATCGCTGTTTATCGTACCCAAATATCATCTGGATGCTGAAGGCAATAGCGCGGCGCCTAATGATGTGACCTGTGTTTCTATTGAACATAAGCTGGGCATCCATGCATCGCCAACCTGCGTAATGGCCTATGGCGAAAAGGACGAATGTATTGGTGAGATGATCGGCGGCGAATTTGGCGGAATGAAAGCCATGTTCACGATGATGAACAATGCGCGGATCAATGTCGGTTCGCAAGGGGTGCAAATTGCCGAACGGGCGACCCAGCAAGCGATACAATATGCCACTGATCGGGTGCAATCGGCTCGGGCCGGCAGCGGTATTAAGGACCCGGTTGCGATTATCGAGCATCCCGACGTACGCCGGATGATCCTGCGCAGCAAAGCGCTGACGCAGGCGGCACGTGCCTTGCTCTACTATGCAACATCCCATGTGGATGGCGGGACGCTGGGAATCGAAGGCGCGAAATCTCGTGCCGAAATCCTGACCCCGCTAATCAAGGGCTATGGCACCGATATTGGCAATGAAGTTGCCTCGATCGGGGTGCAGGTACATGGCGGCATGGGCTTTGTCGAAGAAACCGGAGCGGCCCAGCATTTCCGTGATGCCCGAATCGCGCCGATCTATGAAGGCACCAACGGTATTCAGGCGGCAGACCTTGTCGGTCGGAAACTGGGTCTGGATGGCGGCGATGCGATGATGGCGCTGATCGCGGATATCAAGTCAGAAGCGAAGGACGAAGACGCCCTGATGACCTTGGCGTTGATGGTTGAAGATATTGCCAAATGGATGGCCGGCGGCGATGCTTCGATTGATGACCGGCTCGCTGGCAGCTATCCGTTCATGACCATGCTGGCGACAGCGACATGCGGCATGTTGATGAAAAAGCAGCAACGCATTGCTGAGGCTGAACTGGGTGAGGGGAATGATCCGTTCCTGAAAGCGAAGCTGGTGACGACCCGCTATTATCTTGATCATCTGGTTCCCGAAGCCATCGGATTGAAGGCGGCAGCTATGGGCGGGGCGGACATATTATATCGCCTGGGCAGCGAAGAACTGGTTGCCTGATATGGTGGATGAGGAGAGCCGTTTGGAAATCAAGGCGGCGCTCCATCGGATTGCTGATGCTTTGGAGCGCTTGTCTCCGATCACGCCTCCGTCGGTCGATATCAGCGCCGGGTCGGCCTTTCATTGGACCGGTAAAACGATCGAGGCCATCGAACGCTTTGCTCCCATTGCGCTGGATCTGCTGACGGGAATTGATGATCAGAAAGACCGGTTGCTGGAAAATAGCAAGCGCCTGGCAAATGGTTTTGCAGCGCATGATGTTTTACTCTGGGGTGCTCGCGGCATGGGCAAGTCGGCGCTTGCCAAATCCGTTGTGCGAGAATTGAATATAGCCGGCAATGATATCGCGATGGTTGAAGCCAATGCCGACAGGCTTGAAAGCCTGCCGGGCCTTTTCTCTATCCTGGGCGGAATGGATCGATCATTCATATTGTTCATTGATGATATCGGATTTGAGGAAGGCAGCGCCGCACCGCGATTGTTGCGGTCGATGCTCGAAGGCGGCGCAGCAGCACGGCCTGACAATGTGCGGCTCTATGTCACATCCAACCGGCGCCATATCGTTCCGCGGCAGATGGCGGAGCAGGATGATCCGATAAATCCGCGCGATGTGGTTGATGACAAGCTGGCGCTATCGGATCGCTTTGGCTTGCGCCTCGGTTTCCACGTGGCATCACAGGAAGATTACCTCGCGATGGTCGGCCGATATGCCGACGTATATGATCTGGGCTTTGACGAAGAAGATGCCCTATATTGGGCGCGTCAACGCGGCAGCCGGTCGGGCCGGGTTGCGTGGCAATATATTGTCGAACTGGCCGGGCGCGCGGGCAAGTCGATCAACTAGTTTGCTCGCTTTCGCTTTCAGCTTCCGCTTCGGATTTTTTGGCGCCTGGCTTTGAAACCCGCCAGATAATGCCGCCCACATCATCGCTCACCAGCAAGGCTCCGGTCTGATCAAACTCGACCATGGTGGGGCGACCGCGCGCTTTCTCGTCTTCATCGACAAAGCCGCTCAGCACCATCTGCGGCTTGCCCTGTGGTTTTCCTTTTTCATCAAAGTCAACATAGACAACATCATAGCCAGACAGCGGCTTGCGGTTCCACGAACCATGTCTTGCTACAATAGCGCCGCTGTCGAAGGGCGCGCCCAACGCTTCGCCATTGGAAAAGGCCAGTCCAAGCGGCGCAACATGCGCGCCCAGACCATAATCAGGTCGCCGCTCATATTGGCGATGATCGAGATTTTTTGGCTCTACGCGTGGATCAACATGCCCGCGCCAGAAATGCCATGGCCAGCCATAATGGGAAGCAAACAGCACCTCGGTCAGATAATCCGGCACCATATCGCTGCCAAGCATGTCACGCTCGTTCACAACGGTCCAGAGTTTGCCGGAAACCGGTTCATAGGCCAGTCCAACCGGGTTGCGCAGACCGTCTGAATAAACAATCTTCTCGTTCGTCGCCAATTCGACACGCAGAACGGCGGCGCGTTCCTTTTCGGTGTCCATTCCATTTTCACCGATATTGCTGTTCGAACCAACGGCGACAAACAGATATTTGCCATCCGGGCTTGCGATCAGATTGCGGGTCCAATGATTATTGGGCGCTTTGGCGTTGAGATTGGCAACCTTGCGGCCCTCAGTCGTGATTTTGGTATCACCAACCGTGTAGGGATAGGCCACTACATTATCTGTATTCGCCACATAAAGCGTGTCTTCGACCAAGGCCATTCCGAAGGGCGAATTGAGGTTTTCGAGCAATGCAAATTTCTCATCGACTTTGCCATCAGCATCGCTATCGCGCAGCAAACTGATCCGGTTGGCTGATGGCGTACCAGCACCCGCCTTGCTCATCAGATTGCGCATGATCCAGCCTTCAATACCCTTATTTTGGCGTGGCGGGCTGTTGGTTTCGGCAACCAATATGTCACCATTGGGCAGACGCAACATGGAGCGCGGATGATCCAATCCCTCGGCAAAGCGTTCCACCGTCAGGCCTTCTGCCGCCACCGGGCCTTCGCCAGGATTCCAGGGATCGGCTTCAGCAATATTGATGGTCGGGAAATTTTCTTTACGCACATTCGTGATCTCGGGCTTGACTCCGGTGGTTGCTTCCAGCGGCAGGCGCGCCGTGTCACCGCGCGTGATATAATAGCCCGCGCCTATGGCGATGACGATGAGCAGAATCGTGATGTTGCGAATATGTTTTAACATAGCGGGATAATAGGAAGCACGGCGTCTGATGACAAGCGCGCTATTGTGAGGGCTAACCCAACAAGATCAGCGATCAAAATACCAGATGGCGATGGCAATCAGTGCGCCAACAAACAATCCGGCTAGAAACCCGATTGACGGCTGACCGAGCAGGCCGCCGCCAACGGCACCAATGATGCAGCCAGCTGCGAGGAAAAAACCGCCCGCATTCTTGTTTGTGCTGCCTTTTGGATTCTGGTCGTCGGTCATTGGAGTCCCCGTTCCGCTATCTTCGCTGCTCCATGCCATGCTCTGCAGTGATTGACCAGAATAGTCTGCTTACCAAAAAATAAGCTTTTGTTCACCATCCGCTTTGACGGAATTTCCATTCCTGTTCCCTAGAGATGATCGCTGTTGACCAGGGCGATATTAGCCCTTCATTCTAGCGCAGGAGCCTGTTTTGCAACTACCCGTATTTATAGACTCCACCAATTTTTCCGATGCCGAACAGCTGATCACCAATTTCGGTGAGGAAGCTGGCCTGGAAGCGGCTAACCGTGCGGACAAAAGCCGCGCTGTTGGTAATCATCTGCACTATTGCAAATGGCGTCAGGTTGAGCGGCTTTGTGTGTTGCTATCGATCGATCAATCAATCGGCACAGTCCACTAACATCCTGACTTAGCGCCTGATTTAGTGGCAGGCAGATAATAATCTACCCTTTAGGATCACAGATAATCTGGGCTGATCCACCAGATCTGACGCTGCAATTGGGGCGCCCGTCAATCTGTATCTGGCCGGTTCCGCTGTTGAAAATATTGGCTTCCTTCTCGACGAAGACATGGCTGCTGGCTGGTCCGCGATGGGTCAGATTCAATGTTTCCAGGGTCAATTGAGAGCCTTCAAATATGCTGGAACCCAGCAGGCTGATCTGGCCTTTTGTCGCTTTGCCGGCGATAATGATTTGACCACCGCCGCTCATCCCAACGTCCAGCACATCGCTTTCGACTTCGTTAATCGTCAGCACACCAAAGCCGCTCAGGCGTATTTTTGAACTGCTGCCGCCAAGCTTATCTAAAGACACGGTTCCTGATCCGGAATGGGAAATTGTCTTTATGACATAGCTGCTAAGCGTCACATTAACGGGCGCATCAGCGGAAAAACTGCCATTATTTCCCGGCTTGCGTTTTACCGACACAATTAATTGGCTGCCACTTTTGCGCAGGGAAACGCGGTCCAATATTTCCCGGTTTGCAGCCTCGGCACTGGCGGACGTGCCGCGGCCCGTTGTGATGGTCACATTGACGTTGCCGACAATACGGACATCTTCAAAACTGGAGATCGAATAATTGCGTTCCGCCGCCTGTGCCGGGGTCATGATGGCCGCAAGGCTCAGCAATAATAGGGCATAAAGGTTTTTCATAACGGCCGTGCTTCTCCAAATTCCATCCAACCCAGCCATCTGGGTGTTTTGGGGGCATAATGCCCGCCTTCCTGATGCAGTGCATAGCCTTCTGCTTCGAATAATTTCGAAACCGGGCGATGCAAATGACAGCCACCAGCGATATGTTTCCATATCGGTTCAATCCGTTGCTGCCATTTTTCGGGCCCTTTGTCGGGCGCCCGACCATGTTCGAGGAACAGGATCTTGCCGCCCGGTTTCAGCACCCGCCGCATTTCTTTCAGAACTTGTTTACCATCTTGTACTGAACAAAGCGTAAAGGTGGTGAGCACCGTATCGAAGCTATCGTCGGCAAATGGCATCGATTCCCCAATGCCGTCCAAAATGTCCATTTCAAAACCGCGGTCTGCGGCTTCCTTGCGCGTATAATCGAGCAGCTCGGCAGAGGGATCGAGGCCTGTCAGCTTGTTGACTTTGGCACGATCATAAAATTGCAAATTTATGCCCCCGCCGCAGCCGAGCTCCAGTATGTCCCCCTGCGCCTTGGGTACGATTTCGCTGCGATCCTTCATCACGGCAGGTTGTGAACAGGCAAATTTTATCAGCCGCGGTACGGCATATTTTTCCCAGAAGTTAGGCATAAGCGTGTCTCCCTTCGCAAGATGCGGATGGAACCGGGATATGACCTGTTACAGGAAGTCCGAACGCAGGCCCAAAGTTCACACAAATCACAGGGTATTTTCTGCGAAGGAGGCAGCGTCCAAAGTTCACAATATTCACACACCATTTTTCCAAGCACCGCGCGATCCAAAGTTCACACAAATCACACCCGCTGTTGCTGTCAGAAACAGGCATGCGTAACGCCGGTTTGAAGACCGTGCCATCGCTCGTCTCGTCATCTCTGATCCGATGATATTGTGCTGTCATGATCGCCCTCCCCAAAGCCCTTGAAGCAAAGGCTAGCAGAAGGCTATTCCAGTAGGAAAGGGAAATCAGCCTAGGCGATTACCCGCAGGTTATATCACCTGACCCGCGTGACTTTGTTTTACAGACGGCGTCGCCATGGATGCGGATGTCGCCTGATCCTACGACCGTCGCTTCGACCGCGCCATCAGAAGACAAGGAAACGTCACCGCTGCCAGCAACCTTGATCGTCGCGTTTTCTGCTTTCAGCTTCTTGCCGCTAATATCTCCGGATCCTGCGACAGATATAGTGACCTCATCGGCGGTACCAGCAATGGAAACATCACCGGAGCCCGCAACTTTGGTGGTGAGCGACGCGGTTTCTAAAGCGGCGACATCGACATTGCCTGATCCGGCAACGCTGATTTTCGCGTTTTCACCGTTCATATTATCAACTTGCATGTCACCTGATCCGGCCAGTTTGGCGCTTTTCAGAGATGGTGCGCTGACATAGACGGTCGCGCCATTATAATCGCCGCTCCACATGCCGCCATTTTTCTCGCGACCGATTTTCAGCTGTCCATCGGTAATCTTGTAACGCAGCTGTTCCAACGTGTCGGATTTGCCCTCCGCCCGGATTGAAAAGTCAGATCCGGTGGTAAAGACAACATTATCTGGTCCGGCCAAGGTCACACCGTCAAATTCGCCAGGATTGGTCGCTGTCGTGCCAATTTGCGTGCCGTCGGAGAAGCTGCTTTTTCCGGCACTACCGACAGCACTGGCGATCGATCCTTCACAAGCGGACAAAGCAAGTAATGGGATGACAAATAACAATTTCTTCATGGGGCCCTCCAATGTGTATTGTAGAAGTAATACAGCAAGGTGGGCTTGATGGCAAGAGGTTAGGTTAAGGAAAAACCCCTGCTTTTCATGTTGTTATCGCGACAGACCTATTTTGGTGGCTGGCGCACCGCCAATATATCGCAAGGCAGGTAGGTGATGAGCGCGCGGGCCATGCTGCCCATCATATTGGCGCGGAAACCGCTCGTTCCATGTGTGCCAATAACCGCCAGATCGGTATGACGGTCTTTCAAAGCCTTGTGAACAACGCTGCATGTATCGCCATATTCCACACTGTAGGAGAGATCCTTGCGCGTTTCGGGGGCGATTTTCAGCTCCTCAAGAAATTTCGCCATTTGCAGATGCTGTTCCGTCCGAAATTCTTCCGTCGCGGTTTCGCTGTGCAGAAAGCCTTCAAAGGGGACATGAAAGGCGTTGATGACATGCGTCTGTAACTGCGGAAACAATGCGGAGCCTTGTTCAATTGCATAAGCTGACGGACCGGAAAAATCACTGGCCGCGACGATCCGCTCATAATCAGTAGTCGCGCGGTTTTTCGCAATGAGTATCGGCAGCGGACTGTGGTGGATGATCCGCTCCAGCTGCGTGCCCATGACCAGGTCGCCGAGCCTGCCAATGCGTGCAACACCGGCGACAATCAGCGCCGCCTTGCTGGCTTCAGCGTGCTCGATAATTTGGCTGACGACATCGCCGCGCTCAATGATCACATCCGCTGTTATGCCATAGCTGTCGAGATCCAGTTCTATTTCCGCAGCTGCGGCATCCACCGCGGCGCTATCGTGGCGTCCCTTTTCCAGCACATGGAAAACAACTAGCTTTGCATTTCGGGCTTTTGCCAGTTTTACTGCGCGATCCAACGGGCGGTCACCGCGTGCGGTCAGGTCTGTGGTCAGAAAGATTGTCTGTTCAGATTGTGTAGACATGGGGGTAAGTCTTTCAAAAGATTATATTATGTAACTGTCTGTAAAGTGCAGTATCATGCACATGGATGGATTGTTAAATCGATTGATGGCGTAGCTTTCGATAGCCCAGGTCTATGTTGGAATGTTGCTCGTCTTCAGCCTTCCGAGGCTCTGTCCGTCTGCCAGGTCCTTTGGTCATCGACGATGGCGCGGGCGGCTTCTTGCGGAAAGCCGATATTGGTGAGCAGTTGCTCGCACAGTTCGAGACTGGCTTCGACGGTTTCGGGCACAGCGCTTTTCGCGCCACTGGCACGGAGATTTTCCGCATGGCCAACATCACAGGCGCGCGCGATAATCGGAATATGCGGCCAGTCCTTATGCACGGCCTTGATCACATGTTCCGCCGATTCCGGCGCATCCATTGTCGTGGCAAAAGCCGAAGCCCGTTCTATGCCAAGATGTTTGAGCAACTCCGGCTGACTGGCATCGCCAAAAAATACCGCGGCGCCCTTGGCCCGCTCTGCAGCAACCAGATCGGGATCGCTGTCGATGGCGACGTAGGGAACACGCTGTTCTTCGAGCAGCTGGGCCAGCAAGCGGCCAACCCGGCCGAAGCCGCCGATGATGACAGGATGTTCGTCGTCCACGCTCGCCGCCACATCACCATTGCTGGTTTCGCGTTGCCTTATGGCCTCCCCAACCCGCCGGCCCGCGATAGCGAGCAACGGAGTCAGGAACATCGTGACGATAACAACCAGCAACATGAATTGCGCAATTTCCGGATCCAGCAAGGCAAAGGATAGAGCAGCGGCAATGACGACAAAGGCGAATTCCCCGCCCTGGCTCATCAAAATTGCTGTTTCCGCTGCGACATCTTTGGACAGCCGGAACGCGCGGGCGAGAAGGTAAAGGATGATGCCCTTGATCAGCAGCAGACCCAGAGCGGATAGCAATACCCATTGGATATCCGCCCAGACGGCCAGGATATCGAGGCTCATCCCGACCGAGATGAAAAACAGGCCAAGTAAAAGGCCTTTAAACGGTTCGATATCGCTGGCAATTTGATGCCGATATTCGGTGCCTGCAAATAACAGTCCGGCGAGAAACGCACCGAGCGCCATCGACAGGCCAGCCAGCGCCGTCAGCGCAGCGGTAATCAGGACAAGCAAGATGACCGCGGCCATGAACACCTCTCGGCTGCCGGTGCCGCCGACAAACCGCAGGAACGGGCGCACCGCCACACGGCCGACAATGAAGATCAAGGCGATCACAAGGCCTGCTTCACCAATCGCTTTGAACGCGGCAAATGCCAGGGAACCTTCAACCGTGGCACCGGCAATGCCGACGAAGAATAATATCGGCACAACGGCGAGATCCTGTAGCAGAAGCACACCGAAACTGGAGCGGCCTGCCGGGGCGCTGAGTCGGCGGGTCTCTGTAAGCAATTGCATCACCAGTGCGGTAGAGGATAGCGCAAGGCACAATCCAAAAATCGTCGCAGCGACCAGAGAATTACCAAAGGCATAGGCAATGCCGCCAATCACCAGGGCGCTGACCGTAACCTGCGCCGTGCCAAAGCCGAAGACGAGCCGCCGCATGCCCCAGAGCTGCGCAATCGATAGCTCCAGACCGATAGTGAAGAGCAGGAAGATAACCCCCAATTCGGCAAAGCGGCGAACGCCTTCAACATCGTCAATGACCATCAGCTCCAGCACCGGGGTCTCGCCGACCAGCCGTCCGACCCCGAACGGCCCGATTACCAGACCAACAAACAAAAAGCCGAGCACGGCGCTGATCCCCGCTTTACGGACCAGCGGAACGACCAGGCCAGCGGCAACCAGGAAGATGATAGTTTCCCTGAGATAGGGGATTTCAGGATGCACAGTCAGGCCTCGGCTAGAATGCTATGGGGTCTGTATAGGCCGATGGTATGCGCCCTTTCTCGGCGTTTCAAGGATATTGCGGTAGCGTTGGCGATAGATTTATCATTGAGATTCCGGCTTGGAATTGATTTCGATCAAGAGCTTGGCTCTCGATCTGCACTGCTACGCGATCCTACCGGCGCGCTCTTTGCGGTGCTGCAACCCAAAAGCTGAAAACCAGGCCCCTTGTGGACCAGATTATATTTGCATGATCGGCGCTTGTCCCTAATTTAACGGCAGCTTGATTGGACAGAATCGGCGCGGGACAGTTGCAGACTCTTTGATGCTAAAAGTTGCCAGTTACAATATCCACAAAGCGATCGGGACCGACCGGCGGCGCAATCCTGGCCGCGTGATTGATGTGCTGAACGAGCTTGATGCAGATATCATCACTCTGCAGGAAGCGGATCGCCGTTTTGGAGCGCGGGCAGCCGCCATCCCGGCCTTGTTGCTGGAGCAATATAGCGACTATCGCGCCATTCCGCTGGATGTGCAGACTGACTCGATGGGCTGGCACGGCAATGCGATATTGGCGCATAAATCCGCGCGGATCATCGCCCATGACATATTGCATATACCCTATCTGGAACCGCGCGGCGCGGTGATGGCGCAGATTGCGATTAACGGTTTTGACCTGTCGATATTCGGCATGCATCTTGATCTATCGGGCCTCTGGCGCCGCCGCCAAGCTGCTGCCATTGTAAAGCTGGCGAAACAATATGGAGAGGATCGATCGACAATATTAATGGGCGATCTCAACGAATGGAGCGCCTCTGGTGGATGTCTTCATGATTTCAGCCGCAGCTATAATCTGGTTGATTGCGGGCGCAGTTTCCATTCGCGCGGGCCAATTGCCCGGCTCGACCGGATCATGCATTGTGATCGGTTGAGAGCGGTTATGGGTGGTGTGCATTATAGCGCTTCGGCGCGTAAGGCATCGGATCATCTGCCGGTTTGGGCACACATGGAATCGGCTTAACAGCACGATCAAATATTGGCTCAGGGTTTGTGGATCAGCATCCAGGCATCGACGGCCCGTGTGGCGCGTTTTTCTTTGTCCGCAGCGGACAGTTTCATTACATGACCATAGCGCATGAACAGGTCCATGCGGCCCATGACCAGTCCCGCGAACATTTCGGCCGATGCGGTAATATCGTCACTTTGAATCTCGCCCTTCTCGATGGACAGTTGGAGTAAGTTTGAGAGATCCTGCAGCAACCGGCGTGGACCATTGTCGAGAAAACGCTCACCGATTTTGGGATCGCGAGTAACTTCGGCGCCCAATATACGTTCAAAGCGGATCATCTCATCCCGCATCAGGAAGTTCATCATACCAAGCGCAGCGTGGAGCAAAACATCTCGCAGGCTTTTATTCTCTAAATTTTCGACAGTGAAATTTTGACGCATATGGGAGCATTCTGTC
Organism: Parasphingorhabdus litoris DSM 22379; assembly: GCF_020906275.1. Classification (GTDB taxonomy): domain Bacteria; phylum Pseudomonadota; class Alphaproteobacteria; order Sphingomonadales; family Sphingomonadaceae; genus Parasphingorhabdus; species Parasphingorhabdus litoris. The sequence goes on from NZ_CP086727.1 coordinate 333,968, forward strand.
TGAACCACTTGGACAAAGAGATTCTCTTTATCGTTGAACCGGCTGTAAATTGTCACTTTGGAAACCTGCGCACGGGCTGCAATGGCTTCGATAGTGGCCGCTGAAAAGCCATTGGTAAAAAATTCAACGCGCGCGGCTGCCAAGATATCAGCAATTTTGCGCCGGCTCGCTGGTCGGCCGGCCAAGCTATGTGCTTGATTAGTGTCCGCATCTGTCACGGCAATTCCCTTCTGTATAATGTCTCTCTAGCAAAGTGAACGCGAACGTTCAAATAAAACGTTGACGTTCATTTATTTCGGTGGCACTTAATAAGGGCTTGGCAGTTCCCAAGCCGCTGAAACGGTGCCCCTATTGTGAAAAATCAATCCGTCAGAGCAATTCTATCATCCGGAGCGCTTTTGCTGCTGGCGAGCGGCTGTGTCAGCATGGCGCCGGATTCGCGAGCGCCCGAGATCGCTGCCGGGGTGCCTCAGCAATATGACAAGGTGGTCGCAAGCGGGGCCTATGAGCCGGCGCAGTGGTGGACATCTTTTCAAGATCCGATTCTTGATGCGCTGCTCGATGAAGCTTTAGCTAAAAATCTTGATCTTGCAGAAGCAGCCGCCCGGCTGCGCGCAGCAGAAGCACAAGCGCGCGTGTCCCGCAGCGGCCTTTTCCCGCAGGTCAATGCTGAGCTTGGCAGCAGCTATTCCGATACGCCTACTGCTGGCACCGGATTTGGCGGCGGGGCCGGCGGTTCGCGCTTTCAGGTGGAGAGCTATACATCGGGCCTGGGCTTTTCTTACGAGGTCGACCTTTGGGGCCGCTTGCGCAATGATGCCCGGTCCGGGCGCGCAGATGCGATCGCGGCCGCTGCTGATTTGCAGGCCGCACGTCTCGCCGTAATGGCAGAAACGATCACCACCTATTTCGATATAGTCGATGCCCGGGATCAGATTGCCCTGACGACCAGGATTATCGACGTGCTGGGCGACCGGGTGGAGCAGACCGAAAATCGCTACAGGCGCGGTTTGGCGTCATCTTTCGAACTCTATCAGGTGCGTCAGGATTTTCGCAATATCCAAGCCGGATTGCCGCAGCGCGAACGACAGCTGGCTGCGACCGAGGGGCAATTGGCGGTGCTGATCGGGCGCTATTCCGATAATATGGAAGAGTTTCTCGGTCAGAAACTTGCGCCTCAGCTGGTTTTTACGCCGATTCCCTCTGGCCTGCCTATTGATCTGCTGGCGCAGCGACCGGATATTTATGCGGAAGGGCAACGCCTGGAATCGGCGCGGTTTAATCTCGGTGCCCGAAAGGCCGAACGCTTCCCTTCGATCAGCCTGTCTGCCGGCACCGGAACACAGGCCGGAAACCCATCAGGCCTTTTCGACATATTTGACAAATGGATACTCAATCTGGGTGCCAATCTGACTGCGCCGCTCTTTCAAGGTGGTCGGATAAGGGCAAATATCGAAGCGGCAGACGCACAATATGCACAACAGGCGGCAGTCTATGCGCGGACCGTATTGACCGCGTATCAAGAAGTGGGCGCGGCCATTGAAGGCTATGAAGAAGAGCGGCAACGGTATCGCTTTCTCTTTTCCCAGCTCGAAGAAGCGGACGCCGCCGCGCAGCTGCAATCGCGCCGCTTTGCCACAGGTGTAGGCAGCTATATTGACTATCTTGATGCGCTACGCGCGCAATATCAGGTGCAGTCATCCCTGTCTTCGGCGGCGCGAGATGTAGCTCTGGCCCGTCTGGCGGTGCACCGCGCGCTTGGCGGCAGCTGGGATGCAAAACCAGCGGCTGCACCCGTTGCTGATGACGACACAGCGGTCCCAGCATCCGAAATTGAAGGAGACAAATAGTGCACCGTCAACGCGTTATCGGCGGACTGATCCTGCTGGCAGCTATTGTGATAGCCGCACTATTGATCTTTTTGCGGCCCGAACCTGCCGAGAAGCCAGAAGAAGAAAATATACCGCTGGTGCAGGCGGAGGCTTTGAAAATTCGATCCGGAAATTTGATGATTGAGGGCTCAGGCACTGTCCGTGCGCGTGAAGAACTCACTCTCGCCGCCGAAGTTGCAGGCAAACTTGTCTATGTGAACCCCGGCCTGCGTGAAGGCCAAAGAGTGGCGCGCGGCGCGACGCTTTTTCGTATTGATACATCGGATTATCGCAATGCCGTCCAGACCGCACAGGCGGATGTCGCTTCGCAAAATGTCGCGGTCATGGAAGCGCGGGAGGAAGTGACGCTGGCCAGGGCCGAGCTTGAACGCTTTCAGAAGCGCGGTGCCAGCAACAGCGCCTATGCGAGCGTGGATGACAGCGACTATGCCGCGCGGATATTGCCGCCGGATTCATTGCAACAGAAGCAGAGCGCGGAGGACGAAAGTGCTAGCTCTGCATCAACCAATGGTTTGGCGACGCGTGAACCACAATTGCAATCCGCACGGGCTGCGCTGCGCCGGGCCCAAGCGCAATTGGCCGATGCGCAAACCGCACTGAAGCGAACGACAGTGCGCGCGCCTTTTGCTGGTGTCGTGCGGTCTGAGGATATTGCGCTGGGCAGCTATGTTGCACCGGGCCAGTCGCTCGGTTCAATGGTCGGCACCGCTGATTTCGAAGCGGTCATACCATTGTCTGAAAGTGAAGCTGCTCTGATCCCAGGGCTATGGCGACCGGGCAGCAGCCGCATCGAGGCATCAGTCTATTCCGATTATGGCGGCACGCGTTATCGCTGGCAGGCCTATGTTGATCGGGCGAACAGCGTCCTCAACCCGCAGACCCGGACGATTGATGTGTTCCTGCGTATCCCCAATCCGCTGCGCGGTGGTGCTCCGGCGGTGACCCAGAAAGAGGGACAGAAATCCGCCGGTGCATCAGGCGCGCCGCCGTTGTTTGTCGGCAGTTTTGTCGACGCTGAAATTACCGGCCGGGCACTCGATCAATATGCAGTGCTCCCGCTTGCGGCCCTGCGGCCCGGCAATCAGATTTGGCTGGTACAAGACGGCAAGCTGCGCATCGCCAAAGTGGACATATATCAGCGCACGGATACACAGGCATTGATCAGCACGGCCGGTTTGGGTGCCAAGCCAGTGGTGATTTTGAGCGCCTTGAAAGCGGCAACAAATGGTCAGCGTGTAAAAATTGCCGAGGCCAGAAAAGAAGCCTCGTCCAACGCCAATCCGACACCCAAGAAAGCCAAGGCGGACAAAGCGCCATGAACGCACCGGCCGATCCATCCGGTACGCCTCCATCGGGGCCGGAGATACCCAGCAAAGAGGTGATGGAACAGCGCGGTGTCGTTGCGTTTATGGCTCGCAACGGGGTAGCTGCCAATTTGCTGATGCTGTTCTTCCTGATCGCCGGGATCGCATCGTTCGGCACGATTGTGCAGGAAGTTTTTCCTGAAAACAGCCTCGACACGGTGCAGGTGAGCGTTGCCTACCCCGGCGCGACACCAGATGAAGTCGAAGAATCCATCGTCCAGAAAATCGAGGAAGCCGTGGAAGCGGTCGATGGCGTCAAAAAAGTGACGGCGAGCGCCAATGAGGGATCGGGTTCGGTTTCCGTGCAGCTCGAATTGGGTACCGATATCGACCGGGCGCTGGATGATGTCAAAGCAGAGATTGACCAGATCCAAACCTTTCCCGACGAAGCGGAAGAGCCGGATGTGCGGGAGCTGACAACGCGGCAAAGCGTGGTGCGAATAGCGATTTTTGGCGATGTATCGGAAAGTGCGCTGAAGGAAGTGGCGTACCGATTGGAAGACTCGCTGGCGGCGCTGGATGAAGTGTCCTTTGTCGATACCAGTTCGATTCGCGATTATGAGCTATCGGTAGAAGTCTCGCAAAATACGCTTCAGGCCTTGGGTCTGTCACTCAATGATATTTCGCGGACCGTTGCGGCGAGCAGCCTCGATAGTCCGGCGGGCTCGATTGATACAGCCGATGAAGAAGTACGTGTTCGCACGATCGGCCAGAATTACAACCAGCAGAATTTCGAAGACATTGTTCTGGTCAGCAACGAGGATGGCGCGCTGATCCGCTTGGGTCAGGTTGCGAATGTCAAAGACGGGTTTGAAGATTCCGACCTGATTTCGCTTTATAATGGCAAACCGGTCGCCTTTGTCGAAGTCTTTCGCACCAGCGATGAACGGGTGTTAGATGTCGCAGAAGCGGTGCGCATCTATCTTGAAGAAGATTTTAAACCGACCCTGCCCGAAGGTGTGTCTTATGCGATCTGGAGCGATGATTCCGAGTTGCTCGACGACCGTTTGAGCCTGCTGCTGAAAAACGCGGCCATTGGTCTTGTCCTCGTCCTTATGGCTCTTACGCTGTTTCTCGATATTCGGCTGGCCGCATGGACGGCGGTCGGCATTGGCGTGACCTTTATCGGTGCGATTTTTCTGCTCGATCTGGCGGGTTCGAGTATCAATATGTTCTCACTTTTTGGTTTCATACTCGCGCTCGGTCTGGTGGTTGATGACGCCATTGTGGTGGGCGAGAATATCTACGCCCAGCGGGAAAGCGGGCGCACCGGGCTCGGTGCCTCGGTTACCGGCGCACGCCGGGTAACGATGCCGGTTATTTTTGCGGTTCTGACAACTATTGCGGCCTTTTCGTCCATATTTTCCGTCGGCGGTGTGATCGGCAAGCTCATCGCCGATATCCCGCTGGTTGTCGTTTGTGTGTTGGTCTTGTCCTTGATCGAATCGCTCTTGATCCTGCCCAACCATCTCAGCCATTTGCCGCCGCCAGGTGGGCCGCATACCAATCCGATCACTCTGTTCTTTGAACGCGTGCAGGGCAAGGTGAATGAATATTATCAGGCCTTTGTTGATGGTCCGTTGGATCGCGCGCTGCATTTTGCCATTCGCATGCCCTATGTCATTCTGGCTGGTGCCGTGGCTTTGTTGATCGTGTTTGGATCGCTGATTCCGGCTGGCATTATCAAAGTTGGTTTCTTTCCATCGGTTGAGGCCGATGTCGTGACGGCAAGCCTGGAAATGCCGGCGGGTTCAACCATTGAACAGACTGAAAAGATCGCCTTGCTGATCGAAGAGGGTGGTCGCAAAGCCTTTGCCGACTATCAATCGGGACGACCGGAAGATGAAGAATCGCCATTGCGCGGCATATTTACCCGGATTGGTCAGGCCGCACCCAGTGGTGGTCCCGAACCCAATGGCGGCAATACGGCCTCCAATCTCGCCAGCGTGCAGTTCAGCTTCATCCCCGGTGATCAGCGCGATCTTGAGGCGAAAGCCTTTGAGAATGCATGGCGTGATGCCGTTGGTCCTGTCGTTGAAGCGCGCTCGCTTGTCTTTGCATCGGAGCTGATCTCTGTCGGTGCGCCGGTGAATGTCCAGCTGTCCGATCCCGATCCCGCCATTGTCGAGGCCGCTGCCGAAAAGCTGATGGTAGAGCTTAACCGCTTTGCCGGTTTGTTTGATATCGAGTCCGATCAGGATGCGGGGCTGCAGGAAATTCAGCTGCGCCTCAAACCGGAGGCGCGGACCCTTGGTGTCACGTTGCAGGATGTCGCCTCGCAAGTCCGTGCGGCCTTTTTCGGCAGCGAAGCGCTGCGCGTACAGCGTGGGCGCGAAGATGTTCGGGTCTATATCCGCCTGCCGGAAGCCGAGCGCAATTCCGTTGCGGATGTAGAACGCTTCCGCGTGCGTGTCCCGGGCGGCGAGGTGGCCTTGGGCACTTTGGCAGAGGTGTCGTTCGGGCAGGCACCGTCGATCATCCGCCGGACCGATGGTCGCCGCGTGACAACGGTTACGGCCGATCTGGATGATGAGGTGGTTACTGGTGAGGAAATTGCCAATGCCCTCGACAATGACATCATGCCACGTCTGCAGGCGGACTATCCGCAATTGCTTTATACAATGGGCGGTGAACAGGAAGAGCAAGCGGAATCCTTCGACGCATTCTTCCCTGCTTTGACCTTCTCATTCCTCGCGATCTATGCTTTGCTGGCAATCCCGTTTCGGTCTTATCTTCAGCCCCTTATCATCATGGCGGTGATCCCGTTCGGTATCATCGGCGCGCTGATCGGTCATATGCTGCTGGATATACAGCTGGTCATATTGAGCGTGTTCGGGATTACCGCTTTGGCCGGCGTCATCATCAACGGATCGCTGGTCATGATTGATTTTATCAACGAGAATCTGCGAAACGGCATGCCAATTGAGGATGCGATCATGAAAGGCGCGAAATCACGTTTCCGTCCGATCATGTTAACATCTCTGACGACCTTTCTTGGCGTCGCGCCGATTACCTTTGAAACCAGCCTGCAAGCGCAATTTCTGGTGCCGATGGCAGCGAGTCTGGGCTTTGGTGTCTTGTTCGGAACGGTGATCCTGCAACTGCTGATCCCGGCCTTGGCGGTCCTCGAATTTCGCGGCAAGCAGCGGTTTAAAAACTGGTGGACGGCACGCACGGAAACGCCAGCAGAGGCCTGATACTGGCAGGACGATGCCCTGTCGTCAGGCGTAGTAAGCCACGCTTTGCATACCGGTTGCGATCAATTGCCGGTCGCTGTTCCAGATGCTCATAAACTGGCTGCTGGCGCCATGATCGGCATGATGGGTCTGCGAATCGATCAGCCACCAGCCATCGGTCGTTGCCGGATGATCGGCAATGACATTAACCTGCCAGTTCATTGAGCTGACCATCGCATTTTTATCGAGCATCCCCATGATTGAGGGCGGCAGGGCGTCGCCCATGCACAATATCTCCGCCATTGGGTCGAGGCCATCTCGGTCGGCCAGCCGCATCCAGCGTGTCAATCGGTTGGTCTTGATGCTGGTATCAATCCGCTTTCCGACAAACTCCATTTTTGACGTGAAAAACTGTTCTGGCCCGCGGTGCAACTCTTCGTCTTTGGGAAGCGGCGGAAAGTCTGGCGGTGTCATGTCGTGGGTTGTTATCGCCGTTTCGCGCTGACTGGCGAAGATGAAATTGCAATGTAGGCCGAGTCCCTTGTCGCCAAAAAGTTCCGATTGGACAAAGGCGGTATTCCGGCCCCGGCGGAGCATTTTGGTCTCCGCCGTCAGAGCGCCAAAAAGGGGGCCTGTAAAGGCAATTTGCGCCGAACGCAGACCGGGCAGGCCGTCTTCGATATGACTCGCGGCATGATAGGCCAGCGTCGCCGACAATCCGCCAAAGGCTGTGCGCCCTTGCGTCCAGCCTTGTGGTAGGGTGATCGGATTGGCCTTTCCGCCTGGTCCGCATTGATTCAAAAGATCTGTTAATGTCACCATTTTATCGGTGTTTTTGGTCATCTGATCGGTCATCAGAGCGGCTTATCGTGAGAAACCACCGAAATCCACTGTTAAGATTTACATATTTCCCAATTTGCTCTATGCGATATGTAGGGTTTTCAATCTCTTACTAGGAGATATTTTATATGAGCTACAGCAGCACTCTCACACGCGCGGATCTTTCCGATACGATGAATCGTCAGGTTGGCCTTTCGCGCGCCGATAGCGCGGTCATGGTTGAGTCCATTTTGGACCATATGATCAACGCATTGGTAAACGGGGAAAATGTGAAGATCTCGGGTTTTGGCACCTTCGTTTTGCGCGACAAAGGCGAGCGCACGGGCCGTAATCCCAAAACTGGTGTCGAAGTGCCAATTGCGCCGCGCCGGGTGCTCACCTTCCGTGCCAGTCAGACGATGCGCGACCGCATTATTGCGGCCGGATAAGCTGAAGGGTCGAGTATAGTATGACCAAAGACAGCACCAACAAAGATAATATCTCAAAAGACAGCGGCGCATTCCGAACCATCGGAGAGCTTTCCAAAGAGCTCAACATCAAGCCGCATATTTTGCGCTATTGGGAAGACCAGTTCGGAATGCTCCAGCCGCTGAAACGTGCCGGCTCGCGTCGGCATTATCGCCCTGAAGATGTCGAGATGGTGAAAACCATCAATCGCCTGCTCAATGAAGAAGGCTATACGATCAAGGGCGCGCGCAAATATCTGACCTCGCGCAAGAATCGGCAAACGGCGCCGGTGGTTCCGGACAATCAGGACCAGCCTGCTCTGCCGATGGCCGCAACTGTCAACAAAGATAACGGGCAGATTGTCAAAGATCTGAAAATGGTGCGTGACAAATTGTCGAGTGCGCTTAACCAGGCGTGACTGACAATATTATACTCGGCAGATCATCAATCTTGTGACATTTTTAACTAGGCTAAGGCTCGCGCTGCGCTTTAGGTTGATCCGCAGCAAAGCGTTTCCCAAACACACTATCGTCATACCATAGCGGAGCGGCCGGCGCATTGGCGACCTTCAGCGTAAGCAAACGAAACACGTCTGAAAACTTGGCCGATACTTTGTAATCGATCGGTAATGACAAATCATCTGTCGGCTTGTGATAATGTTCTGCGAGAAATGTATCCCAGACAGCCTGGCCTTTGTTCTGACCGTCTGTGTCGGTAAAACCATTATAGAGAAATAGCGCCGGTATTCCCCGTTTTACAAAGGAATATTGGTCCGAACGAGTGAATATACCCTGCTCTGGGAACGGGTCTGGAGCGAGGGTCAAGCCCATTGGTATAATTGCCTGCTCAAGCTGTTCTCCCATTTGGGATTGTTCCGCGCCAAAGGCGATGACGTCGCCAAAATCATAAAAAGGAAATGCGCCATCCAGGTTAACGTTCGCGATAATATTCTCCCTTGGCACCGTGGGAAACGTAACGAAGTAATCGGAGCCAAGAAGGCCTTTTTCCTCAGCGCCGACCGCCAAAAACAAGATCGGTCTGGCGGGCGCTTCTTTTTGCGCGGCCAAAATGCGGGCAACATCCAACATGAGCGCGGTACCAATCGCATTGTCCAATGCGCCATTGCAGATTTTATCTTCTTCTTCGGGGGAGCAAATACCAACATGATCATAGTGCGCTGTCAGCACTATGGTTTCGTTGGATAGTGCCGGGTCTGAGCCTGGTAACAACGCGGCTACATTCTGCGACTGCCGAGTGTCATCATGTTTCGTTTGCAATGACAGCGCGACACTCGTCTTCAATGCAAATCCCTTGACCGAACCGTCTTTGCTTTGAGCAATTGCCTCAGCAGCTGTGATTGGTGTTCCCTCGAAAAGCGCCTCTGCGGCATTACCACGGACGAACGCTCTCAAGGCGATTTGCGGTGCTTCGATTTTCGGTTTTTTGGCCCTTGTTATCCATGTCATATTCCAGGAGTCAAAACCGGTTTTAAAAAGATCAAAAGGATATCGTTTTTCTAGTGCCGGTGTCCAAATGATGATTACGCCGATTGCACCGCGCGCTTCGGCCATGAGGCGTTTTTGGTTTGAGGAACCAAAATAGGCCGCTTCTTCAGACGGCAAGAAGGGCGGTGGACCGCCAATAACAGCAACGACTTTACCGGCTACATCCAGGCCTTCATAATCATCAAGTCCCAACTCCGGAGCGATAATCCCATGCCCCGCGAATATGACATCTCCATTGATAGATAAGTTGGTGTCAGCAAAGCTCGCTGATACAGCAACATCACCCCCATTTTCAAAAAGCTGTCGCCGCCCAGCTCCGCGGACAGAGAATTCAAAATCCGACATGTCCAACTGTGCTGCGCGAAGAGGGACCGCTTGGAAAAAACCACCCTTGTCTCCTGCCGGGCTGAGGCCAAGGGCCTCAAACTGGGTTGCGATATACAAGGCAGATCGGGCTTCGCCGACTGTTCCTGCCTCACGCCCTTCCATAAGGTCATCAGCGAGAAACGCCATATGCGCTTTGATAGTGGCTGAACTCGCGCTCCTTGCATTTTCAGCGGTGGTTACCGTGCGATGAGGCGAAACGCATGACTGTAACAGGCCCGACAACAACAGACCCGACATGACAATCCAAATGTTGGACCTGAACATCATGCTAGCAAACTAATTTAAAAATATAATGCCATCAACTTCATTCGGATGAATGATCTCAGCCCCAGGATTCGTTTCTAAACGTAATCCGGTCCTAATTCCGGATCCAGATCGCGGGGCCGCGTGAACCGGTCCAGAGCGGCGCAACTGTCTTTAATGTCTGACCAATTGTCGATGTTCAGGGTCATCTCCGCGAGGGCAGCCGTGGGATATTTAACCTCCACTTCGCCGCGGGCTTCGGATGATCCATCATCGGGCACCAGATCAAAGATCAGGTCTTCCAGGCCCGGGTTATGGCCGACCATCAGCACATGGTCGGCGTCCGGTTTGGCGCCGCGCAGTACATCCATCAACGTGACCGAAGACGCGAGATAGATTTTGCGATCCCATTGCGGTTCGAAAGACAGACCGCTGGCTGGCTCCACATGCTCCAAAGTTTCGATAACTCGAACAGCGGGCGAGGCGAGGATCTGGTCAAAGGCGAGATTATTGCGCTTGATAAATTTGCCCATGATCGCAGCGGCGCGTTTGCCTTTGTCATTTAGCGGTCGGTCGAAATCTCTGGCTACGGGGTCATCCCAGCTGGATTTTGCGTGCCGCAACAGTGTCAATTTTTTCATAGTCCGCCCGATTTATCGTCCATCCTGTCCCTCTGCGGAGCGTCATGCCCGAAAGATATGTCAGGGGAAAGACTGGATTGCACAGTTTTGGTTTTAGCCGCTTTTATTTCTGCCAGAGCCTGTGCGAGTGGCATCCGTTCAATCGGCGCGCCCTCGGGAAAAGCGGTCAAAAGGCGGGATGGAAAAGCGGATGACAGGATCACGAAATGCCCATGATCGTCGGCGCGGCGGATGATCCGGCCAAAGGCTTGCGCTAAACGCGCGCGGATGATCCGGTCGTCATAAGCGCTGCCGCCGCCCGCCAGGCGCCGGGCCTTGTGCAATATGTCCGGGCGCGGCCAGGGTACGGATTCCATCACGACAAGACGCAGGCTGCGTCCCGGTACGTCCACACCGTCACGCAAAGCATCGGTGCCGAGCAGGCTGGCCTTTGGATCATCGCGGAAAATATCTACCAGCGTGCCGGTATCGATGGGATCAACATGCTGCGCGTAGATCGGCAAACCGCTTTGCGCCATGCGGTCGGCAATGCGGGCATAGACGGTGCGTAGCCGCCGAATGGCGGTGAACAGGCCGAGCGTGCCGCCGCCCGACGCTTCGATCAGCTGCGCATATGCTCCGGCCAGCCCAGCCATATCCCCGCGCTTCACATCGGTGACGATGATGACCTTGGCCTGATCCGCATAATTGAACGGGCTGGGCACCTCAAACTCCTGTACTGTCTGATCCAGGTGTACCGCGCCACTGCGCGCCCGGGCTGTCTCCCAGTCGCCGCCGCCTTTCAGCGTCGCCGATGTGATCATCAGGCCGTGCGCTGGCTTGGTGACCACTTCAGTGACCGGAATTGTCGGGTCAAGCCAGTGGCGGCAGATGCCGATATCATATTCGCGGCCTTCAAACCGGTCGATCATCAGCCAGTCGACAAAATCCGGATCCGCTGGACCACCAATGCGCGACAACAAGGCGAGCCAGCCGGACAAGGTGTCGCAGCGCCAACCAAGGCTCGACAAGGCACCCTCCATGCGTGCCCTTGCCGGGGCATCCATCCAGTCCGGACCTTCCTCGATCAGATGTTCAATCCGCTGGCCAAGCCGTACCAACGGCTTGAGCAGCGCATCAATCGCTTCGGCTGCATTGGCGACCGCGTCAATCATCGGCCCTTCGACATCGGTCAGCTCGGTTTCGAGACCATAGCCAGCATCCGCGCTCTGACTTTCGTCGCGGGCGAAAACCATGTGGCGGACCTCGCCGAGCAGCGCCTCTACTGGTCCGAATGGTTCGCTTTCGGACAAGCGCTGCAACCAGCCGTCGCTAGGCAGCGCTTCGGCGGCATGGCGCGCGCTTTCAATCGCACGGCCACCTTCATCGTCATAGGAGGCGAGGTCGCCAAGCCGGGCTGCCAATCCGCGCCTTCGTCCGCGGTTCTTGCTTTCCGGACCGATTACCCAGCGGCGTATCTCAATCGCTTCCTGCCCCGAGAGGCGCGCGGCAAACATGGAATCCGCCGCGTCGAACAGATGATGGCCTTCGTCGAAAATCAGCCGCGTGGGGGCGTTCTGCTGTTCCCGTCCGCGCGCAGCGTTGACCATGACCAGCGCGTGGTTGGCAATTACAATATCGGCCTGCTGACTCGCCCGTGCGGCTTTTTCAATGAAACATTTGCGATAATGTGGACAGCCCGCATAGACGCATTCCCCGCGCCGATCGGTCAGGGCTGTAGAGCCATTGCGTCGGAAAAGAGTCGTCAGCCATCCCGGCAAGTCGCCGCCCACCATATCGCCGTCTTTACTATAGGCCGCCCAGCGCGCGACAAGATGGGCGAGGATCGCAGCCCGACCGGCAAAGCCGCCTTGCAGCGCGTCTTCCAGATTGAGCAGGCAGAGATAATTTTCGCGCCCTTTGCGAACGACGACCTTCTTGCGGAAGATATTTTCGTCCGGGTAAATGCGCCTGGTTTCGCGGTCGAGTTGCCGTTGCAGCGCCTTGGTGAAGGTGGAAATCCAAACCGCACCACCGGCCTCTGCGGACCAAAGAGATGCCGGCGCGAGATAGCCGAGGGTTTTGCCGATGCCAGTCCCTGCTTCGGCGAGCAGCATATTGGGAATCCCCTTTGCCCGGCGCGGGTTGAAAATTTTGGCGACGGCGGCGGCATAGCTTTTCTGACCTTCGCGTTCTTCCGATCCTTTGCCGGTTAAAGCGCCAAGCTGCGCCAGCGTTGCGGATTCGTCCAAGGTTACTGAATGCGGGGCAGGGCGCGACGTTTCTTCTTCCCATTCTTCGAGCTTGGAAAATAGCCAACGTTCGTTTTGACTTGGCTTTTCAAGGCGCCTGGATACTTCTCCTGCCCAAGGCCAGCGCAGCCGATAGAGCGCCTGCGCGCTGCTCCACGCGCCTTCGCGTTCCGCCCAATGGGGCGCTTCCAGTCCAGCCAACAGGTGGCTGGCGGCCTCCCGGTATAGGGACGCGATATCGGCTTCCTGAGCGGGCGGTTCAAGACCAAGGGTCTTGGCCAGACCGGCTGGCGTGGGCACGACAAATTGTGCCGGATGAATGAAAGCAAACAGCTCCAGCAGATCAAGACCGGACAGATCAGGATAGCCCAATCGCTGCCCCATAAGCGGTGCGTTGAGCAGGATATGCGGGGTCTCCGCGACACAGCCAATCGCCTCGCCCTTCCCAATTGCACGGGATACGCCGTCGCTGCCGCAAATCCAGATGCCGCTATGACTGGCATGGAGCGCGGGATAGGCCAGCGAAGGATAGGGGGATGTGCCGTCCGTCAAAATTTACGAAAATCCGGGCGCGTTAGGACCCGCCAGAGCGACACCAGCATAGAAGCGATGCATTCCGAACAGGATCGCATAAAGCACTAGCGCGATGACAAAGCCCAGTATCTCGCGGCCGACAGTGGCTGTTTCGGTTGGCTTCACCCAAGCGCCTTCGTTGCGGGAAACGGTAAAGATGGAAATCAATGCCCAGAGGCCGAGGCCGCCAAACAAGACCACCGAGCGACTGTCACCATTGGCGAGCAAATGCCCGGCGGCCCAGATGAGCATCCCGGTCAGCATCGGGTGGCGGATAAATTGCTTGATCTGGGATTTGCCTTGCGCGGCGCCGAACAGGAAAATTGCAAAGACCATCAATAGCATATTGAGATGCCGGCCCCATGTCGGGGGATCATAGACGAATTCATATTGGGCGGTGCGCCAACCATAAACCATTAAGGCTATCGCAGTGATGATCAGCACGGCCACCAGCCCCTGATGCGGGCCTTCGCCGATCTTCGCTCTTATGTTGGTTCTAAGACCTGGAGCCACCGATTTGACGAGATGAACGATGCTCCAGAGCAACACGCCCGCGATCAATGCACCCATTTGAAATCTCCTGCTTTTGTGCTGTTCTAACTTGCTATAGACGGTAATGCCACTATTGGCGCAGAACCAAGCAAAATAAACATCACTACTCATTTAACAGGACTATCACATCGTGACCGATTATCGTGAAGCAGCACAGCAATCCAAAGCATGGCCATTTGAAGAAGCCCGCAAATTGCTCAAACGCTATCGCGGTGAGCGTGGTGCGCCAGCGCCTAAGCCTGGTGGCGAGCCCATGTTGTTCGAAACCGGCTATGGCCCGTCCGGCCTGCCGCATATCGGTACATTTAACGAGGTCTTGCGGACAACCATGGTCCGTCGTGCCTATGAAACATTGACGGGTAACCCGACGCGGCTGATCGCCTTTTCCGACGATATGGACGGCTTTCGCAAAGTACCGACCAATGTCCCGCATCAGGATATGCTGGCCGAACATCTGCACAAGCCATTGACGCAGGTGCCAGACCCGTTCGGGAAATATGAGAGCTTTGCGGCGCATAATAACGCCATGCTGCGCGAGTTTCTCGACCGCTTTGGCTTTGACTATGAGTTCATGTCTTCAACCCAACAATATACGTCCGGCGCCTTTGACGAGACGTTGAAGCTCGTGCTGGCGCGCAATCAGCAGATATTGGATATCATGCTGCCTACGCTCGGCAAGGAACGGCAGGTAACCTATTCGCCGATTCTACCGATCAGCCCGAAAACCGGACATGTCTTGCAAGTCCCGGTCGAGATTGTCGACGCGGAAGCGGGCATTGTCCGCTTTGAAGATGATGGCGAGATGATCGAGCATAATGCGCTGACTGGCGGTGCCAAACTGCAATGGAAAGTCGACTGGGCAATGCGTTGGGTCGCTCTGGGCGTCGACTATGAAATGTATGGCAAGGATTTGACCGACAGCGGCGTGCAGTCCGGCAAGATTGCCAAGGTGCTGGGTGCGCGCAAGCCTGATGGCCTGATCTATGAAATGTTTCTTGATGAAAAAGGCGAGAAGATTTCGAAGTCCAAAGGCAATGGTTTGTCACTGGACGAATGGCTCCGCTATGGTTCCGAGAACAGCCTTGCTTTCTATATCTACCGTGAACCCAAATCAGCCAAGCAGCTGCATATGGGCGTGATTCCCAAAGCCGTGGATGAGTATTTTCAGTTCCGCGCCAATTGGCATGAGCAGACGCCCGACAAGCAGTTGGGCAACGCCGTGCACCATGTCCATGGCGGTGATGTGCCATCGGATACGATACCGGTAACGTTCGGATTGCTGCTGAACTTGGTCGGCGTCATGGGTGATGCAGATCGCGAACAGATATGGGGTTATTTGCGCCAATATGCGCCCGATGCGACGCCGGAAAAATATCCAGATCTGGATGAGCTGATCGGCAATGCGATGGCTTATCACAAGGATTTCATCGCCCCGACCCTATATCGCCGAAAACCAGCTGGCGTGGAAGTTGCGGCGCTGGAACGGCTGGACAGCGAGCTTGCTGCATTGCCTAATGATGCTGCGGCTGAAGATATCCAGACGATTGTTTATACCATCGGCAAAGAGGGCGGTTTCGACAACCTGCGCGACTGGTTCAAGGCGCTGTACGAGACATTGCTGGGCAGCTCCCAAGGACCACGCATGGGCAGCTTCATTGCTCTCTACGGTATTGATAATACGCGCAAACTGATAGCGGAGGCGCTGGCATGAGTAGTGGCATGACGGAATATAATCTGGCACAGATCAACGTGGGCCGTTTCATTCACCATCGTGATGACCCGGCCAATGCCGACTTTATGAATGCTCTGGACGATGTGAATGCGATCGCTGAACAGTCACCGGGTTTTGTCTGGCGACTGGTCGGTGATGGCAATGACGCTACCGATATTGTGCCGGATGAGAGCGATCCGCAGCTTTTGGTCAACATGTCGGTTTGGAGTGATGTCGACGCCTTGGGCGCCTTTGTATATCGTCAGCCTGACCATCTGTCCTTCATGCGTCGCCGCAAGGAATGGTTTGAAAAAATGGACGTTTTCCAGGCGCTCTGGTGGGTACCGGTCGGGCATGAACCCACTGTTGCAGAAGGCATGGCCAAAATCGCGCATCTCGCGGAACATGGTCCGACAGCAGAGGCCTTTACCTTTCGCCAAACATTCCCCGCACCGGACGGAAAGCCGGCTGCACCCGTATTGGATGAATGCGCCTGATGATTGATATCTTCACCACCGGCGGGACGATCGACAAAATCTATTTCGATGCGCTGTCGGAATATCATATCGGACCGACCCCCTTGCCGGATATATTGGCGGAAAATAACGTCTATGTTCCGCACCGCGTGACACAGTTGATGCGCAAGGACAGTCTGGAGCTCACCGACGACGATCGGCAGGCCATATATGACGCTGTGGCAGCCAGCGATGCAGACAAGATTCTTGTCACCCATGGCACGGATACCATGGTGCAAACCGGGAAGTTGTTGGCCGATATAAAGGACAAGACGATCGTGCTAACCGGCGCGATGCAACCGGCAACTTTGCGCAACAGCGATGCCGAGTTTAATGTGGGCTTTGCGTTGGCGGCGACCCAGACCCTAGCGCACGGCGTCTATATTGCGATGAACGGAGAGGTGTTCGATCCGGCGACCGCCAAAAAGGATCGCGACGCGCACCGGTTCATTCGCTCATAGGTTTTTTGGACCAGGGACCATTGGCAAGGGCTTTTGTTGCATAAGGCATGGCGACTAGCATGATTGCAATGGTCACAATCATCACCAGATAAGCGACTGCGCCATAAAGTGTGAGCCCGGGGGCAGTCCATAAGAGCAAAACGTCATTGCCGCCCGGCACCGCGGCCGCGCCGATGCCCATCAGGAAGCCGCCGACCAGATTGGTTGCCGCCAGATTCCAGGTCCCGAATTGGGGATGAAACCGGTTTTTGAGCCAGCTGCTGACAACGGCGCCCGCGAATAGGGCGATGACCGCAAGCTCGACCGTCATACCAACGGAAAGGCCTTGTCCGGCGAGCAGACTGTCGAGAACCGCCGCATAGGACCATTCCGGACGCGTACCGTAAATTAGCGCGGCCGTGATGCCAACGGTAAGCAAGGCGAGCATCGCCATATCGCGCTTGACGATAATCAACCAAAGGCTGACCAGCGACAGAGCAGCAAAACCGACGAGCACACCCTGTTTGGCAATATCCTCCGCGATCGCTGTCCGGCCTTTGGTCACGACCGGTTCAAAAGGATCCAACATATCCACGCGCAGCAAAAGCATGGCGAGCGCCAGACCGACAAAGGTCAGGACATAGCTGAACTTGCCTGCACCGATGTAACCGACCGTGCCGACAAAACAGCCGCGATTGATGAGCGCGCCCACACCCATGATCGCCGCCCCGAAAAATAGCTGCCAGCCAATTTCGATCTCGACCGGGATATGCGCGCGCCCGGAATATTGCAGCAGAAGAAACAGCACCAGTCCCGCCCAGGAGGCAACGATAAGCAGACCGAATAACCAGTCCGTCTTGCCATCATCAATCCAGCGCATTGTGGCTGCGACCGTGCAGGTGGCCGCCCGGACAAGCGCAAAGCCGAGCAGAAAAGCCAAAGGAATGATGAGAAAAGCCGTCACCTAAACGCCGCTCTTTTTGGCGAGATCTTCCGCGACCTCGTCAAGATAACGTGCATCGCTCATAGCGACAGACAAGATCATGGCGCCTTGCAAGGCTGAAATAATGTGGGCGGCATTGAGATTTGTGCTCGGCATCGCTTCCGCCAGAGCCGTTTCTGTCCATGTCATCAACCGCGTGAAATAATTGTTCACCGCCTCCTGCACAGCAGGCGGCAATTGCGGGCTGACGGACCCCAGGACTGCGCACAGACAGCTGCTTTCCCCTTCGGCATAGGCTGCACGATAGGCTCCGACCAGCCGGGCGAGGCGGTTCTTTACCGAATCACTAGCCGCATCCGGAGCGCCCAGACTATCCAGCAAATTTTCCGTGTAGCGTTCGACCACGGCTTTCCCGAGGTCCTCTTTGTGCGGGAAATGATAGTGCACAGACGCGCTTTTCATATCGAGCGCAGCGGCAATGTCGCGAAAGCTAAGTCCCGCAAAACCGCCCTGTCGATAGCCGCGTTCGGCAATATCCAATATCTGATCGCGCTTGCTGATGGTCCCTGCTCCAACTGATGATGTTTACCTATCACAAGATAGGGGTTGATCAAGTATGATTCCAGTGATACCTACCTATCGATAGGTAATTTAACAAGAAAGGCCCTGACTATGAAGATTTATGATTTTGAAGGTTTCCCCAATCCCGCCCGTGTTCGCATTGCGCTGAAAGAAAAGGGCCTGTTTGATCAGGTGGAATTTATCTCTGTCAACGTTCCTGAGGGCGAGCATCGGAAACCTGAATTTCTGGAGAAAAATCCATCAGCGACCATACCGGTGCTGGAGCTGGATGATGGAACGACCATATCGGAGTGTAGTGCGATCACGGAATATATCGATAGCCTGGCTGGTGAGCAGGAATTGACAGGCGAGTCACCAAAAGAGCGTGGCATCATTGCGATGATGCAGCGCCGCGCCGAAGCGGGATTGCTTGATGCGGTGGGAACTTATTTCCATCATGCAACGCCGGGACTGGGTGAAGCGATAGAAACCTATCAATGCGCCGAATGGGGCAATCATCAAAAGGAACGTGCCGTTTCGACCATGCGCTATCTTGACGGAGTCTTGGCTCAGCAACCCTATCTGGCAGGCGATGCATTTTCGGTCGCCGACATTACAGCTTTTGCTGGTCTGAGCTTTGCCGATTTTGCCGGTGTGGAAACGCCTGACGATTGCAAACATCTTGCGCAATGGCGCACAAATGTAGAAGCTCGTCCGAGCATCGCTTGTTGAATGGAGGCTTCGCTATGAGGATCAACGCAGATTTTGACAAACCCGTGATCCTGCGGCCGGAAGATATGACATGGGTGCCTTCTCCGCTGCCTGGCGTCGAGCGCAAGATGCTCGACCGGGTCGGCGGAGAAGTGGCGCGGGCAACGTCGTTGGTCCGCTACGCACCGGGCAGCTATTTTGATCCGCACGTTCATAGTGGTGGTGAGGAGTTCCTGGTCGTCGAGGGCGTGTTCTCCGACGAACAAGGTGACTTCCCGGCTGGCACCTATGTTCGCAATCCGATCGGCACGAAGCACAAGCCGCATAGTCAGGATGGCTGCATCATCCTGGTGAAACTCCACCAGTTTGATCCGGCGGATACGGCTCATTTCTCACTGGATATCAATGCACTGGAATTTGAAGACAGCGGTACGCCGGGTGTTGAGTTCGCGTGGCTCCATCGCTTTGAAGGCGAAGAGGTGAAGATCGTCAGATGGGAACCGGGCAGCAGCTATCCTGAGCATGTCCATGATGGCGGCAGTGAAACCTTGATACTGGAGGGTAGCCTGTCCGACGAGCATGGCGACTATCCCGCTGGCACATGGGATCGCACACCGCCAGGATGGACGCACACGCCTTTCAGCAAAGAGGGCTGTTTGGCCTGGACAAAAACCGGTCATTTGACGCCCGAAAAGCTCGGAAAATTTGCCGCCTAGGTTGCAGCGGGTTGGGTCACCTGTTTCAGGACATCCCGATAGCTGCTGGCAATAGTCATCCGTTTGTCCATGCCTTCTGCCAATAGCAGGGCATGCGCCTTTGGCAGATTATAGCAGGGCACACCCATGAATAGGTGATGCTCACTATGATAGTTCACCCAATAGGGCGCGACCGTCGTGCGTTCCCACAGGTTCGCATAGGTGGTGCGGGCATGGGTGAACGGATCTTCACTGCCAGTGGTCGTGCAGGCATGCTCGGCAATATTACGGATGCGTAAAACCAGCTGAAAGGTTGTGGCGAGTGCGATGATCCAGATCAGGAACGGGATAATGCCCAGCGTAAGCAGGCTGACCATCAGCACAATCAGTTGGATCAGCAGAAAGCGACCAACCGTTTTTGTGGTGCGCACGGCTCCGTCCAAATTTGTGACCGGAGCAGAGACACCAGCAGCGCCGCTCCGATTAAACGCTGTGCCAGCAGACGTATCGCGCTTGCTGTTGCCATCGGCCGAAGGTGATCCCCTCAGCATTGCCTTCAGCCCCAGCCATGCCGCGACCAATTGACCGCCGCGCTGTTTCAGGAATGTCTGCCCGGTCAAATCACGAATGACTTTGCGTTTCATGCTCGCTGGCGTTGTCGGGAAGGGTTTGGACAGCGCAAGATCTGGATCTTCTGGCTGCTGCGTATATTTGTGATGGGTGAGGTGATAGGCGCGGTAGCTATGCAGGTCACTTCCCGTCGCTGCACCAGTCAGCCATTGACCGGCGAAATTATTGATTTTGCGATTGGGATGAAGCAGGCCATGTGCGCCTTCATGCATCAAAATTGACAGACCCAATTGCCGTCCGCCGACGATTGCGATGGCCAATGGCGCAGCAATGATTCCGGCCAGCCAGTGCCATTCCCATAACAGGGCGGTCCCGCCTGCCGCCAATGCGGCCACGAACCATCCATGCAATATCAGCCAGAGCCCCCGGGAAGGCGAAATAGTCGTCAGCCGCGCCCAATCATCGCGGGTAAAAACATCTGTCGGTCGGGCGGCTTTAACGGCTGGCATAGTCGTCATAATAGGCTAATTTCCGCCAAAAATCCAGTTTTTGTAGTCGAGGTGTCAAGCGGCCTATTCCGTAACGGAAAATACATCTGGCTGTCGTGAAGGCGTAACAACCTCCTGTCACTTTTAGCGGCATGGTTCGGGTTAATGATAGATTCGCAGTGCCGCGGAGGGCATCGATTCCGCCTGACATCAGGGCGAATATCCATGTGCTTCTGGTCGCCAAGCATGTTTTTGCGGGTGATGGCCTGCACCATGAGGATGGCAATCACGCAATTTACCATCGCGAAATTCGCGCGATGCTTGAAAATATGGGGGTCCAGCTGTCACTGGCTGATAGCTATGAAGCACTGTTTGATGACCCGGAATGCGATTTCCTATTCCCGCTGCTCAACCGCGGCGGTTTCCTGAACAGCGAGATGCTGCTGCCACTGCTGTGTACGCGCCTGGATGTTCCGTTTCTTGGTGCTTCGCCGATTTTGCGCGGTCTGTCGGACGACAAACATCTGACCAAGCTTGAAGGAAAAGCGCGGGGATTGCCTATGGCACCCTGGGCGATTTATCGCCGCGGTGCTCCGGTTCTTGAGGCTGACTGCCCGATGACGGAACGGATGGTGGTCAAACCAAACGCCTCCTCGGCCAGCTGGGGCGTGCGTGATGCCAGTGACTGGCACGGCATTGCAAAGGCCGTGGCCGACATTCATGACGAGGGTCATGATGCGATTGTCGAGCCTTTTCTCGATGGTCATGATATCGAAGTGCCCATGATGCTGTCGGCTGGTGATCCAGTCCTGTGCCCGATGTTCATGAACCGGCAGGCTGATCCGACGCGGCTGCGGAGCTATGCGGAAAAGCGTGACCTGACCGATCAGGGCGGCGACTATGAGATGATTTTGTTTGATGATCCTGAATGGACCAGTCGCATTGGCCAGTTGACGCGGCAAATGGCGCAAGTGTTTCATCCCTTCGACTATGGCCGATTTGAGTTTCGTATCAATCCGGAGACCGGCGAGATGATTTTCCTCGAGACAAATCTCAACTGCAACCTGTGGTCCCAAAAAACCTTTGGTTGGGTGTCAAGGCAAATGGGCTGGACCCACGCGGAGTTGGTTGAAACGATATTGATCGAGAGTATGTGGCGTCAGGGTGTTCTGCCGGACCGAACCACGCTTGCTGCGTGATGCAAGGTTCCCGCTGACATGACCAAACCGGTTACTGTAAATATGATCATCCTGGCGGCGCAGCGTCCTGGCAAGGTTGATCCTTTGGCCATTGCGCATGAAGTGTCGCATAAATGCCTGATCCCGATCGCAGGCAAGCCGCTTATCGTTCATGTGCTGGAAACGGCATCTCGGCATCCGGCGGTAGGTGCTGTCCGGATCTCGATTGAGCCATCGGCCTTTGCGGAGATGCACCCGCTGGTTGATTATCTGAACGATGCTGGCGGTGGGATAGAATGCACGGCATCAGCTGATAATCTGGCAGATAGTGTTTTGGAAGCAAT
This sequence comes from Parasphingorhabdus litoris DSM 22379, assembly GCF_020906275.1. GTDB lineage: Bacteria > Pseudomonadota > Alphaproteobacteria > Sphingomonadales > Sphingomonadaceae > Parasphingorhabdus > Parasphingorhabdus litoris. The sequence continues at coordinate 355,975 of NZ_CP086727.1, forward strand.
GACCCAACTGTCTGATGGCCCAACGATTATTACCACTGCGGACAATGCGCTGCTCACCTCTGATGCGATTGATGCAATGATAGCGATATTGACGGGCGATGCCGATGTTGCGCTTGCCATGGCTCCGAAATCCGCAGTGCTAAAAACGCATCCCGATGGTCAGCGCCGCTTTTACAAATTTTCAGATGATCATTATTCCAACTGCAACCTTTATGGTCTGTCCGGGCATGAAGCCCTGAGCGCGGCGGAGATATTTCGGGGCGGCGGACAATTTGCCAAAAAAGCAGGGCGAATTATTGAGAGCTTTGGCCTGATCAACTTGCTGTTGCTGCGTTCCGGCTGGATCAGTTTGCCGAGTGCGATGGCACGAATATCCAAGCGTATCGGGTTAACGATAACGCCGGTGGTGCTGCCGGATGGTCGTAACGCAATTGATGTCGATAATGAACGGTCCTACCGGATAGTTTCCGGTCTACTCGGTCAGACGGCGGACTAGATCTCCACAAGGCCACTTTCTATAGTGCCAATCCGCTGACGCATGGCGGAACGGGTGTCGCCATCGTCTGTCGCACATACCAACGTCCCGCCGCCCGCTGCCATGACCCTTTTTATATTAGGCCACATCGCATCGGGCGATTTGGCCTCTCGCCACATCCCGGCAATCTTCGGGTCCATGCGGCGCTCCCCGCCAAAACGTTCGGGTCGTGCTTTCGCGCCGTCCCAAATTTCCGTGTTGAGTAATCCGGGGCACAAGATTGTCGTTTCGATATCCTTCGCCGCGAGCTCTCCGCGCAAGGCCTCGGCAACCGCCATGGTTCCATGTTTGGTGGCAGCATATAGCGGGAAATCGCCTTCGGGAGCACGCAGCGCTGCTGTCGAAGCGGTAATCCCGACATGGCGTGGATCACCTTTCAGCAAGGGCACAAAGCACTGGGCTGTCCAGACCGCGCCGAGCACATTGACATCATAGGCCCATCGTACCTGATTCGGCTTCCCCTCCAATATCGACGCGCCGACCCCAACGCCGGCATTGATCCATAACATCGCAAGGTCGCCATGATCGCTACCGAAACGCTCGGCTGCCGCAGCAACCGCGTCCCGATCACTTATGTCAAAGCACATAGAAAAGGCGCCGCCGCCAATTTCAAGCGCCACAGCGGCTGCCGCCTCTTCACGGATATCCTGAACGCAAACCGTCATGCCCGCTTCGGCCAGCTTGATCGCCAGCATCTTGCCTATACCATCTCCGGCGCCGGTCACCATGGCAGTGCGACCAGCATAGCGCGACAACTTGCTCATGCGCTTACTCCTGTTGCAGTTCTTCCGCCAATCTTAGCATGAATTCAGCACCGCGGGTGAATTGATCCAGGCTGATATATTCATTGGGCTGATGCGCCTGCTCGATTGATCCGGGTCCGCAAATCACGGTCGGGAAACCGGCTTGCTGGAATTGCCCCGCTTCGGCTGCGTAAGAAACGGCTCCGGCTGGACTGTTATCACCGGTCAGCCTGCGGACAAAGGCTTCGGCATCCTCTGAACCAGAGGAACCAAGCGGCGGCGCATTGGATAATTGCTCCACGCGAACGCCCGTTCCCGGGAAAGTGCCTCGCAGCTGCTCATCAAGAGCTGCCGCTTTCTCTTTGAACGGTTTCAGAATCTCGTCCGGATCAACATCGGGCGGGCAGCGCAAATCAAAGACGAAATGCGCGCGCCGCGCCAGTATATTGGCAGCGGTACCGCCCTCCATCTGACCAATGGTCAGCGTTGCATGCGGGGGCGTGAACGGAGAGTCAGGATCGGCATTTTCCCACAACTCGCGCGAAAGATCGGCAAGGTCATGCATCAATTCAATCGCGACCATGTTGGCGGAGATGCCAAGATGGGTCAGGCTGCTATGCGCTTCATGGCCCAGCACTTCCACCTCATGGACGCAAATACCCTTATGGCCGGTGACGACCTTCATCATGGTCGGTTCGCCAATAACGGCCAATGCAGGCTGGGGTAGGGCAGCGACCATCTTCTCGATCATCGCCGGCGCACCCAGGCAACCGACTTCCTCGTCATAACTGATCGCAAGATGGACCGGACGTTTGCCATCTTTCAGCAACGGGACCGCCGCCAGAGCCAGCGCGATAAAGCCCTTCATGTCACAGGTCCCGCGCCCATGGAGCAGGCCCTCACGCTCGGTCACTACAAAAGGATCGCTCGACCAGTCCTGCCCATCCACCGGAACAACATCGCTGTGACCGGACAAGATGATACCACCTTCGATATTTGGGCCCATGGTTGCAAAGAGATTGGCCTTGGACCCATCGTCATTCGTGACCCGGGTAGCGCTGACCCCATGTTGAGTAAGATAATCCTCAACCCACGCGATCAGTTCCAGATTGCTGTTGCGTGAGGTTGTATCGAAAGAAATTAGCGAATCGAGAATCGCTAAAGATGAACGAAATAGGGGATTTGTCATAAGGTTCACATAAACGTGCGTTATCGGGAATGAAACTTTCTTACAAAAATGCTTTATCTTTCAGCTGCTTTACAGCATGTTACATAGAGGCATTTGGAGTGTGAGGAGAATCTGGGTAAAGCGTGTTCATCTATGGTTAATCAAATCTTTAAGGTTCGTGGGTAAAGCACGCTGAGATAAAAGGTTCTAAATCGGGTATGAGCAGAGTTATTTCAGTTGAAAAGGACTTGGAATTGTTAGCAAATCTGGCGGCGAGATTGCTCTCGACACCAGTGGCGACGATTACATTATATGATTCTGATGGCGAAGATGGACAGGGTACGGCCGGTCCGGTGAGGCACACAACTGTGGCTTGCGATGAGGACTGGGCAGCCCGGAATCCCAATATTGATATCGCACAATTGGGCAGCCCGCGTACTGCAATGACACAGCATCTCGGATTATATGCGTCGGTTCCACTGAGAAACGGTGACGGCTCGACAATCGGCATGGTCGCCTGCGCTGGCGATGAAGCCAGAGACCTCAGCGATCAGGAGCTGGGGACATTGAAACATATTACAGCCATCGCCTCTGCGGTTATTCACGCTTAGACGTTAATATATTCGTTAACTTTTAAAGAGAGCCAATTTGGCCACCTGGTTACGTTCAGGCGTCGATATCAGTCGATTGCAAAGCCGCCTTGCCGCGCGCAGTGATCATCGTGTCAAGAAAACGAGGGCCGGACGCTGCACCTGTCAGGAACGCTTCATAAAGGATCATGCCATTGTCGCTTAACGTTTGGACAGTATCCACGAAAAGCGCTGGATTGCGGCCATTATCCTCTGACTCGATGACATCTGGAGTCATGGTTGAAGCCGATGGCCAGGCTTGGTTGAGCGATCCGAGAACATAGCGTTCTGTCTCGGATAAGTTCGCTTCGGGGGAGTAAGCAGAAGTCATTTTCTATCGCAGACCAGATCAAATTAAGTATGCCCCACTCGCTTTGATTGCGTTAACCTTTATTAAACGAAAAAGTTAAAAAAGTGTTAACAACCGGTTACCACTCCTTCGACTTTTCAGATCATTCAGAGCCGTTTGGACAGGGCGCAAAGCCAGTTCCAAGCTGGTCTTGAACGACATTGGTCCCTTACAGATTTTTGACACCGAGATGATAGTCAAGACGGTTGTACTGCCCTTAACGCCAGACGAATTGAATCATAATTTCGGGGAACTGGGTAATTTCCCCAGCAAGATATGCGCATAATTTCATGAGCTGCTGATTTGACATTGGTTTAAAAAATACATAGATACCTATTAAATAGATAAGTATGGAGGTTCGAATATGGTTTCGCGCAGACAGATTTTAGTGACCGGTGGCGCGTCGTTACTGCTGCTTGGAGGAGGTTTCGGCGCTTATGTCGGAACACGCTCCATCGCCAAGGCACAGCAGCCCTGGAAACAGGCTGCAAAAGGTTTTGGTGATCCACGACTTGATGCGCTGGCCTATGCCATATTGGCTCCCAATCCGCATAATCGTCAGCCATGGCAGGTGCGACTGGAGGGCGATGATGGTTTCATCGTCTATTGCGATCTGGACAAACGCCTGCCGCATACCGACCCGCCCAATCGTCAGATTACCATTGGGTTTGGCGCTTTTTTGGAATTATTCCGGCAGGCGGCGGCTGAAAAAGGCTATCGCGCTGAAATTTCACCCTTCCCGGAAGGTGAGCCTGAACCGGTGCTCGATAGCCGTCCGATTGCATCGATAAAGTTGGTTCAGGATCCATCGGTTGCACGCGATCCGCTATTCAGCACGATATTGAATAGGCGCAGCACCAAAGAAGCCTTCGCCCCGCGCAGTGTTGATGACGCGATATTTGCCAAACTCCAGTCGATGGCTTTTGCCGGCCAAGCGGAATTGACGCCATCGCTGATCACGACCAGCGATGTCGAGCAAGTTGAAAAGCTGAAAGAGCTGAACTGGAAAGCGTGGTCGGTGGAATATGATGTGGCGCGCACCCAGAAAGAGAGCGTTGACTTGATGCGGATCGGGGCGGCCGAGGTCAATGCGAACCCGGACGGTATTGATATAAGCGGACCGATGATGGAAGCGTTGCGACTGGGCGGTATCGTGTCGCGCGAAGAGCTAGCAACAAAGGGGTCGACTGCTTATGAATCCGGTATCTCCATGTATAAGGAGATGCTGGACAGTACGAGCAGCTTTGGCTGGTTGATCTCGCCGGATAACAGCAGGACAACACAATTGCAGTCAGGCGCCGCCTGGGTAAGAGTTAATCAGGCCGCCACCGCCTTGGGTCTGGCCATGCATCCGGTCAGCCAGATTTTGCAGGAATTTCCCGAAATGGCCGATCTTTATGATCAATATCACGACTATCTGGCAGTAGCCGCACCGGCCAGAGTTCAGGGCTTTTTCCGCCTCGGCTATGCTGCTGCACCAGAGCCATCACCCAGATGGCCGGTGGAAACGCTCCTCCTGAACGTTTAGGGGGAATTATGGCCGATGATATAAAAGCGAAGTCCGCAGGATTGGAAGGTGACCCGATTGAATTTGCGGTGATGACCGAAATCGGCATCATTAATCAGTTAGCCGATAACCTGTTTCAGTCCCATTTGCCCAAGGGCATGACGGTGGCGCAATTTTCGGTGCTCAACCATCTTTTGCGCTTGGACGTGCAGGAAACTATCAGCGAACTGGCCAGCGCGATGCAGGTGGCTCAGCCAACTATGTCATCGACAGTGCGCAAGCTGGAAGACAAGGGCTTGGTTGAACTGATCCATGACCCAAATGATCGCCGGATAAGGCGGGTTGCCGTGACTGCATCTGGCACGCAGTGCAGAAATGACGCGGTGGCAGCACTGGTACCTATCGCTCAAATTTTCAGGCAGAATTTTGCCGAAACCGAATGGGAAGCTTTACTGCCGCCGCTAAACCGTATCCGGGTGTTTCTTGATAAACTGAGGAGTTAAAACAGATTTAGATCACGAACCCACTGCTGCTTCCTTTTCATTTTTTGCTTCAAGAGCCTTAGCTTCAGCTTCTTTCAGCATGGCCAGCGCATTATCCGTAAACTCCGAAACGTGGGGACTATAAGCCAGCGGGCCTAGCGTATGTGCCGCCCAATCATATTTTTTCTGTTCCATGAATTCATTGGCCATCATCCAGCGCAAGCCGTTGTCATAGGGTGCCAATTCCAATGCTCGTGCCAGACCATCGACGGCTATAACCGGCGGATTGATGCCTTGCTCTCGATAGCTACGATAAAACTGGATCAGCGGAATGGGGTGGTCATTTTCTATTTTGTTGAGCTTCACGAATTGGCGGCGCATTTTTTTCCAAGCGGCGGCCTCATTTTCAGCGTCAGGTGCCATCCGCGCGAGCGCATAGCCTTTTTGAATATAGGCATTGGTCTCGTTGGGATTAATCGCCAGAGCCCCTTCTGCCGCGGCGATAGCCTCTGCGTCGTTTCCAGCATCATATTCTGCTTCTGCCAACGCTGCGAGTACTGCGGGATCCGTTGGATGTGCGCCAGCAATCTTCCGCGCGTCCAGTAGTAATTCGGCTGCTTGTTCTTCTGTTACCCCGCGTTTGGACTGGATCAGAACTGGCATCATTGCGGCTTCGCCAGCACGCAATCGACGCATATTGATTGAACCGACATTCAAATATTCAGGCGGTATGCGATAGGTTGTTATCTTGCGTTGGCGCAGATAGCGATTGAGATCGCTATTCAGCTCTTTGAGATCGCCAAAGGCGGCTTTGGCGGCATCGATCTCTTCAGCACCTTTAGCCAGCTGCCTCAAATAGTTGGGCAATTGGCCTTTTCGCTCCTCCGAGAAATGCAGCATATGATAAAGCGCCCAGCTTTGGCCGTAGAAGGAGTCATAGCGTTTCGACTTGTCTGCTGCATAAGCCTTGGTGTCCAATAGGAGCGTAATAGGAACCGTTTTTGCAAGCGCCAGTTCATAAGCGCGCCCTTTAGACGGCAGGCCCAGACTTACGCTTCCATCGCTTCCGAATTTTGCCGTTCCATAAAATTCTGCAAAACCCTCGGAAAGCCAACGTGGATAGGCACGGGCTGCAGATCCAATCAAGAAGTGATGCGCATATTCGTGCAGCAAGATAAGCTCAGATTGCGACATTTCTCTGCGAGAGCTTTTTACCTTTGCGACAATCGCCATAGAGCCGCCCGCACGCGGGATGTAGAAACCGGCAACAAATTTATTTTCGCCGCCGTACAGATCGCGAACGTCGCCGAGATTTTTAACCACATAGATGGTAACCCGATTGGACGGGCTTGGTTTGGTTGCCGGACGATTAAATAGAAATCGCATGGAGTCGTGATAGCGCTCCAGCCTTTCGGCAAAGGTCCTGACATCCTTTTCTTTTTGATTCGAATAGATCAAAAAATGATCGCTGCTCGCTTCGTGCCAGGCGGCTTGAGCTGGCGCCAGCAATGCTAAGGAAAAACAAATTAAACTAAGAAATCGTAACATATAAAACTGCCCCTATACTAGATAATATTGTAATCAGAGTTGATTAACGGAGCAACAAGGACTTTTGTTTGAAGGCTAATTGAGTCGAATTGTTAAGAGTATCAGTGCCCCAGGCCAGACAGCTCTTCGCTCATGAAATCTATGAAGGCGCGCACATGGGGTGCGATCAGCTTGCGAGATGGGAATGTTATGGAAACGGCAACGGACCGCGCATAATAGTCTGGTAAAATCCGTTGAAGAGGGGAGGGATCTGCTGACCGGTCCACCAATATGTCCGGCAGAACCGCGATCATCGTTTCAGACCTCGCTACAGCCATTAGCAGCCATGGATTCATTGCGATTAATCGCGGCTTAAGATCGATTGTGTGATTTTCGCCTGCTTGGTCGGAGAGGATCAGCGATGGCGCGCTGCGCATGCCATGATGGAGAAGCGCCAAGGGCTTGTCGCAAAGCGCGTAGATATCTTCTATCGGTCCCAGACTGCGCAGCGTGTCATCTGAAGCATAAAGGCTCGCTGTTACCATGCCGACATTTTTGGAGATCAGGCTTTCGTCCTGTGAGGGGCCAACGCGCAGGCCGACATCATATCCTTCGGCAATGAAATCCACCGCTCTATCAGATAAGTCGATGCTGAGATTGACCTCGGGATAGGCCAGAAGAAATGATCCGATGGCAGGAGCCAGCAAAGCCTGACCCAAGATTGTCGGAGCAGTAACTTTCAAGTCTCCGGCCACCCTTTCCGATGTGCGTGCCAGAATTGTTTCCACGCTCTCTGCTTCCTCGACCATCCGCTGGGCATGGTCTAGAATCGCAAGAACGGCGTCGGTTGTATTCACTGACCGGCTGCTCCGAGTGAAAAGCTTTACACCTGCTCTTTCCTCCATCTTCTGCAAGCGCCGACTGAAGGATGCTGCAGGCATATGTAATGATGCTGCTGCCGCCTTGAAGTTCAAGTGCCGCTCAAGCGCGATCAGCACCTGGGCGTCGATGATTTCCGCGATGATCATACCGGTTTCAACAATGCTGCGATCTAAATCTGTTCATGGATTTCCCGCCGTCTGAGGGTCAATATTACCCAGTGGATATAGGGCTTTAGTGACCGATAACCAGTGTTGATCAAATCACGAAATGGAGAATATTCAAAATGACTCTTCCAACTTCCGAACTCACCCCCGACAATTGTGCCTTTCTCATGATTGATCATCAAGTCGGCCTGTTTCAGTTTCTCACCTCAATGGAACCGCTGCAGCTCAAGAATAATATTCTTGGCCAAGCGAAGACGGCCAAGGCATTTGATATCCCGGTTATCATGGGAACAAGTTGGCCGCTTGGCCCCAACGGCCCAACGATGCCGGAGCTGGTTGAAGTGTTTCCGGATGTCGATATTATCGATCGACCCTTTGTGAATTTCTGGAATGACGAAACTTCACGGAAAGCGGTAGAGGCGACCGGACGCAAAAAGCTGGTCATTTCTGGTCTTGCAACTGAAGTATGCGCGGCATTCCCTGCGATTTCCGCGCTGCGGGAAGGCTATGAAGTTTATGTTGTCATTGATGCCTGTGCCGATTTCAACAAGGAGATTACCGAGATCACGACGCAGCGCCTTGCTGCCGCGGGAGCGATCGTCACAACTTGGGTGGCCGTTCTTGCTGAACTATGCGCCAACACGCAGGTTAACGGCGCTCATATTGGCACGCTTCTCGCCCACCACATGCCGCAATATTATGCCGCGATGAACAATTTTCTCGCGACCGCCGAGCATGCCGATGAAGTCGCCAATGGGATCGGATTGACGGGTAAACCACCGATTCAATAATGATTACCAGAATCAAAAAGGCGCTCGGCAGCCAGTAAAATGCTGTCGAGCGCCTAAACTTTTTAAGACTGAGGGCTAAGCGAACCCTTAGCTCTGCGTGGCGATCCAGTCGTCAATCTTCTTCTCCAGCACCGTCATCGGCAAGGCACCAGTGTTCAGCACTTGATCATGGAATTCGCGCGGATCAAATTTTTCACCCAGGCTATCCTGCGCCTTTTTCTTCAGCCGCTGGATGGTCAATGCACCGATTTTATAGGCCAATGCCTGAGAAGGGATCGCGATATAGCGCTCGACTTCGGCTGTGGCATCGGTCTCGCCCATGCTGCTGTTATCCAGCATATATTGGATGGCTTGTTCGCGCGTCCATTGCTTGCTGTGCAGACCGGTGTCAACGACAAGCCGCATCGCGCGGAGCATCTCGTCATCGAGGTGGCCGAAACGCTGATAGGGGTCGTCGAACATGCCCATTGGGAAACCCAGTTTTTCGGAATAGAGTGCCCAGCCTTCAACAAAGGCGGTGTTGCCGCCAAAGCGCATGAAATTGGGCAGGTCTTCATTTTCCTGTGCCAAGGAGATTTGGAAATGATGACCTGGTGCGCCTTCATGCAGATAAAGCGTCGTCATGCCGGACGTATTGCGTGATGGCAGGTCATAGGCGTTGAAATAGAAGACGCCTGGTCGCGAACCGTCAGGGGTTCCGCTCTGGTAAGAGCCGCCAGCCTGAAATTTTTCAATCGATTCATCATAGGGACGAATTTCCAGAGGTGACTTTGGCAAAACCTTGAACTGAGTCGCAATAACTTTGTCGACTTCTTTGCCGAGGTCATAATAGCCCTGTGTCAGCGCCTCACGGGATTCCGGATGGAATTTGGGGTCTGTGCGCAAATGGGTGAAGAATTCGGACAACGTGCCCTTGAAGCCCACTTCATCCTTAATCGCTTCCATCTCGGTTTTGATCCGGGCGACTTCGCTGACGCCAAGCTTGTGTATATAGTCAGCTTCCAGCGGCAAGGTTGTCGTGCCCTCGATGAGATGCTTGTACATCACATCGCCGCCCTTCATGTAGGACAAGCCAACGCCTTCGCGGGCTACGGGCAGATATTCGTTTTTCAGGAAGTCATGCATCGTTTGATAGGAGGCGAAAATCTTTTTCGTCATCGCTTCATATTCTGCGGTGAGACGAGTTTTGTCTGCTTCACTAAAGTCTTCAGGGAAAGCTTTGGTGGGCGCCATGAACGGGCTACCATCAAGGCCCAACCCGATTTGGGTGGCAAGCTGTTCGATCACATTGCCGACGGTCAGCTTGGTTTCAACCACGCCGCTGTCCATGCCCTGACGGAACCGGCCCACCGAACGGTCAATCAGTGTGATAAACTCTCCATGACGTTTCAGATTATCTTCGTAATTTTTGACCGTCTTAAACGGAGCTGCGCCTTTGCCGGACGCAAAGGTTGGGTAAAAGGTGTGAAAGCCGCTAAAGTGATTGAGCGGGCGCACAACGCTGAGGTCCATAATCTCTTTGGACATGCCCTTGATCGACTGTTTCTTGTCCCGCATGAACACATCATAGGCAATCTTGTCGGTCACGCTGAGTTTGGTGCGATCAATGGCCATTAATGCGGCCAGCTCGCTTTCTTCAGCAGCCAGTTCAGTGGCGAAATACTCATCGCTAATATAGTCACCCAGACGGTCGGCATAGCGCTCGTCACCGCGGAATAGCGCGCCAATCGGATTGCGTTTCAAACTGTCTTCATCGCTTTTTGCGAACAGGGCCTTGAGCTTCTCGCCCTCATTTTCGGGTGCCTTCTCGGTTCCTTCTTGGACAGACGCCGCGTTGGTTGCAAACAGGCTATGGGCATTTGCGACCGAAGCCGTGGTCAGCAAGCTGGCGCCAGCGAGCAAGGTAAGAGTCTTGTTGATCATGATGTTTCCCTAGTTTTAAAAGCTGTTATGCATGGCTAACACGCCTTGGTTTCACCTGCAACGATTGCCAATGTCGTTCGTCGAAGGGCATGTGTCGTTGGTCAGTGATGAGACGTCGCTTGTTGTCCAGCGGCGTCAAAGCAATGCCTATTCCACTACTTTATTGGAACGATCGTCCATGCCAGCGATTGAGGCGGAACCATTTGGTGATGATATATTTGGTGCCTTTGACAACGGGTGTTCCGGCATGCAGCGTGTTGAGATTGGGCCGGCCATCCGGCCCCATATTGTTCCACATCAGCAGCATGCCTTTACGCGGTTCCACTTGATATTGGAGCTGCGGGAAAGCCGTTGCGCCGCCTTCTTCTGGTTCGTTGAGATAGACCATGGCCGTCCAGCTGCGCTGTCCGCCATTGGTTTCCTCTTTCTTCCAATATTCTTCGGTCTCGTGAAAATAGTCATGATGGTTTTTAAACTGCTGACCCACTAGATAGCGCTGGCCCTGCAGCACTTCGCTGTGATCATTGTCCAATCCCATAAGATCACAAATGGACTTTTCGATCCGCTGGATATCCGGATCGTCAATCTTGACGTTGCAGCTATAGCTGGTTCGAAAGCCTTCCGTCTTGATCGTTTCATAAAGGTCCGATGGTGTCGAGTCGGCCTCAATCATGTCTATCAACAAGGCGCAATCGGCATCGGACAGGAAATTCTGATGCACAAAAAGCTGTGCATGCGGGCTTTCCAGCCATTGTACCTGGGGATGGGCATTTAACTTGTCCGTAACCCGCTGGCTCAGCTCAACCATGCGTTTGGGGCTGTTATATTTGGTTGCCTTTGTTTTGAGGATTGGCTTTGTCATGATATCTGTCAGTCAATAATTCGTCCGCGCACCATGACCCAGTCAATGTCTTCGAGCACGGTCACATCCTCCAGCGGATTACCATCAAAAGCGATCAGATCCGCCGAATAGCCATCGGCAATACGACCGATTTGTCCTTCCATACCCAGCACTTCGGCAGCCAGGGTAGTTGCACTTATAACCGCTTCCCGCGGGGTCAGGCCATGGCGTACCATCAGCGCAAATTCTTCTGCATTGCGGCCATGGTCAAACACGCCGGCATCGGTGCCGAATGCAACCGGCACACCCATTTCTTTTGCCATGGCCACGGCCTTGCCAACACGGCCTAGCGTCTCGCGGATTTTATTCTCCACGATTGGTGTATAAACGCCCTTGCCGAGGCCTTCGCTGACGCCCTGAAAGGCCATTAATGTGGGGACGAGCGCAGTGCCATTGGCCTTCATCGCCTTGAGTGCTGGTTCATCGGCAAAAGTGCCATGGTCAATCGTGTCAATGCCAGCGCGTGCCGCTGCTTCAATACCGCGTGCGCCATGGGCATGGGCCATGACTTTCAATCCCAGCGAATGGGCGGTGTCCGCAATGGCTTCCATTTCTGAGTTAGTAAAATGCGCTTCGAGGCCCCGGCCCTGTTGGGACAATACCCCGCCGGTCGCGGTAATCTTGATGATATCAGAGCCTGCGCGGGAGGCTTTGCGGACCTTCTCCGCACATTCGACGGCGCCGGTGCAGCTATAGCCGCTTGCCAATGTATCATTAATCTCTTCTGTGAAGCCGGTTGTATCTCCATGGCCGCCAACAATCGCCAGCGCGGGACCGGCAGCAATGATGCGTGGTCCGGGAATGAGGCCCTGTGCCGTTCCCTTGCGCAGCGAGAAAGCGGAATATTGTGAAGAGCCCGCCTCGCGCACAGTGGTAAAGCCGGCCTTTGCAGTCAGCAGCGCGTTTTTGGCACCAACAACGACACCCCATTCGGTCGGTTCGGTGGCCCGTTTCCAAAAATCACCGCCGGGGTCACCAGTCAGGTGCACGTGCAGATCGATCATGCCGGGCATCACCGTCTTGTTGGACATATCGATTATAGTGACATGTTCTTCAGGTGCAGATGGCGCGGTGTTACCGTCACTTACATCAATAATCTTCCCGCCAACGACGGTGATGGTCGCTGGGCCCGAAGCACCCTTGCCCGGATCAGCGATCAAATTTCCGACTTTGATGATGGTAACCGGATCCATGGCTTGCTCGTCTGCAGCCAAAACCGGAGCGGCAATGCACAGTGCCATAGTCGCAATCAAATGCCGGATCATATCTCGATCGTCCCCTATATTATTTAGCCCTGTGTGCGACGAGCGGCGGGCGGTTTCAAGGGAAATATAAGACAAGGCCTGCAATCATTGCTGATTGCAGGCCCTGGCTGAGGAAAACCGGTTTTTACTGTGTGACTTACCAGAAAAAGTCGTAGATCACATCGACCACCCGGCCGTCATATGTATCGATCAAGAGTACATCATCATAATAACGGATCCAGCGATAGCCTCCATAAGCCGGTGGCAGGCGGTAGCGCCAGGGATCGTTTATCCAGTAACGCGATCCGTAGAAGGCTGATCCCAGATAGATCCCGATATTCCATCGCCGATATCTATGATCCCGGTAGGGCGAGTAATAGCGGCCGGGGCGATAATAGTGGCGGTTATATTTCCGGTACCGCTTCCAGTCATAGCGCCGGTCGTTGCGCCAGCTGCGGCTCCATTTGCGATAGTCACGCCGTGCATCACGGTAACCCCGGCGATAGTCACGGCGGCCTTCGCGATAACCATAGCGGCGACCATCCCGGTAGCGACGGTCTATCCGGCCATCGCGATTGCGGTCCCAGCGCCGGTCGACGCGGCCGTTATTGTTGCGATCGAAGCGGCGGTCTATCCGGCCGTCACGGTTGCGGTCCCAGCGGCGGTCCACACGGCCGTCCCTGTTCCGATCACCTCGCGCGGCGGCGCGGCGGTTTTCGCGGAAGCGGCGATCAATCCGGCCATCGCGATTGCGGTCAACCCTGCGATCGACGCGGCCGTTATTGTTCCGGTCAAAGCGGCGATCAATACGCCCGTCACGATTGCGATCAAAGCGGCGGTCTACGCGGCCGTCTCTGTTTCTATCACCACGGCGGATGGCGCGCCGTTCTGCACGGCTGTCCCTATCCCGCCGTGCCTGGCGATTTGCACGACCGACATCAGCGCGGCTGTTGGAAAAACCACGATCCACATTGCCATTACGCTGGCGATTGGTCCGGCGCTGCTGCCGCATTTCGGCGCGGTCGCCATCGGTCAATATGTTAGCGCGTCCGCGATTGTTGCGATTTTCGGCGCGGGCGGCCCGGCGGGCATCGCGATTGCCGCGATTTGCTCTGCGCGCTTCCCGATTGCCGCGATTGGCCCTTCTGGTCTCGCGATTTCCGCGGCGTTCCCCACGATTGGCGCGGCGCTCCCCGCGACCATCACGCTGAAAAGCGGTATTGCCGGATAGACCATTGTCAATGACTATCGGAGCAACGCCGCGCGTGTTCTGATTCAAGTTGGTGGCAAGATCGGCGGCGGAGGCCGTCGCAGGCGTCAACATGGTGGCTGCCATTAGGCCGGTTACAAAAAATAGTCGCATAGGCTACTCCTCACTATGCGACTCTGCTTGCCGCATTTATGAAACAAGTCATAGCCTGTTAACCCTGTCAGATAGCTGAACTTCGTCGTAATGTTCAGGAAATAATCGACTTATCTGAACAAAAAATGGCCTTTCACGACGCAAAACTAGGCGTCGTCATCTTTCTCCAGCCATTCTTCGAGCCATTTGATCGTATATTCGCCGGACTGAAAGCCTTCATCATAAACCAGCTTCTGATGTAGCGGGATTGTGGTTTCCACACCTTCGACGACAAATTCATCCAGCGCGCGGGCGAGTCGCATCATGCAGCCATCCCGCGTCCGGCCATAGACGATCAGCTTGGCAATCATGCTGTCATAATAAGGCGGGATCGAATATCCGGCGTAAAGCCCGCTGTCGACGCGGACGTGCATACCGCCGGGGGCATGATAGCTGGTCACCTTTCCGGGGGAGGGTGCAAAGGTTTTCGGATTTTCGGCATTGATCCGGCATTCAATGGCATGACCGTTAAATTCAAGCTCTTCCTGTTTAACGGAAAGATCACGACCATCGGCAATGCGGATCTGTTCCCGGACCAGGTCAAAGCCGGTGATCATTTCGGTCACGGGATGTTCAACTTGCAGGCGTGTATTCATCTCGATGAAGTAAAACTCGCCATTTTCGTAGAGAAACTCAATCGTGCCCGCGCCGCGATAGCCCATGCCCTTCATGGCATCCACACAGACCTTGCCCATTTCTTCGCGTTGTTCTTCACTGATCACCGGTGACGGTGCTTCCTCGAGCACTTTCTGATGGCGGCGTTGCAAGGAACAGTCGCGCTCGCCGAGATGAATGGCATTGCCGCGGCCGTCGCCAAAGACCTGAAATTCAATATGCCGCGGATCCCCAAGATATTTTTCAATATAAACTGTCGCGTCACCAAAGGCCGCTTTGGCTTCGGTACCGGCCTGTTGCATCTGGGTTTCCAGCTCGGCCTCGTCATTGACGACCTTCATGCCGCGTCCGCCGCCGCCTGATGCGGCCTTGATGATTACCGGATAGCCGACCTCAGCCGCTACCTGCTTGGCCACATCTATGTCACTCACCGCGCCATCGGAACCGGGAACCAGCGGAATGCCGAGATCACCCGCTGTCTTTTTGGCCGCAACCTTGTCGCCCATGACCTTGATATGTTCCGGCTTGGGGCCGATCCATTTTATGTCATGCGCTTCAACCACTTCGGCGAAATGCGCGTTTTCGGACAGGAAGCCATAGCCGGGGTGGATCGCATCCGCGCCGCTAATCTCCGCTGCGGAAATGATCGCCGGTATGCTGAGATAGCTGTCGGTGGCAGATGGCGGTCCGATGCAGATAGCTTCATGGGCCAGCCGGACATGCATGGCGTCTTCATCGGCGGTGCTGTGTACGGCCACCGTTTCGATGCCGAGCTCCCGGGCGGCACGCAAGATACGAAGCGCGATTTCGCCGCGATTGGCGATCAGGATTTTGTTGATGGTCATGCGCCGCGTCTCATCTACGCAATCACGACGAGCGGCTGGTCAAATTCGACCGGTTGACCGTTTTCGACCAATATCGCTTTGACCGTGCCGGCGCTTTCCGCAGCAATCGGGTTCATCACTTTCATCGCTTCCACGATCAGCAAAGTGTCACCCTCCGCGACCTTGTCACCGACGCTGACAAAATTGGCAGCATCCGGATCAGGTGCCAAATAGGCGGTGCCGACCATCGGCGATTTTTGTGCGCCTGCATGATCATCGGCAGGGGCGGCGGCAGCTGGTGCTGCTTCGGCAGCCGGCGCTGCCGCAGGAGTTGGCATCGCAGCCGGAGCAGCCACAGCATGAACCGGAGCAGGGGCTCCGCCGCCACCGCGGGTCACACGGATTTTCCGGTCACCATCTTCCACTTCAATTTCGCTGAGGCCAGCGCCATCCAATATTCCGGCAAGCTCCCGGACCACGTCGAGGTCCACATTCATGCTGCCATTACTGTCTTTTTTTGCGGCCATTTCTGGTTCCCATTTTGAAATTAAAACTATGCCTAAAATTTTGACGCGGCGTCGAGCGCCAACTGATAGCCCAATGCACCAAAGCCGCAAATAGTTCCTTTTGCAACCGGTGCAATCAAACTCTTATGCCGAAATTCTTCCCGCGCCGCCGGATTAGACAAATGCACCTCAATGACCGGTACATCTATCGCCTTAACCGCGTCGTGCAGCGCAATGGATGTGTGGGTCAGCGCGCCGGCATTCAGGATCACCGCCTGCGCTGCATCCGCTGCGGCTTCATGCAGCCAATCAACCAGATGACCTTCATGATTGCTCTGACGAATATCGACTTCCAGACCAAGCTGATGGGATTGATCCTCTAGCCGCCCGGCAATATCATCGAGCGTATCGGAACCATAAATTTCCGGTTCCCGCATCCCCAGCAGATTGAGGTTGGGACCGTTCAGGACAAAGATGGTCTTGTTGGTGCTCTTTCCCGTGCTTACATTTTTTGGCAATATAATGTCCCCCATATCGCGCTTTTGGTTGCGGCACTGCTTAGCTGTTTATATGGCCTCTTTATAGGGCTCGATTCCGAAAAGCGAGATCAAACAAATGGAAACATTGGTAATGTCGGAAATTTCAATCCAACTAAACGGCGACAACAGAAGTATCGCAAGCGGGATGACTGTGGCGGATCTGGTGCGGTCGCTGGATCTGGAGCCAGAGAAGGTCGCGGTGGAGCGCAACCGTGAAATTGTGACCCGTTCGACATTGGGCGATGTCATGGTCGAAGACGGCGATCAACTGGAGATAGTCCACTTCGTTGGCGGCGGCGATCATGCAGGCGATGTCAAAGCCAATGACGGCTGGAGCGTTGCCGGTCAAAATTTCAAATCGCGCCTGATTGTCGGAACCGGCAAATATAAGGACTTTGAAGAAAATGCCGCTGCGGTTGAGGCGGCGGGTGCGGAGATTGTTACCGTGGCGGTGCGGCGGGTGAATGTGATGGACCGCAACCAGCCGATGCTGACAGATTTTATTGATCCCAAGAAGGTCACTTATCTGCCCAACACGGCAGGCTGCTTTAATGCCGATGACGCGATCCGTACCTTACGGCTGGCGCGCGAAGCGGGTGGTTGGGACTTGGTAAAGCTCGAAGTGCTTGGTGAAGCGAAAACGCTTTATCCTAATATGCGCGAAACTTTGGAAGCGACGGAAATACTTGCCAAGGAAGGCTTTAAGCCAATGGTCTATTGCGTCGACGATCCGATTGCTGCGAAACAACTGGAAGATGCTGGTGCAGTCGCGATCATGCCCTTGGGCGCGCCGATAGGCTCCGGGCTGGGCATTCAAAACCGCGTAACGATCCGTTTGATTGTCGAGGGCGCCAGCGTTCCTGTGCTGGTCGATGCCGGTGTTGGTACGGCGAGTGATGCCGCCGTCGCGATGGAGCTGGGCTGTGACGGTGTGCTGATGAACACGGCCATTGCCGAGGCCAAGGAGCCCGTGCGGATGGCGCGTGCCATGAAGCTGGCCGTGGAGGCCGGGCGGGAAGCCTATCTATCCGGCCGGATGGGGCGCAGGATGTATGCTGATCCATCGAGCCCGCTTTCGGGGCTAATATAGAATTCGGGCCGAATTGATCGAATCGAGCCGATTTAGGCTCATAATACACCCTGATTCGGTTGAATCTGTAACTATCTGAATAGTAACAAAAGTTACATAGTTTTACTTTGATCGACGCCCCGATGTCGTTGGTCGAAGCTTTTTGCTGTTCGACGAGCCAAATGGCTGTTTATCGACTTTGAGATGCTCGCCGCACCGCCTTCCCGTATCTAAGAATGCGAGGCGGGAGCAGCAGCATAAGTCAAAAGCTCTTCCCCGAGCTGGTCGAAACATCTGCTCCCGCACTCATAACCCCAAAGGGTAGTCTGGTCCCCCCAATGCCAGCGCTTCCCTGAAATATGAGTGAGGAGTGTACCTATGAAAAATTCTATTTTGAGCAAAGGCCTATGTGCCGCTGCAGCCATCGCCGTAACTGTAACCGGTTTTGCCGCCAGCGCGAGTGCCCAGAGCCGCATCACGCGGACAGTCGAAGTCAGCTATGCCGATCTGGATCTGACCAGCGCTGATGGTCAGGAAACACTGGACGGCCGTATTAAGGGAGCCGTGCGTCAAGTATGCGGCGGATATAACAGCAAAAGCCTGAGAGATATGGCTGATCACAAAGGATGTGTTCAGGAAGCCAAAATGTCAGCCAAACGGGCCAAGGTGCAGCTGATCGCCAGAGCAGAGGCAGGAACGCTCGGCACCAGCACAGTGGTAATCGGCGGCAATTAATAGCCATCACGTAAAGTAACCCAAGAGCCGCGAACCCCAATTAAGCGGCCCCTATTTGGCCAAACTACCTACCAACCCCGGTGCCCTTACACCGGGGTTTATTTTTATCTATCATATATCAAGGGGTAGCGTCAGAGAATGAGTGCAGGGAAACGGACTTATCGCCCAGCCAGCTTCTTGGCTTCGGCCAAATGCGTCCGGCCGATGCGAATTTCCGTGCCGCATTTCAGACAGGCAATCCAGATACCACCGCCATCATGGCGCAGGCCGCTGATCCAATCGCGCCGAACCAGATGAGAGCGGTGCAGGCGGATAAATTTCTCCGGGTTGAGCCGTCCTTCCAGACCGGTAATTGTCTGGTGCAGCAAATAGCTGGTGCCGCCCTGCTCGCCGCCGACGTGCAATCGCATATAGTCACGCTCAGCCTCGATCCGATTGATTTCCGATGCGGCAATCCGGCGCAGTTCTGATTTATAAGGCACCCAGAATTCTTCGGCCCAGGGCGATTCTTCAGCAGGAGCCTGTAGTTGATCCGTCTTGCGTTCCAGCACGCGGGAGATAGCGAGCGTCAGCCGCGCTGTTTCAACCGGCTTCAGGACATAATCAATGGCGGCAACGCCAAAAGCTTCCACTGCAAACTTGTCGAATGCCGTCACGAAAATAATTGCCGGCGCTTTCTTTAGGCCAGTCAGATTTTTCGCGACTTCGAGCCCGGTCATCCCGGGCATTGCAATATCGAGCAGCAGAAGATCTGGTTCAAGCTGCTCGGTCAGGCGTATCGCGGCTTCGCCATCGCTTGCGGTGCCGACCAGGTTAATATGTTCCTGTCTGGCGCATAATAGCTGTAGGCGTTCAATCGCCAGCGGTTCGTCATCGACGATCAACGTCTTGAGCTGTGCTGGACCTGTTGCTGTTTCGTCAGCCATTGTCAGATATCCGCTAAGAGGGGCATAGTCAGTTCCGCGATGAACCCGCCAGTTTCAGGGTGGGATGTTCTTAGCTTGGCCTGCGAGCCAAATCTAGTCTCCAGCCGGTCGCGCACATTGGCCAGGCCAATACCATTATTATGCGCACTGGATTTGTTCTGCGGTTGCGCATCGCCATCATCAGCAACGGTGAGCTTCAGAAAATCGCCCGCCGTTCGTGCGCTGATACTGATTGTCACGGGGCGTTTGCTATGGGCAACGCCATGCTTAATTGCATTTTCCACTAGCGGTTGCAGAATAAGCCCCGGCACCAACACATCCATCAACTCGTCGGGTATATCTGTTTCGGTCTTGAGCCGCTTGGGAAAGCGTACCGCTTCAATATCCAGATAGAGATTTTGCAGATGCACTTCCTCGGATAGCGCAACATCTTCCAAAGGATCACCGGACAGACTGGTGCGGTAAAATTTTGACAGGTTAAGGATCATCTCCTCTGCCTCTTCCGGCTGGCTGCGCATCACCAGAGTGCTGAGGCTGTTGAGCGTGTTAAACAGGAAATGCGGGTTGACCTGATAGCGCAGGCTGCGCAGCTCGGCATCCTGTGCAGCTTGCGCAAAGCGTGCGGCCTTGCGCTCGACGGTGCGAACTTCGCTGGCATAGCTAAGCGTCAGGTAGAGCGAGGCCCAGCTGATCATGAAGAAGAACCGCGAAATGCTGTCTTCAACAAGAGCTTTCATTGCATAATTTTCTTCTTCGACAAATTGGCGCATTTTTTCCACATGCGCTTCGTCAAACAGGCTTTGCGGATCATAGATATTGAACATATAATAGTTGAAAGCAGCAATCGCGATGGCGCAGGGAATAGCCCCGGCAAAAGCGGTGATGATCCGGGTTGAAAGCGCCTTATCCTCAAAAAGTCTGAGTAACCGGTAGAGCATATAGGTAATGACGATGCCGAACAGCGTAACAACTACCCGGCGGATGGCCAGTTCTTCCTGAGCCGGCCAGTCACTAACCGCCGCTCGCAAGGTGATGATGATTACGTAAAACAACCAAAAACCAAGGATCGACAGGATAGCAACCTGCTGCCCCACAGATGGTTTGTGATTTCCGATGTCGAATTTTCTCATTAAGCGCCTAATTTCTTATTACATTGGAGCTTAGGATAAAATGGTATCAATTGTCTCTATCGGAATCGTGTCCGGTCGAAACAGGGTTGCCGTTGGTCGAAACTTTCGGCTGCAAACATGTAATTTTCAAAATATTTGAACTGGTTGGAAACAAAAAACGCCGCATCTGCGTTATGATTAATCAAATCCTAACCATGTTTTGGTCAAGTGACTCGCGTGGGGACAGACACTGTTCCAGAGTAGGAGTTACGATGACCAGAGCAACGCAGTCAGTACCAGGAGCCTTGACGCTTTCGGAAATGAAGGAATTTGCCAGCTTTGGTTCGGCGACCCAGCGCTATATTCGCCGTTCGCTTGATGTCGGGCTCGATCGCTCCGATGCCATCGAAACCTGGTCGCGTGATGCGGTTGAGGAAGCCGGTATCAAAGTACAGATGAAACTCTACAAAAGGCTGGCCGATATTCGCAAAGCCATTCCTCAGGATTGTGCAATTGACAGTATTGAAGGCTTCATGCCGGCGTTAATCTCTTTGTCCGCTTATGATCTGGGCCAGGGTCGCATAGCCAGCTTTTCTGCCTATCGTTTTCTCTATGAGCGTTTGCTTGGTCCCGATGCGCGTCCCTGGCTGCCCGGAAGTTTCTGCGCCGCCGCGTCGCTACCGCATCTGCACCCCAAGACACGCAAAGGCCTGCTGCAATCGATCAGCGAAGCGGCTGCGACGGCACCTGGCTGGTCTACGCGCGAGCCGAGCTTCTTCCCAGAATGGGTGGAAAAAGTCGATATGAATAAGGCCGCGCACTAGGCGTCTTTTCCATCTATCAATTCACTGGAATGTGCTGCGCCAGAAAGGCCTCCATCTCCTGCAAGAATTGCACGCGGTCTGCCTCCAGCGAGAAATGGTGATCGCCTTCTTCCTGTTCGACATAGCGGAAGGGTTTTTGCGCTTTTGTGAGGGCTTTGGCAAAACGTCTGCTCTGGCTAACCTTCACCCTTTGATCCTTCCTGCCGTGCATCAGGAGCAGCGGTACCTGGACTTCGCTGGCATAGTGAATCGGTGAGACGCTGCGTAAATCAGGAGCCTGTTCTTTAACCCAGGTGCGGCTCCATTTGCTATTCAGATAACGTCGGTCATAATTTACCATCGCCTGTAAATCGGACACGCCTGCATAAGAAATGGCACATTTATAGATTTCGGGATTGCGGTGCGCCGCACGCATGGCTGCATAACCGCCATAGGATGCACCAACAATGCATACGCGTTCAGGATCGGCAATGCCTTGTTCAATTGCCCATTTCACACCGTCATCCAGATCATCCTGCATTGCCAGACCCCATTGGCCTTCACCTTTCAAGGCAAAGGCAACGCCATATCCTGACGATCCACGATAATTGGGTTGCAAAACGGCATAGCCGCGATCCGCCAAAAACTGTGCCCACCAGTCCCAGCTCTCTCGGTCTCGGGCAAACGGGCCGCCGTGCGGCATCATGATCAGCGGCAGATTTTCGGTTGCCCTTCCTTTTGGCACAGTCAGAATAGCTTCTATCGAGAGGCCGTCACGCGCTTTGTAGCGGATCGTCTTCACAGGGGCGTAGCTTCTATTCTCAAGATGGTCGTTGACCACACCCATTTTTTTCATCTGGCCCCAACGGGTATCGAACAGATAATATTTTCCGGGTCGAGACGCATTGCCGACAAACACGATGAAGCGCGTATGATCCCGGTTCCTTGAAATGATCCTGGCCGTTTGGTTCGGCACAGAATTGTCCAGCGCCTGTTGCAAC
Organism: Parasphingorhabdus litoris DSM 22379; assembly: GCF_020906275.1. Classification (GTDB taxonomy): domain Bacteria; phylum Pseudomonadota; class Alphaproteobacteria; order Sphingomonadales; family Sphingomonadaceae; genus Parasphingorhabdus; species Parasphingorhabdus litoris. The sequence continues at coordinate 378,349 of NZ_CP086727.1, forward strand.
TCCTTGAGTGTTGGATCGAGCCATTCGACTTTGCGCCGCGTATCGGTATAACCATAGCCGATCAGGCCGTTGCCCTCGGCATTGGTCAGGATGTAGTCAATGTCATACCCATCTACAGCATGCAGTTTTTCGCCGATTGTCAAACTATTGAGATCATATTCATAAAGTGCATCGGTGCCATCTTTGTCATCAAACACCAATGCTTTGCCAGGTTCAGCGAGGAACAGGGTAGGAACTGTCAGCCCTTCTCCCTTTTTCCGTTTGGCGCGATCCATGACTTTGAACAACTTGCCGTTTTTCTCCCGATAATAGAGTCTGGACGTCAAGCTGCTGTTACTGCGACCAATGCCCATCCTGACATTTCCGTTTTGATCGGCATACCAGTCTTGCACGCCGACTTTCGGTTTTACGACGGTTTTCTTTTTACCCGTTTCCAGATTGATATGATCAACCTGTGCCCAAAATCCAGCATAGTTGGAGTAGATCGACGTCTGATAGCCGAGCAGGATTTCCGGTCTGCCATCTTTTGCAGTCCATAATATATCCCCACCATTTTGGGCCGCCTGACGCCGGACAAGAACCTTGGTGGAACTGCCATCAGCCTTGATCGCGACAGCGCGTGTGACGAGCCAATCCTGGCCTTGCACTTTTTTCACATCAGCAATGTTTGCGATCAGCCAATCTTCATTGACCCAGCGCCAGTTCCTCATGTCCAATTCGCCAATATCCAAGGCCACGCGCTTGGGGCCGGAAGTCAATATCGGAGAAATCATGAAAATCTGTCTGCCGCCGGCAGCGATCAAGGCGGCATAGCGATCTCCGGAAGGTGATAGTTTCGGACTGTTCAGCAATGGCAGCGCAGCGAAATGTTCCAGCGGCGTTTGTGCCCGTGTTGGAGAAGATGTGCCGGCAAATATCAGTATGATAAATACACTGATAACTGAAATATAGCGCCCCATTATTCGCCCCCGAATGTCGTAGTTCAAATAAAACAGTATAGCTGAAATAGAGCTAAGCCAGTGCTCCTATCAAGTCACGCTTTAAAAACCAGCCGGGTTAACAGTTCCGGCCAGCGCGGGTGACGGGGCGGCTGCATGCTATTAAATAGCCGTTGTCAGACTATCTGCGCATCGGGGCGCGAACTGTTTGAACCTGATGCAGGGTTTCCGGGCATCGGGTAGATCAACCGGAAAGTAAGATGATGCGCCCCCTAAATATACTGATCACAGCGGCATTCTGTCTTGTTCATGCGCTTCCCGCGCTTCCCGCGCTCGCCGAGGATGTGATTTTCCCACCAAATAGCGTGGTTGGGTTAAAGCCACCGGGCGCCATGAAAGCGCATGTTGCTCTTCCGATATTCGAGGATGTGGCGCAGGATGCCATCATCAGTATCTTTGCCGAACCGCGCAACGGTTCACATGACCGATCCTTTTCGGAATTTGGTAAAATCGAAAAGGTGCCGTCGGACAAAACAATAGACAGCCCGATACAATATTGGAAACTGGCCGACGGCGTGGAAGCGCATGTGCTGACCTACATCCAAAAACGCGATGGCATCGTCCAGCGCTATTGGACCGTGGCGGCGCGCGATGCCGACTTGCTGGCCATAATATTTGCGCGCGCGGCGGCGGACAGCGCGCTCTATTCCAACGCTGCCATGCAGGCTGCCTTGCGAACCTTGCGTTTCCGCAAAACCCCACCCCAGCATTGATGGGCCAGCCCCTCACCTATCGAGAGAAAGACTATTATGACGAACCAGACAAGCCTTGAATCCGGGATTGAAGAAGGCGATGTGTCGGGGAAAACTATATCGATAATGGGTGCTTTTTTTGCTCTGATCATTGGTGCTGCCGCATCTCTTGGTTATGGCGCAGCGGCTGCCTTTTTCCCGGTTGTTGTGGTTGATCTTCTCTTTCTTCTGATCGCCGTCATATTTGTTTTTGGCGTTTTTACCATGACCGGCACATCGCGCATCGCTCGCTTGATCGTCGCGATCCCGGGCGGATTGCTGTGCCTCGTGATGATGTGGTTCGGCTGGTTCTGGACGCAGGCCGATTATGACACGGCTATGGCCCTGTTTGCTGGTGGTCCGGTTCATGCTTTTGAAGTGATTTGGGAAATTGCTGACGGGTCTGGCTATACGGCCAGTAGAGGCTTTCGGGTGGATGTGGAGGTTAGCCCTGGCCGGATCAAACTGTTCTGGGCGCTGGAAAGCCTGCTATTTCTGTTGCTTCCCGCGGCCGGGGCATGGTTAGGCATGGGCACTGATGATGGCGAGGAAACGGAGACCGCCCCGGTGCGGTAAAAGCGCTACCATGGGACAGGCTCAGCTGGTCCGGTCTTTTGCAACACCCGTCGGCGGATGATGAAACCGAAGCAATTGGGTCTTGCGCTTGTCCGGTGGCGCCCTGATAGTGATATATCGTTCGGGGAAAGAGGATATCTGCCCATGCCTACCCATCCAAAACCACAGGCCGCCAACGCATTCTCGTTACTGGGTTTGGCCCTCTGGCTCCTGAGTCTATTTGCCGTCGCACCCGCATGGGCAGGCACCGTGGTTTTTCCGGGAGAAGGAGCGGTTGGTTTGGAACCGCCTGGGGCCATGACCAAAGCAGACAGCTTTGCCGGGTTTCAAGACAGCGAGGAAGGCGCATCGATATTGATCGCTGAATTCCCGCGAGAAGCCTATGCAGAGATTGCCCCGCAATTTAACGCCGAAACGCTGTCGGCGCGCATGGCAGTCACGGGCCCGGTGCAAAAACTGACCTTAGCGAGTGATGTAGAGGCCTTGTTGGCGACGGGCACGCAGACCCAGCAGGGCATAGCCTATCGCAAATGGGTGATGATCGCACAGGGCGCAGAAGTTACCGCGATGATCACCGTGCAGCTTCCCGTGACGAGCGAGGCTTACACGGATGCGCAGATACGCGATACGCTTAACTCCGTTCGGTTTCAGCCGCGCGGATCGCTGGAGGACGAGATATCCCGGCTACCGTTCACCGTCGCAGAGCGTGCCGATTTCCGAGCGGTGCGGACGCTGGCAGGCAGTGGATTGATCCTGACCGATGGCCCCAAGGATGTGGTGACAGACGCGTCGCAGCCGCTGGTTATCATTGCGTCCAGCCTGGGCAGCAATCCCTCCGTCGGCGCGCTGAGCGAAGATGAGCGCATGCAATTGGCACTCAATGCTATGAAAACGCTAACCTTAAAGGATGTGCAGGTAGAAAGCACTGATGTGGAGCCAGATGGCGATGTCCTGATCGCTGGCAAGGGTATTGATCAGGAAGAGCGGGAAATGTCCCTACGCCAAATCATGCGCTTCGGCCCAGCCGGCCATGTCCGTACGGTCTGCATGTTCACCGCTGAACAGGATATCGCCGAACGCTGTGATCGGGTCGGGCAGGCGGTGACTTTGAAAGTTCGTGGAGCGGGTATGAAGGCGGAGGAATGATTGCTGACTGGCCGGACAGGTTCTTATAAGGGGCTTTGGCCAATAACTGTTTGGCCAATATCAAGAAATTTGGTCATTCCTATGTTTGCTTCCGAGCAGCCTCTTTAGATCAAATTCGCGATTTGCAGAGACGATAAGCGAAGTGATGAGAAGAGTTGCAGCTATAATCATCGTGAACGTAAACCCTGGGATATTGGTATATTTCAGGAAAAAGGCCAGATTTGCGACAGCTGCTGATACAAATAGCAAGACAAATGATCGATTGGAATTAAGGAATGGGAGCATGATTGCGACGATGATGAAGACGCTTAACGCCTCATAATAATATCCCAGCGCAGCGGGAAAGAGCAACATCGGAAATAGCGCTACATAATAGAATTTAGATGGCTTGGAATTGGACTTTTGGACCATGGGTTGCACCTACAAGCAAACCGGTTGAAACTAAGATGACCGGACGGTTTGATTATTTCGAATATATAGCACCGGCTGCGATCCGTAAACTGGAGGCATTTGCCAGTTGCGGTCGGAAACTATGTGTTCGTCGGCATAGTTTCGCACCCGAAAGGCACGCGACTGTAACATAGAGCATCATGGCCCTTATAGATGTCGATAACGGGGAAGAGCCGGTGTTATATCGCCTGCGCACCATCTGGCAGAGCGGCTTCAAATTCGCTTTCGGCAAGATCAATCAAATGCCGATCATCTTCGTTCCACGGATGAAAACCGGGCAGAAAGAATTTGATCCAAGGCACGATGATTTTGCGCGCAACACCGGGTTTGAAGAGGAGAAAGCGTATCAGCCGCATCTTTGTCCGAAACCCGCTAATGCCATCCTGAGCCAGCAGGTCTAGCGTATCGTTATAGCGATTGGTCCAGAAATTCCGCGTGATGATCAGCATCATCAGCGCCTTCACTTTCCAGCGCTGCCACCGTGACCAGTCTTTGGTCGCATAGAGCCAGGTGTCATAGGCGACGCCCTTATGCTCAATTTCTTCGAGCGCGTGCCAGCGCCACAGATCGGCGGTTTCCTTGTCGGCATTGGCGAAATGCTGAGGGTTGGCAATAAATTGCTGCGCCATGATTGCTGTGAAATGTTCGAGAATCATCGTCGCAGCAAGATTGGCAATGGCAGGCCGTCCCTTGGTCAATTCAAGCGACTCGGTAATCCGTTTCTCGATCCGGCTGGTGTCATAGCCCGATTCCTCAACCCGGCGGTTTAACGCAACATGTTCGCGGGTATGAATGATTTCCTGCTTTACAAAGGCGCGAATTTCTTTTTGCAATTTTTCGGGGGTCACATCGCGAAAGGATTTCACGCTCTCTATGAAAAAGGCCTCGCCGCGCGGAAAAGTGAGGGACAGAGCGTTGTAAAAGGCGGTAGCAACAGGATCGTCATTCAACCACCAGCGGCCCGGTTGATGCTCTGGATCTCGGCCAAAGCGGCGATCGCGCGGTGTGATCTGGTGATCTTTCGGGGTCGGCGTATCAATTGTTGCCGGTCGGGCTTGCACGCTGCCCGGCTTCTTCATAAGGGGCATGTTCATAAGAGTTCGCTTTTACACAAAAAATTGTTTACCTTGCCGAGTAGATATTAGGGTTACTTACATAGATGTCAATAGCTAAACGACGCCTCTCTCCTGAAGAAAGCCGCGGTATGGCTTTAGCCGCCGCACTCGATCTGTTGATCGAAGCCGGACCTCAGGCGGTCACGCTGAAAGCCGTCGCGGCCCGGATTGGCCGGACACATGCCAATCTTCTCCATCATTTCGGATCTGCATCAGGGCTGCAAAAGTCTCTGGCACAATATCTGACAGACCGGGTTTGCGGGTCGATTGCCGAGGCGGTGCTGAAGTCTCGTACCGGTGAGGGATCCGTGCGCGATATTGTCGATCTGACCTTTGACGCCTTTGACAAGCAGGGCGCCGGTGCTTTGTCTTCGTGGATGTTGCTCACCGGTAATGAAGATGCACTCGATCCGATAGTCGACGCGATTCATGCGCTGGTTGATGAGCTTGGCGAGGGTGGTCACGAAGATCGCGAAATGCATCAGGACACATTGACGCTGGTGCTGATGGCTTTGGGTGATGCCTTGATCGGGGAGCGGCTTGCAGATTCGCTGGAGCTGCCGCGCAACAGCGCACGCGATCTGGCCGAGATCCAATTGCAACAGGCGCTGGACCGCTGGAAAGCAGAACACGGCGCTTAAGGAAGCGCAAATCCAACCATTTTGCTCGATAAAATGGACCAAGTTACGCGATATTTTACGATAGTTTACATGTAAGAGCCCCATAGCTCTCGCAAGAGAAGCCCAGTTTGAAACGACAGGGAAAGGCTATGGAACATAACCCCCATTCCATCGGCAATGCACGAATGCTGCATCCTGATGATCCCGCTCTTCACCTGATCGGCGATAGTGCAGCGATTGAAGAGGTGCGCAGCCTGATCCGTCATGCAGCGGCGACGACCATACCGGTCATGATTACCGGGCCTTCCGGTTGCGGCAAGGAAGTGGTCGCCAAGGCCCTCCACCGATGCTCTGCGCGGTCGGCGGAAAAATTTGTCGGTGTCAATTGCGGAGCCATTCCCCGTGATCTTTTGGAATCGGAGCTTTTTGGCCATGAAAAAGGCAGCTTCACCGGCGCCATAGCGCAGCGCAAGGGGCAGTTTGAGGATGCCAGCAAGGGCACGTTGTTTCTTGATGAAATCGGCGACATGCCCTTTGACATGCAGGTCAAACTGCTGCGGGTGCTAGAGGAAAAACAGATTGAACGGATTGGCGGAACGCAATCCATTGCCATTGATACGCGGATCATATCGGCCACCCATCAAAATCTGGAGGAAGCCATTGCCACCAAGCGTTTCCGTGAAGATCTGTTCTACCGGCTTTCGGTTTTCCCGATCGATATTCCCGCACTGAAGGATCGCCGCGAAGATATCGCGCCGCTAATCCGTCATTTCATCAAACAAATTGGCGGTGAGGAAATCTGTTTTTCGGCCGAAGCAATGGATGCTTTGGAAAACTACGCCTGGCCGGGCAATGCCAGAGAGCTGCGCAATATTGTTGAACGGGCTGTGGTTCTTTTCCCCGGCGTAATGATATCTGAAAGTCAGCTCTCGTCGCTCTTCCGTCGCCGTGCATCCAATGCTCCGACACATCATCGCCACGCACTGCCATCAAGCTATGCCGGCGGCGGCGAGGTGCGGCCATTTCGCACGACGACTGATGAAAACAGCTATGATCGCGGCACGCTAGGGGACGGCTTTGATCTTAAAAAGCATCTGATGCAGGAAGAACGAAAATATCTGTTGTCCGCCCTCAGAATGGCAGAGGGCGTGGTTGCGGAAGCCGCCCATCTGGTCAGCCTGCGCCGGACGACCTTTGTCGAAAAGATGCGCCGCCATAAAATTGTGCGCAAAATGGCGCTGACCGATCACCGATCAGAGCTAGTGCGTCGCGAATAGCTGATCATCATTGGCAAAAGCTTTGAACTCCAATGCATTGCCGCTGGGGTCGAGAAAGAACATGGTCGCCTGTTCCCCGACTTCGCCGCGAAAACGAACCGTGGGCGCAATGACAAATTCGGTCCCATGTTGTTGCAGCCTTTCTGCCAATGCATCCCATTGATCTGGTGTCAGGACGACGCCAAAATGCGGCACGGGAACATTCTCGCCATCCACGGGATTGGTCCTTTTGTGCCGCTTTGCATCGGGATCGAGATGGGTAACAATCTGATGGCCATAAAGATTGAAATCGATCCAGCAGTCGCTGCTTCTGCCCTCTGCACAACCCAGCACTTCGCCGTAAAATTGCCTTGCAGCAGGTAAGTCGTCGACCGGAAAGGCGAGATGAAATGGTCGATGTTCAGTGTTCAAAATTCTGCCCTTTCTTTTCGGGTGCGGCCAGCGCGAAGCAATGATCAATATCCATTTTAGATGTCTCGCGCGGGTCCTGTTCTGATGCCTGTATTTCTTCGCGCACCTGGGTCAGAATGATGTCGCTTTCGGAGCCACTCTTGCCTTCACCGCGCATTTTTTCGCGGGCGCGGCTGTCGAGGACAAAGGCGAGGGTCTTCAGATCCTGCGCTTTCTTCGATAATTTTTCCCGGGCGTAAACGGTCTCATAAGCCAGTTGCAGCATCGCAGCACATTGATTGAGAGACGGCTTCGGTTTGGGAGCAACTTCACTGTCCAGCAACGGCAGGCATTTCGCCATTTCTGCTTCAACAACCTGGTCGGGTTCAGCGACATTTTGAACTTTCGCCTGCTGGTCGGCAACCGCTGCCAAAATCGCATCGCGCACCTGTTCACGCGACTGTCCTGTTTCCATCATGACGCGCTCGCCAATTTGGCCGGCATAGAGCCGTCCGCGTTCGGCAAGCAACGGATAAGCCAGCGCGCTTTCGATCCCGCGCTCCTGTTCCGAAGCGACAATGGCAAAGGCCGCCACGCAAGACAGGTCTCTTTTGTGGACTTCGGTTAACGCCGTAACGGCCGGTTCATTTTGGGCCGGGGTGGGCTGTGCCAGCGCTAGCAATATCAACATTATTTTTTCCATGCCGGCCTTATAGCGGGGCATCGGTGTTTGCAGCAAACAACAATTGCTGGATAGTGCTTTCCTACAGCATCGACAAAATGATATTCGAGCGGCGGCGATATGTTACGGAACACGGTCTGCTGAACTGCGCAAATGTCCGAAATTGATAAACTGAGCTGCGTTTTTGGGTCGATTCTGTGTCGAACCTGTATAATCTGGTTCAGATAGGGTGTTGTTAACATGAACGAGCGAAGGGCGCCTGGCAATTAATGTTTGAACCTGCGCCCTGAAAACGGCAAAAGCCGCCGGTGCCTATTCTGACCAACTTATTTCACAAATATCCGTTCTGGCTGTCTCTTTTTGCGGGCGCGCTATCCGCAACCGGATTCGCGCCCTTGGGCCTATGGCCGCTCAGCTTGCTGGCACTCGCCTTATGGATCGCGATTGTAGATAGCCTCGAAAGCCGGAAGGCAGCTTTCTATTCAGGCTGGCTATTTGGTCTGGGGCATTTTGTTGTCGGGCTCAATTGGATTGCCAAGGCCTTTACCTTTCAGGCGGCAATGCCCGAATGGCTTGGCTATATTGCAGTGGTTCTGCTGTCCCTCTATTTGGCCGTTTATCCGGCATTGACAGCATTGGGCGCCTGGCTTTTGGGCAAGGGCAGGCCGGTTGCCTTCATTCTGGCTTTTGCCGGTTTCTGGATCATCACCGAATGGTTGCGCAGCTGGGTTTTTAGCGGGTTTATCTGGAACCCGCTGGGCGTGATCGCGGTTGATGCCAGACATGCTTTGAGCGCCCGTTCCATTGGTACTTATGGTTTATCCGGTGTGGTCATTGCGGTTGCAGGATTGGTGGGTTCTGCGATTGGCGGGATCATAACCCTGCAATGGCGGATAATTGTCCGGCGCGCCTTTGATCTCGCGATTATTGCCATTGGCGCTGGAACCTTGGCCTGGATCGGCAGCGGTGATGACCTTCCCAATGAAGGAGAACAGCCTGACATCACGGTCGTTCAACCCAATATTGGACAGCAGGATAAATGGCAGGCCGGTTATGAAGAGCAGAATCTTGCCAAATTGGCAGGACTGACTGTCCGCCCGGAAGAGGAACCTCGAATATTATTCTGGCCCGAGGCGGCCATTCCCGATTATCTCGAAACCGGTTACCCGCGCCGTTATTATTACGGGCGTCCTCCGGAAATGGTAAGAGCGCAGCTAACCGGCCTGATGAAGCCCGGCGATATTCTGGTACTCGGTGCGCTGAAGCTCGAATTTGGTGATACTGGTGCGCCGGATGAAAGGCGAGCCATTGGTGCCCGGAACAGTGTTTTTGCGATGGACGCTGATCAAAATTTGCTTGGCCGCTATGACAAGAGTCATCTGGTTCCCTATGGCGAATATCTTCCGATGCGGCCGTTGCTCTCGGCCATTGGCCTGTCGCGTCTCGCACCAGGCGATTTTGATTTCTGGCCGGGGCCGGGACCGCAATCCTTGGAGGTGGGCCCATTTGGCAAAGCCGGTTTGCAAGTCTGCTACGAAATTATCTTCTCTGGCCAGGTGGTCGACCAGACCAATCGCCCCGACTTTATCTTCAACCCTTCCAATGACGCCTGGTTTGGTGCGTGGGGGCCGCCGCAACATCTCGCACAAGCGCAGCTGCGGGCAATCGAAGAAGGTCTGCCGATCATTCGCTCAACGCCAACCGGCATATCAGCGGTGATCACAAGTAAGGGCAAGATAGTAGAGCATATTCCAATGGGTCAGGCGGGAAGAATTGATACAAAACTTCCCTCCCCGGAAAATCCCACATTGTTCGCGCGCCATGGAAATATATTGCCGCTGGGCCTTGCACTCATTTTGCTGATCTGTGCCATTGCCATCCGGCTTCGTGCCCGCTAAGAGGCGCATATAAACCTTTCTTTATATCAAAGATAACGCACCCCCAGGCGACCAAATAGTAGGAAACACCATGCGCTCAGAATTTATCTTCACATCCGAATCTGTATCCGAAGGACATCCTGATAAAGTTTCAGACCAGATTTCCGACGCGATTGTAGATTTGTTTCTGTCCAAAGACCCAGAAGCACGCGTGGCTTGTGAAACCCTCACGACGACGGACCGGGTCATTCTGGCCGGCGAAGTACGCGGCAAAGGCATGATCGATACCGATGGCAATTGGGCCCCCGGGGCGCAGGAAGAAATCCAGACGGTTGTTCGCGATACGGTCAAGAAAATTGGTTATGAGCAAGAAGGTTTTCACTGGCAGAACCTGACCTTTGAAAATCACCTTCACCCGCAGTCCGCGCATATCGCGCAGGGTGTCGATGAAAGCGGCAACAAGGATGAAGGTGCCGGTGACCAGGGCATCATGTTCGGCTATGCCAGCGATGAAACACCGGATCTTATGCCGGCAACGCTGCAATATTCCCACCAGATTTTGAAACAGATGGCAGCCGATCGTCACAGCGGAAAAGCACCGTTTCTGGAGCCCGACAGCAAGAGCCAGGTAACACTGCGCTACGTTAATGAAGTGCCGGTGGAAGCGACCGCACTAGTCGTTTCGACACAACATGCGCCTGGCTATTACAAGGACAGTGACAATCCAGCGCTTTATGAAGAGCTGCGCGAATATGTCATGGGTGTGTTTCATTCGGTGCTGCCAGATGGTTTTATCACCGACAATACCGTCATTCACGTAAACCCTACCGGACGCTTTGAAATTGGCGGCCCGGATGGTGACGCAGGCCTCACAGGGCGTAAGATCATTGTGGATACTTATGGCGGTGCAAGCCCGCATGGCGGCGGTGCATTCTCTGGCAAAGACCCGACCAAAGTCGACCGGTCTGCTGCCTATATCACACGCTATCTGGCGAAGAATGTTGTCGCTGCCGGTCTGGCCAAGCGCTGTGCGATTCAGCTGTCTTACGCGATCGGTGTGGCAGAGCCGCTTTCGATCAACGTCGACCTACACGGCACCGGAACGGTGAGCGAAGAAAAGCTTGAGGAAATCCTGCCAAAACTGGTCCGCTTGACGCCCAAAGGCATCCGGACGCATCTCGGTCTCAACAAGCCAATCTATAGTCCGACGGCTGCTTATGGACATTTCGGACGCAAGCCCAATGGTGATCTGTTCACATGGGAAAAGACCGACCTGGTGGATGCTCTAAAAGCGGCTTTGTAATTTTCGTCAGGGCTGCTAACCGCGCCGCATGACGAGCAAACAGAATCAAGACCCGACCACTATCCGCCAGCTTTATGGCCGCAGGCAAGGCCATGCCCTGCGCGAAGGACAGGTGGAACTGGTCGAGAAACTGTTGCCGCAGATCAGCGTGCCGACAGAGGGACCGGTATCTTCTGCATCGCTATTTGGCGACAATCGGCCACTGCATTTTGAAATTGGCTTTGGCGCGGGCGAGCATATGGCGGCGCGGGCGGACATGTTGCCCGATCACGGCTTCATTGGCTGTGAGCCCTATTTGAACGGGGTGGTCGGAGCATTACAGCATATCCGTGAAGGGGTCCTGCCCAATATTCGCTTGCATATGGGCAATGCGCTGGACGTGCTGGAACGCATACCCGATGGGACCTTGAGCTTTGTCTATTTGCTGCACCCCGACCCTTGGCCCAAGGCGCGTCACGCAAAACGGCGGTTTATGAACCACGGTCCGGTTGACATGATTGCGGCCAAACTAAAGCCCGGTGGTGAATTCCGGTTCGGCACCGATCATCCGGTCTATCTGGAATGGGCGATGATGATCATGAATCAACGCAATGAGTTTAACTGGCTTTGCGATAGCCCAAAAAACTGGATGATCCGTCCGGGAGGCTGGCCGGAAACACGTTATGAGGCCAAAGCCCGCCGACAAGGGCATGAAGTCTGGTATTTCCGCTACCAACGCAGATGAGTGTGTAGCGCGGTTTCCCGTTAACGTCGTTTTACTGCAATCTATATTTGAATTGCTTTGTAAACAGCGAGTTAACCCCGAATTTATTCGCCGCCGTAGGCATTTTGTTAACCCTCCCAATCTATAGATTGCTTAACCAAAAACCGGGTCGCACAGCTTTTGGATATTTTAGGGGGTTACGCACAGGAATGGGCGGCATTTCACCAGATACTGACGTGGCAGACGCCCAGCCCGCAATAGCGGGCAGCGCAACCCCGGCTGATTTGAATATTCAATCCCGCAACCGGCACTTTGCCAATGCGGCAATGGAGCGCCGGCGCTGGGTTGGCGGCGACCCCTATGCGACAGCCTTTTTCAACGCGCTGTCGATTACCTTTCCAAAGGGCGAAACCTTCTTCATGAAGGTCCTCAAGCAATATCGCGACGAAGTGCCGGAAAAACTGGCGCGGGAAATTCGCGGCTTTGTGCAACAAGAAGCGGTCCACAGCCGTGAGCATCTGTTTTTCAACAAGCATATCGAAGATTCTGACTTTGATACTTCCCGTCTGGAACAGACGCTGACCGACGTCATCGACAATATCGCCAGCATGCCGCTTATCATGCAGCTGGTAGCGACCACTTGCCTGGAACATCTGACTGCCATCATGGCTGCCGAATTTATCGCCAATCCCAAGCATTTTCATGATGCCGACGAAGAGCAGCGCAAAATGTGGCTTTGGCATGCATCCGAAGAGGTTGAGCATAAGGGTGTCGCTTATGATACCTGGCTGCACGCCACTAGGGATTGGAGCCGGGCAAGACGCTGGGCCACCAAATCCGTGTTCATGGTTCGCATTTCAATGGGCTTTGCCAAAAACCGCACCAAAGGCATTTTTGACCTGTTGCGGCAGGATGGTATTTCCGGTCCACGTGCCTGGTTTGGTTTCTTGCACTATGCCTTGGTCAGTCCAGCGCCATTTCGGCGGACCTTATTGCCATGGTTTCAATTTTTCCTGCCCGGCTTTCATCCCTGGAACAAGGATGATCGCGACCTGATCCAGCTGGCTGAAAGCGAGTATGAAGCCGCGATCATGGACCAACCGGATCAGGACGATACCATTGCCACCTTGGGCGAGCGTAAGGTCAAGAAACGTCTCAATAAAGTTGCATAGCCTTACGCGGCGAGCGGTCGCATGACATCGCTTTCCATATCGCCTTCCAGGGACAGCTGAAATTCAACCGCTGCAACCGAGCGATTACGCCCTTTGCTAAACCGAGGTTCGGTCCGGCCCGTCCGGCGAAAGCCAAGTTTGGTCAGGACATTACCCGACGCCGGATTATCGACGAAATGGCTTGCCACTATTTCGCGATATCCAAGGGCCTTTGCTGTCTCCAGCGCAGCGCGACCTGCTTCGGTAGCATAGCCCAGACCCCAGTGGTCCCGGCCAATCCAGTAGCCCAGTTCGATACTGCCATCGGCCATCTGGTCGATACCGCAAGTGCCAACCAGGCAAGGCGCGCCAGCCGTTCGCCGGTATATCAGCCAGCGTGGGCTTTTGGGGTTGTAGGGAAGCGACAGGAACTGGTCAGCATCATCCCGGTTATAGGGCCACGGGGCACTGGCCAAGTTGCGGACAATCGCCTCGTCATTAATTGCTTTGTACAGTGCGTCAGCATCCTCGGGCCAACCGGGTCTGAGCAATAATCTTGGCGTTCTAGCAAACATCGGGACTCTCCGTTTTTCTGATCATGTTCGACCAGAGTCAAAAATTTAACCGCCCCTGCGTTGGTTTGACCGCCCTCTACAATGGAGCGATGACAACGCAGTGACATTTTCGGCAGGGAGAGACAAAAAAAGGGAGAGGGGGTGACCCTCTCCCTGAAATCTGGTGGTTCTTTTTGAACCATCCGGGTCATCCCTCAAAGGACAACCCGTTATCGATTGTCCGGTTATTCGGCGGCTTCCGCCATGGCGTCGACAGACACATATTTGCGGCCGAGCTTGCCCTTGTGGAATTCCACTTTGCCATCAATGAGCGCAAATAGGGTGTGGTCCTTGCCCATACCGACATTGCGACCCGGATGGGTCTTTGTGCCGCGCTGGCGAATAATAATATTGCCGGCCACAACCGCTTCGCTGCCATATTTTTTGACGCCTAAACGGCGGCCTTCTGAATCACGGCCGTTACGCGAGGAACCGCCTGCTTTCTTATGTGCCATGGTTTAGTCCTTCTTCTTCGCAGCTGGCTTTTTAGCAGCTGGCTTTTTGGCTGGAGCCTTCTTGGCTGCAGCTGGTTTTGCTTCGGTCTTGGCCGCGGCTTTTTTAGGCGCTGCTTTTTTCGCTGGTGCCTTCGCTGCAGCTTTCTTGGCCGGAGCGGCCTTTTTAGCAGGCGCAGCTTTCTTTTCAGCAGCTGGTTTCGCATCCGCAGGTTTAGCAGCTTCCTTTTTAGGAGCAGCCTTCTTGGCAGCTTTGGCAGCACCGATGGCATTGATCTTCAGCACGGTGTGCTGCTGACGATGGCCGTTTTTGCGGCGATAATTGTGCCGGCGGCGCTTCTTGAAGATGATAACCTTCTCGCCTTTTTCCTGTGCAACAATTTCAGCAGCCACGGTCAAACCTTTGACGTCCTTCATATCGCCGCCGTCACCAGCCAGCAAAACGTCATCAAGGGTTACCGAATCACCTGCTTCACCAGCAAGTTTTTCGACTGCGATTATATCTCCTGCGGCAACACGATATTGTTTACCGCCGGTGCGCACTATAGCGAACATGGCATTTTTCCGTTTCAATCTTGTGGTTCCAGCGCGCAAGCAAGGAAACGCGAGTCTCTCGGCTCACGCTGGAAAGAGTGCGCAGCTACTAGATGGGCATGGCTGTGTCAACCGGTATTGGGCGATTTTTAGGCAAGTTTCTGCTTTCATCTGCCCTCGCCGTTCGTGGTGGCGCTATCACACTTCATTCCGTTGCAAAGGCCATTGCCGCAACAAAAACCACGGCCTAAAGATGTATCTATGAAAATTTCCCTGTTTCTGATCCTGGTTCTCGGCCTCTCCTTGTCCGCCTGCGCTATGCAAGAAGGGGATTTTCCGTCCCTTGCGAAACGACCCTATGAGGATGCCCCGGCCATAACAGATACGGCTGCGCCGACACCGGCCCAGATGGCTACGCTTCCCGTCGCGCTCAGAAACGCCGTTGATGCGGCTATTCGGCAGAGCAATGCAGCCCATCAGGCATTCCTGGGTGATTTGCCCAAAGTGAAGCAAAGCGTATCGGCAGCACGCGGCGCCGCACCATCCAGCGAATCGTGGGTGGTGGCGCAGGTGCAGCTATCTTCGCTCGAAACGGATCGCAGTCCCTCGATATCGGCACTGGCGGATATGGATGCGCTTTATATGCAGCGGCTTGATCAGGAATTTTCCGGGGAAGAAAAAGGGGCAGCGGCTCTTATCGCAAAATCGCGTGAGCGCATTGAAGCTCAAGTTTCCAATCAGCAACAGGAAATCGAAAAGCTTAAATCTGGTTTGCGCTAAAGGCTCTATTTTTGGGCAGCCTCTACGGCGGCTTTGTGGACTTTGGCATTTTCGACATAATGCGCAACGCCCATCCGCATGCCTGCAATTGCCGGTTCGGGCAGATCGCGCATATATTTTGCCGGTGAGCCAGCCCAAAGCTGTCCTGTCGGGATTCTCTTATTGGGCGTCAAGGTTGCGCCCGCCGCTAACATTGCATCGCCTTCTATGACGCAGCCATCCATGACAGTCGTGCTCAGACCTACAAAAGCCCGGTCTTCGAGTGTCGCACCATGCAGCATGACCATATGGCCGACCAGCACATCATCCCCGATAATTGTCGGATGGCCGTTGGGTGTCGCTGGTGTGGCACTGTCACAGTGAATGGTGGTACCATCCTGAATATTGCTGCGTGCGCCAATTTTGATGTAATTGACGTCCGCGCGGATCACGCAATTATACCAGATGCTGGATTCTGGCCCGATTTCCACATCGCCGATAATTTTGCAGCCCGGGGCGATAAATGCTGTTTCATGAATTTTGGGCGTTTTGCCATTAAAAGGCAGGATAAGAGGGTCGGTCATGCGTCGGTTTTCCAGTCTTTGGCTTCGATTCGGTAGACAATGGTCGGGTTCAGCTCTTCCCCATAATTGGGATCATGAAAATCCAGTTCAGGCTTGTGCGTCATGCCCAGCCTTTTCATCAGACCCAGCGAGGGTTCATTACCCTGAACGGTCAATGCCACAACGAAAGGCGCTTTGTGGTGTTTGAACGCAAGGTCCATGGCGGCGGTAGCGGCTTCTCTTGCATAGCCTTGCCCCCAGACATCTTCGCGCAGCCGCCAGCCTATTTCATAAGCGCCGGTCAGTTTGGGTTGCGGCGCATTAACGCGCTTCAATCCGCAAAAGCCGAGCAGAGCATTGTCTGATTTTCTCTCCACAATCCAAAAGGTGTGGCCGAAATCACGGTCATAGCCTCTGATCCGTTCAACCGCTTCAAGGAATTTTTCAAGTGATTGTACGCCGCCAAGCCAACGCGTAACCTTGGGCGTGTTGAGATATTGCATGAACGGGTCAATATCCTCGTCTCGCCAATTGCGCAGACGCAATCGTTCAGTTTCCGCGATAATGTCACTCATGAAGCAGCCGGGCCGCATCGGCGGCGAAATAGGTCAATATGCCGGAACAACCAGCGCGTTTAAAAGCAACAAGCTTTTCCATCATCAAGGCATCGCGATCGCCAATGCCAGCGGCGGCGCCCGCGGCAACCAGTGCGTATTCTCCTGATACTTGATAGGCGAAAACCGGCACGTTGAATTCGTTCTTGGCGCGGTAAATAATGTCGAGATAGGCGAGGCCCGGTTTGACCATCACGCTATCTGCACCTTCAGCAATATCCATGGCAATTTCGCGCATGGCCTCATCGCTATTGGCAGCATCCATTTGATAGCTTTTCTTGTCACCTTTCAGGGTACCGCTAGATCCTACGGCATCGCGGAAAGGGCCATAAAAGGCGCTTGCATATTTGGCAGCGTAGGACATGATTTGAACATTGTGATGGTGCGCCAATTCCAGCGTATCACGAATAGCGCCGATCCGCCCATCCATCATATCGGATGGTGCGATAATATCGGCCCCGGCATTGGCCTGATTCAACGCTTGTTTGGTCAACATATCAAGCGTCCGGTCATTCTCGACATAACCACTTGCATCGATCAAACCGTCTTGCCCGTGAGTAGTATAGGGGTCGAGCGCGACATCGGTGAGCACGCCAATATCATCGCCCAGTGCATCTTTTATCGCCTTGGTTGCACGGCACATAAGATTGTCGACATTTAGCGCTTCTGCGCCGTCATCGCTGCGTTTGTTGGATGGCGTGTTGGGAAACAGGGCAATACAGGGTATGCCTAGATCACGCGCCTCCTTTGCGCGCTCAACAATCAAGTCTACTGACCATCGCGATACGCCCGGTAGTGAGGTAACTGGCTCCTCGACGTTGCTCCCATCCGCAATAAACAACGGCCAGATGAGATCAGCCGGCGTCAATAAATTCTCACGAACCATAGCGCGGCTCCAAGCGGAAGCACGCGTGCGGCGCAGTCGGGTGCGGGGGAAGGCAGGATCTTGGGTCATGGAAGTTCAATATAGAGTGGCGGCACCATAGGGCAATTGAAATAGCAATTTGAAATGCTTGGAGCGACTGATCAAAAATTTACATTTTTGTAAAGATTTACAGAATGCGTATGGCCATGAACTGGTCTATATGCCTTGAGATGAAAATATCGCTTTAGGTCATTACCGACTCCAATTCCTCCAATAAGGATATAGTATATGCCTCGCAAATCCCGTTTCGTAGCGTCAGCCATTCTGGCGACATGCTTGACCTTGTCGGCCTGCGGTAGTGCAGATGATGAAGATAGCTTGACCGGTGCATTCACCAAAGGCTTTGACGAGAGCTGGAATTCCGAATTTGTCGCTGGTTGTGTCACGGAATCGAAAAAGGCAGGCGCGACTGAAGCCGACGCTACTCCAATATGCACCTGTCTGGCGAAGGAGCTCGACAAAAGCCTCGATGGGATTAGCGAGAAAATGAATCCGCCAGAGGCAAAATTGGAAGCAGCTAGCGAAATCTGTCTGGGTGAGCTTTAGGGCGGACGCCTTAGCTGATCGACTTCTTGCCCAGTCGGCTGATTTCACGCTGCTTTTCCGTGGTGCTTGAAGCGCTTTTCAAAGTACCAAGCGCCGCGCCAGGCTTCACTTGTTGCAGGCGTTGCAATTCGCTTTTGAACCGTCTCAGCTCTTTTCCGGCGAGTTTTGCCCGTTCGATAAATTTCACGGAATTCGGATTGATTGCCCGGCCATTGCGGTAAAGCTCATAATGCAGATGTGGGCCTGTCGATAGGCCGGTAGACCCGATATACCCGATAATCTGTCCCTGCCGAACACGCGCGCCATTGCGAACGGCGATACGGCTCATATGTGCATAGCCCGATCCCAACCCGCCATTATGTCTGATTTTGACGAACTTGCCATAGCCACCTTTACGCCCAGCAAACGAAACCTTGCCGTCAGTCACGGCATATATCGGGGCACCATAGCCACCGCCAAAGTCGATGCCGCTATGCATTCTTTTATAACGCAAAATCGGATGACGACGCATACCATAGCCAGAGGTTTTTCTGCCGCGTGTTGGCCGAACCAGTTCGCCGCGAGATTGACCGACACCGGATGCCTCAAACCAGTTGGAACGCCCGCCACTGGCCCATTTCAACATCTGTGCCTTGGCTTTGCCATCGCGCTCTATACCGGCATAGAGCAAGTCACCGACTTCGACTTCACCGGTTTCGGCGCGGCGATAGCCAAGGATTATGTCAAATTCATCGGTGGAACGGATGTCCCGTGATACCGACATTTTCTTGCCAATGACCTGCAGATATTTTTGTACTGCGTCAGCCGGTGCCCCAGCCGCACGCGCAGAGCGATAGAGGCTGGAGCCGACAACGCCTTTGATCCGAAGAGGCGTATCATCAACAAGGATTGGCTTGCGATTAAGTGCAAGTTTGTCACCATTGCGCAAAACTTCGAGATTCAAATCAAAACGGGCTCGAAAGGCGAGTTGGTCGAGTGGACGCGGCTGGTTCTTGGCAGGGCGACGACCAAGAGTTACATCAATCTTCGTGCCCGGTTTGATTTCATCCAAGGTCACAGCGCCAGCAACCAGATCGGTGACTTCTCGCGCTTCCGCATTGGCAACCCCGGCGCGCTGCAAAACCCGGCGAAGGCTGTCGCCGCGACCCAAGGTGGCGACCAGTTCAATCGAGGGGCGTTCAGGGCTTTGTGCAAGCGGACGTACTGCATCAGTCGCTGCCATTCTAACTCCGGTATCGGAGCCGTAGGCCAATGGAGCAATCATTTGTGAACGGGCTTGATCAGCCCGAAAGCCGGTAAGTGCCGCAGTTTGATGTCCGCTAATTGGACCAAAGTCGGGTAAGCAGGAAATGGCAACGCCGCACAGCAGAACCAGTGTTGCAAGACCGCGAAACCAAGTGAAACTGCCGATGTCGCGGCCGAGATCAGGTACCCAGTCGGTTTGTGCAAGTTTTTCGCGCCAATCCTCAGATAGGCTGGCAAAGACTTCCGGCATGGCAAATGGCGACGCGGGCGGGTCTGCTGCAATAGCGGCAGCTCCATTTCCCTGATCGGCAAGCATGTCGATACTTTTGTACAAATGCACCCCTTGGCGACACTATCTTTAACTACTCAAAAGATAGAACTCCATCGCAATAATATTTCTTTCTCTGTGAAGGAATAGGGTTAATGTCAAATTAAGATCGGGCTTTCATTCTATGCTATGCGGTAAAACGTGTAAATTCGCGGCTATCCGGTCATCACGCCAAGAATCTTGCCGATTTTACAAGAATTCTGCTTGCCAGTTTGATGCCGATGCGGTGAGGTAAGGCAAATGTCTGCTTTCTCCCAGTCTTCTGTCATCGCCGTTCTTGGTCCGACCAATACCGGCAAAACCCATTTGGCGGTCGAGCGATTATGTGCGCATTCCAGCGGGATGATCGGTTTTCCGCTGCGGCTATTGGCGCGAGAGGTTTATGATCGCGTGGTTGCTTTGAAAGGAGCTAACCGGGTCGCTTTGGTAACCGGCGAAGAAAAAATCATTCCACCCGATGCGCGCTGGTTTCTGTGCACGGCGGAAGCCATGCCGATTGACCGTGATTTCAGCTTTGTTGCGATTGACGAGGCGCAGCTGGGGATCAACCCAGAACGCGGCCATATATTCACTGATCGTATGCTGAATATTCGCGGACGGGATGAAACGATGATCCTGGGCTCCGACAGCCTGCGGCCCCTAGTCGAGCAGTTGATCCCGGAAGCCGAAATTATTTCCCGCCCGCGTTTTTCAACGCTGAGCTATGCAGGGCCCAGGAAGCTATCCCGCCTGCCGCGGCGATCAGCGATTGTCGCTTTCTCGGTAGAGGATGTTTACGCGATTGCAGAGATGCTCCGCCGACAACATGGCGGTGCTGCTATCGTAATGGGATCACTGTCGCCGCAGACCCGCAATGCGCAGGTCAAAATGTATCAGGATGGCGAGGTTGATTATCTCGTCGCTACCGATGCAATTGGTATGGGATTGAACCTGGACGTCTCGCACGTTGCCTTTGCTTCCTTGAAGAAATTTGATGGCCGCCGCCGTCGCCGGCTGACCCTTGCAGAAATTGGTCAAATTGCTGGTCGCGCCGGACGTCATCAAAAAGACGGCAGTTTCGGTGTACTTTCCGGCCTAGCTTCTTCCGACGAATTGGAGCCGGAAGAAATCGAACGGCTAGAGGATCATGCTTTTCCGCGATTGGAATGGCTCTATTGGCGCAATGCTGAACCGGACTTGGCGAGCGTCACCAGTCTGATTCAATCCCTGGAAGACAAACCAAAAGACAGACTGCTTCAGGCTGCCCCCGAGGCCATTGATCTGGCGGTGCTAAAACGATTGGCTGAAGACCCCAGTGTCAGCCGCCTGGCGACGGGGCCGGACAAGGTAGGATTGCTATGGGAAGCGGCTTGTATTCCGGATTTTCGCAAAGTGGGTGCGGATCATCAGGCGCGCTTTGTTGCCTCTCTCTGGCCTTATCTCGCGCAGGGTAATGGTCGTATTCCTCATGCCCGGATGGCACAGGAAATCGCCCGACTGGAAAATGTTCAGGGCGACATCTCGACCCTTGCCGCCCGTATATCCGCAGCCCGCAACTGGAGCTATATTGCGCAAAAGTCGCGCTGGGTCGAACAGGCGGACATGATGGTAGAACGCACTCGCTGGTTGGAACGCCGGCTCAGCGATGCCATGCATATGCAGCTAACCCAGAGATTTGTCGACAAACGCACCCGTGTATTGATGCGAGGGCTTCTGAAGGGAGCCTTGCCGCAAGACATTGCATTGGAAACGGACGGTGCTGTATTGGTTGACGGGCTCGAAATTGGAACGCTGAAGGGCTTTCAATTTATCGTGCCTTCGGATAGCCGGAGGGAAGACCGCAAGATGTTGCTCGCAGCAGCAGAAAGATATTTGGGACCGATTATGACCGATAAAGCCGACGCACTGGCAAAAGCCCCCGATAGTGACCTGAAGCTGGCTGCGGATGAATCCGGCCAACCGGTCATTTATTGGCAGGACGCAAAATTGGCTGTTCTGAGCAAGGGCAAGAATCTGCTGAACCCGGAAACAAAATTCGATCATGCCCTCAAAGATCTATCGCCTGAAAATAGCAAAAAGGCCGAAGCGCGTGTTAAGCAATGGGTCGAAACGATGAAGGCGAAGCATCTTGAGGGGCTCGTCAAAATTGATGGGCTCGCCAATGATGCAAACACGCCGGCATCTGTACGTGCACTATTTGCGCAGATCGTCGAGGCAGGTGGAATCATCGCGCGGCGCCAGATCGATCAAGCCGTGCGTGCGCTGGACAATGATATGCGTGGGGTTGCTCGGCGTGGCGGATTGGTCTTTGGTGCGTTGGATATTTTCCATCACGCATTGATGAAACCTGGTGCTGTTTTATGGCGTACGGCGCTGTTTGCAGCATTGGATGAACAGCCGATGATTGCATTGCCGGGCGATAATGCAGTGCATCTCAAAGAGTGGAAATTTGCGGCTCCAGATCATGCCAGCCGACTTGGCTTTCGTAAGATTGGTCCTGAATATGTGCGCGTTGATATGGCAGAACGGTTGGTTAAACAGGCCCATGAAGCGCGGCAAGCAGGTCCGGTTTTTGCGGTAGATCCAGCACTGGCAACTTCTCTGGGACTATCGACAGATGTGCATGACGCATTGCTTGATATGGCAGGATTTGAAACAACGGATGACCTGCCGCAAACTGTGGAGTCCAGTGTTACAGATGAGCCAGAGGTCGCCGCAACTCCGGCAGCCGAAAGTGCAACCGAGAAAGCGAATACAGAAACAGCGGAGCCATCGACTCCAGATGATAGCCCCCAAGCTGAGGCGCCCGTCAAATATTGGCGCTGGAAAGGGATGGGCAAAGCGCGTTCGGGGAAACCGCCAAAGGTCGGCGGCAAGAAATCGCACGGTAAGCGGCCCAAGAAATCTGGATCCGCGCAGCGGAAATCCGAACCGGTCTTGGCTACTGCAGGCGGTGCGTTTGCCGAATTGGCTGCCCTAAAAGAGGCGATGAAAAAATAGGATGCCGCTTTGAAGGGAAGAAAAGCTGCTGAAAAGAAGCCTGACCCAGGGGCGCTCAGGATCGACAAGTTGCTCTGGTTCCTACGTTTTGCCGGCAATCGAACGATGGCCAAAAAGCTGGCCAACAAAGGCCATGTGCGTCTCAATGGTCGCCGGGTAGATCGCGCTCATATGATGGTCCGCCAAGGGGATATTTTAACGATTCCGCAAGGACGTGAAGTGCATGTAATCCGAATAGCGACGCTTCCTTTACGGCGCGGAAGCGCTCCTGATGCGCAAAGTTGTTTTGAAAGGTTGCGCACTGGCGAATGAAATAGGACCGAAAAGCAACTGTTGACGTTCCCAATTTTGCGCAATAGCAGAGATGAGACGACCGGGAATATTACGGTCTTTAGGATGGAGTAGACGACCCAATGACTTATGTTGTTACCGACGCATGTATTAAGTGCAAATATATGGACTGCGTTGAGGTCTGCCCCGTGGACTGTTTCTATGAAGGCGAGAATATGCTCGTCATCAATCCCAGTGAATGCATTGATTGCGGTGTTTGTGAACCAGAATGCCCTGCTGAAGCGATTTTGCCGGATACCGAAGACGGTTTGGAGAAATGGCTCGAAGTGAATACAAAATATTCCGAAAGCTGGCCCAATATTACGGTCGCCCGCGATGCACCGGCTGATGCCGATGACTTCAAAGGCGTTGAAGGCAAGTTTGAGGCACATTTCTCCGAGAAACCCGGCGAAGGTGACTAAGCCCTCTTGAATTGAGTAAAACCGGCATCATATCCCTCGGCGAACAGAGGTACGCCGGGCGATTAGTTGTGCGTTGCAACGAAAAATTGCTTTTTTGTGACGAATCTGCTAACACTAATGTCGGTTAGCGGCTGGGCACGGGGGGTGTTCGGTCGTTATATATATGAACAAAAGGGTTTTTTCGTCGGGGTTTTGAGAAATTTGACCGAAATCATCCTTCTTTTCCTTAGAGAAAGAAAGGCTTTATATGGCTGCGAATACGCTGTCCTTTGATGTGGGCGATTATGTCGTTTATCCGAAACACGGTGTGGGTCGTGTTATCGAACTGCAAAATGAAGAAATTGCGGGCATGCAACTGGAACTTTATGTTCTCCGCTTTGAAAAAGAACGCATGACACTGCGAGTACCTATGAACAAGGCAGAAGGCGTTGGGATGCGCAAACTGTCCTCTGACAAGACTCTGAAAGAGGCTCTTGAAACCCTAAAAGACAAGCCGAAAGTCAAACGCTCCATGTGGTCGCGTCGCGCTCAGGAATATGAAGCGAAAATCAACTCGGGCGACCTTGTTTCCATTGCCGAAGTGACACGCGATTTGTTCCGCGCTGATGATCAGCCAGAACAAAGCTATTCCGAACGTCAGATTTTCGAAGCAGCATCGAGCCGTCTGGCTCGCGAACTGGCTGCGATGGAAGAAACTGATGAGCCAACAGCATTGGCGAAGATCCTGGAAATCCTGAATATTGCCGCACCGCAATATTATGAGGTGAAGGAAGACTGATTGCTTTGATCTGAATTTAGATCGATAACATCAAGGGCCGCTCCAGAAATGGGGCGGCCTTTTTTGATCCTTGCAGCTAACAAAAAAAGGCGACGCTTTTCAGCGCCGCCTTTTTTGGACCATTTTTGTCTGCCGATTGGAGCAGAATATTAGAATTCGTAGCGAATTCCGAACTGGATCCGCCATGCAGAACTGGACACGGTTACGTCATTGTCATCATCGGGATTGAAACCTTCGATAACATATCGCCCTTGCCCATCAACGTCTCCATCGACGACATCAACAAGATCGCCGCGGCTCCGCGACTCGTTCCACTCGCCGTCAATTAGATTAAGGACATTGTCAAAATCAGCAAACAGTTCGATTTTGTCTTCTACGCCGAACAGGCGACCTGGACCCGGGATCTCTTGGCTGAGGCGCATGTCCATATCGAAGGTCCAGTCGTTACGGCAAGTGTTGCGTCGGATGGACTGACCAGCTGTAAATCCACAGTTCGTACCGTTTACATAGTCTATCAGTGATTGAACTGCAGTGAGGTCTGATCCGCCAATGCGATCACCAGTTGTTGCATCAAAGATTGGCTGAGCAATATTGGGATCGTCCGTACCGGTTGGAATGTACAACAACGCATTGTCGCTACCGGATGAACCGTCGGCGAACACGCCACCACCGTCAAAGGTCAGGCTGTAAGGTCGGCCGGATCGCGCCGTGAAAAACATAGCCAATTGCGTGTCAAAGCCATCAATAAACTGTTCTTCAAAATTTGTAGCAAAGGTAAAGTTATGCCTTGTTTCAAAGTTTGATGTCGAAGTGGCCGGATTTTGCCGGTCGAAAGCTGCCGTCACGTCAAAGTTCGATGTTGCGGTTGAGCTACCGACGTTTCGATAGTTGTTCGAATCTGTGAAAGCATAGCCAAAGTTGATCGACACGCTACCGTTCTCTGTGAAGATGCCTTCGTTGAAGCGCTTCGACAGAGCCAAAGAGAAGGTGTGGCTGTCATATGACCTACCGTTGGTCAGTTGGATGAAGTCATCTACGCCAACTGATGTTCCGTCAGGATCAAGGAAGCATTCTGCCGTCACGTTGCTATAGGTTGGTGGCGTGCCGCCTGTTCCTTGCAGTTCTGCATTGCAACCTGGCGTCAATATGTTGATAGCCTGATAGATTGGGCGACCATCTACCGTGAAACCGTTCAAACCTTCCGTGATATCTGGTACTTGCACGAGATCAACGAAATTCAAAGGATCGTTGAACCGGGAATATATGTAGTCAAGATTTAAGTTCCAGTCGGAGAAGAAACCACCGTCCGTTCCAAATTGTGTCGAGAGACCAAGATTGGCACGAAACACTGTTGGAATGTCGAAATCAGGATCGGTTGATTGTACATCACCACCACCAGCGGCAGCTCGCGCCGAAGCGGCTTGAACGGCGCATTGTGGAAAGCCGGTGAACTGACCACTGGCGTCCAGCACGTTGAAACTGCCATCGGGGTTGACCAAGCCTGCACATTCGCCGCTGAGTGTGCTTCCATCTACAGATGAAAAACCATTATTTGAGAATGCATTAGAGAAGAAAACGACAGGATCACCGCCTGAGAACCAACCGATTCCTCCGGTGACCGAAGTTGACCGAAAAAAGCCATCATTGTCGAAATCATACGTTGCGGCGAAGCGCGGCAGAATCACGGGGTCAATCTTGCTGAACGGATTGGAATTGGTAAAACCAAAGCGCTGCAAGAATGACGGGTTAGCTCGAGGCGCATCTCCGTCATAAATCTGAACCCGCAGGCCAGCGGTTACATTTAATTGGTCCGTTGCTTGCCATTCGTCCTGGGCATAGAACGAATAAATCTGTCGGCTGAACAATGCGGCTGCTTCATTAATATCGCCGGAAGGAGTGGAACGAATGGTAGCTCCGCCTAACCTCCGGTCGCGCTCGCCTGGGGCAGGCGGATCTCGCTGCAAATTATCAGCGATGTCACCAAATACGCCGGACGAACCACCAGCTGCAACAACGCCATTTTGAAAGTCCGTTAAATTGCGGAAATATATTGTGCCCGTTGCGTTGATCGCAAACAGGTTAAATACTTCGAGATCGTTCAGTTCTGCGCCCAATTTGATATTGTGGTCCCCGGCACTGATTTTCATCTGAAACTTTGCTTGATCAACAGTCTGGTCAAGCTGGTTGGCGGACCGGAAAATACCTGGGCCTGTCGACAGAACGCCATTTTCTGTTGGACCAACAACGCCGACGGCTAGACGAACGACGGGGTTGTCAGACTGAGCTTCACCACCACCAACTGGGCCCTGGACATCACCGACTTCGGAGCGAGACAATCGCAGTTCGGTAGAAACCTTATCCGACCAATCTGAATAGAGACGGATGGAATAGTAGTCAGAGATGGTTCCTTCATCTTCGAAGCTATTGAGACCGGTAAGATTTTGGCCTCCAAAGTCTGACTCAACGTTGGTTTCTTCAAGGCGCTGATAGGTCGCTTCAAGACGGTGGTCGTCCGTAATATACGCATCAAGACGCCCAAAATAGCGAACACTGGATTCTGGTAAAGCGCGTGGATAACCGCCAACATCTATGCCATATACGTTCTGAGCAATCTGAGAGAATTGATCGAACTGTGCTTGCGTAACGAATTCGGCTTCATTGGGGAAACCAGAACCAGCCGGGCCAAAGTCATTGGAATCGCCAAGATCGGTTTCTTCATAGCCTGCGAAGAAGAACAGGCGATCCGGAATGATTGGACCAGAAAGGGTAGCGCCCCAGCGTTTCTCCTGGAATGCCGCTGGAACGAATGATTCGCCGCCAGCTGTATCACCGCGCAGACCTTCGTCACGGAAGGTGAAGAACGCACTGCCGTGGAATTGATTTTGGCCTGATTTGGTGACCACGTTGACCGCACAACCAGTGAAGTCGGAATATTCAACGTCAAACGGCGCGAACTCAACCGAGGTTTCACGAATGGCATCAAATGGCAGAGGCAGAGCATTTCGAGCTGCGAAAGGTGTGCCGTTCAAGCCAAATGTATCGGCCTGCACAATCCCGTCGACGGTGAATGTATTAGAGCGATCGTTACCGCCCAAGCAGCTGATACGATCAACTTCGTTCGCGCGATCAAGGCTCACGCGCGGGTCAATACGAATGATGTCGCGAATATCGCGGGAGATGCTCGGAAATGCTTCCAGCGTCTCTACGCCAAAAGACTGGCCAGGACCAACTGCAAGCTGGGTTACATTGGCCCGCGTTCCGGTAACAACGATGATATCTTCGGATCCGCCCGAAGCCAGTTCGAAGGTAAACTGGGTATTGCCCTGCAAGTTGATGAATACATCTTCAACGGTCTGTCCTTCGAAATTAGGAGCCGTCGCGGTAATTGTGTAAGGGCCGCCGGGAACCAGTGAGGCTGAACGGAACTGACCGTTGCCTGAGGTCGTGGCCGTACGCTCTTGGCCGGTCCGTGTGTCGGTGATGACAACGGATGCACCGCTAATTGGATTGCCTGCATCATCGCGAACTTGGCCTTCAATACCTGAAGTAATCTGTTGCGCTGCGGCTGGTGTTGCCATCAGGCCGGCTGTGGAAAGGCTGACAACGCTGGCTGCCAATAGATATTTCATTTTCATGTTAAGGTTCCCCATTTGCGGTCTTGTACAATCGATGGACACAATCTGGGTGTGCAGCGGTCAGCACACATTTGTGTAATCGAAATGCTCCCTAGGGGGGTAAAATGACAGTTTTGTCTCAATCGCAACGACTTTGTTTTGCGCTGCAACAATTAATTTTTATCCACAGTTTATCAAGGGCTTGGAAAATCGGCCGATAAACGGCCCGGCTTCACAGTGGAGTGAAGCTATCCTATTGAATTAAAGTATTTATTGATTCCAAAACAGCGGAAAAGTCGCTCGTAACGACTGTTCTTGACTGTTGCGAATTTATCACGATGTCTGCATGCACCTGTGAAGGTTCTACAAATTTTTCATGCATCGGATCGACCTGACTGGCGAATACTTCCCGCACCGAGTCGGCAGTGCGGCCACGCTCCCTGACATCGCGTTCCAGGCGTCGCTCGAACCGGATGCCACTATCGCATCGCACGAAAACAGACAGATCAAAAAGTTGCCGCAATGGCTTGTGATGCAGGATCAATATGCCGTCGACCAAAATGATCGGGCGCGGTTCGGTAAGCTCCGTTTCACTTTTTGGCAGATGTGTCGGAAAGTCATAAAGTGGGCGGTCTATTGCCCGGCCCAGTTTGAGCAAGGAGAGTTGCGCGCACATCTTATCAAAATCGACCGCATCGGGATGATCAAAATTAGGACCTCCCTTACCCTCTGGCGCATCGCCATAACCAAAGAAATAATCATCCTGAGGCAGGATGACGCATTGGTCAGGGCCTAGTGACTCATGGATATGAGCAGCCAGCGTTGATTTGCCCGAACAGCTGCCCCCGCTAATCCCCACAACTTTTGGAGTCATGCCAATCCAATTTCGCGCAGACGTTCCATCAGATAATCATGCGCCGTAATCGGCTCCGGATAGAGATCGGGATGGTTCTGATCGATGCATTGCGGCAGCGTTTCGATCAGATAGTCCGGTCTGAAATGCAGGAAGAATGGCATGGAATAGCGTGAATGGCCGCGGCGTTCCGGTGCCGGGTTGACCACCCGATGGGTAGTGGATGGCAGCCTGTTGTTGGTCAATCGCTGCAACATATCGCCAATATTGACGGCCAATTCACCCGGCTTTGGTGTCACCGGACGCCAATTGCCTTGCTTGTCCAAAAGCTCCAATCCCGCTTCCTCGGCACCGATGAGCAAGGTTATCGTATTGATATCCTCATGCGCAGCTGCGCGTACAGCGGGCGAATCCGCTGGCACCGGCGGATAATGGATCAGGCGTAAAATGCTGTTCCCATCGCGCACAGTGTCGTCGAAAAAATCGGGCTCCAAGCTCAAATAACGCGCAATTCCTTCCAGGATCCGCTGCCCCGCTTTGTCAAAGGCGGCAAAGAGTTCGAGGTAGCAATCGCGAAATTCATCCAGTTCTTCAGGCCAGATATTGGCGCTCATAAAGGGTTCGAAAGCATGGCCATCAGGAAGCTGCCGACCGATATGCCAAAATTCCTTCAGGTCATGGATATCGGAGTCCTTGGCTGCCTCTGTCCCAAAGGGTGTATAGCCGCGTGCACCGCCGCCACCGGGAATATGATATTTCCGCTTCACATCGTCAGGCAATGCAAAAAAGGTGCGAGACATCTGTTCCGCTTGTGCGATCAGATCATCCGATATGCCGTGATCGCCGATTATGGCGAAACCCCAATCTGAAAAGGATTGCCCGATGCGGGCGGCAAAAGCATCCTTATCCTGATCAGCCAGGCTGAGCGAGATGGAAGATAGCGTATCATGGGGTTGTGACATGGCTCTATGATGCTCTGCTAAATCAGTTTGTCAATCTATCGGGCTTACCCAAGGGATAATAGCAGGCCAGCCAAGGCCGCACTCATCAGATTGGCGAGCGAACCGGCTGCTAATGCTCTTAGCCCAAGGCGTGCAATAACCGGACGCTGATTGGGCGCGAGCCCGCCAGTAACGGCCAGTTGAATGGCGATCGAAAGGAAGTTGGCAAAACCGCACAAGGCAAAGGTCACGATTGCGACCGTAAGCGGAGACAGCTCACTGCCCATGCCGCCCAGATCGCTAAACGCGACAAACTCATTGATGACAACTTTCGTGCCGAACAGGCCGCCGGCGGCCAAGGCTTCATCCCAAGGCACGCCAAGCAGGAACATGATCGGGGCAAAGATGTAGCCGATAATCTGCTGGAAGCTAAGCTCGGGCTGGCCGAACCAGCCGCCGATGCCGCCCAATATCCCGTTGGCCAGCGCCACCAGGGCAACAAAGGCCAATACCATGGCGCCAACAGCGACTGCTATCTTGACGCCAGTCTGTGCGCCCATGGATGCTGCCATTATAATATTGGCGGGTTTTTCTTCCTCATAATCTACCGCAACCACCATCTCTTCCGGTGCTTCTGAATCAGGATCATCGGGCATGATGATCTTGGCCATCAAGATTCCGCCGGGTGCTGACATGAACGCAGCAGCCAAAAGATAGTCGATTTTTATTCCCATCGACGCATAGGCGGCCAGTATCGTCCCAGCGACACCAGCCATGCCGACACTCATTACGGTAAAGAGCTGCGATTCAGTGAGCTTTGCCAAATAGGGTCGAATAACTAGTGGCGATTCCGATTGACCAACGAAGATATTCGCGGCGGCACACAGCGACTCCACCTTGGAGATCCCTGTGACTTTCTGGATTCCGCCACCAACCCATTTGATAATGAATTGCATGATGCCGAGATAGTAGAGGATCGATATCAGGGCTGAGAAAAAGATGATTACCGGCAAGGCCGATATCGCAAAGCTGGTTCCGCCCATATCGCTATTCGCCAACGGGCCAAAAATGAAATTTGTGCCCTCACTTGAATAGCTTAGCAATTGAGACACGCCTGCCGACATCGCGCTGATGACCCGCTTTCCCCAAGGCACATATAATACCAGCACCGCAATACCAGCTTGCAGAGCGAAAGCCGCCGCAACCACGCGAAGTCTAATGTTTCGCCGGCTTTTGGATAGCGCCAGAGCCAATATGATGATGATGACCATGCCAGCAATGCTGGTTAGAATAGAAGTCATTGGCGGTGCGCCCCCGTTGAATTTACCACGTCACTTCCCCGTTCGAACCGGTGTAAGCAGCTGTCAGTTGGTCCAATATTTCATTGATATTATCACTCAAGATTAACTGTTCACGGCGAGCGGAGGACATGAATCCATGGCCCGCCACATTGTCCAGAAATGTTGTGAGGGAATCCCAATAGCCATTAACATTGAGCAGGCCGATAGGTTTCCCGTGATAACCAAGCGCTTTCCATGTCCATGCCTCAAATAGCTCATCTAAGGTTCCGATGCCGCCGGGAATTGCAACAAATCCATCGGTAAGTTCCGTCATCTTCGCTTTGCGTTCATGCATGGATGTGACGACATGCAGTTCGGTCAAGCCAGTATGGGCGACCTCATGGTCTTTCAACATTTCGGGGATGACGCCATAAACTTTGCCACCGCCTTCAAGGACGGCATCGGCGATTATACCCATAAGGCCCAGACGTCCCCCGCCAAAGACGAGGTCGATGTTCCGCTGGGCCATGATTTGGCCCAATGTTTTTGCTGTCTCGGCGAACACAGGGTCCCCCCCAGCGCTTGCGCCACAATAAACCGCTAATCTCTGCACAAATTCCCCTTTGGACCGAACTCTGCCCCCAGATGTGTCTGGCTAGCTAAACCAAAACCCTATTGATTCCTCCCTAGAGGAAAATGACGGAGAGTCACGATTCCTTTTTTCCTGTTTGTTTTTGGTGCTTTTTTTTCCGCCGCGACCGCGCTAGGCAATGAAGATGACAGCGAATTCAGAAACAAAACACATCCCCCGCGGGCTTTTTGTCATTTGCGTTCTCTATGGCGGAATGGCGAGTCTGGCGGGAATTTTGGGCAACAAACTGGTGGCACTTGGGCCATTGGCGGTCGAAGCCGGCATATTTGCTTTTATCCTGCTAGTCGTGCTCGCAGGCGCGGTGGCAGAGGTTTACGGCCGGGCGACGGGCAATCGCATAGTTGTTTTTGGGTTCGTTCCGATAATTGTGTCGATGATATTGATCCAGCTCGTCCTGGCTTTGCCACCCGCTTCGTTCTGGGAAGAGGAAAAGCGTGTTGCCTTTGACATCATATTGAATCAGTCGACCCGGCTCATGTTCGCCGGGATCATCGCTTATGGTACGTCCCAGCTGCTCAACGTTTTTATTATCACGCGGTTGAAAGGAGAGGGAGGCAAGCTTCTTTGGCTTCGAAGTATGATTGCCGGTGTTGTTAGTCAGGCGGTGGATACGGTTATTTTCATCACCGTTGCTTTTTATGGTGTTGCCCCGCTGCTCAAAATCATGCCGGGGCAATTGCTGGCCAAAGTGATATTGTCAGCGGTATTCGTGCCGCCTCTGGTTTATGCCATCGTCCGAATGGCCAAACGACTTGATGCGGAGTGACGGTTTTTCGGCTCTCTTTGTTTAAATGGTCACTATTCGGCTGTTTGGCCTTTATCGCCGCCTGCTCCGCACCTGCCGAGCAGTCTGTTCCGTCCTCTGACGCTAATATTGTTACAATTGTTGGAGCGATCCATGGGCAGCATCGCCGTAGCACAGTTTTTTCGCTGGACGTTTTGCGCGCAGCGATCACAAAATTTGATCCTGATATTGTCATGGTCGAGCTGCCAACTGAACGCTATGCCAAAGCATCCGCGAATTACGAGAAATTCGGCGAAGTCAGGGAGAGCCGCGCTGACGACTTTCCCGAATTGACCGGCGTCATTTTTCCGCTGCAGCAAGACTTGGGATTTGAGATGATTCCGGTAGCGGCCTGGACACAGAAAATTGCTGATGACCGCCGAGCCGCATTAGTGAAGCTGGAAAATGACCCAGCTCGCGCCAAAGATTGGGCGGCGCACCAAGTGGCTAACCAAGCCTATAGCCGGGCCGTAAGCGGACGTTCTGATGATCCAATTTTCATCCATAGCGAGGCTTATGACAAAGCCGTGAAATTGCGACAGGAAACCTATGAGGCGCTGTTCGGCAATGATCTTGGCCCCGGTGGTTGGAAAAATATCAATGCTGCTCACTACGCGATGATTAGCGAGGCACTGGATGGTTTGAAGGGCCAGCAAAAGCGTATTCTCATCTTATATGGCGCCTGGCATAAATATTGGTTTCTGGAGCAATTGGAGAGACGCGGCGATATTCAACTTATCGATGGCGCAACATTGTTTGCGGATTAAGTTCGTGGTGCTTTCCGGTTTTCGATTTCCAAAGCTTCAAGCGTGTCGATATCCAACAAACCACCATCATTTTCCGGCACAAGATGCGCTGTTTTCAAGAGCCGTTTGGCACCCTGATCTCCTCGTATATCTTTAAGGGTGGCAAATTGACTGGAAGGAAAAAGCACAGGCGGCATGGCTGAGCCTTTGTCGGATGATGCCACCACTTTTCCCCCGCCAGATGCCTGAAAGGCTTCTGACAATTTCACCATGTGCAACGAGGTAATGAATGGCATGTCGGCCAGGCAAATACACAGCGCCGACGCATGGCATGCCGTGGCCTCGTGCGCCGCTTGTGCAACGGACGTGGATTGGCCATCAACGGCACGATCATTGACGACAATCTTGTAGCCCAAATCTTGCCAACGCGCCGCGCAGGCATGTTCTGCGCTGGATACGATGACCACATGATGATCAAATGATACGCTCGCCAATGTCTCGGCAGCATGCAGGCCTAACATTTTGCCGTGCAAGAGGGCCGTCAGCTTATCCTCATTGACAAATCGGCGGGACTGGCCTGCCGCAAGCAGCGCCAACATGATCCCGTTGCCAACTGTTTCACTCAATTGGCAGAAGCGTCTTCAATATAGGCGATGATTGCTTCCCGTCGCCCCGCATCGGTGATCGCGCCAGCCATCATGGTCGTGCCGGGGACTTTAGCAGCCGGATTGGCAAGATAACTATCTAGCTCTTCCTTGGTCCAGATAATACCTGAGGATGCCATAGCATCAGAATATTTGAAGCCATCGACACTCGCAGCAGCCCGACCAATAACGCCATAGAGATTGGGGCCGATGCGATTGGGGCCGCCTTGTTTAACCACATGACAAGCGACACAAGTGTTGAAGGCCGCTTTGCCCGCCGCAACCAAACTGTCGGCTGTCTCGTCGGCTGATGCAGGCGCAGCGGCATCTTTACCGGATTCACGCACAACAATCTGTTCGGTAGGCTCAGGTGCGGGATCCGAACCACAAGCTGCCAACAAAATTACTGCCATAAGCGCGGACGCGCGAAAAACTGCTCTCATCAATCTATCCTTTAAATATCAGCACGAGTGGCTTTAGGCGAAATCTTGCTTGCTCAAAGGCAGTTCGCGAACACGTTTGCCCGTGGCAGCAAAGATCGCATTGGTAACAGCTGGCGCAAGCGGAGGCAATCCGGGTTCGCCCGCTCCGCCCAAACGTTTGTGATCGCCATTGATTATAGCCACTTCCACTTCCGGCATTTCGTTGATCCGCAAGATGGGATAATCATGGAAATTACTCTGCTGAACAGTGCCTTCTTTGATCGAGATCTCGCCATAAAGCGCAGCGGTCAGGCCGTAAGCGATGCTGCTTTCCATCTGAGCAGCAAAGCCATCGGGATTAACGGCAAAGCCCGGATCGGCAGCAACATAGATCTTTTTCACCTTTGGTTTCTTGCCGGTCATATCGACCTCTGCCACCTCGGCCACAATCGTGCCAAATGACGGGACAAAGGCAATGCCACGGCCATGGCCGTCGGGAAGCGGTTTATCCCAACCCGCCATTTCGGCAGCCTTGTCCAAGACCTTCAAGTGGCGCGGCGAACTGGCAAGCAGCTCGCGGCGGAATGCATAGCCATCCTTGCCAGCGGCATGCGCCATTTCATCAACAAAGCTCTCGATGAAGTAACCATGCTGGCTATGGTCGACCGAACGCCATGGGCCAAAGCGCAAATGGGTTGGTACATCGATTTTCCGAATCCTGTGATTGGCAATTTCATAATAGGGCACTGTTGGCGCCTCTTGCGGATCGAACAGATGCGTATGGATATTGCTCCAGCTCACGGCTTTCCCGTTCTCGTCGAGACCGCCCTGGAAACGGCTGGTTGCCGATGGGCGATAATGATCCTGCATCGTATCTTCTTCACGCGACCAGATCATTTTGACCGGATATTTAGTAGCCTTGGCAATACGGGTGGCCATGATAATCGCGTCATTTTCTGACCGCCGTCCGAAACCGCCGCCGAGATAAGCATTGTGATAGGTCACGTCATCTGTATCGATGCCCAATGTGTCAGCTGCCGCTTTGCGGGCCATCAATGGCGCTTGGTGGCCGGACCAGACGTCACATTTTCCATCGCGCACCCATGCTGTACAATTCATCGGTTCCATCGTGGCATGAGCGAGGAAGGGCACTTTATATTCGGCTTCAACCTTGGTTGCCGCACTCGCAAAAGCTTCCATAACGTCGCCTTGCTCGGTCTCGACATCTCCGCCATCGTTGCCAGCTTCGTCCAATACCGTCGCATAGCGGGCGAACAGGGCGTTCTGATCCAGCGTGTCGCCTTCTGTTTTGGAATATGTTGCGTCGATCGTGCCGAGTGCTTGCTCTGCCTGCCAATAGCCGTCGGCGACCACGGCGATAAAGTCACCCATGTTCAGGATTTGCAAAACACCGGGCATGGTTTTGGCGGTATCGACATTCATCGATTCCACCGTGGCACCGACTACCGGTGCAGCTCTTACAGCGGCATATTTCATACCTGGCAAGTCCGCATCTATGCCAAAAATGGCAGCACCCTTCGATTTATCGGGAATATCATGGCGGGCCATAGCCTTGCCCATTAACTTATAGTCTTTGGGTGATTTCAGCTTGGGCTTGTTCGGAAGGTCCTGTTCCGCTGCAGCGGCAGCAAAATCGGCAAATGGCGCCGATTTGCTGCTTTTGTCGTGCAGGATCATGCTGTTTTCGGCGCGCAGTTCACCAGCAGGAACATTCCATTCCTCGGCTGCCGCAGCGATCAGCATTTCTTTTGCAGCCGCTCCGGCTACCCGCATGGCGCGTTGTCCGGTTCCGCGAACCGAAAAGCTGCCGCCGGTAATCTGTAGATTCAACGCTGTGGCGAGTTGCAGGAAGCTGCCCCCAACTGTGGGTTCCAATATCGCAGGAACTTCAAGGTCAGGTGCTAGAAATTCGCGGCCAATATCATGAGATACATATTTCTTGTCTGCCGGCGCTTCGAGAATTTTGACTTTGTTCCAATCTGCGTCGAGTTCGTCTGCGAGCATCTGCGCCAGCGAAGTAAAAACACCCTGACCCATTTCAACATGCGGAATGATAGCCGTGACGACATTTTCTGCATCAATCTTGACCCAGGCATTGATCAACTGCTCGCCCTTGCCTTTGGCCAGCATCGGGCTGAGCCGGTCTATCGGATTGCCAGGACGAACAGCAACGCCAACGACGAGCGCGCCGCCAGCCACAACACCGGCGCCAATGAAGGCGCGTCGTGTCCATTTGCCTTTTTTGGGCTTTGGCTCAGAAATCTTCGTGTCTGCCATGATCAAGCCTCCTGCGCTTCTGTAGAGACGCCCGCGGCGGTCTTGATGGCCTTGCGTATTCGCACATAGGTTCCGCAGCGGCAGATGTTGCCAGCCATGGCGGCATCAATCTGTTCATCCGTGGGATTTGGATTATTCTTTAACAGAGCAGTGGCCGACATGATTTGGCCCGATTGGCAATAGCCGCATTGCGCAACTTGCTGATCAACCCAAGCTTGTTGGACTTTGCTGAATGTACCGTCTTCTGCGGCCAAGCCCTCGATTGTTGTAATGGCTTTGCCATCGGCTTCGGAAACTGGTGTTGAACAGGAACGGATAGGCTTGCCATCTAGGTGCACGGTACAGGCCCCGCAAAGAGCTACACCGCAGCCGAACTTGGTCCCCGTCATTTTCAGGTTTTCACGCACCACCCACAATATCGGCGTTGCCGGGTCGACATCGACCTCTCTCGCCTGACCGTTGACGTTCAGTGTAATCATGGAAGCCTCACCCGTTGAAATTCGATATCGATATGCAACTTATAGCTGATGGTCAGGCTTTCGCCAAGTGGCACGATAGGACAGTGTCTATTCAGGCAAATATATCGGACAGTGTATCGGTAAAAGGACCTTCTTTAACCGTACGCAATTCTACATAAAGAGCCGCAACGCCGGCCGCTTGTACAGCGGCAATAGCTGTTTCCGCGATAATGGTGACGAAAACTGATGCGATGCTGTTAAAGAAACCCAATCCTTCCGCCATGCCGGATAGCATACCTGATGCGATCATGAAGATGATCATCAGCAGGAACATCATGCCCTTTGACCCTGAGGCGAGTTCTGCGCTGCGTTTCAGAGAGTCCATGATCCCGCGATTTTCGACAACCATGACCGGTGCGGCAACCATCCACATGAGGAACAAGATCACACCGGGCACAATGAACAGGAAAAGCCCTAATATGATGCCCAGCAACGACAAAATTGCCAATCCGATTAGTGGTAGAAAACGCTTCATCGCTTCGGCAAAACAAAGGCCGATATCGACATGCTGATTGCGCATGTCCCGAATGGTAGCCACAATTAGCATCGCTTGCAGCAAGATCGTCAAAGTGAAATAGACGATGAACATACCCGTGCCAGCGAAGGCAAATGTCAGCCAATAACTCTCGATATCGGCGAACATTTCATCCAAAAATAGAGCAGCAAGCCCATCGGGGTTGAGAGCAAAAAACTGCATCAAACCGTAGGGCATTCCTGCGATGAGCAGTGACAGACCAAGAAAGACAATAGGATGCCGGGATATAACCGTGAAGGTGGCAGTCATCACACGGCCGATATCAAATGTCATAAAGTTGGTGCCCCTGTTTTTCTGGCAGGTTTATCCTCTTTGCCATCGGCTCTGTCAATTGGACCGTCGCTGGTGTGCCGCTTTTTGACAGCCAATCTTCACTCTTGCTCCGGCTTCCGGTTTCTGCGACATCGTATCGGTGGCAAAAGACGCGATAGTACAGGGTGATAACGAGAACGCTTCCTTTGATGCCGCGTGGAAAGACGTGCGCGCTGATGAAGAAATTCAGTTCACCAATATCAAACCGGAACCGCCAGAAGAACCACCTGAATGGTGGACTGACTTCCTAAATTGGCTGGGTGACGTGCTTGGCCCGGTTGCCGAGGCAGTGGTTGCTGCATGGCCGGTCCTTCGCATATTTTTGCTGGTGCTGTTGGCAGCAGGGGTGCTGACTTTGCTTTGGGTCATATTGTCACCTTATTGGGAAGAATGGCGGAACCGTAAGCCCAAGCAGGTCGAAGAATGGCGACCTGAAGAAACTGCTGCGCGGCAGTTGCTGGAAGAAGCCGATGCGCTGGCTGATCAGGGGCAATTTAATGAAGCCGCGCATCTCCTTCTGTTTCGCAGCATCGAGGATATTGAAAAGCGCCGCCCGGATTTATTGCGCCCATCCAATACGTCTCGCGAAATCGAACGCTTTGAAAGCTTGCCCGAAACCGCAAGGGCAATGTTTGCTGTTATTGCTGGGCATGTTGAACGTGGTATATTTGCCGCGACACCGATTGGTGAAGAAGGATGGGCTGCGTCACGTAACGCTTATGGTGAGTTTGCCCTGGCTGACAGTTGGCGCAAACCAAAGGCTGGCGCGAAATGAGTGTCCAATCCAATCCCTTTAAGCGCACAACAATCATCATCATGTTCGCTATCGGTTTTGCGGCCTTTGTCGCATTGCTTTATGGCTTGGGGGCGGGCGACCGGCTGTCTTCCGGCAATAATGGCCGGGCGCATGGGGCCTCGAACAGTCTGGTCGGCTACAAAGCTCTGGCCGATCTTTTGGAAAAAACCGGGCGCGATGTGCAATTGTCGCGCAGTGCGGCTGGTATCGACGAGCCCGGTTTGCTGATTGTTACGCCCAATGCCTATGCCGAAGCGGACAAGCTTGCCGAGGTTATACAAGAGCGCGCCTATGTCGGGCCAACGATGATCATCCTGCCAAAGTGGAATGTCGCAACAACCAATCTTGTCGGAATGGAATCGAGAAAGGGTTGGGCGCAGCGCCTCGGCACCGTTGCC
This sequence comes from Parasphingorhabdus litoris DSM 22379, assembly GCF_020906275.1. Classification (GTDB taxonomy): domain Bacteria; phylum Pseudomonadota; class Alphaproteobacteria; order Sphingomonadales; family Sphingomonadaceae; genus Parasphingorhabdus; species Parasphingorhabdus litoris. The sequence goes on from NZ_CP086727.1 coordinate 417,250, forward strand.
AGTGATTCTGGCGTAAAGATGTTGAGCGAGATTGTGGACGTCGAGCTGCAGACAATTGGTCCGGAAGAAGATAGCCAAGCGGAGAGCAGTGAAAACAATTCTGCGGTTGCAGTGGGAAGACCGTCTGTGGATTCCGAATTCAACCCATCCGAAATTGCCAGTTCCGCTGTTGGTGATCCGATTCCCCTGCCAGAAATTCATATTACGATGACCGGTGATTATGTTCGCAATATTGTCGAGGATCCGGAAAACGGAGAGTCGTTGATCGCCTATGTCGATGATGGCGGCGTTTATGAAAATCTGGAAAGTCTTGATCCATCTCAGATTACGGCCGACGATGAAATAGACACAGCATTTTATCCGGTCGTCATCGTGGCTGATGCGGATCTGATGAACAATACCGGGATGGGCAATGAGCGGGTTGCGCGCCACGCCTATGATCTGATCACCGCGCTTGAGGCACAGACGGATGGTCCGATCATTTTTGACCTTACGTTCAACGGACTGGGTTCATCGGACAACCTTTTGACTCTGGCTTTCAAGCCGCCATTTTTGTCGGCAACCATCTGCCTGATCATTGCCGCATTAGCAGCGGCCTGGATGGCTTTTAATCGTTTCGGACCACCTGTGCGTGAACAGCGCAGCATAGATTTTGGCACGACGGCTCTGGTCAACAACAGCGCGGGTTTCATTCACCGGATGCAGCGCGAACGCTTGGTCGCTGATCCGTATGGCGAAATGATCCGCAGCGAGGCGATCAATGCTCTTGGGCTGTCCCCAGCTTTGGATCGAGAGGAGCTGGATCACAAACTGGATATGCTTGGCGAGGTAAACGGGAACCGGTTCTCAGCATTATTGTACAATCTCAATCAGGCCCAAAATTCTCGCGAAACTGCTGACCATGCAGCAGCGCTCTATAATTGGAAAAAGGAACTCATCGGATGAATATCGGCGAATTGAAGACACTGGCAGACAACATCCGAGCGGAGGTCGCCAAAGCGATTGTCGGACAGGAGGAAATTGTCGATCATATGCTGATCGCCCTTTTTTCCTCTGGTCATGTGTTGCTGGAAGGGCCGCCAGGAACAGCCAAAACATTTTTGGCTCAGTGTTTTTCGGCGACCCTTAGCCTCGACTTCGGCCGTATTCAGTTCACGCCCGATCTAATGCCGGGCGATATTGTTGGTTCTAACCTTTTCAACTTTCAGACAAGCACATTCACGTTGACCCGTGGGCCGATATTTTGCGACCTTCTGCTCGCTGACGAAATCAATCGGACCCCGCCCAAAACCCAGGCCGCCATGCTGGAAGCCATGCAGGAACGCGCCGTGACTATCGATGGTGAAACGCATGACCTGTCATCTCAGTTCATGGTGGTTGCCACGCAAAATCCAATCGAACAGCAAGGGGTCTATCCGCTGCCTGAAGCACAACTTGATCGTTTTCTGTTCAAGCTGCTGATCGAATATCCCGATGCAGAAGAAGAGAAGAAAATTGTGAGCCAATATGGCGAGCGTATTGGAGCGCCAGAACCAGAGCAGTTCGGGATCAGCGCACAAGTTGATGAAAAAACCCTCATCGCGGCATCAGAGGTCGTTAAATCGGTCAAGCTGGTCGAGGACGTAACCGACTATATCGTCCGGTTGGTCCGCGCTACGCGAGAGACAGCTGATTTGGAAAATGGCGCTAGTCCGCGCGCTGCCATCATGCTGGCTACCGCAGCGCGTGCGCGGGCTGCTATATCTGGCCGCGACTATGTCGTTCCGGACGATGTAAAGGCATTGGCACCATCCGTGTTGCGCCACCGGACGATCTTGTCACCGGCAGCGGAGATTGAAGGGCGTCAGGTGGACACGATTATCGAAGCTCTGGTAGAACGAACGGAAGCACCGCGTTGATCTACCCCACCGCCCGGGCTGTTTTCCTGATCGCTGTTGGCGCACCAATTGCGGCTGTGCTCGCGGCCATCATGCCCAATCTCTGGGCCATCGGGATCGCTTGGGCTGCGATGTTAATGTTACTTTTGTTTGTCGACGGTTTGATCGCAGCCAAGGCTGGCAGCGTTCAGCTGACGGTCCCTAAGACGACGGAAATCGGCGCGCCATTGGAACTTCATGTTCAAGCCAAATTTGCCGGATTAATGGCCCCGCATTTGGTAAGCGGAAGCCTGGGCGTTGATGGTCGGTTGTCCGACAATGGCCAAGTCGCGTTTACGCTGAGTAGAGCCGAGCCACAGGACCGAATCTATAGTGGCGCGGCAACAACGAGAGCGAGCCGCCGCGGGACCGGAGATATTGGTAAACTCTGGCTGCGCTGGAAGGGACCGTTGGGGTTGGCCTGGCGCCAAACTTCCAAGAAGAGCGATCAATCGATCGCGGTTATGCCTAATATTTCGGCCGTGCGCAGCCCAACCGTTCAGATGTTTTTACGCGATTCCATCTTTGGCCTTCTGGCTCGTAAGTTTCGCGGTGAAGGAAGTGAGTTTGAAGCACTAACCGAATATCAGCCCGGGATGGACCGGCGTAGTATTGATTGGAAAGGTTCGGCGCGGCACAGCAAATTGCTTGCCAAGGAATATGATACGGAGCGGAACAATCAGATTGTCTTCGCACTGGACTGCGGTTCAGCCATGTGTGAACCGATTGATGGTTTGCCGCGCATCGATCGCGCCGTATCTGCCGCGCTGCTGACCGCTTATGTTACCCTGAAATCCGGCGACAAAACTAGCCTGTTCAGTTTTGCCGCAAAACCCGAACTGTCGACGCCTTTCCTGTCTGGCAGTCGAAATTTCTATCGCTTGCAACAGGATGCGGCGGCAATTGATTATAGACATCAGGAAAGCAATTATACTTTGGCTTTATCTGCACTTTCCAATCGTTTGCAACGGCGCTCGCTGATCATTATTTTCACCGATTTTACCGATCCGACCAGCGCCGATCTGATGCTGGAAGCGGTAGCGCGTTTGATTGACAAGCATCTCGTTCTGTTTGTGGTCCTGGAAGATGAAGAACTCTCAGAGTTTATCAAAAAGGAACCGGAAGATGCAGAAGATGTGGCACGCAGCGTCACGGCGCAAAGCTTGCTGGAGCAAAAGAAGCTGGTGGTCACGCGTCTGCAGCATATGGGTATTGATGTCATCGAAGGAGCGCACAAGGATATCGGCACGCGTTTGATCAATAGTTACCTCAAGATCAAACGGCGCGGAGCAATCTGATGGCCAATATGGCAACAGATCTCACAGCCGAGCAAGCTATAGAAAATGCGGCTCTGAAAAGTGATCGCTTCCGGTTGGAACGAGAAGCGGACTGGATGCGGCTGGAAGACATTGTTACCAAGATGGAGAAGGGCAAGGCACGGCAATTGAGCGATGACGATGTATTGGCGCTTCCCACACTCTATCGAACTTTACTGTCTAGCCTGTCGATCGCGCGTGAAAGCTCGCTTGACGCTGGGCTAATCGACTATCTTGAGGGCTTGTCACTGCGGGCCTATTTCATGGTTTATGGGACGCAGACCAGTTTTGGGCAGTGGCTTAAAGGCTTTTTCGGCGGCGGTTGGAGCCAATCGATCCGTGAAATAAAGCTTGATATCTGGATCGCTCTATTTGTCATGATTGCGGGAACGCTGATTGGCTATGTGCTGGTCGCGGGGGACAGCGATTGGTACTATGCGCTTGTTCCCGGTAATTTCGCCGATACACGAGTGCCAGGCGCCAGTGAAGCGGCGCTGCGCGAAACCTTGTTCAGTACCGAAGATCATGATGGCCTGGGAGTGTTCGCGGCCTATTTGTTCAGCAACAACGCCCAGGTTGCCATTCTGGCTTTTGCACTGGGTTTTGCTTTTGCGGTGCCGAGCATATTGTTGCTCATCCACAATATGGCGCTTCTTGGAGCCATGGTTTGGGTGTTTGCGCAGCGCGATTTGACCGTTGAATTTATCGGCTGGCTCTCGATTCACGGGACGACAGAGTTGTTCGCCATATTATTGGCGGGCGCAGCCGGTATACATGTCGGACGTTCGATTGCTTTTCCTGGTGCCAAATCGCATTTGAAAGCGGCCAGCGATGCCGGTAAGCGCGCGGCTCTGGTGATGGCGGGTGTCGTGATCATGCTGATTTGCGCGGGATTGCTGGAGGGATTTGCCCGCCAACTCATCAATGATACTGGCCTGCGCTATCTCGTTGGTGGAGCCATGCTGACATTTTGGTTGGTCTATTTCTTCGCCTTTGGCCGAAACCGGGTGGAGGAACGCCCATGACCAGCACGACAACAGATCCTTGGATCAGGCGGTCAAACAATACCAAGTTAGACCGGATCATGGTGTCGCCGGAAGGGGTCCCGCTTAACGTTACAGTGGCAACGGCCGGTGCGCGTGCTGGTGCATTGACACTGGATATCATCATCATATTGGGCCTGATCCTGGGGGTGACCTTGTTGGGCTTTCTAGCTCTGTGGGGTTTTGAGGCAGCTTTTGATGACAATATCGTGCTGGAGGAAAGTGGCCCACTCAGTGTTGTAGCGGTTCTTTGGATCATTTCGGTATTCTTATTTCGAAATGCCTATTTCCTATATTTTGAACTGGGAGATCGGGCTGCTACCTGGGGGAAACGCGCCGTCGGTATCCGGGTCGCCGCACGCGACGGGGGCCGGTTGACAGCGGAAGCCGTGATCGCTCGCAATATTATCCGTGACATCGAATTGTTTTTGCCTTTGGTATTCATCTCGTCCGGTGAAGCGGATGGATCGATGAGCGACTTTACGGCCTGGGCTGGATTTCTCTGGGTGCTGATGTTCCTGCTCTTCCCATTGTTCAATAAAGACAGATTGCGTTGTGGCGATCTGATCGCCGGAACATGGGTGATTCAGAATGTGAAGCGGAATCTGGATGGTGTTGTCGCGCCATCAGCAGAACTTTCGGCAGATCCCACTACGGGTAAGACCACCAGCCGTTATGAGTTTTCCGACGCCGATCTATCAGTATATGGTGAGTTCGAGCTTCAGACGCTGGAAAGCGTGCTGCGGACCGGGACGGATGAAGCGCTTGCAACAGTAACCGCTTCGATCTGTAACAAGATTGGTTGGGAGCCTGGCAGCGGAGATGAGCGGATATTCCTGGAAGCATATTATACGGCGCTGCGTGCGAAACTGGAGCGCGGTATGCGGTTCGGAAAAAGACGCAAAGACAAATTTTCTCAAGACATTTAATGAGTCGATTAAATCACCGGACGCAATTCCGATTGTGAAATGCCGCCGGACCGCGGCTTGCCGTAGCGTCACCTGCTACGGTCTTTAGATCAGCTTGTTTTCTGCGGTTTTTGGCGTATGTTGCGGCCAAATTCATCATTGGAGAGTCGGTCATGAACCTGGAGTTCACTGCAGAAGAAAAAGCTTTTCGCGACGAAGTGCGCAGCTTTATCGAAAATAATTATCCTCAGAATATCGAACGTGCGGCGGTTCAGGACGACATGAGCCCTGAAGACATGACAGCATGGCATAAAATTCTGGGTGAGAAAGGGTGGTCGGTTCCGGCTTGGCCAGAGCAATATGGCGGAACCGGCTGGACGCCGACACAGCGTTATATCTGGTCGGAAGAAAATGCACGGGTCAATGCAGTCATGCCGCTGCCATTTGGTGTCGCGATGGTCGGCCCGGTTATTTACACATTCGGCAATGAAGAACAGAAAGCCAAACATCTGCCTGGCATTCGCAGCGGCGATGTGTGGTGGTGTCAGGGCTATTCCGAGCCGGGTGCCGGGTCTGACCTTGCCTCATTGAAAACCACGGCTGTGCGCGACGGTGATGACTATATCATCAATGGTCAGAAACGGTGATGACTATATCATCAATGGTCAGAAAACATGGACTACCCTCGCGCAACATGCCGATTGGGGCTTTTTCCTGTGTCGTACGGATCCCGACGCTGCCAAGCCGCAGGAAGGCATCAGCTTCATTCTGGTCGACATGAAAACTCCCGGCATTGAAGTGCGTCCGATCAAGCTGATCGACGGGGGTTACGAGGTCAACGAAGTGTGGCTCACTGACGTGCGTGTGCCTGCGGAAAATCTGATTGGCGAAGAGAATAAGGGCTGGACCTACGCGAAGTTCCTGCTGGCGCATGAGCGTTCCGGCATTGCTGGTGTGGCGCGTTCCAAACGCGGTGTCGAGCAGCTGAAAGAAATTGCCACGCATGAGCTGCTCGACGGTGAGCCGCTGCTTCAGGACATGGGTTTTGCAACCAAGATCAGCCAGCTCGAAATTGATCTTGCGGCGCTGGAAATTACCGAGCTGCGGACGCTCGCCGGTGAGCAGGCAGGCAAGGGACCAGGACCGGAAAGTTCGCTGTTGAAAGTGAAAGGCACGGAAATCCAGCAGCGCCTGACCGAATTGACGCTGGAAGCAGTTGGCCATTACGGCACGCCTGATTTCCGCAGCTTTCCGGCCGATGGGTCGAATGACTTCCCGATCGGTCCGGACTATGCACACAGCGCGGCTCCGACCTATTTCAACATGCGCAAGACTTCGATCTATGGGGGATCGAACGAGATTCAGCGTAACATCATCACCAAAATGGTCCTCGGGCTTTAGATCCAACCCGCAAATATAATAAGAAAGCGAAACTATGGATTTCAATTTTTCTGACGAACAAAATATGGTTCGTGACGGTATTTCCCGGCTTGTTCGGGAACAATATGACTGGGATACACGCCGTGCCGTGATCTCTAGCGAATCTGGCTGGCGTCCCGAATTCTGGGCGCAGCTTGCCGAATTGGGCATGCTGGCAGCCCCATTTTCCGAAGAAGATGGCGGCTTTGGTGGCGGCGCAGTGGAAACCATGCTGATCATGGAAGAATTTGGCAAAGGCCTAGTGGTCGAGCCTTTCATTCCAAGCGTGGTCTGCGCGGGTGGTTTCCTGAAACATGCCGGAACCGCGGCGCAGAAAGAAGAATATCTCAGCGCGATCATCGCCGGCGAAAAGGTTTTTGCTTTCGCCTATGCCGAACCGCAGGGCCGCTATGATCTGGCCAATCTGACAACCACGGCGAAAAAAGACGGCGACGGATACACACTTAACGGTCACAAGGCCGTCGTGATTGGTGCGCCTTGGGCGAGTCATTTCATGGTCACCGCGAGAACCTCTGGCGGACAGACGGATGCAGGCGGTGTATCGGTGTTCATCGTTGCCAAGGACGCCGACGGCGTCAGTCTGCGTGACTATGCAACTGTCGATGGTCGCCGCGCATCGGAAGTCTATTTTGAGAATGTTTCAGTCTCGGCGGATACCCTGATCGGAGAGCTCGACAACGGCCTGCCATTGATCGAGACGATTGTTGATGAAGCGACAGCGGCGGTTTGTGCTGAAGCCACTGGCGCGATGCAGGTGACCCATGCGATGACACTGGAATATGCAAAGCAGCGTAAGCAATTCGGCGTGCCGATCAGCAGCTTCCAGGTGCTCCAACACCGGATGGTTGATATGTTCATGGAATATGAGCAGTCGATCTCCATGTCTTATCTCGCGACGATCAAACTTGCCGAAGACGAAGCGGCCCGCAAACATGCGGTTTCATCTGCCAAGGTCCGCATCGGACAATCGGCGCGCTTTGTCGGTCAGTCGGCGGTGCAAACCCATGGCGGCATGGGCGTGACGGATGAAACGGCGGTTGGCAGCTATTTCAAGCGATTGTCGATCATCGAAAGCGAATTTGGCAGTGTCGATCATCATATGCGGCGGCACGTCAAACTGTCTGCGACTACCTAAAACACACAACAAAGCCCTATCATAAAAGGGGGTGCGGCCACTCTGGCTGTGCCCCCTTTTTCACGTTATCCCTCTCCCATAGGGAGGGATAAGCATGGTTCAGCAATCTGCCGCGGTGCCCGGAAGCAAGCCCGGTAACATGTACCGCTATTATATCCTGTTTGTGATGATGCTGACCTACATGTTCAACATCACGGATCGCATGGTCATGTCGATCCTGATCGAGGACATAAAGGCGGACTTTGTTCTGACCGACACGCAAATTGGCCTGTTGGCTGGCACGGCCTTCACTCTTTTCTATGTGCTTCTCGGGATACCGGCAGGACGGTTGGCTGATCGCACCAATCGCAAGAAAATGATCTCTATTGCAGTGAGTCTCTGGAGTCTGATGACCGCATTATGCGGCGTAGCAACAGGTTTCTGGACACTGTTTCTGGCGCGTCTAGGTGTCGGTGTGGGGGAGGCAGGCGGCAATCCCCCGGCCATTTCAATCCTCACCAACTATTTCCAATCCCATGAGCTTTCCAGGGCAATGGGAATATTTTCCATCGGTGCGGTGTTGGGGCCCGTGGTGGGTTTTGTCGCGGGCGGGTTGCTAGCGGAAACCTATGGCTGGCGCTGGACATTCATCATATTGGGACTGCCAGGCATTTTGCTCGGCCTGCTCATTTACCTCACCGTGCGCGAACCCGATCGCAGCCAATTTGCCGCCGGGGACAAGGAAAAGGCGGAGACGCAAGAACCCTTTGCAACAACCATGGCCTCGTTGTGGAAAAACCGTGTTTTCACGCGCGTGGCACTGGCCAACGCATTGGCGGTCACGGCCTCTTATGCCTTTGCGATCTGGCTTGCGCCGATCCTGATCCGCAATTTTGAGATTCCGGTTTCACAGGTTGGCATATATCTGGGGCTTGCCTGGATCATTGGCGGTGTGCCCAGCATGATTTTGGGAGGCTATCTGACCGACTGGCTCGCCACGAGAAACCCGAAATGGCGGGCCTGGTATTGTGCCATTGTGGTGCTTCTTGCCTTGCCCCTTTTGTGTCTGTGCCTGCTGACGGACAATCTCGTACTGGCCTTGGTGCTCTATGCGCTGGGCTATGGTGTGCACACATCTACCCAGGGTCCTGCCATCGCCATGATGCAGGCATCCGTTTCACCAACCGAACGCGGTACCGCCTCCTCCATAGCCAGCTTGTCAGCAACTTTTCTGGGCTATTTTATCGGGCCAGCTGTGGCCGGAGCGATGAGTGATCGGTTGGCGCCGGATTATGGCACGCTGTCGCTCAATTACGCGGTCATCGGCATTACGATATTAAGCCTCACCCTGGCGATACTGGCTTATCTCTATGCCGCCAGAGCGGTGCCCGACACGCCACCCAAAGCAGCCTGATCAGCGTTCCACCATGATCCACCACCCGCTAAAGGGGCGGGGCTTGTCGCCATGTTCCGGATAGCTAAGATGTCCGTCAATCCGATAACCGCCATAGTCATAGCGCAGTTCGGGAATCGGACTTTCTGGCTCAAATAACACACGATAAGGGCGGCCACGATGTTCGACTTCACCCGATGTGTCTCTATATTCCAAAAGACCGCGATATTCTCTGCCATCAGACATCTGCAACACGGCAGCGCTGGCGCAACGCTCCGGCGGAAAATCCATCGCCTTGTTTAGCGGGGTGTCATCAACAGCCAATATCATCCAATGGGCTGTTTCGTTCTTCTCCGCCTGGGTGCCAGTCATGGTCAGAATGCGGAATATATCGCCAGACCGCGACAAGCCGATTTGCTCTTTTTCGGTAAGCGGCTTGCGGTTTCCGCAATCGGTTGAGGCGCTATATTGATCATAGCGATAGCCTTCACTACCCGCCGCTTGTCCCGGTCCGGCCATCGCGAGCCCCAATAAAATCGACCCGGCAATCATGGTCTTGCCGCGAACCATTATAACAACAATCCGCCGTCTGCGATCAGCGTCTGCCCCACAACATAGCTGGCCAGCGGTGATGCCAGAAACAGTGATAGCCCTGCCATATCTTCGGGATCGCCAATACGGCCAACCGGAATATTGCGGATGGTCGCATCGCGCCGTTTCGGATTTTCCGTTGTCACCGCCGTCATCTTGGTGGCGATAAGGCCCGGTGCAATGCCGTTCACGCGGATGCCATCCGGGGCCCATGCTTTGCCTAGCGTTCGGGTCAATCCCATGGCCCCGGTTTTCGACGCATTATAGGCCGGGTTACCAACGGTTGCGTGAAAGGCAGCGGTCGAGCTGATAATGATCAGCGAGCCGCTGGCTTCTTTGAGCAGATCATGAAACTGGCCGGCAAAGGTCATCAGGCTGTTGAGATTGACCTGGATCACCTTGGCAAAATTTTCCGGTTCAAATTCCTGCCGCTTGTAAAGCACCATACCCTGCGAACAGATCAGCACATCGAGACGATCAAACGTCTGGCGATAGGCGGCAATAGCTGCGTCATCGGCAGCATTGACCTGCGCATAGTGAAGGCCTTCCAGATCAGAGCCTTCATTCTTGGAATAATCATCCGGTCCTGCGCGTGTGCCCGTGACGTGGACGGTTGCGCCGCATCTGCGAAAGGCCTGTGCCGTGGCATTACCAATGCCGCTGGAACCGCCAATGACGGACACTATTTTGCCTTCATAATTCAAAGATGCGTCGATCATGTCTATCCTCTTCCCTTTGCCCCTATGCAAAGCGATATTGGCCGAGCCGAAGGCGATGGTCTAGAGCCTATTGTGATAACGCAAAATCCAGAGGACAGATATGGACATTCCCTTCTCACTAGCGGGCCGGACCGCGCTGATCGCCGGAGCATCTTCGGGGCTGGGTGCCCATTTTGCGGAACTGTTCGGCGCGGCCGGGGCCAATGTCGTGCTGGGTGCGCGGCGTACAGATCGCACGGCAGAAGTAGCGGAAAAAATAGTCGTGGCAGGCGGCAATGCGCTGGCTGTACCGCTGGATGTCACCGATGAAGCATCGGTTGTCGCGGCCTATGATGCCGCCGAAGCAGAATTTGGGGTTGTCGACACGATTATCGCCAATGCCGGTGTTAGTGCCGCAGGGCGGTCGACCGATGTGTCTTTGGACCGTTTGCAGGTTCTTGTCGGCACGAATTTTACTGGTGTCTATCTGGTTGCCCGGGAAGGGGCTAAACGGCTCATTGCCAATGACAGCCGGACCAAGGAAAATGGCCGGATCACGATCATCGGGTCGATCACATCACGGCTGACAGGAGAGGGCGATAGCGCCTATGCCGCGAGCAAGGCGGGTGTGACCCATCTGGGCCGGAATCTTGCGCGTGAATGGGTGCGGCAAGGCGTGAATGTGAACACCATCCATCCCGGCTATATCGCGACGGAGATTCAGGGTGATTGGTATCAGACCGAAGGCGGTCAGAAACAAATCGCGGGTTTCCATCGGCGGCGTCTGCAGGACATGGCGTCGCTTGATGCGATGATGCTCTATTTCTCATCCGATGCCTCACAGTCTGTGACCGGTTCGGACATGGTTGTGGATGACGGCCAATCTCTTTGAGGCATTCGCTATAGTGCGATAGTACCATGGGTGCGGCTGAACCGGCTGTGATAGGTTTCGATAATTTCTGTCAGTGTGGATAGCGCGAGTGTCGCCGGATCGCGCGTGGATGGGATGATGCCTATTGGTGCTTTCATGCGTTTGATGTCTTCGTCGCTGACGCCAATGGCGTTGAGCAAAGCCTTGCGCATGTCGTGGGTTTTGAAACTGCCCATGGCGCCGATGTAAAAGGCCGGGGATGCCAGCGCCTGTTTCATCAGCTCGGCTTCCCAATCATGATCGTGGAAATAGAAGATGCAGGCGGTCCATGGATCAGCCTGATAGAGATCGGTCGCCGCCGGTGTCTTGAGCAGGCTAGCGGTTCCGCCTTGTCCGGTGACACGCGCCACGATGTCGGCATCAGGAGTCAATATTTCGCAGTCGAGGCCATAGGATGCCGTGAGATTGGCGAGATTCTCCACCACTGCGCCATGGCCAAGGATCACGATTTTCGCAGGAGGGACATGATTGACATGAACCCATGATCCTGCGCTGATAACAGCTTGATCCTGTTCGGCTGGCGTACAGCTTAGCGCGCCCGTCTCGCGATCCATGCTGATCGTGAAGGGCTGTCTTTCCATGACTGCATCATATAGTTCTGCTGCAACGCGCGCATCGGGCAAAGGCGTAAATAGCAAATCAATGCCGCCACCGCAGGGAAGGCGAATGTCGAGATAGGGCGATCCGGCGCCAAAGCGGACTTTGCGCGGGGCACCTTCGCTGATGCAATCCACCGCCTCCGCGATGACCGCAGTTTCAATGCAACCACCGGAAAAGGAACCTGCTGCGCTGCCATCCGTAGCGACCGCCATATGCGCCCCGGGATTGCGGGTGGAGGCGCCAGTGACCGCCGTCAATGTCACGAGAGCACAGTCCAGACCGGCCTCGGTCTTGTCTTTCAGAAACTGGAATATCGGAAATATATTGTTCAAGCGCGCCGCAATCTATTGTTTCAAAGATGCTAGCGCAGTTTGGATGATGCCTGCAATGTTTCGTTTAGCGCCCGCCGGTGACGAACAGGCACTGGCCGGTCACCCAGCTGGCAGCCGGAGAGGCCATATAGATTACGGCTGCGGCAATATCTTCCTCCGTGCCATAGCGTTGCAGAGGGATGCCGATATGCTTGAGCAGTTTCTCGCGGTCATCCTCGGACTTTATCCCCATGGATTCATCAAAATTCTCGGTCGGGATCGGGCCAGGCGCCACCGCATTGACGCGGATTTTCGGCGCGAGTTCAAGCGACAAAGTACTGGTCAGGCTATTCACGGCCGCTTTGGATGCGCCATAGGGGCCGTTTTTAATCTGCCCGCCAAAGGAGGTGCGGGATGAGGTGTTGATAATCACGCCGCCATCATCCTTCATATGTTTCGCGGCAACGACAGCGCCCATCCAGACGCTTTTGAGATTGAGATCAATTTGCGCGTCCCAATTGGCTTCCGGCGTTTTGGTCAGATAGCGCGGCGTGCCATCGGGCAATCCGCCAGCATTGCTGACCCAGATGCTGAGCTTGCCGAGTTCTGCAACCGTGCGTTCTGCCAGATGTTCGAGCGCCGCCATATCGGTGACATCAGTGGCGACCGTAATTGCGCGGCGGCCGAGTGCGCGGATTTCTTCTGCGACGGCTTCAAGATCGCCGGCAGTGCGGGCGGCGAGCGCCACGTCTGCACCGGCTTCTGCCAGACCCAAGGCGATCGCGCGCCCAATACCTTTGCCCGCGCCAGTGACGACCGCGACGTCGCCTTCCAGTTTGAAATTGTCCAAAATGCTCATGTGCAAAGCTCTCCCTTGCCGCCGTGATGATCGGCGGCAAGGGGGAAGTCCACTAACAGAAGCATTGGTTGTTAGGCAGCGGCATGTCCCGGTTGCACGGGCGCTGGCAGGCCGGTTTCTTCGACACAATTGGCCCGCAATGTATCGATATCGGGTCCGAAGTTGAACGGACTGTCGGTTTCGGTGATCCGGCTTGCCATATCAGCGCGTAACCTTTCCGTGGCAGCAGCGTCAACTTTCCCGTCATCCGCGATGACCACGCCATATTCGCGCGCGCCATCGACCGTGACCAGACCTTGGCGGATTTCCAGGGCTACCAGCTCGGGATCGCGTTCCAGTGGGCTCCCCCAACCGCCACCGCCCCAGGTGATGAAGTGCAACTGATCACCCTCTTCCACGGTGACTTCCTCAACTTTGTTCCCGATGATGGTGCTGCTGCCATCCTCTTTCTCCAGAATTTTCCGCGCCCGCTTGCCCGGCTCACCACCATTCACACCCCATGGCGGCACGAACCAGCGGTCATCATGGATGGAAATCGTACCAGCAGCGAGGAAACGATAGCTCAGATAGATACCGTTGCCGCCGCGATGCAGTCCCGCACCACCGCTATCCGGCGCCGTCTCATAGCGCTCGATCCGCAGCGGGAAGTAGCGCTCAAGAAACTCATTCGGTACATTGGTAAAGCCGGGCCATAACGAATGACCATCCGGTCCATCACCCAGCGGCCGTCCCGGTATACCGCCAAAACCAATCTGAAAGAGCTGAAACCAGTCACCTTTCTTGTCATTGCCGGAATAGAACAGATGAGGCGAGGATGAGAATCCTGCGGCATTGAGGAATTCCGGCGTCTTCTGGCCCAGTAACCCGCCCAAGATGTCGAAAATCCGCCCTAACGCATGGGTACGACCCGATAATGCTGCCGGGAATTTCGGCTTGAGTAGAGAGCCTTCTGGAATCCTTACATCAATGAGATCATAAAACCCGTCATTGAACAGGATTTGCGGGTCGAAAACCATGATCATGTAGATGCCAAAGAACATCTTGAACATATTCTCGTTCAGGAAGAAGTTAATGGAAGCGCCACTTTGTGGATCGGTCCCCTCAAAATCGAGGATAACCTTGTCGCCGTCCCGCCACATCGTGCACTTTATCTTGTAGGGACCGGCACCAATGCCATCGTCACAAATATAATCTTCAAAGCTCACCGGCTCTTCACCAATCGCCTGACCAATCAACGTTTTCATCGCGCGATGATTGCGGGCGAGCAGTTCCTGCGTTGCTGAAACATAGACATCATCGCCGAACCGTTCTGCCATCTCTATGACCCGGCGGGCGGCTACGCGGCAGGATGCGATAATCGCGTTGATATCCGCCTGGCACCAGTCTGGCTTGCGTGTCTGGTGCATGACGAGCTTCATCAGGTCTTCGTTATATTCGCCCTTTTTCCAGATTTTTACCGGCGGAATCCGGACGCCTTCTTCAAAAATGGACTTCGCATCAATCGGCATCGAACCGACGACCTTGCCGCCAATGTCAGACTGATGGCCAAACATTGCGGTATAGGCAATCAACCGGCCATCCTTGAATATCGGCAGCAATATAAGCCAGTCGTTATTGTGGCTGACCGCGCCTTCGCAGCTATAGGGATCGGACAGGAAAATCATGTCACCATCTTCGAGCGTCCCATCAAACTGTTCCAGGAAACCACCGATGAAACTGCCGAATTGGCCGACAATCATCTTGCCGGTGTGATCGGCAATGAGCGGAAACGCATCGCCCTGTTCCCTGATGCCAGGAGACATCGCCGTGCGAACCAGTGTCGCGTCCATTTCAATGCGCGCATTACGCAGGGCGTTTTCGATAATGTCGAGTGTAACCGGATCAATGTCGATTTTCTCAAACGGCGTGTCATTGGTTTCAATGATTGTTGCAGGCATTTTATTGTCCCTCCGCCAGATTGATAAGGATATTGCCGACTGCATCCACTTCGCCGATACAGCCTGTTTCGATCAGGGTCGTCGAGTCCATCTCCACCACGATCGCCGGCCCAGTTATGACATCACCCTGTTTGAGTTTGGCACGATCGTAAATCGCCCCATCCTGTTCTGCGCCATCCATCCACAATTTATGATCGCGGATTTTGGCATCCGATGGGTCGCCATTACCCTTTGGTAACTCGGCGGCTGGTAAATTGAGTGATTGCCCCAGAGCCACGGCGCGCAGGTTCACAATCTCATGCGGTGTATCCATGTTGAAGGTGAAGAGGCGGTGATGCTCTTCATCAAAGCGGGCCAATATGCCCTCAATCCCATCGCGATCCAGCACTTCCGGTGTGATAGTCAATGGCACCTCAAAAGCCTGTCCGGCATAGCGGACATCGACTTCGAATTCGCTGGTAATGTCTGCTTCCGCTACGCCATCAGATAGCAATTCCGCACGGGTTTGATCGGCCATTTCCTTCAGGATCGCGATCAGCTCGGATGCGTCCGTTGTGGTTGCAAGGCGAGAGAAAGAGCGCGCCGTTTCTGTGCGCATCCGCGTTGTCGCATCGCCCAAGGCACACAGCACACCGGGAGATACCGGTGATACTGCTGGCCAACTGCCCATCAGCTTGGCAACCGCGTTAACGTGCAGCGGCCCTGCTCCGCCAAAACCCATTAGGGCAAAGTGGCGCGGATCATAGCCTTGTTGGACAGAGATCATCCGCAGCGCGCCGAACATATTCTCATTCACAATATCAATAATACCGCGCGCCGCCGCCATCAGGTCAATACCAAGCGCATCGGCGATTTTTTGAACCGACTTTTTGGCACCCTCACGGTCCAGTTGGAAAGAGCCACCGAGCAGGTTTTCGGGTAGATAACCAAGTACAACATTGGCGTCGGTAACCGTTGGCTCTTCACCGCCCTTGCCATAGGCAACCGGTCCCGGCACCGCGCCAGCCGATTGCGGACCGACGCGCAAAGCGCCGGTTAATTCCGGCACATAGGCAATCGAACCGCCGCCAGCGCCGACTGTTTTTACGTCCAGCGAAGAAGCGCGTACAGACAAATGGCCGACCTCGGTTGTCCGAACCCGGCGCGGTTCCAGATTTTCGATAAGCGCCACGTCGGTCGAGGTCCCCCCGACATCAAGTGTCAGGATGTTTTTCAAGCCTGCATTTTTCGCAACCCAGACCGCGCCGGTTACGCCGCCAGCTGGACCGGACATCAGAATATTGACCGGATGCTCTTCCGCCTTTTGCGAAGACATCAGGCCGCCGTCTGATCGCAACAGTGAAAAGCGACCCGCCATTCCTGCATCAGCCAGCTTGGACCGCAGGTTGGATACATAATGACCGACAACTGGCCGAACCGCCGCATTGGCAACCGTGGTCAGCGTGCGCTCATATTCCTGCATTTCAGGCAGCACTTCGTGGCTTAACGAATAGGGTATCTCCGGCATTTCAGCCGCGACCATTTCGCCGATCCGACTTTCATGCGCACCATTAGTATATGCGTTCATCAGGGAAACTGTGACCGCCTCGACGCCTTGGTTTTTCAGATGGGTGATGGCTTCGGAAACGCTGCTCTCATCCAATGGCCGCACTTCGTTGCCATCGGCATCCATGCGTTCCTTTACGGTGACGGTGTTCTCCAGCGCCGCCAAGGGTTGCGGTTTTGGCCAGATAATCCAGGCTGCCAGACCGCCGGGTACAAAACTCCGAGCGATCTGCATGATATCGCGATAGCCCTCGGTGGTGATCAGGCCAACTTTCGCGCCTTTGCCTTCCAGCACCGCGTTGGTGGCGACGGTTGTACCGTGTAGAAAATATTCAATCTCGCTGGCTTGCACATCGGCATCGGCGCAAATCGCGTTCACACCGTTCAAAATACCTTCAGAACTATCATGGGGCGTAGACGGCGTTTTGGTGCGCCAGAATTGTCCGGATTGATCGTTGAACAGCAATAGATCGGTAAAGGTTCCCCCGACATCAACGCCTAGTCGATACCCCATATTATTCTCTCTCTTATTATTTCTGCATTCAGGCTTCGGCCCTTGCGACAAGCGATGGCAAAGGCCGTTTCATTATTGTTTCAAACCATTGGTTGGTGGCGATGGCCTTTCGTAGGTCAACACCGTGACGGATGGACGAACGGTCAAGAAGGTTGATCAAATCCTCGGTTGCAATATTGCCCGTTGCATTAGGCGCGAAAGGACACCCCCCTAGACCGCCAAGGCTTGCGTCCAGTGTCGACACCCCAGAGCGCACTGCCGCCCAGGCATTCGCAATACCGGTATTGCGCGTGTCATGAAAATGGGCGCGCATCGTGATGTGGTCAGGCAGTATTTCGCGAAGACGTCCGAAAAGATCCTCAACCTGTCCCGGAACCCCGACACCGATCGTATCGGCGAGCGCTATTTCGAGCGGTTCTTCTTCGGCCATCTCGCTTGCGATGTTCAAAACAGTCTCAGGTGGGACGTGGCCTTCAAAGGGGCAACCAAAGGCAGCAGAGATAGTGACCTGTGCTTTCAGGCCTTCCGTTTTGGCAAAGCGGATCATCTCACGATTCTCTCTGATGCCTTGCTCGATGGTTTGGCCTTGATTCTTTTCGCCGAACGTATCGCTGGCAACGATCACGCAGCCCGCTTCGTCGATACCCCGTTTGCCGCCCTCTTTTGTTGCAAGTCCGCGTAGAACACCGCGTTTGTTGAGGCACAGCCCGATATACGACATGTCTTCGCGGTCGGGAAGATCAGCAATAACGGCCTCAGCGTCAGCCATTTGCGGGACGCGCTTGGGATGGACAAAGCTCGCCACCTCCATTCGCCGAATACCGGCATCGATCATGCGGTTTATCAGGCCAAGCTTGTCACCGGTCGATATGATTTCCTGCTCGTTTTGTAACCCGTCGCGCGGGCCGACTTCAACGATATTGACTGATATGGGGTTTTCATGCGCCATAGAAATTGTATACAATCTATATTTTCCTTTGTATAGCAAAAGGATCATGCAGGAGGTTTTTTAATGGCGCAAGGGGCACTGACCGGATTGCGATTGATTGAAATGGGTCAGCTGATCGCCGGCCCTTTTTGTGGCCAGCTAATGGGTGATCATGGTGCAGAAGTAATCAAAATAGAGCCACCAAAAGTGGGCGACGCTATGCGTAGCTGGGGGCAGGGCATACCTCTCTGGTTCTCGGTTGTAGGCCGCAACAAGAAGTCGATCACGCTCAATCTGCGAGAGAAAGAAGGCCAAGACATCGTCAAAAAATTAGTCGAGAAAAGCGACTTTCTGCTGGAAAATTTTCGCCCCGGCACGATGGAAAAATGGGGACTTGGCTATGATCAGTTGAGTGCGATTAACGAAGCGCTGATCATGATTCGCGTTTCTGGCTATGGTCAGACTGGACCGTACGCGTCGCGCGCTGGCTATGGTTCTATTGGTGAGGCAATGGGCGGCATGCGCTATATTGCAGGCGAGCCAGATCGCCCGCCGAGCCGTGCAGGCCTGTCGATCGGCGATTCGCTGGCGGCCACCTATGCCTGTCTCGGTGCGATGATGGCGCTGCACCATCGACATGCGACCGGCAAAGGGCAGGTTGTTGATTCGGCAATCTACGAAGCGGTGCTGGCCAATATGGAATCGACGATCGCGGAATATACAGTGGCGGGGCATATCCGAGAGCGAACGGGTTCTATTCTTCCGAAAATCGCACCGTCAAATGTGTATGAGACCAAGGACGGCAGCGTCTTGATTGGCGGTAATCAGGACAGCGTTTGGAAGCGGATGGCGGCGATGATGGGGCAAGCAGAGCTCGGCGATGATCCACGCTATGCCACTCATGTCGCGCGTGGAGAACATCAGACGGAGCTTGATGTCCTGGTCAACAATTGGACCAAGACACTCACCAGTCAGGAAGTACTTGATTTATGTGAGGAAAATGGAGTTCCAGCGGGCAATATTTATCGGGCACCGGAAATGCTAGCCGACCCACATTTTGAGGCGCGCGATGCATTGATCAAGATGGATCATCCGCAGCATGCGAACTTCGTGATGCAGAACGTCGCGCCAAAGCTGTCAGATACCCCGGGTAAAGTAGAAACAATCGGCCCGGAACTCGGTGCACATAATGAAGCGATTTATGGCGAATTGTTGGGTATGGATAGCGCTCAAATGGCGGATCTTCAGGAACGGGGAATTATCTAGTCACCTGTCTTCTGGTGCCGCTGTAATGCTGAAAGAATGAAAAGCGCGCCGAATGTGGCTGATCATAACGGCTCTGGCCCAATCGGCATCTTTGGCGGCAAAGGCGGCGATTAACTCATCATGATCGAGAGCCGATTGCGTAAGCTGGGTCTTGGAATATTGATGTGCAGTCCGGCGGACCACAGGTTGTTCGACCAATGCGGGCATCAGTTTGCTAAGGCGCGGCGATCGGGCGCATTCCAGTATCAGGTCATGGAAGCGCCGATTTGCTTCCAGAAAAGCCGCAATGTTGGGCGATGATTGGCTGACTGCGCGCTTCAGTTCGTCATTGATTCCGCGCAAGGCGTTCAAAGTATCCCCGTCAATCCGCTGTGCGGCCCGGGCAGCAGCATGCGCCTCCAGCATAGCGCGTAGGGTAAACATTTCATCGACCTCGTCCTCTGACCAGTCGGCCACGGAAAGGCGTTTGGATGCACTGCGCACTACCAGCATTTCATTTTCCAACCGCCGGACAGCATCACGCACAGACGTGCGAGATACACCGGAAATTTCCGACAGTTTCTCCTCGGTCAACTGCATGCCGGGGGCTGCCTCTCCCTGCAGGATAAAGGAACGGATTTTCTGATAAGCGGTTTCTGATGCGCGGCTCATATGTGCTGTGTTGGCTCCAAATTTGTTTTCAGATCAGATTGCCGATCAAGAATGATAGCACAAACCAGTTTCCTCTTGACGGGCATGAATTGTATACAATACAGATTGCATGGAGGGAATTGTCAATCGTTATGCCTGATCCAAAACGTATAAAAGTCATTGTTCCCATCCCGATGGATGAAGTTGGCGTTGCTGCCCGCGCCGAACAATTGCCCGCTGATTTTGTCCGTGAGGGGTTTAAACCGGAATTTGTCGCTGTGCCTTGGGGCGCTGCTCTGGGTGACAGCTATCACGACACTATGCTGATGGACTGGACGGTTTTTCAGGCCGGAATAAAAGCGGAAGAGGAAGGCTATGCTGGCGTCCTCATCGACACGGTAAGCGACAGCGGCATGCGCGCCTTGCGATCATGTCTTACAATTCCCGTTGTTGGCCCGGGCGAGGCCGCTTTTGCAGCCGCCATGATGCTCGGCAAGAAATTCACGGTGCTGACCATGTGGCCGGAATGGTTTCCGCTCTATGAGAAAACCCTGACTGAATATGGCTGGTGGGAACGGGTGGCGTCGCTGCGGTCGATAGAAACGCGCCCTGATGTCACCGAGTTGCTCGCCGGTAAGGAAGAAATCATCTTCGACAAGCTGAAAGCCGAAGCGACAGCCGCGATGGAAGAAGACGGGGCGGACGTTATCGTGCTGGGTTCCACGACCATGCATCAGTCGGCCCAATATCTCGATGACAATCTGCCGATCCCGGTGCTGAATCCGGGGCAGGTGGCCTATAAATTTCTCGAAACCTTGCTGGAACTGGGCCTGACCCACAGCAAGAAAGCATTTCCGGCACCCGAAGTGCCCAAAGACGATGATATCAGAAAAGGATGGTATTAATGGCAGACTGGACCCCCGGCATGGCAGGGCAGGTGCCGCTGCCATATCGCTTTTACATTGATATCGTGACGAAGCGTTATTTTGACGGCGTCGATAACAAGAACCTGACGCAAGTGCTGAACTGCTTTGCACCCGACGCTATATTGCATGAAGCGACATCCAATACGATCCACGAAGGTCGCGATGCAATCCGCGCGATGTTCGAAAAGCTGTTCGCGGATTTTGAGTCGATTTGGCATGGTAATTTCGCCCATACTGCTGACCCTGATACCAACACCGTCTGTTCCCAGTTCACAGTATTGATCACACCCAATGGCGGTGAGCAATTGCGCTACGAAAATTGCAACCGGTTTTATTGCAAGGATCGGCTGTTTCAACATGTCTTTGTCTATATGAGCGGTGACAACCTTCTGAAAGAGGGAGATGCCTGATGCAATATGAACCCGGTCTCTCTCGCGCAGAGCTGATTGAATTTGCTACAAAAACCTATTTCGGCAATGTTGATGCAAAGAACATGGATGCCACGCTCGCTTGCTTCCACGACGAAGCCCTTTTCTGCGTTCAGACCAGCTTTACCCGTCATGCCGGGAAAGCCGAAATCAAGCGCATGTTTGAGGATTTCTTTGGCGCCTATGAAACCATTATCCACCGTGATTTCACTTGTACGGTTGATGAAGCCAATGGCCGGATTGCTGCCAGCTTTGTCGCGGAGCTGACCGATGCCGACGGCAATGTCACATTGTTGAACAACACCAATTTCTGGCGCATGCGCGATGGAAAATTTCAGGAAGTCTATGTTTACATGAGCGGAGAGAACGTCCTCGTTTAAAATCAATATGACGGGTCAAAAGGCCTGCACATCATTCCATTCAGGGAAGGAAAAACAACATGTATCGCATCAAAACGGCTCTTTCACTTTCGGCAGGCTTTGCTGCTCTGGTGAGTTTTAACCCGGCTTTGGCTCAGTCCGCTGGCGATCAAGGCGCCGGCGAGGGCGAAGATAGCAACGTAATTATCGTCACCGCCCGGCGTCAGGACGAGCTACTAGCAGAAGTGCCCGCATCAGTCACAGTCTTCACTGCTGAAACGCTTGAACGTACTGGTATCGAACAAGCCGACGAGTTTGTGCAACTAACTGCTGGTGTCACCATCGTCAGTGGCACCGCAGAGGCTGGTGATACCCAGATCAACATTCGCGGCATCAACGGCGCGCGCGATGCAGAAAGCTCGGTCGCGCTAGTGGTGGATGGTATTTTGAAAACCAATACGGCACAGCTCAATCAGGATCAGGGCACATTGCGCCAGATCGAAATCCTGAAAGGTCCGCAAGGCGCGCTTTATGGACGCAATGCGGCGGCTGGTGCGATTGTTATCCAAACTCTGAAACCGGGCGATGAGCTTGAGGGCGGTGTGCGGTTGAGCGCAGCGGAAGACAATACCTACAAAGCATCGGCTTATGTGTCGGCGCCGGTCGGTGACAGCGCTGGTTTCGTTCTTTCTGGTTCCTACAATACCACCGATGGTTTTTACCGGAACAGCTTCCTCAATAACCGCAAAGTCGTCGATGATCAGGAAACATGGTCGGTTGACGGGCGCTTTGTCGCTGAACTCGGTCCTGACACGGAAGTGGATGTAAAGGCCCGCTATGCCGATCTCTCCGGCGCGTCGATTAACTTCAACGCAGCATTCCATCTGCCAAATTTCGCGGCAAATAACCCGGCCTTTTTTGAAGACGTGAACGATCACCCGTTCAACTATTATTCGAATATTCGTCCGACGAATGAGCAGCAGACATTTGAAGCCTCGGTCAAGCTGACTCACGAATTTGATTTCGCGACACTGACGGCTTGGGCGCTCTATGCCGATGTCGATCAGGCATTGACCGCCGATGGCACGTCTGCTGACTTTGCTCGTTACACTTTTCCAGGAGCGACGCAGGCTTCGATCGATGCTTCCAATAGCTGCTTCGCTACCACTGCCGCATTGACTGGTTTCCCGGTCAACCAACCGGGCTTTATTGGAAACGTGCCGGTGCCTTTCATCTTTGATCCTGCCAATGGATCGACGTTTGGGCCTTATAGTCCAACTACTTGTGATGGAACGCAGTTTCAGATTCGCGAACAGACCGATATCAGCGCCGAAGTCCGATTGGCCTCCAATGGCGATGGCCCGCTCGGTTGGCAGATTGGCGGCTATTTCCTGAACATCGACCGGGATGTAGGGGTCAGCTTGGGAGCCGATTTGGGGCAGGGCGTGATCCGCGAACTGTTCAACGATCCAAATAGTGCCAACCCGACGTCACAGCTGTTCGCCGATAATTTCAATACCAATGTCTATGCTGTATTTGGCTCATTGGATTATGAAGTTGCGGACAATTTCGATATTGGACTGGCCTTGCGCTATGATATTGAAGACCGTGAAGTGTCCAGTCAGGTTCCGCTGGCGACGGACCCGATTACCGGAACACCGATTAACCCGGGCCAGGCTTTTGGTGCCATTCCCGATCAGTCGGAAACGTTCAAACAGCTCCAGCCCAAATTATCGCTGCGTTACGGGTTGACCGATGACATTAATTTTTACGCTAACTGGGGCATCGGATTCAAATCCGGTGGTTTCAACAATCAGGGTTCTGCTGCGATTGTTGATCAGAATTTCAACCAGTTCATCGGTACCAATGTTCTGATCAACGACATCTTCCGCAAGGAAACATCCAGTGCTTTTGAAGCTGGGTTCAAAGGGTCCATTGCCGATGGCCGGATCACTTTTGATTTGGCGGGTTATTATACCGATGTCGATGACATGCAGTTTTTCGAGTTTTTCGTCGGCGGTTTCGGCCTTTTGCGTGTGGTCTCCAATATCGATGAAGTCGAACTTTACGGTCTGGAATTCAACGCAAATGCCGAAATCGTGGAGGGCTGGAATATCTTCGGCGCGGTTAACGTGACTGAAAGCGAGATCAAGGCGAATGCATCACGTCCTAATACGGTGGGCAATAAATCGCCTTACACGGCAGATTATACGATCAATATCGGGACTCAGGTCGTTGCGCCCATTGCCAATGATTTTGATCTGGTGATGCGGGCCGATTACCGGATAACCGGTCCGACATGGTTCCATTCGGTTCAGGATGACACCAGCCCGACACTGTTTAGTGGATTGCTGCCGGGCTCTGCTTTGGCGCTTCCAGCCTTTGTCGGGGATGCGGACTATTCGATTACTGAAAGAGAGGCCTTTGGTGTGCTGGACCTTCGCTTCGGTCTGGAAGGCGATAACTGGAACATCACCGCCTTCGCCGACAATTTGCTCAATCGCAAATATCTGAATGAAGTCATTCCGGCGATTGAATTTGGCGGTTCCTTTATCTCACCGGGTGAACTGCGCCGCTTTGGTGTCGAAGTCGGGTATAAATTCTGATCTATGGCAGGTGGCGCAGCGGATAATTACGGGGGAGTCTTCGACGGATCGATGGGTTTTGGTGCCAAACCTGCGCTTATCCTCATCGATTTCGTCGAAGCCTATTTTGATCCGTCTTGTGCGCTATATGCAGGGGTTGAAGAGGCGCTGAAAAATGCGCTGAAATTGCGGGACGCGGCGCGCGAAGCGGGCCTGTTAATCGTCTATACCAATGTCAGCTACACGCAGTCGATGATCGATGGCGGCCGATTTGCCCAGAAAGTTCCACCGCTTGAAAATTTTGTCGCTGGCCATCCAATGGGTGCATGGCCCAAGGGACTAGAACCCGCGGATGATGAACTGGTCATCACCAAACATTATCCCAGTGCGTTTTTCGGTACGTCCCTGGCTTCAACGCTGACTGCCAATGGCAATGACAGCTTAATCATCACCGGCCTGTCAACCAGCGGTTGTGTGCGGGCCAGTTGTGTTGATTGCTGTTCCCATGGCTTCATCCCGATCATTGCAGAAGATGCGGTCGGAGACCGCCATGAAGCGCCACACAAAGCCAATTTGTTCGACATGCAGGCGAAATATGCTGATGTCTTGCCTAGCGCCAAAATCATGGAATATTTGAGCGAACTGAAGCTTTAGCGGACTAAATCGCTTTGTTCCAAGGCCCCGATATAGCCAGCGTCTTTGTCGGACTATAGAGATTTACAAACATCGTGCGGCCATCGGGAGAGAAGCAGGCACCGGCAGGCTCTGTCTGAACTCTGATCCGCGCCAGAGCATAAGCTTCGCCACGTGGTGTAACGCCGCGCAGATGATTATCAACAGTCGCACTATACTGATCTTCACAAACAACCAAATGGCCATTGGGCGCGATAGTCAGGTTATCACCATAGCTGAATTCGCGACGATCCGTTGATTCCAGAAAGAGTTGTAAAAGCGCGGGTGCGCCAGCTTCTTCTTTCTGTCCTTCATAGCGGGAGGGTCGATAACGCATGATCTGCCCTTCTTTCGCCGCTCCGCCGTTAGTGCAGCAGAAATAGAATTCGCCATCCCCATATATAATGCCCTCACCACGGGCAAATTTGATTGCGCCGTCACGGGCGCCGCGCTCGCGCAAGTCATCCTTGGGACTTTCAACTTCGTTCACATCAACCCAGCGGACAAACTGCCACGATCCTGTTTTGAAAGTCACCTCACCCCAATTGCGGCTGTCATTATCGAGCGCTTCATCGGTAAAGGCCAGCGCCTGTAATCTACCGCCTTCAGCCAGCTTTCCCGAAACATTGGGA
The DNA here is from genome assembly GCF_020906275.1 of Parasphingorhabdus litoris DSM 22379. Classification (GTDB taxonomy): domain Bacteria; phylum Pseudomonadota; class Alphaproteobacteria; order Sphingomonadales; family Sphingomonadaceae; genus Parasphingorhabdus; species Parasphingorhabdus litoris. The sequence continues at coordinate 442,792 of NZ_CP086727.1, forward strand.
ATGAACCGATAAAACAAACTGTCATTACGATCTTCCGTCAGATACACGATCCCTGTCGCCGGATCGACGGCCGCTGCTTCATGATTAAATCTGCCCATGGCCTTGAGTGGGACCGGATCGACCAACCCTTCATGAGCAGCGGGCACTTCAAAAATCCAGCCGTGATCTCGTTTCACGCCCTCGCCTGCGCGTGTCATATCCTCCTCGCAACTAAGCCAACTGCCCCAAGGTGTTGTTCCACCTGCACAGTTGCGGATGGTACCAACGAGGCTGAGATGCTCTCGCTCTACCGCCAGGCTTTCGCCATCCAGCAATAAGGTCGTAGTCCCGCCGACCAGAGGTTTCCCATCCTGACCATGGTCGTAAGTTGCCAGCGTTGAAGGGACATCTCCGAAGGGGCCGTCGTCAAAATGACTGGCTTTCAGCTCATGGTTGCGAACCAGCGCGATCTTGCCGTTCGGCATCGCAAAGCAGCCCATGCCATCGGCGCGGTCCGGGACCCGGTTGCCATCAGACATAGCACCACGAAATTCGGAAATGACCCGATAGGAAAAACCTTCTGGCAGATCGATCAAACCGTTGGGATCGGTCTGCAATGCACCATAGCCTTTATGGGACATTGCTGCACCGGTACGCGCGAGGCTGCTATGTTGTGCAAAACCAGAAAACGCCAGAGCGGTCAGGCCTCCGGCAAAATTGCGGCGATTAATTTGCATGTTGCTCACCCTGTCAGTGGTCACTTTCCTATCGAATATAGTGCCAACTTATCCATTCAACATGACAGATTCTTGAAAGGGAGCGATAGAATTGGAACATTAATTCCCTTGTTGCATGCCTGCCATCCTGATCGCCAGCGCAGGATCGGTCGGATCGGTCCAATCCTGCCGGGCTGCCCATTCGGCCAGTGGGGTCGGCCGGGTTTTGAAATGTTTCGCCATTTCCGCTGGATCAGCAATGAGCGGCGACACTGGTTGTTCATTATAGAAACTGTAGAAACTTGCCATGCCGCTATAAATTGATTTGGGTTCGACGGTGGCCGAACCGGTAACAAGCAGGCTCATCGCAGATGCAAACTCATTTGGTGTCATGCTCTTGAACGTAATCGGTTTGCCGGCGGCTTCGCTAAGGATCGCAGCAACTTCATCACCGACTAGGGCTTGTGGCCCGCCAACTGCGTAGCGCCCGCTCGGTAGATTATCATTTTGCAGCGCTTCAACCATGAAGGCGGCGACATCATCCAAACAGATCCACGAAATTTTCAAATCCGGCTTAGCGGGATAAGCAAATATCGAACTGTTGACGATGGAAGGCTTGTTCCAGCTCCGGATCATATTATCCATGAAGACTTTGGTCTCGAAAATCGCATATTCGATGCCACTTTCGATTATCGCTTTCTCTATGGCCCGACGGCCGTCATGGGCCGGGTTGCCATTATCTTCATCGGCTACATAGCAGCTGGTATTGAAGACGATTTTGCACATACTGCTCGCCTTGGCCGCGGCTGCAATATTGCGACCAAGCTGGGTGGCTTTGTCGAGATCGAATACGAAAGGCAGGTGCATTGCTATTGCATCCATGCCCTGTGCAGCGGCAATCATCGACTGCTCATCGTAAAGATCGGCTTCAACCGTTTCGACATCCGCAAATGGTGTGTTGGCGAGTGCGGCTGTATTGCGCAGAGCTGCCACTGGATGCAGGCCAGCTGCGAGCAATCGTTCTAACAAAGGATGGCCTTGGTCGCCAGTTGCACCGATGGTCAATATTCTGATGGTCATTTCCTCTTCTTGAACAGGTTGATTGTTGGTCAGCTGTTGATCCGCCGGGCAGCAGAGCGGCCAGCAATATATCCGAAGGTCAAGGCGGGGCCGAGGGTCCCGCCGGCGCCTGCATAAACCCCGCCGGTTGGACAGCTGATAACGTTGCCGGCTGCGAACAGGCCGGGAATTGGCTCTCCTTCATGATCAAGCACCTGCGCTGATCCATCGGTTCTGGCACCGCCATTGGTACCGAGCGCACCCATACGGATTTCCACTGCATAAAAGGGACCATTGGTAATTGCGCCCAATGTCGCGGATGCGCCTTCGCGTGACCTGTCCCCGTAAAAGCGATCATAGGCACTTTCGCCACGACCAAAATCAGGATCATGACCCTTGATGGCATGGGCGTTGAAATGGGAGACGGTTTCCATCAATTGCTTGCTATCCATATCCAACGCAGCGCCAAGACTTTCCAAATCATCTGCGCTTGTGATCCAGTCCGGTAGCGGATCACCGGGCATCACGGAGGCTAGAGGATAGCGGGACAGATATTGTGAATCGAAAATCAGATAAGCAGGTAAATTGGGATAGGCATATGTTGCCGGATCAAATTGATGAAACGCCCCCGCCAGCGCTGAATAGTTATTGGCTTCGTTGCAAAAGCGCTTGCCAGCGGCATTGACCATAATGGTATGCGGCAAGGTTCGTTCGATCAAAACCGGCATGGAACGTTGTTCGCCGCCTTCCCATTTCACATCCGGCATAGAGAGGGTAGGCACCCACCATGCGCTGGTCATATTGCCAAGGCTGGCCCCGGCTGCCATTGCCATTTTTAGACCATCACCCTGGTTGGTTGGTGGTGAGGCAGGGGCATCAAGGGGGCCACGCAGAAAAGCTTGTTTCAACTCCTCATTCCACTCAAATCCGCCAGTCGCGAGGATCACAGCTTGTGAAGCGTTGACAGTCAGATCGCCATTATCGCGACGTATTCTTGCACCTGTCACACGACCATTTTCGACAACCAGGCGGTAGCCATCTACATCCAATAAAGGCTCAATTCCCCGATCAAGACAGGCCTTTAGCAACCGTCCAATCAAAGCCTGTCCCCACCCGCGCAAATCTTCGTCTTCGCGGCGTGCCATCTCGGATGGATCAATCTGTCCAGTGCCGCCACCCAGCGGCGTTTCTCGCAACATCATGCGCGGTGCGGGGCCATGCTCAAAAACCTTCTGAGCCCATTCGCCGAGCGCAGAAAAATCGAACAGATCATTGTCCAGCGCGCGGCCGCCATCTGGCTTGGCTCCGGGGCGATCGAGATAATAGTCAGGATAGCCTTCCAGCAAGCTGAGTCTCGCCGCGTCGAGATCTTCGAGAAAACTTAAAGCGCGTGGGCTTTCTTCGACAAAGGCAGATAGTGCAACTTCATCTATATCGCCCTGATCGAGAGAGCGGAAATAGGCGAGCGCGTCCTCGCGGCTGTCTTCGATACCATGAACCTGCATCTGCCGATTGCCGGGTATCCAAACGATACCGCCAGATATCGCAGCGGTACCGCCCAGCTTTGGCTGCTTTTCGATGACCGTTACGCTCGCACCAGCCTCATGTGCTGCTAGAGCAGCGGTCAGGCCGGCCGCACCAGCCCCGATGACCAGAACATCTGTGTTCATGGCATTGGATCTCCCTCTTTAGTGTGCAGAGTAAGAGAGATCGTCCGTACAGGGCCACTGTTACTTTTGTGCCAGAGAGTATTGACCCGAAGTCAGATTAATTGACTGTGCCAGCATCCTTTAGAATCTGGATCTGTTCCTGGTTTAAACCGAGTTCATTCAAAATCGCATCGCTATGTTCGCCGATGGTTGATAGTTTGGCAGATGCAGATGGCCGTGCTCCGTCCATTTCAATCGGAAGCGATGGTAGCTTGGTCTGTTCTCCATTTGCCAGAGAGACGGGCTCTAGGCCGCCGCTGGCGTTGAGATGCGGATCGTCAAACATATCTTCTGGGCGCGCAATTGGTGCAAAAGGCAGACCGGTTCCTTCGAGCTTGGCGATCAGTTCATCCCGCCCAAAGCCGGCAATGAGTTCACGAATCTGCGGCATGATCCTGTCGCGCGCTGCAACCCGGTTGTTATTCTCGCGAATGCTTTCATCGGCCCATAGATCATCCAGAGCGAATAGCTTGCAGAATTTTTCCCACAGTGCATCGGTCACTACGCCGATAAAAATCGGCTCATCCTTGGTCTGAAACACATCATAAATTGCCCAAGCCGAGATGCGAGCGGGCATGGGGTCGGCCGCTTTTCCGGTTACTGCCTTTTGCGCCATATGCTGACCAATCAGATAGACGGTGGTTTCAAAAAGAGAGCTTTGCACCTTTTGCCCCTTGCCGGTTTGGTGGCGCTCTTCCACCGCCGCCAATATTGCGATTACTCCGAACATGCCGCCGGTAACATCGATGACACTGGAACCCGCACGCAGGGGTTGGCCTGGCGGTCCTGTCATATAGGCAAGTCCACCCATCATTTGGGCCACTTCGTCAAGCGCCGTACGATTTTCATAGGGGCCGGGAAGGAACCCTTTTTCCGACGCATAGATTAACCGATCATTGGTCTTGGCGAGCTCTTCATAGCCCAACCCCAGACGATCCATGGCGCCGGGGCGGTAATTTTCGACCAATATGTCGGCGCTTTCAACCAGCTGCCGGGCAATGCCGAGTCCCTCGGAGTCTTTCAGGTTAAGCGAAATGCTTTGCTTGTGCCGATTATACATCGGGAAATAGCCCGAACCGGAACCAACCAGATTGCGGGTCCGGTCACCGCCAATGGGTTCGACGCGGATCACGTCTGCACCCAGTGAGGCAAGGATCGCGCCGACTGCTGGCCCCATGACCATATGGGTGAATTCGATGACTTTCAGTCCAGCAAGGGGTGTTGGTGTTTTCATGCTGCGGTCCTTTCAAATCCGAGCGGTAGGCCTGCGTCGGGTGTGAAGCCGTAAAGCGGTTCGCCGGGCAGGGCTGCTGCAATAATATCCCTTACTTTCAGCAGCTTGTCGAGGTCGATGCCCGTGTTGATGCCCATGGCTTCGAGCATGAATACCAGATCCTCGGTTACGATATTACCCGAGGCACCCGGTGCGAAAGGACAACCGCCCAGACCGCCAAGAGACGCATCAAAAGTGGTAATGCCTTCTTCCAGTCCGGCCATGACATTGGCCAAGCCAAGCCCGCGCGTGTTGTGGAGGTGCAGCGTGTTGAGCTTGTCAGCGCCGATGACACCTTTAATCTGGCGGACCATTCGCGTGACCTGTGCTGGGTTGGCATAGCCTGTGGTATCGGACAGGCCGACCTCGGCGACACCGGCTTCGATGGCCGCTTCCGCTAGGCGTGCAACCTGATCTTCGCTAACCGGGCCTTCGATGGTGCAGCCGAAAGCGGTGGAAAGTCCCACTTCGAAATGGGGGCGGCGTCCTTCGGGCTGCGCAGCGACCAGATCGGCAATCGCTTTGATCTCGGCAAGCATGGCTGGATGGTCCTTGCGGACATTCTTGATGCTGTGGGTTTCGGACATCGAAAAAGGGATCGACATCTTGTCGACGCCAGCGGCAACAGCGCGCTCTGCGCCTTTCAGATTGGGAATCAACGCAACAACGTCTAGATCAGGTAAGGTCTTGGCATAGGCGACAATCTCGGCGGTATCCGCCATTTGGGGTAGCAAGGTGGGCGGCACAAAGCTCCCCACTTCAATCTCGCTCACGCCCGCTTCTGCTTCCGCTTTGATCCATGCCTTTTTGGCTTCGGTGGGCATCACGGCATCGACACTTTGCAGACCGTCGCGAGGTCCAACTTCGCTGATTGTGACAGATGGGGTCATTGACTGGCTCCTAGGTATATCCATGGCCGCTTTGCGCGGTCGACCGTTTGCCATGCGGCAATTTCGTTGGCCATTTTTAAACTAAGGTCGATAGCGTCCAATCCCTCCAGCAACATTGCTTTGGGTTCTTCGTCAATCGGGAAGGGCCAGCTTTGAGCTGCATTGATGCTGACTTTTTCGGCTGCCAGATCAATCGTGACCGGTTGGCTTGCCTTTTCAATGGCATTGATGGCTGCTGCATCGAGAACCGCCGGCAAAATGCCGTTGCGGACGCAATTGCCGGCAAAAATCGGTGCGAAGCTTGGTGCAATAACAGCACGGAAACCATATTCTGCCAAAGCCCAGACAGCATGCTCGCGGCTTGATCCGCAACCAAAATTGGCACCGCCAAGAATGATCTGGCTATCTGCAAAATGGGGATCGTTGAGCACAAAATCCGGATTCGGATCACGGCCGCCAATTGCAGAATAGCGCCACCCGGCAAACAGACCGTCAGCAAGTCCTGTTTTTCCTGTGCTCTTCATCTCGCGAGAGGGAATGATCTGGTCCGTATCGATATTGTTACGGATCAACGGCATGGGAAGAGAAGTCAGTGTGGTGAACGGCTCTGCCATCACAACAGCTCCCGCACATCGGCAATGGCACCGGCCAGCGCACTGGCCACCACCGTTTCGGGGCTGGCAATATGGGTTTTGACACCCGGACCCTGACGACTCTCAAAATTGCGGTTGGTGGTCGAGATCACCCGTGATCCCGCTTCAAAACTCTCGCCACCGGCATAGAAACACATCGAGCAGCCACTTTCCCGCCACTCAAAGCCCGCATCACGAAAAATTTTGTCAATCCCTTCTGCTTCTGCTTCGCGCTTCACGCGAGATGAACCGGGAACACAGATGGCTTTGATGTGATCGGCGATTTTCTTGCCCTCTAACAGCGCGCTGGCGCGGCGCAGGTCGGACAGGCGGCTGTTCGTGCAACTGCCGATAAAAGCGGCATCTATCGGTTTTCCAGCAAGACTCTCACCTTTCTCCAGTGCCATATATTGAAGCGGCCGGTCGCCCGCCGTTTCGGGTAACGTGCTGTCGATCTCGACACTATGTTCCGGACTGGTGCCCCAGCTGACCATCGGCCCAATGGCGCTAGAATCGATCTCAATTTCAGCATCGAATACTGCATCCGCATCGCTGGCCAACTTCTTCCAGCTAGTGACGGCTTGATCCCAAAGCGCATCTTTCGGAGCATAGCGCCGCCCCTCAAGATAAGCGAAAGTTTTGGCGTCAGGGGCGATAAAACCCGACATGGCGGAAAATTCCGTTGCCATGTTGCACAGGGTCATCCGTCCTTCCATGTCGAGCGCTTCAACCGCATCTCCGGCAAATTCGACCGCATGCCCTTTGCCGCCTGCCGCGCCATGGCGGGCGATCAGGGTCATAATCATGTCTTTGGCGGTAACGCCTTTTGAAACCTGACCCGAAAATCGAACGCGCATCGATTTGGGTTTGTTCAATCGCAGCGTTCCCGTCGCCATCGCATGTTCTGCTTCCGATGACCCTATACCCCATGCCAGCGCTCCAAAAGCGCCCTGCGTACATGTATGGCTGTCTGGTGCCACCAATGTACATCCTGGCAAAACAATGCCGAGTTCTGGGGAAATGACATGAACAATTCCCTGGTCCGGGTCATTCACATCAAACAGTGCGATGCCGGCTGCATTGGCGGCGGCGCGTGTTTCGGTGATGAAAGCCTGACCACCTGGCATCAGGGTCTTGTCCGTCCGCCCGGGGCGGGTATCGACAATATGGTCTGTAACAGCGAAAACCCGGGCTGGATCAGCCACTGAACGTCCCGCTTCCCTCAAAGCGTTTAACGCAGAGGCCCCGGTACGTTCGTGCAGGAATATCCGGTCTATAGCCACAAGTGCGCCGCCGCCCGGCAAGGCAGCGACGACTTGGCTATCCCATAATTTGTCAAAAAGGCTTAATGCTTCAGGCAGGAACGGCCCCCATTTCGGCATCAATAGAGCGCCAGTCCTTGGTCACGAAAACCTCCTGTATCGCTGTCCGGGTTTCCAATAAACCGTTGCGGATCCAATGCCATGTCCGGCACCGGTTCTGGCCATCGTCGGAAATCTGGATCTGTTCATAGAGATAAAGAGACGGATCGCCCTGCCTTTGCCAATAAAGCATCACTGTGCGGTTATATTCATCCAACGGCACTTCTGCGGCCCAACCTTTTATCAGATCATTGTCCCACCATACCCGCTTGTCGCGATATTCGGCTGGAAATTCCCGAATCTCCGTCTTGCCATCTGCCCAAGTATAATGGTTGGTCTGATGATAGGGGATATCTCCTTGATCAGGAAAACGGCACAGCAGGCGAGAGGCGTGCTCGTCAATTTTCTCATTCTGCGCATTGAAATAGGTGTAGGTGCCGTCCCAAACGCCTTCATGGCGGGCCAAAAGCGGCATGTCTTCTCTGATTCCCATTAGTTTTCCTTTTGTTTAGATTGGAGGGCGATATGAAATTCTTTGGCTGCTGATGCATTGATCAGCGCGAGATGCTCCGAGGCAAGATGCTCTGGCTTAAGCTGCTGTGCATCAAATGTGACGGCATGAGCGGCATCGACCTGATACCAAGGCGCAAACATGTGACGGGCACGAACAATCTGCCACGCCATAGTGAGATAGTTGCCAAAACGATCTGGCGACAAATCCGGATATAGTTTTTCCGGTTCGCCTTCAGGCAGGGAAGGATAGACTGTCGTTCCTGTGCCGAGAGCATCAGCAACAGCATTTATGACATCCTGCCAAGGAACCCAACTGACCGGAGCTTCGTCGGTCCAATTGTCCGACAAGCCATGGCCGGGCAGATCAATGGCCATCTGACCGGCGGGTGGATTGCCGATCACTGCATAGGCGGGGGCATGAAGACTGAGCTGATCTGCGCTGCGATCGCCGCGCCAGTGGATCAAACCGTTAAAAGCATCCGTTCGAATCTCGACAAAACCCTCATCACTGGCATCAGATGAGGTGTCGATTGTCACCGTCTCCGTAGCCAGCAAATGGGACAGGCTAACCGCCTGATGCTCCTCTGGCGTTGTGACTTTTTGCGCCGCCCAGCCGGATGGCATGTCACCCAAGCGATCGATATGCTCTTGCAAGGGGTCGCCATTATAGGCGCTGATAAGGCAGGGTGGGACATCAGCGCCCACGGCCGGAATGTCACGCGGCGCCCGAAGCACGGCACCATAGCCGGCCTGGTAAGCGTTTCCAGCATCGAGCATTTCACGAACAATCGCATCCACGCGCGCAGGATCATCATTGGCAACCGAAAGCCGATGGGTATCATCGGTTGCAAACCACGGGAAGAACCAGCTTTGTTCCAATATCCTGTTCCACAACCATGTCAGATGTTCGCCATAATCGGACGGATGAAATTCGGGAAGATAACGATCGCTGAACAGCGCCATCTCTTCCGCGGACCAAATGGCATAGCCGCCGACTGCCAACGTCGTGATTCGAGTCGGGTGTCGTTTGACTGCTGTCACCAGAATGATGCCGCCGGAATGAAAACCATAGGCAGCGCATTTTTCGATTCCCAGCGCGTCGAGAAAGTCGATAGTCGCATCCGCATATTCGGCAATTTCCGGTTGGCCGGGAAGCGGATCAGATTGCCCAAAACCCGCTGTATCAGGAGCAATACAGGTAAAATGCGCTGCCCATTTTTCCATCAGCGCTTCATATTCTTTTGAGCTGCGCGGGCTTTGGTGCACCATAAGCAGCGGCGGACCTTTGCCCGCCTTGCGATAATGGACGCGGCGTTTATTGCCGCCGCTCGAAACATCGATAAAGTGCCGTGTGATCATTTTTCCAATTTGTCCGGACAAATTTGTCTCGACAAGTCTTTTTTGCAGATTATTGTAATTTTATCGAATCCGGAGAGAAAAAACTATGACGCTTGTCGGCACAAAAATGGTTTCCGATGGCCGCACGGCGCGGGAAATCTTTGAAGAAGTCATTGGCAACCCCGCACGAAAGAAATTTGGTTTCGGCGATAAGCTCGCCATCGTCAATGTCGATGTGCAACAGGCCTATACGCGGACGGACATGTTCAAGACCGCATATGAGACCGATCCGAATCAGATTGACTATATCAATCAAATTTCTGCGTCAGCACGGGCTAAAGCTATGCCGGTTATCTGGAGCCGGGTCGCTTATAAAGAAGACGCCGGTGATGCTGGTGTCTGGGGTACGCGAACCGATACTGAAGATTCGTTGCAGAATATCAAATATGACAGCGAGCGGCACCTGCTTGATCCGCGCTGTGAAATAGGGGCCGATGATCTGCAATATACCAAACGGATGCCGAGCGCCTTTTTCGAAACGCCGCTGGCGAGCTATTTGACATGGCATAAAGTCGATACGGTGGTGGTGACCGGCGGCTCTACGTCTGGCTGTGTGCGTGCCACAGCGGTAGATGCGCTAAGTCATGGATATCGCACGATCGTTCCGATTGAAACCTGCGCCGATAAGCATGAAAGCTATCATTTTGCCAACCTGACTGATTTGCAATTGAAATACGCGGATGTCGAACCGGTGCAGGCGGTGATTGACTGGCTGGAGGCGCGCTAGTGTCCGAAGCACAAAATTCCGATCCAGGATTATATGACTATCTGCCCTATCGCGGTCGTCCGAAAATCGAGTGGCCGGAGGGAAAGACTTGCGCGGTCTGGGTTGCGCCCAATCTGGAATTTTACGAACTGGACCCGGCGGTTAACCCTCATCGGAAGAGCTGGGTAAAGCCGCATCCGGATGTTGTCGGTTATAGCCACCGCGATCATGCGAACCGCGTGTCGCACTGGCGCATGGCGGAGATGATGACAAAACACGGCTTTCCCGGATCTGTCAGCCTGTCGGTCGCCTTATGTGATCATATTCCGGAAGTGGTGGAGGATGCCAATCAGCGTGGTTGGGAGTTTTTTAGCCATGGTATTTACAATACCCGCTATTCTTATGGAATGGATGAGGCGCAGGAACGTGCGATTATTGAGGACTCGATTGAAACGGTACAGCGCTCCACCGGCCAAAGAATCAGAGGCTGGCTGGCTCCCGCGCTGACACATACGCCGCGCACGCTCGACCTGCTTGCGGAATATGGCATGGATTATACCTGCGACCTGTATCACGATGATCAACCGACGGACGTAAAAGTGAAGTCTGGGCGGTTGACCGCGATTCCCTATAGCCTTGAGGTCAACGACCATTATGGCTTCTTCATCTACAATATGTCGCCGACAGAATATGCCGATACGCTGATACGGCAATATAACCGACTGGCGGAAGAGGGCGAACAATCAGGAACTGTAATGTGCATTCCTCTGCACAGCTATCTCATTGGTCAACCTCATCGGATTGGTCCGTTTGAAGCAGTGCTCGAACATATTGCGGGGGATGGCCGGGCATGGATTTCCAGGGCCGGTGATATCGTGGATGCCTTCCGGAAACAGACCGGAGGTGCATCATGAGCCTTGATCCAAGCTATCTCGAATACCCGAAGCGTGGTCGTGGTATGGACCATGCTTACTATCCTTACAGCAACCTGTTCGGGCGGAAACCGGTATCATGGCCTGATGATAAGAAGCTACTTATTTGGCCGGTCATCAGCCTGGAATATTTCCCGATGATGCCGGATGATGATCCCTTCCGAGCCCCCGGCCATATGCAGACCGCTTATCCAGATTATCGCCACTATACTGCGCGCGAATATGGCACACGGATAGGGATTTACCGGTTGCTGGATGCGTTTGAAAAGGTGAGAGCAAAAGTCTCGGTAGCAACCAACAGCGTGATGGCTGAACGCTATCCGGAGCTGATTGAGGATATCCTGTCCGGTGGTCATGAGATCATCGCGCATAGCACGGATATGAACGGCACGATTGCAGGTGGTATGGATGAGGCGGATGAAAAGGCCCTGATCAATGCAGCGCTTACCACCTTGGAAGAAGCGACCGGGAAGCGGCCGCGCGGCTGGCTATCGATAGCGCGGTCACAGAGCTTCAAAACCGCAAAGCTCCTAGCAGAAGCTGGTGTAGAATATATGTGTGACTGGGCGAATGACGAACTGCCTTATAGATTTAAGACAGACGCTGGAACGATCACCAATATCCCGCTTAATCATGAACTCTCCGATCGCCAGATTATCAATGTCCAGCAGCACTCGGTCGACAGCTATGCCCAGCAGATACGCGATGCTGCAGACTGGTTGCTTGCGGAGGCTGAGTCATATGGTGGCCGGATGCTACCGATGCATCTGACGCCCTATATCATGGGACTGCCTTATCGGATCAGCGGTTTTGAGAAGCTGATCGCGAGCTTTGCAGAGCATAATGATATCGGGTTTGCAAGAGGCGATGCGATACTCAACAGCTGGAAGGCACAGCAATGAAGATACGCAATCCGCGTACTGGTAAAACCGACTATGAGATCGCTCCGTTAAGTGGTGAGACGGTCACTGATATTGCCCAGCAACTGCGCGCAGCGCAGACCGGCTGGGCAGCCAAGACACCCGAAGAACGTGGCGCAATATTGCTGCAATGGGCGGATGCGATCGAAGTCAATCTTGGGACGATCATCCCTGCGTTGACTAACGACACGGGGCGCGGTGGGATTTCGAAAATCGAAGCGGCGGGAGTACCGGGACAAATACGGCGCTGGGCAAGAACGGCGCCGCAGCTTATCGCCGAAGGTCAACCAGCTGATCAGCCGACTTCAGTTCCGACGATCACCACATCGACGGAATTGGTGCCATATCAACTGGCCGGTGTGATCAGCCCGTGGAACTTCCCGATGACGCTCGCGCTGATTGACGCGATTCCGGCTTTGATGGCGGGATCAGCAGTGCTGATAAAACCGTCTGAGGTAACGCCACGATTTATCAAGCCGCTGATGGCAACTGTCGAGCAAATCCCGGAGCTAGCGGCGGTGCTGTCGATCATTGAAGGCGATGGAAAAACCGGAGCGGCGATGATTGATCAGGTCGATTATGTCTGTTTTACAGGCTCGGTGGCGACGGGGTGGAAAGTTGGCGAAAGTGCCGCGCAGGCGTTTATTCCGGCTAGTCTGGAGCTGGGCGGTAAGGACCCGATGATCGTGCTGGCGAGCGCGGATCCGGAGACGGCAGCGGCGACGGCGCTGCGGGCCAGTATCGTCAACACCGGGCAGGCCTGCCAGTCGATCGAGCGGGTCTATGTGGCGCGGGAGATTGCCGAGCCGTTTCTCGCCAGTTTGACGGCGCAGGCAGAGGCGGTGGCGCTCAATTACCCCGACATCAATAAAGGCCATATCGGCCCGTTTATCTTTGAAAAACAAGCGGAAATTGCGCAGAACCAGATTGATGACGCGGTCAGGAAAGGCGCCAAACTGGTCACCGGGGGCGCAGTCGAAAATCTCGGCGGCGGGCTCTATCTCAGGCCAACCATTCTCACCGATGTCCCACCGGATTCAAACATCATCCGCGAAGAGAATTTCGGTCCCGTCATCCCGGTCGTGATCTATGATCAGATTGAAGAGGCGATTGCACAGGCGAATGATAGTATCTTCGGTTTGTCCGCTGCGGTTGTTGGCGGATCGGTTACGGAAGCGGAACAGATCGCATCCCATCTGAAGGCGGGCGCGGTATCAATCAATGACGGGTCGCTAACATCGATGGTCTGGGAAGCGGAAAAATCGAGCTTTGGCTATTCCGGGCTCGGCGCATCGCGAATGGGGGCCAGCGGCCTGATGCGCTTCTTCCGTAAACGCGTGCTGATCCGGCAATCGGGCGAGGCAGCGCGAATAGAGGCTTTTGCAGAGGAGAATTTCTGATGGGCGTGGAATTGCAGCATCCGATGAAACCGGAACTGACGGCGGAAGAGGCCGCGCGCGGGCGCTTTGTGTCCGGCATCCGGGCGTTCATCCTCAACGATCTCGCCGGTGATTTGCGCTTGGCCTATGACAAGCGCGCAGCCCCTGCCTTTGCCCGGGAGAACGGCCGCCAGCCGGAAACCAGCAACGAAGCACATCAGGCGCTGCGCGGAGACCCGGCGTTCAACATCTATTCGGCAATGCGGGTGCAGGCGCAGAAAATGGTCTGGCAGGCGTCGGGCGATGTGGTGGCAAGAGATATTGAACGGTTGGAAGCGGAGGCAGCGAAAGTTGCCAACGGGCCTGGTTCTGTCAAACTCAATCCCGATCTCGATATCCCCCGTAATGTCGATGCGATTGAAGTGCACCTGATGCCGGGCAGCTACACGCGCGGCGGAGACTCTCTCGAAGCCGGCGCGGTCTATGATCAGGGGTTGGCCGTGTTCTCTATGGGTCTGATGGGTGCCAATCTTGATGATATCGGCCTGTCCATGGCCGCTTATGTGAAAGGGAAATTCCCCGATTTCAAACCGCAGAGCATTCTCGATACCGGTTGCACTATCGGCCACAATACATTGCCATGGAAACAGACCTATCCCGACGCAAAGGTAGAGGCGATTGACGCAGCGGCGGGCGGCCTGCGCTATGCATCGGCGCGCGCCAAGATGCAGGGGCAGGAGGTCAGTTTCGCGCAAATGTCCGCCGATGCGCTGGACTATCCCGACGCCAGTTTCGACCTCGTCTTTTCCTCGATGTTCCTGCATGAATTATCGAAGAAAGCGCGCGCGGCGGCGTTTAAGGAAGCCTATCGGGTGCTGAAACCTGGCGGTCTGCTGCTCCATATGGAATTGCCACCTAATGACCAGATGAATGCCTTTGACGGCTTTTATCTGGACTGGGACAGCTGGTATAATTCGGAGCCTTTCTACAAAGGTTATCGCGATGAGAGCCCGCCCGAATTGTGCCAGGCAGGCGGCTTTGGCGCAGACGACTATTTCCAGTTCGTCGTGCCCAGCATCGGCATCTATGGTGAGGAAGCGGTAGCGCAAGCCATTGCAGACGAGAATGCGAATGCCGTCGACAGCGAAACCACCGGACGACTGGCCGAAGGCATTATGTGGTTTGGTTTTGGTGCTTGGAAAAGATGAGCACGCAAAAGGAAAACCCCGGTCCGGTTTTCAAACCGGACGACACACCGAAAGATATTTACGGGCTTGATGGCAACCCCCAGTTTTTCGATGATCCCGGCATGGACCGCTTTGTCGCCGTCGTCATGAATATGGCGCAGGAAATGTGGGTGCAGGAAGAGCGGCTGATGGCGCTTGAAGGCCTGGAAGCCTCTGAAGCGGAGCGTGAAGCAAAGCTCAAGGAATTTATCGATCGTATTTTTGCACCGCTGCGCGAACAAGGGAGTGACGAAACATGAAGGCTTGGCAAATCGGATCCAGAACCGGCATTGGCGGATTGCAGTTGGCCGAGCATAGCGATCCGGAACCGGGCCCGGACGAGATTGTCGTCAAGGTCACGGCAGCCGGTCTTAACTATCGCGACCTGATGGTGCTTCGCGGCGACTATGGTACGGATCTGCCTGAAGATCGCGTGCCTCTGTCTGACGGTGTCGGCGTGATTGAAGCCATTGGGGCTGATGTTACCGGACTGGAAGTGGGAACCCGCGTCATGGCCCCGCATTTCGCCACCTGGCTCGATGGCGCCTATAGCTTTGCCGTATTTGCCAGAGATCTGGGCGTTACCGCCAATGGCTGGCTAGCCGAGAAAATCATTCTCCCTGCAAATGCAGCCGTGGTCGTACCTGAAAATGTGAGCGACAATAGCGCGGCTACCTTCTCGGTCGTCGGCAGCACGGTCTGGCATGCGATGATGGCCTTTGGTGAGGCTAAGCCGGGCGATCTCGTGCTCGCACAGGGAACCGGCGGTGTATCCATATTCGCGCTGCAGCTGGCCAAGGCAATGGGAATGGATTTCGCGATCACCTCGTCGAGCGATGAAAAACTGGCGCGTGCCAAGGAAATGGGCGCGGATTACGGCATCAACTATCGCGACCGACCCGATTGGGGCACCGCTTTGCTGGACGCCACGAGTGGCCGAGGCGCAGATGTTGTCGTTGATACATTGGGTTTTCCGGCGATGGGCGAAACCGTGGCGGCCTGCGCCGTCAATGCGCGCATCGGATCTCTGGGGGCGCTGTCCGGAACGCCGCAGGATCAATCCAGCGCCAGCCAGGGCGCTTTGATTGGCAAGAATATCGCAATCAAGGGCATCGCATCCGGCAATCGAGAGATGCTGCAACAGGCGCTGGATGTGGTTGCGAAAAACGATATCGAACTGTTGGTCGAAAGCGTTTTCGACTTTGACGATGCAGCTGCGGCTTTCACGCATCTCGAAAGCGGCAGTCATATGGGCAAGGTGATGATTACCGTTTAAGTTCGACCAGCTCGTACCACGTCATCATATAACCGCCGACGCCACCCTGTACGAATATGCCGTCGTCATCATCGGTAATCCACACGTCATAGGCGGGATGCTCGCCCGCCATGCCGCCGGTTCCCGGTACTATGCTGGCATCATCGACAAATTGCAGATGTTTGCACTGGAAGGTGCCGGCCGGCACGGTAACTTCTTCTGTGCCGATATAGATGGCACCGATCTTGACCTGTGCAATTTGCGGCGGGGTTGCACCACGATGATCGGGGGAGGGCAGATAGCAATTGAGCAGGCGCTTTGTTTCCTTATCCCAATCCTTGGTCGACAGCATATAGCCGTCTGAGACAATCGGGTGTGTGCCGAAACCGTCGAGCGGCAATTCCGCTTCAACCCTTTGAGAGAGCCTCCCGATCGAGGGGCCATAGGATTCCATTTCAACATGGGTTCCGTCAAAGCGCATCCAGCCTGAACCCATAAATTTATCTCCGACGGTTAGTCTGACATGGCAGTCCATCGGCTGTTTATGCTCGTCCATCGCGTAGATGATATCGCGCATAACCGTGGGTTCGGGTTCGTAAATTTCGCAATGCGCGCGCATGGTCACTTTGCCATCACTATGATGGGTGAACATGAAGGTTTCGAACCCGCGATTCTGACCCTCCATCTCCGGTTTGCGCGACGTATATTCCAGACGGCCTTCGATAATGCGGTGCTTCATCCCATTCTCCTCATGTTTCTTCATGCCAGCGCATTTTTCTCTTGCCAAGAGGAATTTGTCCGGACAAATTGCAGAAAGCTATTTACACGGTCTGGGAGGACGTTGGTAATGGAATTTCTCACAACAAATGAATTGAGCATTTTGCGCTGGATCCACATTCTGGCGATGGTTTACTGGCTGGGCGGCGAATGGGGTGTTTTCCAGACGAGTTACAATGTCACCAACCGCAACCTGTCGCTGGAAGAACGGCGGCGACACATGGAAACAGCCTATCGGATCGACATATTGGCGCGCACCGGCATTGTTCTGCTGCTACCGCTCGGCCTGCATATGGGCAAGCTATATGGTTTTGTGCCCTTTCTCGATGGTTCGGGAATCTGGTGGATGTGGCTGTTTTTTGCGATCTGGCTAGCGATGACCTGGACCGCCTTCATCAAGCGGGAAACCGATATCGGCGTGAAGGTGACCAAGATTGAAGAGATGCTGCGCTATCCGCTGATCGCCATCTTGTTCATTGTCACATTCATGGCACTGGGTGGCAGCGGCCCAATCACTTCGGGTGAGGGCAATGACTGGTATCCCGCCAAAATCGGCCTTTATGCCTTTGCCCTTTGCATCGGATTATTCCTGCGCGTCGTCATGCGCCACTGGACAGTGCGGTTTCGCAAGCTGGCTGAGGGACCCGATGCGGCAGAGGAAAACGCGCTCGAACGGGAAATCGGGCAAGCGCGTATTGCAGCCTATATCTACTGGATCACGATTGCCGGGGTCTGTTTCCTGGGCGCGGTCAAACCGTTCTGAAAACCAAGTTCCTCAAAGAAAGAGCCTGCCCAACATAGTTGTCGGGCAGGCTCTTTTTCATTCTTATCATGAGAAAAGCTGCTAGATTTCCTTCAGCTCCTTGCTGACCTCTTCCACAGGCGGTTCGGCCTGTTGCAATTCCTCGACCATCTGGTGCGGGCCGCGCATCACCCGGTAGATATACTCGCGGATCATCGCGCCGCGCTCATAGGCCGCCTCTTTGTCCGGCGTATAGCTTTCGATGTCATCGCGGCTGATTGTACCCTTGGCGTCGAGCAGGCGCTCGACCGTATCCATACGCTCACGCAGCACAGAAACTTCGCCGACAACTGCCATCAGGATGGACAGCATCCGTTCGTCCTCGGGATCGTCAAAATATTCCGGACGCTTGCCTTTGGCCTTTTTATTGGCCGCGGCCATCCAGTCGAAAACTTGGTCCGTCATTCTGCTGCCTCCTGCATCTGATCGGCATTTTTCCAGGCACCATAGGCATGCCAGAAAGCGGCGCGGCCATGATCTTCGTCCTCGCCAGTTGGTGCTTCGGGGAAAATCTCTCGATCCACCACGGCGCGCACTCCGGTTTCGAAAAGCTCATCGCGATCAAAGCCGGCTTTGACCATCTCGTCTTTCATATCCAGCGCATGCATGGAGGACCAAAAGGGTTCATTGTTGTTGAACGCATCCCAGTCCCGCAGAAACTGCTCAAATAGCGGCATGGCATCGGAATATTCCGGCTGTTCCAGATGGAACATCAGGCCATTGTCGGCGAGGACGCGGTATCCTTCGGCAATGATTTTCGGTAGCGCCTTACCGCTGGTTTCATGCAGGAACATTGTCGTCTGGACCCAGTCAAAGGTTCCGTCATCCCAGCGCGACAGGTCTTCCGCATTGGACTGAATGAACTTGATATTGGTTGCACCAAGCGATTGAGCCCGAGCATGAGCATAGCGCAATATCGGCGCGGCTGTGTCGATCGCGATAAACTCAGTATCGGGAAAAGCGAGCGCCAGCGGGACGATATTATGGCCAACTGTGGTGCCGATATCGAGCATCCGGCGCGGCTGCCATCCGGGGCGTTCTTTCTTGATCCAGTCAACCAGCGCCTGACCGCCGCCATCCGACAGCGCGCCGAGACCGCCTGCCGTGGTGGCAAAGATGCCGCAATCATAATTGGCACCCGCGGAAACATCGCCGGACAGCTCTTCGCCATGATAGCTGCCTGGCATGCAGTGAATGTCGACGGCGCTCTGATAGCGCGGCACTGCGACTTCGGGGTTTAGTTCCAGCGTGTCGCGGCCCTCATTATATTGCCGCGCCTTGGCGTTGAGTTCATCAATCTGGCGCAGCACCATAGCGCGGCCATTTTGCTGGCGCATTTCCATCGAATTGCGTTTCAGCGCGGACCAGAATGAGTGGAACGGATCATCATTCATCGCGTGGCGGATTTCAAACCGGTCCTGTGGTTCCCGGCCGTTTTCTTTTAGAAAAGCCGGCAGCACGCGCTTGTCATAGGCCAGTTGATTGCCGGGCCCGAGAGCGCCGGACAGGAATTTGTTGAAATTGGCGAGGAAATCAAACCGCGCGATTTCGTCGTGGGACGGCTGCGGTGATACGCCATGCCGGGCCACAGCATTATAGGGTGGTGCGACGTCCAGTTTCTGGTCGCTCGGGACTGTTTTGCTCATATCAAGCCCTCCTTTATCATGCGCTCTATTGTATCTTCCTGAGTGCGCAGGAAGTAATCGCGATCGGGTGTCTTCACTTCATTGACCTCGATCAAACCGTCGGCCTTTTGTACGGACAAATTACCATAAGTGGCGGCAAAAAGCTCCAGCCGCTGACGCGCGAGGAAATTGGTCATCGCAGGCTTGCGCCGCGCGGCGCGTAAGGCGCCCAAATCGATATCGGCAAAGGCGGTGAACGTCTCTCCGCTGTTCGACTCGGCCATCACCCGGCCCTTATAGTCGACCACCATGCTGTTCCCGTCGGCAGAGGCCAGCGGCAGGGTCGTGTTTTCAATGCCTGCGGTATTGGCGGAGACGACATAAGCCATATTTTCCTGTGCGCGTGCGCGCTTGCCGATATCTTTTGGCGTGTCGAGCGGGGAACCGATTTCCGACGAGCTGTGCACGAAAATCTCGGCCCCGCGCAGCGCATGGGCGCGGGCGATTTCGGGATAGAGTATTTCTTCCGATGCAATGGCGGCAAGGTTGCCAATCTCTGTCTTCGCCACGGGGAACACTCCGTCGAGGCCATAGATATCAAGATATTTGGTCCAGACATCATGCGGCGTCGGCGCAAACATCGAATTGAGCCGGCGATAGCGCAGCACAACGTCTCCGGATGGCGCGACCACGAAGCTGGATTGAAAATAAAGACCCGGGAAATTCGCATCCACTTCATAGGCATTGCCGGCAATGAACATTTTCAGCCGCTGCGCCATCGCGCCCAGCGCGTCATATTCCGGACCATCCACTTCCAGCGCAGCCTTGTCGGCAAAGTCGGGGATCGAAATGCGCCCCGGATAGCTGGTCAGCAGATATTCCGGCAGCACCGCCAACCTGACCGGATTGCCGGCATATTGCTGGATAAAAATTATCGCCGAACGGATTTTGGTTTCAATTTCACCGATCATCGCCAGCATCTGTGCGCGGGCGGCGGCCTTGTCTGGCGTCTTTTCAATCGAACGCGCGGCGAGCTGCATTGCAACGGCGGCGTAAGTTTTGGTGTCGGTCATAGCTTTGTCTTTATCATATTTCTCGTTCGCGGCGAAAACCGGAGATGCGACACTGGCACATAATGCCGCGGCGATCATCTGTCTGCGACCAAGGTCCATCTCGTTCTATAGACCGAGCGATCCCGGATTCATAAGCCCCTTTGGATCAACGGTTTTTTTCAAATCCTGCAGCAAGCTATCCGCCGCGGGATCGAGGCTATCGCGGTAGCGATAGGTTCTCCCGATCTGCAAATGTGCTGCGCCCTGATCGTGGAACAGATCAACCAGTGCCTGTTTCAGCTTTTGGGTCAGTTCCCATGCGGCACTGTTGCGGTCCAGTGTCGGAAGCTTGGCGAAATGAGCCGATTCTATGGTCGCCTCATGAACCGGGTTCGATGCATCGGGCCAGTAGAGGCAAGGTTCGATAATTGCACCGGACCCGCTAACGGCCGACACTAATATGCCAGTGAAAATGCCATGCTGGTCCATCTCTTCGCGATGCTGTTCAAACAACGCGAGGATCGCATCATAACAGGCAATGGCTCGGCTATGGGGTAGCAAACCATGTACCGGTGCCCAACGTTCGCCTTGCGGGCCGAGCATGCTGTTCAGCGGTCCAAACGGATTGGCGCGAATAATTTTGGGAATGGTATTCTCGGTCTCGGTCGCCCCATTATCCAAAGCGATTTTGCGCGCGCGTTCTAGGTCATCGTCAGCCGCCGCTTGTATGCGTGCTTCGGTCAGCACATGGAGCGAGAACTTCGCTTCGTCCATAAAGTCGCGGCCCGCTGCTACAACCTTTGCGCCTTCCTTGAGCGCGCCCCAGACAGAGCCCTGTTTCTTCATCATCTGACCCAGCGCTTTGGCATCGCTGCCTAAGCTGTCACGCTGCATACGGATAGCGTTCAAGCTGGGGTCAAAACCGAAACATTCCGTTGACACACCGGAGCGTTCAATAGCCCCCATCGCTGCCAATATGTCCTCATGTTTTTCGAAGGTAAAGCTGGCATAACCATGTGCCTCTGCTTCTGGGATCATCCGCAAAGTGATCGTCGCCTTCATACCCAATGCGCCGGTATCAGCCAGGAAAAGTCCGGTAAGATCCGGTCCATAAGGTCGAGTAAAATTCGCGCCGGTTTTCAGGACCGTACCATCGGCGAGCACGACTTCCATGGCGATGCAGCTTTGTGCCGCCGTGCCATAGCGACCAGAACCCCAGAACAGGCAGTTCTGGCTCATCCCCCCGCCAATCGATGCCTTGAGCCCGGAGAGAGTCCCCCAGAATGGCGTGCGCAATCCTTTCGGTGCCAGCGTTTCATATAGCTTTGCCCAGGTGCAGCCTGCTTCAACAGTGACCGTCATGTCGGTCTCGTTAATCTCGAGGATGCGGTCCATCGCAGCCAGATCAAACAGCACGGAACCAGCCTTGTCGGTCGTATAGCCGCCCGTATAGCTCATCCCGCCACCACGCGGGATCACTGGGATATTCTGCGCTGTGGTTGCGGCAATCGCTGCGGACAATTCATCTTTGTCCTTTGGGCGAACCACGGCCAATAGGTCTGCACCGCGCTGATAAACATCATGCGCATAGAAGTTCAGCGTTTCAGATTCGGTCAGGACTTCGGCGCCGGTTTCGGCGATAAATTCTATGGCTGTTGGATTGGCTTTTGTGGCCATCAGCTTGGCTCCGTGGCTAGTTTTTCTGTGGGGGGTGTATCGGTTTCCGGGAAACTTTCCGGATAGCGACCTAGGAAAAGGAGGAGTCCGCCACCGATTATGAAGGCGAAAATGGCGACGCCCAAGATGGGATCATAGCTACCCATATTATCACGGATGCTGGCATAAATAATGGGCGACAGAGCAGAGAAGAATCCGAAAGGCATGTAGAGCATGCCGTAAATCTTGCCATAATTGGCCATACCGAAATAGCGGCCCGTGAGATAGGCGATCAGATCGCTTTCCGCCCCGGCCGCAAAGCCGAGTAAAAAGCCTGCCATGGCGGCCATGGGAAAGGTAATGCTGTCTCCAAGCAGAACGTAACAGGAGATAGCGGGCAAGCAGAGCAGCGGAAAAGCTACAAAACCTTGCCAAAACCGATCGAGTAGTGCGCCCGTTATGATCCGCCCGGACAATATTCCGATACCCAGTACACCCATAACAGAGGCCGCCGTCTGTTGTTCAAGACCGCGATCGGAAAGCATTGTCGGCAGGTTGATAAACGCACCGCCAAAGGCCGTTGCGATCACCGCAATGGACAGCCAGATCAACCAGAACCGATAGTCTTTCAATGCCGTTCGTAAGGCCACACCGGTTAGCGTACCGCTATCGCTCGATATCGCTTTGGGCCGCTCCTCGGGACGGGGTTCGCGGAAAAGAAAATAGCCAAGCGGAAGCGCGATAAAAAGCGGCAGTGCCGCAACGATAGCAAACATCGCGCGCCAGCCATGATTTTCAATGGCCCATACAGCAAGCTTGGGAACGGTAATTGCGGCGAGGCTGGTGCCAAGCAGCAAGATACCAAGCGCCAGGCCGCGGTTTTTATAGAACCACAGATTGATTGCGCGGCTCCAGCTGACCGGGGTTGAACCGATACCGATCAGACCAACCAGGACCCATAAGGCATAATAGATATAAAGGGTGGATGTGACTTGCGCAGTCGGCGTGAACGAAATTGCTGCAAAAGACAGGCCAAAGGCAAGCAGCGAATAAAGGGCAACCTTGCGCACACCATATTTATCCGCAAGCGATCCGAAAAATGGCGCGAGTAAAGAGGCAATGATCCCGAAAATCGTGATCGGGAATAATATCTGAGTTCGGGTCCAGCCAAATTCTGCAATTAAGGGTTCGACGGTAAATCCGATGACATTGAACGGTATCGGTGATGCACCGCAAGCAACGCCAAGCACACCGGCAAGCAGGACCTTCCAGCCCATTGCAAATTCATTATTGCTTGTCTTTTGTTCTGTCATGCACCCTCTGCGACTCTATGATTTGTCCGGACATATTTTATATAGTCTGATTTGACTTATACGCCAGAAAAAGAAGGCGGACCATCGCTGACCCGCCTTCTCCCCCATTGTTGGTATCGGCTTAGTTAACACGGCCGCCAAATTTATAGGTGGCTCTTATGGTCCAGCGCCCCGGCTGGTTGAAATAAGTGTCCTGGTTGCCAAAGGATGCCACCAGATAGCGCTTGTTGAAACAGTTTGAACATTCGACGGCGAAGTTCAACTGGTCACCAAAGGGCTTGAAGTCGATGCCTGCATTGACCAGCACATAACCATCTGCCGGACCAACGCCGCGGGTCGAGACCTCCTGATCGGACACCATGCGAATGCTGCCGCGCGGGCTGATCAGCGCCTCACCGATTTCAATATCATAAGATCCGCCCAGCGTTATCTGTGCATCCGGACTGCGTTTGGGCTCGATCAATTCGCAGTTCACATCGAACACGGAAACCGTTCCATTGGGCGGGGTACAGGCGTCGATATCCGCCTGACTGGCTTCATAGCGCGCGTCCATAAGTCCAAGGGCCGCATAGAGGTTCAGGTTCCGGACCGGACTGATAAACGCCTCCACCTCAAGACCGGTATTAAGCAATTTACCGGCGTTGCCGATGGCGAACACGCCTTGGGCAATGGCTGTGTTGACTTGCAGGTCTTTGGCTTCGAGATAGAAGGCGGTTGCAGCAATGGAGAAATCACGGCCGAAGTTCAGGCGCGTCCCCGCTTCATAGGACCAGACTTTCTCTGATCCAAATGGTTGCAATCCTGATGCTGTATTCACGCGGGCATTCCAGCCGCCGGAGCGGAAACCACGGGTCGCCGAAGCATAGAACATCAGGTCATCATTCGGTTCAAATTGCAGTGCAAAGCGCGGCGTCCAGACTTTTTCACGCTGATCGATGGGAATACCGAGCGCGATCATATTCGCTGTTGTCAGGTCGGTTATGTCGCCAACCGGGCGATTGTCCGAGATACGAAAATCCTTTTTCTCATCCGTATAACGTACACCGGCGGTTGCTGTAATCTGATCTGTCAGTGCAAAATCACCCTGAATGTAACCGGCAATATTTTCCGTATCATTGTCGATAATCCGGTCGCGAGACGGCGTGGGGCCCGCAAAATAGGCAGCAAAGTCACTGCGGTTTTCTTCCTTCAAATAGAATATACCGGCAGTCAGGTTGAGGAAGTCATCAAACAGGGAGCCGTTATATTTCAGCTCAGCCGAATATTGTTTGAAGTCGCCGATATTGTCGATGATGAAAATGTCATCGAGCGCCGGATTGGCAGGCGATGGAAATTGCATGAACGCGTCAAACTGCGGCAGCGGGAAATTGACGAGAAAGTCATTCTCAACCTTGCGATAACCCATGATCAGCGCGATGGAGCCATTGTCCATTTCATAGGTTAGTTTGGAAGATGTGTTGTAGGATTTGGTGAGGCTGCCATAATCTGCCTTGGATACAGCGCCCGGGAAAACAGCGTCGAGCCCGAGTGGCAGGATCGATGTCGATACCAGATCGACGTCACCGTAATTGCCGGACGTTCTAACCGGTCCGGTTGCGGCATCGGTATCGAGATTGATGTCCCGTCCGGTGATGTTTGTGCCGCTGTCGCGAATATAATCACCGACAACATACCAGTTTAGATCATCGGTGAGATCGATATCGATGGCAATGCGGCCGCCATAAGCGTTGCGGTCATTAATCTTGCGATCAAGCGCGGTGTTCTCAAGCCAACCATTGTCATCGACATAAAAGCCGCTGACCAGAAAGCGCACACGGTCGGATAGCGGCAGGTCGACAGAACCGCGCAGCGTGACTTCATCAAACCGGCCATAGCTGGCTTCGGCAAAGCCGCCAAATTCCTCGCCGGGTTTGCGCAGGACGACGTTAATCGCACCGCCGGTTGTGTTCTTGCCGAACAGCGTGCCTTGCGGTCCGCGCAGGACTTCGGTTCGTTCAACATCGAACAACGCGATATTATTGCCATTCTGGCGAGCATAGAAAATTTCATCGACATAGGTGCCAACGGCAGGGTCAAAGGTCGGGAAGGATTCATCCTGTCCTTGCCCGCGCAGGAAGTAGACATTGGCGCTACCCAGCGAGGTGTTGTTGCTGCCGACAAGATTGGGCAGCGTGTCAACCAGATCGATGGTTTTCTTGACTGCCAGCGTGTCCAGCTGCCTTGGGGTAAAGGCGGAGATTGCGATCGGAACATCCTGAATACTTTGCTCGCGGCGCTGGGCGGTCACGATGATGACATTGTCACTGGTTTCTGCGGCTTCCGCCTGATCGCCTTGCTGTGCATGGGCAGGCGCCGCAGCTAGGGTCGCCAGTGCCAGTCCAAAAATGGCAGTGTTTCGATAGATTGCTTTGCGCGTTCTCATTTTCGTCTCCCTGGTTCCAGACGTAAAGAGAATGCTTGATATGCATTCAAGTTGTCCAGACAAATTTTAGGACTCTTGGCTAGTCTTCTTGATAGGGGAAACGCTAACAACCAATTAGGCTGCTTCTACAACCAAATGGTATTTCACCACTTCTATGGTTTTTCCGCCACAGTGATACCGCGCAGCTGGTTCATCCCGATAACGGTGCGGCAGGCGGCAACCAGTTCGTTTTTCAAACTCTGTGCGGCCGGCTGAAGGACCGAATTGCGGCGGATGGCGAAATAGGCCGTACGCGCGATCGGGAATTCGGTCTTTTCAATGATATGATATTGGGCGCGCTCTTCCTCTGTTGCCAGCAATTCCTTGGCGAGAAGCATCACCGCATCGCTTTGCAACAAGGTTGATTTCGCAAGAATAACGGAATCCATGTCGACATATTTGGCTGGAGGGGAGAGGCCGGCAGCAAGGAAGACATTGCAAATGCGCTGCCATTGCATCTGGAGCTGCATAGATAAAAGCCAGGTCTGGGACGAGAGGTCTTCAAGCGTTACATCGGCCTTGGATGCCAGTGGATGGTCACGCCGCATCATGATGACATCGCGGTCCTCGAACATTTCAGCCGTCTCAATCGCATTGTCGATTTCCAGATCGGTCGGAGGGGCGCTGGCAACAAATTCCACTTCGCCGCGGAGCAATTTTTCATACAGCGATCTGGTATCGCCCGATGTAATGCTGAGCGTTACGCCCGGCTGTTTTTCGCTGAAACGATTGATAACCATTGGTGCGATACGGGTCAGGAAGGACCAACCCAGACCAATCCGGACATAGCCCTTGTCAGCCCCACGCAAGGCGCTGATTTCTGCAGCAGCGAGACGGCTTTCAGCGGTTATGACCTTGGCTCGGCGGGCAAGGGCGTGGCCGAACTGCGTCGGCTCCGCACCAAATGCCCCCCGCTCAAATAGCCTGACAGCAAGGGTTTCCTCGAGTTTCGCGACGCTTTTGGAAACCGCTTGCTGGCTGACATTATTGTTGCTCGCGGCGCGCGAAAAACTGCCCGTGTCATAAACAGAAAGGAAATGCTGCAACTTTTGGGGGTCCATGGACGGTTTAATAAAGCGCTGACGCAGGTCTGGTTGGTTCATGATCGCTCCCATGCCACATGGCTATCACAATTAATAGCTGTGCAAAAACCGATATCGGTTGTTGGCTGGTCACTAGCATGTCCCCTAACGGAAGCCAAATCGGTTTGGAGCAAAGGGATATTTGACGGTGGCTGTTGCGAGTAAGGCGATACTGACGGACATCATGCCTGGCATGATGAAGCATGAAGGTATTTGGACTGGGCTCTATCGCCATGTGGACAGCGACAATCAGCTGGTCGATCAACACAAGGCCCGCGTCGAATGTATTTTTCCGCATGAAGGTCCCTATGCTTATATTCAGAAAAACCTGTTCCAGTGGGATGATGGCCGAGAATATCGTTCAACGCTGAACGGCGTACTTAGGGATGGTAAGCTGTGGTGGGATAATGAATATTTCGATGGCTGCGGCTGGGAAACGGATTTCGGTTTGATCCTCCTGAACCTCAATCGCAAGGATGATCCCGGCGCCAATTTCTATGAAATCATCTGCCTTGGCGACGATGGAAATCACCGCGCACGAACATGGCATTGGTTCAAGGATGGGCAGTTGTTCAAGCGGACCTTATGTGATGAACATCGGGTGACTGACTGACATAGCCATTGCAATTTGTCCGGACATATATGATCATGGTGCCGACCACATAATTATCGGGGGCGGCACAATGGCAGAACTCATCAACATTTCTTTCTACCAGTTGTTGGTCTTCATCCACACCATCTTGTTCGTGCTTTGGTTGGGTGCTGATGTGGGCGTTTTCATGCTTGGTCAGCATTTTCGCAAGCGGGAGAAATATGATCTTCCGCAGCGATTGGTCTTGCTACAACTGCTCGTCAATCTCGATATGACGCCACGCACCGCCTGGGCCTTGATGGTGCCGCTGACCATCACAATGGTCGATGCCGGCGGCTGGTGGGATGTGCCGATCTGGGGTGTGATGCTCTCCTGGGTGGTTGGTGCTGTCTGGCTGTGGCTCGTCTGGGATGCGCATATCCATGACCAGACCGAGCGCGCCGCGCGCGACAGGAAAATCGAGTTTATTCTGAAAATCGGGTTGACCCTGTTCTATATTGGCTTGGGTGTCCTTTCGCTGGTGCAGGGAGAGCCATTGATCCCGGTATGGCTGGCGACCAAGGCGCTGATGTTCGGCCTGATTTTCGCTGCAGCTATCATGATTGATGTTGCGTTCAAGCCGGTCGGGCCACAACTTGGCAAGTTGATCGCGGAAGGATCTTCGGACGAGACCGAGATACCGCTGCGCAAGACAATGGATACCACGCGGATCTGGGTGTGGATTGTTTATCTGTTGCTGCTCGCCACAGCATTTCTGGGCAATATCAAGCCGTTTTAGGGCAAAAAAAAGAGGCCGACCATTACGGTCGACCCCCAGGGAGAAAACTCTGATGGCTAGGGTTATTTCTTGTCTTTTTCCGCCGCCCGTTCCGCATCAATCATTTTCTTGAATACGGTCCAGGTCGTTTCATTCTTGCGCGGATCATCACCAGGTGGTGGCGCCGTATATTCGGGATAGTTAAGCGCAATCTCATCCTTGATCACATCGGGCAGTTCGTCATAGCTTTTCAGCTTCGCACCCATGGCGTTAAAGACCATCTGTCCCTGCCGTCCGCGCATTTTCATCCATGGCATCCAGTCTGAAATCCGGACCCAACTGATTGACGGATAGGCGGTCGGATTTTTGGTATCGAGTATCTCATCAGCGAGCATGGTGAAGTCGAAAATCTCCATCGCATGATATTTGTTGCCGACATAATCCTGATAATCGCCCGCCAGAACATTGTGATAGAAGAGCGGCACTTCGATTGGCATGAACATCCAATTGCCCTGCTGCCGGATATTGGGCAGTGAAAATGGCGTACCATCGGCGCGATAGGGATAGTTGGGACGGCTGTTTACAGGATCATTGGCGATTTGCATGACCTTAACCGTCTCGCCCGTCCATGGATTGTCCCAGGTGCGGAGTATCTCGTTGGTCTTGGGGTCGAGATAGAACATCACCTCGCGGCTGACTTGCCGGTAACCGACACCGCGTTTGGGATCTTCGATCCGGACACATTGCCGGATATTCATGCCTTCACCATTATACAGGTGCCGATCTGGCTCCCCTTGAACCCGGGAATAGACTTTACCGGACCAATGATAAACGGCAGGCACACCATCCGCAGTACCACATTGTGTCCGCTTCATGATTTCCAGGGCATCTTCAGGTTTTTTCGGATCGAGCGTCCGCGCCGCAGAAGGGCTGGCCAAAGCAAAAGAGGCCACCATCGTCGCCAGAGCTGTTTGCTTAAAAAATCGATTCATTTCACGCTTCTCCCTAAAAATCATGTCGAGTGATCATGCAATTAATTTCACTTTCTGGTTGACTTTAGATTTGTCCGGACAAATTGTGAAGAGGTAATATTGATCGAACATGATAATGGACCCTATGACCGGTTTTACCAACTTTCTTTTTGTGCCCGCCAATCGGCCCGAACGCTTTGAAAAAGCAGCCAATAGCGGTGCTGACCTGATCTGTATTGATCTGGAAGATTCGGTGCCGACGGATCAGAAAGATAGCGCCCGCGAATCTGTATTGGACGCGCTAAAAGCACTCGACCGATCGAAAACAGCGGTCCGAATCAACGGCCTCAAGACAGAAGCGGGTCTTGCAGACTTGCTTGCACTATCCGCCTCGGATCGGCTTCCCTCACTGATTTTCTTGCCGATGGTCGAAAGCGCGGCGGAAATTGAAATAGCGCATAGTATTTTGGGTGATCGCGTTGATGGGCTGGTTCCTTTGATTGAGACCGTCAGGGGCTTGCGCGCTGGCGATATGTTGGCGGCAAGTGCCGGGGTCACCGGTATGATGTTTGGCGGCGGAGACTTCTCTGCTGAACTGGGCACAAAGCTGGAATGGGAACCGCTGCTCGCCGCGCGTGGAGCCTTTATTCTCTGCTGTGCCTCAGCCGGTGTGGCCGCCATAGATGTGCCCTATATTGATATGGGCAATGAAACCGGGTTGGAGGAAGAATGCCGCAAGGCAAAGGCAATGGGCTTCCATGCCAAAGCTGCGGTCCATCCGAAGCAGATCGCCGCCATTGCCAAGGCAATGAAACCGACGGAAGCTGAAGTGGCCGAGGCGATAGACGCAATAAATGCATTTGACGCAGCGGGCGGTAAAGCGATTAGCCATAATGGGCGTATGCTTGAGGCACCGGTCATGCAACGATACCGGCATATCGTTGCTGCGGCCTGACAGGACCATTGATCAAAATGTTTAATAAACAAGGACAAATATATGCGTGATGGAGTGATTGAAGTTAGCCCGGGGCGTTTTCGTGAGACATTCGGACGCTATTTTGAGGATTTTGAAGTTGGTCATATTTACGAGCATCGTCCCGGCCGGACGATTACCGATACTGACAATGTGCATTTTACCTTGCTGACAATGAACACGCATCCGGCGCATTTCGATTATGAATTTGCCAAGAAAACCGAATTTGAAAAGCCGCTGGTCTGCTCTCCGCTGACTGTCGCGTTGATGGTCGGGATGAGCGTTTCGGATACCAGCCAGAAAGCGGTGGCCAATCTCGGCTGGGACAAGATCCGCCTGACCCACCCGCTCTTTCCCGGCGACACACTTTATGCGGAAAGTGAAGTGCTGGAAAAACGCGAATCCTCTTCGCGTCCGGAACAGGGCATTGTGACGATCAAGACGATTGGCAAGAATCAGGACGATAAAGTTGTGTGCACATTTGAACGCACCATGCTGATCTGGAAACGCGGCTTTGGCGGTGCGGACGATTAAATAAGAAGGGGGAGGGAACCCCGAATTTAAGACATCAGGAGCAACAAAAATGGCAACGGCAATTGATAATGCACAGCATATGATTGACCCGGAAGAAGAACAGGCTTTCATGGACGCGATCCAGAAATGGATCAACCGGTCGGTGAAGCCTGTGGTCATGGAACATGATCATGAGGATAAATGGCCGGAAGAGTTGGTCGGTGAAATGGCCGACATGGGCCTGTTCGGCGCGACCATTGGTCAGGAATATGGCGGTCTTGGCCTGCCTGCGACCAGCTATGCAAAGATCGTCGCGGAAATTGCCTCGCACTGGATGGCGATCACCGGCATTTTCAATTCGCATCTGATCATGGCCTGCGCGGTCGAGCGTTTTGGCACTGCGGAGCAGAAAGCCAAATGGCTGCCCAAATTTGCCAGCGGCGAGATCCGCGGTGGTCTGGCGCTGACCGAGCCCAATGCGGGTACGGATTTGCAGGCAATCCGCACCACTGCGATCCGGGACGGCGATGAATATGTCATCAACGGAACAAAGACCTGGATTTCCAATGGTATCAATGGCAGCTGTTTTGCGCTGCTCGTTAAAACCGATCCCAAGGCTGACCCGCGTTATAAAGGCATGAGCCTTATGATTGCGCCCAAGGGCGAGGGCTTTACGGTTGGCAAAAAGTTTAAAAAGCTTGGCTATAACAGTATCGACAGCGCCGAGCTGGTTTTCGATAACTATCGCATTCCGGCGGAAAATCTGATCGGCGGCGTTGAAGGGCAGGGCTTCTTTCAGGCCACTGGTGGTCTGGAGCTGGGCCGCATCAATGTTGCCGCTCGGGGCGTTGGTCTCGCCGAGGGTTCTCTCCGGCTAGCAACCGAATATGCGCAGCTGCGCGAGACCATGGGCAAGCCGATATCCGAGCATCAGGCGATCCAGCTGAAACTGGGCGAAATGGTCACGCGGGCCCGGGCGGCGCGTTTGCTGACCCTCGATGCGGCGGAAGCCTATGACCGCGGCGAGCGCTGCGATCTGGAAGCCGGCATGGCGAAATATTTTGCCTCCGAAGCGGCGGTGCGCAATTCAGAAGAATCCATGCGTGTTCATGGCGGCTATGCCTATTCCAAGGAATATGAGATTGAACGCTATTATCGCGATTCTTTGCTGATGTGTATTGGAGAGGGGACCAATGAAATGCAGCGGATGATTATTTCCAAACAATGGGTGAAAAGGAACCCTGCGTGAGCGAGGCCAGGCAACCGCTGAAAGGCTTTCGTGTCCTTTCTGCCGAGCAATATGGGGCCGGTCCTTACGGCACTATGTTTCTGGCGCAGATGGGTGCCGATGTTATCAAGATCGAGCCACCAAAAGGCGGCGATACAGCGCGCCATGTCGGGCCGCATTGGCTGCGCGAACAGGAAAGTCTCTATTTTCAGAGCTTCAACCTGAACAAGCGCTCGCTGACTCTCGATCTGCGGACTGACGAGGGGCAGCAAGTGCTGCACACACTCGCTAAAGACGCACATGTCGTTGCGAATAATCTGCGTGGAGATGTGCCGGACAAGGTCGGGCTGAACTATGACGCGCTGAAAGTGGTCAATCCGGCGATTGTCTGTGCCCATATTTCCGCTTATGGGCGCGGTAACGAGCGGTCGAAATGGCCGGGCTATGATTATCTGATGCAGGCCGAGGCTGGTTTTTGTGCGCTGACCGGTGAGCCTGATGGGCCGCCCGTACGCTTTGGCCTGTCGATGGTCGATTTCATGACTGGCACGATGGCGGCCGTTGGCTTGCTCGCCGCCTTACTAGATTCCCAGCGGTCCGGTGAAGGCTGTGATGTCGACGTGGATCTCCTGTCCGCCGCGGTGCACCAGACCAGCTATCCCGCGCTCTGGTACATGAATGAAGATGATGTGACGGGCCGTGCCCCCTTTGGCGCGCATCCGTCCGCCACGCCCAGCCAGATGTTCAAGGCCGCCGATGGCTGGATGTTCGTCATGGCGCAGCTGCCAAAATTCTGGACGATATTATGCGAGCGTATTGGCCATGAGGAACTGATGACAGATCCGCGCTTCGATACAGCGGCCAACCGCCTGACCAACCGTGCAGCTTTGTCGGACGTTTTGAGTGATATATTCGCGCCGCACCCCGTAGCCTACTGGCTGGATTTGTTGCAGGGGTTGATGCCGATTGCGCCGGTCTATGGTCTGGATCAGGCGCTGGACAGTCCATGGCTGCAAACCATCGGCATGCGGGACACGGTCAGCCATCCGGACCGTGCGGACATGAATGTGCTGTCCAGCCCGATCAAACTGAATGGCGAGCGATTGCCGAACCGGGCAGGGCCTTTGCTTGGGGCGGATAGTGATGCAGTCCTGGCCGAAGCTGGTTATGATACGGATATGATTGCCGATCTGCGTGCGAAAGGGATAGTCTGAGCGTCTTATGGCCAAACTGACGGGTATCAAGGTCGTTGACCTCTCGCTTTTTCTGCCGGGCCCGATGCTCAGCATGATGATGGCCGACCATGGCGCAGAGGTGATCAAGGTGGAGCCGCCCACGGGTGATCCGGCACGGGAAATGGAGCCGTTGGAGGCAGGCCAGTCGGTCTGGTTCCGTAATCTCAATCGGGGCAAGCGGGCGTTGGCGCTTGATCTGAAATCCGATGAAGGGCGGGCGCAGCTCTGGGAGCTGCTGGCCGATGCCGACGTGATGATAGAAGGCTTTCGCCCCGGCGTGATGAAGCGGCTGGGTTTTGACTATGACACTGTGTCGGCGCGTTTCCCGCGCATCGTCTATTGTTCAATTTCGGCCTTCGGGCAGGAAGGTGAAATGGCGCATCACCCGGCGCATGATCTGGCGGTCCAGGCCTTGTCCGGTTTCCTGTCGGTCAATGACGGTGCAGATGCGACACCGGTGGTGCCCGGTGTGCCTTCGGCGGATATGGCCGCAGGTCTCAATGGATTGTCGGCGGTGCTGATGGCGCTGATCGGGCGCGAGAAGTCAAGCGAGGGCGACTATATCGACATTGCGATGTTTGACTCCATGCTGCCCTGGTGCGCTCATATTGCCGGATCAGCCATTGTCGGCGGCGCATCCCCTAGTTCGCAATCGCAGCGCTCACTGGGCGGCGCGGCTTTCTACAATGTCTATAAAACTGCAGATGACAAGCATGTCGTGCTGGGCGCGCGCGAGGTTAAATTTGCGCGCAACCTTCTGACCGCGCTTGACCGGCTGGACCTGTTACCGCTTGCCGAAGCGGAGCCGGGCGACGGGCAAGCACCATTGGTTGCATTCCTGCGGGAAACTTTCGCGACCAGAACGCGCGATCAATGGGTCGCGTGGTTTGCTGACAAGGACGTCGCCTTCTCCCCCGTTCTCGATTTTCGTGAGGCGCTCGATCAGGATTTTCTGCGTGAACGTGGCTTGCTTATTGAAGCGCATGGCAGCCATCAAATCGGCCCGTCTTTCCGCTTTGCATCGGAAACTGATTGGCAGGCGAAAGATGCGCCGACCCTGGATGAACCGCAATGATGCCGGCTCTAGTCCACCTCTATATGCATCGAATAGGCGAAACGTTCGCCGGGATGATAGCTCGCCGAAATTTCGAACATCCGGTCGCTTTCGTCAAAATAGCAGCGCAAGATGCGCAGCACCGGATCGCCTTTTTCCAGGCCAAGCTCAGAGAGAATGTCTTTGGTGCCCTTAATCGCTTGGATATCCTGCGTTACCCGGGCGACACTGACTTCCCCCAGCGTTTCAATCTGCCCGAACAGGGTCGTGGCGTTGACGTCGATCTGCGCGACAGCGTCGGCCAGTTCGGGGTGGACCCAGGCCTCGGTCACCGCAATCGGCCGTTTTCTGCCGGGCTTCATCCGTTTGCCGCGAAAGGCGAACCAGTCGCCATCAGCCTTGGCGCCAATCTGTTCCACAACATCTTTGGGAATGGCACCTGCTTTTTTCTTTTCAAAGGCAATGGTGGTGTCGCGGGCATATTGCAAAATCTCGCCGACGTTGCTCAGCGGTTGGTGCAGCGCACCGGCGCGGGCCGTCGCCGGCTGTACTACCGTTCCGGAGCCGCGCTTGCGTGTAATCAGGCCTTCGGCGGTCAGTTTGCGCAAGGCCTCCCGCACGGTGAAGCGGCTGACATCATATTTTTTGCACAAAACGGATTCGGTGGGAAAATCACCGGGATCGGGATAGTCACCGCGCAGCACCGCTTCGCGCAATTCATCGGCCAATTCGAGATAGCGCGGCTTCTTCTTCGACGCGTTTTTGGATTTAGCGGGCGCTTTGGCAGCCAATTTTTCTCTCCCGGACATGGGGCTGTCTTAGGACGGGTGCGGCTATGACGCAAGAGAGCCTAACCGAGAAATTGGCGACTCATTTAATGCGCCCGGTTGATGAGGCGACACGACAACGGGCGCGTCTGCATTTGCTGGATTGGTTGGGGTGCGTGGCGGGCGCGCGACAGAGTGAGGCGGCAACGCTAGCATTTCACAAATTTCAGGAAGACCCAATTCGAAAATCCATATGGCTCGGCAATGTAATGGAGATGGATGACGTTCATCGTCTTGCTACTCTCCATCCTGGACCCGTCATTTGGCCATGTCTGCTTGGCAGCGGCCCTGAGCCTATGAGTGATTTTTTGGACAATGCAGTTCGAGGCTATGAGGCTTGTATCGCGGTCGGGTCGACTTTTGATTCAAAACACTATCGATACTATCATAACACTACTACTGCCGGTTACTTTGGAGTTGTTGCAGCTACATTTTCCTACGTCGAACGAACCAACAATAAAAGGCAGTTGGTTTCAGCAATGGGGTTGGCTGGATCGGTTGCGGGCGGCTTATGGCAGATGCGCAATGAAATCGGTCATACCAAACAATGGCATATTGCGCACGCGATTGAAACGGGAACCAACGCCGCAATATATTCGTGGGATGAGGTAATAGGCCCCCGCTTCATCCTCGAAGGTCCACAGGGTCTATATGCCGCCACCTGCGAAAATCCAAAACCTATGACTTTCCCCGATCAATGGCGCATCCATGAAGTCAGCTTCAAGCCATGGGGTGCTTGCCGCCATGCCCATCCGGCTATTGATGCGGCATTGGAACTCAAGGCCAAGCTGGGGGCGCTTGACGGTGATATTCATGTCGAAACCTATGCCGATGCCATCAGCTTTTGCGACCGCCCCGATCCGCAAACCGTTATCGAGGCGAAATTCTCGCTTCAGCATGCTGTAGCGGTAGCGGCCGAACGCGGCGTGCCGCAACTGGCGGATTTTGAACCCGATGCCATCGCAGCTCTGGCTGATGCTCGGGCCCGTGTCACTGTTTCCGAAGCCGGTGAAATAACCACTCGCTATCCCGAACATTATGGTGCGCGGATTACATGTGGCGAAGAAGCCATTGAACTTGTCGACACGCTTGGCGATCCGGAACGACCTTTGTCCAAAGAGGGCATAATCGACAAGGCGCGGGCACTGATTGCCTGGGGCGGGCTGGCCAGCAAGGAATCGGATCGGGCGATTGATTTGGCGTTGAACGGCGATGATCCAGCAGCCATCCATGAGATGTTGTCAGAGTGGCTATCATGACAGCAACCCAGGAAATTCTCGATTTCGCGGCGGCCAAACATGTCCTGCCCGACAGCACCAGGGCGGCGGCCCTTCGGTTACTCGGCGACACATTGGCCGGCGGCGCAGCCGGCGCGGTGTCCGAGGAAGCGCAAGCCATGCTAGCTGCTGTTCGCACCTGGGGCGCTGCGGATGAAGTCCGGTTGCTGGGCTTGGTGGATCGACTTCCCGCGCCATCGGCTGCCTGGTTTAATGGCTTTGCCATACATTGCCTGGAATGGGACGCGGTGCATGAACCTGCGGTTGTCCATGTCATGTCCACCGTGACGGCGGCTTTGCTGGCCAGTGCCGAACGGATGGGCGGCTGCGATGCGGACGCGTTTCTCACCGCTTTGGCCACCGGGGTGGATATTGCTAGCGGCATGGGATTGGCAGCAACCGGCGGAATGCAGTTTTTCCGCCCCGCAACGGCAGGCATAATTGGTGCGGCTCTGGCCGTCGCAAGACTCGAAGACCTTCCCGCAGATAAATTTGCCGATATTCTCGGGCTGGCTTACTCACAAGCGGCCGGCACCATGCAGGCTCATGTCGAGGCGTCCATCGCCTTGCCGCTGCAGATCGCCAATGCCTCTCGCGCAGCAATTACCGCTATTGATCTGGCAAAGGTCGGCATGAATGGACCGCATGATGCGCTTGACGGCCCATTTGGGTATTTCAAGCTTTTCGAACCGGGCGATTTGACACGCTATACCGATACCATTGGCAATCGCTGGCGGATTGAGGAAGTGAGCACAAAACCCTTCCCCTCCGGTCGCGCCAGCCATGGAATATTGGGCGCGATTGATGATATGATCCGTGATGGATCACTGGATCCGGCAATGGTCCAGTCGGTTGATGTGGCAGCGCCGCCGTTGATCCATCGGCTCGTTGGACGCCCTTATAAAACCGATATGACACCCGGCTATGCGCGGCTCTGCCTGCCCTTTCTCGTGCCGTTATTGCTACGGGACGGCATCATTGATCCACGCTGTTTCCATTCGACAGAATTTGCCAATCCCGATCTGGTGAAGCTTGGCAGCCAGGTGACTGTCCGTATTGACGACAACCCCGATCAAAATGCTCTGGCGCCGCAAAAGCTGAGCATCACGCTGTCGGACGGCAGCAGGATTGAGCGTGTGATCACCGATAATCTCGGCAGTCCTACCGCGCCGATGTCGGATGCCCAATCCCAGTCCAAACGTGATCTCGCTCATTCGCTTGCGCGCGATGATTGCGACCCCAGAATATTTGATGATCCCTTAGCTTATGCCACGGAGCCCCAATGACTTTTCCGACCTATTTCGAAGCTTTTGATGCCCAGCAGATGCTCGCCGATTATCCTGTCGGTGATGCGTTCACCGCGCGCTATATTGGCATGTCCCGGGACGAGCTTTTTGCCATTCAGAACAGGCAGTTTTTGAAGCTGATGCAACGCGGATGGGAAATTCCCTTTTACCGTCGATTGTGGAGCAATCAGGGCATAGAGGCGGGCGATATCAAGGGGCTGGAGGATATTACCAAGCTTCCGGTTTATGACAAAAGCGATCTGATGGCCTCGGTCAACGACTATCCGCCTTATGGGGATTTTGACGGGCGCGGAGATGCACCGGTGGTGTTCCACACCACGTCGGGCACAACGGGTCGCCCTCAACCACTGATGTTCGGGCCCAAAGGGCGGGAGATCACCAATTTGCTGGTGGGTCGGATGTATCGCTGGATGGGTCTGGGGCGCGATGATGTGGTGC
The DNA here is from genome assembly GCF_020906275.1 of Parasphingorhabdus litoris DSM 22379. Taxonomy (GTDB): domain Bacteria; phylum Pseudomonadota; class Alphaproteobacteria; order Sphingomonadales; family Sphingomonadaceae; genus Parasphingorhabdus; species Parasphingorhabdus litoris. The sequence goes on from NZ_CP086727.1 coordinate 480,680, forward strand.
AGTCTGTCTATGGTCACGGCATGATCAATGGCGGGCACTATATTCGCGAGGCGGTGACGCATTTTACCAACGCGCTGTTCCTGAGTGCGGGCACGGGAATCGAGACCCGGTCAATCAATCAGGTCAATCTGATGGCTGATTTCAATGTCAGCTGCATGGTTGGTTTTGTCGACTATATCCGCAAGCTGGCCGATGTCGCTGCCGCAGAGGAACTGTTTGACCGGATCAATCTGAAGATGATTATCGGCCATCTGGGAACGGAAGATCGCGCGTCAACCGAAGCGGCGTGGCAAGGGGCAAAGGCCTTTGACTGGTATGGTGTTGGCGATACAGGCAGCATTGCTGGCGAAGGCCCTGAACGCGACGGCATGTATGTGTGGGAAGACGCGCAATATCTCGAATTGCTTGATGTCGATACTGGCGCGCCAGTGGCAGCCGGAAAAACTGGAGATATGGTCGTAACCTGTCTGTTCAAGGACGATATTGCGCCCTGTATCCGGTTCAACACCCATGATATTACCGAGGAGCGCACCGACAGTAATGCCACTGGCATGGTATTCAAGCGGATTACCGGGTTCAAGGGCCGTAGTGACAATATGGTCAAGCTGCGGGGTATCAATATATTCCCGCATGCCATTGGAGCCATTATCGAAGGGCGTAGCGACCTGACCGGGGAATATGTCTGCCGCGTCACGCGGGACGATGCCGGACGAGACGAGATGCACGTAACGCTGGAAAGCAAAGGCAGCAGCAGCCAGGCTGAGTTGGTGGACCTGCTTCGTAAAGGCATTGGTATTGAAGTCGGCGTGGCATTGGTTGATGCCGGAGGGACTGCAAAAGATACGCAAATTGACACGCGTCAAAAGCCTATTCGCCTGATTGATGAGCGGGGTTTATGATCGACTGGGATACCTTGGAAACGGCCAACAGGCGGTTAAACGCCTTTACCGATTTTGATCGGACCGCGACGGGTGGTACCGGACCTCTTGCCGGGGTCACCGTCGGCGTGAAGGGCAATATCGCGGTTAGAGACATGCGCTGGACCGCCGGTTGCGAACTCTATCGTGACCGCGTTGCGAGCGAAGACGCTGCGGTGGTTGCAGCGCTTAGGGCAGCTGGTGGGACTATGATCGGAATGCTGAACATGGAAGAGGCCGCGCTTGGCGCAAAGACCGACAATCCTTGGTTCGGTAAAACCTTTAATCCGCACAAGGAAGGTTATACGCCCGGCGGCTCATCGGGCGGAAGCGGAGCTGCAGTTGCGGCTGGTCTGTGCGATGTCGCGTTGGGCACGGACACAATGGGGTCTGTGCGTATACCCGCGGCTTACTGCGGCGTGTACGGATTTAAGCCCGCACAATCTGCGATTAGCCAAGATGGTTTGGAGCTGGCGGAACAATCGCTGGACTGCATCGGACCGCTGGCCCGGAATTTGGACCTGTTGGAAAAGGTGGCACGGGTCATTAGCGATTTTGGTGAGGACGAGGCGGCAACGGGATCGCTGGCAACATTGGTCGAAACCGGTGTTGATTGTGAACTGGAAGTTATCGAAAATTTCCGCGATATAATGCGCTGGGCGGGGGAAACTATTGCCGTGGCTCAGCTCAAACATCCGTTGTCGCGCATTCGGTTTGCCGGGTTTATCAAAACAACCAAAGCCATGGCGGCCCATTTTGCGGAGGAAGATCAAAGCAAGCTTTCCGATGGTTTGAAAAAACTGCTCGCCTACGGCCCGAAACGCAGCGCCGCCGATTGGGATGAGGATCAGGCGATTCTCGAACAGACCGCTGAAACGATGCAGATGCTGGTTGCAAAACACGGTTTTTGTATCTTGCCGACCGCCCCTCAAGGTGCCTTTGCGCATAGCGAAGATGCGCCAGCCAATCAGGCGGATTATACCTGTCTTGCCAATATTTCAGACCTGCCGGCGATCACCATTCCGTCCGGCTTTAACGATAATGGCATGCCATTGGGGCTCCAGATTCTAGCGTCAAAGGGATGCGAAGCGGATCTATTTGCTCTGGCGCGGAAGCTGGACGAGAAGTTACGCGGCTATCGTCGTCCCGAAACCTATTTGGAAATCACATAAGAGGAGAGAAACTATGCGCATCATTGTATTGTTCAATCTGAAAGAAGGCGTTGATATTGCTGAATATGAGGAATGGGCAAAAACGCGCGACATCCCGACAGCCAGCGCGCTGAGCTCGGTGACATCCTTCACGGTTCACAAAGCCACCGGCCTGTTCGGTTCGGATGATCCGTCGCCCTATGAATATTTCGAGATTATCGACATTACCGGCATGGATGAATTTGTCGCCGATGTGTCTGATCCCGAATTTCAGGCCATGGCCGCACCGTTTCAGGATTATGCCGATGGTCCGCAATTCATATTGACAGAAGACCTCTGATGTCCGGCCGCTTTGCAGGAAAAACTATCGTCGTTACCGGTTCCGGCAAGGAAAAAGGGCTGGGGCAGGGCATATTACAGCGCTTCGCCGATGACGGCGCCAACTGCGTCGTGTCGGACCTCGCCATTGGCGATCAGGAGGAGGGCGTGGCTGAAGAGTTGCGCGGGCGCGGAGCCAAAGTCGCGACCATATCCTGTGATGTCAGCGATGCGGCGCAATGTCAGGCCTTGGTCGATCAAAGCGTGGATGCTTTTGGTGCGGTCGATATTTTCGTCAACAATGCCGGTATCGGTTTCATGATGAAGCCGCTGTTGGAAGTCGATACGGCGAAGGAATGGGATCAGGTCATCGGTGTGAACCTGTCCGGTGCTTTTTACTGCACCCAGGCCGCAGCCAAAGCGATGGTCGCCGCTGGCAATGGCGGACGCATCATCAATATAGCATCGCAAGCCGCCAAAACCGGTTTCCCGCATCTGCCAGCCTATGTCAGTTCGAAACATGGCATGGTCGGTTTGACCCGGGCGAGTGCGGTTGAACTCGGCGCACATGGGATTACCGTCAACGCAGTTTGTCCCAACCATGTGACGACCGGCCTGGGTGCCCAGCAGAATGAATATTTTTCGAAACTGCTCGGCTTTGACAGCGTAGAGGCCTATCTCGCCAATATGAGCAAGAGCAACCCGATGGGGCGGCCCGGCCTGCCATCTGATACCGCCGCCGCCTGTGCGTGGCTGGCCAGCGAGGACGCCTTTTATGTTACGGGAGAGGCGCTCAACGTCTCTGGCGGAGAGGAAATGCACTGATGCACTATGCCGGGGCCTGTCATTGCGGCGCACTCACGCTGGATTTTTACAGCGAAAAATCGCCGGCGGAACTTGGCGCAAGAACTTGCCAATGTTCGTTTTGCCAGGCGCATGGTGCCTCGTGGACATCTGATCCTCAAGGGCAGGTGGAAATCACCCTGTCGGGTCCATTTTCTCGCTATCGTTTCGGAACGAAGACCGCTGATTTTCTGGTCTGCGCGAATTGCGGTGTCGTTCCGGCGGTGGTCAGTGAAATTGACGGACAGTTGCGCGGCGTAGTCAGGGTAAACTGCCTAGAAGAAAGCGCGGTCTTTCTCGCACAGGCCGCGCCCATGGACCTGGACGGCGAAATACTGGATTCACGCCTGGACCGACGGGCGAAGGGCTGGACACCGGCCACGATCAAGGACAAAAACTGATATGCAAGAAGAACGGATGGATTGGCCCAACGGCGCGAAAATGGCGCTGAGCATTGTCGTCAATGTCGAGGAAGGCAGCGAGATGACCGTGGCCCGGGGCGATCGCGGCATGGAGCCGGTGGATGAACTCGGCATTCATATCAAGTCACCGATCCGCAACTATGGTAATGAGAGCAACTATCTCTACGGCATCAAGGCGGGCGCGCCGCGCATCGTGAAGCTGCTTAAAGAATATGAGATCATGGCGAGCTGGACCGTGGCTGCCATGAGCCTTGAAAACCATCCGGAAATTGGCGCGGCCATTGCAGATATGGGCCATGAACCGGTGAGCCATGGCTATCGCTGGGTACACCAGTTCAAGATGGATGAGGAAAAAGAGCGCGAGTTTATTCGCAAGGCTGTCACATCGATTGAAAAGACCACCGGTACGCGCCCCTATGGCTGGTTGTCGCGCTATTTCCATACCGACAATACGCGTCGGCTGTTGATCGAAGAGGGCTTTGCCTATCACATGGATGACTATTCCGGAGACATTCCATTCTGGGACAGGGAAACGGTGCCCGACAAACCGATTGCGATTGTGCCTTATCAGCTCGATAGCAACGATATGAAAATGTGGACCGATCCTGCGATGACGCCACAGCAATGGCTGGATTACGCCAAGCATAATTTCGATCAAGTCTATCGCGAGGGCGAAGAAGGCAATCCAAAAATGATGTCACTCGGCCTGCATCTACGGATCATCGGCCGCCCGGGCCGTATCTGGGCTTTCGAAGAATTTCTGAAGCATGTGCGGTCGAAAAAGGACGTCTGGGTAGCCACCCGCCATCAGATTGCCCAGCATCTGGCCAAGGTTGATCCTCTATGACCCTGCGGATTGAGAAAGAGGGCAAGATCGCGCATCTGCTCATTGACCGGCCGGACAAGCGCAATGCTTTCAATCAGGCCATGTGGGAGCTTCTGCCCGAATTGCTGGCCGATGCGATGGCGGACGATGCGATCCGTGTTTTGATGCTGCATGCCAGCCGCAATGACAGCGCCTTTTGCGCCGGCGCAGATATTGGCGAATTTGCAACGGGCTCCACCGATCCCGAATGGCGCGCCCGCAATCAGGCGGCGATTGGCCGAGTCCAGCATGAGCTGGCGCAGGCACCAAAGCCAACCATTGCGATTATTGATGGCGATTGCGTGGGCGGCGGCTGCGGTATCGCTCTGGCCTGTGACATGCGAGTGGCCGGACCAAAAGCGCGGTTTGGGATTACGCCGTCGAAACTGGGGCTGGTCTATCCGCTGCATGACACCAAGTTGCTGGTTGACCTGGTGGGTCCTTCGCAAGCCAAGCGGATATTGTTCACTGGTCAATTGCTGTCTGCACAGCAAGCGCTCGATATCGGATTGATCACCTTGTTGGAAGACGATCCCTATGCAGAAGCCGAAGCACTGGCGGCCACAATGGTATCGGTATCTTCGCACAGTCAGATGATGAGCAAGTCGATCATAAAACGCATATTGGACGGACAGGCTGATGACGATGCCGAGACATCCGCGCTGTTCGACTCCGCTTTTGAGAGCGATGATTTCAAGGAAGGCGTCAGCGCTTTCATGGAAAAGAGAAAACCGGAATTTTGATATGACACATGCCTTGCAACATGGCTCGATATTGGGCGGGGTGTCCGCAGTGCCCGATCTTGAGGCGGCGCTGAAAGATTATCGTGATGTGCTTGGCATGCAGGTTGTGGAAAGCGGGCCGCTGAACGATGATCTGGCGCAAGGCTGGAACTGTCCGGGTAGTGCGGGTGCACCCATGGCGGTGTTGCAGCCGACCAGCGGCGCTGATTGTTTTATCCGTCTGGTCGAACAGCCCGATCATCCGGATTTCAAGCCGACGACTACCTATGGCTGGGCGGCCTATGAACTGACGGTTGAGGATGTCTTCGGCTGGCCGGACCGGCTGAAAGGCAGCGGCTTTGATATTATTGGACCGCCGAAAGAGCTGGAAGGTCTGCCCTTTTTCGTGCCGATGCAGGTGCTCGGAACCGGGCGCGAAATGATCTATCTCAATGAGGTAAGGGAAAATACACCATCCTCGGATCTTCCCAAGGCCCGGTCGCTGACTGACCATATTTTTATTGTGATATTGGCGACACCGAATCGTGCGGGAACGGTGGACTGGTATCGTGACCAGCTGCATCTGACCGTCGGAGATACCTATACGTTGGAATACAGCATGATCAATCAGGCGTTCGGAAAGCCGGCAGGCACGGTGTCGGATCTGACCATGGTCCAGAATGGCCGGTTACCGATTGTCGAGGTGGATGATTATCCGGAAGAGGCAGAGCAGCGGCCAAGACATGACGGCATGTTGCCGCCAGGAAATGCGCTGGTAACACTGGCGGTTGATGATCTGGATGCGATCACAATTGACTGGATTATGCCGCCACAGGTGCGGACAGGTTCGGTTTATCGGGATCGCCGAACCGCTACGGTACTTGGCCCGGCTGGGGAATTGCTGGAATTGATTGAGATCGGTTAAGTCGTCCCTGACCTTTTAGCGGCGATGCTGCCCCGCCTGCCATTGATCAGGCGAATAGAGCGTGCTCGCAGAATCAAACGGCTTGTCCTCAAGCTCCGTTGCAAGGCTGTCATTCCACCGGTTGAGAAAGCCGAACATGCTGATAACGGCCATAATCTCGGTTTTCTGGCGTTCGTCGTAATAGGCGTCAAGCGCGGCGAAATGCGCGTCCGTCGCTGCATTGGGCACCTGTCCGGCGGCGAACGCTAGGTCCAGCGCCGCCCGTTCGGCTTCGCTGAACAGGTCGCTGGACTGATATTCCCAGACCGCTTTCACTTTCTCTTCGTCCACGCCGACATCCCGCGCGCCCAATGTCGTATGGGCCTTGCAATATTGGCATCCGGCTGCGGCGCTAACGACCGCTCCGATCAAGCGTTTCAAGCCATTGTCGATGGCGCTTTCCCCATAGATGACGCTGACCAGCCCGCGAAATGCGCCGAGCAATTCCGGCCAATGTGCCATGGTCATCACAGAATTGGGGACATAGCCCATCAGATTTTCGGAAAATTTGAGAGCAGCCTGTGTCTCGTCCGGCAGTTCGTCGATGGTCAGCGGCGTGATGCGCGTCATTTTCTGCTCTCCTCAGCGAATATGAAAACCTACCATATCTTGCCGCCAATCCAGTCACCAGCGGCAGCGGTAAATTCATTTATGCGGATATCGGCCCAGATGTCGGCATGAAAATAGGGATCGGCTTCGAGCTGCGCGCGAGCATCTTCGGCCGTCTCGGCTTTGACGATCAACAGCGATCCAATCGTATCGCCTTGCGCATTTTTAAAGGGTCCGGCGACAAACAGATTGTCGATCGTCTTCTCGATATGGGCAAAATGCGCGCCGCGTGCGTCGAGACGTTTCTGTTCGGTGTCCGGTTTGTCAGTGCAATAGATGGTAAAGGCTTTCATGATGATGTCCTATCCAGAAATTTCAGGATTTCAGCTGCCGTTATTTCTGCCGCTTCGTCAAGGACAGCGCGTTTGATATCCAGCCGCTCGACCAATGTGGCGGTCGGCATGATCTCGGCCGCATGGCGGGTAGCGTTCAGCAAGCCCGACTGCGAGGCCAGTATCAGTGTGTCGTGCCTTACCGCAGGTAATCTTGCGTCGACATCATAGCTGAATGCCGCATGGAAAGCCTTGTTCATCAGTCGTCCGGGGCGCAATTGCTCGGTGAACATTTCAAAGCTGCGCTCCAGCGTCTGGCTTTCGATGCGTTTGGTCATCCCGCGTTCCCACGGCCCTTCAAGGCAGGCGAGATCGGGTGTGATTTCGAATGTCTTGGCGCTTGCGGCTCGGAACTTGGCGCTTGTTTCGGCATCAAAGGCTGGCACGTCTACCAACGCCAGCAGTCGGACTTTTTCGGGCGCAGTCAGCGCCATTTCGGCTGCTACGAGATTGCCGGTGTGAAAGCCCATCAGGTCGACCGGTCCGCTGCCCGACTGGTGATCGACTACTTCCATCATCGCCGCGGCATATTCCTCTATGGTCGGTTCCTCTTTGAAAGGATCCGAGCCACCATGACCGGGATAATCCGGCGCAAAGATGCGGCGACCTTCCGCCAAATGCGGCATGATGGTGGTAAAGGCGAGGCCGCTAAACGGTGCTGGGTGCAGGCAATAAAGGTCTGGCTTCGTAGGAGGTCCTTCCGGCGCCAGCATCCGCCAGTGCACCTGACCATATGGCCCGTCGCTATAGCCTTTGCGGATCATTCGCTTGCAGCGCCCAACCGCACCATCTGCTCGCGATAGAGCCGGCGCGTCAAAGGCATCATCAAAAACGGTACGAGGCCGAAGATCAGGGGAACCGCAGCGACTGCATAGCGGAGATTATCTTCGCCAAAAACGCTGCTCGACAATTCACCGACCGCGATTGGCCCCAGTGACCCGAACCAGCTGATCGCCAAATAATAGAGCGCAACGACTTGACCGCGGATTTGCGCTGGTGTGATGACTAGCAAGGATGTGACACCGATAGCCGAGACAATTCCGATACCGACCGTGTTGATGCACAATATTGCAAAGGCCAGTTCCGCGCTGGGCATGAACAGGGGAATGGCGGCGGTCGGGACCATGATGAAAAAGCCGATATAAAGGATACGCAAGGATGCATCCTGTACGCCCTTTTTCGTCCACCAGTCGGAAATCGTGCCCATGATCATCATGTTGGCCGGGCCAATAATCAGCAGCGCAACACCGTTGACGAACGCATATTTCTGCGCCGACCATCCCCAGGTCCGTTCAAAGGTCGGTGCCAGGAAACCCTGACTGTAGGCGATGGTCGTCATGGTGCAGATGATTAGCACGAAGCCGATATAGAGCGTCTTGTTACGCCAGATATATTTCAGCGCATCGAAAAATCCGCTGCCGCTGATCACATCTTCTGAGGCCGCGACCGGACGCCGCGCCGGTTCTTTCATGAAGAGGAAGAAGAGCGCAAAAACCATCCCGGGAAGGCCCACGATTATAAGCGTGAACCGCCATGGCGATAACTCACCGAAAAAGGGAAGGGACTGACTGCCGCTCGCTGCAGTCCAGGCGATGATCGCGCCGCTCAACAGGGAGGCCAAGCCTGCACCAATGGGAAGAGCGGAAGAATAGAAGGCGATCGGTTTGCCCCGTTTCTCGGTCGGGAAACTGTCGCCAATCATGGAAAATGTCGCGGGGCTAAGCGTCGCTTCACCGACGCCTACACCCATGCGTGCGGCGAACAGTTGAAAGAAATTTTTGGCCATGCCGGTCGCGACGGTCGCCGCAGACCATAAGGCAACCCCGATCGACACAATCCAGATCCGCTTGCCGCGATCAATCAGCCAGCCCATGAAGATGCCGACAAAGCCATAGACCAATGTGAATGCGCTGAGCAGCCAACCGATTTGACGGTCGGACAGATCAAATTCCGCCTTGATCGGTTCGATCAAAAGACCAAGAATATAGCGATCCACAAAACTGAAAATATAGGCAATGGTCAGCATGACGACCAGAAACCAACCCGCCGCGGCGCTGGGATACGGCTTGGCTGGAGCAGTGGCTGCGTCTGTCTGGCTTGCCATTATTCAGCGTCCGGAATGAGATAGATGACCACAAGATTATCATCAAAATCGACAATGCCGATTTCGCGCCCGATCCGCCCGTCATGGGTTTCAAGCCGTCCTTCTTCATAGACCTGCAGGCCCAGTTTTCGGGCGCCTTCCATTACAGCGTCGGGATCAGCGACATCCAGAACGATGGCTCCGCGCCGAGGATGTGGCACTGGGTCCAGAGGGACATTCTTAACCTCTGACAAGGCCATGACGCGTGGCTGGCCGGGTAGTGAAAGGATTGAAAAACCAATTTCCGCCTCTTTCGGGATTTCAAACACCGGGAAAGAATAGCTGTCGGGATTATGACCCTTGCGAAAAGTTTCTTCGAAACCCAACACATCGCGATAGAAGGTCAGCGACCGGTCGATATCGGCCACGACAAAATTGCCGCGCTGAAACCGCGTTTGTTGTTTTTCACCCACAATCAATCTCCCTCAATTCCACGTCTCTGGCTCACCGCGAACCGAACAGCATTGCACGCCGACGTTCTGACCGTAATACAGATTGGCCAGTGCACGGGGCATATGCTGAAAACCCTGTTCGACATCCTGTACGGGCTTCAGCTTGCCGTCATGTATCCATCCTGCCAGATCATCCATCACTGCATCCCAGCGGTCCAGATGATTATAGACAAAAAAGCCCTGCATCCGTGTTTCGGTGGCGCGCAGCCGGGTGTAGTTGGACAGTTTGAAGGGCTCTTCCTTTGTATATTCGCTGATCGATCCACACAGCACGACCCGGCTGTGCAGACGCAGTCGTTCAAGACAGGCCTCCAGCGTTTCACCGCCGACATTATCGAAATAGAGGTCAATGCCATCGGGTCGTAATTCATCGAGCCGCGCTTCGATATTCTCCGATTTATAGTCAATCGCATGGGAGCAGCCATGATCGAGAATGAACCCACATTTTTCCGCTCCGCCCGCCATACCGATCACATCACAGCCGACCACATTGGCCGCCATCTGGCTGACCATTGACCCGACACCACCGGCGGCTCCGGACAGCACCATGCGGTCGCCTTCCTTGGGATCGCCGCAGGCAAAGAGCCCGGCATGAGCCGAGAGGCCCGTCATACCCAACACTCCGGAACCGAGAGCCGCGGACAAGCCGTTGGGCGGCATCCGGAAAAATTTCTCTTGCGGCGTCATTTTGGAGACCTTGTAGGTCTGCCAGCCCATTTGGCCTTGTACCATTTCACCCTCGCGCCAGTCGGGGTGGCGGGACTTGACGATTTGCGCAACCCCGCGGCCATGGATCACATCACCGGGTTCCAGCACCCGCTCTCCGGCGGCTCCCGTGCCCTGCATGTAGAAACGCATGACCGGAGCGAGGCCCAGATAATGGGTTTTTAGCAGCACTTCCCCTTCACCCGGTTCGGGAATGTCGGTGACCGCCCATTCAAAATCCGTAGGCACGACATTGCCAACCGGCCGAGCCGCTACGCGCCATTGGTAATTGGCGTCATCGTCAATCTGCTTGCCCGCGGACAAGGCAACAAAATCGGAAAGAGAAGAACCGGCGGCGGTCACTCAGTCGTGAACCTTCACGACCTGATTTACTTCAAAGAAATAGCCGTCCAGATCCCAGAACGAGCAGCCGATCATATCCTTTTGCTTGCCATCAGCGCCGGTAACGCTCCATTCGCGTGGTTCGCTATGGATGGTTGAACCAAGCGCGCGGGCCCGTTCTACGGCGCCTTTGGCGTCCTCTGATGCGACAACAAAAACCGGCGCGCCGAATTTGATTTCGGTTGGCAGTTCCTCCGGTGCATCCTGTTTGGGATCGAGCCATTCAAGCAGGCCGATCATGCCGATCATATCATGCTCACATTTCAAGATGATCAGCCGGGTCTTGTCACCCTTTTTCCCGGCAGCCAATTGTGTTCCGGATAGCGTAAAAGGCGTATCCATCCATTTGGTCATCCCAAAAACAGTTTCATACCAATTGGATGCTGCGTCGCCGTCACGAACCATCAATGTCGTGCGTTTGATAATGTCGGTCATGCGATTTTGGGGCTTTCTATTACAAGGACCTGACAATCAGCGATATCAGCGCGCAACTTCTTGGCTTCCTGATATTCCGGGCTGTTCCAGAATTTGTGCACGGCCGCTTTATCCGGCCATTCCGAAATGACCATGGACGCGCCATCGCCAAAATCGCCTTCCAGTAGCTCTGCTCCGGGGCCGCGCAAAACGTATCGTCCGCCGAATTTCTCGACCAGAGCACCGGCTGCAGCGCCATAGCCCTGGATGAATTTGTCGCGATCCGAAATTTTCGCGGTAACGATCATATAGGCAGGCATGGGTGAATCTTCTCCAAAAAGTTGTCCGGACAAATTACGCGAGGGGCGGCTGATTGCAACCGCTATTTTACACTATTTCGGCCACCTAGCCTTGTCGCGTAAATAACGCCCGGAATCCCGTGTATCCCGCGGTTGATATTCGGCAAAAAGATTGGGACCGTAGCGCGAACGATATTGCTCGAACACCGGCATAAACAATTCGCTGTGGACGATCGGCTGACGGTTGCGTGCACGGAAATTTGCGATCGGAATGCGTGCGGAAACCAACGTTTCGAAAGCGGTCTTGGCAATATTCATAACATCGCCATCGGGCGCGTAAACGGCCGACCCACCGCCACCGGCATCGGCAAAATAATAAGGGTTCTCTGGAGATGCAGCATTGTTCGCTACGGCGGTATAGACGCCGTTATAGAGGCTCGTTGCCTGCATATCGATGGGGTTGAAGCCGCCAGTTGCGGTGCGCAAGATGATCTCCGCCCCTTTCATGGCAAAGGCCCGGAAGAGTTCCGGTTCGCGCTGCACCGAGCTGGTCGCAATATTGCCGATCGGTGTGCGTGTGATGGGGAGTACTGCGTCGGCTCCATACATTTCGACATAACGGTCGAGTACATCATAAATGGTGGTGGTGAACAACTCGAAATCACTCCCAAAAAAGCCCTTTATGTTGCGTGCCTTCCAATGTTTGTCGACGACTTCGCCCTTGCCATTCATGATCGTGGTGATGGACAGCAGGCTTTCCGGCCAGTTCGGATCACGGACATAGGATCCGAAAACCAGCCAGCAGCCATATTCACGCGCTTTGCGGGCAAGCATTTCCGTCTCTTCGCCCGGTATCTCAATAGCTGCTCGCCGCGCGTCCTGGATATTCCATTTATGATAATAGCCAGTGATTGGGAATTCGTGAAAGAAGATCAGGTCTTTCGGCCCGGAAAAGCCATTTGCCGCATCGATGAGGTCCATCATGTGCTGCACATTGGCGCGGCGCGTCTGTTTGAGGTTGCTGAGTTCGACAGGCACTACCCGCGCCTGTGCTACGCCCAGCGATATGGTGTCCTTGACCAGTGGCACAGTTTCGTAACGGCCATCTGGTGTAATGCTGAGTTTGTCCGGCCCGCCTTTGACGGCGGCATGGGCGAAATCAGTCCAGCTTAATGCAGCTCCAGCGGCAAGACCCGCGCCCGCTGAAAAGAGACTGCGCCGCGAAATGCTATTACTCTCGTCCATCGTCAGTTTCCTTCTTTTGAGTCTTTCTGTTGCCGGGTGCACCGTTCAGAAACTGGCGGATGATCGTGACATATTTTTCGGGTGCGAGATCGAAGCCGCCAAGCGAAACACCGTTGATGTGCGTTAGACGTGCATCCGGAAACAGGGGCAGGGCTGCTTCAGTTTCCCGCTTAAGGCTGCCGTCGTTGGTGATGAGTAGAACGGGCTGTTGAACCTCCGGAAAACGATTTTCAGAAGGATAGGTGAAGACGCCATGATAGGCTTCCCAGCAATGCGGGTAACATTGCATCAGGTCGTTAAAATGTTCCTGCGCCCGCTCCTGTGATATACCAGCTTGAATAGCCGCCGTGGCGAACTCCCATTTCTTCATGAGATGGGATCCATCCCGCGCTATGGGTTCGGGCTTGGCGTTGTCGTTGTAGGCCTTGTTCCTTTCCTCACCAATGAAGAAGGGTAGGCCAGGCAGGACCAGTTTGCGGACAAGGCCCGGGTGGCGAATTGCCAATTCGGTCGCTATCAATGTGCCGGTATGATAGCCAAGCACATCGACGGGCTGATTCCGTTCGCTGCCATAGCCCATCAACTCAAGCACGATAGCAGCAGACTCGGCATAACCATCAATCGACTGCAACGTACTGGGCCGGTCGGAGTCTCCATAGCCGGGTGTATCAATAGCAATGACTGTCCGGTCTGTTGCAATGAGTTGCATAAACTTCAAAAAATAGTCGCTGGAATATGGTGTAGGATGAAACAGGACCAGCGGTGTTTTCTGTGTGGCCTGTGTTGATCGTGCGATACGAACATGAACCTGGCCAAACGGGCCAGCGATAAAATGTCGTTCGATTTCTATGGTTGAGATGTCAGCACGGGCATGTTGCTGGGATGTAGCGGTACCCTCGGTTGCGGCAAAAAAAGGCGCGGATGCCAAAACACAGACCAGAAAAATGCAAGTTCGATAAAGCCGCATGAAAGACCTCCTTCCCGATTATTTTAGCATTGATGGCCAGAATGCAAGAAAAATGTCCGGACAAATTATCTTATGAGAAATGACTGAAATCCAACATATACTGAACATAAGAAGCTTAAGAGTGATATTTTTGCGACAGTTTTTGCATACAGTTCGCATTAATAGAAAATTTGTCTGGACAAATTTGCTTAGCAGTGGAAATTAGCAATTGGAGAAAAATGTCCGGACAATTGGACATCAGGGAGAAGTTATAATGAAAACCGTACTCAAAGGCCTTTTGTTAGCCGCTACTGCGGCAACCCCAACGCATGTATTAGCGCAGGATGTTGGACAACAAGATGCCGTGGAATCCGATAATGTTATCGTGGTTACTGCTCGTAAGAGAGAAGAAAGCCTGCAAAATATCCCTGTTGCAGTTAGCGTTTTTGGCGAAGATTTGATTGATGAAGCAAATATATCCGGACTAGAGCAAATCTCTGACTTCACCCCTGGTTTTCAGTTGCAATCTGCATTTGGGCGCGACGCTGATCGCCCAGTCATTCGCGGCACATCCAATATTCTGATTTCCGAGGGGAAGGTAGGTTTCTTCATTGATGGCGTCCCCTTTGTTGGCGCTTCAACCGCGCTAGATTTGGAGAATTATCGCCGGGTAGAAGTGATCAAAGGCCCACAAAGCGCTGTCTTTGGTCGTGGCACGCTCTCTGGTGCAGTAAACTATGTATCCAAGCAGCCAACGGATGAGCTAACGGCTGATTTTGAGCTAACCGCTGCGACCCATGATGACTATGAGATTTTTGGCCGTGTAGCTGGGCCGATCGCTGATGGATTAAGTGGCTTTGTTTCCGGCAAATATAACAGCTTCGGCGGTGATTACACAAATTCGGTCACGGGCAACAGTCTCGGGCAAGAAACTCTGACAATTTCGGCGGGGCTCAATTATCAAAGCGATGGTTTTGAAGCCAGTGTCATTTATCTTCGGACGGAAGACGATGACGATCACTATGCTATCGGACTCCAGGATTCTAGCTTCAACAATATCTTTACCGAAGGCAGTCGGGGATATTTCCAAGGCGAAGTAGAACTGCGGGAACCCATTGGCCTGAATACGGACGAGTTGATCGAGCCAGGATTAAACCGGAAGGCAAATCGCATCATTGCGACTGCTACAGCCGAGCTGGGCGATTCTGGTTATACGGCAACAGCCTTGTTTGGATATACGGATATCACGGAACGGACTGGTACTGATCAGACCTTTAATGATCAGACCGCCCTTTTTATCAGCTCGCCATTTGTTTGTGCTAACTTCATTCCAGATTGTGCCTTTGGCGTGTCGCCGTTCAACACGGATTCTGAGATTGAGCGTACTGCAATCTCAGCAGAGCTGCGATTTGCCTCGCCGCAAGACAAAGCAATCCGCTTTGAAATTGGCGGGTTCTTTTTTGATGATCAGACTAATGGCACCGATTATGGGCGCAAGCAGACGGAATTTGGTTTTGATTCAATATCGGAAACAGATGTTACGACTAACCTGGCGGCTTTTGGTTCGGTTGAATTTGACGTGACGGACCGTCTTACAATTGGTGGCGAGCTACGGATTGCTAGAGAAGAAATTGGTACACGGCCCGGAGACTCCTATCGACTCGGCGATTTGTTTGCCGGCGTCACGGACCCAGATAGAATTATTGCAGGCGATGGGGCTGTCCGGAATGCGACATTCAAGTCTGTTCTTCCGCGCATTACGGTTGATTATCAGGCAAATGACGATTTGTTGGTTTATGCTAAATATTCGGAAGGCAACTCTCCTGGCGGTTTCAACTCGACAGACGCGCCGATAACCACTTTTGGGGAAGAGAGCCTGAAAAACTACGAGGTTGGTATCAAATCCGAGCCTTTAGATGGTTTGCGGGTGAATTTGGCCGGATTTTTCATTGACTACGGTGATCAGGTGCTCACCAGCACGTTTACGACTGGAGCTGGGGGGGTAGATTCCTTCAGCGACAATATCGGAGATACGGAAATTTATGGCCTGGAGCTGGATGCGACATGGCGCGTAACCGATTTCCTCACTTTATCAGGAACATATGCTTATATTGATGCTGAAGTCACAAATGGTGTCAGCACCGACCAAGCTATTTTGTTGGGCGGAACGACGGGGACAGGAACGGTTGCAGATCCCAATAATCCTGGTGCAACTCTGGTGACAACAGACGGCTGTACCAATCCAGCGGCTATTTTGGATGCCGGGCAACTTCTTGGTGACGGCACTTTGACAACTGGCCCTATACCTTGTGCAACTTTCGCTGATGTTTCCGGCCAGACACCACCCTTGGTATCTAAGCATCAGGCGACCTTCAGCGCTGCATTTGATGTTCCCATTGGAGATAGTGGTTGGGATATTTTTGCCCGTGGCGACGTGATCTATAGATCCTCTTTCTTTGCCCAAATTCATAATCTGGCGGAAACGGGAGATTCGACAAAAGTCAATTTTTCCGCCGGTGTTCGGAAAGATAATCTGACTTTAAGATTCTGGGTCAAGAACGCTTTCCAAGATGAAACGCCGCGCGGTATTTTGCGATATGTCGATTTTTCGGCCCCAACACTCAATGGAGTGCGGCAGCGTGCGTTTGCGATTACTCCGCCTGAGAGACGTCAATTTGGTGTTACGCTAAGCGGGTCCTTTTGATTGTATGTTGGTTTGACGGAAGTGGGTGAGGGGGTCACTTCCGTGAAGCTGCATAGGTTGAACAACCATAAAGATAATTACAGTCGAGACAGACTAAAAAGGGAGTAGATGGTCATGAAATCAGTACTGCGTGTTTCATTGCTGGCAACCAGCATTATGGTATCCGCGCCAGCCTATGCGCAAGCAGAGTCCGGTGCAGAAGCAGCAGACGAAGATCCCAATGTAATCATCGTCACAGCACGCAAAACGGCGGAATCAATCAACGATGCCCCTGTCGCTGTGACCGCATTCACATCTGAAAGTCTCGACGAGCAAAACCTGCGGGACGTGAATGATATTGCGACGCTGACACCGGGTTTGAGTTTCAGTCAGGCTTTTGGTCGCGGCACGGATCGTCCGGTTATTCGCGGTCTTGGTAACGTTCTGGCCGGGGTGCAGTTTGGCGTTGAATCTGGCGCATCAGTTTTCATAGACGGCGCGCTGTTCCGCGGCGATATCCAATCGATCAACTTTGATGCTCTGGAACGAGTCGAAGTGGTGAAAGGTTCACAATCGGCGCTCTATGGCCGGAATACCTATTCGGGCGCGATTAACTTCATCACCAAAAATCCAGGTGATGAATTTGGCGGGCAAGTTCGCGGCAGAATTGCCGAATTCGGCGAATATGAAGTGACCGGCAGTCTTGACCTGCCGATCATTCCCGGCGTTCTCGCAGCGCGCGTTGATGGCCGTTACTATAATTACGAAGGCGAGTTTACCAACCAGATTTCCGGTCGCCAGGATGTTGGTGGCGAACGAACGACGTCTTTTGCAGGAACGCTGTTCTACACGCCGACAGATGACTTCGATTTCCGGATCCGTGTCGGATATCAAAAAGACCGGGATGAGGAATTTCCGCGTACGCTGCAATTTGCCTCGGAAAATAATTGTGAACCTGGTTTTCGAAGTGTCCGCTTCCGGAACTTTGGTGCGCGAGGACAGAATGACAATGACAACCAGTATTTCTGTGGTGTGCTTCGTCCGGATCCCGACAATATTTTCTTGAACACCGATGAACCAGGAATCTTCAACGGAGGACCAAACCTTGATTCTACGACGCCAGGCTTGGCTGGTATTTCGGGTATTTCATTGGAACGCTGGACGCTGAACAGCAAAATGAACTGGGATATTGGCGGCTCCGGCTGGGTCTTCAGCACAGTGACCGGTTATCGCCATGACGAGACTTTTACAGGGTTCGATTCCGATCACAGCAATCTCAACCTCTTCTTCGGGCCGCCATCCGCATCCGAAGCCTTTTTCTCCTCCACGAACCGGAGAATTTTCGAAGATTTCAGCATCGAAGCGAAAATTTTCAGCCCCGAAGATCAGCCTATTCGCGGATTGTTGGGCGTCTATTATTATGATTTCCGGCGCAAGCAGTTTGATATCACTAAGCAATCTGGTCGCGCCGGCACGGACTTTTTCCGTGACAATGACAACCAGATTGAGACGATCGAGAATAAATCGATCTTCGGACGCATCGAAGCGGATCTGGGTGAAACCGTAACCATTGGTGTTGAGGGCCGTTATCTGGATGAGGAAAAAGGCTTTCTTGAAATTGTGGGGGCGACCGCAACAACCGATGGTGAGCTTGTTGAAACGGAACCCTTCCGGACCAAGGATTTCGTGCCTCGCGTGACCGTGGACTGGCAACCTGATCCAGATACGCTGGTCTATGCTATCTATACCGAGGGTAACAAGCCGGGCGGCCTTAATGGTAGTATTGGTGCAGCCAATGGACTGCCAACCTATGAGGATGAAACGCTGCGTGGCGGCGAATTGGGGATCAAAAAGACCTGGCTCAACGGGCAACTTCAAACCAACTTCTCGCTATTCTACAACGAGATAAAGAGCGTTCAGCTGACCCAACCTGTTCTGACGACACCGGGGGCCGGAACCGCAACGACATCCGTTGCTTCCAACCAGGGTGACGCGGAAGTCAAAGGTTTTGAGCTGGAAGTCATCATGCGGCCCGTCGAGCAGTTCACTGTGACGACAACCGCGGCTTATACGGACGCCAAGTTTACACGCGGCTGCGACGAGTTTGAATATACGCTCAATTCCGGTGGCCTGAAACAGCCGGTCGGTCTGGAAGGCCGCCCCAATGATCCGGAATATGCGCTGTGCGACATTAGTGGTCGGCGATTGCCATTGGGTTCCGACTGGCAGTTATCGGCGGCTTTTGACTGGCGCGATGACCTGTCGGACACGATGGAATATTTCATCAACTTCAATATCAGCCATGAATCTTCGAAATTTGTGCAGGTTCATAATCGGGCGAAAACTGGTTCCGCCACGATAGGCGGCGCAAAGCTTGGCATAGGTGGAGAGAATTGGGAAGTAGCGGTCTTTGGCCGTAACCTGTTCGATGAGGATTCGACACCACTGGCGACACGTTGGCTCGATTTCGGCTATGGCTTCGCACCGCGGGATATCCCGTTCGGAGCATTGGCGGCCGCAGGTCAAAGAGCGGATACGAGCGGTCCACGGGCGTTCTTCATTCCCCTTCGCCGTGGTCGCAGCTTTGGAGCTGAAGCAACGTTCAAATTCTAAGCTGATCAAGCATCATCAAGAAACCCCGCTGTCCCAAAGGATGGCGGGGTTATCTATGTAGCCGTCAATATCCGAAAAAGCTGATCCGGTGCGGTCACCATCGCGTCATGGCCGGTGGCCAGCGCATGGTATGTCCAACTTGGGTCTGCTTGTACCTGCGCCGCGTGATAGGGAAAGCTGCTATTGGGCAGGACCGGCGCGGTGCAATGAATGTAGCTGCGCTTCAGTCCCGTTGACCCGCCATTATGCAGTTGGATCGGGTCCAACCATGTCTTGAGCGGATGGGGTGTCAGCTTCTGGGCAACCCATTCATAGCCGGGATGATTCTTCGGAATCCCGAGAATATCTGGCGGGAAGGCGGCCATGCCGATACCATCTGGTGCCAGTCCTTCCAATACCGTTCGGGTCTGCGCGATCATTTCTGGGCTGCGTTCCGGTCCTTGCGTGATCATCGTCTCACCATGTTTCGGTAAGGCCGCATCGAGATAGATGATCTTGCTGATCCGATCCTTCATAGCGTCGGCCACTGCCGTAATCACCATGCCGCCATAGCTGTGGCCAACAAGCACTATGTCTTTCAGATCATAATAGTCGATCAGCGACATAATATCCGTGATATGCGTATCCAGCCCTATATCTGCCGATAACAAATGCGCGCGTTCCGCGAGTCCGGTCAGGGTCGGTGTGAACACTTTGTGCCCCTGCGCTTCCAACTGCGATCGGACATCGCGCCAGCACCAGCCGCCATGCCATGCGCCATGAACCAGAACAAAAGTCTGAGCAGCATTCTTTGTCCTGTGCTCTTTGTTACTAGCATGCGTCTTGGCGTCGATTGCCTGTGAAGTCATAAGACCCGTTGCTGCCGCTGCGGCGACAAATTCACGGCGGCTGGTCAGGATTTTGTGGTTGTTGCCCATGGCTTCTGTTTCTCCCCTAAGCCAAAGCCAATACTCTGGATGTGGCTCTTTCAGCAGTTTCGAGTGCGCCTTCCATGCCGGGCCAGTTTTGTGTCATATGCTCACCTGCAAAGTGCAGCCGCTCGCCCTGATGCTGGACGGTGCTGGCCAGCGCAGCACCGACACCTGTTCCGATATGATGATAAATGCCGCGCGCAAAAGGCTCTTTTTGCCAGCTGAACATGTCGAGATAGGATAATTTGCCCTTTGCAGATGGTCTGATCTTTTCAATGCGTGTGATTATTTCTGCAGCTGCCCGTTGTGGGTCCATAGAATCAAGTGCTTCTGCAGCGGGGCCGTTGACCCAGATCTTGAGCAACGGTGGATCGCTGTTCAGTGTGAACACACGCCCAATCAACGGATCATCACTCCAGATATATTCCGGCAGGCCATCCTCTTTCCAGAAGGCATCGGATGCGCGCAGAAAAACAAAACTCGCTTTTGTATAGGGAAGTCGCCGAATAGTGTTTCGCATGGCGAGCGGCAAGGCGGCTTCGATTTTCATATTTCTGACCGTGCTGAAAGGCGCTGTGCAAATCACATGACGCGCGCCATATTTCCGACCGTCGACCAAGGTGACTTCCACGCCATCTCCTTCATCCTCAATCGCCGATACCGGCGCGTTCAAGATAATGTCCGAGTTTAGCGTATTGGTCATCGCGTCTGTCATGCGCTGTGACCCGCCGCGGATGAATCTGGTCGGTCCGGGATTGGCCTTGCGGGCGGCACCGAACATGGAAAGCGTACGCTGCATATGAAGCATCGACATTTCCTCAAGCGTACGACCGTTAAGATTGGCATTCATGAAACGCATCGCTTCATCTGATGCGCCCTGCGCCTTCAGCCAACTGGCAAGGGAAACATCACCCGCAGTGATTTCAGGAGACATCCAGTCCGCGGTTGTTTCAAGCGTTGGTAGTTTTCGCATGTAGGAGAAAAACAGCGCATCCGGGCTTGTCCCTTTCTCACCATCGGCCAGCCTGTTTTGCGGCAGACTTGGCCATTCATCCTTCAGGAAATTCTGTCCCCGGACATTATAAAGATATCCGCCCCGGCCGCTTTCGGGCAGATAGCGTTCGACATCCAAACGATCTGCAATGGTGTTGAAGCGCTTATAGGCTGCTCCGATCTGGACGCCGCCAGCGTCAGGCGCTCCGGGCAAGTTGTCCAACGTATATAAACGGCCACCAGTTCGACTATTGCCTTCGAGCAGAATGACTTTCAGTCCGGTCTGTTCCAGCTGCCAGGTTGCGTGCAAGCCTGCTAGTCCGGCGCCGATGACAATCACATCTGCGGTGGTCTTGCTCCACGTGCGGCGCGGTGCCGTGCAGGCAATGAGCGATGCGCTCATGCCGCCGACAAAGGCGCGCCGATTGATTGTCCGGCCATTTGCTGAATATCTGCTGCCTTGTTTCATGGGCCCATGTTGACAGAAACCACCAGACCAAGGCAAGATAAATTTGTCCGGACAAATAGAGAGGCATGCAGTGAACAGATTTTTCCAATATTTGGTTGTGATGGCCATGGCAGTGATGGCGGTTCCTGTCGGGGCAGCGGATGATCAACTGGATGGTGCGGCGATATTGGCTATGGCCCGCGAAGCGGCGGGCGGTGATGATTGGGCGAACGCCCGGACTTTGACCTTGTCCGGTCATGCCGTTTTCTATGGACCCAAAGGTCATGAACCTCGCACCAGGGCCAGCAATTACCGAATGTGGCGTGTCTTTGACCCCAACCGCACTGTCGCTCATGGTGCCGATGGCAAGGTTCGTATCATCGCGAAAAATGCGGACAGGCTGATTTTCGAAGTGGGCTATGATGGAGAAACCACATGGACGGAACGGGGCATCACGCCCAAGGCTGAGGCGGATAAGTTTTGGGCAAGCAATTTTGGTTTCGGGATTATCCGTCAGGCTGACAAGCCCGGCTTTGTCGCCACCCGCTTGCCAGATGATGATGTTGGCGGCCATGCGCTCTACATGGTCGAGCTAACCGATCCAAAGGGTGGCAAAACACTTTTCGGTATTGATCAGCAAAGCCATGCTATTCGCACCATGGGTTTTCGCACGCCAAGGGGCTGGCATTTGCGGGTCTATGACAATTTCGTGCGTCTCGAAAATCCGCGCTGGTTACAGGCGCGCCATGTTACGCTCTATTATGACGGGCGCAAATCCAACGAGGTTTTCTGGACAGAAACCAAGGTCAATGCGAAGATTGATTCAGCGCTGTTTGCACCGCCGTCCCAGTAATCAGCCGCGGAAATTTTGGCTCGTCACATCAGAAGCCCGCTCTGCACCCTTGATTGTGCAACTGGCCTGCATCCAGCGCAGGTTTAGACCAACCCGACTAGCATTGATATCGGCCCAGCTATAGCTGACGGCGCGATCCGGATTATCCGGTTTGTGGACATACAAAACCATGCTCGGCCGGTTGGTGCTGGGTTTCGGCCAATAGACAGCGCGCATGCGCAAGATCAGCGGTTCAGCGCCGCTATCTTCGCCCCCGATCATGACTCGTCCGCCTTGATCATGCAGACTCAATTTTTGGACGAACAGCCAATCCGGGCTGCCATCGGCCTTGGGTTCGGTCTTCTTGGCAGCAGCCCAGCATTCAACCGGGCGGGCGCGTTTCAATTTGGTTTCGGTGCCATCCGAAAAACGCAGTTTCAACCCGCCCGCCTCCACGCTGGTGATCTGAAAATCCTGAAGACAGGCCTTTTTGTTTTGCAACTTGCTATAGACCCAACCGGCGTCCGAGCGATCAAAGTAACGCGTGCATCCTCCCATTGTCAGGCTGTCGCGTTTCACTCCTGTTGCGGCATATCCCTTCAACGGCGCGGCAACCGCTTTGCCGAAAGCATCCGTGCGTGTGACGATCAGCTTATCGTCTTGCTTTTCGATTTTTAGCGATATCCAGGGCGGGGGCGTTCGGCCTGCATCTTTCTCAAAATAGGCTTGCTCTTCATTGGTATAAATGCCGGGCAGTTGCTCGCCGAGGGTAAGGTCTTGCGGTGATCCGGCGGCGGCGAGCGCCAAGGTTGTAAGAAACATAGGGACAGTCTTTCATAAAATTTGTCCGGACAATTTAACATCTATTGTGCAAGGTGCAATAGCTTCAGGCGATCGATGCGCCGCCGCGCCTGGCGGCCAGTTCAAACAGACCGCGATCGCCCATTTCCCAAGTGACATTGAGCTGGGTTTTGTGGATCAGCCAACCCTCTCCGGCCCGTTCCAGCTCATGCACATAATAGCCACCAATACTATGCATCTGCCGCTCACCATCAACGACAAGATGATGATGGGCGGCCATATAACAGATGCAGTTTGCGCGATCTTCCTTCAGGTCGATCACAAAATTGGTTAGCACATGCTGGGTGGCGTCAAAAGGCTCTAACGTTGCGCGGACGCCGGCCACCCAGTCATCGGCTGGCATGATACTCGCGGGATCGCCGGACCAGCTGGAGAAATCCAGCATGATCTCGTCCGCGAAAATGGAGCGATATAAGTCCCATTGGTGCCAATCGATTCCGGTGGCATATTTCAGGACATGGTCGGTGATCTTGGCTCGGTCGATTAAGTCTTCATGTGTCATTTCTGCCTCCAATCACTCCAGCAGCTCTTTGCTCGCCGCTATTGCCTCAAGCGCCCAATTTTCGGCGTCAAAAAATGATCCTGACGCATAATGGGGTACTTCAATATCCAGATCGACATGCTCTCCTAACAGATCAATCATGGCGCGCAGCGGAAACATGCCTTCTCCCGGTATCATCCGGTTCATTGCTTCTTCTATATAATCATCGGACTTCCGAAAATGCGGGCCATCGCATATTTGAGCATAGCCGATGCTCTGGGGATCAACGGTTTTTAGCTGTTCCAGCGTGCCGCCTGTCCGGAACAAATGCAGCGCATCAATCGCGATTTTGAGATTGGGTTGGTTGATGGTCCGATGCAGGTTCACCGCTTTTTCGAGGCTGTCACAACCCTTCGCAAAGCCGGTAAATTCCAGTCCGACTTCCATGCCCAAATCACGGGCCATTTTACACAGCGCGCTGAGTTGATCGGCAATCCGTGTCGGATCAACCTCATGAATATGGGTGACAGCGCGTTTTGCACCAAGCTCAGCAGCCAGTTCCAGTGCTGCTGCATATCCGGTGACATCGGTTTCGGGCATGATCGGGAAATATTCCGCATTGATGATCGACACATCATTGTCGGCGAGCAGGCTTTGAAATTCTGTTTTGTCTGATGGTTCCACAATCGCAAACATCGGCTTATCATGTGCGTCTAGAGGTGTTGCGGTGAACAGGCAGACTTTCTTGAGACTCGCCTTGGCCGCGAACCGGACAAGTCCGATTGGTCCGCCCTGCGTCATGGTAATCTGGTGGAGAGCTAAGTCGCGCATTATCCAATCCTAATCCAAGCTTTCGGCCAAGACGGCTAGTCAATATGCTAGGCTGTTTGCGCCGCTGCGGCGATTAGATAGAGTTATGAGAATCGCTCACGATGAGGGGCGCCAAAACAGGACAGGACCATGCTGAAAGAAGATATTGTCACCATCGCGGACGTGATCCGGCAACAAGCCAAAGAGCAGGGTGATGGCCTGGTGTTCACATTTGAAGGTGACCAGATGACCTACGCCCAGCTCAATGAGGGCAGCAGCCGGGCCGCCAATGGCTTGGCTTCGCTGGGCGTTAAGAAGGGTGACCGGATTGCCTATATGGGCAAGAATTCGCATCTCTATTTCGAAATATTGCTGGGTGCTGCGAAAATTGGCGCGGTAATGACGCCGGTTAACTGGCGGCTAGCCGGTCCGGAAGTCACTTATATCGTCAATAATTGCCAAGCCAAAATTCTGTTCATCGGACCTGAATTTATCGATCTGGTGAAGCAGATCAGGCCGCAGTTCGAATATGTCGAAACCATCTTTTGCTCGGAACAGGCGGATGAGGAATTTGCCGGTTATCAAGAATGGCGCAACGGGTTTCCCGATGTCGATCCGATGGTAGCCTGTGCACCTGATGACGATGCGTTGCAGCTTTATACATCGGGAACAACCGGCCACCCCAAGGGCGCGATCATGACCGGCTATTCGATTTTCGGAGCGCGGGCCAAGCTGACCGACGATGATTTGGCCGACTGGCAAAGGTCGCAACCGGGGGAGACGATGCTGCTCGCCATGCCCTGTTTCCATATCGGCGGCACCGGGTCGGGTCTCGGCAATATGTATAATGGTGGGCACGCGATCGTTGTGCGGGAATATGATCCGGCGCAAGCGCTAGATTTCATAGAGCAATATGGCATCAGCAAGATCTTCATGGTGCCGGCGGCGATTCAGATATTGCTCAACCATCCCCGTGTTGGTGAGGTCGATTTTTCCAGGCTCCAATATATCACCTATGGTGCTTCGCCTATTCCGCTCGAAATGATGAAGCAGAGCATTGATATGTTCGGCTGCGAATTTGTTCAGATGTACGGGATGACCGAAACATCGGGGACAATAGTCGCGCTGCCGCCGGAGGACCATGATCCGAACGGCAATGACAAGATGCGCTCGGTTGGCAAGCCGCTGCAAGGCGTTGAGGTCAAGATCATCGATGAAGAAGGAGGCGCATTGCCTGCGCGCGAAGTAGGTGAGATTGCCACGCGCTCATCCTTCAATATGAAAGGCTATTGGAACATGGCCGAAGCTACGGCAGCAACCATCGATGCCGATGGTTGGCTGCGTACCGGCGATGCGGGTTATTTCGATGAGGATGGCTATCTCTATATTCATGACCGGGTGAAGGACATGATCATCTCGGGCGGCGAAAATATCTATCCCGCTGAGGTGGAGAATGCGATCTATGGCCATCCCGCCATTGCGGATGTCGCGGTCATTGGCGTGCCTGATGAGAAATGGGGCGAGGCGGTCAAAGCCTGTGTGGTATTGAAAGACGGTGCGAAGATGGACGAGTCAGAGCTGATTGCTCATGCCCGGACCAATATTGCCGGTTTCAAATGTCCGAAGTCTGTCGACTTTATTCCCGAATTGCCGCGCAATCCATCGGGCAAAATTCTGCGCCGCGAATTGCGTGCGCCCTATTGGGATGGAAAAGACCGGGCGGTAAACTAGGATGATCTATCCTCTCCCCTTGAGGGAGAGGAAACGGAGACTTGGCAGCTTGTCTGCCTAGTCGAGTTGGAGAGGGGTGGAGGTTTGTCACGCCTTCTCAACCCCTCACCAAGATTTTCTAGTCAGCAGAGCTGACAAGCAAATCTGTCCTCTCCCTCAAGGGGAGAGGAATTAAGCTTAAAACTGCACGCGTTTCGTAAAGCCACCGTCAATTACCAGATGCGCGCCAGTGGTATAGCTTGATGCCGGGCTGGCGAGGAAGACCACGCTGCGTGCAACATCATCAGCTTCACCGAAATCACCCAGGGCAAAGCCCGCTTTGGTCATTTCATAAAATTCCGGCATGCCAGCTTCGATCTGCGACCAGTTGCCGCCCGGGAATTTAATTGGGCCCGGGGATACCATGTTGACGCGAATGCCTTTGGGGCCGAGCGCTTGGCTGAGCTGGCTGCCATAGGTGATGAGCGCAGCCTTCATCGCGTTAAACGCTTGCGGCGCCACGAACGTTTCGAATGCTGCGGTCGATGACATGAAGATCACGCTGCCGTCGTCTGATTTTTCAAGATGCGGTTCGAGTACCTCGAGCGCTTTGACAGCGCCGATAATGTCGGTCTGGAAAGTGACATCCCAATCACCGGTCGCGCCCGCACCGGAAGAGCTGACATTGTGGATGAAGATATCACAGCCACCCAGCTCGCCTGCTGCTTTCTCCAACCATTTGGGGTAGCCCTCGGCATCCGTCATATCAAACGCTTCGGCGAATACTTTGCCGCCATGGGCTTCCAACTCGCTCTTGGCCGCTGCGACCTGTTCCGCATTGCGTGAGAAAAATGCAACGTCCGCACCCTCTTTGGCGAAATGCTCCAGTGCTGCGCGGCCTAGCCCGCGGCTACCACCGGTAAGAATAACTTTTTTGCCCTTCAGTCCTAAATCCATTTTGCTCTCCTTTTAAAATATTGGGGTTTGGTTTGCGTTTTGCGGCTAGAATTTTGCTATTGCGGGCTGGCAGCACCACTTGATGCCGCGGCGCAGCAGATCATAGATAATCGGCTGCTGCCAACCGGACCGGTCCACTTCGGGCCACCAGTCGAGGACTGGATCCATATCATAATGACCGCGGCAATGCCCCATCGTCAGATAGAGCACGGCGCCTTTGCCCATTTTGCGAATGTAGAAGACCGGGTGGCGGCTTTTCTTGATATCGCTGTGCACAAAGCCGCTAATATCGTCCTCGCCATTATATTCCGTGTCGAGCAGCACATCGATTTCCGCTCGCGTTTCAACCAGATATTGCTCGTCGACCGTTTCAAAACTAGGAATATCCTTAACCAGCGGATGATCCGGTTGCGCGTTGTCGACGGTGAACGGGATGATCGGAGGATGGGACAAAAACCGGCTGCCCAATGTATCGACAAATGTCGGCATGTCATCGGGTGCATCGACCCTGCCGTCTTCGAGGAATTTCAAGACGCTGTTGGTTCCATGCAGCGCAAAATATTGGCCGCCGTTTTTGACAAAGTTCTGGATGTTCTTTTGCGCTGCTTCGCTGGGCAGCAGATCACAGGTATAGCTGATCAATATATCGGCATTTCTGATTGCTTCGAGATTTTCATAATCTTCAAAAACCCGCACGCGGATGCGGTCATCCTCGGCAAGCAGTTTTAGTATTTCAAGCCGGGCAAAATCAATATCGTGATATTTGCCAGCGGCGACCAGCACGCATTTAATCGGTTTCTGGTCTGGTCTGCGTTCTGGTGGAGTTTCGCTCATATCTATTCTTTTCCTATTACCGGATTGGTCACGCCGTCCCAATCGAGATGGGCTTGTCGCATGGCTGCAAAGCCGTCGAGCCCCGCCTGCGGGATTTGCAAATATTCGATGATTGTACCGGGACCACCGCCATAATCGGCATAGAAGGCACCGCCAACGCCGCCGGGCAGGCTGACTTCCTGAATGACTTCGCCGCCTTTGTCTTCGGTTATTTGCCGTGCTTCGGCCAGATCATCGACGATGATGCAAAGATGCTGAACCCCTTGCAGACCCTTGGCGCGCCAGTCCTTGAACATGGACGGCGCGTCATTGTCAGGTCGGATCAACTCGACCTGCACATCGCCCCAATAGCCGATCGCCATGGAAAACTGGATGTCGGAAGGCTCGCCGCGATATTTAACATTTTCAACTTGCACGCCTTCGGTGTGAAAAAATGGGCCGGCACCCATTTTCTGCGTCCAGTAATCGAGCGCTGCGTCATAATCTTCCGGCACATAGCTGATCTGCATGATCGTACCGAGCTTGGCGAGAGTAGCGGGCGTATCGCTCATTCTGCGCCGCGCCAGATTTCAGCGGAGGGCCGTTCTTCCATCTTGGCTGCAAAGCGTGCCAGATTGTCTGTGCCTTCAGGCAGAGTCCATCCCACGGTGCCCCCAAATTTGATGAAACAGAAAGCGACAAGATCAGCCAATGTCAGCTTGCCATGGCAGAGATGATCTTTGTCGCCCAATTGACCATCGAGCCAAATCCAGTGCTTGTCCGACATCGCCGACAATTCGGCTGCGGCTTCGGTGCTGACCACATTCATGCGCGGCTCGAACATGGGCCTCCCGCCGCCGCCACGAAAGCCGAGCGTCATTGGAACTGCAATTTCCTGATCGATCCGGCGCGCCCAGCGCCGCGTTTCTGCTCGCTCTTCGGGGGTAGATCCGATCAGGACGGGGTCGGGTTTGGTTTCTTCCAGATATTCGCAGATGACCGTCGATTCACTAATCAGTGTTCCGTCATCGAGTTCCAGCGTTGGCGTCGTCTGCATAACATTCTTCTTGGCATAATCGTCACTGCGATTTTCGCCGGTGATTATATCGAGATGGATTCGTTCCACCTCAATGCCCTTTTCGACCAGGAACATGCGGACGAGCCGAGGATTGGGACCAAGGCTGGAATAGAGTTTCACGGATTTGCTCTCCTTTTTAGGCAGATTCGTAGCTGCTTCTTTGCGAGGAAGATACACAGGTATCAGGGCCGAACGGTCCTCTCAAAAACACTAGGTTTTACCCTGATAATGCGTCATCACTTATCAGACTCGTAAAGTGCATTGGCTGCCAGATTCACTAGTGGAGTTTGCCGGTTCTTGCGGTAGTCTGATCGCAAATAAGCGTAGTTTTCAGGAGAAGATAATGGTCGAGACGTTAACGGGTCACAATCGGTCAAACGGCATTTCCTATACCGAGTTGCTGGAAGGCGACAAAGTGCGTGCTCCGGAAGTATATTTTGAAGAATCTCCCATGGAACCCGGCCTGACGGAAGTGGAAGTCAGCCGTTACTGGACCAAGGAAGAGCATGACCGCGAGGTGGAAATGCTCTGGAAACGGGTCTGGCAAATGGCTTGCCACAAAGATGATATCAAAGACGTCGGCGATACGTTCGTATATGACATTGCTGGATTGTCGTTCCTGGTTGTGCGCGTTTCGGAAGACGAGATCAAAGCCTATCCCAACAGCTGTATGCATCGCGGGCGTGCGATTTGCGACCATCATAAGAAGGGCCAGAAAGCCTTGCGCTGCCCGTTTCATGGCTGGTCATGGGAGCTGAACGGCAAGCTGAAAGAAGTGCCATGTCAGTGGGATTTTCCGAGCGTCAGCGAAGAAACCCACAGCCTGAAAGAAGTACGCGTTGGCGAATGGGGCGGGTTTGTCTTTATCAATCCCGATCCCAATTGCGAGCCACTGGAAGATTTCCTCGGCGACCTCGACCGGCATTTCCAGATTCCATTCGAGCGCCGATATAAAGCCGCACATATGATCAAGCGCCTGCCTTGCAATTGGAAGATTGCGCAGGAAGCTTTCATGGAATCCTATCATGTGGTGGGCACGCATCCCGAATTGATGCCAGCCTTTTCCGATGCCAACAGCAAATATGATGTCTGGCACAACGTGTCTCGCGCTATGTCCGCCCACGGTGCACCAAGCCCGCATACGGATCTCGAAAAGCCTGATCCGACGGCTTTCCCCGATCAGAAAGCTTTTCAAAGTTTTATCCATCCGATCAGCAAGCACACATTCAAGCGGCTGGAAGAAAACCGGGTCGAGGTCTCGTTGCCTAATGGCAAGAGCGGCATTTTCGACATGGAAGCCAATTACATTGAAGGCGATTTGAAATCCGCCGACCCCCATATGTGCAACTGGATTGGCGGAAAGATCGCACCGGAAGAAGAAGACATGCCGATGATCTACACCGACGTTTCTGCCCACCAGTTGCGCGACGAAGCGGCGCAAGCCCGGCGTGAGGAGATGCGCCCTGCTTGGGGCGATATGGTCGACGAGATCAGCGATGCCGATTTGACCGACGCTATTTTCTACAGCGTGTTCCCCAATTTCAGCCCATGGGCTGATTTTAATCCGATCTTCTACCGGTTCCGCCCTGATGGTGACAACCCGGAACAGTCGCTGCATGAAGTAATGTTCATGGTTCCGCTGCCTGAAGGGGCCGAGCGCCCGGAACCGGCAAAATGCACGTTCCTTGATTTGCACGATGACTATACAGAAGCGACAGAGTTTGGCAGCTATCTCAACAAGATATTCAATCAGGATTATCTCAATCATAAGGGCATGCAAAAAGGCGTGAAAAACCAGCCGCATGGCGTCTCCATCTTTGCCCAATATCAGGAAAGCAAGATCCGCCATTTTCACGAGACTCTGGAAAAATGGCTAACCAGCAAGGAACCGCCAAAAAGCCCCAAACTCGAAGCGGCTGAATAACGCTTTGGATTCAATACCGGAAGGGTTTCAACCAGCGACATTTTCCAGCGGATTTCTGGATGTCGCTGGCCCCTATTTCACGCGCAACGAGGCCGATCATATTGCGGTCGGCATTCGGATTACCGACGGACATTTGAACGGGATCAGCGTCGCGCATGGCGGTGTACTCACCACCCTGGCCGACGTGGCGCTTAGCTATCAGCTCTTTGTCAGCGAAAAGCCGCGACTGCCAATTGCCACGATCAATCTCAGTACGAATTTCCTCAGCGGCGCGAAGCTAGGGGATTGGGTCGTGGCCCATGCTCATATTGACCGAAAGGGCAAGCGAACGGCTTATTGCCATGGCGAGATTGTTGCCGGTGACCGGTTGCTGATGACGATGACGGGCGTGTTCGCATTGTTGCGGAATTGAGCCTGCCGTTGCCACCTTATCGTCATCCTGAACTTGTTTCAGGATCTCTCTGGTCTTGGTGGCTCCCCAGATCCTGAAACAAGTTCAGGATGACGAATGCTATGGTCGGTGGGGAGGCTGCGCAATCAATCCGTCGCACCCAGATACCCCAGCTGCCCCGCCTTAAAAATCGTCTGACCTCGATTGACACTATTCAGTTTTTGCCCCGCACGATTAACATGATAGCGGATCGTCGCGTGGCTGAGCGACAGGATCATGCTGATTTCCTTGTCTGTCTTGCCGATGGCGGCCCAATGCAGGCATTCCGCTTCGCGTTTCGAAAGGATGCAATTGGCTGGCATTCGGTGCTTTTTGCGCATTGCCAGAACATAGCCAGTGACAAAGCGGCTGGTTACGATTGCCAGGAAATCGGAATAAAGACGGTAGGGTTCACTCAGATCTGTCACTTCATAATCTTTTGGAGTGAAACTGACTGCTGCGATCTGGCCGAATGGCAAATGGACCGGAATCAGTATTGCCGATTTAGCGGTGGCACCAGTGTCGTAAAATTCCTTCAAGTCGATCTCGTCAAGATATTCATTCTGCCAATGGCCATGAAAGCCGTCGGCATTGCACCAGATCGGCTCGCTTTCATAGCGACAGGCGCGCGGCAGCGGCGAACTAAGCGCCAGTCTGGTGTCTTCCCACCAGCGCTCGCCTTCAGCAACCCAGCCGAAAATATCCTTGTTGATCAGTTCCCCTTCGGCATCAACCAAATGGGCTTTGGATGAAATGTCCGCGCTGACCGCAATGCGGAAGCCATAGGATTGCGCAATTTGATGGATTGCCTCTGCCGCAGGGCGGATTTCCGCTGCGTTGGTGATGGTGACACTATCTACATTGCGACGGAATGTGGCCTTCGAAACATCGGGTATTTCTGCAACAAAATTTTCTGCCATAACAGCGCTTATCCTCCGTGGAGCCCTTATATCTGGACCCTCAACTTGCGCCACTTGTCGCGTTGTTTGGTTTTGCAGTCAACCAAACATTACTAATAATGTTGATAGGGTATCAAACTGGCACTTTGATGGCCGGTTATTCGATCGTCCCAATCAGTTCGCCAACCGGATATTCTTCCCCTGTTGTATCTACCAGAATCTTGAGTTTTCCCGTCGCCGGCGATTCGACTTCCTGGGTCGATTTGTCATTTTCCAGAGCATAGATTTCCTGCCCTTCGGTGACGTCCGCACCATCAGGTACAAGCCATTCTGCCAGCGTCCCGACTTCCATGCTGAACCCCAGTTTCGGTATTCGTATTTCAGTAGCCATTTTTACCCCAATATTTTGCGAATTTCGCGTTCGATATCGTCTTCGCTGAACATCCACGCTTTTTCGATCGCAGGAGAGAAGGGAACCGGCGCATAGCCCGATCCAACCCGGCCAACCGGCCCTTTAAGTTCAGAGAATAGCTCTTCATGGATCCGCGATGAAATTTCCGCACCGGTGCCGAAATTTTTCACCGCTTCATGTACGACGACAGCAGCCTTGGTCTTGGCGACACTTTTGAGGACGGTTTCCTCGTCAAACGGCGCGATCGTACGCAAATCAACCACTTCACAGGAAATGCCTTCACCAGCTAGTTTCTCGGCAACGGCATGGGATGCACCGACGCCGCGGCCATAGGTGATGAGGCTGATATCGCTGCCTTCGCGTGGAACCGATGCTTTGCCCAGCGGCACGACATGGTCTGGCGCTGGTGCTGGACCCTTGGTGAAATAAGTCGGTGTGTTCTCGATAAAGATCACCGGATTTGGATCCATGATCGAAGAATAGAGCAAGCCATAAGCATCGGCTGGATTGGAAGCCGCAACGACTTTCAGGCCGGGAACATGGGCCAGCCATGCCTCCAGCATATCACTATGCTGTCCACCAAGGCCGGTACCAGCACCGGTTGTGGTGCGAATGGTCAAAGGCACGCTTGTCTGACCACCGGACATGAAGCGCAGCTTGGCTGCGTGATTGACAATCTGATCCATCGCCACAGTGATGAAGTTCATCAGCATGATTTCCGCGACCGGTTTGTAGCCAACCAGCGCCGAACCAACGGCGGCACCAACAATCGCCTGCTCGGAAATAGGCGTTGAACGGACACGGTCGGTGCCAAATTTTTCCGATAAACCGAGGGTCACTTTGAATACACCGCCGCCTTGTTCGTCGGCAATATCTTCACCCATAAGGATGACTTTCGGATCGTCGGCCATCGCTTTGGCCATCGCCATGTTACAGGCCTGAGCGAACATAATTTCTGCTGGCTTCTCGCTCATGCTGCAATCTCCACGTCCAGAACATCGATGCGATATTCATCTCCAGGCGGATAAGGTGCGTCGAGTGCATATTGCGCGGCTTCATCAATTATCGCGGCATTTTTTGCTTCGATAGCGGCGATATCGGCTTCGCTAATCTGCATGTCGAGCAGTTGTTGGCGCAGGATCGGCATCGGATCATCTTTCAGCGCCTGCTCCATTTCCGCTTCCGGAATATAGTGGCCCGTATCGCCGAGCAAATGGCCGTGGAAGCGGAATGTCATTGCCTCGATCAATGTCGGACCATTTCCAGCACGCGCATATTCGACGGCCTCTTTCGCCGCGGCATACATTTCGCTGGCATCATTGCCATTGACCCGTACCGACCGCATGCCCAGACCATCGCCGCGCTGTTTGATCGTTTCGGAACTGGTCGCAAAGGCCATCGGCGTGTGTTCGGAATAGAGGTTGTTCTGGCAGAGGAAAATCACAGGCAATTTCCAGACCTGCGCCATGTTAAGGCCTTCGTGGAATGCACCGATATTAGAAGCGCCATCACCAAAGCAGCAGACCGTTACTTTGCCGTCTTTTTCCAGCTGGCTGGCCAGACCCAGACCATTGGCAATCGGAATACCCGATCCGACAATGCCCGTCGTGACCATCACGCCAGTTTCAGGGTGAGTGATATGCATCGGCCCGCCTTTGCCCTTGCAAGTTCCCGCCATTTTGCCTGCAAACTCGGCCCAAAGGTCTTTGGAAGGAATGCCTTTGGCGAGCTGGTCATGCAGACCGCGATAGATGGTAACCAGATAATCTTCCTGATTGACCGCCGCCATCATCGCGGCAGAAACAACTTCCTGACCGCGCACGGGATAATAGACAATTTGCAATTGACCGGCGCCGATCATTTTGCGGAATTTGATATCCGATTGCATGATCAGGTCTGCGCGGGTGAAAATGTCGATCATGACATCTTTGTCTGCCATCTGTGTATCGCTCAAGGCTTCGCTCCTTTAATAATTGCCCTCTGACGGGGAATTTGCTCTAAAATCTACATAGCGCAGGCAGGGGTGCCCGCCACTATTGTTATAGGGAGTAGGACGGGTATCAGATTGTGCCCGGGCCGCTCAGATCGAGCGCTTGCGCCTGTGGGACCATCGCCCAGAAATCTGGGTCATGACCATAGAAAATCTGCGCTCCATTTCGCCGCAATTGCGATAGTTTTTCGAGCGATCCGCGATATTGATCCACATTGTAGCAATGATCGGGCAAATGCATCTCGTCCAGCGAACGTCGCATATTGCAGCAATCGGCAGCAAGCACTGCTTCGCCGGTTGCTGTCTTCACCCGAACCGATTGATGGCCCGGCGTGTGGCCAGCGGTCGGAAAAATTATCACTGTGCCGTCACCAAATAGGTCATGATCTCCAGCGATGCGCTTGACCGATTGGCCCGTGTCAAAGTCCTGTAAATCATAGGCCGTGTCTTCACCGCTCATGCCAAAATCCCATTCGGGTTCCTGAACGATGATCGTCGCGTCGGGGATCAGGGCGTTACCACCGGCATGGTCGATATGGAGATGCGAGTTGATCACATAATCGATCCTAGCGGGATCAATATCTAGCGCGCGCAATCGATCCGCAACGCTCTCGCCCTTCGGCATATCGACAATTTTACCGAGTCCTTTTTCCATCCCGACAAACCGGTCACTGAAACCGGTATCGAAGAGCACCAGACCATTGGGATGATCGATCAAGAAGACACAAGCCGGAACTTTCGCCTTGCCCGGTTCGCCATCAAGAAAGAAGCTCATCGGCAGGGTAATGTAGCCGCAGGTAAATGCGTAGAGCAGCACACCTTCGTCTTTGCTGGTTCTCATTGTTGTTCCCCTCCCCTTGTTATCCGCCTTGCTGTTATTCGATAGTATCAATCGCCAGTGTCTGAGCCGTACCGGTTACGGAATAGATGGTCTCCATCCCCGGTCGCGCGCCGCCTCCGACGATTGTGATGTCGCCGGATATTTCCTTGTCGCTGACTGCAAAGCCATGGCGCGGCTGATCGAGAGGCTCGCCGGCGGACCATTGCATTGTCTCAAGATCCAATATGTCATGATCGGCAAGAACTTTCCCGGCACTTAGCGACTCGCCACCAAATATATGCAATCTGTTGTTGCTGACAAAAGCACCATGGCCACCGCGCCCACGCGGCATATCCGGCAGATTCTCCCAGCGGTCTTCGGTCAAATGATAGGCATCGACTTGCTTCATCTCGCTGCCAAATTCGGTGCTGCGTCCGCCGGTAACATATACCAAGGGTCCAGCGCGGGCGATGGCATGGGAGTGGCGCGCTGTCGGCATCGGTTGCATAGCCGACCATGTGTCAGCCGCGATATCATAACGCCACATGGTGTTGAGATCCGTCCCGTCATCCTGCCCGCCAATGAGATAGAGGGCACCGTCAAAATGGGTCATCGCATGCTGGCCGATCGGATGCGGCAGCTTGCTGATCTCGGTCCAGGCGCTGGTCGCAGGATCATAACGAAAGAGACCGGCCTCTTGGTCCGCTTCGAACGGGAGTGCGACATATCCCCCTGATGCATAGACATGCCGGTCATCTGCCGCCATCGCGACATGATGGAGGGCCCGCGGGAGTTTGCCGCATCCTGACCAGCTATTCGATGTCAGATCCAGCGCTTCGCAACTGTCGAGGACCCGGAACAGTCCGATCCCACCCGCGACGTAGAGTTTTCCGTTGAGCGTTGTCGCGTGAATTTCCGAACGCGCTTCCCGCATTCCGTCATTCCAGCCGAGGGTGGTGCGAGCTAGAAAACCGCCTCCGATCAGCAGGAGGATCAGCAAGACGGTGAAGGCAAAAAATTTCTTCATAGGCTCGATATGCCATAGAATCGGAAATTCTCTACCCTTTTGACTGCTATCAAAGCTGCCAGTTATCTCTTGGACTATCGGTGATCTATCAAGCTGCTCTTATTGCGTAACGGGAGAAGATAATGACCGACAACAGACAATGGCTGATCAACGGACGCCCAAAAGGACGCGGATTGGTTGACGATGATTTCAAGAAGGTCGTGACGCCAGTTCCCGAGGTTGCCGAAGGTCATGTGCTGGTCAAGAACGAAATTCTCGGGTTCGATCCCGCGCAAAAAGGCTGGATGGAAAATATTGGCGGCTATGTTGCGCCTACAGAAATTGGCGAAGTCATGCGTGGCAGTGGAGTCGGAACCGTGGTCGAGTCGCGTGATCCAAAATTTGCGGTTGGTGACAAGGTCATGGGCATGCTGCGCTGGCAGGATTATGCCATGGTTCCCGGCAGCGAACTGAACAAGGTTCCTGATGATGAACTGCTCGGCGCAAATTTGGGCGCTCTGGGCACAACCGGTATGACCGCCTATTTCGGCCTGCTCAAACACGGTCGACCGCAACCCGGCGATACTTTGGTAGTGTCAGGGGCAGCGGGCGCCACGGGATCGATGGTTGGACAGATCGGCAAGATCGCCGGATGCCGGACTATTGGAATCGCAGGCGGCAAGGAAAAATGTGACTGGCTGACCGAAGATGTCGGCTATGATCACGCGATTGATTATAAAAACGAAGATGTCCGGGCGAAGCTGAAAGAGCTTTGTAACCAGTCAATCAATGTCTTTTATGACAATGTGGGCGGAAGCATATTGAATGACGCGCTATCGCATATCGCCATGCATGCACGCGTCGTGATTTGCGGGGGCATTTCTCGCTATGAAAAGGGCGATATGCCAGCCGGTCCGGAAAATTACTTCAACCTGGTCTTCAAGCGCGGCACCATGTCCGGCTTCATCGTGTTGGATTATATGAGCGAATATCCCGAAGCGCAAAAACGGATGCGTCAGTGGATCAAAGAAGGTAAAATCACCTTCAAGGAAGACATTCAGGAGGGTTTTGACAATATCCCCAACACCCTGAAGCGGCTGTTCGCAGGCCAGAATTTCGGCAAGCAAATGCTGCGGCTAGATTGACGCGTTATTGGGCTGGTTCTTCTTTCGGGCTAACTATTTGCGCAGTGCCAGCCCTTCGCAGTCTGCAATATGACGGTTTGATTACGAGAGGGAAATTATGAGCGATCTGGAACAGTTCCGCGCGGAAACACGGGCTTGGCTGGCAGAAAACTGCCCGGAAGAAATGCGCGATGGTGACATTACGGCAGAGAATCAATGCTGGGGTGGCCGTCAATGGGAGTTCCAGTCCGATGCCCAGAAACGCTGGTTTGAAGCCGCCTTGGCCAAAGGTTATACGGTTCCGACCTGGCCCAAGGAATATGGCGGTGCCGGCCTGTCAGCAGACGAAGCTAAGATTCTTACCGAAGAACGCGACCGGATCAACGCGCGCAAGCCGCTCAGCAACTTTGGCATATCCATGCTTGGGCCCGCTTTGCTGGCTTTTGGTACGCACGAACAGAAACTGATGCATCTGGGAGCAATCGCGCGCGGTGAAATTCGCTGGTGTCAGGGCTATTCGGAGCCGGGTGCAGGTTCTGACCTGGCTTCGCTCAAAACCAAATGTGAGGACAAGGGCGATCACTGGCTGATCAACGGTCAGAAAATCTGGACGTCCAATGCCGATATCTCCGACTGGATATTCTGTCTGGTCCGCACAGATTTTGATGCGCCCAAGCATAAGGGCATTACTTTCATCCTGATGGATATGGCGAGTGAAGGAATCAGCGTAAAGCCGATCATCCTGATCTCCGGCCATTCGCCCTTTTGCGAAACTTTCTTTGACGATGTGAAAGTGCCGAAAGCCTACGGCGACGATAACCTATCGGTTGTGGGCGAGGTAAATCGTGGTTGGGATGTAGCGAAAAACCTGTTGGTGCACGAACGCGGCATGCTGGGTACAATGTCGCCGCTACGCGGGGCTACCGGGCCTGAAAATCTTGGTGGCTATGCCGCCGGAGAAATTGGCGTGGATGCAACCGGGCGTCTGGATGATCCGTCTTTGCGTCAAAAAATCGCCCAGGCCGAAATTGATGACTGGGCCTATAATCTGACGGTGGAGCGGCTGAATGACGAGGCCAATGCCGGAAATGGACTGGGCGCAAAATCGTCCATGCTGAAATATGCAGCGTCTGAACTGACCAAGAAAGGCAGCCAGCTGCGCATGGATATCGGCGGAACGGATGCTGCGACCATTGGTCCTGACGGCATTGAATATGGCAGCCTGGCTAATACATGGCTCTACAATCGCGCTTATTCCATCCTCGGCGGCACGACCGAGGTGCAACTTAACATCATTTCCAAGCGCGTCTTGGAACTGCCGAGCGCGTAAGAAGGCGAGATAGCTATGTCCCTAATTCTCACCGAAGAACAGGAAATGCTGCAAGATGCGGCCAACGGTTTTTTGGCTGAAAATGCTCCGGTTGCTGCTTTTCGCGAAGTCAGGGACAGTAAGAATCCAGACGGATTTTGCCGCGATTTGTGGAAAGAAATGGCCAACATGGGCTGGGCCGGAATCATCGTGGAAGAGGAATTTGGCGGTAGCGAATTTGGCTATGTCGGTGCCGGTGTTCTCGCCGAGCAGATGGGGAGAAACCTTACCGCTTCTCCGTTTTTCTCAACCTCCGTACTGGGTGCAACCGCTGTCCAGCGTTACGGCACGGCTAAGCAGAAAGAACAGCATTTGGGCTCAATTTGTGATGGTTCTACACTGTTTGCGCTAGCTGTTGATGAAGGGCCGCGCCACCGCCCGGAACATATCGAATTTGCCGCTACGCCGCACGGCAACGGCTATAAACTGTCCGGCGCCAAGACCTTTGTCGCTGATGGCCACGTTGCTGATAAACTGATTATCGCGGCCCGCACTTCGGGTGACGCGAATGACCCATCGGGAATCACATTATTTCTGGTGGATGCGAATGCAGCAGAGATTGAACGCACCCACACACCGATGATCGACAGCCGTAGTGCGGCCAATATCAAGGTTGATGGCCTGGAGGTCACCGGCGATGATATTTTGGGTGAAGTCGATGGCGGCTATGAAGCGCTCGAAGGCATCTTGTCAGCGGGGCGCGCCGTGCTAGGCGCGGAAATGTCGGGATCGTCGCAACAGGCTTTTTCGATCACCACAGATTATCTGAAAGAACGCGAGCAATTTGGTCAGAAAATCGGTTCGTTTCAGGGATTGCAGCATCGCGCGGCCCATCTCGCGACCGAAATTGAAATGACGAAGTCAGCGGTGCTCAAATCCCTGCAATTGCTCGACGATGATTTTGAAAGCGCATCAGCTACTTGTTCCATGGCGAAAGCCAAATCCGGCATGACCGCGCAGCTATCCACGCAGGAAGCGATCCAGATGCATGGCGGCATTGGCGTGACCGACGAATATGATGTTGGCCTTTATTTCAAACGCGTCCATGTTGCGCAGCAAATGTTCGGCGATGCGGGTTTCCATGCGGATCGGTTAGCGAAACGATCTGGCTATTGAGCGGTTGACGGGAGACCTAGCCATGGCTCATCGTGATATTGGCTGGGCCAAAATGCGCGGTCATTTTTACAACCTTACCGGCTTCGTCAAAATCAAAAATGTCGATCACTTCCACCGTCAGAATCTTGCCATCCGCTTGACCGATAGCGGCGCGAAAGGGGACAGCAGCGGTATTTGCGCTCGTTCTGATAGTATCGGTAAGTTCGGCTTTCGCGCCACCGGCAAAGGCTTTTTTGTAAAAGGCCAGGATATCCGAACCGGTTTTGGGCTCCGTGCCAGCCGGATCTTCAACCGCGGCATTGTCTGCATAGATTTCCATAACCGCATCCATGTCACCGGCGTTAATCGCGGCCATATAGTGGTGAACGATCTCGGTCATATGTTCGGGCGTTGGCATTGGGTTTCCTTTCTGAAGAATGGAACGAATATTAGAGGCGCAGGGCACAAACCGGCGTCTCCCTAATTTGATAGGGATTTGAGGAGAGATGATATGACAGGGCGGCTGGAAGGAAAAGCGGCGATTATCACCGGTGGTGCGTCGGGCATTGGCGCCGCGATGGTGAAGCGCTTTGCCGAAGAGGGCGCGAGCCTGATTTCCACAGATATCCAAATTGAGCTTGGCCAAAAGGTCGCCGATGAAGCCGGTGCACTTTTCGTGGAGCAGGATGTTTCCAGCGAAGCGGGCTGGCAAGCTGTAATAGCCAAGGCACAATCGGAATTTGGCCGCCTTGATATTCTCGTCAACAATGCCGGAATCGTGGCAGCCAAATCGATTGAGGAAATTGATCTGGAAAGCTGGCACCATCTGCTCGATATCAACCTGACCGGTGTGATGCTGGGTTGTCAGAATGCGATCAAGGCGATGAAGCAAAACCCTGGCGGATCATCAGGTTCTATTATTAATATCGCTTCGACATCAGCCTTTGCTGCGCTTCCGGGAGACGTCACTTATACTGCTTCCAAAAGCGCGGTTCGGATGTTGACCCGGTCTGTGGCAGTGCATTGCGCGCAGCAAGGTCTCAATATTCGCTGCAACAATATCGTACCGGGCGGGACCCATACCGGGATTATCGATGCGGCCAAAGAGGTTGTGCCGGATATCTATGATCGGGTTGCCGCGATGTCGCCGACGAACCGTATGGGTGAGGGGGCGGATATGGCCGGGGCAGCGGTCTATCTGGCCAGCGAAGATGCGGCTTTCGTAACCGGTAGTGACCTGTTGGTTGACGGCGGGATGCTCGCTGTGCATCCGGGTTACTGAAGACATAACCTAGCCGTTTTGGCAGTTATTGGGCATCATGCTTTGCCCTAATGTCCCCAGCAATAAAGGAGAGGGCGAATGAACGCGCAGCCAATTGCCGATAATCTGTTCACCGACGATAATATGACCGCTCTGGTCGGCGCGCGAAACAAGCAGACGGGCCATATATCTTTCCCGCTGCCGCTGACGCCCAATGACGATATCGAGCCGATAGCGCTGGCTTCGCGGGGTACCGTGTGGACTTATACGGTGCAGCGCTTTCCGCCCAAAACGCCTTATGCGGGCCCGGCTGATCCGGAAAATTTCAAGCCTTATGTCGTCGCCTATGTTTCCCTGCCGGGTCAGACGATGGTGGAATCGCGGCTAACGGGAATAGAGCCCGAAGATGTTAAAATCGGCATGGAAGTGGAACTGACGGCCATCCCGCTGGACCCGGATGCGCCGGCCAGCGAGCAAAAGATGATCCACGCTTTCCAGCCTGTTTGAGGAGATATTGCAATGAGCGACGTATGCATAGTAGGCGCAGGTATCCATCCCTTTGGCCGGACCGAAGGCCGTGATGGTATGGATCAGGGGGTTTACGCCGTAAAACAGGCGTTGGCCGATACCGGCATTGCGTGGGAAGATGTCGAATTTGCTTTTGGTGGCTCGGCGGCCTCTGGCGCGGCTGATACCATGGTGTCGAAGCTGGGACTGACCGGTATCCAGTTTATCAATGTTTCCAATGGCTGTGCCACGGGCGGCTCGGCGCTGAATGCAGCGGCCAGTGCAATCAAGTCCGGCGAATATGAACTCGGCATGGCGGTCGGTTTCGACAAGCACCCTCGCGGCGCGTTTAATGCAGACCCGTCGGCATATGGCCTGCCCAACTGGTATGGCGAAGCCGGCTATATGCTGACGACGCAGTTTTTTGGCGCGAAGATCATGCGTTATCTGCATGAGAATAATCTCAGCACCGAGGCGCTGGGACGGGTCTCCGAGAAAGCTTTTCGCAACGGGGCCAAGACGGACCATGCGTGGCGACGCAGCGAAGTCGATCTCGAAACCATCATGAATGCGCCGATGATCAGCGATCCGCTGAACAAATATATGTTCTGTTCGCCGGCTGAAGGGGCGGTTGCCCTGATCCTTGCCAGCGAGAAAAAGGCGAAGGAACTGGGCGGACCGATGATCCGGCTGAAAACTTCTGTCATGCGCACAAGGCCGCCGGGATCGTTCGAGGTTTTTGCCGCCTCCATCGACAATGAGCGCGGCGGTACTGCGACCGAAATCGCGGCCAAGGCGGCTTTCGAACAGGCAGGCATGGGACCGGAAGATATCGATGTTGCACAGCTTCAAGATACCGAATCTGGTGCTGAGATCATGCACATGGCAGAAAACGGCTTTTGTCCCCATGGCGATCAGGAGAAATGGCTGATCGAGGGGCGGACCGAGATAAACGGGGCGCTGCCTGTGAATACCGATGGCGGCTGTCTGGCTTGCGGGGAGCCAATTGGTGCTTCCGGATTGCGGCAGGTCTATGAAAATGTCGTGCAGCTGCGCGGTACGGCGGGCGAGCGGCAGGTGCCGGGCGATCCGAAGACCGCCTACACGCAAGTTTATGGCGCGCCGGGTGTCTCGGCAGTGACGATATTGCAGCGTTGAGTTTTTGCTCTATTTGCTGGAGAGGTTGTGCTGCGCACTTGATGCGGAGCCCAGGTTAGACGGGCGTGACAGCCACCCTAGGCTCCGCATCAAGTGCGGAGCACGTTGCTAGAATATTTAAGGAAAACCATTGAACCACGAAATTAGTGCCGAAGCCCGGACCATTGCCGACAAAGTTGAAGCCTTTGTCCGCGATAAAATATTCGCCTATGAAAAAGACCCGCGCTGCGAGGACCATGGACCGACCGATGAACTGGTGCAGGAAATGCGCGCCTTGGCAAGAGAAACCGGTGTCCTGACGCCGCATATCCGCGAAGACGGCAGCCATTTGACCCATCTCGAAACCGCTCTGGTATTACGCAAGTCGGGCCTGTCTCCGCTTGGACCACTGGCGGTCAACACGTTCGCGCCGGATGAAGGAAATATGTACCTGCTCGGCAAATGCGCATCGCCGGAGCAGAAAGAGCACTTTCTCAAACCGCTGGTAGACGGGACCACGCGCTCCGCCTTTTTCATGACCGAACCGGCCAGTGAAAATGGCGCGGGTTCTGATCCGATGATGATGCAGACCACCGCCAAACCGGACGGCAATCACTGGGTCATTAACGGCCGCAAGACCTTCATCACCGGGGCCAAAGGGGCGACGGTCGGGATAGTCATGGCAAAATCCGATGATGGCGCCTGCATGTTCCTTGTCGATTTGCCCGATCCGGCCATAACCATCGAGCGCGTCCTCGACACGATCGACAGTTCCATGCCCGGCAGCCATTCGGTGGTGAATATCGACAATTTGCGCGTACCTGCTGACCAGATGCTCGGCGAAAGTGGTGAGGGTTTCAAATATGCGCAGGTCCGGTTGGCACCGGCGCGACTCACCCATTGCATGCGATGGCTCGGCTGCTGTGACCGGGCGCAGGAAATTGCCACGGACTATGCCTGCAAGCGGATGGCTTTTGGCAAACCGTTGGTCGATCATGAAGGCGTCGGTTTCATGCTGGCGGAAAACCAGATTGATCTGAAGCAAGCAGAGTTGATGATCGATTGGTGCGCACGCGTTCTCGATACTGGCGACATCGGCACGACCGAAAGCTCGATGGCCAAGGTTGCGGTGTCCGAAGCTCTGTTCCGCATCGCCGACAAATGCGTGCAGGTCATGGGCGGCACCGGCCTCAGCCGGGATACTGTTGTAGAGCAGGTGTTCCGCGAAGTCCGCGCCTTCCGTGTTTATGACGGCCCGACCGAAGTGCACAAATGGTCACTCGCCAAGAAAATCAAGAAATCCCAAAAGATTTGAGCAGAGGAAAACCGATGACCAAGAACCGCAAATTCACCCTTGTCAGTCGCCCTGATGGCGAACCCAAGCCGAGCGATTTCGCGCTGGTCGAGGAAGATTTGCCGGAACTGGAGGATGGTTCGTTTCTTGTTCGCAACCATTATATCTCGCTCGATCCGGCACAGCGCGGATGGATGAGCGATGCAGAGAGCTATATGCCGCCAATAGCCTTGGGTGCGGCGGTGACAGCCAGTGCCGTGGGCCGCGTCCATGCCTCCAAGAATCCGGACTTTCCAGAA
Source organism: Parasphingorhabdus litoris DSM 22379 (assembly GCF_020906275.1). Classification (GTDB taxonomy): domain Bacteria; phylum Pseudomonadota; class Alphaproteobacteria; order Sphingomonadales; family Sphingomonadaceae; genus Parasphingorhabdus; species Parasphingorhabdus litoris. The sequence continues at coordinate 525,186 of NZ_CP086727.1, forward strand.
GGTCAGTGGGTTGTCGGTCTGGCGGCGATGGAGGAATATTCGGTGGTTCAGGCTGGTGGCTTTACCGCACCGGTAGATGCATCGCTTGTTCCTTCGCCGACCAATTTTCTCTCGGTCTTGGGCGCTGTCGGCATGACGGCCTATTTCGGTATGATCGATGACGGCAAACCCAAAGAAGGCGAGACTTTGCTTGTCACCGGCGCGGCTGGCGCGGTTGGATCGCTGGTTGGTCAGATTGGCAAGATCAAAGGCTGCCGGGTCGTCGGGATCGCTGGCGGTGCCGAAAAATGTGCAAAATTGGTCGATGACTACGGCTTTGACGCAGCGATTGATTATCGCGGCAAGAGTCAGGCAGAGCTTGAGGCAGAGATAGCAGCTGCTGCCCCCGACGGTGTCGATATCATCTGGGAGAATGTTGGCGGCATAATCATGGATGCCGGTATTGCTTCGATTAACGAATATGGCCGGATGGTGCTGTGCGGTCTGATCAGCGAATATAACAGCCCCGAGCCCGTGGGCACGCGCAACCTGTGGTATCTCATCTCGCGTCAGGCGACGATTAAAGGGTTTCTGGTCCGGGACTATCCGCCGCGCTTTCCTGAGGGCATTGCGCAGATGGGGCAGTGGTTGGCCGAAGGCAAGATCAAGCATGACGAGGATATCGAGAAAGGTATCGAGAACAGCTATGACGCCTTCATGAAGCTGTTCTCCGGCGGCAATCAGGGCAAGCTGATCCTGGACGTCTCGCCCGAGGAATAAGGAGTTTCATGATGTCAAATGCCGCCGAACAAATCGTCGTCGACTTTATCGAAAGCTGGAACCGGATGGACTATGATTCCATCTACGCCGCGATGGCGGATGATATTTTCTACCACAATATCCCGATGGAGCCATGCGAAGGGATCGAAGCAGTGCGTGCCTTTTTCGAAGGCTCCGGCATGGGTTCGGATGGAGCGGAATGGATAACCCATCACATTGCCACCAACGAGAATGTCGTTTTGACCGAGCGGACCGATAAATTCCGGATCAACGGCCAATGGATCGCCATTCGGGTGATGGGCACGTTCGAGATTGAAAATGGCAAGATCGCCAAATGGAGAGACTATTTCGATCTCGCCCAGTTTCAGGGCGAAATGGCGCGTGTGATGGGTGATGCCAACGGCTGAACCGTCAGCTTGGCTGATAAAGCGTTCCGTTATCCACTGGATACTCGCCCGCCGTCATAAAACGCGATGCGTCGCTGGCCAGATAGACACATAGTTCAGCTACATCCTTGGGATGGCCCAGCCCTCCCAGAGGGATCATTCCCGTTTCGGGCGTCGGCTCGCCCTCTGCGCCAACAGCCGCTTGCCGTACCATCGGCGTGTCGATACCCGCGGGATGCAGACTGTTGCAGCGGATCGGGTAATTTTGCTCCTTGCAATGTAGAGCGACTGATTTGGTTAGCGAACGCACGCCGCCCTTCGCTGCTGCATAGGCGAGGAAAGGGGAATAGCCCTGTAGGGCTGCCATCGAGCTGAGATTTATGATCGAACAGAGCTCGTCCTGGGTCTTCATAGCGTTCACCGCCGTCTGGCAGCCGAGAAACACACCTTCAAGCATGACGGCATTGGTCAGCCGAAATTGCTCCAGCGTACAATCTTCGATCGTGGCTGGGATCACCAATCCTGCATTGTTCACCAAGATATGGGGGGTTCCGAACGCTTTTGCGGTTTCGTCAAAAACCGACTGCCAGCGGTCTTGATCCGCGACATCCTGATGCAGGGGCAGCGCACCGGATCCAATGCCGGCGGCGACAGCCTCAGCGCTCTCTGCATTAACATCCGTTACGACCACCTTTGCCCCTTCCTGCGCAAAGGTTTCGCTGATCGCTTTTCCAAGGCCAGAACCGGCGCCTGTGACTATTGCAATTTTACCATCTAACCGGCCCATAATATCTCCCTCCAAACCTGATTGCTGGCGCCATAGGCTGTGATCCGGCGCATCATAGCAATCCCCATTATCGTTAGTTTCCGTAACGGTTTCCTGATTTCTCCCTGCCATATTGTTGCGCGAATATCACAGTTTTGCATATTTGCTATCAAATTGGCTAGCAGAGCGTCTGCCAACTCCTGCTTAAGATGATCGCATAATTAGCGCGGAAAAACCGCCAGTTATTTTGGATGGGGTCCGGGGCGTGGTCCGGGACTTAATGGGAGAGAGCGATGACTACACATTCACAACGCCACAAAACTATTTTTACGAGCAAATCAGCACGGGGATTGCTGATGGGTTCTGCTGCCAGCTTGGCCTTGGCCGGCGCTGCTGCTCCGGCGCACGCACAGGATGGTGCTGAAGATGATGATAGCAATGTCATTACGGTTATCGCGCGTAAACAGACAGAGACGTTGCAGGAGGTTCCGGTGACGGTAACCGCGATTGGTGGCGATACGCTGGAAAATTTCCAGGTGAATGAAATTGCCGACGTGGTCAGCCGGGTCCCTGCATTGAACGTTCAGGTTGGCGGTTCTGGTTCAGGTGGTCAAATTAGTTTGCGCGGTGTGGGGTCATCCAATATTTCCGCTTCGTTTGACTCCGCGGTGGCATTTGATTTTGATGGAGTGCAGATCAGCACCATGCGCCTTGTTCAAGCTGGTTTTTTCGATGTAGAACAAATTGATGTGCTCAAAGGTCCGCAGTCATTGTTCTTTGGTAAAAGTGCCTCGGCTGGTGTGTTTTCCGTTCGTTCGGCTAATCCGACGCCAGATTGGGAAATTGGCGGCAAGGCAGCCTATGAGTTTGAAGAAAAGGGTTACACGGTAAGCGGATACATATCAGGCCCGCTAAGCGATACGTTAGGTGTGAGAGTTGCCGCGCAATTCAATGATATTGAGGATTATGTTGATTTGGCTCCGGGTACGCCCGCCTTCAACCCCGACGGGTCGGTTAGGGATAGTCGGGGATTAACAAATTTCGTAAGTCGTGTGACTTTCCAATGGGATCCGTTCGATAATTTCAATGCAAATCTGAAGCTAAATTATATCAAGAATGAAAATGATGGTGCCATTGCACATTCAGATATAAATTGCGGAGCGAATGGGGTTGCGGATCCAATCGTATTGTTGGGTGGCGGCATTGTTGTTCCGTCGAATGCTGATTGCAATGATACCGATGGATTGTATCACCACGTGGACTTTGCACCTGCTTTGGGTGCCCAGCTTCCCGTAGAATCGTCTGTAGCCGATCGTTTTCGAAACGGTATTCCGTTCGGTGAAACAGATATCTTCTTTGGCCGTCTAAGTTGGGATTTGGATGTTTCGGACTCTTTAACACTATCGTCAGTCACCGGTTATCTGAACTTGGATGCTATCGACCTTGACAGTTACGGCTATGTTGGTGTCGGCCCAGGCAACACCCCATTTGGCGTTGGCGGAAGTGATCCCAGAAACAGGACGGAACAGTTTACGCAAGAATTGCGCTTAGCCAGTGATTATGATGGGATGTTTAACTTCATGATTGGCGCATTTTATGAAAGCCGTGAAATTGATTTCGATACCTCACAGCAAGCGGTGAATATCTCTCTTGCCTCTGCCGATCCGACCTTGCCTATTTTTACAATCCCGGACCCAACATCTCCGGTATCTGGGACTAATGTTCCTGTATTTCAAGGGCTTGCGCAGGGTTCCGGAGGATCATTTGATTGGCACAAGCAGCATAGCACAAAAACTGAAGCCTTATCTTTTTTCGGTAGCGTGACGCTTGATCTGACGGATCAACTACAACTCTCAGGTGGAATTCGCTGGACGGATGAGCAAAAAGTCAACACGATCAGCGTGCCTTATCTCCATAATTTATTGGAATTCACGAGCAATGATCCGGTTACCGGAGACCCACTGCCAGCAGGTGTTTTTGTGGACAGTCCCGGCTTCGTAACCGAAGGCTTCTTCTCTGGGCCAATCAAGTTCTCGGACTCGAATTTCTCGCCGGAAGTTTCACTCCGGTATCAAGCGACGCCTGATGTCAATATCTACGCGGCGTTTAAAACCGGCTTCAAGTCAGGCGGCATCGATAACAGTGCGTTACCGTCAAATTCTCTGCAAGCGGCTGCTGCAGCTGGCAATTTCGATTCTCTAATTTACGAGTCTGAAACCGGGCTTGGTGGAGAGATTGGCGTTAAATCACAATTTGCTGATCGTACAATCACCGCCAATCTTTCGGCATTTTACTATGTGTTTGATGATTTACAGGTTCAAAACTTCGATGCGATCAACATTCAGTTCCAGACCTTCAACGCCAGTCAACTGACCAGCAAAGGCCTGGATCTTGAATGGGCGTGGCGGACTCCCGTAGAGGGGTTAAGCTTTTCGGGTGCCCTAGCCTACACCGATGCCAAGTTTAGCGATACATTTATCACAACTTCAGGTGAAGACTTGGATGGTCGACGAGCGGCTCGCGCACCAGAGTTTGCCGGCAATATCGCTTTTGATTGGAGTGTTCCCATGAGCGATGCCATTGAATTGGGTTTGAATGGTAACCTACAATATAGCGGTTCCTATTTTACAAATGAGGATTCTCTGACCGATCTTAAGCAGGATAGCTATGTGTCGATTGACGGAGCAATTTCCGTTGGAGATCCGGACGGTAAGTGGAAATTGTCGTTGATAGGTGTGAACCTCACCGACGAAATATGGATTAACACCAGCGGCGGACGTCCATTCCTGCCCGCAGATGGCGATGACCTTGTCGTCACCCAAAACCGTGGCCGTCAGGTCTTTGTGGAGGCCAGCTTCAAGTTCTGATCAACTCTCCCGTTGATCACAGAGGGCCGGGACAGCTGGGGGCTGTTCCCGGCCTTTTCTTTGGGGCCATGTGCTACTTCGGTAGCCATATTGAGAGTAGCTCGCCAGCGGGCAAACACTATTATGCTGGGCAAAATTCAGAAAGGTTGAGGAGCAGATCATGGGACGTCTTGAAGGAAAAAGAGCCATAATCCTGGGCGCCGCTGGCGCGGGCAATATGGGGCAAGTCATGGCAAAGCGCTTTCGCGAGGAAGGGGCAGACGTTCTCGTTGCCGGACGCAAGGAAGACGAGTTGAAACGTTTTGCTGAAGAATTGGGCAGTCACTATGCTTTATGCGATTTGACCAGCGAAGCCGACGTCAATGCGCTGGCCGAAACGGCGACCGGCAAAATGGGCGGTGTGGATATTGCGATCAACGCCACCGGTCTGGGTTTCCTGAAGCCGTTTCTGGACAATACGCGCGAAGAGCTGGAGATGATGTCGGCGCTGCAACTGGTTGGGCCGTTTCAATTTTATCAGGCGATGATCAAGGCGATGAGCGCCAATGATCCCAGTGGTGGTTCGATCATTCAGATCAGTTCGGCAACTGCCACGATCATGCTGAACGATCATGCCGCCTATATGGGTACCAAGGCCGCAACCGATCATATCATTCGCTGCATTGCTCATGAATTTGGTGAGCAGGGCATCAGAGCCAACAGCATTTCGCCGGGCCTGACCCGCACGCCGATGACGGCCGGTGTCGATCAGGTACCAGGCTTGGTGGAATCGTTTGAAGCGCGTTATCCGCTGGGCCGTATCGGCACCAGCGAGGATATTGCCGCCGCTGCTGTTTTCCTGGCCAGCGACGAATGTTTCATGACTGGCGAGAATTTGCAGGTCAATGGCGGCCTGTGCCTGCGCGGCAATCCAACCCGCAAGGATCAGGAATTGATGATGGGCGCTATTGCCGCCGCCAATAGCGGATGACCTAAAACCCTGTTGGCGCTGCGGCAATTTTCCGCCATGAAGGTGCATTGATGCATCGGCACGGGGAAGATTGCTATTGCTTGACATATTGAGTCAGCTTCAGGGCTTTATCGGAATAATCTTCATTCTGACCATTGCCTGGGCCTTGTCGGAAAATCGTAAGGATCGCCCAAGCTGGCGTTGGATTGCGGGGGCGATTGCGGTGCAGTTCATCCTTGCCGTGGCGATTGTTCGTATTCCGGTCATCTGGGACATTATCGGCCTTGCCAATCAGGGCGTGCAGGCAATTGAACGGGCGACTTTGGCCGGTTCGAGTTATATGTTCGGCTATGTTGGTGGCGCAGAGCTGCCCTTTATATTGAAAGAGGGCGCGGCCCCGCCGCTGATCATCGCTTTCCAGATATTGCCGCTGGTGATCGTCTTTTCTGCGCTGGCAGCATTGTTATGGCATTGGCGGGTTTTGCAGATCATCGTCAAAGGCCTGTCCTGGGCCTTACAAAAAACTATGGGTGTCAGCGGTGTTGTCGGCCTCAGCGGCGGTGCCAATATTTTCCTGGGGGTTGTCGAATCCCCGCTCGCGGTGCGTGCCTATTTTGAGAAGATGAGCCGGGCCGAACTGTTTGCGATCATGGTGTTGGCCATGTCGACAATATCCGGTGCGATACTGGTGCTTTATGCGACGACGCTGGAGAAGACGGTGCCCAATGCGGTGGGGCATATGATTTCGGCGTCGCTTATATCACTGCCGGCTGCGATTTTGCTGGCCCGACTGATGGTTCCGGGCCTGTCCGACACCAAGGTGAATCGCGAGGAGCCGGGTCTGAAATATGACAATAGCATTGATGCGATCATCAAGGGCACGATGGACGGCCTACAACTGTTCCTCGCTGTCATGGCCGTCATCATCGTGCTCTTCGCTTTTGTCGCGCTGATCGATCAAATCCTCTCTATTCTGCCACTTGTTGGCGGTGAGGTGCTCACACTGAAACGCATATTCGGGTGGATATTCGCGCCGTTGATGTGGATGATCGGCGTGCCTTGGGAAGAAGCCGCGGCGGCTGGGTCGCTGATGGGGACCAAGGCAATTCTCAACGAATATGTCGCTTATCTGGAACTGGCCGCACTGCCCGTCGATACGTTCAGCGCCAAGGGACTATTAATTGTTACCTATGCACTGTGCGGGGTTGCCAATTTGGCGAGTGTCGGCCTGATCATCTCAACAATCGGCACGCTATGTCCGGAGCGCCGTGCGGAAGTTGCGGGACTGGGGATGAAAAGCTGGTTCGCCGGAAATTGTGCGACCGCAATGACCGGGGCAGTCATCGGGATCATCACATGGGTTTAAGGTCTTTTCATCATGTTTGATGCCAAAATCCGGCCGCTGATTGATCCGCCGCTTAATGCGGTTGGTCGCGCTTTGGCGCGGATTGGCTTCACCGCCAACAGCATCACCTTGTTGGGTCTCGGTTTCGGCCTGGGCGGCGCCTATGCTGTGTCACAAGAGCATTATGGTTGGGCCTTGGCACTGGTAGTGATTGGCCGGATATTGGACGGTCTTGATGGCGCTGTAGCGCGCGCCACAAAAAAGACAGCCTTTGGCGGTTATCTCGATATTGTCTGCGATTTCATCTTTTATGTGTCGATTCCGCTGGCCTTTGGTATTGCCGATCCGGCTAATTCACTGCCCGCGTTAATGCTGGTAGCCGCGTTCACAATTACCGGGATCAGCTTCCTCGCCTTTGCCGTCACCGCTGCCGAACAGGGAGCCGAGACCAGCGCTCATGGTGAAAAGAGCTTCTTTTACAGCACGGGAATTGCGGAGGGCGGCGAGACGATCACGTTCTTCCTGATCATGTGCCTCTTCCCGATGCATTTCGCTGCGCTAGCCTATATTTTCGCGGGGCTGTGCGTGGTGACGGTGCTGCAGCGGACCGTGCTAGCATGGATGAGTTTCCGTGATTGAACGTTAGCGGTTTGTATTATCCGCTTTCCTACATTACCGAAACCATGGTAATTTGGAGCAGCTCCTTCTTGATTTTTGAACATTATGCTCCGGTCATATTTTTGATCGCGCGAAGGCGCGAAGCAGCGAAGATAGTCTCCTTAGAGAAGCTTTTTATCGGCTGCCGCAATGTCTTTGCGTCTTCGCGCCTTCGCGCGAAAAAAACTTCAAAAGGACATTGTGAACTTTGTGAACTTCGTGGCTCTCCGGTCTAACTCCGCGCCCAATTGAAATAGCGTTCCAGCCATTTCAGCGCCCATTCCGGCTTGTGCTTTTTGCGCCACTCGCCAGCGGCAAATTTATTCGCCTCTGCCATGGTTGGATAGGTATGGATCGTACCCAAAATCTTGCCGAGGCCCAGGCCATGTTTCATCGCGAGCACATATTCTGTGAGCAGTTCCCCGGCATTTTGCCCAACTATGGTGACGCCCAAAATCCGATCCTTGCCAGGAGGTGTCAGGACTTTGACAAAACCTTCGGTGGCGCTGTCGGCAATGGCGCGGTCGAGATCATCAAGGCCATATTTGGTGATCTCATATTCAATGCCCTCTTTCTCTGCTTCCTGCTCGTTCAAACCAACATGCGCGATTTCGGGATCAAGGAATGTCGTCCATGGCAGGAATTCATAGCTAGGCTTGAACTTTTTGTAGCGACCGAACAGCGCGTTAACCGTCGCAAACCAGGCCTGATGCGAAGCGTTGTGGGTCAGCTGATAAGGACCGGCTACGTCGCCAGCCGCATAGATATGCGGGAAAGTAGCCTGAAGATGATCGTTGGTCACCAGCGTCCGGTCGGTTTCTACGCCAAGCTCTTCAAGACCAAAGCCTTCGAGCCGCGCCGCGCGACCAACAGCGATCAGAAGGTCATCAAAGGGCAGGGCCTGCTCGCCGCTGTCATTCTCGACGATGATCATCTTCGTGCCATTCTGCATTTCGGTGCGCAGCGCTTTATGGTTGCAGAGCAGGGTAACGCCAGAATCGGTCAGCGCCTTGGCCGCGATTTCGGACACATCCTCGTCTTCTATGCCCATGATGCGGTCCGCCATTTCGATCAGGGTCACGTTGCTGCCCAGCCGCGCAAAGGATTGCGAGAGCTCACAGCCAATTGGGCCGCCGCCAAGCACGATCATTTTTTCCGGGACAACATCACGTTTCGCCATTTCTTCCCATAGCGTGTCACTAGTCAGATATCCCGTATCTTCCAGACCAGGGAGGGGCGGAACAAATGGCCGCGCGCCGGTTGCGAGAACAATCGCTTTGCCGGTCAGTGTTTGGGAGCCGCCGTCATTGCGCTCAATCTCGACCGTCCAGGGATCGGTTAACCGGGCATAGCCTTGTACCACATCCACGCCGAGGCCTTCAAACCGTTCGACGCTGTCATGGGGTTCGATGGTTTTGATTATGTCTTCGACTCGAGAGATTACATTTTTGAAATCAATGGCCGGCTTGGTAGCGGTAAGACCATAGCGATCAGCATGCTGCATCTGTTCGGCGACTTTTGCGCTTTTGATGAGTGCCTTCGAGGGGACACAGCCATAGTTCAGGCAGTCACCGCCCATTTTGCCGGATTCAATCAAGGTGACCTTGGCGTTGATTGTCGCAGCGATCAGCGAGGAAACGAGGCCGCCAGAACCTGCGCCGATGACGATCAGGTTGCGATCAAATTTCTTCGGCCTGGTCCATCCCTTGTAGATTTTCCGGTTTTTCAGGACGCTGATGATGCCCTTTGCGATCCAGGGGAATATGGCGAGCAGAACGAAAGAGCCGATGACAGGCAGTGAAAAGACTTCGCCAACCGAGTTAACCTGCGACAATTGCGTCCCGGCATTAACAAATACGATGGTGCCGGCGAGCATGCCGATCTGACTGGCGAAAAAATAAGTGCTGACACGGATTTTGGTCAAACCCATCAGCATATTGACTACAAAGAAAGGGAAGGCAGGAACGAGCCTTATCGAAATCAGGTAAAAGGCACCATCGCGCTTTATACCTTCATTGATCTTTTTGAGCCGTTGGCCAAATTTATTTTCCACCCAATCGCCAAGCAGATAACGCGAGGTGAGAAATGCAATGGTAGCGCCGATGGTCGAGGCAAAGGACACAACAATTGTGCCGACCAAAACGCCAAAAAGCGCCCCAGCGGCGAGTGTCATCACCGCAGCTCCCGGTATGGAAAGCGCCGTTACCGCCACATAGATCAGGAAGAATATACCGATAATGAGTACCGGATTGGCGCGATATTGCGCGTCTATTGCGTCTTGCTGCGCCTTCAGATTTTCTAGCGTGAGCTGGGAACCCAGATCATAGTGAAAAAACGCAAATATCGCCGCAACGATAACAGCTAGGAGCAATAATTTCTTCGACATGCCGGTTTTTCCTCAACCTTTGAACGGAACAGTTTTCTGTTGTTCGTGCCAAGGGCATAACTGGTTACACAGCCCCAGTCGATGCTGCTTTTAAGGTATTTGTTGAGAAAACTGCTGATCTTTCAAAGTCATGTCATTGGTTTGCTAGCAAGCTGAATGGGGTTCCGTTCGATTTTCTTGGAGAGCCGAACAATAAGAATGACAACCTTGTCAAAGGCGTTATTTTGTGCCATTCGGCATGCCTACACAAAGGCTGACGATGAACAGCGCTCGCTAGGAAGGATGCGGTTTGAACCATAGCGAAACCCGAAAGCCGGAGCAACGGGCGACCATGATTGATGTCGCCAAAGATGCTGGCGTGTCATTCAAGACTGTGTCGCGCGTGCTGAATGGTGAGAGAAATGTGCGGGAGGAAACCCGTCAGCTTGTTTTTGATGCCGCCGCTAGGTTGAACTACAAGTTGAATGCAGCGGCGCGCAGTCTTCGGGTTGGGGGGCCGCAAATAATTGCACTTCTCGTCCAGAACCCCAGCCGTAGTTATATTGAAAGCGTTCATCTCGGGGCTCTGCAGCGTTGCCACAAAAGCGGGATGCATCTGATCATGGAGGAATGCGAAGGTGGCCTGAGTGATATTGAGGCATTGATCGACAATACCTCACCGGTAGGTTTGGTCATCACACCGCCTTTATGCGACGATCCAGAGCTGATAGAAATGCTTGATTGCAAGAAAATCCGTTATGTCATGGTTACCCCGCGCTGCGCCGATGAGAAGCAGGCTTCCGTCAATATTGACAATCAAATTGCTGCGCAGGAGATGACGGATCATCTCATCGCGCTTGGGCACAAGCGGATAGGCTTTATCAAAGGACATCCCGATCATAGCGCGTCTGAGAAACGGTATCAGGGATATTTAAAAGCCCTACGAGCAGCGCAGATTGATAGCGATCCGGTGCTGGTTGAGGAAGGCGAATTTTCTTGGACCTCAGGTTTAACGGGTGCTGAGAAGCTGCTGGATTTAGCTGATCCACCAACGGCGATTTTTGCCAGCAATGATGACATGGCGGCAGCGGCTATCGCGGCTGCCTATCGCCGTAATCTTCATGTACCAAACGACCTTTCGGTTGTCGGCTTTGACAATACGCAGGTCGCTGCGGTGATCAGTCCGCAATTGACCACGGTGAACCAGCCGATTGCCGACTTGGTTTCGGAAGCGGTCGGCCTTTTGACCGATCAAACATTCCAATCAGGCGAACGGTCCAAACCGATATTTCTCGACCATCATCTGGTAACGCGCGAGTCCGCCGGACCCGCAAAAGCCGAAGTTTCAGCATAGATTTTAGGACGTAAAAACATAGTGCGGCAACTTACGACGAGAGAAGTCAACGTTGTCTATTTTTAAGGGAAGGGGAGGATTAATCCATGCAGACGCATGAAAATGAACAGACGAATATGGGGTTCATCGCGCTAATCGTGTCGATCGCGACCATTGGCGGATTTCTATTTGGCTATGACAGCGGAGTTATCAACGGCACCGTCGATGGCCTGAGAGCTGCGTTTAATTCTGACAGCGTCGGCACGGGCTTCAATGTCGCCTCCATGTTGCTCGGCTGTGCGGCTGGCGCTTTTGCAGCGGGTAAGTTGTCCGATATGTTCGGACGGCGGAACCTGCTGCTCGTTGCGGCTCTGTTCTTTATCATCAGCGCGTTTGGATCGGGTATTGCCGGGTCATCAATCGAGTTTGTGATTTATCGCATCCTTGGTGGTCTGGCTGTAGGCGCAGCGAGTGTAACCGCACCGGCCTATGTCAGCGAAGTCACGCCAGCATCAATGCGTGGCCGCTTGTCGAGCATTCAGCAGATCATGATCATCATCGGTCTGACGGCGGCTTTCCTCTCCAACTATTTGCTGGCAGCTTCTGCCGGTGCATCGACCAATGCTTTCTGGATGGGCTATGAAGCTTGGCGCTGGATGTTCTGGATTGAAATGATCCCGGCGACAATATTCCTGCTAGCACTGTTGGCGATTCCCGAAAGTCCCCGTTTTCTGGTCGTTAAAGGCCGTGATGCGCAAGCGGAAGGCGTGCTCACGCGCTTATTCGGCAGTGACGCGGCCGCATCAAAAGTCAAAGAGATCAGAGCCTCTCTGGCCGATGACCATGCGCCGAAATTCTCCGACTTAATGGACAAGACAACCGGCAAGGTTCGGACAATTGTGTGGGTTGGTATCGGCCTTGCGACTTTCCAGCAGCTGGTCGGGATTAATATCGTCTTCTATTATGGCGCCGTGCTTTGGCAGGCGGTTGGTTTCAGTGAGAATGATGCGCTGTTGATCAATATCTTGAGCGGATCATTGTCGATCATCGCTTGTCTCGCGGCCATTGCCTTGATTGATAAAATCGGCCGCAAGCCCTTGCTGATCATCGGGTCGGCCGGGATGGCAGTGACGCTGGGCATTATGGCGGTCGCCTTTTCCAGCGGGTCTATTGTCGATGGCCAGTTGGTATTGTCTGACAATGCCGGCACGATCGCGTTGATCAGTGCCAATGCCTATGCGGCCTTGTTCAACTTCAGCTGGGGTCCGGTCATGTGGGTCATGCTGGGTGAGATGTTCCCGAACCAGATTCGCGGATCCGGTCTCGCAGTCAGCGGCCTGGCGCAATGGTTGTCCAACTTTGGTATCACCATGGCGTTTCCGATCATGCTGGTCAGCATTGGCCTGGCTGGTGCCTATGGTTTCTATGCGCTTTGCGCGGCAATCTCGGTCTTCTTTGTTTACAAGATGGTCAAAGAGACCCGCGGCAAGGAACTGGAGGAAATGGAGGGCTGATCCATTTGGAATTGCGGGAGCTGCGGTCTGTGTTCGGGCCGCAGCTCTGGTATACGAATTCAGTCATCAAACTGCAGTTTTTGCAAGCGAGACAACGTTGACAGGTTGCCGATGCCGATTAAAAGAAATGGCTCTTCAATCTTGCTTCATGGGCATTTTCATGAGCGCAGCATCTCTATAGGAAATGCGTCGCCAACAGGGAAAATAGAAATTTGTTGAATTCCCATCCATCCAACACATTGCTTCTTTTCGGGGCCACTGGTGACTTGGCGCGGCGTATGCTGTTGCCGTCGCTCTATGCGTTGCACGCGGACGGCCTGATTGCCAAGGATTTACGGATATTTGGCACCGCACGCAGCGGCCTGAACGACGCAGAATATCGTGATATGATCGGTGAGGCGCTGCACGAGTTTCTCCCCGAAGAACGCAAAAATGCCGCTGATATCGCTCAGTTTCTAGAGCGGCTGTTCTATCAGCCACTTGATGCGTCCAAGACCGAAGGCTTTGCGGATCTGGCCGAAAAGCTTGGCGACATTTCCTCTGGCATGTCGATCTTTCTGTCTACCGCGCCATTCCTGTTCGAGCCGACTATCAAAGGGCTGCAATCGGCTGGATTGGCCGGCGACAATGTCCGCATCGGGCTGGAAAAACCGCTGGGCAATGATTTTGCGTCCTCGACCGAGATTAATGATGCGGTGGCCGCTGCGTTTCCCGAAGACCGGATTTTCCGGATCGACCACTATCTCGGCAAGGAAACCGTGCAGAATATATTGGCGCTGCGTTTCGCCAATATGATGTTTGAACCGCTGTGGAATGCGGGCGGTATTGATCATGTCCAGATCACCGTTTCGGAAGTCGTCGGTCTAGAAGGACGGCACGGCTTTTACGATGATACCGGCGCTTTGCGCGATATGGTGCAGAACCACATGTTGCAGCTATTGGCGATTACCGCGATGGAGCCGCCAGCCAATTATGACGCAACCGCCATTCGCGATGAAAAAGTCAAAGTGCTGCGCTCACTGCGCGCGCTCGACCCGGCGGAAGTCGTCACCGGCCAATATGAAGCCGGTGCGGTAAATGGCGCAGCGGTCGAGGGATATCTGACCGATTTGGGCGACCAATCGAACACGGAAACTTTCGTGGCGCTGAAAGCCCATGTCGACAATTGGCGCTGGCAGGGCGTGCCTTTTTACCTGCGTACCGGGAAACGTCTGGCCGAACGACGGAGTGAAGTCGTCATCCAGTTTAAGGACGTACCACACAGCATTTTTGGTGACCGCTCGGGTAAACCGATTGCCAACCGCCTCGTCATTCGGTTGCAGCCGGAAGAATATGTTCGCCTGCAAGTCATGGCGAAAGAGCCGGGTCTCGACCGCGATGGCATTGTCCTACGCGAGGTGCCGCTCGACCTGTCTCTGACACAGGCCTTTGCCAGCGCCCGTCGCCGCATTGCTTATGAGCGATTGTTGCTCGACCTGATTGAGGGTGATCAGACTCTGTTCGTCCGCCGCGACGAGGTTGAGGCGCAATGGTCCTGGGTCGATGCCATCCGGAAGATCTGGAGCGACCATGCGGTCGCACCGAAAAGCTATGGCGCCGGCAGCTGGGGACCCTCTGCCGCGATTGCCTTGACCGAGCGGGATGGAGTGAGCTGGCATGAGTGACGCCGCTATATCTGCAAATATCACTTGGGCGGACCATGCCGATGCCGTGGCGGTCGCTGCGCATCTTGCGGCGGCAATTGAGCGTCAAGGCGCTCGTCTGTTGGCTGTTCCCGGAGGCAGCACACCCGTGGCGATATTCGATAAACTATCGACTATGGATCTGCCGTGGAGTGAGCTTTCCTTGATCCTGACCGACGACCGGATCGTCGCGAAAGATCATGAGGCCAGCAATTTCGGCAAGCTTACCAAAGCCTTTGCGGACAGTGACGCCAAACTGATCGATCTGACGGAGGGCATGACCCCGCCGCGCGCTGATCTTGTCTGGGTCGGCATGGGGGCGGACGGGCATATTGCTTCGCTGTTTCCGACCATGAAAGCACCGGTGCAGGGTGATGAAGCCAGTCCTCTGGTTGTTCGAACCGTGCCTGACCCGCTGCCGCCAGAGGCGCCTTTCGAGAGGCTCAGCCTCAACATGGCTGCGCTCATCGACACCAATGCCATAATTATTGTCGTGCGCGGAGCCGATAAGAAAACTATATTGGAACAAGCAATCAAGGAAGAGCATGATTTGCCGATTGCAAAGCTGATCAAGGCGGCTTCCTGCCCGATAACAATTTTTTGGAGCGAGTCATAAGCCTGCACCCCACTCTGGACGCGGTAACGAGCCGCATTATCGAGCGCAGCAAAACATCGCGCGCGGCTTATCTTGATTTGGTCGATCGTGAAGGTGACAAGGGCGTTCATCGGCCCAACCTGTCCTGCGGCAATCTCGCCCACGGTTTCGCAGCCAGCGGCGACGACAAGCCTGCCATTCGTTCCGGCGCGGCGATGAATATCGGTATCGTCACCGCCTATAATGATATGTTATCGGCGCATCAGCCCTATGGTCGCTATCCCGAACAGATCAAGATTTTCGCGCGCGAAGCAGGCGCTACGGCTCAGGTCGCAGGCGGCGTTCCGGCGATGTGCGATGGCGTTACGCAGGGCCAATTGGGCATGGAGCTAAGCCTGTTCAGCCGCGATAACATCGCGATGGGTACCGCCATCGGTCTCAGCCACGGCATGTTTGAAGGCACGTTGCTGCTCGGCATTTGCGATAAGATCGTGCCGGGTCTGCTGATCGGTGCCCTGCGCTTTGGTCATCTGCCGACGATATTGGTTCCCGCTGGACCCATGCCATCAGGCCTTGCCAACAAGGAAAAGCAGCGCGTGCGTCAGCTCTATGCCGAGGGCAAGGCGACCAAGGACGAGCTTCTGGAAGCGGAAGCGGCGAGCTATCACGGCGCGGGCACCTGCACCTTCTATGGCACCGCCAATTCCAATCAGATGATGATGGAAATGATGGGGCTGCATGTTCCCGGCGCAGCCTTTGTCAATCCGGGTACCAAGTTGCGGCAGGAACTGACCCGCGCGGCGGTGCACCAGCTTTCCGCCATTGGAAAAGCGGGCAATGACTATCGTCCGCTGGGGCGCTGTATCGATGAAAAGGCGATTGTAAACGCGGCGGTGGGGCTTTTGGCCACGGGCGGTTCGACCAATCACCTGATCCATTTGCCAGCCATTGCAAGGGCGGCCGGGATAATCATCGACTGGGAAGATTTTGATGCGCTGTCGGCGGTGGTTCCGCTGGTAACCCGCATCTATCCAAATGGCTCTGCCGATGTGAATCATTTCCACGCGGCGGGCGGGATGGCGTTCGTGATCCGCGAACTGCTGGATGCGGGCCTGTTGCATCGTGATATCTTGACCGTCGCGGGAAATGATATGGATGCTTACGCAAAAGAAGCGGTGCTGGATGGCGACAAGGCGGGCTGGAGCGCTGCGCCATCGGAAAGCCGCAATGACGAGATCCTCCGTCCGGTGTCCGATCCGTTTTCGCCCGATGGCGGGATGCGATTGTTGACCGGCAATTTGGGCCGCGCGGCGATAAAAACCAGCGCCGTTGATCCCAGCCGATTGACTGTCGAAGCGCCGGTCCGCGTCTTTGCGGATCAAAATGATATCAAAACCGCCTTTGATGCTGGCGAACTGGACCGCGATGTCATCATCGTCGTCCGCTTTCAGGGGCCGCGCGCCAATGGCATGCCGGAACTCCATAAGCTCACCCCGCCCATGGGTGTCTTACAAGATCGCGGTCACAAGGTCGCATTGCTCACCGATGGACGTATGTCGGGGGCCAGCGGCAAGGTTCCCGCGGCGATCCACTGCTGGCCAGAGGCGAAAGACGGCGGACCTTTGGCAAAATTGCAGGATGGCGATATCGTTCGTATCTGCGCCAAAACCGGCGAGTTGACTGCCTTGGTTGACGAAGCAGAATGGCAAGCACGGTCGCTTGCCGAAACACCGGTTGAGAGCGCTGGCACGGGCCGGGAACTATTCGCGCTGATGCGCAATCTATCTGACAATGCAGAAGCAGGGGCGTCAGCCATGCTCAACCAGGCGGGATTGTAGATTTGACTCAGGAAATTGTGACAGCCGATATTGGCGGCACCCATGCGCGATTTGCGATTGCTCAGGTGGATGGTCATCATGTCGAGGCGCTGACCGATCAGGTAGTGATGAAAAGCGCTGAACATGCCAGCCTGCAAACCGCCTGGGAAGCCTATGCGGACCAGATCGGTCGCGCGCTGCCTAAAGATGGTGCGATTGCGGTTGCGGGTCCTGTCGGCGGAGAACTTTTGCGCTTTACCAATAATCCGTGGATCGTGCGGCCGCACGCCATTCCATCAAAGCTGGGGCTGGATCGTTTTACCTTGATAAACGACTTCGGTGCCGTCGCGCATGCGGTGGCGCATCTCAACGGTAATAATCTTGTCCATTGCTGCGGCCCCAACGAGCCGTTGCCTGCGACCGGACCGATATCGATTTTTGGTCCCGGTACCGGCCTGGGCGCCGTACAGTTGCTGCGGACGAAAGATCGTTATCACGTTATCGAAACCGAAGGCGGCCATACTGATTTCGCGCCGCTGGACAGCATAGAAGATACGATTTTACAGAAGTTGCGGCAAAAATATCGCCGGGTTTCTGTGGAGCGAATTGTTTCCGGTCCCGGTCTGGTTGCTATTCATGAAGTTCTATCCAGCCTTGAAGGCAAGGCAGCGGCATTGGTTGATGACCGTGAGCTTTGGGAAATGGCACTGGAAGGAAAGGACAGTCTTGCCGCTGCTGCGCTTGACAGATTCTGCCTGAGCCTAGGTGCGATTGCTGGTGACCTCGCTTTGGCGCAAGGGGCGAAGGCGGTGGTGATCGGTGGTGGTCTGGGTGCACGGATCGCTGACATTCTTCCACAATCGGGGTTTTGCGAACGGTTTGTAGCCAAAGGGCGGTTTGAAGCGGTTATGCAAAATATTCCGGTCAAACTATTAAGCCACCCTCAGCCAGGTCTTTTTGGCGCTGCATCGGCTTTTTTACAGGAGCATGAGCTTTGAAACCGATTGAGAAAATCATGCGTTCCGCCCCGGTGATACCCGTGCTGGTTATCGAAGATGTTTCGACGGCACGTCCCATTGCCGAGGCCTTGGTGGCTGGCGGGCTTCCCATATTGGAAGTCACCTTGCGCACAGATTGCGCGCTCGAGGCCATTGCCGAGATGAAAAAGGTTGAAGGCGCTATTGTCGGCGCCGGTACGGTGTTAAACGATGCTCATCTGAGTTCTGCAATAGATGCTGGTTCTGAATTTATCGTATCACCCGGCCTGACCGAAGCCCTGGTCGAGTCCGCATTTAAGCGTGATGCGCCGCTTCTTCCTGGTATTTCGAACGCCAGCGATATCATGCGCGGTATGGACATGGGGTTGAAGCATTTTAAATTTTTCCCTGCCGAAGCATCTGGCGGTACGGCGGCTTTAAAAGCAATCGCTGGCCCGTTTAAGGATTGCCTGTTCTGTCCAACTGGCGGAATCAATGCCAAAACCGCAGGCGATTGGCTGGCTCTTGATGCGGTACTCTGTGTTGGCGGTAGCTGGATTGTACCCAAGTGGACACGGGATTTTAATCATGTCAAACAGCTGGCGCTCGCCGCTGCGGCTATTTCGGCACGCTGACTTTCGGTGTTACCGAAAATGCGACTTGCGTTGACCAGCTTTCGCCAGGTGCGAGTATCTTCAAACCACCGCGATTGATCGCGTCCGTCATGTGGCTTACCGGCTCGACGCAGAAATAATCTTCTCCCTCGGGCGCATAGATATGCGTTTCGGGTAGGTCTGCATTCGGCGTCATAGTGAGCCTGTGGCTTGGCCACTCAAATTCCAAGGCACTTTTACGGCCCGTAAAAACCGTGTCGACCGGATGATCTGCCGAGAGGTCATAGGAACCGGTGCAAACAAACCAATCGGTCGGAAGACCATCCTCTGTTACATCCCATACGCCGCCAAAAACGGTGTGTAATCTGGCACCGGCGCGCGGAAAATAAGGGTGCAGACCCAGACCTGCCGGCATGTTGCTCTGGCTTGCATTGGTAAGGGACACACCATGGATATAGCCGTCTGCGGTCAGCGCGATTTGCTGTTCAGCGACATAATCCCAGGGCCAGCTGTCGGCAATATGCTGGTAGCGCAGGTGCAACATATCGTTCGATTGTGCAATAACTTCCCAAGCCTCGGTCCATCCATGGCCATGGATGGCATGGATGGACGATGCAGGCGGATGATTGGGCGGTATATTGACAGATGTGCCATCGAATGAAAATTGCCCGTTTGCGATCCGATTGGAAAAAGGCACCAGAACAAAATTTGCTAGTCCAAGCGGGTCGCAATCATCATCTCGAGCCGG
Organism: Parasphingorhabdus litoris DSM 22379; assembly: GCF_020906275.1. Classification (GTDB taxonomy): domain Bacteria; phylum Pseudomonadota; class Alphaproteobacteria; order Sphingomonadales; family Sphingomonadaceae; genus Parasphingorhabdus; species Parasphingorhabdus litoris. Next base: position 544,560 of record NZ_CP086727.1, read on the forward strand.
CCAGAATATCGCCTCGCCTCGCCAATCAAATTTCAGGATTCCGCCACCACGCAATGGATTGACGATGAGGCTAATTTCATTGTTGCGAAGCGAGATCATAGGCTCGCCAGGATAGGCGGTTATTGATCGCTAGAATAGCTAATAAATGGTCCCAAAGCTATGGCACCACGATATCCGACAGGCGAACTATCGAGAAAGCGAACAATGTCGCCTGAACAGAGCCTGTTGCTACCATTTTGTGTAACCATCACTAGGTCATCATCGAGGGTTGCAGCACCCCATTTCGGTCGATTTAACCAGACCTTCTGATTAGGCATCTCATAAGCGATTCCGATACGATCAATAACTTTGGTTGAGCGGACCTGATTGAGAGAAATGCAATTTGTCGTCTCGTAAATATCGATGGGCGGAACGAAGATCATTTCGCGCTGGTTAGCATATTCTCGCCCGACCGTTGATGACGCACAGCCGGTGAGCAAGATTGACAGCAAAAAAAGTCCCAAACGCTTCAATGTGATTGCTCCTGAAAAATGTGCCCGAATAAGGTCCGGGGGAAGATCAATCTCCATCTTCCCCCGGCTTCCGATCTTCGGGGAAAGATTCGGAAAATAGGACCCGCAGGGTTCGGGATGGGTCCGATAATTGAGACGTTGTCACATCCCGAAACCCGCAAAATTTTTTCAAACTTTTTTCAAAAGCGAGAAAAGTCATTGTATCCATGTGTAAAATAATACGATGATTCAGTTGTAAAATAGGCTATGCTAGAAAAACTATTCGCACGTATCAGGGCTTGCAGAATGATGTCTCTCCGTTCATTAAGGCCCGCCGTCCCCTGAGCACAGAGATTCTTCGACCTATGAAGTATCAGAAACTTCAGACTGTTTTCCTTGCGCAGCGCGATGCACTTTTGCGTTTTTTGCGCGCGCGTGGAGCGGGCGACAATGCCGAGGATATCTTGCAGGACCTATGGCTTAAGCTGTCCGACACGGATGACAGTAATGTCACCAACCCAGTGCCTTACCTGTATCGCGCCGCCAATAATGCCATGCATGACCGCTATCGCAAGGATGAGCGCGCACGGCAGCGGGACAATGACTGGAGCGATATTAATCGAGGAACCGGGGATGCTTCTGATCTGCCGCTTCCCGACCGTGCACTAATCGCTAACCAACAGCTAGCGGCTGTCGAGGAACGCATTGGGAAGGAAGGTCCACGCGTATTCGGCATTTTTCGCCGCTTTCGTATCGATGGTATCGGTCAACGCCAGATAGCCGAGGAATTGGGGATCAGCTTGAGTGCGGTCGAGAAGGATTTGCAGAAAGCTTATCGCGCATTGGCTGCATGGAAAGACGGGGAGGAGGTATGACTGTGATGCGAGTTGGATGCGGGATCCAGATGGTGGCGACGTCTATATTTCGGGACATAAATTATGGCTGATAAATACGACATTATCCGGGATCAGGCTGTTGCCTGGGCAATCCGCACGCGCTCCGCTGATTTTGCTGATTGGGAGGACTTTACCCTGTGGCTGGAAGCAGACCCGCTGCACAACAAGGCCTATGAGCAACTGCTCAGCGCGGAAGACCAATATGTTGATCTCATAGAAGATGCTGTATCAAATAACGAAAGTGCAACGGTTCCTCCCCAGCCAGCCAATGACGAGTTTGTGGCACCTGGCATAGAGCCGAATCGTCGGCGCGTATTGTTTGGAGCGATTGCGGCATCATTGGTTGTTGCGGTGAGCGCCGGAATGTGGACGCAGATGCCGCAACCTTATGACATCATAACAGCCCCGGGTCAGCGCGAAATTGTGGCCCTTCCCGATGGCAGTAAAATCTCGCTAAATGGTGATACAAAAATTGCATTGGATCACAAAAAGCCACGCTATGCGCGATTAGAACATGGGGAGGCGCTATTTACGGTGGTCCATGATGATGACAGACCTTTCATTGTTGATACGGCCGATATTCGCCTCGTCGATGCTGGCACAGAGTTTAATGTCATTAGCAACGCTCAAACTCTTGATGTTGCTGTTTCAGAGGGTTTGGTCATCTTTAACCCGGACCGTGAGAATGTCAGTCTGGCGGCGGGAAAGCGTTTGTATCGCCCGACCCCAGAAAGCCGAGCGACTGTTTCGACTGTTGCTGTTCAACAAGTCGGTGCATGGCGAACCGGTCGTCTCAGCTTTGCCGGCGAAACGATGAACGAAGTTGCCGAGGCGCTGGGCCGAAACCTCGGGGCCGATATTACAGTGTCAGAGCGTATTGCAGCACGTCCGTTTAGCGGTGTGATCCAGATCAGCGATGGCGATGCGCAAAATATGGAACCGATTGCGGCAGTGCTCGGTGTTCAAGCAAAAAAACAAGGAAAGGGTTGGATTTTGATCGGGGATGATGCGGTACCATAACAGTATAGCGGCCGCTGTATTGGGTGTTGCCATTGCTGCACCTGCTCATGCCGACAGTCAGGTTGAAGTGAATATTGCCGCAGGTCGTCTCGACTCTGCGATTTTTGTGCTTGGGGAACAAGCAGGAATAAGCATTGGTCTTGCTGATCCGCGCATGGGTGCACGGCGCGTTCCGGGCATCAAAGGCCGGATGACTTCCCATCAAGCGCTGACTCGTTTGCTGGCCGGAAGCGGCACTAGGCCTCAGCGAGTCGACGCCCGCCACTGGCGAATTGTAGCAATACCCAAACGCAATAAGCGCGCCAAACGAAAAGAGAAAAGACGTGCCTATGCAGCGGCAAAGCCATTGCCATCGCCGCCAGTTATCCATCCCGAAATTGTGGTAACGGGGCAGCTTGTACACAATAATATTCAAACCGATGCCGCAGGCAGCCGCCTGTCGTTATCATTGGATGATATAGGGCCATCTGCAGAAGTTCGGGGCACGGACGCCCTGTTGGAAACGCTACCCAGTCTTAGTTCGACGCAATTGGGTCCGGGGCGCAATCGTCTGTTTATCCGCGGTATCGCCGATTCCAGTTTCAATGGGCCCAATCAAGCCGTTTCTGGTCAATATCTCGGTGAAGCACGGCTCAACTATAACGCGCCGGATCCGGATTTGCGGCTAATCGACCTGAACCGCATCGAAGTTTATCAAGGGCCGCAAGGTACTCGTTTCGGGGCTGGTACGCTGGGCGGAGTTATTAAAATGGTACCCAATGCGGTGCAGCTTAATGAGGTGAGCGGAAAAGCATCGCTTGCATTTGCCGCCACGCAACATGGCGATCCATCAGCAGATGCCAATGCCACTTTCAATATTCCATTGATCGATGGCTCCATGGGCATTCGCACGTCAATCTATGGCGGCCGCCAAGGCGGTTATATTGATGATCGGCGGCGCGGCCTGAAAGATGTCAACCGGATGGATACCATAGGTGGGCGGTTCATGTTTCGCGCGGATCCCGGTGCGGGGTGGACGGTGGACGTCATGGCAGCCGGACAGGAAATTGACGGACGCGATGGCCAATATGCAGACCGGGAAGGTGACAAGCTCGATCGCGCAACACCGTTTGCGCAACCCTATCGTAATCGATTTGCGCTTGGTCAGCTGGTTGTTCGTAAACAATGGGATGAAATGGAGCTGATCACGGCAATAAATGTTGTGGATCAGAAAGTATCTGAGACATTTGATCTAACGCTACCGGCGTTTGAACCGTTTTTCCCTGAACAGCCTGGTTTGTTTCGTCAGCGCGGAAATATCCGGCTTTTCACATCGGAGACGCGGTTGTCCCGATCCCTGGATAATGGCGGTAGCTGGTTCTTGGGGACCAGTCTGGTCAATAACCGCTATCGGATCAGGCGATCCGTGGAGAGTGAATTCTTTAACAATGGCATTGCCGGGATAGAAAATGAGACGAACGAAGCGACGGCTTTTGGTGAAATTACCTGGCCACTGTCAAACAGATTGATGGTGAATGTCGGTGGCCGGATCAGTCACGTGTGGCTGGATGGAAAAGCAATGGATTTGCCGACCTTTGCGCTGGTTGCGTTGGACACCGGCTCGAAGCGAAACCAGACTGATTTTCTGCCGTCCTTTGGAGTGCAGTATCAGGTTGCAAAAGGCCTGACCGGTCATGTGCGCTATCAGGAAGGTTTTCGCGCCGCCGGTATTGCTGTGCGTGACGATCAGGTGGAACGGTTCCGCAATGACAAGGTTGCCGCGATCGAGGCTGGGTTGGTTTTCAGCAGTGGCGGCGAGACCGGTTTCGATGCCGGTATCTCTGTGGCGCATACCAAATGGGACGACATTCAGGCGGACTTGATTGGTAATGATGGCTTGCCCGGCACGTTGAATATCGGGCGCGGCCGGATATGGACCATCGATGGTACAATGAACTGGCGGCCGCTGCCCGGCTTGTCGATTGAGGCAAGTGCCATTTGGTCCAATAGCCGTTTGACCGAGCCGGCGGAAACCGTTGTCGTCGGTGAACCCGAAGCTGAATTTGCCGATGAGCTGCCGGAAGGGGCGGTATTCGTTCAGAGCAACAATCTCCCCAATGTGTCAGATTTTTCAGGCCGAATGGCAATTGGATATACCAGCGCCCTATCCGACGATTTGGATCTCTCGCTATCTGCTTGGGGACGTTATATCGGGGAATCGCGTCTAGGTATCGGTCCTATATTGGATGTGAAACAAGGCGATTTCATCGATACGGGTCTGTCGGCCAGCCTTGATTTCGGCCGGCGGTCTATCTGGCTCGAAGCATCCAATGTTTTTAATGCGACCGGTAATCGCTTTGCCTTGGGATCGCCCTTTACGTTGCCATTCGGCGACCAGATCACGCCGCTACGTCCGCGCACCATAAGAATTGGTTTCGACGCCAAATTCTAAACGGGTCCAGCCGCCAGCTTTAAAAAGCAACGATTACAAATCGCTAATCGGAAATCATGCCTCATGCATTTTTCCGCCTTACGGTTCGTCCCGATTGGTGACGTCTTGTCGAATATCCCAAGTTAGATTTTCAACAAGGAACCCCGATGCGCAAATTTCTCGCCTGTACCAGTCTCACTCCGATTATGTTGATAGCCGCTGGTCCGGTTCATGCTGATACAGAGATCAGCACCGCCCGTACAACACCGATTGCAACAGGCACGGATAATGATGACATTCGGATAACGAACCAGGGTTCCATCCGGCCAACCAGTGGAACGGCCGTGACCGTAAACAGCGATCATGATGTGACCAATCAGGGAACGGTTCAAATTACCGGATCCAATGGTGCAAGCGGTATCGTGGCAGAGGCCGGGCGCTCGGCCACCATCACCAATAGCGGTTCGATAGTGATGGATGAAGATTTCACGCCAGAGGATACGGATGACGACGGAGATCTTGACGGACCCTTCGCACAAGGTCGCGACCGTTTTGGTATCCGGACATTGGGTGCGCTCAACGGTTCAGTGGTCAATAGCGGAACAATTACAATAGAAGGCAATAACAGCGCTGCTATATCACTGGAAGGTCCGCTGACCGGCTCGCTCAACCAAAGCGGGACCATAACTGTGACTGGTAATGACAGTGTCGGAATTCGTGCTGGCGCTGTATCAGGCAATGTGACGATACGCGGTTCGGTTACGGCGCGCGGCGAAGATGCTGTTGGTGTAACAATCACCGGGCCAGTTGGTGGCGCTCTGTTGATACAGGGGCAAATTAATACCACCGGTTATCGCAGCACAGCACGGCCTAATGATGTTTCCAATCTGGACGCGGATGATTTGCTGCAAGGTGGTCCGGCGCTCTCCATTTCAGACGATATTGCTGGCGGCATATTATTCGATGTCCGTCCACCCAATAATGACCCGGATGAGGATGATGAAGACGGAGACGGTATTGATGATGACGAGGAAGGCAATGCAGCCGTTACATCCCTTGGAGAAGCGCCAGCTGTGCAGATCGGGTCGACCAGTGATACGGTAACCATCGGTGCGGTAGCCGGTGACGCAGCAGACGGTAACGGGATTGTAATTAATGGAACGATGCGGGGCAGCGGTGTCTATGATGGTGTCGCTGGTAACGCTTTGGTGGTCGGCGGACTCGGCGGGGTCACGGAAATTGCTGGTGGCATCCTGATCAATGGGACCGTTCGCGCGCAATCTGCTGATGACGATGCTACTGCTATCCGTATTGGTGATCTTACAACCGTGCCGAAGATCACCAACAATGGTGAGATCAGCGCCAGTGGTGGTGATGGTGACAATTCTTCTGTCTATGCCATTATGATAGAAGAAAACGCTTCGCTTGATTCGGTTTCCAATAGCCGAACGATCAGTGCCGAAGCAGCGGGGGATGGGTCAGCGGGCGCGATTATTGATCGATCTGGCGCCGTGAATCTGATCGAAAATAGCGGGACCATCGAAGCTATCAGTGAAAAAAGCGGTGTCGGCAAAGCTATTGCTATCGATCTGTCTGAAAATGATGGTGGTGCGACTGTGCGGCAGTTTGCAAGAGAGGATGCTGCTGCTCCATCCATTGCTGGTGAAGTCCGTTTTGGGGCTGGCAATGATATTTTCGATATTGCTGATGGCTCGGTTGTCGGGCGATTGGATTTCGGCGGCGGCGCTGATCGTTTGACTGTGTCAGACGGCGCTTCGTTTCGCGGATCGTTTGCAGGAACGGCAGACGCCGCGATCAATGTCAATGGCGGCACCTTGGTGGTAACCAATACTGCTGGGGTCGATGTGACATCGCTCAATGTTACAGATGAAGGTACGCTTGGCGTGACCATTGACGGCCGGTCCGGAAGTTTCACCCAATTCCGCGTCGCGGGCATCGCTAATTTTGACGAAGGTACAAAGTTGGAGATCGATCTGGACAGCGTAAGCGAGTCGGAAGGGCGTTATCAGATTGTCGATGCTGGCACGCTGACCGGTAGCGAGAATCTGGAGTCTGACGGCGTCGTCTCTTCCTATATGTTTAAGAGCAGCGTATCAGGTGACGATGACGAAGGTGCGGTCTGGGTTGATATCAAACGCAAGACCGCAGCGGAGTTGAACCTTACACGGTCACAAGCCAGTGCTTACGACGAGATATTCAAGGTGCTCGACAATGACGAAGCCGTGGCCTCTGGCTTTTTGAATGCCACGACGGCAGAGATATTTGACGAGACCATCCAGCAGATGCTGCCCGACCATGCTGGCGGCGTTTTTGCGACGGTCAGCCAGGGTTCGCGCTCGACCGCCCGCTTCCTGACCGATCCGGTTGCGCCTTATAGCGACCAGGGCGGCTGGGGATTCTGGTTACAGCAGACTGTCTGGGATCTGTCCAAAGACCGTGGTCAGACTGATAGCTATGATATTACCGGTCTCGGCACGACTGCTGGTATTGAGATTGAGACAGGTAGTATCGGCAATTTCGGTATTTCTCTCGGTTATCTCAACAGCAATGACAGCGATGATGACGCCGCGAACGAGGTCGATAGCGACCAATATGAGTTTGCCGCCTATTGGCGGGCTCGCTGGGGCGGCTTGCGCGCTTTTGCAAGAGGTTCCTATGCCAAGGTGGACTTTGAATCGCAGCGCCGGTTCGAAACAAAAGTCGAAGGCGATGATCAGCCAGCGCCGCGTTTTGCCGTCGCGGATTGGTCTGGTGATTTGTACAGCCTGGCCGGCGGCTTGGCCTATGAATTGGACATCGGGCGGGTTTCCCTGCGTCCTTCCGTATCGGTCGACTATTATAATCTGTCCGAAGACGGTTATGAAGAAACCGAAGGCGGTGATGCATTTAATCTGATTGTTGAAGAGCGTGAAAGCGATGAGCTGGCGCTGAACACTACATTGGCCGCCGCGTTGAACTTTGGTGATACCGAACGTGACGGCGTGTGGTTTCGCGTTGAAGCTGAGGGCGGTTATCGCCAGATAATCGGCGGCGAAATTGGCGATACAATCGCGCGGTTTGAAGATGGTGATGCCTTCACACTATCCCCTGATACCCGGACCGATGGTTGGCTCGGCGGATTACGGCTGGTCAGCGGCACGGGCAATCTTCTTTTCGCTGGCGAGGTCAGCGCGGAAGAACAGTTAAAGGATGAGGTTTCCGTTGGCGTCCGCTTGTCCTTGCGGATCGGATTCTAAATCGAGCGATATTGGCAACGCCAAAGTAGGAATTGTAATCTTCACATGCGGGCGGCGCGGCGAGAATTCATATATTCATCGTGCGTTGCCCGCTGTTTTTGGGTGTCAGTCAATGAAAACTCAAAGCGATCTAGCGCGTTATATTTGACAAAAACGGCCTGATTTCTGTCAAAAAATCAAAATTCTCCTGCCAATTGCCAAATCGCAACAAGCGAAAAGGCGAATCGGCATAACAAAGGGATGTCGCATGAAGCGGCACATAACAGGGCCTCTTTACCCCCTTCCTTGTTTGTTCAGGGAAAGATGAGAAGCCTTAGACCCTAAGGAGAATACCGATGAAAATGACTAAACTATTGGCGGCATCAGCTGCTGCAGCTGCTTTGGCCGTTGGCGCCCCCGCCATGGCTCAGCTAAATCAAAATAACGATGTCACCGACACCGACAATGGTGCGGTCGTTGTTAACGATTTGCTCGATGTATATCTGGCAGCAGACAACAGCACCACGAACACGCTGGATGACATTAACAGCAATAACAACAACAACAACGACCTTGTTATTGCGACGCAAACACTGACGGCATACAACACCAACTCTCAGATGGATGAACTCATCGATCTTGATGGTGAAGATGGTACGCCAGCACCAGTGGGTTATAACAGCGGCGACAACTATGTTCGTGGCAATGCCTTCGCAGCTTTTGCGGGTATCCTGAACCAATCATGGAATACCGGCGTCAACAACAACAACCAGGCTGCAACCAACATTGCAGCACAAGGCTCCATCAACTTCGGTGATGGCGCTGGTGAAGCGGCTGCCGGCGGCGGTGGCGGCGATTAATCGCCCAAGCGATGAAGGGCGGGCCGGTTTCAGCCGATGGAACCGGCCCCTCCATCCCCCAAACATCCGCATCCCCAACCGGGAGTACAGACGATGAAAAAGCTTTCTTGGCTTCTTATGACAGCCCCCCTGATGATGACTGCATCCCACGTGAGTGCGCAGGTCACCGACCAGACTGCCGCGCCCCAGGCACCCGCGACGACTGCGCAGCAATCTGAATCTCCGCTAATGTCGCTCGACGAGCTCGATGAGTTGCGTGGCGGCACACAAGTAGCGATCAACCAACAAACCTTTAACTCGGAAAATACCGGCAACAAGATCAATGGCGATTTTACCGCTGGCGATGTCAACCTGTCGGACAATTCTTTGTCGAGTTTCAACGGTCTTGGTAATGTCGTGATCAACACCGGCGCACAGTCTGCACTGCAGGCTGGCCTGGCGGTGACGATCAACATTACCGATTAGGTAAGGTATAGGCCATGTCCCTCACTCCCCCCATAAAAAATGGCCTATGCCCCGCCTTTCCACCCTTCAAGAGCGGCTTCAAATCCCTCTTGAAGGGCGGACTACTGACTCTGTCCAGTGCCAGCCTGCTATTCAGTTCCGCAGCGCAAGCGGAAGTCCGGCTGGCCAGAGAATCTATCGGCGGAGATTATTATGTTGGCGTGATGACCTGGTGGGATATCCCGTTCCGTTCGGTCATTCGTCAACGCTATGATTTTAGCTGCGGTTCTGCAGCGATCGCAACCTTGCTCACCTATCATTATGATCGCCCCACAAGTGAGCGGACACCGTTCAAGGCGATGTGGGACCTGGGTAATAAGGAAGAGATCAAAAAGGTCGGCTTCTCGATGCTCGACATGCGTAACTATTTGAAATCCATTGGCTATCGCGCCGAGGGCTTCAAACTGAAACCGGGGCAACTTATCCAGGTCAAGCGTCCGGTCATTGTACTGCTCGACATAGATGGCTTCAAACATTTTGTCGTGGTCAAAGGCCAGACCAACGATCAGGTGCTGGTCGGCGATTCCGTACTTGGAATCAACAAATATTCATATGAAGAGTTTCATAAATATTGGAATGGTATCGCGTTAGCAATCGTCGATGGTCCGATTACCAAACGGCCCATCTATAATCTTGCGAAAGACTGGAACCCTTGGTCCACCGCGCCAACCGATCAGGTATCGGCTATGGATACCATTGGCAATCTTACCAATCACCTTCCCCCCCTGTACCAAATCTCGCCGGAATTTCTTCTCGACGTCCGGGTTGGTACCGTCAGATGAGAGACAGATCATGAACTACAGATATAGATATTTCGCCACGGTCGCCTGCATCGCGTCCTTCACCGCGATGCTAATGCCCCAAACCGCCAAAGCTAACCCCGTGGCGGCGGTTGATCTGCCCGCACTTGTTTCAGACGAAGATCTGGACAAGTTGCGTGGCGGGTTTGTTGTCAATGGCTTGGGTGTTAATTTTGGCGCTGACATTCGCACCTATGTCAATGGAGAGCTGCTTCTTCAAACAGTGTTGAACTTGAACGACGACGGCGCGCACACCACGCAGACGGCCGCTGCCGGATTGAGCCCGGTTGATGTTTCCTCGCTGCAAAATGGCGTTTTGTCGACCGGCAATATCCGCATGAAGGTCGGCGATACGCCCGTCTATCTGCTCAACAACGGCCAAACCGCCATCGTCCATGAGACCAGTAACGGTGTCCAGAATATGCTGATTAATACAGCCAGCGGCTTTGAAGCGGTTCAGGAGGTCGATGCAACACTGAACCTGTCCGGTTATGAAAATTTCAATAGCGAATTGATGATGGACCGGATTGGCAGCGCGCTTGATAGCTTAGCCGGACAGGCCGGCATTGGGGCGCTGGGTAATTGAGGGATCACGGATGGGCTGCCAATCCAGCCGGTCCGAAACTGAAAGCACCATGAACCGACGGAGGGGGTTTATGGTGCTTTTTTTATTTGCTCAATCCAGCGCATATCTTCCGTGCACTCCACTTTTGGTGAATTTTAAGAATCCCGCTTTGACGGCACATGCGACCATATGCGCCCGGTTTCTGGCGCGCAGTTTTAGTCTAGCGCTTTCTACATGCCGCTCAACGGTGCGGGGTGATATCTCGACATGGCGAGCGACTTCTTTGGCGGATAGTCCTAATATTATATATTCCAATATTTCCATCTCTCTAGCCGTGAGTATGGGATGATTCATCAAAGCAAGTGATGATTGTGTCATAAAAATTTGCCTTTTTTTGCGAAAGCCTGTGCCGCACAAAGCGGCCGACTGAGGTGATCTGAAAATTTGGGCTGCCCGTTCGCGCAGCTCCGGCCGGCTAGCAAAGCACTGAGGTTGCTTTGTTTCGCCGCATAGGGTCGGGTCATATGGGTCGATTGAAAAAGTGATTCAGTTTTTCTGTATGATATCAATGGTCTTCAAAGACCCATTGTGCTCAAAATCTATCAAGACAAATGATTTTGGCCTTCGTCGTTCGCTCATGTTCAGGGGGCGTAACATTATTGATTCCTTCTATTCATTTGGGAGTTGAATCTGCTTTCGTGAAGCGCCACTCCATTGACCCTGATGCGTGTCAGCCAGCATGTTCATAAGCATGTCATTTCCGTTGTTTTTTCGCTCGGCACGATTAAAATTACGGGGCCGCTGCAGGGTGCGGCATGACTACCGGCTGCTGGAAAAAGCCAGATTACTCGCGGGGCTAGTGAGTGAAGTAGCTATGAAAAATTTGGAAATTGGCCTGCTGGGCGGCTTGTCTGTTCGCCATGCGGGGCATCCGGTGAAACTACCCGCGTCGCGTAAAGCACGCGCCATGCTCGCGTTTTTGATGCTAACCGGTAAGCCGCAGCATCGCGAAAGACTCTGTGATCTGTTCTGGGAAGGTCCCGATGATCCGCGTGGTGCGCTGCGATCCGCGATCTGGAAACTGCGCCGGCTGCTTAACGATCCGGAGGCCGAACGGATTGTTGCAGACCGGGAATGGGTGCGCTTTGAACCGGTTTCGACAAAGGTTGATTATTTAAACCTGACAGAACGTGCAAAGCGCGACGAAGCCCTGGCCGGACAGGAATTTTCCGATGTCCGCGCAGCGCTCGACCAGCCCTTGCTCGCTGGGCTCGACCTGCCGGATCATCCAGAATATCAGGCATGGCTTACCGCGATGCGCGATGAAGCAGAAACGTTGCGGGCGCGCTTGCTACCCGATTTGAGTGCACGAACCGGAACCCCGCTGGACAAACCGAGCCAGCTTCATCTGGCCCGCCAACAGATTGGATTTGCTGACGCAAGAGATGGAACGCGCATTGCCTGGGCGCGGATTGGAAGCGGACCGCCATTGCTGAAAGCAGCCAATTGGCTCAATCATCTCGAACTGGATTGGGATAGCGAAGTCTGGTCACCACTCTTTCAGGAGCTGGCCCGCGATCATTGCCTTATTCGCTACGATGAGCGCGGCAATGGCATGTCTGATTGGGAAGTCGACAATCTCGGCTTTGATGCTTTTGTAACGGATCTGGAAGGCGTCGTGAAGCAAAGCGGTGTCGCTCAATTCCCCTTATTGGGTATCTCGCAAGGCGCGGCTGTGGCGATTGAATATGCCGCGCGCAATCCGGATCGGGTCAGTCATCTCATTCTGTGGGGCGGATATGCGGCGGGATGGCGTGCGGATGAAGAGAGCGCTGAATCAAGGGCGGAGCGGGAGGCGCTAATCACGCTGGTAGCTAATGGCTGGGGGCGAGATGATTCCAGCTACCGTAACCTGTTTTCGCGCGCTTTAATCCCCGGTGCAACCGATGCCGAACGCACAGCCTTTGACGAATTTCAGAGAAAAACCGTATCGCCAACCAACGCCGCGCGATTTCTCGAAACCTTTGCCGATATTGATGTCCGCAATCGCTTGAGCGCCATACAATGTCCCACATTGGTCATGCATGCGCGCGGCGATCAACGGGTTCCGGTTGCCAAGGGTGCCGAACTGGCCAGCCGGATTAGCGGTGCTGAATTTGTGACGCTGCCAACGGACAATCATCTTCTGCTCGGCCGGGAACATAGCTCTGAACTATTTGTCGCGCATGTAAGGCAATTTCTGTCGAGTGATACGGGCAGCTAACCATTCGCTCTTTGGAAAAAGCCAGAAGGAGTGTGTGAACTTTGTGGACTTCACTCCTTCTGGTTTGGTATTCTGTCAATCAAAAGCGGAATGGGATCCTGGCGACAATACTGACATCTGGCGCATCCTCGGTCACTCCGAACTGGAAGCCGAGATTCATCGACTGTTTTTCACTGAGGCGGTATGACATGCCAAAGTTCAGCGATCCGACCTGAATGTCATTGCTCTCCTGCAATGTGTCGCCAAGCTCAGTTTTGGTAGAGAATATATAGTTGTGGCGATAGCCGAGCGAAAAGGAGAAGCGCGGGTTGAGCGCAAAGCCAAAGCCGACGCTTGCGTTGATCGCATCACCAGGGTCGACCTTGCCGACAAACACATCGCCGACAACTCTGTCAATGTCGCGTTCGATATTCCACAAATAGCCGGTACCACCATAGATTACGACGGGATCAGAGGGCAGCAGGAAGCTGATGCTCGGTTGGACACCCCAGAAGCCGGAACCGGTTGCCAGCCCGGTGGCAACGCCAAACTCGTCAAACGGGATCTCATAGGGACTGGTACCGGTATCGGTTTTGACGCGCAGACCCGCGACCCAGATCGGGCTTTGTGGTTTGGGCCGGTTTAGCTGATAGCGCAACGATATTTCCGCGTCGCCGATACCGGTTTCTTCCAGACCAACCTCGCGGGTAATTTGTTCGTCGCGCTGTTGAACAACCTGAATCCGGTCCTTGCGGTAGAGCAGGGGAACACGGCCTTCAATCTCCAAACGGTTGGTCAGGCCATAGCGCATCGCAAATGTTCCGACGATTGTATCGCGGTCGGCATCACTTGCTTCAATTGCACCAATCTGAATGCCGGGGATCAGTTCTATGCCCCGGAAAACCAGGCGATTTGTCGATGAACGCGTATATTCAATAGAAGGGTCAAGGACAAACTGCCCCCGCGGTGTTAGCACACCCTGTCCTTCGGGCACCGCTTCGACTTTCTGTTCGATGTTATTGGCTTCCGGCGGCGCTTCGCCAACGGGCCCTTCCGGCATGGTCAATTCATCATCTGGGGTTGTACCAATTTGTACAGCCGCCGTTTCTACCTGGCTGCGCTGAATGCCTGCGCCCCGTATTTGCGACAGCGCAAATGGACTTTCAACCGGAGCGGCCGCACGGACGAGTTGATTGTGCAGCTCAAGCTGTTTGATCTTGTCGCTTTGCGATTGGATCAAGGCATTCTGACTGGCGATCAGCTTCTTCTGCTCCGATAGTTCGGATTGAATAGCCTGCAACGCTGCGGTGATATTGCTTGTGTCTTGATCTGTTACTTTTGATGTCTGCTTTTTGGCTGGTGGTTGCGTTGTTGCCATTTCGCGTGCCGGTGGTCGTTTATCCTGTACTTTTTCGGCTGGGTGTTCTGGGACAAGAGGCTGAGCTGCCGGCGGTTGTTTGGTCGGCGCAACCGCCAATGTCATAGGTAGCTTTTTCGATTCCTCCTTCTGTTGCAGAACCGGTGAACGGACGGCCTTGAGCCGAGCCAAGATTCGCGCGGTTTCGGCTTCTGCTTCCGTTGCGGTCAATGCAGGAGCAGGGCGGATTTGGTCATTTTTTGTTTCGCCCTTTGTGGCTGCTGTTGCTCCACCGCCATATAGCGTTGCGACAGGAAGAACGATCAAGGCGGTTATGGGGGTTAAACGATGTCTAGTCATGGGGGTTCTCCGGGCATGCTTTCACATGCAAATTTCTAAGCGGCGGATAGTTCGCCAAGGCAAAGTTCTGCTGCTGGGTGAATGTCGGATTCTGGATCGGCTGTGAGGCTATCCTGATACTCGCCAGCAAGGCGGCACAGACCGGCATTGTTGATGATCAGGACAGAGTCGCGACCGTTGACCTCTATCAGTCCGCGGCGGGCAAGGTCTGTGAATGTCCTGCTAACCGTGTGCACCGTAAGGCCAAGGAAATCGGCTATGTCACTCCGCGACATCGGAACGAAGATGTTGGGATCATCATTGGCCTGCTGTTTCAGGCAAAGCAGGAAAGCAGCCAGTTTTTCGGTGGCCGTCCTATGCCCTATGATGAACAAATAGCGCTGCGCCGTCGACATTGCGCGAAACAAGATCGAAACCGCCTCGTCCAATTGTGGCTTTGGCGTGGAATCATCGGTGATATCGCCGACCCGGTAACAGCGCACAACCACATCCGTGACCGCTTCTGCTGCTGTACCATAGGTACCATGGTCGGCTCCGAAAACGTCGCCGCTGAAGAAAAAACCAGTCAGATGGCGATGGCCATCCATATGAAAGCGGCATGTGCGAACAGTACCCTGCACGACTTCATACCAGCGTGTGGCTTTTTGTCCTTCGTCAAATATTAGTTGGCCCGCACGAAACCTTAATGTGGTCGAGCGCAGGTTCGAATGAAGCCCCTCCATCATGGTTGGGGCGGTTAGTAGCGATTGCATCCGTGCTGTCTCCTCTGGACCCTCAGCACGACCCTTTTCGTTTTTTCCGCACCAATATTCCTAGAATAGAAGTGCGGCCTCAGATGCGACCATTTGTTGTTTTGTGGGGATTATGTACGGCAGGAAGGCGGAAAGGGTCCATCCAGCGATTCGCCTGTTTTGAACGCCAAGTGATTCTGACTGCTATTTTTCACTAGGTGATTTTACCTATGGAACCCCGAGAATATGTAAACTACTGTAAATTCAAGCAGTTGGTATGGACGTTTTTGTCCTATCCCAATTCTGTGCTATGAGAGTAGAAGGTTAATCATCGCCAGACAGTGATGTTGACGCGATAAGGTTATGCGACGATTTGTTGGGGAGGGAACCACCAACAATCAATTTGGGCGGTTTTTCGGGACCGCAATATACTGCGACTACGACCAGTGCGTTGCGCTACGGTTGTTGGTGGCTGAATGACGAAAACAAATGGGGGCATTTGTAAGTCAGCAGTTTTACTGCTGGTTTGATATTATAGAAAGTGACCCTCGTGATGTTACAGCAAAAGAGTTTG
Source organism: Parasphingorhabdus litoris DSM 22379 (assembly GCF_020906275.1). Classification (GTDB taxonomy): domain Bacteria; phylum Pseudomonadota; class Alphaproteobacteria; order Sphingomonadales; family Sphingomonadaceae; genus Parasphingorhabdus; species Parasphingorhabdus litoris. The sequence continues at coordinate 560,606 of NZ_CP086727.1, forward strand.
GCCAGCGGTCCTGTGCTCACGCTGAGAGAGCATGAGATACTTGAGTTTATCGCCCAGGGGCTATCAACAAAAGAAGTGGCACAGCGTATCGATATTGCGCCGCGCACAGTCGATCGCCACGTTGAAAATGTTCGCCTCAAGCTACGCGCAAAAAACCGTACTCACATGGTTGCTTGCGCCGTGATGGAGGGTTTGCTCCAGGTGGATGGCTATGATCGAGAAGAAGTGGTGGACACTGACATGGCCTGAATAGGGGCCATCCAATTGTGCACTGCTCCAAGGCCTGTTGCAAAAGCTGACCAAATGAACCAAGCCGTTGGCTTACATCGGCAATCTGGGACATCTTTGGCATGGCGGCAAATATCGACGGTACCACTTCAACAAAATTCCAGCGTGTCAAAGAGGAGTTTGCTCGCAACTTTGCGGAACGTGGCGAAGTCGGTGCTTCGGTTTGTGTCAGCGTTAACGGCGAGACCGTTGTTGACCTGTGGGGCGGTGTTGCCGACCCGGCGACAAATACAGCCTGGGAGCGTGACACGATTTCGATCGTCTTCTCATGCACCAAGGCGGCAACGGCATTATGCGCCCATATATTGATCGATCGCGGCCTGTTGAAGCTCCATGCGCCGGTTTCCGACTATTGGCCTGAATTTGCCAAAAATGGCAAAGAGACAACCACCGTCCAAATGATGCTTAATCATGAAAGTGCCGTTCCTGCGCTGCGCGAGCCGGTTAAGCCGGGCGGCTATCTCGACTGGGACTATATGGTCAAACGGCTCGAGGATGAAGAGGCTTTCTGGGAACCAGGAACCCGCAATGGCTATCACATGGTGAGTTTTGGTTGGACCGTCGGAGAACTGGTACGCCGCGTATCTGGCAAGTCATTGGGTCAGTTTTTCCAGGATGAAGTGGCTGGGCCGCTGCGCGCTGATTTCTGGATCGGATTGCCTGACTATGTCACGCATCCTATCGCGCCGGTAATCATGGCAACACCGGACCCCACCGCAGAGATGAGTCCGTTCACCAAAAAACTGCTTACCGATCCGCAATCCATTCAAGCGCTTTCTTTCCTCAATAGCGGCGGCTGGAATCAAAATGATCCTGTGGCTCACAAAGCCGAAATTGGCGGCGCAGGCGGTCTGTCCAATGCGCGCGGTCAGGTGGCGATGTATGAACCATTGGCACTTGGCGGATCGCACAAGGGGGTCCGGCTGGTATCGCCGGAACGGTTGACAGATATGGCCCGAGTCTCAACGGCGACACAGATTGACGCCACTTTGCTCGCGCCGACCCGTTTCGCATCAGGCTTTATGAAGTCCATGGATAACCGGGCACACCCATGTGGTGATCAAATGTCTGCCATAATTGGTGATGCGGCCTTTGGGCATGTCGGCGCCGGCGGATCTATCGGTTTTGCCGACCCCGAATATGGTCTCGCATTTAGCTACACCATGAACCAAATGGGCATGGGGTTGCTGCTCAATGATCGCGGGCAATCCTTGGTCGATGCCACTTATGCCATCTTGCGCGCATAAAAACCGTTAACCATTCTCATCACTTGGAAACTAGGCTGGACCCCGGTTGTTACCTCATGGCCACTGTAATTGGGCCGGTTTTGTTAACCCCATATATTCGACTTTGATTATCTGCGCGGCACTATTTTTTGATGTGCGGGGGCGAACACTGAAAATGCTGCAAGGCAGAGAATGAGGTAGACATGATCGAGAACCAAAGTCCCAGACCCGCCATCGTCATTGGTCCTTTAGGCGAAGCCATGACCAAAAATGATTTACCCTCACCATCCACCACACGCTGGGTCGTGCGGCGAAAAGCCGAAGTTGTTGCGGCCGTCAATGGCGGCATGCTGACAACCGATGAAGCTTGTGATCGCTATAGTCTGTCGCTTGAAGAATTTATCTCCTGGCAACAGGCAATTGAACGCGCCGGCATGCCCGGTTTGCGTGTAACCCACTTGCAAGACCATCGCGATCACTATCAGAAAGCCTGAAGCGCGCTGAATTTCGAAGGTAGATTGTCGCGGGCACGGTTGCGTTGCCCGTGCCAATCAGGGCTCATGCTCTTTTGTCGGTTGGTGAACCCAAGCAAATATGAGAGGTGATGCTGCTGACCTGCGACAAGGTTCCCAGGACATCCGCGTGAAAGGCTTTATAGGCTGCAAGGTCGGCAACCTCCACACGCAGCAGATATTCGACTGATCCCGTTATATTGTGGCATTCCCGAACCTCTGGTGCGCAGGCCACCGCCTGTTCAAAAGCCAGGGCATCCTTCTTGAGATGTTCGGACAGCCCGACCATCACGAAAATGGTAATAGCTGCGCCGCGAACGGCCGGGTTGAGAACCGCGCGATAGCCTTTGATCAGACCCTTGCGTTCCATGTCTTGAACGCGCCTCAGGCAGGCTGAGGGCGACAGTCCGACCTTTGCCGCAAGGTCGATATTGCTCAATCGACCGTCTTGCTCAAGCTCATGCAATATATTGCGGCCTATATTATCTATATCGATCATAAATTGTGTATTAGCCTCGCATAAACGCCAATAAGCAAGCACCTTGCGCCTATTCTGCTCTATTATTGCGTCTTGTTGCAATTTTCACAAGGGACATGACGTGGCGGCTTTCCATCTCAATCAATATGATATTTCCAAGGAACGCGGTTTCCTCTCCTCTTTTGATCCCGAAAGCATCGCGCTGCCTCAAGAAATGCAAGTCGTTCGCGATACTGCGATGGCCTTGCCGAAAACAATTCCATCCGGGGAATTGCGCCGCCATATAGAAAAGCTACCACGCCTGGATCTGACAGATTTTTGCGCTTCGTCGAGCCTGGGGGAACGGCGTGTTGCGATGGTGCATTATTCTTTCCTGGTACAGTCTTATATCTGGGGTGAGCCAGAGCCACCGAAACATTTGCCACAATGTCTAGCCGTGCCGATCTGGCAATTGGGTAAAGCCATAGAGCAGCCTCCGTTGCTGACTTATTCCAGCTATGTGCTGGACAATTGGGGACTGATCGATCCGGCGGGCCCGATCGACCTTTCCAATATTCACATGCTGCAGCCGTTTCTGGGCGGGCAAGATGAAGCCTGGTTCGTACTGATCCACGTGGCGATCGAAGCCCGCGCTGGCGAGATGCTGGCTGCTATCCCCGCACTGGTGCAGGCATGCCGCGATCAGGATATTCCAGCGCTCGAATCAGGCTTGTCCGCCATGTCGACCGTCTGGGATGATATGAATGACATTTTTGACAGAATGCCAGAGCGTTGTGATCCTTATATCTATTTTCATCGCGTCCGGCCGTGGATCCATGGCTGGAAGGACAATCCTGCCCTGTCATCCGGCCTGATCTATGAAGGTGTCGAAGAAACCGATGGCAAGCCGCAAGTGTTTCGTGGCCAAACGGGATCCCAATCCTCTATCGTTCCGGCGATGGATGCTTTTTTGGGTATCGATCATGCGGGCGATCCCCTGCGCACCTATCTTGATGAGCTGCATATCTATCGTCCGCCGGAACATCGTCAGTATATCGATGACATTCGGGCAAATAGTGTCTTGCGGACCTTCATCCAATCGGCGGAATCTCCTGCATTGACGGCGCTTTATAATGAATGCGTGCAAAATCTGACGCGGTTCCGGACGCGGCATCTGGAATATGCTGCCAGCTACATCAACAAACAGTCAAAAGGCGGCGCGGGCAACACATCCGACGTTGGAACTGGTGGTACTCCGTTCATGAAATATCTTAAAAAGCATCGCGACGAAGCGGCTGCCCATATGCTCTAAACCGGATCGCTAGATCGGCCAGGAAAAGGAGAGGGCGGTTTGCCCCGTTTCCGCCCCTGACGATGCAAAGCGCCTTTCGACAATCGATCCGTTGCCGCTATGATCGATCGCAACCACAGTACTGCACCGCGTTCCGTAAACGGGGTTGCGGATGAATATGGGCGAATATTGCGGATAGTCAGCGAAATTCTCGCCCTTGTAATTTTCACTCTCCTCCGGAGGGAAGTGAGTAGTCTGATCCATCAGAGCGTCCAGCAATAGCTCGGGATTTTCTGATCCGTTTTCTATCCAGCTTTTCAGGGAATTCCCAAGCACGCCGGATTTCGGCCATGGGTTGTCCAATGGTCCGTTGGACAGGCCGTATAATCCGGGCGTCAAGGCAAGGCTGACCGGATCGGGACGGTTGGAATGGATGGCCGCCTTTTCCCCTTCGACAGTGATCAGGTTAAACGGATTGAAATCCGGGAGCTGGCGATCTGAAAAATCGGCATAGGGACCTTCACCAGACAGAAAGCTTCGCAAAAGATCGCCGCGAGAATGTTTCTCACTGTCGGGTAGGCCATATCCGCTTAAATTGGTCACGATCGCCAGACGACCCTGCTCGGATACACCCAGCCAAGTGCCACCGGCCTTGGTGTCGCGTCCGGCCAGCAAATGTGCTGGATCATCCCAACGGGCCAGTGGCTGTGCCGGCCGCGCATGCATCTCGTCACGGTTACCAATGGCTATGAGTTTCCAACGCGGATGGGCTTGCCAGGCAAAGGCGACGATACACATAGGGCCCCTATTGCGGAATCACGGGGTTTTGGCGAGCAATATTCTGCGCTTGCGAACCTGCAACAAAAGGCAATCCCGAATTCACAATCGCCGTCCCTTCCAGACCACACGGCCAATGATATTGACCTCCGATGGATCAATGTCGTCCCAGTCGGGATAACGGTCATTGTCGCTGCGGATCGACAATTGGCCGGATGGCCGCAACGCTAGGCGTTTAACCAGCAGGACATCATCCATACGCAAAACATATATGCCGTCACGCAGCGGTCGCTCAGCCGCGCTATGATCGACCATGATGTCGTCGCCATCACATAATGTCGGGTCCATAGAGTCGCCATCGACGACAATCAGCGACAGTTTGTCAGGATCTGTACCGATTTGCTTCAACCACCTGGCACCAAAAGCCATGCTGTCCTGCACCGCTTCGTCATCTGCCAAGGATCCGGGGCCCGCCGACGCACCAAGCTGCAGCTGCCTGATCCTTATCATATTCTGGTTCCTCTGAGAGGACATATGTGGCGCAGCGGGAATATTGGCACCGAGCAACTGTTCATCGATCGCATAAAATTCCGCTAATTTCCGGCGGTCTTCCTCATCGAGCTTTTTCGGCGTCCCGCGTTTTATATATTGCTGAATATAGGCCGGATTTTTGCCGAGCATGCGCGACAGTGATGAAAAATCATCACCATTCTCGCGGATCAACCGTTCCAGATTGGCGCGCGGATCATCGCCCAGTGCGGGAATTTTTTGAACCATGGATAATCCTTATCTGGGCTGGCCGAAAAAGACAATAGGAAAAATCCTAGACATGTAGGAAATTGCATTTCAGATAGGAAATTACCTACTGAAATCGAGTCGCTGAGGCGCCATCGCCTCTCCGACAATCTGCTTCAAATGGAGAATTGCCAATGTATCTATTACGGGAAATTGAGAAATTCATGCGTGAGACCGAGATGCCGTGGACCAAATTTGGCCGGCTTTCCGTCCGTGATCCGCGCTTTGTGGAGGATCTGCGAAATGGCCGCCAGCCGGGTAAAAAAATTTCACTTCGTGTGGAACATTTCATGAACAAATGGCGGAATGATCATGCGTCCTGAGCTCCACAACCTTCCCCCACAATGGACGAGAAAACCGAAGGATGTCACAGACCAGCTGACGGAACAGATACAGGAGCTGGTTGGTTTGGACTATCAAGTCCGCCTGCTGCGCGAACGCCCCTGGGCCAGCATCACCTTTTCCGGTGTCCGCTGTCAGTTTGCGATCATGCCGCTGTGGAAAGGCGGTCCGGCCATCTCGCAATATTGCGGTACCCGGTTGCTCGGCTACCCCTATGATCTCCACGGCCATTTTGTTGCCGATCTGGTGATCGAACGGCCCGATAATGACCGGGATCAAACGGTCACGATCGAGATATTAGTGATCAACGATCCGGTAGCGCGGTAGCAATTAGAAAGGGCCGCCGCTGCGGCTAGCGTTTACCGCTGGGCTGTCATTTTCTCCAATGTGCCGAGAGCGGCTTTCAAGGCAACATCCATATCGGCCTGACGCTCTTCCATCATCGGCTCGGGAGCCTGTTCGACTTCTTTGAGTGGTGGCGGTGTGAATGCTGGCGCTTCGTCGCGGACAGGATCAGCAGCTGGTGCATTTTCATGCTGTGGAGCCGGTTCGGATGGCTCGGTAGCGGGCGCCGGTGATGCAACGGCAGCGCCGTTGAGGCTTGCTGCCTCCAACTGTTTCAAACGGGTCAGGCCAGCTTCCAAACGATCGGCCAATTGTGCGATGCTGAGAGCGGATAGGTCCTCTTTCGGCATCGCATTTTTTTGTACCGGCTCCGGAACAGTTTCAGCATCAACAACAGCTGTTTCAACTACTGGAGCTTCAACCGGCGCTGCGTTTTCAACAGCGACTTCGGCTTCTGCCGATGTCGTCTCCGCAACCGATTCCTCCGGTATGTCTAGCGCAGCCGGTTCTTCAAATTGCTGTATTTCTTGAGCTATCGGATCGGCTGCGTCTGGCACGTTGAAAATCGATGGCCGCTCTGCTTCCTCGGCGTCATCATCCAATTTCCGCAATTGCGGCAAATCGGCAAGGTCCATGACCTTGGCCTTGTCCTTCTTGGGCCTTTTGAGAAATTTTGTGAGCGATTTGGCATCAAATTTCGGTAGCGCAAAACGCTTCTTTTTCTTGGCCTCTTCCTCGAGCTCCAGCTCGATCGGGCTAGCAGCATTAATTTGTTCTCGAAGTGCAACGCCCATGTCAGAGCTCCCTTTGCGATTTAGAAAAAAATAGATGGCAGATGCGGATACCAGACCGGCCATGATGGCGAGCAGACCGCGCGCAGTATTGCCCAGCGGCGGTGCTGCGGCGGGCAGGATTTCCGACAATCCCGTCGCGCCTATGGTCGATTCCAGATATACATGCGGCAACGTGACGACGACCAGCGCAGCACCAACGCCAGCAGCGACCGCCATAATCGGCGCTCGTTTCGCATCCATATTTTGCTCGGTCAGTTCCACGTCATTCTCCGCCAGATCAGGCTGCGCGCTGATAGGATTTGTGCGCGATCAACCTTTGGTAAACAGGATTGTAACGCAAAATGTTTGACGACCAGTTACGATCCGCCTCAACAAATTTCCGTGCAGCATCAATGGTTTGCGGCCAATTGGTACGATTTTTCAGCAAATCGGCCAGTTTTTGAGCCATTTTTTCCGGTGATCCGGCCGGAAATAATGTGCCTGTAACACCGTCCTCGATCAGCTCTTGATGCCCACCGACATCCGAAGCCGCAACAATCCGGCCCTGTGCCATCGCTTCAAGCGGTTTGAGCGGCGTGACCAACTCGGTCAGCCGCATCGATTTGCGCGGATAGACCATGACATCCATCAAACCATAATAGCGTTCGACATCTTCATGCGGCACGCGCCCGGTAAAGGTGATCGCTGATACAGCGGCCGATTCCGCAACCTGTCGTTTCAACGCCTTTTCCATCGGGCCGCCACCGACCAGCAACAAATGCGCTTCCGGACAGGATTTCTGCAGCATGGGCATGGCAGCGATCAGATCGTCTATGCCTTCATAATCGTAAAAGCTGCCAATAAAGCCGAGTATCGATTTGCCTTCGAGCGCCATTTCCGAGCGCAGCTTTTCGTCGGGAGCCGGGGGGCTGCCAAACAGGCTCATATCGACCCCGTTGGGCGACACCGTGATTTTCTCTTTCGCGACACCGCGCGCGACCAGATCGGATTTCAGACCTTCGCAAATCACCGCGATGGCATCAGCGCCATTGACGACATGATTTTCCAGCTGCCGAGTCAGCCAATAGCGTGGGCTACCCTCTCGTCCTGTCCCGTTTCCAACCGCGGCATCTTCCCAGAAAGCGCGAATTTCATAAACCAATGGCAGGCCGGTTTTCTGTGCGACTCTGAGCGCCGCCAGTCCGTTCAGCGCAGGCGAATGGGCGTGCAGCACATCGGGCCGCCATTCCTGCACCACTTCGGCAATCCGGTCGGCAAAGGCTGATACTTCGCGCCATTCACGAACCGGCGAGGGGCCGCTGACATCGCGCAGGGTCCGGAAAAAGTTCAGCCCGTCGGCCTGTTCCAGCGATTGTTTTGCCTCATATCCGTGCTGATCCTGACGAACACCGGTCACACCGGCAACGTGCAGGCCGCTGGCAATCTGGGCCTTCATGATCGCCCGCGTGCGGAAACAATATCCGCTGTGCAACGGCAGGCTGTGATCCAATATGTGCAATATCCGCGTCATGGCGCAAACCGTTGCCATAAAAGGATTAACGTCCCGTCAACCCAAAGCCTGTATCGCGGGCCCGGACATATATGAATCAGAAGCGTTAGTTGAGGCCGCCAAACTCCATATGATCGATAATTTTTCCATCGCTCTGACACATGGTTTGCTGCTGATTGCGGTATGGCGGCTGATTCACCGTCCAGACCTCGACCATGAGGATCCCCCGGAACCCGATGCAGAGCCGGAAGGCTTTCACGCAAGACGGAATCAGACCGATGCGTGATCTGGTCTTTGTCGCCTATCTGCTCGCCTTGCTGTTTCTGGCGTTCAAGCGGCCGTTTATCTTCACGCTGGTCTACGCCTATATCGACATTGTCGCGCCGCAGCGGCTGAGCTATTTCCTGCTCAATTCGGTACCGCTGTCGCTTATCGTATTCGGCATGGCGTTTCTCGGCTTCATGATCGCGGATGACAAGAAAGACAGCCGGTTCTCGGTGCGCCAGGGCGCGATGGTGCTGTTGCTGCTCTATTGCGGCTACACCACTTTTACCGGCGCCTTGCCCGAAGATGCGGCGGAAAAATGGGACTGGGTCTGGAAAGCGCTGGTCTTTGCGATATTCCTGCCGCTGACGCTGCGAACCAAGCTGCGCATCGAGGCACTCACGCTGTTCATGGTGCTGTGCGCCGGTACGCTGATCATCACTGGCGGGATCAAGACGCTGGGCTCGGGTGGCGGCTATGGCGCGCTGGTGCTGCTGATCGACGACAATGCGGGGCTTTACGAAGGCTCGATCATCTCGATGGTGGCGATTGCGATCATCCCGCTGATGCTGTGGCTGTCGAAACACGGTACGATCTTCCCGCCCGACTGGCGGGTCAAATATTTCACCATGGCGCTGATCTTCGCCGCCTTGCTGATCCCGATCGGGACGCAGGCGCGCACCGGTTTGGTCTGTATTGCCGTGCTGGCGGTGCTGCAGCTGCGCTTTGTCAAATACCGCTTCCTCTATGCGGGCATGGCGGTGACCCTTGGTCTGATGGCGATCCCGTTCCTGCCGCAAAGCTTTTCCGAGCGGATGGGCACGATCCAGAATTACCAGGCTGATGAATCCGCCTCGACCCGCATCGCGGTGTGGGAATGGACGATCGAATATGCCAATGCCAATCCGATGGGCGGCGGGTTCAATGTCTACCGGCTCAACAAGCTGCGCTATGAGCTGGCGCCGGACAAGAATGACGATCAGCCGGAACAGGAATATGATTACGAGCTGGAGGATGATGGCCCGGTCGAAGTGATCGATGAAGCCCGCGCCTTTCACAGCAGCTATTTCGAAATGCTGGGCGAACAGGGTTATCCCGGCCTTGCTTTGTGGCTGTTCATTCACTTGGGCGGTATCTGGCGGATGGAAGTGCTGCGGCGGCGCTATCGCAAGACGACCAAGGAAGGCGAGCTGTGGATCGCCCCGCTCGCCATCGCGCTGGAAAATGCGCATATCATTTATATGGTCGGATCGCTGTTTGTCGGCGTCGCCTTTCAGCCGTTCGTCTATATGCTGGTCGCCCTGCAAATCGGTCTCGATACTTATCTGACCCGCCGGGCGCAGGAGGCCAAGTGGAGCCCGATTGCCAAGCAGCTGCCGGCCGGTTCATGGTCGCAGGCCGCTTCCTGATCCCTGACCGATCCGATCCATCACCACAAAGCAGATGACAGACGCGCGCTGTGCGCTACGATCATCCGATGACATCAGCTGCTGCTCCTCTTTTTGTCTCCGCCAGTGCAGAACGCTGGGCCGTCAAAGGGTCTTTCGTCATCAGCCGCGGGGCCAAAACCCATGTCGATGTCGTGGTTTGCACGGTCAGCGACGGCACGCATCAGGGCGTGGGTGAGGCCACCCCGATCTATTATGAAGGGGAAACGGCGGAAAGCTGCGTCGCCGCCATAGAGGGCTTTGCCGCCGCCCATCGCCAATTCGATCGGCTGACCCTGCTCGATCAGATGCCGAGAGGCGCGGCCCGTAATGCGCTTGACTGCGCCCTGTGGGATCTCGAGTGCCGCCAGCATGACCAGCCGCTGTGGCGCCATGCCTTTCTGCCCGAGCCCCAGCCGCTGACCTCAGCCTTCACCATTTCTCTCAGCGACCCCGCTCAGATGGAGGCCGATGCCCGCGCCGCCGCCGATACCCACAGCCTGCTCAAGCTCAAACTGTCCGGCGATAATGACCATGAACGCGTCGCCGCTGTCCATCGTGGTGCGCCCGAGGCCCGGCTAATCGTTGATGCCAATGAGAGCTGGAATGATCTCGATATCGCCGCCGAAGCCGCCACGCTGGCCCAGTGGGGCGTCGAGCTGATTGAACAGCCGGTCAGTGCGGGGCAGGATCATCTGCTCGCCGGGGTCCGATCCCCCGTGCCGCTCTGCGCCGATGAAAGCTGCCACACCAGCGCCGATATCCCGGCCCTCGCGCCCTATTATCAGGCGGTGAATATCAAGCTCGACAAGGCTGGCGGACTGACCGAAGCCATCCGTATCGCCGATGCGGCCGAGCAGGCGGGGCTGAAACTGATGGTCGGCTGCATGCTCTCCACCTCACTCGCCATCCGGCCGGCTTTTGCGCTGGCCCAGCGAGCGCAATGGGTCGACCTCGACGGGCCGCTGTTGCTCGCGCAGGACCGGGCCAACGCCATGCAATTTACTGGCGGAGAGGTAATGCTTGGGGCCTGAAGCTGGTCGACGAGAGGACCGGACGGGCTCTGATGAGGGGAAGGGCGGTCTTTCGGCACCTATCCAGGGCGGCTGGCAATGCTCAGTTTATACGGTTTCGACACAGTTTGGCGAAAAACCAAAACCACGGCATACCGCAAGAAAAGCCGCCGCAATCAACGCATGGTGCGCGGGATATCGGGGCTGAGCTCCCACATCCAGCCTGCAGCATATTCGCTGCTTTCCTTGATATAGTCGCGCGCCGCCGCGGTGCTTTCCGGATCCTCCTCGCGCTCGTTGTCATTCCAGTCGAGCGGGCCATGTTCAACGCGGTCGAGAATGCTGTCCCATTTGGTCAGGGCAAATTCCCGCGCCACCGGATTGCGCCCGATGCGGGAGGGATTGGACATGATGAACTTGGTGAGATTTTCGTTGAACACGCGCTTCTCGCCAATTTTTTCGCCTTTCCAGAATATCGGCTGCAGCACGCCATTAATCGCGCGATCGATGGCTTCATGAGTAACCTGCCGGATCGCATTTTCCAGCGCCGCCTCCCACGCCAGATCAAACGGCGTCCCGGCGAGCCGCGCGCGCAGCTTATAGGCGCTGTCGCGTGACATGAACACGGATTTGGCCGCCGCCGTGACTGACCCGGAGGCCGCCAAAGCCTCCAGAAACTCCCGCATCTTGGCTTTGCTCCACCCATTATGCTGTGGCCGCAATGTCGGTTCAGGCAGAGAATTTTCGTCAGGCAGGGGGGAAGAGTTGGTCATGTTGTGCTCCATATAGGGTTGGTTGTGGCGCTGGGTATAACCTATATGGTACAGTGTAGGAAAGCGTGGATTGGTGAGTTCTGGGATGAAGTGTCTGCAACATCCCGAACGCGGACGTTAGGCGAATTGTGGATAAGAATGCATTAGCCTTGTGACGAATGGAATTATAAGCAACTACCTCCTTAATGTGCCGATAGGGAAAGGAATTTCGTTTGCGATTGAAACTTCCAAAGATCGGGACACCCTACGTCGCCGCGAGCAAGACTTGGCGTCTTATGCGCTGGCTAATCCCAATTGGGGTATTTGGCGTTGCACTGCTGCCGGACCTATATTCAGAATTTGTGCGTCCAAAAGCCACAGGGCCACAATTTGGCTTTCATACTCCTCGATCGGTTGACGAGACAGCTGAGAGCATCTTTTTTCGGATTTTTATTCCAACTGTGCTTCTGTATAGATTGGCTATATCTATCGGTGAGAGGTTTTGGAAGAAAAACCCCATCCGCGGTGCGATAGCCGTTGTTACCGTTGTCGCTCTCGTTCCGCCTTTTGTTAATGGTTTGCTGGTTCAGCGAACAATCAACAACATGGAATTTGTCGATCACATACCAAACCTAACCAACAAGTCTGTTCTCTTGGAAAGTGCATATTGCGTGGAAGATTGTTTTCGGCTGCTCTACTCCAGTAAAGTTAAACAAGTGATCTTAAAGAATCCAGAGCATACTGATGATATCGGACCGACAAATAAAGTCGAAACCTACCGGTTGGGAGTTGCCCCTGATTGTAATTTTGATTGGTACAAGAATCCATCCGACATCAAATCCGCTGACATCATCGAAGCCTGGCCCGCAACTGCGGCAGCTATGGGGCAAATCGTTGCAGGGAACTGCATAGTGAACGGCCAAAGTGAAAGTTCAAAAGCTGATTTCTATTTTCGTCCACGATGGCAAATGTTCAAATATCACGCCCAATACCCCGACAAAAATTATCCAGAATTGATAGCGAAACATGGAATCAATCATGCTGAATTCGCTTCGTTATATAAAATACAAGGCGGGAAAAACATAGAATTACTGAGAGTTAATGGCCGGCACAAAATGGATATTACAAGATATCCCACAACCTTAACCTTTTTCCGGCGTTTATTTCTAACGCACGATTCCTACTATGGAAAATCTGATCGGATCCAAAACAAGCTGGTGAAGCTGGGGCTGGACTATGCCGCTGCAGACTTCATCGATATCGAACGAAGTACCGCCATAGTATTGGATTTGATTCAACATACGGAGCGCCCGCTATCGAACGCAGAAAAGTATTTTTTAAGGCACTATCTTCTTAGATTGAAAGAGGATGGACTAAGCTCGGCAGAGGAAGATCAGCTACAGATTATTAAATCTGATGGTCGGATATACGAGCCTTAGCTTTGGCCAATCTATTTGCCTAAGTTTTGCAAGCATACGATATCCTTTTCTAATGTCCGCCTTTGCGCCCAAAGCCGACACTCGGGCATGAATGATGCACCCTATCGCGGCTTGCGCGATTTTCGGCAAATTACGTTCAGTCTGACAGCGACGTTTCCGCAGATGCCTTATATTGAAGTGTCTCATCGACATTGCCGCGCGTATAGGCGTGATAGCTGCTCCGTGTTTTGGCATAGATGCGCTGAGCGATTGGTTTGCCCCAATCGGTTTCGTTCAGTGCTGTGAACAAGGGGCTGACAAACTTATTGCGTCCCACTGTCGCCAAAAAGCGTTCGGCTTGCGGAACGGTCGGAGCATATTCATTGCGCAGCGCTGCCTCGAGCCACAGAAACAACACTTCATTATTGTCAGTTTGCGAAAGCCCCAAAGTGGTGTCCAGTGCGGCCAGTTGCTCGGCAGACAAATCCTGAGGGAGTTCCTCGAGGAAGCGTCGCTGCTCTGCCGCCGTCCAGCCACGCCAGGCATCGACATTGGGCAGCGCTGACTCATTCGCATAAGCTGCCACCGCACCGTCTACTTCCGCAAAGGCCTGCGGATCGGGTTTCCAGGCGTTTTCCGGCAGGCCGGTGCCATAAACCCATTCGTCCAACATCAACCGTTTTTCCAGTTCCGCATCATCACCGATCAGCTTCTCACGCAGATCGGCCAGGAACATTTCGGATGTCACCGGCTCGAATGCGTGACTGTCAAACCACTGGGTCAGCCAGGCATCAAATTTTTCGCGGCCGATGATATTCTCCGCCGTGCGCAGGAACACTGTCCCCTTGTCGTAAATCGCGAAGCCCTTCGTATCGAACGGGCTTATTGCATCGGGTGAGCGCATGGCTGTGCCCGGATTGTCTGCGCCGACATCACTGATGCCGTCGACCAAACCGGCATAGCTGAGAGCATATTCTTGCTCGGCGCGCTCTTTGCCATAGACTTCCTCGACGATGCGGTTCTCGAAATAGGACGTGACCCCCTCGTTCAACCATCCATCGCGCCAGCTCGAATAAGTGGTCAAATTTCCTGACCAGCTGTGTGCTAATTCATGTGCAACCAGCCCATTGTTAGACCGGTCACCCGCAATGAACGTCGGAGTGAGAAAGGTCATCACCGGGTTTTCCATACCGCCATAGGGGAAGGCTGGTGGCAGGATGATCATGTCATAGCGGCCCCAGCGATAGTCACCGAACAATGCAATGCCGGCGTCGATCATCTCTTCTGTATCGCCAACTTCTTGCGCGGCAGCTTCGATGACTTCGGGTTCTGCCCATACACCTGAACGCGAGCCAAGCTCGCGAAATTCGATATTACCCGCTGCAATGGCAATCAAATAAGGAGGGACCGGGTTGTTCATCACGAAGCGAAATTCACGGCGGTTCCCATCCCCTGGCTCGGGATCGCCCTGAATCACACCGCTCATGACGACATTCAGCGGCTCGGGTGCCGAGATGGTCGCTTGCCATGTCTGACGGATGCCGGGGCTGTCCTGAGTGGGAATCCACGTACGGTTGTTGATCGCCTGCCCTTGACTGAAAATGAAGGGGTGCTTGCCACCCGCTGTCTGCTCCGGGCTCAACCATTGCAAGGCCTCGGCCTCGGGAGCAGAGACATATTCGACCACGATCCGGTGTGTTGCGGCAAGCGCGCCCTCTGCCAGTTCTGCACCTCGCTCCAGTTTCTGAGCCGGAAGCTGGATGGTCAAGGGTTCGCCCTTGCCTTCGACCGTCTCGCCAAGGGCAAACTGCAGAGCATTGCCAGCCTCATCGGTGACTGCAGAAACGCGAAGGCCATTGGAGTCGAGTATAATCTCGCTTGCCTCATCCGCCGCTAGCACATCGAGAGTGGCCGTCCCTCCGATGGTCTTCGCATCGAAGTCCATCGCCAGATCCAAGTCGATATGCGTCACACGGGCCTCTTGAGGCTTCGCAAACGTCTGATCGTCAAACGCTTCTTCACTTGTCAATATTGGCGCGATTTCGCCCCGTTGAGCCGTGTCCTGCGAGGCGAGGCCACCGCAGCTGGCAAGGAGGAACAGAAACGGTACCATAAGAAATGAGACGAAAATGCGCATAGGGAGATCCTGATCAGAGAGGTTTTCAGGTGATGTACATGATGCGCAGCTGCTTGCCAGCCCCTGAACGAATAAATATCCCCCCGGCCTCACCACCAACACTCATCACGCGTCCTCTACCCACTCGCGTGCCAGGGGTTTGGCGGCGAGCATCATCAACAGGGCGGCGATGATGTAGAATATCAGCGATATCAGCATCGAATAGCGCAGGCTGTCGTCGCCGTAGATCGGGACCAGGCTGTCCGACAGCGCGCCGAGAAAAAATATACCTCCGCCAATGCCGACGAGATTGTTGATCAGCAAGAACAAAGCCGATGCGGTGGCGCGGGTTTCGGCAGTGACGAGATGTTGTACGGCCGATAACACGGGGCCCAGCCAGATATAGGCCAGCCCCTGCGGAACGAGGAACAGGATGAAGGCGATGGTGGCCGAACCGCTCATGATACCCGCGGCGAAAAGCGGAACCGCGAGCAGAAACGCTGCGGCCGGGACCAATCCGTAAGCACCCTTGTTCTTGCTGCCGAGCCAGTCGCCCAATATGCCGCCGCCAATCACACCGGCGACGCCGCCAATCAGCAATATCGACCCGAAGAACAGGGACGTCTCGATCAGGTCGAGGCCAAAGCTGCGCTGCAACAGGCTGGGCAACCAGAAGGCAATGCCATAGCCGAGCATTGAGCTGGACGCAGCGCCAAAGGCAAGGAACCAGAACGCGCGTTTCCCGGCCAGAATCTTGAGAATGTCAACAAAGCGCGTCTGTGGTTGTCCAGAGCTGGTTAGTACTGGCGCCTTGCTGGGATCGCGGACGAGATATTTGAAAATCGGCGCGATCAAGACGCCGGATAGGCCGACAACGATGAAGGCCAGACGCCAGTCGACCGTGGCTGCAATATAACCGCCAGCAATGACGCCGGTCGCCGATCCCAAAGGTATGCCGAGCGAATAGATGGAAAGCGCGCGCGCCCGTTTCTCGCTGGGGAAGTAATCCGCGATCAGAGCATAGGAAGGGGCAACCCCGCCCGCTTCCCCGATGCCGACGCCAAGACGGGCGAGGAATATCGACCAGAATCCCTGAGCCAAACCGCAAAGCGCGGTAAATCCGCTCCACACGCCCAGCGAGATGGTGATGACCCAGCTGCGGCTGGTCTTGTCCGCTATCCACCCCAATGGCACCGCCAGGGTGGAATAGAGCAGGGCGAAGGCGATGCCGCCAAGCAGTCCCATCTGGGTGTCGCTAAGCGCGAGATCCGCTTGGATCGGCCCTGCCAGTATCGCCAAAATCTGGCGGTCCACAAAATTGAAGATATAGACGATGAGCAGCATGCCGAGCGCGACATTGGGAGAGGTGGCGCGTTTAGGAATATCGGCGTTGCTCACCATTTAGCGCTCCCGCTTTTGCAGGAAACTGTCAATAGCTGATATGGCAGCCGGCTCGTCGAGCATGGGTGCGTGGCCGCGATCGACAATTTCGACTGCGCTAATCGGTCCGGAATGCCGGTCTTGCATCTCGGCAAGGGTTGCCGGTGCAATAATATCCGATAGCGCGCCATGGATGACCAGCGTGGGAATCGCGGAGAGACGATCCCACATCGGCCATAGATCAGGGGGAACCGCGGTTTGCTGATTGCCCGATAGACCCTGTGCAATGGCAGGGTCATAGGCGAATAGGACAGACCCGTCTGGCTGTTCCCGGCAGGTGCGCTGCGCAAAGCCGAGCCAGTCTTGATCATCATAGCCGACCATGGTTTCGCCATGGATGCGGCGGCAATGGTTGGCCGCCGCCTGCCAGCTGTCAAAGGGAGGCAAGGAACCGACATAGCTTTGAATGCGATCGAGACCGTCTTGCTCCACAACCGGGCCGATGTCGTTGAGGATCAGGGTCGCAAAACGTTCTGGTTCCGCCGCGGCCATCAGCATCGCCATGAGGCCGCCCATTGACGTGCCGATAAGGCCGACCTGATCCACATGCAGGCTATCGAGCAACGCCATCATGTCGATCACATAGGTGGCCGGAATATAATTGGCCGGATCCGGGTCATAGTCAGAGCGCCCGCGCCCGCGCTGGTCGGGGACGATCAGGCGATATGTCCCCGCCAGATGGGCCGCCAGGCCTTCAAAATCAGCGCTGTTCCGGGTGAGGCCGTGCATCAGCAAGAGCGGCGGTCCATCACTTTCATAAATGCGCGCATAGAGCGTCAATCGATCATCACCGCTGCGGTAGAAATGATCCTTATAAACAGGCGGATCGCCATGTTCGCGATCCGCCTGAGGGGAGTAACGCATCACAACCGCCGGCTTAAAACTTGATTTCGCCAGTGACGAAAACGCGCCGGGGGTCACCGAAAAAGGCGGTCAACGTGCCTTCCCGTCCCAAGGTTGAGATAAAGGGCGCACCATTTTGGCCGCCTGCGACGAAATTATATCCCGCCACTTTATACCGTTTGTCGAACAGGTTCTTGCCATGCACGCCGATCGAGAAAAAGTCGCTGTCATCGGTATAGACCAGGCTGGCATCAACAAGCGCAAAACCGTCCTGGTCGAGGAACGGATTGGGCGATTCAAACTGGCTGGCGTCACTGCGGAAGGATATCGAGCTGATCAGATCGAGCATCCCGCTGGCCACTGGTACGCCAAGATTGAACGACATGCTACCGGTCCAGTCCGGGGTGTTCTGGAATACGCGTTCGTCCGCGACATCATTGCCGAGATTGTCGATAAATGTATTGAAGTTCGCGTCCAAATAGCCAAGCGACCAGCTGACATTGAACCGGCTGCCTGCACCGGCAAAATCCTTGCCGACCAGAGCGCGGCCTTCAAATTCAAAACCATTCACATCGGCGCTGGCAGCGTTTGAAGTGATGCCGGCAAAGCTGTCATTGGTTCCGTCACCATCGGTATCGAAACCGACAGAGCCAGGTATCTGAACATCGGAATAGTCGCCTTTGAACAACGCGACACTAACGTTCAGGCGATTGTCGAGCAGGGATGCCTTCCAACCCAGCTCATAGCTATCAACGGTTTCCGGATCAAATTGCAGGAAATTGAAAACCTCATCCGCCGAAATCGTGCCATCCTGATTGAAATCCGGTGTTGCGCTGGTCTGACCGCGTGGATCAAACCCGCCGCCTTTGAAACCACGCGAATAGGTGAAATAGATATTGTGGTTTTCATTCGGCTTCCAGCTTACCGAAGCACGCGGCGTGAATTCCTTGAACGTGTCGCTGCCTTCAAAATCGGAGGTTACCAATATCGGTACACCGGCCCCGCCAAACTCGTCGGAAAAGCCATTGATAAATGTTGTCCGCAAGATCCGCGCGCTGCGTTTGTCGCTGGTATAGCGACCGCCGACCGATAGGCTCAGATAATCGGAAATATCATAGGTGAAATCACCAAATATCGACCAGGTTTCGGTATCGACATCGCCCAGCGTTTGGGCATTGAGGCCAGGTAGGGCGACAGTAGGAATAGCACCCGTTGTTGCGAGCAGCACGTCAAACACGTTGAACGCATTGGCGTCGAGATAATAAGCGCCCAGCACACCATTCAGACTATCGCTTTCATAGAGCAGCTGAAATTCCTGACTAAACTGGTCATTCTCGTAAATCACCGGAACGTCGAGATCTTCGGAGGGCAAGCTGTCAAAGTCGATATTGGAGGACGATTTGTCTTCCCGGTAAGCGGTAATGCTTTTGAGCGTGATAGTGTCCGACACAGGCGCCTCGATCAGCAGCGATCCGCCATAGGCCTCAACCAGCTGTTCGGGCACGGTCAGGCCCGCCCGCGTATCAAAAACATCATCCAGAACCGGCGCGCCGGTGAGCAGGCTGGGGATCAGCCGGTGCCCCTGACGCGGATCGCTTTCATCGCGAATATAGTCGCCGGACAGGCGTACGAAAAATCCACCATCATCATATTCGATGCTGCCGCGCGCGGCCCAGACATCCTTGTTGTAATTTTCAACACCCTGCTGCACCAGATTGTCACCAAAGCCGCCGCGGCTGAGCCGCGCGCCGCTGGCACCGATGCGCAGGCTATCGGTAATCGGCGTGGAGGCGGTGACGATCAGGTCAGCCTGGTCGTAAGAGCCATAGGTGCCTTTGACCTTGACCGATGTGTCGTTGGGCAGACGCCGCGAGACATATTTGATCGCGCCGCCAATGGTGTTGCGACCATAGAGAGTGCCCTGCGGCCCGCGCAGCACTTCGATCCGCTCAACGTCATAAATGTCGAGAACGGCGGCTTGCGGCCGGTTGAGATAGACATCATCGACATAAAGGCCGACGCCCGCTTCAAAGCCAGCCACCGGGTCCTGCTGCCCGACGCCGCGGATGAACGCGGTCAGGGTGGTGTTGGTACCGCGGGAGACTTCCAGTGTTAGGTTGGGGACCTCCTGACCGATTTCGGTAATCTCCTGCACACCAGAAGCAACCAGATCATCGCCGCTAATCGCCGTGATGGAGAGGGGGACGTCCACCAGGCGCTCTTCGCGGCGGCGGGCGGTAACAACAATCGTGCCGTCATCCGTATCTTGCGTGGCGGTTTCATCTGTCTGTGCATGGGCAGCGGTCGGGATAAGCATGGCCGTCGCCAAGCCGGATATCAAGGCTGCATAACTGACGCTGTGTTGGAATTTCATGGAACCCTCCTGCTAATATCTTGTCTGGCATTTCCAGATCTTTGCATGGT
Source organism: Parasphingorhabdus litoris DSM 22379 (assembly GCF_020906275.1). Classification (GTDB taxonomy): domain Bacteria; phylum Pseudomonadota; class Alphaproteobacteria; order Sphingomonadales; family Sphingomonadaceae; genus Parasphingorhabdus; species Parasphingorhabdus litoris. The sequence goes on from NZ_CP086727.1 coordinate 580,619, forward strand.
CTTTATTGAAACATGAACCAACTTTCAACTATGAAATTTGCCAATCCCGGAAAATGCCGTTAGCCGTGACCGCATGGCCACAGAATATTCCGATCATGTCGAATCAGCAGACAAGCAACCGCGCACCGCGCGCGGTCTGAAAACCAAACGAAAATTGCTTGATGCGGCGGCATTGGAATTTGGGGAAAAGGGTTTTCATGAAGCCTCGATCACCGGCATTACCCAAAGGGCCGGAACCGCGCTGGGCAGCTTCTATACCTATTTCGATTCGAAGGATGAATTGTTTAGCGCACTGGTCAAGGATATGAGCGCGCGCGTCAAAAGCCATGCTGCCAGCGCGATGACCAAATGGCAGGATGCGCTGGAACGGGAAAAGCTGGCGCTGGAATCATTCATGAATTTCGCGCGCGAGCATAAGGAGATTTACCGGATCATCGATGAAGCCGAATTTGTCGATCCGGACAGCTACCGCGCGCATTATGAAGCCACCGCCGCGCGCATATTGGAACGGCTGAAAGAAGGCGCAAAGCTAGGCGATCTCCGCAATGATCTTGAAGAGGCCCATGCCTGGGCGATCATGGGTATGAATGTCTTCCTGGGCCTGAGATACGGCATCTGGTCGGAAGAGAAATCATCCGCCGAAATTGCCGACATCGCGAAGGATATTCTGGCGCGCGGCATTTCAGCGAAATAGTGGGTCTGATCCCGGCCGGTGATGGTGCCGGCGTGCAATATCGAGGGTGAACGCCTGTAACGCCTCGAAAGCGGACATCAGACTAGCGCCTCCAGTGAAGATGTTATTTCCTCCACAAACTTCTTGAGTCTCACGGTTTGTCGGTTCGCAGGTGCGTAGGCAATATTGACTGGCAAATCTGGAGCACGCCAGTCCGGTAGAGTGTTCAAAAGGCGACCTTCGATCAGATCCTCACGTACAAGCCATTCTGGCATTACCGCAGTAACTTGGCCAGAGAGGATGGCTCGATGAACAGCAAATATATTATTTGTTGTGAAGGAAACCGAAGGCCGGAAAGATTGCTTCGATCCTGCTTTGTCCGTCAAAGGAATATGCCCTCCTTCAAACGGTGACAAAGCGGCAAACGGCAGGTCAGCTAGCGTATCGGGAGTTTGATCCTTGCTCGTGATTAACTGTGGCGAAGCTACAATGATCCGCTTTACAGAAATTATCGGTTTCACGATCAGCGTTTCATCCGGTACGGGCCCGACCTTGATCCAAAGATCGCAGCCCATTTCAGAAAATCTTATATTCTCATCTTCCAATATCCAGTCGATCCGGACATCCGGAAAGCTCGCCTGAAAAGACGCAGCAGTATCTGCCAACAGCTTTTGCCCCAGCGCAACCGGAGCAACAACGCGAAGAGAACCTTGCATCACATGGGCTTCGTTCGCAAAGGTTTCGACAAGTAGAGACCAGCTTGTCAGGTGGTCCCTTGCTTTTTCCAGGCATGCTTTGCCAGCCGATGTTAGCGCCAGACTATGCGTGGTTCGGGTGATCAATTGTACACCCAGCCGATCCTCCAAATCAGATAATTGTCGACTGGCGGATGCTTGGGAGAGCCCCAAATCTCGGGCAGCCGCGCTGATAGAGCCTCGTTCGGCAATGCGGATAAAAGTCTCCAGCAGCGTCAGTCGGTCCAAGCTTCTACTCATACGTATTACGTATAACAGTTGATCATGTCCACTGTCTACCAACTAAAGCTCTCATCGGTCATTACCCTCTTATCGGCCTGCTGCAGGCCATTTCACAGACAGGAGACTATAATGACTAACTCGACATTACTTAGTTTTGATATTGAAGGACAATCGACCGTCAATCGCCTAGGTTACGGCGCTATGCGCCTGACAGGTCAGCCCGGTAACTTCGGGCCTTATGAGGATTGGGACGCTGGACTATCATTGCTGCGCTATGCTGCCAATTCAGGTGTGAATTTTTTCGATAGCGCGCGTTCCTATGGGCCTTTAACGGCGGATCAGATAGTTGGTGAAGCACTGGAGGGAAGCAATGCCTTTATCGCAACTAAGGGCGGTGTCGACAAACCTGCACCGAACCAGATCACGGTAGATGGGTCGCGAGACACGTTGTTGAGAGAAATCGATCAAGCTTTGGTCAACCTGCGCAGAGACCAAATCGATTTATTTCAACTCCATCGTATTGATCCCAACATAAAAGTGGAACAGTCGGTGACAGCTTTAGCAGAAGCCAAAGCAGATGGGCGCATCAAGCATATTGGACTTTCGAACGTAACGCGCGAGCAATTGGACCGTGCGCTGGCGGTCGCTCCAATAGCCAGTGTTCAGAACCGTTTCAATATGACCGAGACCCTGCAAGACGATTTGGTCGATTACACCGCCGACAAGGGTATCGCCTTCATACCCTACGGGCCGCTTGGAGCCAATCCTATGCAGCAAGGCGCAGCGCTGGAACCTCGCACGGCATTGGCTTGGCTGCTCAAACGCTCTCCAAATATAATCGTCATTCCGGGGACAACGTCGATTGACCATCTAAAGCAAAATATTAGCGCGCTGGAGCTGATATGAAAGATCGAACCAACAGCGTTTCCGAAGTTCGTAGGCAAGGCGGCAAAGCCCGCCTTGCCGTTCAAACCTGGATTGGCGTATATCCGGTCTTGACGCTTATCGCGGTTGCCTTGGAGCCCGTTCTGAACGACTTGCCAATACCATTGCGAACAATGGTTATGAGTATCTTGATGGTGCCGATGATGGTATTCTGGATAATGCCATTGATTTCTAAGATTGGTCTCAAATCTTAACGTTCGCTCTTGCGCTCGCAGTACAAGCCGGTCGCAAACAATCCGCTCACCACATTGGCATTATCGATATTGAAGGCCTTCATCGAGAAGACTGAACGCCTATCCGCAAACGAAAACGCATCCCGAATGTCAAAACTGGTGCGGACGGCGGGACTCGAACCCGCACACCCATTTCGGATAGCAGATTTTAAGTCTGCTGCGTCTACCATTTCGCCACGTCCGCACCGGTAGATCCAGCCATGCTGGAATATGCGACAAGCATTATTGCAAGCAGCAGGTCAAGGCCTGAGATGGCTAATTTGACATTTTTTGATGAACTGTCAGCTATTTGACAGTTTCGGACATCTGGTCAGCGCTTGTTGAGCTGTTCGCGGATTTCCTTGCCCGGTTTAAAATAAGGCACACGCTTGGCTGGAACCTCGACGGATTCACCCGTGCGCGGATTACGGCCAATGCGCGGTTTGCGTTCGCGAGTTGAGAAGGCACCAAAGCCGCGCAGCTCGACGCGTCCGCCATCGGCCAGTTTCTGGCTTATCTGATTGAAAAATAAGTCAACAATCTTCTCGATTTCATCTGGCTTGAGATCGGGATTCTCTTCGGCCAGCTTTTCAAGCAGTTCAGAACGTATCATGCGCATGCCTTTCCGATTGTGGGGTATCCACGGAATATCTGCTATCTGCTTCCTGCCGCTACCATGATGCGGCATAGCGATAATGATCAGATAGTGGCAGAAAATTTACATGTTTTCAATGGGCTTTGGATTTTACATTGCAATACGTCTTGATCTGGGACGCATTGGTCGCATGGCTCCGACAGACCCACCAAGCGGTCAATGAAAAAGCCCGCCTCGGTGTCCGAGGGCGGGCTTTTTCTTGCAACAGGTTCGGGCAATCGCCCGAATGTTTAGTCGTCTTTCTTCTTGAGCGCTTCGCCAAGAATGTCGCCCAGGCTCGCACCGGAATCGGTAGAACCAAATTGTTCGACAGCTTGTTTCTCTTCGGCGAGCTGATGCGCTTTGATCGAGAAGTTCGGCTTCTTGGAACGGTCGAAACCGATAACCATGGCATCGACCTTTTGGCCAACCTGGAAACGATCAGGACGCTGTTCGTCGCGGTCACGACCAAGGTCGGTCCGTTTGATGAAGCCGGTGGCACCATCGTCGCCAACCTGCACTTCAAGACCGCCATCACGAACTTCAAGCACGGTAACGGTGGTGACCGAACCTTTCTTGAGACCGCCCGTGTCGGTTCCGCCAACTGCAGGCGCACCTTTTTCAAGCTGCTTCATACCGAGGGAAATACGCTCTTTCTCAACATCAATGTCGAGAACGATGGCTTTCACTTCTTCGCCCTTATGGTGCAGGTTCAAGGCGTCTTCGCCAGAAATGCCCCAAGCAATGTCGGACATGTGGACCATGCCGTCCACGTCGCCTTCCAGGCCAATGAACAGACCGAATTCGGTTGCGTTCTTGACTTCACCTTCAACCGTGCTGCCGACAGGATGCTTGTCCGCAAAATCGGTCCATGGGTTGGATTGCGCCTGTTTGAGGCCAAGTGAAATGCGGCGTTTCTCGGTATCGACTTCCAGAACGATCACATCCACTTCCTGAGAGGTGGAGACGATTTTGCCAGGATGGACGTTTTTCTTGGTCCAGCTCATTTCGGAAACGTGGACAAGGCCTTCGATGCCGGCTTCCAGCTCAACAAAGGCACCATATTCGGTGATGTTGGTAACCGAACCGGTCAGCTTCGTGCCAACGGCATATTTCTCGGAAGCAGCATCCCAAGGATCGCTTTCCAGCTGTTTCATGCCAAGCGAGATACGCTGTGTGTCTTTGTTGATCTTGATGATCTGAACTTTCAGCGTGTCGCCGATATTGATCATCTCGTTCGGGTGATTGACCCGCTTGTAGCTGAGATCGGTAACGTGGAGCAGGCCATCAATGCCGCCCAGGTCAACAAAGGCACCATAATCGGTAATGTTTTTGACAACACCTTCGGTAACCTGACCTTCAGCCAGAGACTCAATAAGTCCGCTGCGCTGTTCGGCGCGGGTCTCTTCGAGGATGGCACGGCGTGATACAACGATATTGCCACGCTTGCGGTCCATTTTCAGGATCTGGAAAGGCTGAGAAATGTCCATCAGCGGAGTAACGTCACGCACGGGGCGGACATCAACCTGGCTGCCGGGCAAGAAGGCTACGGCGCCGTCAAGATCAACCGTGAAGCCGCCTTTGACGCGTCCGAAGATAATACCGTCAACACGGTTGCCTTCGTCATATTCTTTTTCAAGCTTGTCCCAGCTGGCTTCGCGGCGAGCGCGGTCGCGGGACAGCATGGCTTCGCCGTTCACATTTTCGATGCGGTCGACATAGACTTCGACTTCATCGCCAACATTGAGTTCGGCTTTTTGACCGGGAGCGGCGAATTCGCGCAGCGCCACACGGCCTTCTGATTTCAAGCCCACATCGATGATTGCCATATCATTTTCGATGCCGACAACGGTGCCTTTGACCACGCGGCCTTCAAAGCCTTGATCTTCACCGCCAATTGATTCGTTTAAAAGTGCCGCGAAATCGTCGCGACTGGGAAATGCCGTAGAGGCCATATAAGAGTTCCTTAACAGATATTTTTTCGGGCCAAGCGGTTGGTTCCGCTGGTCTTGGACCAAAACATGACCGTCACCGCATGTGACAGCCATATCCCCCAGAAAACTGCCATAAACTGATGATGCGAAGGTTGAAGTGCAAATAGAAAAAGCTGCGCCATAGCCGGAGCGGTGCTTTACCGTTCCGTCTGGCACATCATCTTTTCGCTATGCCGGATCTTTGTCGCGCCGGCGGCTTATCTTCGCATTCACCAAGGCAATTGCCTGTTGAACGGCGTCGCCTATAGTCAAATCGGTCGTATCAAGCAAGTCCGCATCTTCCGCGGGCTTGAGCGGCGCCGTGACACGGCTGCGGTCCCGTTCGTCGCGTTTCAGGATATCGGCGAGGATATCATCAAAGTTCACCTTCTCGCCGCGGCGCTTCATTTCTTCGAAACGGCGAACGGCGCGCGCTTCCGATGAGGCGGTCACAAACAGCTTCACATCGGCATCCGGCGCGATGACCGTACCGATATCGCGGCCATCCAGAACGGCGCCCGCTGGCTGGTAGGCAAAGTCTTTCTGCCGCTTGTCCAGCGCACGGCGGACCTCGGGATGGACCGAGACACGGCTGGCGAGACCACCGACGGCTTCGCTGCGCAGGCCCGGTTCGTCCAACAACGCGCCTTCAAATGCGCAGGCTTTAACCGCGTCGTCCGGATTGTCCGCATTTCCGCGCTGCTCCCGTAAAGTCCACCCGACTGCGCGATAGAGCAAGCCGGTATCCAGAAAGGGTAGGTCGAAATGTTTCGCGAGTTCCTTGGAGATCGTGCCTTTGCCGGAGGCGGTTGGGCCATCGACCGCGATAATCATTTGGTGCTGTCCTGTAATGCGGTCAGCATATCCGCAAAACCCGGGAAGCTGGTTTCGGTCGGGCTCATATCATCAACCGTTGCACCCTTTTTGGTAACGAGGCCAGCCACTGCAAAGCTCATCGCGATACGGTGATCCAGCGCTGTTTCAATCGCAGCATTTTTCTTTCCGCCGGGGATCAGTTCGCCATTTCCGGTGATGATCAAGCCGTCTTCCCTTTCGGTAACGTCCACGCCCAACAAGCTTAATCCCGCAGCCATCTGGCTCAATCGATCGGACTCCTTGACCCGCAGCTCAGACAATCCGCCGGTTATAGTGGTCCCTTCAGCCAGCGCGGCGGCGATAAACAGGATCGGAAATTCATCGATCATGCTGGGCGCGATATCGGCCGGCACGTCAATGCCAGTTAGCTTGCTATGCTTCACATGAATATCGGCAACGGGCTCACCGCCAACGGTGCGTTTCTTTTTAAAGCTGATGTCACCGCCCATTTTCTGCAGCACAGTGAACAGGCCAGCGCGGGTTGGATTTATGCCGACATTCTCGACCACGATATCCGATCCTGGGACGAGAAGCGCGGCCACGACCGGAAAAGCGGCGGAGGAAGGATCTCCGGGAACCTTGATCTTTTGCGGTGACAATTCGGCCTCGCCGGTCAGCGAAATGATCCGGCTGCCGTCCTTGTCTGTTTCGACCGTCAGGTCTGCGCCAAAGCCTTTCAACATGGTCTCGCTATGATCGCGGGTGAGAACCGGCTCGATTACGCGCGTGACACCGGGCGTGTTTAATCCGGCAATCAGGATGGCTGATTTAACCTGAGCTGATGCCACGGGCAGGCGATATTCCATAGGCACTGCTGGGCACAGACCGCGCACGGTCAGCGGCAGGCAGGCCTTGCCGTCCGAAGACATCCGTGCGGTAAATTCAGCCCCCATGGTCGACAGCGGTTCGATTACCCGGCCCATTGGCCGCTTGGACAGGCTGGCATCGCCCGTAAAGGTCACGCTGATATCGTGAGACGCAACCAGACCCATCAGCAAGCGCACCGAGGTTCCGCTATTGCCCAGATCAATTGCCGTGTCCGGTTGCATGAGGCCGCCAACACCGACGCCATGCACGGTCCAGGTGTCATCGCTTTTTTCTATGGTCGCGCCCATGGCCCGCAAGGCGGCGGCGGTGGCCAGAACATCTTCACCTTCCAGCAAGCCGGTAATCTGGCTCTTGCCGACAGCGAGAGAAGAGAGAATCAGGGAACGATGCGAAATGGATTTGTCGCCCGGCACGGTAATGCGGCCGGTCAAAGGGCCAGCGGGGGTAAAGGAGGTCGCCTTTGTCCCTGCTGTCGTCTGAACTTTTGGTTTGCTGGTCATTTACGGGCTTTTTATGCGGTCATATGCGATTGAATCGCGAATGATTCGTTTCAGGATGTGAAACGGCTTTTGACAGCGCGGCTCAGCTATGGCAAGGCGCGGCAAAATTGATTGATCGATTCCGTGAATCTTGCGAGCGGTCATTGTATATTACTGACAAATAAGGATTTGGAGCCAGCCATGGTGAAGCCAGAATGGGGCACGAAGAGAACTTGCCCAAAATGCGGAACACGTTTTTACGATTTGGGTAAAGAAGACCCGGTCGCTTGCATCGAATGTGGTGAAACATGGACGCCAGAGCCAGGTTTGAAATCCAAACAGCCTATGCCGTTTGAAGAAGCGCCCAAGAAAGACGCGAAAAAAGAAGACGAAGTGGCCGATGATGATCTGGACATCAACATCGACGACGATGAGCCTTCACCAGATAATGAAGTCGATCTGGGCGGTGACGACGATTTGGGTGTCACCAAAGGTAAAGGTGACGACGACGATAACGCTGAAACTTAATCGGGAAACTTGATTTTGATGCGTGCAGGCAACAATTGGGGCTTGCAATAAGCGGCGCGCTTGGATTAAACGCGCCGCATAAGGGGCCTTAGCTCAGCTGGGAGAGCGCTTCGCTGGCAGCGAAGAGGTCAGCGGTTCGATCCCGCTAGGCTCCACCAATTTTCAGGAAAAGAGCCGATCCGGGGGATCGGCGACCTGAAAATTCCCGCAGCGCAAGCAAGGGCCCGGAGCGGGCGGCACTCGCAACCTTTTTCCAGCTGTAGCGAGTACACACCCTTCCGATGACCAAATCCCCGACCCCCTATGACGCAATCATCCTCGGTGCCGGTGGCGCTGGTCTGATGTGCGCCGCTATCGCCGGCCAGCGTGGCCGCAAGGTGCTGCTTATCGATCATGTCGATCAGCCGGGGAAGAAAATCCTGATTTCCGGTGGCGGGCGTTGCAATTTTACCAATATCCACACCGCGCCGGACCGCTATCTCTCTGCCAACAAGCATTTCGCCAAGTCGGCGCTCAGCCGCTACACGGCGCAGGATTTCATTGATCTGGTCAATGGTCATGGCATTGCATGGCACGAAAAGACCCTCGGTCAGCTTTTTTGCGATGGCTCGGCCAAGCAGATTGTGGCCATGCTGATGGACCAATGTCCGGATGATGCGGTGACGCTGTCGCTTGGGCAATCTGTCACCGGTATCAGCCATGCGGACGGTCAGTATCATGTCTCCTACGGTGGCAAAAACGCCGCGGCACCCTCTTTGGTGATCGCAACCGGCGGGCCTTCCATCCCCAAAATGGGAGCAACCAGTTTTGCATATGATGTCGCGCGCCAATTTGGTCTGAAGATCGTAGAGCCGCGTCCGGCGCTGGTGCCGCTGACCCTCGGCGGTGAAGAAACCCTTTTCCGATCTTTATCCGGTGTGTCCGCACCGATTGTTGCAAGCTGCGGCAAGACCGCCTTTCGCGAGGCGGCTTTGTTCACCCATAAAGGCCTGTCAGGTCCGGCGATATTGCAAATATCTTCCTACTGGCGGCACGGAGAAGCTGTGAACGTTGACTTCCTGCCTGATCTGAAGCCCAATTGGCTGACCCGGTTGAAGCGGGAAGCGCCGCGTCTCACTCTAAGCAGAGCCGTAAACACACATCTGCCGGCCCGCCTCGCCGAAACCCTTCTGGATCGGATCGCTCTATCAGGCGACCTTGGTAATCTGGGGGATCGCAAGCTGGAGGAAACAGGCAGACGTCTGTCCAACTGGCGCTTCATGCCCAATGGAACAGAAGGCTATGCCAAGGCGGAGGTCACCGCAGGCGGTATCAGTACCGCGGAATTGTCGTCTAAAAATATGGAAGCTAGGCAAATGCCCGGACTCTATGCTATCGGCGAGGCCGTAGATGTCACTGGCTGGCTTGGTGGCTATAATTTTCAATGGGCTTGGGCGAGCGGTTGGGCCGCCGGTCAATCCCTCTAAACAGACGATATTTTATCGAAAGCCGCTAGCGATTGGCATTCGCGGCGGTCTTTTTCTTTGCCACTGAACGGATTTTCATGCCTTTTACCAAACTCCCGCCGCTTCTTGCCGAAGCGCTTACCGAACGCGAATATGACAAGCCGACAGCAGTGCAGGCTGCTGTGCTGGAACCGGAGACAGAGGCGCGCGATCTGATCGTGTCGGCGCAAACCGGTTCTGGGAAAACTGTGGCTTTTGGTTTGGCTATGGCGCCACAATTGCTGGAAGATAGTGGCAGTTTTCCCTTTCTGGTGGAACCGCTGGCACTCGTCATTGCGCCCACCCGCGAACTGGCCCTGCAGGTGAGCCGGGAACTCAAATGGCTTTATGCCAAGGCCGGCGCGCAGATCGCAACCTGTGTCGGGGGCATGGATGCATCCAAGGAACGGCGAACCTTGCGCCGCGGTGCCCATGTGATTGTTGGCACGCCGGGGCGTTTGCGTGATCATCTGGAACGCGGTGCGCTAGACCTCAGCAAGCTGCGCGTGGCAGTGCTCGACGAGGCGGACGAGATGCTCGACATGGGCTTTCGTGAAGATCTGGAAGAGATTTTGGACGCCACCGGTGAAGAGCGCCGGACATTGCTGTTTTCCGCCACAATGCCCAAAGCGATTGTCGCGCTGGCCAAGCGTTACCAGACGGATGCTTTGCGCATTTCAACCATTGGCGAAGATCGCGGCCATGGCGATATTGCCTATCAAGCGATCACGATCGCGCCTGCCGACACGGAGAACGCTGTTGTAAACTTGCTGCGCTTTCATGAAGCGGAATCGGCTATGTTATTCTGTGCAACGCGGGAAAGCGTCCGCCGTCTGCATGCCAGTTTGGTAGATCGCGGATTCAGCGCCGTGGCGCTGTCCGGGGAGCATACACAAAGTGAGCGTAACCAAGCGATGCAGGCGCTGCGGGACAAGCGGGCGCGGGTTTGTGTGGCAACCGATGTTGCAGCGCGCGGTCTGGATCTGCCGACGCTTAGCCTCGTGATTCACGTCGAAATTCCTCGTGATGCCGAGACGTTGCAGCATCGTTCCGGACGCACAGGGCGGGCGGGCAAGAAGGGAACGGCGGTTCTGGTTGTGCCTTATCAGCGGCGCAAGCGGATTGAATCTATGCTGCGCGGTGCCAAGATCGAAGCGGAATGGAAAGACGCACCAACGCGGGCCGAAATTCGCAAGAATGACGCCGAACGGTTGATGGAAAAACTGCTCCAGCCTGTCGAAGTGGATGAGGATGATCAGGAATTGGCCCAGCGCCTGATGGCGGAGAAAACGCCGGAAGAAATTGCAGCTATGCTGGTGCAATCTCACCGCGCGAAAATGCCGGCCCCGGAACAGATGCTGGATCGTGGTGCACAATCCAAGCCGGCCCCCGGCGGTCCGCGTCCGGGCTTTGAGGACACGGTCTGGTTCAAGATGGATGTCGGCCACAATCAGCGGGCCGATGCGCGCTGGATTTTGCCGGTTCTATGCCGTCGCGGTCATATTACAAAGAATGAAATTGGTGCGATCCGGATCAATGGTGATGACACATTGTTCGAAATTCCGCGCCGAGTGGTTGATAAATTCACCAAGGCGATTGCGGAGAAACGCTCCAACGGAGATGACACGGATGACATCACCATCACACAGTTTGAAGGGACCCCGCGCGAAGCAGCCAAGCGTAATCGCAAAGGTGGGCGCCGTGACAATGCCGGTGGTGGCCGGGATTACAGCAATGCTAGCAAGAAGTTCGGCGGCAAGAAATTTGGTGCCAAAAAATTCGGAGACCGCAAATCAGGCGGCGGGAAATTCGACGGCCGGGATTTTGGTGGCAAAAAGAAATATGGCAAAAAATCAGATGACGGCGGCAAGCCCTATGTGAAGCGGAAATCTACCGGTGACCGCGAAGGCAATAGCGAAGGCGGCAGCAAGCGTGAACTTGGCGAAGGTTTCAAAAAGAAGTCTGACTTTAAGGGCGACCGCAAGTCGGGTCCTAAAGGCAATTTTGGCGGTAAGAAGAAAAAGCCGCATCGCGGCAAACGCCCTTTTGAAGGCAAAAAAGATCGAGGACCACGAGCCGACTGAGTTGCCATATGACCAATCCGATCCAGATATTTGTTGATGCCGACGCCTGCCCGGTGAAAGATGAAATCTACAAGGTAGCGTATCGCCACGAAGTGCCCGTTATGATCGTGAGCAACAGCCATTTCCGCATTCCAGCGCATCCTTTGGTCAAGCGCACGGTGGTAAGCGACGCGTTTGATGCCGCCGATGATTATATCGCAGAACGGGCGGGTACGGGCATGATTGTCATTACATCGGACATATTGCTGGCGGATCGCTGTATCAAAACCGGGTCAGAGGTGCTTGCGCCCAATGGCAAGCCATTTACCGCCGATTCTATTGGTGCTGCGGTCGCCACCAGAGCAATCATGGCAGATCTGCGCGCGGGCATGGGCAGCGAGAATATTGGCGGACCGCCCCCATTTGGCAAAAATGATCGTTCGAAATTCCTGTCATCTCTCGATGAGATGCTGGTGCGCTTGAAACGCCAGACTTAGCTCGCCGTCACTAGTCCAAGGTGACCTGAAACGTGAGGGCAAAGCCTTCTGCGGGTCCGAGGCTTGCGGCCGTTGCTGTCACGACCGATCCGCTGATCGACGCACCGAACGGATCACTTTCGTCTGCACCGACATTGTCGTCATCTTCGGCGGTTGAAGCTGAACCACAGTTGCTACCGCTTTGCATGGATGCAGGCGTGTAGGTGAGGTTGCCGGGGATCGTATCGGTTGCGCTGATTGACGAAGCGGTGGCGCTACCGGCGTTGGAAATCAATATGCAATATTGAACCGTTGCGCCGGGGATGGATTTCGGATTGGTGGTGCCGTTGACGGGATCGCTGATCACGCTGCTTATTTTGGTGACGCTCAGTGCCGTTTGTGGCGCACAAAAACTGATGTCATGGATCGCGATTGCCTGACCATCAGGAACCGGCGGTGCCGTAGTGTGGTTTCCGTAAATGATGGTGATTGTATCCACCGGCGAAAGGAAGGTAACAACAACATTACCGTCTCCCGATGTACCGCCAGATCCGGCATCTCCGATCGCGACATTGCCAACAACATAGTTTGCAACACCATTGGTTAAGGTTGGTGTGACCGTTGCGCCATTATAGCTACCGATGACCGTAAGTTTGTCGGCGAAATCATTAGCGGCAAAGTCGACATCAAAAACGGTAAATTGCATGCCCGGAACGGCGGTGGGCAGGGTCAAGACGGTGGTCGCCGTCTGTGATTGATTGGCGAAATCCAGGAATTGATGCAGCGACAATTGCGTGCCAGCAAAGCCGCCATTATTGGCATTGCCCAAGCTGGGGCTTTGACCTCCGAATGCGGGATCATTCACAAAAACGCCAGGTGAACTGACCGACCAGTTGATCGTGCCGATTCCGGTGAGATTGTAGCTGTTGTTCAAAGAACCCGCGGTCCATGAGACCGTGTCCCAGTCAAACAGGATCTGGTTTGCAATCGAGCATATACTGCCGAGGTTGGGCGGCGTGCCAGCGACCCGAGTGCCCGAGACTGTGAGTGTGGCGTCATCATAATCATCTTCGCCGATGCTGCCGTTGTTAGGCGTTGAGTCAGGGTCGAGAGCGGATGATGCGATCACCTCTGCTGTGTTAATCACGCTGGCACCCGATGTCGCAGTAACGTTCGCGACGATGTTTAAAGTGCGAGTCTGGCCAATCGGGACCGAACCAACCGTCCATATGCCCGTGCCGCTGTTATAGCTTCCAAATCCTGATGCGCTTACAAAACTGACCCCGAGCGGCAAGATATCCTGTACCAAGACGCCTGTTGCATTCTCTGTCGACCCGGCAGCGTTGGTGACAGAAATTGTGTAGGTGACGTTGGTTGCGTTGGCAGGCGTTGTATTGCTCACGGTCTTGTTGACCGACAAGTCCGCAAAATTGGCAGGCTGTTCGGTCAGATAGAGTTCAGCATGCTGAAAGGTACCATTGTCCTGGGTCGGGAATAGATCGCAAATCTCCAAACGCCAGGTGCCCAGGCTGTTTTCTCCGTTGAACGCGGACAGCGAATTATTGGGAATGAAGTCGTTTGCAAAAGGTGGCGGTGCGGTGGTCGAATGGTTTACGGTGTTGCCATCCGTATTCACGGTTTGCGTTCCGCTGTCATTCAGACGGACGTTGAAATTATCGCCGCTGACGCTGTTTGTATCTCCGTTGACCAGCTGGACCGTTGTTCCGGCTGGCGATTCCAGGGTCAGGCGAATATCACCACGCCAGCTATGGGTTGCAAAAACACCGAGATCGACGTCCGAAACGGTGAAGCTTGTGCCAACAGAGAAGTTTCTAACCAATGGTGCGGCACAAGTGGTCGCGCCATTAATTGTCCCATTCGTCGGATTAACAAAAGTGTTGACTGTTTGGGCTGTGGCCGTCCCCGAAAAGAGCGTGAAGACAGCAAAGCATAGCAGCACGCGCAATAAGTCTATCGCCCATGCTCTGCGGTGCAACCTTTCTGGCCCAAGGTCTAATCCAACATACATGGCGTTGGTTTAGGCAAACATGCTGAATAATTGGTAAAAATATCATGTATTAAGAGCAGTTAACGAAATTTTACACCCAGGTGATGGAAATCAATCCCAGTCACCGCGGCCTGCCATCCACAGGCTGATTGCCGCCACGGCCGCTGTATCAGCTCGCAATATTCGCGGACCCAGTGAAACTGGTACCGATTGGGGCAGGGCGCGGATGGCTTCATTTTCCCTATCTGAAAAGCCGCCTTCTGGGCCGATCAAGAGGGCAGCTGGACCGGCATGGGCAACCAAAGCCTTGCGAAAGCTGCCCTCTCCGCTTTCATGCACACGTTCATCAGCGAAAAACAGATGCCGATCCGTTGGCCAGTTTTGGAGCATCTCGTCCAACTTGATCAATCCGTCCAGCGCGGGAAGGGCGGTTCGTTCGCATTGCTCAGCGGCTTCAATCATATGTACCCATATCTTGTCCGGTTTAACCTGCACATTCTGGGTTCGCTCGGTCTGCACCGGGACCATTTTGGCGACACCCAATTCCGTGGCTTTCTCGGCAACCCAGTTGTAACGATCCTTTTTGATCGGAGCAGCAAGCAACCATAGGTCCGGCACAATTTCGCGTTCCCGCGTTTTGCCATCGATCAGCAATATGAGATCGCGTTTACCAAGCATGGTGACATGCGCCAGATATTCACCCGTTCGATTGTCGAAAAGCTTTACGGGCTGACCTTCTTTTATTCGCATGACTTTCAGCAGATAATGCGCGTGGCCGCCGTCCAGCCTGATTTCCGCACCTTCGCTAAGCTCGGTATCGACATAGAGACGCGGGGCGCTGCGTGGTGGATAGGCGGGTGTGGCGGGCATATGGTTTTCTATACATATAACCAGAGCTTCGTCATGCTGAATTTATTTCAGCATCTGGCTATCGTTTTGTTTTTAAGCGAGATCCTGAATCAAGTTCAGGATGACGAATTTTAACCGATGTTCTAAGGCCCAGATATGTCAACCCGACCGGAAATCGTTCCTGATACAGAATATCGCGGCTTTATGGGCCTACTGCCTGCTGCCGCACGTCCCTATGCGCTGCTTGCCCGTCTCGACCGCCCGATTGGCTGGTGGCTGCTCTTTTGGCCCTGCGCGTGGGGCGTGGCCCTGACAGGTGGTGCGGTGCAGCGTTGGGACTTGCTGCTCTGGTTGCTCTTGGGCTCGATTGCAATGCGCGGCGCAGGCTGTGTCTATAACGATATTGTTGATCGTGACCTCGACAAGCAGGTGGAACGCACCCGCTCACGGCCATTAGCCAGCGGCGTGGTATCATTGAAAGCGGCGTGGATATGGTTGAGTCTTTTGTGCCTGATCGGGCTTGTAACATGGTTTCAGCTAAATCTGGCGGCCAAGCTCGTGGCGCTGGGAAGCCTTGCCCTGGTGGCGGGCTATCCCTTTATGAAGCGGATTACGTGGTGGCCACAGGCCTGGCTTGGCATGGTTTTCTCATGGGGCGCGCTGGTTGGCTGGCTGGCGATAGAACCCGGTTTTTCATCGGCGATGCTGCTCCTCTACGCCGGGTCAATATTCTGGGTAATCGGTTTTGATACAGTCTATGCCCTGCAAGACCGCGAGGATGATGCGCTAGTCGGCATCCGTTCCAGCGCGCTCAGGCTCGGTGACAATGTCCGTTTCGGGGTGCTGGTTTTCTATCTGCTGGCACTGGCCAGTTGGGCAGGTGCATTCTGGACCGTGCGGCCGCAGGTTCTGGGTCTGGTCGCCCTGATCCCGCTGGCGCTGCATTTATTGTGGCAGGTCGGCACGCTGAACAGCAGCGATGGCGATGACGCCTTGGCCAAATTCCGGTCCAACCGTTTTGCCGGTTTCCTGATGTTTCTCGCCTGTCTGGTGCTCGGGCAGGCCGGATAGAACAAATCTCTTTCCGGTTTAGTTACATTGCCTCTTGCAACCTATGTAGATTCTGGCATCTTTAACCGTATAGTTAAAACCTCAAATCATCCCGGAGAGCCTGAATGAAACGACGCCGTCTTGGCAAGAGTGCCTTGCATGTTTCCGATATATGCATGGGCACGATGACTTTTGGCACGGGCGCTGATGAAGCCATGTCACACAAGATCATGGATCAGTCGCTGGATGCCGGGATCAACTTTTTCGATACCGCCGAAATCTATCCCGTACCGCCCAAGCTTGAATATTCTGGCCGGACCGAAGAAATTGTCGGCCGCTGGCTGAAAGATAAAGACCGCGATTCGATCATATTGGCGACCAAAGTGGCGGGGCCCAGCGGCGGCTGGTTCCAGGCTGCGGTGCGTCAGGGCAATACCGCATTGGATCGCCACAATATCGTCAAGGCGCTGGATGATAGTCTCAAGCGTCTGGGGACCGATTACATTGATCTATACCAAACCCATTGGCCGGATCATGGCACTGTCTATGACGAGACCATGGAAGTGCTCGACGATCAAATCCGCGCGGGAAAAATTCGGGCCATCGGCTGTTCCAATGAAACCAGCTGGGGCTTGATGAAATCGCTGGAGGCTTCCGAACGCCTCGGCGTCACCCGCTATTGCACGATCCAGAATAATTTCAGCATGAACAACCGCCGGTTCGAAGATGAACTCGCGCAGGTCTGCAAGAAAGAAGGGGTGAGCCTGATCCCTTATTCGCCGCTCGCAGGCGGAGTGCTGTCCGGCAAGTATAATGATGGTGCAAAACCGGAAGGTGCCCGTTTTTCCGCCTATCTCGCCATGGAAGGCAAGCGCCAGTTCAAAATGGCGCAGCGTTTCGTAAATGAAAAGAGCATTGCGTCGACCAAGCGGTTTATGGCGATTGCCGATGAAGCTGGCATCGCGCCGGTTACTCTCGCCACCGCCTGGTCCAAGCAGCATGATTTTGTGGCGTCCACGATCGTCGGTGCGACACATACAGACCAGCTGCCCGACATATTTGCCGCCAGCGAATTGGTGCTCAGCGACGATGTTATGAAGGCCGTCGATAAAGTAACCAAAGACATTCTCTATCCGATGGGCTGATCGGCCAAAATCCATCCAAAGAAAGTTTAAAATAATGAACCGTTTTCTCGAACATACTGGCGCGAAATACCCGATTGTGCAGGCTCCGATGGGCTGGATCGCCCGTTCGCAACTCGCTTCTGCCGTCTGTAATGCCGGCGGTCTTGGCATTATCGAAACATCATCTGGCGAGACAGAAAATTGCATGGCGGAAATTGCCAAGATGAGCGACCTGACCGATGCGCCTTTTGGTGTGAACCTGCCGATTATGTTTCTAAAAGACCCGGCAATTCTCGACCATATTTGCGGTTCGGGCGTGAAATTTGTGACGACGTCCGCTGGAAGTCCGGCCAAGTTTATTGGCCCGCTTAAAGAAGCTGGTATTACTGTTTATCACGCCGTTCCAACGGTTGATGCTGCGATGAAATGCGTGGAGGCCGGCATTGATGGCCTGGTGGTCGAAGGTGCAGAAGGTGGTGGTTTCAAAAATCCTGAAGAAGTCTCGACTTTGGTCCTATTGCAAGCCATTCGCCGCCAATCCGACATACCGATGGTCGCTGCTGGCGGTATCGCGGACGGCAAAGGCATGGCGGCGGCTTTTGCTCTGGGAGCGGAGGCGGTCCAGATGGGCACGCGTTTTGTGTCCAGCGCGGAAAGCCCGGTGCATCATAACTATAAACAAGCGATACTGGATGCCAAGGAAACTGGCACTTATGTGCTGAACAAGAAAGCGACGCCCTGCATTCGCGCTTTGAAAACCGAGCGCACCGCAAAAATCTACGAAGACGGCCTGATGCCGCCCGATACGTTCAAGGGCATATTGGACGTCTATTTTGGCGGCGATATGGAGGCCGCTGTTGGCCTGGCCGGACAATCATCCGGTTTGATTGACGAGGTAAAAACTGCCAAACAGATTATCGACGAAACCGTGGAAGAGTTTTTCACTATTACCGAGCGTATGAGCGCCCTGAACGCATCCAAAAGTTTTTAGACCCAACCCTAAATAAACAAGGAATTTCCAAATGAGCATCGACAACGCAAAGCAACTATTCACCACGGTAACCGATGACGGCAAGCTGGTGCTCTCGGTCGAGCCCTATGATGTGCCGGAGCCCAAGGATCATGAAGTGGTCGTGCAGATGGAGGCGGTGCCGATCAACCCATCTGACTTGGGACTGCTAACCGCCCCTGCGGATATGGATACCGTGCGCAGCGAGGAAGTGGACGGGCACCCAGCTCTGGTCGCGGATATTGATCCCAAAATGATGCGTATCTTTGCCGGCCGCAAAGGCAAGAAGCTTGCGGCGGGCAATGAAGGCGCAGGTAAAGTGGTCGCGGCCGGTGCATCGGACGCCGCTCAGGCCTTGCTCGGCAAGACCGTTACGATTGTCGGCGGCGAAATGTATCGCACCCACCGCGTGATGCCAGCGATGATGTGTGTGCCGCTTCCAGAAGGCGCTCCCGCAAAAGAAGGCGCCAGCCTGTTCGTCAATCCGATGACGGCGCAGGGTTTCGTCAACACCATGCGTGCAGAAGGTCATGAAGCGTTGGTCCATACAGCCGCCGCTTCCAACCTCGGCCAGATGCTCGCCAAATTGTGCCTGAAGGAAAATATTCCTTTGGTTGCGATTGTGCGGAGCGATGAGCAAAAGAAAATCCTCACCGACATTGGACTGACCTATGTTCTGGATAGCTCCAAAGATGACTTCATGCCTAACCTTGTCGATGCGCTCGCTGAGACCGGCGCGACATTGGGGTTTGATGCCATTGGCGGTGGCAAGATGGCCAACTATATCCTCACCGCAATGGAACAGGCCGCGGCGAAACGCGGCGCCGAATTCAGTGTCTATGGTTCAACCGTCAACAAGCAGGTTTATATCTATGGCCGTCTCGACACGGGCGACACGATCCTGGGCGCGGGCTATGGCCTCTATTGGGGCGTCGGCGGCTGGCTGCTCACCCCGCATCTGGAAGAAGTTGGCATGGAGCGCATGATGGAAATGCGGATGTTCACCGTCGCCGAGCGCAATGGCATTTTCCACAGCGATTATTCGAGCGAAATCAGCCTGATGGACATGATCGATCCGGACATTGCCAAAGCCTATGAGAAGAAGGCGACCAGTGAGAAGGTGCTGGTTAACCCATCGCTTTGATTGCGGCCGATCGTTTCTGATCTGTAATTCGTCATCCTGAACTTGTTTCAGGATCTCCTTAATCAAGCGCCTTGTCGTGGGAGATCCCGGATCAAGTCCGGGATGACGGAGATGTTAGCCGCTTTGGCTTCCCAGTTTTTCCCGCAGTTCTTCATTCTCGGCCGTTAGGCGAGCGATCTCATCCTGCAGCGGCTTGGCAGCTAGATCGACCATATCTTTCGTAAAGCGCGGGACGATATGTTGTGGGCAATTCCAGTCGTAGGATTCCAGCGTCAGGGTCATCAGTCGCTCTGGCTCGCCCGGATAATCGGTATCGATGATCCGTGTCGCCAGCTGCGGGTTGTCGTCCAGCTGATGGACGGCAAGATGCGCGAGCAACTTCAATCGTTTGCGCCGGGGATAGTCGACCATGAACAGGGCAACTCGGTCATCAGCCTGGACATTGCCCAGGCTGATATATTGCCGATTGCCGCGAAAATCGGCAAAGCCAAGCGTCTTGTCATCCAACACTTTCAGAAAGCCGGGCGGACCGCCGCGATGCTGGACATAGGGCCAGCCATTTTCTGAAACGCTGGCCATGTAGAAACTATCGCGAGCGGCAATGAAAGCGGCGGCGCGATCATCGAAATGATCGAAACGCCGGTCGCCAGGAAAATCTTCCCATTGTTCACGTGCGCCATTTTCCGCCTGGGCAGCGCGGACGCTGTCAGTGGTCAGCATGTCGAGAAATTTATAGCTCATGATCAGTCTCCGCCGCCCGGTTCGGGCTCTTGTTGTCACAAGTTACAGCAAAAGACGGGCGGCGGACATGATCTATTCGTCAGCCATAATTGACAATCTCATATTCGATCCCGTTCCAGTCGAAAAAGTAAAACCGCCGGCCCGGATCATAGTCGTCATGGCCAAATGGCTCGAGGCCAGCGGCCTTTACTTTATCCTCAACCGCATCGAGATCATCGACCGTCATCGCGACATGGTTTAGCGGCTCACCCTTGTTGAAATGCGGCTCTGCCTGCTTGATTTTGTCATTGGTGTAGAGCGCCAGATATTGATCATCGGTCCCGACATGGATCGTGTGGCCACCCAACATTGATGGCCCCTCCCACCGGATATGCCACCCAAAAAGGTCGCGCATCAGGTCGGCGGAGCGCTGCGGGTCGCTCACGGTCATGTTCACATGTTCCAGAGTTGCTATTGTCATTTTTCATATCCTTTTCCTTGGTTGCTGTTTGAAATTCGCCATGGCGGGAAGCGGCGATTGTTGCCGCCGTAAAAGAGGCACAGCGCGTTGCCGGCCGGATCACGCAGTCGCGCCTCGCGCCAGCCCCAGCTTTGGTCTTTCGGTTGTGTGTCGAAGACTATACCCTTCGCTTCCAACGCCGCGACATCATCATCCAGCGTTTCGGTCTCGAAATAGACCATCATGGTTGGTTTGAAGGTTTGTTCCATTGCGTGAATGGAAAAAGTCTCTCCGCTATCCGTCTCGAAGCGCGCATAGTTGGGTGGGGCGTCGACAATCTGCACGAGTCCGAGTGTCTGATAAAATTGGACAGAGGCGTCATAATCTAGACAGCCCACTGTCACTTGGTTCAGTTTCATATTCTATAACTTCCTTAAAAACGGTATTTTTCTTAGGGCTTTCCGTCCTCACTTGCGATTCGTACAACCTCAAGTTAAGTTGAGGTCAAGAGATTATTTTGATAACTGTTCAAGAAGAAAATTTCATGGTCGAAACCAGATCACTGACTATTGGGGCACTAGCGGCGCGGACCGGTCTATCGGTCTCCGCGATCCGCTTTTATGAGGAAAAAGGGCTGGTCGAACCCTTCCGCTCCGGCGGCGGTCAGCGCCGGTTTCTGCGGTCTGATATCAGGCGGCTTTCTTTCGTCCTGATCGCTCAGCAATTGGGATTAACAATTGGAGAGATTGAAGCGCAATTATCGAAACTGCCTCACGGTCGGACCCCGACGCAAGCGGACTGGACGCGGATCAGCAAGGCAATGCGAAAGGTGATAGACGGACGGATTGCCGAATTGGAACGAACGCGGGACCGGCTTGACGGCTGCATCGGTTGTGGATGTTTAAGCCTGAAAAAATGCCAACTTTATAATCCGGAAGATCGGGTGGGGCTAAAAGGGGCGGGTCCAAGACTGGTTTTGGAGGATTGATACCGATTCAAAGGCCGAAGTACTGGACATTCTCACAGCGAACATCCGCCGCCAATAAAAAACCCCCGCCGAATCTCTTCGGCGGGGCTGAAATCAAAACTGATTGTGAGCTTACGCGTAGCTGACTTTCACATTGGCTTTGCGTGCTGCGTTTTTCTGACGACGCATGGCACCGCCAATAGCGCCAAAGCCAAGGATCATGAACGCCCATGTGGCTGGCTCTGGAACCGAACCAACAGCAAGCTGAACGGAGTCGCCTGCCGATGCGTCCGTATCGATAAAGTCGAGTGTCAAAACGCCGTTCACAAGCGTAATGTCGCCTGCGTCAAAATCGTTGACCGAACTACCGATGAAGGAGAACGAGTTAAACTGGTTGGTCAGATTGGTAAATTCCAGAACCGTTCCACCCAGGGAAAAACCTCTAAGCGCGGTAAGTTCCAGCGTGCCGGTGCCAAAATCAACACCAATGAAATTGGTGCCGTTGCCGACCAGAAACTCGTCGCCAGCGCCGACCGTCGCATTTGCCTGATCACAGAAAAAAGTTCCGGATCCGACCTGTGAACATGTCACTGAATCCATGATATTCGCAGCCTGTGCAGCTTGCGGCATCGCCGCAGCGGCAGCGATAGCTGTTGTGGCATAAAGAATTTTTCTCATATTTCGCTTCCCTGTTAGTCTTTGGTGCTGCCCAAGAGCAAAACCGATATTCAGAATAAAATAATCCTAATGATTCCTTAATGAATCAGTCTTCACGGTGCAACAGCTATAACTATAAATTGAGTTTCATTTTGGGACGGCGGCTGGATAATATAGAAACTGGTTCGCTACTCCGCCGCCAAAAGCTCTTCCGCGGCATCCAGATCCACCGAGACGAGCTGCGAAATCCCGCGCTCGATCATCGTCACGCCGAATAATCGGTGCATCCGGCTCATCGTCACTGCATTGTGAGTCACGATCAGATAGCGTGTGTTGGTTTCTGCAACCATTTTATCGAGCAGATCGCAAAAGCGCTCGATATTCGCATCGTCCAGCGGTGCATCAACCTCGTCGAGCACGCAAATTGGCGCGGGATTGGTAAGGAACAGGCCAAAGATTAGCGCAACGGCGGTTAGCGCTTGCTCGCCACCTGATAGCAAGGTCAAAGACGTTAGCTTCTTGCCTGGCGGTTGCGCCATGATCTCCAGACCGGCTTCCAGCGGGTCATCGCTGTCAACCAGCTCGAGATGCGCCTTGCCGCCATTGAACAATGTCGTGAATAACCGCTGGAAATGCTGGTCGACTTCTTCAAAGGCCGTCAATAGCCGTTGCCGGCCCTCACGATTGAGGCTGCCAATGGAACCACGCAGCTGGTTAATCGCCTCGTTCAGTTCTTCGCTTTCCTTGGTCGACTTTTCCCATTCGGTTTCGAGTTCTTCCAGCTCATCAGCGGCGACCAAGTTTACCGGTCCGATCCGTTCCCGGCTGAGCGTTAGCCTCTCTAGTTCCGCTGACTCCAGGGCAGCGTCGCCCACGGTCTTCTCGTCAAATTCACATTTTGCGGATAACATTTGCGGCGGGCACTCAAATTTCTCGCCGGAAATGCGGCCCATTTCAACGCGGCGCAGCTCCTGGTTTTCAGCGCGCGCCTTGGCTCCGGCGCGTTCCTCACGCGCCTGACTGAGCGCTTCGCTTGTTGCATTCAACCGATCTTCATGGTCGCGCTGCGCCAGTTCGGCCTGTTGTTGTGCTGAATCTTTTTCAGCTACCACAGCATTCAGGGCATCCTGCTGTTCCTGAAGCTTGGCAACCTCCACTTCGATCACGCGCGGACGGTCGGCGAGCTTTTCAACTTCCGCCTCAATCGCGGTGCCGCGCTTGCTCATCTCAGCCATCCGAGTTGCCGCTTCACTGGAACGATCCTGCCAGGATTTAACTTGTGCGCTGGCGACGGCTTTTTGTTCGTTTACTTGTGCAAGCTTTTGGTCGAGACCTGACAAAGCGGCTTGGGATGACATAACTTGCTGCCGTGCTGTATCGCGCTGGTCCTGCAGGGCGGTGCGCGCGCTTTCTTGTGCCGCGCCGTCAGGCTGCCCATTCCGTTCCTTCTGCGCTGCATCCAGCTCTGTTTGAGCCGCTGTGGCCTCTTCTTTCAGTGCCGCTTCCCGTTGTGACAAGCTGGCCGTCCGTTTCTGTAGCCAGCCTAAAGCTTCTTCGGCCTGATCCGCTTCACGCAGCGCTTGTCGCAACAAGTCTTCTGCCTCACGGCGGGCCACACGGGCATCAGCTAGTTGCTGCTCTGCTGTGGTGATAGCTTCCTGCTGTTCGTGTAACGCTGCCTCTGCTTCGGCAACCTTCGTTTCGGCGGGCCCCAGCAGGCCTGTTAATTCGGTCAGACGATTGGCGCGGACCAGGCGTTCCGCGCTGGCGCTTCCATCATCGCGTGCCACAAAACCGTCCCAGCGGCGCAGCGCTCCTGATTTCGTAACAAGTCTCTGGCCAATGGCGAGTGATTGTTTCGTATCGCTGTCGGCAACAAAAATCTGTGAAAGGCGATTGTGCAACTCTCGCGGTGCTTCGACATGGTCGAGCAGCGTCTCCGTTCCGTCTTGCGCTTTCCCCGATGTGGAAGCGTCACCACCGCCCCAGAAGCGGTCACCCTCTTCGCCGATTGAAGCGAGCAAATCATCGCCTAAGGCCGCCGCCAAAGCTCGTTCATAGCCAGGTGCTGCCTTGACTTGATCAATCGCCTTATGATCGCTCTCGCCTTTGGACAGCTCGCGTTCCAAAGCGCCATGCTCGGACGAGAGGCCAGCCAGTTCAGCCTTTACGGTTGCGAGGTGGGATTCGGCCTCATCGCGCGCTTCGCTGGCAGCCAATCGTTGGGCTTCCAACGCGGCAATTTGCGCTCCGCTATTGTCGGCCTGTTTCTGCGCCGCTTCTCGTGCGGCAACGGCGTCGGCAAGAGCGGTCTTGAGTTCCTTTTCATCGCCCATTTCGGCGCGTTCTTCAGCCAGCCGCTCCAGCTCTACGGACAGTCGCTCGTGGCGAGCGTGCGCTGCCTCCAGTGCAGCATCAGCTACCTTAATCTCCGCTTGAATGCGTGCTTCTTCGGCAACCGCTTTGGCCAGTTCAACTTCACTATCACTCGCCGCGCGTTCAGCTTTTTCCGCTTGCTTCTCAAGCTCTGGACGCTCCGATTCCAATTGCGAGAGTTCGCTTGTGAGTCTTTTGTCATCCGCTTCCAGTCGGGACAAAGCCTCCATAGCATCGCGGGTCAATTGATCTTCGCGTGCATTGTCGTCCTTGATCCGTTGCGCTTGGGCTTGCAGGTCAAGCAAGCGTGATTTCAGATTGTCGCGCTCGTTGGTCAGGGACAGCAGACGATGGCTAGACTCGCTTGCTTCCTCCCGCGCTCTTGTGAGATCTGCACGCAAGAGACCCAATGTTTTTGCGCTTTCATTCTGCGCTTTCACTGCTGATTGTTGGGCATTTTGGGCCGCATTGACCTTGGCTTCTGCGGTTTCTGCCTCTGCTTTAGCGGCATCGGCAGCCGCAGCGGCTTCTTTCCAGCGTGCAAAGATCAGACGCGCTTCTACCGTTGTGATTTGGCCGCTGAGTTTCTTGTAGCGCTCTGCCTGCTTGGCTTGCCGGCGCAAGGCCGAGGCACGCTGTTCCATATCACCGAGAATATCGTCGAGCCGCGCCAGATTCTTCTCCGCTGCCCTCAATTTTTGCTCGGCATCTTTTCGGCGGACATGCAGTCCTGAAATGCCTGCTGCTTCTTCCAGCATCTCACGTCGGTCAGTCGGTTTGGAGGAGATAACGTTGCTGATCTTACCCTGACTGACCAGAGCGGGGCTGTGCGCACCGGTAGCTGCATCGGCAAAAATCAGTGCGACGTCCTTGGCGCGAACATCTGTGCCGTTGGCGCGATAAGCGCTGCCCGCTCCGCGTTCAATGCGCCGGACAATCTCCAGCTCGCTGTCATTGTCGCCGACATGCAGCGAGGATACGTCATCCGTTTCGCGTTCAGCATGTAACGCAACCTCGGCGAATTGCCGTTGTGGCCGCTGATCCGTACCGGCAAAGATCACATCTTCCATGCCCCCTCCGCGCATGGATTTGGGCGAGTTTTCACCCATCACCCAACGGATGGCTTCGAGAAGATTGGATTTGCCACAGCCATTGGGGCCGACCACGCCGGTCAGCCCTTTTTCAATGCGCAGCTCGGTGGGATCGACAAAGCTCTTAAAGCCCGAAAGTTTGAGCTTCTTTATTTGCACGCAGGTTGCCCCGCCTGAACTTTACCCATCCGTTGCATGGCTCGCTCCCCCAAAGCGATATTCTTGATTCATGGGCAGGGCGCTTACCGCGCGCCAGCCTCTTTCAATTTGGTTTCGACCATATTCCAGCTGGTACCGTCGATTTTCTGACCGTTGATCAGGAATGTCGGAGTGCCCTGGACATCAAAATCTTTCACCGCAGCTTGTGTATCAGCCATAAGTTTTTCGGCCGTGGCTTCCTCGCTCAAGCAGGCTTTGGCCTGATCTTCCGAAATACCGAGCTGTTGAAAATAGCTAATCAGGTCAAGTTGTTCCGCCAATTTGACGAACCGTTCATTCGGCTCTGATTGCAAAATGCCATTATAGGTGGCCTCACCCATAGCTTGTGCTTTTTCAAACATGGGCCCCTGGTTACTTAAGGCCTGTTTGGTGAGCGCGAAAAATGGTCCCTCACCGCCACAGCGAGACAATATGGCCGCGGTGAGGTCCAGTGGATCGCGGACGAAATTTCGGATCTCAAAGCTTACGCGGCCGGATTCGACGTAATTATCGCGTATACTGGTAAATGCATCCTCGCCGAAAGTGGCACAAACACCGCAGGTTATCGACATAAATTCGACAAGTTTAATCGGTGCATCTGGATTGCCCATCACATAACCGCCAGCTTCGGTTTGCGAGACCGTGGTGGACCATTGCTGGCCTTCTGGCGCTGCTACCGTTTCAAGGGCTTCACCCGATGTAGCACCGCCCTCAGTTTCTGCTGCACCGCCGCAACCAGTAAGCGCGAGTGCCAGAGCGACCGGTGCGAGATAGAGTGATTTAGACATAGATGTTTTCCTGTTATTCCTGAGAGATTCGATTTTCATTCTGGAAGTGCCAATAAAGTGGGACGCAATCTTGTCCAACTGTGGACTTTTTCAATAGGTTGGTCGTTGAGCGTGAAACTGGGCGTGCCGGTAAGTTTCAAAGTCCCAGTGGCATATTTTGTCATGTTCAGGATTTTATCCTGTGTCGCTTGATCGGTCAGGCAAGCATTCACTTGTCCTTTCGAATAGCCTCGCTTTTTCATCAGGCCATAAAAATCCGCTGCCTTGGCAATTTTTTTCATACGTTCGGGGATGGTGCCTTCATTCAATGATTGCATGACTTCCGATGAAGAGGACTGGAAAGTCTGCATCCAGCTTGCTTGAGAGGCCAGAAAAGCTCGGTGGTTGCCAAAAAACTTGGTGCGGCCGCCGCACCGTGCCAGCATGGCTGCGGTCAAATCAATCGGGTTGAGAACCAGATTGCGTACTTCAAAACTAACATGGCCTTTTTGAACGAAGTCAGACTTTAGCGAATTGTGCGATTCCGCTTCAAAATTCGCGCAATGATTGCAGGTATAGCTCATATATTCGGCCAGTTGATGCTTGGCCAAGGGGTTGCCGACAATATGGCCACCCATGTCGGACATGGTGACACGCTGTGCCCAGTCGGTTTGCGCTGTTTGTGATTGGGCATTGGTCGGAAAGGCAACGATAGTCGCTGCCGCCAATGCTGCTGAAGCAAGATACGCGCTTCCAAACTTCATGTGTCGTCCTTTTTCTTTTCTGGCTTTCGCCTGTCGCCACCGCCAATTTTTCCCAAGATGGTAATCGGCTTTGGTTCCTCTATTTGCGGAGCACCTTCCGAATTGGCAATAGCTGTTGCCAGTGATTCCAATACCCGGTTCAATTCCGGGTCACCGATATCGCGTAAACTGTCACCTAATTCTATCGGTGCAGGCTTTAGTGACGGTGGCGGTGCGACCCGTTTTTCTCTTGGCTTTTCAGGGTCTTTTGCAGGATTTACCGGCCCTTGTCTGAATCGCACCTGACTGATCGCGCCATAGCCGAAAAAGCGGTTCACCCGTTCAATAATCTCGGGTGTAATATGTTGCATCAAGGTCGAATGGGCGCCGGAAACCAGCAAATGCAGTGTTCCGCCTTCTTTTTCGCCGCGCGGAAAGCGGATTGATTCGGGCAGCGAGACGCCCGCATAGCGTTCTCCGACAATTTCGGGCCAGCGGCTGACAACAGAGCTTTGGATAAAGCCATAGCGACGAAAGGCGGCCCGGCCAATTTCTGGCATCAGATCGGAAATGCTGCGCGCTTCGCCGCCTCGGGGCCGCTGATATTTCTGAAATGTACGGCCCGCCGCAGATCGTCCAGCGCTTTTGCGCTTTGGATTCTCACTGTCCGGACTATTTTCCTTCGCCATAGCGATGCACCATGGCATAGGCACCCCATGGGCGTCGACAGAATAACCGGTGAAGCGCAGCACATCACCGCCAAAATCAGTGCACATTATGTGGATAACGCCAGAAATTTACCGTGGCGGGTACCGCCTAAACTGTCCGCAAGTGGCCAACTGCCCATTCCTTATCATGTCTGGTTGTCCGAAGTGATGCTGCAACAGACCACCGTTGCAGCGGTGATTGCCTATTTTCAGAAATTTACGGAGCGTTGGCCCAGTGTTGCTGATTTAGCTGCGGCAGATGAAGCCGAGGTGCTGGCGGCCTGGGCTGGTCTTGGCTATTATGCGCGGGCGCGAAACCTGCACAAATGCGCGCGTCATGTCACCGAGAATCTGGGTGGCGTGTTTCCGTCGCAAGAGGCTGAGCTGCTGAAACTGCCGGGCATTGGGGCCTACACGGCTGCGGCTATAGCGGCGATAGGTTTTGGTCAGCGTGCGGTAGTTGTTGATGCCAATATCGAACGGCTGGTCGCTCGGCTCTTTGCCATTGATGCACCCTTACCGAAGGGCAAAACGGATATTCGCATCGGTATGGACGCGCTGACGCCAAATGATCATGCTGGTGATTTTGCACAGGCCTGTATGGATATTGGTGCAAGCATCTGTACGGCCAAGGCGCCAAAATGTGAACTTTGTCCAGTGCAAACCTATTGCCGAGCTTTGGCAAAAGGTGATCAGGAGCGCTATCCAGTCAAACCACCAAAAAAGGCTAAGCCACTGCGTAAAGGCCGCTTTTTCTGGATCGAACAGAATGAAAAACTGCTGCTTGTGACCCGTCCGGCCAAAGGGATGCTTGGCTCTATGCGTGCTCTGCCGGACGACGGTTGGGCGGCCGGAACAGACGGTCATGGCCAATCACCAATGGACGGCGATTGGCAGATTCACGAGAATATTGTTCAGCATAGCTTCACGCATTTTTCGCTTGAGGTCGATTTGGCGGTTTATCAAAGCGATAAAATCGTTATTAACAAGGGTGATAATAAAGAAACGGGACTGGATGATGCGCTCTGGTGGCCCATTGCCGGGATTGAGGATGCAGGTTTACCGACACTATACGCCAAAGCGGTGCGCTGGGCAGTGAAACACAAACTGAAGGATCACAAATGACGACCGATCAAAATAGAATATCTTCGTTTAGCCGACGCTCGGTTCTTGGCGCCATCGGGGCTAGCGCTTTTCTGGCTGGTGCGCCGACCGCAGCTTTTGCAAAGTCTCTCGCTCGGCCGGTATCGCCCTTTCCGGGCCTGACCAAGATTATCAATGATTATGTCGCCGAGAAAAAAGTGGCAGGCATGTTGGCTGCTATCGGCATGGGGCAGGCCGATCCCATGATCATTGCCGCTGGCACCCACAAACTGGGTGGTGAAAAGCCGGTTGATAGGAATACGCTATGGCGTCTCTATTCACAGACCAAGCCGGTAACCGGCATAGCCATCATGATGCTGATCGAGGACGGCCAGTTAAAATTGGACCAGCCGCTGGCCGAAATTCTGCCCGAATTTTCTGATATGCGGGTTTTGCAAAATCCCGAAGGATCGCTCGACGAGACGGTAGCGGCGCGGACGCAAATCACCATTCGTCATTTGCTGACTCATACCGCTGGTCTGGGCTATTCTATCATTAGTAAAGGTCCGATCCAGAAAGCATACATAGCTGAAGGTATCACGCCCGGCGTCGTTAGCCGTACGCCTCTTCCCGGTACAGAGCCCGGACCGCCAACGCCGGATATTGAAACCTTCTCGAAAAATCTCGCCTCTTTGCCGCTGGTCTATGAGCCAGGCACAAAATGGAGCTACTCCGTCAGTCTCGACCTGTTGGGCTATGTGGTTCAAGTCGCTTCGGGCATGCCGTTAGAAGAGTTTTTGCAAAAACGCATGTTCGATCCACTAGGTATGAAGGACACATTCTTCCAGCTGCCTGCTGACCGGGTTGCAGATTTCACGGACAATTATGCGCCCTTTGGCGGAACCCTGATCCCGATCGATCCGGCCGCAAACAGCATTTATCTGGATAAGCCTGCTTTTGCCTTTGGGGGTGCTGGTCTGGTTGGATCTGCAGCGGATTATGACAAGTTTCTCTCCATGTTACTTGGGTTCGGAACCTATCGAGGAACCGCAATCATGCAGCCGGAAACGGCCAAGCTCGGCATGTCGAACCTGCTTCCAGAGAACGCTGATTTGAAGGGGACATGGGTTGCCAAGCAAGGCTTTGGCGCTGGCGGCCGTGCGGGCCTTGGGACGACGGAAAGTCCGGCTGGAACCTTCGGTTGGGGCGGCGCTGCTGGCACGGCGGCTTTTGTCGATACTGGCAATGGCTTCCGGGCAGGGGGCTATACGCAATATATGCCGTCCAACACCTATCCGTTCCAATCGAATTTCCCGAAATATGTCTATGCCGACTTGATGAAGCAAATGTCGGCAGGTGAAGGTAAAACCAGTCCGTGAGTGATCCCGTCCTGCCGATTATGACCAGCGATCTGAGCGCCATCATTCCGACTTTTGCAGGCGGAACTATGGATCGCGCCGATCAGGTTCGGGTCAATCCAGAGCGGCTGAAAGAAGCGATGATGCGGCCCAACGCGCGGCTGCTCAAACTGGACGGATTAAGCCCGGTTTTTGATGCCATGGGTGATCTCGCCTGGGGACCGCTGTATGAAGCATCGCCGGACAATGATCTGTTACTGCTGGGCATAGACGGAGATACGCCTTGTTTCGCGGAGCTTAATGGCGTGGGGAGCGCTATGCCCCATGCCGATCCAAGGCTTTGGCAATCGCTGGGCATGCTCCCGCCCGAGCAGGCCGCCATTTATGCCACCGCGCGCAGTCTGGTCGACTGGCATGCGCGGCACCGGTTTTGCGCCAATTGCGGCAAGCCAACAGAGTCCCGCAAAGGTGGCTGGGCGCGCCAATGTGACAAGGAAAAGGACGGCTGCGGCGCGGAACATTTTCCGCGTACGGATCCAGTCGCGATCATGCTGGCGGAATGTGAGGGAAAAATCCTGCTCGGCCGACAACCACGCTTTCCGCCCAAACGCTTTTCGGCACTGGCTGGTTTTATCGAACCGGGCGAAAGCATCGAAGGCGGCGTTGCTCGTGAGCTCTGGGAAGAAGCGGGCATCAGAGTCCGCAATGTGCGCTATATTGCCAGCCAGCCCTGGCCCTTTCCATCTTCTCTAATGATGGCCTGTACCAGCGTGACCGATGATCCAACTTTGACGCTGGACGAAGAAGAAATTGAGGAAGCCGCGTGGTTTTCGTTGGATGAAGTGAAGGCCGCCATGAACGGCGATGCTGATGCGCCCTTTATAGCGCCACCGCCTTTTGCAATTGCCTATAATTTGCTCAAGAATTGGATGGATGAGCAGGAACGGTAAATGATGTGCTGACTTGATTCTTGGAGAATACGGGGATCAAAATGGCTGAGAAAAACAGTTAACCTGAGGCTGTCTATCTAGTGCAGCGCGAACTCGGTTGATGCTTTAACAATCTATCAAATTTTATCCGGCCACAGTCAGCTAATCCGAAAGCAATTGACTAGAACAGTAATTTCTGTAATTACTGAAATTACGAAAGGTTGATTCGCTATGGGCGTTGAAAAATATCCAGAGGCAATGGAGTTTATTCTTCATTGGGGCGAAATGGGAACGCATTGGGGGGCGAATCGTTCGGTTGCCCAGGTTCATGCGCTTCTTTATCTTAGTAAAGACCCGCTGGATGCCGAGAGTATTTGCGAAGCGCTTAAGCTTGCAAGATCAAATGTATCCAATGCTTTGAAAGACCTTCAAGGATATGGTGTTGTTAAACGCACCCATGTTCCAGGTGATCGCCGTGATCATTTTGTTGCGGAAACGGACCTGTGGGTCATGTTCATGGCAATTGCCGCGGAGCGTAAGCGGAGAGAGATTGATCCGATTATTTCGAAGCTTTCCGAGCTGGAAAAACGTTTGGCGGATAGTCAGAATCTACCCGTTCATATCCATCAACGTATTGGTCGTATGCATCAATTTATCGGTACTCTTACCAATTGGTACGAACAGGTACGCGGGCTGAAGAAAAGCACGTTGATTGCGCTAATGAAGCTCGGCAGCAAAGTAGCCCGCTTCATTCCCGGTTCCGACAAGAACGAAACTTAAATTTCAGGAGGACGCTATGCCGCCCGCGCAGAACCATATTCATTATTTTCTCTAATAACAGAAATTACTGAAACAAAGATATTGTAAAGGACGTAACCATGACCGTTATCGCTTATAGCTTGTATCTCCTCATTGCGATCAGCATGACCATTTGGGTTGCATTCACGCTATCTACCAATGGAAAGGTCTATTTGATCCGCTGTTTCGGGCATGACGATGAGCTGGCAACTTCAATCAATCACCTGCTAGTTGTCGGCTTCTATTTGGTGAATTTCGGGTTCATCGCTTTAGCGCTTAGTGCGGCAGGGTCTGCTGATACGGCCGTTGAAGTGATGCGATTCCTCGGCTGGTATGTTGGCGTTGCAACGCTTGTCTTGGGCGCTATGCACTTTTTTAACATGGCCTTGATTACCCGTCATGGACGCAAGGTTGCAGACTGGGTTCACGATCAAGCCCCTGCAGCCGAATATCCGGCCAGACGTAAAGTGGATTAAGATTCACTGCTATCATAAGTCTCACCGGATCCAATTCGGTGAGACTTTTCATGCCATCGCTTAGGATCGATAAAGACAATGGTGAGCGCAAAAGAAAACAGGCCGGATCGCTCCGGCCTGTTCCCCTGTTATTTTGTGAACGTGACGACATTCACAAAATCATTTGTTCCCCAGGGACATGGCGCAGCCACCATTCCTGATTGGAAATCTGTTTGCCGGTGCGATCGATGATCGTCAGCGTTGCCGCCGAATCCGCCTGACCATTGATTGAGATGAAATCTCCATCAAAGCTGGTGAAGGTCGTTTCCATCGGATCACCGTAGGTTGGTGCCTGCTCAAGCAGAATTCCGACCGCGACACGTTCGCCCATGCGCAGGCTGTCATAATAGTCGGAATAATAATGCACGCCTGCCATATTCCGGCCGATCGAGATATTCGCCGCCAGCTTGTCGAGTTCACCCTGAATGGTCAGTGCGCCTGTATATTTGCTGTCCTGTACCAAGCGGTTGCCACTGGCATTTGGAACATAGACAATTGGCGTGCCATCTGGTTCGACCAACGGGCGTTCAACGCCGCTATCACTACCTTCAAACATCTCGAAAAAGGCTTTGACCATCGTGACACAGCCACCTGCCACTGTTGCATGGCCAGCACCATAGGCTGGGTGCATCGGTGAACCTTCAGGGAAAGCCATGGGTAGCAGCAGATTGCAGTCATCGAAATTGCTAAACGGTGTTGAACCGCCAGCACAATCGGTCAGGCGCATATCATTCATCGCTGTCTCATTCTGTGCTTCGTTATGAGCAATTAACGCTGCTTTCAGCGCGCCCGGCAATTCACTGTGCATATGCTCAAATGCCGCCTGTGCATCACCCAGCTTGTCGGCATCGCCGCATTCAACCAGCGCCATACGTCCGCCCATCAGCTCGGGACGGGCCCGGCGGTGATAGTTGAATTTTTCACGACGCACCGCCTTCAGGCAGCGAGTGGCCACTTCGGTGACCAGCGACAAAATATGTGGTCCGCCAAAAGTAGCGAATGCCGTCCGCCTTGCCGATGCAGTGCTGCTGTCGCGGAAACCGGGTTCGGGGAAACCCTTCGAGGCAGGAACGCCCATTGCATCAATGATCAGCACGGCATTGAGATAGGCTTCATAAAGCGCATCAAAATGCACGTAGGTTGCCAGGTCGCGCGGCGTTGTAATGAACCGGCGTTTCTCTTCGAACAAATTAGCACCTCTGAAATCTGCGCCATTTTGTACATCACGCCAGGTCGGCCAGTCGGTCATATGATCGAGGCAGCTTTTGTGAACCGTCGTACGCTGATCGATTGACAAGCTGCCATAGCGAATAAAACCGTCCTGCAGGTCATAGCCTGCATCCTTACCTGGGAAGCTTGCGGCGCCTCCGCCAGGGCCAGCCAGGCCGGTATTGCCGATCAGCATGAACTGCGACACATAAGGCCCGACCAGGGATCCCTTGGTTGAACCTCGAAATACGGTTTCGGTGGTGAGGGCGGCGGCAACGGGATTGCTGTCATCCTGTGTCCGCGCGAAGCGGCGATTGCGTTCGAAATTATTGAGCCCGTCAGCATCTACATAGGCGGGCGTAGATGATCTGACGCCGGTGCCGCTAAAATAGGGCATGCTGTTCAGGGCATCGACAACCTCAGCGGATGTGAGCTGTGCATCGCTGTCGCCATCGCAAAGCTGCTTGGCGCTGTCACCTTCGCAGATGCTGGTGAACGGCACGTCGCGTAAGATGGCAAGGCCGTAAACCTCAGCCATTTCAGCTGCTTTTTCAGATGAACCAACGCGTGGGGCGGGGGCCATCCCGACGCTGTCTGCATCTGGTCCTTGCAGTTCATAGACATGACCAGCACGCGGGCTCTCCCAGCCGCGCCATTGTGGTATTTGGCTGTTCACTGTGCATTGGAACGTCGGCTCGGTAGTCTCTGCCGCGCGGTCGGTGGCATCTTTGACGATATTTTCAAACAGATTGTTGTCGTCGCTGTTTATTGCTTCGACAAA
The DNA here is from genome assembly GCF_020906275.1 of Parasphingorhabdus litoris DSM 22379. GTDB lineage: Bacteria > Pseudomonadota > Alphaproteobacteria > Sphingomonadales > Sphingomonadaceae > Parasphingorhabdus > Parasphingorhabdus litoris. The sequence continues at coordinate 615,310 of NZ_CP086727.1, forward strand.
TGTGCGATAATCGTCGCCAAAAGAGAGTATACCAAATTCATCATGATGCAGTCCTTTGGTAAAGTTGGTGGGGAATTTGGAACCGGCATAGTCGAGTTCCTCGGCATTGTTGCGGGACGCGGCATGCGGCCGGGTTCGGGATATTTCCGCTGCCAGTTCCCGCAATTCTTTCGCTTTGCGGGCGCGTTCGGTGCCGTTGGGGCAGGGTACATTATGGGATAGTTTCACTTTTACATCTCCTTAAATCAAGAAAATGCGACCTGAGGCGGCGTCCAGTTTCTTCGGGGGAGGATCGCTGCTTCTGATAAGGGAGATACAGCTAAATCATTCCCGCCAGATTGGAAAAAATCGACATGCAAGCCTTTGCAATATAGGCGTTTTTATACAATTTGGCGACTAAGTAGATGAGAATATTGCCAATATTTCTGACACCCAGTCGCAGGCGGAAAATCGCTAGGCTACTGATTTTAAACACAAAATTATTTGCGCCATTATGGGATGGCGGAAATAATTCTACACCAAACCTAATCTCGATAGTTCGCCGAGCATCTCTGCCGGCATTTCTTCAGCCCCTTCTGCGCCCTCGCCAAGATCAGGCGGTGCGTCTTTCTCTTCCAGATAGCGCCAGCCCTGATGCGCACGGCGGGGTATGGTCTGCACAGCGACGAGCTTTGGTTCCAGCCTGATCCACTGGCGGCCTTCGCCATTATCCTGAAAACCGATAATTGGACTGCGGCCAACAATTTTCTTCGTGTGAATCCAATAAAGTGATCCACCAACCATTTCGGCGTGTCGTTTCGGCAAATAGCGGGTGGTCAGACGCGCTTCACCATTTGTTGCTTCATTGCCGATATGGGATTCCAGCCAGGCCCGCAAAGTTGCGGGACTTTCACTCCGAAAAGCGATTTTTGTCATGTTAAGCGGCATGAGGCTTATGTGTGGTGACCGGCCGGATTAGTCAAGCGAGATGGAATCGATACTCGGCCCCCATAGCTGAGATCACTCAATCCATCGCATCAGTCTCATTTTTTTGATTGCAAATGATTATCAATAGCATATTAATATGTTCGAATCTGAAAGAGGAGAAGCGAATATGGGACTATGGTCGGGAAAACCGGAGCCGGGAACCTGGGGAACAGGAAATCTGGGGTCTGGCAGTTTGAAAAAGCTGATGACGCCTTTGCCCGATCTGATGTCTCTTGCTGCCTCGGAAGCCAGAATCATCATGTCCCTACGCGTCGTGGTGATGAGCCAGAAATGCTACCGTGACTCTCGTCCCTATCTTCAGGATCGTTTGGGTGATGAGTTTGCCGCAAACCGTTTCCTGATCATGGTTGAGGCGATTGGTGAGGCTTGGCCGGAAAGCGTGAAAATCGCGCGTGCCTGTTGTCCGCACACCATGCCGGACGAGATGTTGCTGCTAAACATGCTCTGCTATGTCCGGCAAGAATGTCGCCCGGGCTTTGACGCTTTGATTTGTGAAATGATCGCACCATGCGGCCGGGATCGGATATATACTGATATGCGCAACTTCGTGACGACCTATAAAGCTTGGTCGACGGAAAGCCGATGAACATTGCGGTCGGTCGTCAAGTAGTGATCGTTACCGACTGTGGCGCTCAAACATGATGACGTCGCTATCCTTATATTGGCGGATCCCGGTCTGCTGATATCCCAACTTACCCGCCAATTTTATGGACGGTGCATTGTCTGGACTGATGATGCAAACGGTTTTGTCTGGCGCGAATGTGTCTTGCAGCCAGCTTTGGGCCGCGGACATGGCTTCAAAGGCATATCCTTTATTTTGACCCGCTGTGGACAATATCCAGGCAGCTTCATGAAAAGCGTCAAAATCCGCGCCGATGCCGCGGCGGAAATCACCGAAACCGGCATCCCCGATATAGCGATCCGTTGCTTTTTCGATGACTGCAAATAGCCCATATCCTAACAATTCCCAGCGCCCGAAATGAGCCAGAAATCTTAGCCAGGCGTCGTCATCTGATGATGGTTCTCGCCCAATAAACTGCATGACCTCGGGGTCTTGCGACATGGCTTTGAAGGGCTCAAAATCACTGGCCACATGGGGACGGAGTAAAAGCCGTTCAGTTTCAATCATATCTTATAGCGTGACCAGCCCACTGAACACGGCCAGGCTAAGAAACGCCAAAAAGCCCATCGTATCGGTGATCATGGTTACAAAGACCGATGATGCCAGCGCCGGATCCTGTTTCATCCGTTCCAGCATGACCGGCACAAAAATACCGGCAAAGCCAGCAATGACAATATTGATCAGCATGGCTGCTGCGATGACCCCGCCGAGCATGGGATTGGCGAAAATCAGGGCGGTGCCGATACCAATTAATATGGCAATGGTTCCGCCGTTGAGTATCGCGATGCGAAATTCACGCACAATGATCCTGCGCGTGTTGGATCGGGTCAGTTCGTTCATCGCAAGCGCGCGCACAGAAACCGCCATGGTTTGCGTGCCGGCATTGCCGCCAATAGAAGCCACGATAGGCATCAAAACCGCCAGTGCCACCATCTGTTCTATGGCAGCGCCAAATATCGAGATAACAAAGCTTGCGACCATGGCGGTGGCAAGATTGGCGATCAGCCACCGTACCCGTGATTTGTAACTGTCACGGATCGGTTCGTTAATGTCACCTTCGCCGGCACCAGAAAGCAGCAAGACGTCCTCGCTCGCCTCATCTTCGACAATATGAAGAATATCATCAACGGTAACCATCCCGATCAGCCGCCCGTCTTCATTGACTACTGCAGCTGAAATCAGATTATATTTCTGGAACCGCAGCGCGACTTCTTCCTGGTCCATGTCCACCGGGATCAGCGTCTGTTCGCGCTTCATGATATCAGCAACAGCGATGTCGCGGGGTACGCGCAATATCCAGCTTAACTGGCAGGTGCCAACAGGCTTATGGGATGGGTCCACAACAAAGACTTCCCAAAATTCGGTTGTCAGATCGCGATGCTCGCGCAGATAGTCGATCAGCTGTCCGACATTCATATGTTCCGGCACAGCGACCAGGTCACGCTGCATGATCCGGCCAGCAGATTCTTCAGGATAGGTGAGCGCGCTTTCAATCGCGGCCCGGTCTTCCGCGTCCAGTTCTGCGAGAACGGCTTGTTGTTCGCCTTCTTCCAGATCCTCAATGATGGCGACGGCATCATCGGTTTCCAGCTGTTCGGTCAGATCGGCAATTTGCCCGGGCTCCAGAACTTCGATCAGGTCTTCGCGGACGTGCTCGTTCATTTCGGACAGCACGTCGGCGCTGACGAGATCACCGAGCGCCCCCGCTAATGGCGCGCGTTCATCCTCGTCGACCAGTTCGAACAGGTCGGCAATATCAGCATTATGCAGAGGATTGACCAGTTCCTGGGCGAGATTGTCATCACCCCGGTCGACCGCCTCGGAAACCGAGCGGACAAATTCATTGGTCAGACGATTGTCGTCGTCCAGCTTTGGCGGGCCAATTTCTTCCGCCTCGGGAGCGTCCGTCATCTCGGTCATGTCGATGCTCCCTTTTCTGGTCCGTGGCGTCACATAAGGCGGGTTTGTAATAGCTGTGCCGCTATAATTGCAATCTTTTGTGACATTTATCGAAAGCAGCGGGTGATTTTTGTAAATTGCCTCTCTATATGCAGGGCCAGACATTTTATCACCGAAACAAAAATATAAGGAACAGCCCATGGCGCACGAAAAAATGACCCTTCACCTCAATACTGGCGATGTTGAAATCAAACTGCGCCCCGACCTGGCTCCCGGCCATGTTGAACGTATTACCGAGCTGGCGTCGGAAGGCTTCTATGACGGCGTCGTTTTTCACCGCGTGATTGACGGTTTCATGGCACAGGGCGGCGATCCAACCGGGACCGGCATGTCAGGTTCCGACAAGCCAGATATCCCAGCTGAGTTTAGCGATGCTCCGCATAGCCGCGGCGTATGCTCCATGGCGCGCACAATGGACCCGAACAGTGCGAACAGCCAATTCTTCATCTGTCTTGATGATGCGGGCTTCCTCGACGGTCAATATACGGTCTGGGGCGAAGTCACCAGCGGTATGGAAGCCGTTGACGCGCTGCCAAAAGGCGAGCCACCAGCAGAACCAGGTTCTATCAAAAACATCACATTGGGCTAAACGCATCTGCACAGGATCCTGATATGAAAATCTCCTTATTCTCCGGCCTTGCATCAATCAGCCTTTTGTTAGGCGCTTGTTCGGCCGGAGGTGAGGAAAAGGACAGTGCAGCAAAGGAAACTACCGTCACCATTGATCCGGCGGCGGCGCAAACCGGTCCCCTTGCCGAGATGCAGGGGCGCTGGGCATCCGACGAAGATCCCAATCGGACCCTTGAAATAGAGGGTAGTAATTTTCAGGAAAGCTACACGGGCGATCCGCAATATGCCGTTCCGATTGTTTTCGTCGATAGCTGCAAAACGAAAATTCCCGATTTTGAGGGAAAAGCTTTCATTTTGTACGGCAAAGAAAAACAGGCCTGCTATCTCCTCTATTCCGTGTCAGAAGAAAGACTTAGCTATATAGATGGCACCCGCGGGAGAACATCGCGTTTCACGCGGAAAGAATAGACTGACAACTGGAGACTGAAGCAATGACTGACCAACCAGCCGAATATACACCGCCCAAAGTCTGGACCTGGGATACGGAAAGCGGCGGGCGTTTTGCCAATATCAACCGCCCGATTGCAGGCCCTACCCATGACAAGGAATTGCCGGTCGGCAAACATCCCTTTCAGCTCTATTCGCTCGGCACGCCCAATGGGGTCAAGGTCACAATCATGTTCGAAGAGCTGTTGGAAGCTGGGATCAGCGCCGCTGAATATGACGCATGGCTGGTCAACATTGGCGAAGGCGCTCAATTTGGCAGCGGCTTTGTCGATATCAATCCAAACAGCAAGATTCCGGCGCTTCTCGATCACAGCACAACGCCGCCGACCCGGCTGTTTGAATCCGGTTCGATGCTAGTTTATCTCGCCGAGAAATTTGAGAAGTTTCTGCCCACCGATCCTGCCAAGCGCACGGAAGCGATGAACTGGCTGTTCTGGCAAATGGGCAGTGCGCCTTTCCTTGGCGGTGGGTTCGGGCATTTCTATGCATATGCACCGGAAAAATATGAATATCCGATCAATCGCTATGCGATGGAAGTGAAGCGGCAGATGGATGTGCTGGATCGCCATCTTGCGGATAATGAATATTTTGCAGGCGACGAATATAGCATCGCGGACATGGCCATCTTCCCCTGGTATGGCGGATTGGCGCGCGGCGTACTTTACGAGGCCGGCGAATTCCTCTCCGTACAGGATTATAAAAATGTTCAGCGCTGGACCGCACAAATCGGTGAGCGACCCGCCGTCAAGCGCGGCATGATGGTCAACCGTCCCTATGGCGAGCCAGAGACACAGCTGCACGAACGCCATGATGCCAGCGATTTCGAAACCAATACGCAGGACAAACGGATCGCGCGCGGCGAAGTTGAAGCGCCGGAATAATGCGGCTGAACAAGCCTCGCATCGCGCCGCTATCCGACGCGGATATGGACGATGAGCAAAAGGCGATGCTGGGCGAGCGCTTCCAGCAAGGCCCGGTGTTCAATATTTTCCGTACATTGGCCCGCGCGCCAAAGGCCTTCAAAGCGTTTATGTGGTGGGGCGGCTATATGCTGTCGCGCCACAATAGCTTGCCGGAACGCGAGCGGGAAATCATCATCCTGCGGACCGGGTTCAACTGGAAATCCGGCTATGAATGGGCGCAGCATGTCCGCATCGGCAAGGATGCAGGGATAACTGACGAAGAGATTGAACGGATCAAGCAGGGACCGGATGCGCCGGGCTGGTCATCGTTGGAAACGGCAATGTTGCGGGCAACGGATGAGCTGACCAGCGATAGTTTCGTATCTGATGCCACCTGGGCAGAACTTTCGGAACTGACCGAGAAGCAGCGCATGGATCTAGTCATGACCGTTGGTCAATATACCCAGGTTTCAATGATGCTGAACAGCTATGGCGTGCAGCTGGATGAGGGATTGGAACTGGATCCCGATCTAAAAGGCTAAGCCGCGTTTCAGTCTGGCAAGGTGCCAAAAGGTACGACCTTGTTATCCACATCATGGCCAATATCTGCGCTGCCCAGATAGGGAATGGCATAGCGGTCGCACAGGCGCTGAACAATTTCTTCCGCTTCTTCACCGAACGGCCGATTATTTTCCGGCACTTCGCTGACTCGGCCTAAGCGGATGCCTGCTAGGCCTTTGTCAGCGAGATGCGTGGTAACATTGAACAGCGCGCGGTCGAAGGCGTAGAGATATTCCGCTATTTCCTCGATCATAAGCACGTGGCCCTCAAGATCCGGCAGTAATGGCGTGCCGACCATCATGGCCAAAGTCATCAGGTTGAAGGCGGCATATTTCTGTCCCGGCTCAACATGCGGTTCCAGCGCCGTTCTGTCCTTGCTCACCAGCCAGTCAAGCCCCCGGTTGACCGCAGCCATACCGCCTTCGCGCCGCATATCGACGGGCATCGGTCCGTGCGCTTGTGTGCCAATGCCCGCTTTATACAGCGCGCCCAGCAAATTGCCGCCGTCGCTATATCCCATATAGCTTTTGTCATGGGCGGCCGGTTCCAACTTCTCCAATATCGCATCTGCGATCCGCGCTGCGCCATAGCCGCCACGAGCGAACCAGATCGCATCGATTGACGGATCATTAGCGAGAGACAGAAACGCGGAGCATCGCAGGTCATCCTTGCCCGCAAAATGCCCTTCTATGGCAAAGCATTGATCGTGAAAAACCAGCTCGGCATCAGGATGACTTTGGCTGGTGAGAGTGATGAGTTGTTCTGCTTCTTCCCTGTACAAAGGCGTTGATGGCGCACAAATGCCGATCCTGACCTGTCCCACGATATTTTTACCCCAATATGTTTGCCAAAAAGCTGTCGAGGCCATAGCGGGGGATGATGAGTAAAGACAAATCCTATTATTTTTGTGGCATTGGCGGGTCAGGCATGTTGCCGCTGGCGATGATCGTTCGAGAAAGCGGTGCAACAGTATCGGGATCAGATCGAGCCCTCGATCAAGGACGGCTTGCCGCCAAGTTTGAATGGCTGAAAGAAAAAGGCGTAGGCCTGTTTGCCCAGGATGGCAGCGGGCTGACTTCCGGCGATCAGATATTGATTGCGTCCGCAGCCATTGAAGACACTGTGCCGGACGTTGCGAAAGCCAATAGCCTTGGTTGCGCCCGCATGACCCGTGCGGAATTGTTGGCGCAGCAGTTTAACGCCTCACCGCGCAGCATCGCCATTGGCGGAACCAGCGGCAAGTCCACAGTCACCGGCATGATCGGCTGGATTTTGACCGAGGCTGGTCTGGACCCGACGATCATGAATGGCGCGGTTATGAAAAATTTTGTCGTAGACGACGCGCCTTTTGCCAGCTCGCGGGTGGGAGATGGCGGCATCATGGTTAGTGAAGTCGACGAAAGCGATGGGTCTATCGCCTTGTTCGATCCCGAAATTGCGGTGCTCAACAATGTCAGTCTGGATCACAAGAGCCTGGAAGAATTGCGTCAGCTATTTGGTGATTTCGCCAGCAAAGCCAATCACTGTATCTGGAACCTCGATGATGCAGAAACGGCAGCTTTGGTTGATGGTCTGGAACTGCGCGATGCAATCAGTTTCGGCTTTTCCGATGGGGCTGATTTCCAGGCTACCGATATAGCAGAAGCGCCAATCAGCAGCAGCTTTACCCTGTGGGCCGAGGGCAATAGCTTTCCGGTTGCCCTTCAAGTACCCGGGCGTCACAATATTGCGAATGCACTTGCCGCTATCGCAGCGGCCTCCGCCGTCGGCGTGCCAGTGGCCGCCAGCGCAAAAGCGATCGCTAGATTTAATGGCCTTGCACGGCGTTTCGATGTTGTCGGCACGGCTAATGAAATCAGCGTCATAGATGATTTCGGCCATAATCCCGATAAGATAGCGGCCACGCTTAAAACCATGAAGGCCTTTCCTGGCCGTATCATTGCTTTTTTTCAGCCGCATGGTTTCGGGCCAATCCACAAAATGGGCGCGGAATTGGCTGAAGTATTTGCTGAGCTGCTTGACGAAAATGATTGCGTAATATTGTGCGACCCCGTCTATTTTGGCGGCACTGTGGATCGCAGCATCGGTAGTGATTCCATTACCGATGCCGTGAAAGCGTCGGGCGGCCATGCCGAGCATATTGCGGATCGCGAGGATTGCGGCGCACATATTGTTGACATTGCCCGGCCCGGTGATCGCATTGTAATAATGGGCGCACGGGATGATACGCTGAGCCTGTTTGCGTCAGACATATTGGCGAAGCTTTCGGTCAAATAGCAGCTTGCGTCTCAACGCAAATCAGGCCCTGAAAAGGGCCTGATCTTAAGAGATTATCGCGGGTTTGAAGTGAAATCAGCTTTCACTTCTGTCAGGGGCTAGTCGGACTATCGTCGTCGTCATCGTCATTTATTATTGTCAGCGTGATAAAACCGACGGCAATGGCACCGGCCAAGATGCCTATGATGGTATCGCTACCACCACCTAAATTGCTGGCTTGTTCCTGACTAGCAGAAACGCGCTCAACGCTGGCGCTGGTCACCGGGGCGACTGCTTGCGATTGCGCCACTACAGGCGCCGCCGAAAGGGATAAAGCTGATAAGGCAGCCAAAGTCTTAAAACGCATGCATTTTCTCCAATATTTCGCTCGGAATAGTCTTCCGTGATTACTCACAGAAAATTCCCGAATATTTGGTTTTTACGACAATAAATGCCGCATCATACGTGACGATTCTTATCTTTTATCATAAAATCAAATAAATGTCATGGAGCCCTGGCAGGCAAACAAGCACGGTTGGTCGATTAAAGTCCTGCTTTTACAACCCAATCATGGAAAATCCGAACGGCGCGGTTCTTTTTGTCACGCTTGCGGCAAACGAACCAATAGGAATACGGACTGTCGATATCATAGTCGAACAGCCGGGCGAGACGCGGATCATTGGCGTCTGAAAAATGGCCACCATGCATGATCGCTACGCCAAGACCTTGCGCTGCGGCTTCGAGCATCAATGGCCCGCTGTTCATCTGATCGACGTTCGCTGGATCCAGGTCAGGCTTTCCTACAGCCTCCTTCCAACGATCAAAAGCCTTGGCCATATCGCTGTGGATCAGAATATTGTGGCCTTCCAATTCATCTGGCGTTTTGATCGCATTCGGGCCATTTACAAGCTCTTTAGCGGCAATCGCATATACTTTGTTGCTGTCCAGCTTTACCGAATAGAGATTGGGATCAACATGATCGGCAATGATGATCGCAGCATCGATGACATCGCCCAGCATGTTTTCCGCATGAGTAGACGTATCCACATCAATATGCAGTTTCGGATATAGTTTTCTGAGCTCCGGCAATCGCGGCACCAGACGTGTGGCACCAAAAAGCGGCAAGACGCCAAGCCGCAGGCGCAGATCACCGCCACTCACTGTCATTTGGTCAACCGCCTCACCAATGGTTTCCATGGCCGGTGCGACGGCTTCGAGCAGTGTTTGACCATCGTCGTTCAAAACCATCGCCTGATTGCGTCGTTCAAATAGCGGCTTGCCGATATGATCTTCTAGCGATTTGATTCGCCGGCTAAGGGCAGGAGCGGATAGCGCCAATTCAGCAGCAGCAGCTTTGGAAGAACCGAGTCTGGCGACACGGATAAAGGCTTCCAGGGCGCGTAGGGGAGGAAGACGTCGCATGGTTTTTGCAATATCGGAGCTAAATGCGGATTGTGCAACGCAAAACTGCATTAATTTCTTATAGATCGGCTAAATAGCGTCCCTATCATAAATATTAGATTGCACATTATGCAACTGGCAGTGTTCTTTTCGCACTTGCAACATAAACGATTCTAGGCCAAATAGGTCTCGCCTTTCAGGCATCCTCTCCTAAAAACTTTTATAGGCCAGTCCTTCGGGATTGGCCTTTTTTTTGCCTGAAATCCGTCTCTGCCTGTCCTGTCGGGTGGATTATGGATAATTTCAGGGTCGCATAATGCGGGACGGCTCCCTATCTTGTTGGAAACAATAAAAGCGGCAGGAGTCTATCCCCCATGTCTGATCCGAAGTCTGATCCTCAATCCGATCCCGAATCTGAAACAGAACCCGATCCCAATATGATCAAGTTGCAGGTTGCCAATGCGCGGCCCGAAGACAGCGGTCGCGGCCTTGCGCGGCTGTCGCGGGAAAACCTTGGCAAACTGGGCCTGCAAGAAGGCGATGTCGTTGAGATAAGCGGCAAGCAAGCGACACCCGCCCGAGCCGTTTTACCTTATCCTGAGGATGAAGGGCTGGATTTTGTTCGGCTTGACGGTTTGCAGCGGGCCAATTCCGGCGTCGGTTCGGGCGATTTTGTCGAAATCCGGAAAGTCGAATCGAAAGCCGCCAAGAAGGTTGTTTTTGCCCCAGCGCAAAAAGACTTGCGACTACACGGCAGCGGGGCGGGATTGAAACGCAGCTTCATGGGCCGACCGCTTAACGCAGGAGATTTCGTTGCTACCCATGGCCAGCAACAGGTGGATCGCAGCGATATGCCGCCGCAATTGCAGCAGATGCTCGCGGCGCCTGCTTTTTCGCTTACCCAGATTCGCTTGATGGTGGTGTCGACAGCGCCGAAGGGCTTTGTCCATATTGACGAAAATACCGAGGTGGAGCTGCGTCCCGAATATGAAGAATCTACGGAACATCGCCGCGCCGATGTAACCTACGATGATATTGGCGGATTGCACGAGACTATCGATCAATTACGTGAGATGGTTGAGCTGCCGCTGCGCTATCCGCAGCTCTTCACGCGGCTTGGCGTTGACCCGCCACGCGGCGTTTTGCTCCATGGTCCCCCGGGTACCGGGAAAACCCGTCTGGCCCGGGCTGTCGCGAATGAAAGTGACGCGGAATTTTTCCTGATCAACGGGCCAGAAATCATGGGATCGGCCTATGGTGAATCCGAGAAAAAGCTGCGCGAAGTTTTTGAAGCCGCAACAAAGGCAGCGCCATCAATCCTGTTCATCGACGAGATTGACTCGATTGCGCCCAAGCGCGGTGAAGTGCAGGGCGAGACCGAGAAACGGCTGGTCGCACAATTGCTGACGTTGATGGATGGTCTGGAGTCCCGCGTCAATCTTGTGGTCATTGCTGCCACCAATCGGCCGGAGGCGATTGATGAGGCGCTGCGCCGACCGGGCCGGTTTGACCGCGAAATCATTGTGGGTGTTCCGGACCTGCGCGGCCGTAAGGAAATACTCGGCATTCATACCCGCGGCATGCCGCTGGAATCGGCTGTCAATCTAACCGAATTGGCTCGCACCACTTATGGATTCGTCGGTGCCGATCTGGCAGCACTGACGCGCGAAGCCGCGATTGAAGCGGTCCGCCGCATCATGCCGAAGCTGGATCTGGAATCGGAAACGGTACCGCCGGAGGTGCTCGAAGAACTCGTGGTCCGACGCGATGATTTTGTCGAAGCGTTGAAACGCGTGCAGCCTTCTGCAATGCGTGAAGTGATGGTGCAGGCGCCCGATGTCCGCTGGGAAGATATTGGCGGTCTGGACGAAGCGCAGATGCGTTTGAAAGAAGGTATAGAATTGCCGATGAAAAGCCCGGAGGCTTTCGCCAAACTGGGCATCCGGCCAGCCAAGGGTTTCTTGCTCTACGGCCCGCCAGGAACCGGCAAGACGCTGCTGGCCAAAGCGGTGGCGCGTGAAGCGGAAGCCAATTTCATCGCAACCAAATCCAGCGACCTGCTGTCCAAATGGTATGGCGAAAGCGAGCAGCAAATTGCCCGCCTGTTCGCCCGTGCCCGGCAAGTTGCGCCAACCGTTTTGTTCATCGATGAAATTGACAGTCTGGTCCCGGCGCGCGGGCGCGGCATGGGTGAACCGCAAGTTACCGAACGAGTGGTGAATACCATTCTCGCCGAGATGGACGGGCTGGAAGAAATGCAGTCGGTCATATTAATCGGCGCAACCAATCGCCCCGGTCTGGTCGATCCTGCCTTGCTAAGGCCGGGCCGTTTTGATGAACTGGTCTATGTGCCGGTGCCGGAGAAAGACGGCCGCCGCCGCATATTGGCTATTCATACGGCTGAAATGCCGATGGCCAAGGATGTCGATTTGGACGAGATTGCCGAACGGGCAGAGCGTTATTCCGGAGCGGATCTGGAAGATCTTGTCCGCCGTGCCGGGCTCTATGCGCTGCGGGAACATGGCGGGCTGGTCGAAACCGTAGCCATGAAGCATTTTGAAAAAGCGCTGAAGGAAAGCCGCGCTTCGGTGACGCCGGAAATGGAGGAAGAATATTCCAAAATGGAAGCGCAGCTGAAACAAAATGCGATGCGGGCTGAGCCCATCGGATTTGTGGCCCCCGGGATGTTGACCCCGGTACGCGACAGCAAGCATGATTTCTAGCGATTCAGGCTTTCTAACGATCTAGGCTGGGCGCTTCATCAAGCTTCAATGTTTTGAAGCCCCAGCCAAAGATGAACAAGCACATGGTAACCGCTATCCAGAAAGGTAGGCTGCTGACATAGGTGTACAGCAATACGCCGAGCGCTGGTGAAGCGATGAACGCCATGCCGTTCACGGACGCGACAATGCCGGCAACCCCATTTTGTTCAGACCGGTCCACAGCCAGCGAAGCCCCTGCTGTAAAGCCTGGACGGAAAAGACCAAAGCCAAGTGAACTGACCGCGAAGCCGATGATGATTCCGTAAAGGTCGTCGGCCACGCCAATTACCAAGCAGCCTATTGCGGCGAGTAACATACCCCATAATACCGATGATCGCGGCCCCATTTGCAGCAGCGGGATCAGCCCCCATTGCGCCAGCAAGGTAGCGGCCGCACCGGACATGAGAACAATTCCCGTCATTTCAATGGCGGTTTCCGGGTCAGCGCGCAGGCCCAGACGGTCGAGCACCAGAAAACCAATCACGCCCAATATCACAGCATGGGCATTGCCGCCCATGATTCCTGTAATCAACCACGGCTTGATACGCTTGTCGCCCCAGCGCAGACGCGGCGGCAAACTATCTTCCGATGGCTTGCCAGCGGCCTCATCCTCATGCCCGTCGTCCTTCAAACTCCCAGCTGATGGTGCCGCACTATAAGGTTCAGAAGTCACAACACCGCGCGCTTCAAATCCCGGATCATCATTAGGCAGTTTCAGTGCGAGTGCGATCATTACGATGATCCCCATTATCGCAAATGCAAACATCGGGCTTGAAAGGCCAAGCAGCGGCAGAATGAGCAATGGCGCTATTGCCGGACCAACAATTGTCCCCAGACCAAAGGATGAGGAGATAAGCGACAGTGCCTTGGTGCGATCTTCGCGCGCAGTCCGGGCCGCGACATAGGCTTGTACTGCTGGCGGGGCGGCGGAACCCAGCCCGCCATAGAGACTTCGAAATATCGCAAATAATATGAATGTCCACAGCGCGCTATACCAACCCAGCAGCCCCAGAAAGAGAGCCAGGCCTGCCAAGGCCATGGAGGTAGTAAAGCCGATCATGCCCAATCGCATCAACGCCTTGCGCCCGCGATGATCAGACATGCGCGCCCATTTGGGGGCCGTATAAACCCATAGCAAAGCCGACCAGCTGAAGGCCGCACTGACCCAGAAATCGGGAATTTTCAGCTGTGTACCGATGGTCGGTAATATCGACTGCATCGCAGTATTGCCGGAAGCGGTCACAAGCATCACCGCGAACAGCACCGTCATCCGCGTGCTGTCTATTGTTTTTTGCTTTTTGGCAGCAATTGGCGGTGAAGGAGAATCAGCCATGGTCAGCCGTATGGCATGCTATTTTCCTCAATCCCAGATTTTTCCCCGATCCCAGATTTTGCCCAGGCATAGCTGCGTTCTATGCGGGCCACATGCAGTGTGTAGCTTTCATACCATTTCCCCCGGCCCTGTTCGCGGATGGCGGAGTGAACGGGATGATCGCGCCAGGCCTTGGCTGCTGCATCATCTTTCCAATAGCTTACCGTTATGCCCAAGCCATCTTCCGAGCGGCTGCTGTCCTGACCCAGGTAACCTGTTTGTTCGGCCGCCAAATTGCTCATGACCGCTGCGGCCGCTGCATAGGCCTCGTGATCCATGTCCGTCCGCTGGGCGCAGAAAATGACAGCGATGGAGTCGGCGGGGTGCAGTTTCATAATGCTCTTTTAAACCTCTCCTCGCCTCGGACAAGCGCGAAGGTGTTTGAATGTGGAGCTGTTATGACTTAATAAGACAGCGGGATGATGATTGGAGAAAATGATTGACCAACAGCCTTGCAAAAGCGCCCTTATGGGGCCGAATCAAGCTACGGGTGGCGCGAACTTTTGGTGCTTGGGGCGTTTTCTTCAAAGGTTTTTTGAAGCATCCGGTGATGGTTGGCTCGATTATTCCGTCGTCGGCCACAACTGTCAAAAAGATGCTGGAGCCGGTCAAATGGGACGAGTGCGATGTGTTCGTTGAATATGGTCCGGGCATTGGAACATTCTGCCGTCCGGTGCTGGAGCGGATGAAACCGGGCGCGACGTTGATTGTCATCGATCTTAATCCCGACTTTATCGATTATCTCAGCAAGACCATTCGCGACAGCCGTTTCTTCCCGATACACGGCTCCGCTGCTGACGTGCAGCAGATCCTCCACGATCTCGGTCATGAAAAGGCTGACTATATTCTATCAGGTCTGCCATTTTCGACATTGCCAGATCAACTAGGACCCAAAATAGCCAAGGAAACGCACGAAGCCTTGCGTCCCGGTGGCGCTTTTCTGGTCTATCAATTCGTCAAACGCGCGCGCGATTTCATGGCGCCACATTTCGACCGGATTGATAATGGATACTCGGTCTGGAACATATTGCCCTGCCATCTGTTCTGGGGCTGGAAAAAGAAATAGTCGATTTATTCGCGTAGTTGTTGGTCGATGCAGGTCGTCCGTTGGTCGAAGATCAAACAGGACTTGCGCGACAAGTCCGCATGCCCATAGTAGTTTCCAATGAAATAAGATTTGAAGAGGATTCCCGCATGTCACGCTTTTCCCGCACGGTTGCTATTGCGCTTACTACCACTGCCTTGAGCTTTGCTGCTCCGGCCTATGCAGATGACGCTAATGGCGCCGCGCCTGCTCCGGTCAGTGAACTGGTTGATGCCGTCAATATTCCCTATGAGCGCTTCACTCTCGATAATGGCCTCAAGGTGCTGGTCCATACGGACCGCAAGGCACCGATTGTGGCGGTTTCAATCTGGTATGGCGTAGGCTCTGCCCATGAACCTGAGGGAAAGACTGGCTATGCCCATCTTTTCGAGCATATCATGTTCAACGGTTCGGAAAATGCGCCCGGCGATTTCTTTGAGCCGCTGCGGCAAATTGGTGCGACGGATTTAAACGGTACAACCTGGCTGGACCGCACCAACTATTTTCAGACCGTGCCCAAGTCCGCGCTCGAAGTCGCCCTTTTCCTCGAAAGCGACCGGATGGGCCATTTGCTTGGCGCGGTCACGCAGGAGAAACTCGACAATCAGATCGGCGTTGTCTCCAACGAAAAACGTCAGGGGGATAACCGGCCTTATGGTCTGGTCAGCTATCGCCAGACAGAATTGCTGTTCCCGGACGCGCATCCTTATGGTCACAGTACAATCGGATCGCTCGAAGACCTCGAGGCGGCGTCGCTGGATGATATGAAGCAATGGTTTATCGACCATTATGGCCCGAATAATGCGATATTGGTGCTTGCCGGAGATATTGATGCCGCGGCGGCGAAACCGCTGGTCGAAAAATGGTTTGGCGCCATTCCAAAGGGCAAACCGATTCCCGTGTTGAACCCGGAACTGCCAACTTTGGACGCACCGGTTTATGATGTCATGAAAGACAAGGTTGCGACCACACGAATTTATCGCAACTGGGTGGTCCCGGGCTTGAATGATCCCGACTATACGCCGCTGGATGTCGGTATGACTGTACTCGGCGGTCTGGCCAGTTCGCGGCTCGATAATATCATGGTTCGCGAAGAGAAAAATGCTGTGGCGGTGTCCGCCTTTGTCATTCCATTTGTGCATGGCAGCCTCGTCAACATTCAAGCGGATGTGAAGCCGGGTGAAGATGCGGACGCGGTCGCTAAGCGTCTGGACGAGATAATCGCCGACTTTATTCAAAACGGTCCAACCGAAGATGAAGTACAACGGGTTGCAACCCGCGATGCGGCGGCCCGGATCGCCGGATTGGAACAGGTCGGCGGATTTAACGGCAAGGCCACCGCGCTGGCGCAGGGTGAGCTTTATTCCGATGATCCCAAATATTACAAAAAGGAACTGGAACGGCTGGCCTCTGCTACGCCCGCATCGGTAACCGCGGCGATGAAAAAATGGCTGACACGGCCGGTCGTTGGAATCCGCGTTGTACCGGGTGAACGCGAAGCCTATCAGGAAGTGGAATCTGGCAAGGGTGCGCGCACCGGATCGCTGACAAGCCCGGCCTTTTATATGCAGGGTGAAAGCGAGCAAGCGGCGCCGGCAGCGGTTGACCGTTCTTCGCTGCCACCCGTGGGCGATATTCCCAATGTGGATTTCCCGGATGTCGAAACCGCGACATTGTCCAACGGTATCAAAGTCCATTTCGCCCAGCGCAATGCGGTTCCCATGACTCGCGTAACCCTGTCTTTCAATGCCGGGGCATCTGCGGATCCCGCTGATAAGATTGGTCTGCAAAATTTCACCACTGCGGTAATGGAGGAAGGAACAACCAGTCTGACCTCGGTTCAGATTGCCGAGCAGCAGGAACGTCTGGGCGCCAATGTCAGTGTCGGAGGCGGACGCGACCGGACGGATGTTAGCCTGAGCGCGGTTAATCCCAATCTCGATTCGTCGCTCGACTTGATGGCGGATATTGTCAAAAATCCGGCCTTCAAGACAGACGATATTGAGCGCATTCGGGTCCAGCAACTGACTGCCATTGACCGGGAAGAGAGCAATCCACGCAGCATCGCAACCAATGCTTTGCCACCGTTGATCTTCGGTGATGCACATCCCTATGGACGCGGGCTGTCTGGTAACGGCACCAAGGAGTCGGTGGCGGCAATCACGCGGAATGATTTGGTGAATTTCCATCAAAGCTGGATGCGTCCTGAAAATGCGACCATCTTTGCCGTGGGTCAGATCGACCAGCAGGTTTTGCTTGAAAAGCTCGAGATGCGCTTTGGCCAGTGGCAGCCCGAAGGCCAAGCGGCGGCGGGTAAAAATTTCAGCGCAGCAATCCCGGAAGCGGAAGGCAAGATCGTTGTTATCCACCGTGCCAATAGCCCGCAATCGATGATCCTGGCGGGTCAGGTATTGCCGTATAAGGGCACGGATGATCTGCTGACGCTCAATGCGGCTAATGAGGTTCTTGGCGGTAATTTCCTGTCGCGGATCAACATGGATCTGCGCGAAACCAAGGGGTGGAGCTATGGTACGCGCAACACGGTGCTGCGCGGTGAACATGATGTGCCTTATATCATGCGCGCACCGGTTCAGACCAATCAGACCGGTCCTGCCGTGGCCGCAATCATGAGCCAGGTGAAGGGTTTCCTGGGCGACAATGGTGTCACGCAGGCGGAACTGGAACGCACGGTCAATGGCAATGTCCGCCAACTACCCGGGCAGTTTGAGCAATCGCGCCGAGTATTGGGGCAGATGCAGGGCGATGTGATGTTCAAGCGTCCATCCAACTATGCGGAAACCGTCGCCGATCGTTATAAAGCTTTGACCACCGATGATCTCAACAAGGCGATGGCCGAAGCGATTGATCCTGATAAATTCACCTGGGTGATTGTTGGCGATGCAGACAAGATCAAGACACAGCTTGAAGCGCTGAACATGCCAATCGAATATCGCGGCTATGAAGCTGGTAACACCGATGTTAGTAAGGCAGGCAGTTCAAATGATTCGGCGATCGGTCAAGACTGATAACCGGTTCAGAGCTTTGATTTAAAAGGAGAAGAAAATGTCTATCGATGGTTCATATGATTGCGTAACCAAATCCCCAATGGGCGACCAAGCCTCTGTCGTGACGATTGTCACCAATGGCGACACGTTCACCGGCACCAACGAAGGCTCCATGGGCTCGATGGAACTGGAAGACGGTAAGATTGACGGCAACACGCTGACATGGGTCATGAACATGACTGTACCAATGCCAATGAAATTGGAAGGCACTGCAACGATCGAAGGTGACACATTGACTGGTTCCGTCAATGCTGGCGCGTTCGGCGAAATGGCGATGACCGGCACCCGGAAATAAGCCTTTCTACAAGACACAAAAAAGGCCGCTGTCCCATCGGATAGCGGCCTTTTTTTGTCTCCCCTCCCGCTTGCGGGAGGGGCCGGGGGTGGGAATATCCAAGGGGCGGCTGTATAACAGGCCCACCCCTAACCCCTCCCGCAAGAGGGAGGGGAACTCCCTATTGAACGACGATGCTCACCGCACGGCGGTTCTGCGCCCAGGCCGCTTCGTTAGAGCCCAGCGCTTCGGGGCGTTCCTTACCATAGCTTACCGTGGTCATCCGGGTCGGACTGACGCCCAGCGATGCGAGATAGTTTTTCGCTGCATTCGCCCGGCGTTCACCAAGAGCAAGGTTATAGTCCCGAGTGCCGCGCTCATCGGCATGGCCTTCGATCGTAATTCGCGCATTGGGATGCTGCGCCAGCCATTGGGCCTGGCTCTGCAGGATCGCCTGATCCTGTGAATCCACATTATAACGATCCGTATCAAACAATATGCGGTCGGACATGGTGTTGGCGAGAAAATCACCTTGAGAGCCTGGTGCATAGCCGGGGCCAGCTGGCTGAGGGGGAGCAACCGGTTCACTCGTCCCGGCGGGAGCTGGCGGCAATTCTTCCGGTGCCTTTTTTGCGCAACCTGCCAGAACCAAGCTGGAGGTAATCAGGAGGGGGGTCGCATATTTCAACATATTTCTGCTCCTAGTCTAATGTGCCCTTACGGGTAGTTATAACCTGTTTTCAGTTACTTGTCCTACTTTTCTTGCAGTTCATATAAGATTTTTACGGCAACAACGGTCCCCATGCGGGGTCAGAACCATTCACGGGTGTGGGCAGTTGACGTTCGTTCCGGCCGGTCAAATCGACCTGCCAGATACCGGTTTTACCACTGCCGCGTGTGGTCCGGAAAAACTGGATGATCCGGCCATTGGGTGCCCAGGTGGGGGCCTCGTCCTGCCAGCTATTGGTCAGCAGGCGCTCACCACTGCCGCCCGGGGTCATGACACCGACACGGAAATTACCGGCAATTTTGGTAAAGGCGATCAAGTCCCCACGCGGGCTCCATTCCGGCGTTGCATAGCGTCCGCCGCCAAAGCTGATCCGTCGTTCGTTGCCGCCATTGGCACCCATGACATAAAGCTGCTGACTGCCAGAGCGGTCACTTTCAAACACGATCCGGCTGCCATCTGGCGAGAAGCTTCCGCCAATATCAATGCCGGGTGAGAAGGTCAGGCGCTTGGGTGTACCACCTTGTGATGAAACTTTGTAGATATCGGTGTTCCCAGCAATGGCCATGGAATAGAGAATCCACTTGCCATCGGGTGACCAGCGCGGCGCAAAGGTCGGGTTGGTGCTCTGGGTAATCAGCTTTTGCCGACCCGTACCGACTTCATAGACATAGATACGCGGATTGCCGTCGAGAAAGCTCAGATACACAATCCGGCTATAATCTGGCGAGAAACGCGGGGTGAGGGCGGTGGCCTGTCCATTGGTGATGAACCGGTGGTTGGCCCCGTCGCTATCCATGATTGCCAGCCTTTTGCGGCGATTATCTTTCGGACCGGTCTCGGCAATATAGGCGATCCGGCTATCGAAGAAGGGCGATTCCCCGGTCAGGCGCGAATAGATGCTGTCGGCACATTTATGGGCCGCGCGGCGCCAGTCCCTCGGTGCGACCACAAAGCCCTGCCGAGTGAGTTCGGTTTGCAGCGCCACGTCATAGAGATAACAACCGACGGTCAGCTTGCCATCACCATTGGTCCGCACAAATCCTTGGATCAGGGCAGAGGCATTGGTGCTGTTCCAATAGGGAAATTGCGGTGAGGTGACTTCAGCAAAGCTGATCCCGCGTACCTGATTGCGACCAAGCGGCTTGAACAATCCGCTCGATTGCAAGTTGCTGACAATCACATCGCTAATCTTGTTGCCGAGTTCCGCCGTTGTGCCAGCGGCGGTCTCCTGACTTCGCGGGGTTGGCAGTCCGGGTACGGCTATGGTTAGCTCATCGGCAGCAGTATTCTCAACATCTACTGTTAATTGCGCCTGTACAGGCAGCGTGAAGCCGACCAGCGAGACAAAGGCGATGAACCATGATCCGATACGTTTTGGGGCTGTTATAGCCATCATATTCTCCTAGTTTCCGAGCCTATACACCAAGGAAGAGGACAGGTTCGATCACCTGCCATTCGCTATAATATTTCTCGGGAAATGTTTTGAAGGGTGCCGCCAGTTTAACCGCAGCAATCGCCCGCTCCTTATGGATCGCCGCCTGGGATCGGTTGCTGGCGTTTATGCCTGTAGTGGTTGCCGACGGCGTACCAACAATATTGCCGTTACGGTCCAGTCTTGCGGTGACCTTCGTGCGCAACTTTTCGGCATCGGCGCCGGTAGGAGGCTTCCAGTGCGGTTTAACCAGCCGCAGCAGTTCCCGCTGCAACGACGCAACGGTGCTGGATGATGCTTTTTCCGCGGCGATATTCTGGTTCCGGCTGACCGAGGATTGATCCGTTACACCTTTCAGGAAATCCTTGCCAAGACGCGATCCTCTTGGCTTTTTCTTGGGCGTAGTTTCCTGTTTGGGTTTTGCTGCTGGCTTTTCTCGCGGAGGTGTCGGCTTGACTTCCGGCGCGGGTGTGAGCTCTGCTGGTGCGGGTTCGCTTAGTTCAGCGGGCTCAGGATCACCTAATTCCGGTGCGATGCTGGTTGCCGGCGGTACCAATGCGGGATTAGGAGAGGCGCTTTCCAAACCAACCTCATCGGCAATCATCACCTCAATAGGCTTCGATTTATAGGCCTCGTCAGGCTGGGACAGCAGGCTCAGCGAAAGTAGGCCGAACAGGACGAGATGTCCGCCAGCCGCGACGCCCAAGCCAATTTTTTCAGCTCTTTCCATAACAGCCTGCAATTTCTAATTTCACTCAGATGAACCTGTTGTGACTAATGACACTCGGTTTAGACCCGCTCTGTTCAGCTCCCCCATAACCCCCATGATCAGGCCGTAATCCAGGGTTTTATCGCCGCGCAGCATGATCTGCCGAGGGTCCTCAGGGCTCTGATTTGCGGCGATTTCGTTTAGTCGCGCCGCCAAGGCATTTCGGCTCATTTCCTGGTCGTCAATATATATCCGGCCCTCTTCATCGACCGATATCTGCACCGGTTCTTGATCCTGGTCCAGTGCATTGGCACGGCTTTCCGGCAGGTTTACCGGCACGCCCGTGACCAGCAGGGGCGCGGTGATCATAAAAATGATCAACAGCACCAACATCACATCGACAAACGGCGTGACGTTAATCTCTGACATCGGCGCCCGGCCGCGATTGCGACGGCCATTTCCGGGGGCAAGGTTCATTCCCATGGCCTATTTCCCCATTTCCAGCTCGCGGCTCAAGGTCGCGTGAAACCCGTCTGCAAAACGGCCCATGCGCGCTTCCAACTTGTTGAGCCGGTGGGAGAAGCGGTTATAGGCAATCACCGCCGGAATCGCTGCGAACAGGCCGATAGCCGTAGCAAACAATGCCTCAGCGATACCGGGTGCCACCACCGCCAAGGAACTATTCTGTTCAGCTGCGATGGCCGAGAAGCTGCGCATAATGCCCCAGACCGTGCCAAACAGGCCGACAAAGGGGGCCACGCTACCCACTGTGGCGAGAAAATTCAGCCGGTCGGCCAATTTATCGACTTCATGCGCTATGGTCGCATTCATCGCGGTTGCCAGCCTTTGCCGCGTGCCGTCGCGGTCAATGGGCCCGCGCGCCGTCGACCGCCGCCATTCGCGCATGCCAGAGGCCAATACTTTGGCCATGGGCAGACTTGATTTGCCGTGGTCATCATAAAATTTGTCGACATCATTGGCTTTGGAAAAGGATTTTTCAAACCGGTCCGACCGCTTTCCGACCTGCCCTATTTTCATCGCAAAGCTGACAATGATCATCCATGTCCAGACACTTGCGAGTAACAGGCCGATCATCACCAGCTTGACGATGATATCCGCTTGTAGAAACAGGGCAAAAGGAGAAAATTCGCCGGATGCTGCGTGGATCGAAAGGCTGTCTAGCAAGGGTGTATCCTCTTAATTTTATTCTTCATCATCGGCGATGACAGACGCAAAGGCGTTCGTCCATGCCTCCGGCTGCCGCCGTGGTCGCCCGGTGGGCGTAAGGAAGGCTGCCTGAACACTGGCTGACGCTATTTTTTCGTCTCCGCGCATGATGATTTGTTCGATGTTCACGCTGGCTTTGCGCAATTTGCTTACATGACTAATGACGAGCAGATTATCCTGAAATTTAGCCGGCGCAATATATTTAATGTGCATATCGACTACGGCATAAGCGCCGTCATTGGCCTCAAACGCCGCGCGCTGGTCCATGCCGAGCTGATGCAACATGTCGGAGCGCGCCCGCTCCATGAATCTCAGATAGTTGGCGTGATAGACAATGCCGGAAAAATCCGTGTCTTCATAATAGACCCGGCAGGCGTAATAGTGATGATGGTCGCGAAACTCACCTTCATGCGGCTTAATATCAGACGGAAGATTGCTGGTTGCATCCATCTTCAGGACATTAGTCACCTGATTCCAGCGGGGAAAGTGTTAATGATTCCGTTCAGCGTAAATTTGAGTCTATTTGGCGGTTAACTATCGGAAATCATTTCCAATCCTCTTCTGACATGGCTTTACCGGTTTCGATCATGCTCTTGAGGTTGCTGAGTACTGCCGGCCATCCTTCCCGAACACCTTTGTCCATGTCGGAACCGGGCTCCAATTCGCTATGAGTGACGGTGAGCCTAGTATCTGGGCCCAGCGCGACTAGCTCATAGGTTACTCGCGACAATTTGGCGGGATTGTCGGCATCAGTGTCAAACGCCCAGCTCCAGACCATTTTGTTTGGCGGATCAATTTCGAGAATTTGGCCTCGGGTCGCGACCTTTCCGCTGCCATCCGCTGTGACATGTTCCCAGCGCGATCCCTGTTTCCAGTCCGATTCATTATAGTGACCCCAATAAGCCTTTGTTATCTCGCGGTCGATCAGACCATTCCACACCTTTTCTTGGCTAGCGGCGATATAGATCGTGTACACGAAATCGGGCGTGCATGGCTCTCCGGTCGAGGCGCGGGTAGGAATGGTTTTGATAAGTGTTGAATCAGGCACGGCGTTTCTCCTCTTTGGTTTTTTGCTCCGCTTCGATTTGATCCTTGAATTCGGTCAGTGCGGCGATGCGGGCATCTTCAAACTTGCCAACCCAGCGATGGACAATATCGCCAAGCGGAACCGGGTTAAGATAGTGAAGTTTGGTTCGGCCCTGCCAATGGACGGACACCAGATTGGCTTTTTCCAATATGCCGAGATGTTTCGCCACACCCTGCCGGGACATGGGAAAACCCTCGCACAGATCATTCAGGCTCTGTCCGCCTTTTTCGAACAAGCGGTCGAGAAGCAGGCGGCGCGACTCATCGGCCAGGGCGTGGAATATATCAGTCATGCTCGCCATTATGCAACCATTTAGTTGCATGTCAAGAATATTGTTCGATGACGTAGATAATGATGCAGGATCCAATGGCTGCTGGCTTTCCTACATCGCCCAAAAAAGCTAAGGCTATTGCTGCTCTTGCTCAGCTTTCAATATCAGCCCTGCACATTGCCAGCGCCTGCAGACGCAAGCTTAAAAGGGGGTGTGATCTGTGTGAACTTTGGCTTGAGATGGCGTGGAGAAAACGACGCAATGGACCTAATATGGACGCGGTACGCTAATTAGATATTTTTTGGGCCAATCTTTAATGCTTTTGGAGGGGTTTGCGCCATTTGGCATAGAGCCGAATGATTAATGCTACGAAAAATATGCCGGAACCAACCATGCCGACATGATTTAGTTCCGGATCGGCCAGTCGCCCGAGATAGATAAAAACATAGATAAACCAGATATAATGAATTCCAAAAACATGAAGCCGTTTCCAGTTTTTACCCAACAGTTTCATTGACCAGTTGTTGGACGTTAAGGCCATCACATAGATCATGAAATAGGCAAGTCCGCCGCCTAATATTGTGATTAATTCTGGCGGCGCTTTAGCGATAACCAGATAATAGATCAGTGCCGCCAGATGCACGCTATGTGTCCATGCAAAGGCCAGTCCCCATTGTCGTCTCTGCCGCATCAGGGTTTTAGTTAGGTCATTTTTGGACAGTCGGAAAAGCGTTGAGGCAAGGTAGGCGGTCAGAAACACAGGCACACCCACCCGCGAGGTCCAGCGAGCGGAAAGCTGCGCGCCTTCGAGATGCTCTGTGCCCGTGATGAAGCCCGCTCCAACTGCACCGATGCTGAGAAGCAAGCCGATAAGAAGCGGTGTCCAACGGGATGCTAATAAACTCATGAAGCGCAACCTATGCACAGCGCCGCCGCCGGATCAATCTCCAGACGTTTATAGGCAATGGGTTCTCCGCATTCGGCGCACCAGCCATATTCGTCTTCGTCGATACGGTTGAGCGCTATGTCGATACGCGCCAAGTCATGGACTCGCCGACGTGCTTCGGCCTGCGCCATTTCCTGTTGCTGCATCGCATCCATTCGGGACAGGCGGCCAACACTTTGCTGGTCAAGCTCGACGGTATCGCTCCAACCGGCTGCTTCTTCATCCAGCGCCTTGAGCTCGGCCTGTCGCTGCAGCAGCAGGGCCTTCAGGGTCGCGATCTCACGTTCGGAAAGATCATCCGCCACAGCGGCTATTTAGTTTTCGGCGCGAGTAGATCCAATGCCGCAGCCGTCATCGCTTCAGTTCCCAAGGTCACCGACTCTCTTGGTGCTACCTTAAAGAAAGGCGAGTGATGCGATGGCACGGGGGCGCCGCCGGCTTCTTCGCGATCAAAATCGGTTTGCGGCGTCCCACCGACATTGAAATAGACCCCGGGCACATCGGTATTGGGTGCCACGAAATAGGCGAAATCTTCACCGCCCATGCCTTGGCGTGGTTTATTGTCGAATATGTTGGCGCCAAAGCGATCGGTAAACACATTTTGAATGCGTTTCGTTAGAGCAGCGTCGTTATAAACAGCAGGCGTTGATTCATGAGACACCTTCACTTCAGGCAGCTTGTCTTCGGGTAGATCGTTCATTCTACCAACATTCGCCGCCACCCGTTTAATGCCCGAGAGCAGCTTTTGCCGCGTTTCATCTTCATCAGAGCGGACGGTCAATTGCATGACGGCGCGATCCGAAATGATATTATGTTTGAAACCACTATGGAAGGATCCGACCGTTATAACGGCGGGTTTCAGTGGTGCTATTTCGCGGCTGATGATGGTCTGAAGGCCCATGATGATTTGAGCACCCATGACAATCGGGTCTTTGCCGCGATGGGGTGAGGCACCATGCGCGCCAACACCATGAACGATAATGTCAACTGTATCGACCGACGAATAGCTAATCCCTTCGCTCAATGCCAGTTTACCGGTGGGCGTGTCCGCACTGACATGAAATGCCATGGCAAAGTCGGGTTTTGGGAAGCGGCTGTAAAGGCCATCATCCATCATCATCTTGGCCCCGCCAATACGTTCTTCGGCCGGTTGGGCAACGAGGACAATCGTGCCGCGCCACTGGTCCTTCATTGCCGACAAGCGCCGCGCTGTTCCAATTAGTGACGTAATGTGCACATCATGGCCGCAAGCATGCATGACGGGCTTTTCCTCGCCATCGATACTGACCTGTGTGACGGTGGACATATAATCCAGTCCGCTATCTTCGACGAGCGGCAAGCCGTCCATATCGGCGCGCAGCATCAAGGTAGGGCCGTCGCCATTTTTCATGACGGCGACGACACCGGTACCACCGACTTTTTCGGTTACATCCCATCCGACGGCACGCCATTCCTTGGCAATGATCCCGGCAGTACGGACCTCCTTGTAGGAGAGTTCAGGGTTGCGATGAAAATCCTTGAACAAAGCTTCGAGCTTGGCGTCATAATCCGCTGAGATGGCTTTCGCGAGATCGTTCGATTGAGCCCGAACAGGTGCGCTGGTTAGAAGAGCGCTGCCCGCGGCCAAAGCCAGAATCATATGTTTCAAGATTTTTCTCCCCGTAGAATTTTTCTCCTTATGCAGGCCCAACGCGAAAAGCGCAAAGCTTGTTGCCTTCC
This sequence comes from Parasphingorhabdus litoris DSM 22379, assembly GCF_020906275.1. Lineage (GTDB taxonomy): Bacteria > Pseudomonadota > Alphaproteobacteria > Sphingomonadales > Sphingomonadaceae > Parasphingorhabdus > Parasphingorhabdus litoris. Next base: position 641,753 of record NZ_CP086727.1, read on the forward strand.
GGATCACGAAAATAGGCAGCGTAAAAGGCTTGCGGTCCTTCGCCGCCGCGAACACCGGGCGCGCCTTCATCACTGCCGCCCAGTTCTATGGCCTTATTGTAAAAGCTGTCGATCTGGGATCGTTGCTCGAAGGGAATAGCGATCATATTGCCATTGCCTGGAACTGCCGCTTCCCCATTATAAGGCTGAGTGATGGCAAGGGATGGCGCTCCCATTTCGGTACCATAAAGCGTGAAGCCGCCCTCTTCGAGTTCCATCAATCGTTTGGCTCCGATTTCGCCAAGCAGAGCATCATAATATTCGCGGGCTTTTTCAACATTGTTGGTACCTAAAGTCGCATATCCAATCATAGTCTCAACCTCCCATATTCATTTTGCAGACACAAAGTTTGTTGCCGTCAAGATCACGGAAATAGGCACCGTAAAAGACATCTGGCGCGCGCCAGCCAGGTTCACCTTCATCGACCGCGCCCAGTTCAAGGGCCTTGGCATGTAGGGCGTCAATCTGATCGGTATCATCGAAAGACAGAGCGACCATTGTGCCATTGCCGAAACAGGCTTCGTTGCCATCATAAGGATTGGTGATGCAAATCATCGGCTGGCCGGGTTTTTTGCCGTAAAACTGACCGCCAAGCGGCGTCTGAAACAGTTTTTTGACGTCCGTGCCTTCGAAAAGCTTGTCGTAAAATTCAACGGCTTTGTCTTTATCATTGGTGCCGAGCATGGTGTAAGTGATCATCTGTATTTCTCCTGATTGAGAACCGATTAAGGGTTTGTTGATTCGGTTTCGGAGTGAAACCTATCATTCACAGAAATAGATGCAATGACCTGCCGGATCATTTTCCGGAACTTGTGTTCGGTAGAATGCAGTGCCCTGCTCGCGCGCTGGATTAATCCATAAACCGGACTTCAGAGCATAGGCTTCACCGCTATGCCCAAAGCGCATTTCACCATCACCAAAAGGATCATCTTTGCAAGATGCGCGGCGTCCCGGCGCGGCGAGTATGTGGACCGCCAAGCCATAAGCACAGAAATAACCGTCTTCGCTATTGCCGTTTGTGCCATCATATTGCCATGCGGGATGTGTCATTGTGGCGATGCTGGCCGGGCTCAGAAAGCTGCCGTCATTAAGCAAAAACATTTGCCCGGCCTTGGCAAGATCACGGGCGGAAATGCGCAGGCCGCCTTGTGGACTGAATATCGAACCGGTCTTGCCAAGCTGATAATTACGAAGGTCGCAGCCACCATTGCTCTCGGGAACCACGGAACACGCCTCTCTTATGCCGCGTAGGTCGTCGCGCGCGACGTCGCCGTTGGCGCGATATAGAGTCACAGCGGCCATGATTTTCTGGTCACTGCACAAGGTCCAGTTGAAACAGGCGTCGAGTGCCAGAGGATCGAACAGCTCTTCCTTCATGATCTGGTCAAAGCGTTTGCCTGTTGCCGCTTCCATTACCGCAGCGATCACTGGAAAATTGAGATTGGAATAGGTGAAATATTGGCCGGGAGGATGATCGGCGTCCCAGGCCCTTGGATCCTTCAGCTCGTTTTCCAGCTTTACATCCATCGGCAAGGCATAATTTATGCCGTCGCGCAGACCTGATTGATGCGAGAGCAATTGTCGTAACGTGATTGGAATGTCGGGATAGTTAGCGTTGCGCAGCTGCCAACCCAGATAATCCGAAACATCCGCATCAAGTTTTAGCAGTTTTTTTTCGGTAAGCCGCATGACTGCGAGGCTGACAAAAAGTTTTGAAATAGATGCGATGCGCACTGGGTCATCCGCCATCAACGCGCGTCCGGTTTCGCGATTGGATAGCCCTTGAATCGCTACGGTTGCTATATGATCGCCGTCAAAGCTGACCTTTACAGCAGCTGGGGGCGTTTCATTCTGTGCAGTCAATGGGCTGGCACCGAGCATCATTATGCCAAAAAAAACGGAGCAAAAGCGCATGGCTCTTGCTCCGTTTTTGATCAGATCTGGAAACAACCGACTAGCCTGCTGGGCATTTGCCAATGCGTTTGCCGTTATTCTTGGCGGTAATGTTCATCTTCATGCCGCCAGCGCCGCCATCCATGGTCATCGTCATTTCATAGCTGCTAGGACCATATTGGCCGGTCATCGCCATGTTCATGTCACCCGGTGCACCAACGTTGGAGCAGGACATCTCGGAATCAATCGCGCCGCCGCTCATATCAAATTTCTTGATTTTGCAATCGGTCTGCTCTTGTGCCGCGAAAAATTCTGCACCCGGGTTCTTGGCTTGCTCTTCGGTAACGCACGTCTTGGTGACTGTTTTGCGTCCCTTCATGCCGTCAATCATTCCGGCAGGAGCGCCCTCCGGTAGGCCTTCGATTTGTACATCGACAATCTCAACCGTGTTTTCCCATTCGCCTGGCTCTAGCGTAACTTCGTTCATAACCTTCGCAACTTCGTCGGCACTGATATTGCCGTCGCCGTCCGCATCGGCCTTGTTGCTGGAGCAGCCCGCCATCAAGGTCACGGCAGCCACCGATAAAACTATCTTCTTCACTTGGATTTCCCTCGTTAATTTTCTGAACCCCGATCGGCCATAAACCGAATGATCAGCATTGTAAATTTGGGAAGTGTAACATCTCAACAGCCGCAATATTGGGGGATGACAATGGACACGTTTTGTTCCATATCTAATTCATGGCAAAATTGGTAATTAGAGAAGGTTTGGCAGAGCCTGAAACAGACGAGAATTTCGTCCCTCACAAACCTGTTCGTCCTGAGAAATTAGAGGGCGGAAAAGCGTTTAAGCTGGTCAGCGATTTTGAACCATCGGGTGATCAACCCGAGGCAATAAAAGAGCTGGTCGACGGGATAAAGTCTGAGGAGCTTGATCAGGTACTGCTGGGGGTCACGGGCTCAGGCAAAACCTTTACAATGGCAAAGATTATTGAGGAAAGTCAGCGCCCGGCGCTGATATTGGCGCCGAACAAGATACTCGCAGCGCAGCTATATGGTGAGTTTAAAAGCTTCTTTCCTGACAATGCGGTAGAATATTTTGTCAGCTATTATGACTATTATCAGCCCGAAGCCTATGTAGCGCGGTCGGACACCTATATCGAAAAGGAAAGCTCGGTAAACGAGGCGATTGACCGGATGCGCCATAGTGCGACCCGGTCGCTGCTGGAGCGGGACGATGTGATTATCGTCGCGTCTGTGTCCTGCCTTTATGGTATCGGTTCGGTCGAGACCTATTCGGCGATGATCTTCGATCTCAAAAAAGAGCAGGCGGTGGATCAGCGGGATATTATCCGCAAGCTTGTTTCGCTTCAGTATAAACGCAATGATCAGGCTTTTGCGCGCGGCAATTTCCGGGTGCGCGGCGACAATCTAGAAATATTCCCGTCGCATTATGAGGATATGGCGTGGCGGATTTCCTTCTTTGGCGACGAGATCGAGGAGATTGTTGAATTTGATCCGCTGACTGGGAAAAAGGGTGCGAGCCTAAATCAGATCCGGATTTTCGCTAACTCCCACTATGTGACGCCCGGCCCAACAATGAAACAGGCGATGGAAGCGATCAAGTTGGAACTTGGCGTGCGGCTCAAAGAGCTAGAGGCCGAGGGCAAGTTGTTGGAGCATCAGCGGCTGGAGCAGCGGACTAATTTCGATCTGGAAATGATCGGGGCGACCGGCAGCTGCGCAGGTATTGAGAATTATTCCCGGTTCCTGACCGGTCGTTTGCCGGGCGAGCCGCCACCGACTTTATTTGAATATTTGCCCGACAATGCCTTGCTGTTTGTGGATGAAAGCCATCAGACGATCCCGCAAATCGGCGCGATGTCAAAAGGCGATCACCGCCGCAAGATCACGCTGGCCGAATATGGGTTCCGTCTGCCGAGCTGTATCGATAACCGTCCTTTGCGGTTCAACGAATGGGACGCGATGCGTCCGCAGACTGTCAGTGTTTCGGCGACACCCGGTCCATGGGAGATGGAACAGACCGGCGGTGTGTTTGCAGAGCAGGTGATCCGGCCGACCGGGCTGATCGACCCACCGGTGGAAATCAAGCCGGTTGAGGATCAGGTCGATGATCTGATCAACGAATGCAAAAAGGTCGCGCAGCAGGGTTATAGGACTTTAGTGACGACGCTTACCAAGCGCATGGCAGAGGACCTGACCGAGTTCATGCACGAGGCCGGCTTGAAGGTTCGTTATATGCATAGCGACGTCGAGACATTGGAACGGATTGAATTGATCCGGGATCTCCGGCTTGGCGTGTATGATGTTCTGGTTGGGATCAACCTGCTGCGCGAAGGTCTTGATATTCCGGAATGCGGACTGGTCGCGATACTGGATGCGGACAAGGAGGGGTTTCTGCGCTCCGAAACTTCGCTGATCCAGACCATCGGTCGCGCGGCGCGGAATGTGGAAGGCCGGGTGATTCTCTATGCGGACCGGATTACCGGTTCGATGGAGCGTGCGCTCAATGAAACGAACCGGCGCCGTGAGAAGCAGGAGGCTTTTAACAAGTTAAACGGGATCACGCCGCAAACCATCAAGAAAAATATCGGTGATATTGTCGCCCATGTTGCGAGCAAGGACCAAGTCACGGTACCGATTGATGATGAGACCGAACATCTGGTCGGGCACAATCTGCGCAGCCATATCGAAAGCTTGGAAAAACGCATGCGCGATGCGGCGGCTGATCTGGAATTTGAGGAAGCGGGACGGTTGCGTGATGAAATTCGCAAGCTGGAGGCTGATGAACTGGGCCTTCCTGCCGATTTGCAATTGGCCAAGCCAAAGGGCCGGGCGACTGAAGGCAAACCGGGCACACGCAAGATGCGCTATGGCAAGACGCAGCGGAAATTTTGAGCCAATTTGAGCGGAGCCGCAATTGGCATTGGACCGGAATTCTCGACTAACGACCATTTTGGATCGACCAACGACAGCGATCGTCTTGATCGCTTGATAGGCAAGGTTCATTCTCAGGTCACAACGATCCGTGGAGAGACAAGATGCGATCTACTATTTTAATGGCCTTGGCGAGTTCCGCTTTGGCAATGGGTGCGGCGGCTTCTGATGGTCAGGCATCCGCGAGCGTCATGCAGGCGGCCAGTCAAAATGCGCCCGATCTCGCTGCAGCTGTTTCAGCGGCCGGACGAGATGAAGCTGACGCGGCGCTGGATGTCAGCCGTAAACCGGCCGAAACTCTGGCATTCATGGGATTGGAAACCGGTGATGCCGTGCTCGATATTTTTGCCGGCGGCGGATATTATAGCGAAATAATGGGTGCGGCTGTCGGCCCCACTGGATCAGTTGTCGCGGTAAATCCCCCACAATTTGTTTCGAGCGATGCGGCTAAAGCCAAATGGGCCGGCATTGCAACGCGGCAACCAGTTGTCTCGCTGGTACCATCGCAACTGGGCGACTATTCGCCGGAGCCCAATAGCTTTGACTTTGCCATGCTGCATTTGATTTACCATGATCTCTATTGGGAGAGCGAGAGGTTCAAAATGCCGCGCATGGACCCTGCAGCTTTTTTGACGAAGCTTTATGCCAGCATGAAGCCGGGCGGTATCGTTGCGGTCATTGATCATGTCGGTAATGCCGGTGACACCAGAACCGTGGTAGATAAAACCCATCGGATTGATCCTGCCACGGCCAAGGCAGATTTCCAAAAAGCTGGCTTTGTGCTGGAAGCCGAAAGCGACATGTTCGTGAATCCCGAGGATGATCTCGACAAGAATGTCTTTGATGAATCGGTACGCGGTAAGACCAATCGCTTTGTGATGAAATTTCGCAAACCAGCCTAGACGGCGGCATTGGCGTCTGATGGCGGTGAATCATAGCTTGAATCGGTGATCGGCGCGAATCGATTCGCGTTGATTTTTGTGCAGTGCAGCATTTTTTGAAGGCCGCCATCGATATCTGCCGATAAAATTACATAAAATTGTAATATAATTTCAATAGTTTACGGATAGTTACAATAGTTTACAAGACGGTTCATACCCAGTTGGGGTAAAGGGTCCTACATAAGTTGCGTAGTTACGAACTGACACGAAAAGTAAAACACCGGCCACAATGATGAGCCGCGGTCAGCATCTTAGTTTTGGGCAGAGAGGTTCTTATGGAGCTTGTTGTGAACAATGACGATCAGATGAAGACCGGCAACATGGCCGCGCCGGCAAGGCCACGGCGTGCGAATGCTGCGGATTTTGATACTGCTGAATTGCGGGCAGGGCCCACCTTAGGCCAGGGAATATACCTGGTTGTGGCGGGGCCGACACCAAGACCAGGTGCGAACGTAAAATTGTTACCGATATTGGGCGGGCCTCAGCCCGAATATCGGCAGATTGAATTAGCGTGGGAAGCACGCGCGGCAAATGACCATGATGTTTCGATAGACCGGGATGGGTCTTGTGGGGCGGAACGTTATGAGAAATCGATGCCGCTTTCTGGCCTGTCAGGTACTAAGGGCATTGAACTGGTTGGCGCCAATGGCACCAAGAAGTTTAACCTGACAGGTCACTAGTTTGGCCGGCGGCGGCTTAGGGTCGCTTGCCGTCGGAACAAAGGCGAGGGACAGATTTGTGTTGTGTATTAAATCTGTCCCTCGATCCTTTGATCAAGTTTAGTTTTGTTCGTTACAGTTTAGGTCCGGCAATCCGTATCACGGGGGCTTTCAGGGGGTTTGTAAGCCGCCGGACTTTTGGGGGAGTAGGGCTGGCGCGCTGGTTGTGTATTGCGCGACGGCCCTACTTTTCTTTGTGTCTCAACTCTATCTAGCTCGCATATTTGACGGAGCAGCCATAAGGCCGCGACTGCGCCACGCTGATCTGTTTGCCGGCTTTCAGTTCATTTAGAGCGGCTGTAACATGGTTACGCGCTCCTTTGATATCGGCTTTGTTAGCCGTTGGCTTGTTATCAATCCCGCCCTGATAAACCAGCTTCCCGGAACCGTCGACAATATACATATGTGGCGTTGTTTTCGCGGCATAGGCTTTTCCAACAATGCCCTTTGCATCCAATAGATAATGACTGGCGCTCATATCCTGTTGCTTGACCAGTTTTTGTGCCTCTGGACCGTTCATATGCCCTTGTTTGCCCTTGGCGCCGCTGTTGATGGTCAGCCAGACCACATCCTGTTTGCGGGCGGCGGCCTGTGTGGCTTGCATATTACCGCTGTCATAATGTTTTACGACAAACGGACAGCCTGGATTGTGCCATTCCATCACCACGGTCTTGCCCCGGAAATCAGAAAGCTGGACGGTTTTTCCGTACATGTCAGTCAGTTTGAAATCCTGAGCAATGGCTCCATTTTTCTGAGCGGCAGCGAGCGGCATAGCAATGCTGATAGTGGCAACTGCGGCAAGGGATGCGAGGGCAGATTTATGAAACATTGGGAGCTCTCCTAGTCAAATCGTCAATATCAAGGCTTGGGCATCAAGTGACCAAATCGGTCAGTGTCCCGACGGTCAAAATCTGCGGCAATATAACAGGCTCTTCGCCTGGTGCATAATAAAGATAAAGAGGCACGCCGGCACGACCATGTTTTTCCAGAAACTTGCTGATCGCTGGATCCGGACGAGTCCAATCACCCATCAGCACAGCCACATTGGCTGCGGCAAAGGCGTCGGCGGTTTCCTGACGCTGGACCGCAGCGGCTTCATTGGCTTTGCAGGTGATACACCAGTCGGCCGTGAAATACGCGAAAACCGGTTGATTGGCGGCCCGTAGTTCAGACAATCTGGCCTCACTAAACGGTTCACTGGGCAAGGTAGCGGCAGAAGCTGTCGCCGCACGCTGGGTTTCCATCGCTTCTTCATCGGGCAAGAACATTATACCGCCCATGACCGCAGCGATGAGAGCGCCTGTGGTAACCATCCCCCGTGAAAGCCCTTTTATCTGACCGCCGCCAAACCACCAGAGGATCAGGGCAACAAGCAGTAAAAAGATGAGCGAGAGCGCCAATCCATCTTCACCAATCTGGCGGCCGAGCAGCCAGATCAGGCCGATCGATGTCAGGAACATGGGAATGGCCATGGCCTTGCGGAAACTGTCGAGCCAGGCACCTGGTTTGGGCAGTCGGTCGCGAATGGCAGGAACAAATGCGATGAGCAGGAATGGCAAAGCTAGTCCTACACCCAATCCTGCAAAAATGATCAACGCAGCGATGGGGGGCAAGACAATCGTTGCGCCCAGGGCTGCCGCCATGAAAGGACCGGTGCAGGGGGTCGCCACAAAAGCGGCGAGCGCGCCCGTCCAGAAAGAACCTGCTGGTCCATCCTTGTCGGCCAGCTTGTTGCCGATATTGATATTGGGCAGTTCGAAGAGGCCAGCGAGATTGAGGCCGATCGCGGTCACGAGGGCAAGCAGGACAAAGATGATACGCGGGTCCTGTAGCTGAAAGGCCCAGCCGACTGCTGCTCCGCTGGCACGTAGCGCGAGCAATAACGCGCCTAGGGCGGTTGCAACCACGACGACTCCTGCCGTGTAAGCCAGTGCATCTCGCCGGACGATACCTTCCTCTCCGCCAGCCTTGGCCAGGCTGATTGCCTTCAGGCTCAGGATTGGGAAAACGCAGGGCATGAGGTTGAGCAGCAAGCCGCCGACAATGGCTCCGCCTAAAGCGATGAACAGAAGAGATGCGCTAGATTGGTCGCCACCACCAATAAAATTTCCGCTGCTACCGCCTCCTATCGGAACGCCTGACATTTCAACATCGCCTGCGGATGCCTTTAACGACAGGCCCATTTTCGGGCCGATTTTCAGGACACCAGAAATATTCTGTAGTTCATCACCGCGTGCGGCTGTTTCGATAATCAGTCTGTCGCCATCTCGATTCACCTTCTGCGGCGCAGCATAATCCACAATACCGTCTTCTTTGATAAAGAAATACGGTGATTCAACATCGATATTCTCTGGGAAGGGTATGGACAGGCGAAACAGATCATCCTTGACCATGAAGGTTGCAGCGCTGCCCAACTGGCGCGGTAAGGCCTCACGATAATCGTTAAACGCATTGTTGAGCGATACCGCTGCATCAGGCCCAACCACTTGCAGATTGATGGAAAGTTCATCCCGCTCGGGAACGCAGACTTCGTCCGTGCAGGCCAGCCATTCGGATTTGACTGAGATGGGTAGTGGTCCCGGTTTGACGCGTTCGGATACGACCAGATTCACAAGGACAGCATAGTCGCCCTTGTAGATATAATTCATGATTCCCGAAATCAGCAGAGTGTCAGGAACGGGATATTGGGCTTTTCCAGCGGTCACGCCATCGGGCAGGTTCCAGTCAAAGCTCATCCCAATGCCGGCGTCGCCGGGATTCTCCCAATAGCCGTGCCAAGTGGGTTTGGGTGTCATGACGAAAGCAAGGGTAACGCTTTGTCCCGCCTGAACCTGCTGCGATTCCGCGACCAGTGTTGCCACGACATTCAGTTCACGCTTGTCTGGGCCAATCTGCGCCCGTGCGGGGGAGATGCTCAGCAACGCGGCGAAGAAAATGGCGACAAAAAAGGTTTGTAATGCTGTTCGGATATTCTGAGCCGACCAAATGGTCGGCAAAGAGCTGTTAGATGTCATAAAAACTCACCACTTTATCTTTATCGCTGTTAGGCTATCTGGGCCTGTCTTGCCACAGCTGCTTTATATCATGGGGATTATTCGTGCGCTTCATCAAATATGTTACAAGTTTCATAGCTTTTATAGCGATATCCAGCACGGCCAATGCTGAAAATCACAGCAACACAAAATCTGGCAAACCGAAGCTTGTTGTTGCCATCTCTGTGGACCAGTTTTCCGCCGATCTTTTCAGCGAATATCGCAGCAGCTTTACCAGTGGTTTGAAGCGGCTGTCGGATGGTGCGGTTTTCCCGGCTGGCTATCAATCCCATGCGGCGACCGAAACCTGTCCGGGCCATGCGACGATCATGACCGGGGTCCATGCGGGCCGGGCCGGGATCATTGCGAATAACTGGATTGATCTGGACGTGAAGCGCGAGGACAAGACCATCTATTGCGCAGAGGATCCGCGTATTGAAGGCACCAGCTTTGGTAGCATTGTTACCGCTTCACAGGATAGTTATGTCGCCTCCGCATGGCATTTGCTGGTGCCCACTCTGGGTGAGCGATTGAAGCAGGTCTCTCCCAAATCCCGCAATGTCGCGGTATCGGGCAAGGATCGCGCAGCCTTGATGATGGGCGGTAATGATGTTGACGCGATTTACTGGTGGAAGGGCAAGGGTTTTACCACATTGAAGGGGCAATCTGTTGCCCCGGCGATCGGTTCGCTCAACGCCACTATTGGCGAGACGATTGATAAAGCGCGTCCGCCATTTGCCATTCCGGCCCACTGCAAGGCCCGCAACCGCAAGATTACAATTAATGACCAGCAATCTGTTGGCGAATATGCGTTTCAGCGTCCCGAGGGAGCCAGCCGGATTTTTCGCGGTTCGCCAGATTTTGATAGTGCGACGGTCAGCGCCGCTCTCGCCTTGGTCCAATCCATGAAGCTGGGGCAGGGCGAGGCTACGGATATTCTTTCCATCGGTCTGTCCGCGACGGATTATATCGGTCATGCCTTTGGTACGGGCGGGCTGGAAATGTGTATTCAGATGACCGAGCTGGACCGTAATTTGGGTGAATTGTTCAGCGCACTGGACCAGCAGAATATCGACTATATCGCGATGCTGACCTCCGACCATGGCGGGCACGACTTGCCGGAACGGCTACGAGCGCAGGGTGTTCCCGAGGCGCAGCGGATCGATCCCAAGCTCCATTCCAAAGATATTGGGGAGCAGATAAGGCAGGCGCTCTCCCTAACGGGTGACGAGCCATTGCTTCATGCGGATAGTCCATTTGGTGACTATTATATAAGCCTGTCTCTTGACGCCGAGACCAAAGCGAAGGTCAAAGCCGAAGCTATCCGGATTCTCACCCGTCATCCACAAGTTCACGCGGTTCTGGATGGCGCTGATCTGGCCGCTATGCCAATGCCGCGCGGGCCGGTTGAAGAATGGACCATGGCCGAGCGTGCGCGGGCATCCTATCATCCCGAACGGTCTGGAGATTTTATCGTGTTGTTGAACAAGGCCGTGACGCCGATTGCCAGAACCGGTCTTGGCTATGTCGCGACCCATGGCAGTCCGTGGGATTATGACCGTCAGGTGCCGATCTTATTCTGGCGTCAGGGCATGACCTATTTTGAACAGCCCCTATCCGTGAAGACAGTTGATATCGCGCCGACATTGGCGGCGATTATTGATCTGGAAATTGCGACAGACGAGACGGATGGCCGTTGTCTGGATATTGATGGCGGTGAGGGTGACAGCTGCCAGTAGTTGCTAAGCTACCGCCGCTCGTAGCGCGTTAATCCGCGGCCCAACCGGTTGTTGGCAATCCGCATCTGGTCACCGCTCCAGTCCGCAACGAACCAAGTGTTGCGCTCGACGCCTTTGGCAAGGGATGCGTTATTTGAGTGGATGTTGAGGCCAGCCGAACTGTGCTTCTTGCCTTCTGCCGCAACCGCGATGAAGGCGCTCCAGTTTTCCTTGTTCTGGCCTTGCACAAAAACATTGCCGCTGATCACACCGGATGCGCCAGCGGGCAGGTCGATCATGTAATTTGTCGTGCGGCCCTGGGTGTCGTCAAAGCTGCTGTTCGTTACGGTGATACGCGGCGCGCGGCTTTTCACATAATGGCCGCCGCTGCCTTTTTCGAAACGGCTGTTGGTTACGTTGAGCGAGCCATAATCGCCGATATAGATGCTGTGCGCACAGGATAGGCCCCGGTCACAGCGGCCGAGGCGCTGGAAGGTAGACCGGTCAATCACGATGCTGCCGCTCGCGTCATCGGCGGTCAGCAGGCCCTGTTCACTGTTGCGAAACAACGCATTGGTAATCGTCAGATTGCCGCGTTCGAGGCGGATTCCGGCACCATTGCCATCCGGAACACGCTGGTTCTGAAAGATGATGCCGTCAACTACGGCAGACTGACCGCGCAGCACCAATGATGCTTTGCCTTCGCATATCCCGCCGTCCAAGATGGTTTGCCCCGCGACGGCCGCGCGATAGGTGATCTGCCCTTCCTTCTGTACAGCGCAGTCCCCATAAGCACCCGGCGCAATGATGATCGTGCCTCTGCGCGCACCAATGGCCTCGACCGCATCGGACAGTCTGTAGAAACCCTGACCATTTTCTTCGACGGTAAATGGCGTGCCATTTTGTGCCAATGCAGCCGGGCTTGCGAGTGTTGCCAGCGTCGCTGCGATAAGGATGGAAGGCGAAATTTTCACGTCTGAAGCTCCTGACAAAGCGGGGGAAATATGATTTTGCTGATATCGTTCTGAAGCATCGTGCACAATATCGCCCGTCATGCTGTCCCAAAAACATGCACATGGCACGGTGTCAGTTAATATGCCGGGGTTAACATGACGCTTGTGGTTGTTTTTAGAACTGAATGAAGCTGGAGTCCCGAAACGGGACAGTTGTGCGCCAGATCATAGTCAAGAAGTTAATTTTTTGTTAAGGGCCAGCATCGGGTCGCATTGTAACGCGCGCATATTGCTCGCAAAAGGAAACTTACAATGCACAAACTTCTGTTAACCACCGCAGCGCTTGCGGCCTTAGCAACCAGCGGAACAGCAAATGCCGCGATCGTCATGGGCGAACTAACCGGTGGAAGCGCGCTCAATAACGGCGGTGTTTTTCAACAACTTAATCCAATGCCTGGCTTTAATGTCGGGAATAATAATCAACAGTCACTGAACCTGTTCGCCTTTGATGAGCAGCAGAATGTGACTCTCGGAGCCGCTATTGGCGGATTGGCTGCGGGAACGGTGGTGAACAGCCACTATGTCTTTTTTGATTCGGGTCCGAGTCGCAGGGCCATTGGCTATGTCGACTTTGACAGCGATATTTTGGCCGTGCTCGACGCCAAAAGCGATATGGATCTGACCGATGCCTCTCTGGGTAATCCCAATGTGAATTATATCAGCGTCGCGCTTCGCGGACTTGAAGGAGCGGATAGCTTCAACGTCATGGGCGACCGGTTGAACGTCAATTTCCGCGCATCAGATCCGGGTGATTATATCCGCGTGCTTACCGCTGCACCTGCGGTTCCGGAGCCAGCAACCTGGGCAATGATGATCGGCGGCTTTGGTCTGGTCGGCGGAGCATTGCGCCGTCGCCGTAAAATGGCAACCAAAGTCAGCTACGCTTAAACCTATCGTCACGAAGGACAATAGCCGGTCTCGCAAGAGGCCGGCTTTGTTCTTTTTTCCTCTGTCTGATATTCTGCGTAAACAGTCGTAACTTTTTGTTTTCCGGCTGGAAAGATGGTTAGCATTGGGTTAAGAAGCTCAAGAATCGGCGGATTTCGCCGCGAACCAGATGAGAAGATTGGAAGACAGAATGCGTAAATTTCTGATGGCTGCTGTTGCAGCGGGAAGCTTGTTCACAGCTGGATCGGCAAGTGCTGCGGTTGTGATGGGCGAGCTGACAGGCGGTTCTGCATTCAGAAACGGTGGTGTGTTCGAAGAACTGAACCCGGGTCCCGGTTTTTCTGTTGGCAGAAATAATCAGCAATCCAACAACCTGTTCGCCTTTAATGAGCAGCAAGGCGTTGCGCTAACCGCTGCGGTTGGCGGTCTCGCAGCTGGCACGCTTGTGAACAGTCATTATGTCTTTTTTGATCCCGCTGGTGGTCGTAGAGCCAGAGGCTATGTTGATTTTGACAGCGATATTCTGGGCGTTCTGACGACACGGGGTCCGCTAAGTTCGACCGACACTTTGCTGGGTCTCAGCAATGTGAACTATCTCAATCCGGGTGCTCGTGGTTTGGAAGGCAATGACCGTTTCAGCATCGCTGGCAACCGGATCAATGTTGACTTCCGGGCTTCCTCACCGGGTGACTTTGTCCGTGTTCTAACGGCTGCACCTGCAGTTCCAGAGCCAGCCACCTGGGCGATGATGATCGGCGGCTTTGGCCTTGTGGGTGGAGCGCTGCGCCGTCGCCGCAAGATGACGACGAAAGTCAGCTACGCCTGAATTTTCACATCATTGAAAAGATAGGAGCCGGCTCTCGAAAGAGGTCGGCTTTATTCGTTGAGATTGGGCCGTAGCCATTGCCGCGCTCGATCAAGCGAGACACCGCGCCGCTGCGCATAATCCTCGACCTGATCCTCTCCGATACGGGCCACACCGAAATAATCGGCCTGTGGATGGGCGAGATAGAATCCGGAGACGGCGGCCGTGGGCGTCATCGCAAAGCTGGTTGTCAGCTCAATACCCGTATGCTCGGTCGCGCTCAGCATATCGAACAATATCGGTTTCAGGCTGTGGTCCGGACAGGCGGGATAGCCGGGGGCAGGGCGGATGCCCTGATATTGTTCCTTGATCAGCGCTTTGTTGTCCAGATCCTCGTCAGCTGCATAGCCCCACAGATCCTTGCGCACATGCTCGTGCATACGCTCAGCAAAGGCTTCGGCTAGTCGGTCAGCCAGCGCCTTCAACAGGATGCTGTTATAATCATCCTTGTCCGCTTCGAAGCGCGCGACATGCTCGTCAATGCCGTGCCCGGCGGTCACCGCAAAGCCGCCCATCCAGTCATCGGATGTATCGATAAAATCGGCGAGGCAGTTATTTGATTTGCCTGATCGCTTGCTGACCTGCTGGCGCAGCATAGGGAGGGCGACCTCCTCATTTTCCGGCGATACCATGATGTCATCACCATCCCGCCGCGCGCGCCACAGGCCAGCGACGCCTTTTGCGGTCAGCCATTTTTCGTTGACGATCCGGTCCAGCATTGCCTGCGCATCTTTATAGAGATCACTAGCGCTTTCCCCGACCACTTCATCGGTCAGGATCGCCGGGAAGGTTCCGGCCAGTTCCCATGCCCGGAAAAACGGAGTCCAGTCGATATAGTCGCGCAGTTCCGCCAAATTCCAATCTTCATAGATATGCAGGCCGGGATTCTTCGGGGCGGGCGCTTTCTGCTCCATATCAATATCCGCACCATTGGCGCGTGCTTCGTCCAGTGTAGTGAGTTTCTTGGCTGTTTTGCCTGCCCGCGCTTGGCGCACCTGCTCATAATCCTCGCGTGTACTGGCGATAAAATCTTTGGCCTGTGTTTCGCTGACCAATTGCGAGGCGACACCCACGGCGCGGCTGGCATCGAGTACATAGACAGTCGGGCCGGAATATGCCGGTTCAATGCGCAAAGCGGTGTGGGTTTTGGACGTCGTCGCCCCGCCGATCAGCAGCGGCATGGTCATATTGGCGCGTTCCATCTCTTCGGAGACGGTCACCATTTCGTCGAGCGATGGCGTGATCAGACCGGACAGGCCAATCATATCCGCATCATTTTCATTCGCGGCTTTCAATATATCGGTCCACGGGACCATCACGCCGAGATCAATCACTTCAAAGCCATTGCATTGCAAGACGACGCCGACGATATTCTTGCCAATATCATGCACGTCGCCCTTGACGGTCGCCATGATGATCTTGCCCTTACCCTTGGCGCCTTCTTCCTTTTCTTCTTCGATAAAGGGGAAGAGATGGGCGACGGCCTTTTTCATCACGCGTGCGGACTTGACCACCTGCGGCAGGAACATTTTGCCCGATCCAAACAGGTCGCCGACGACATTCATTCCGTCCATCAAAGGGCCTTCGATAACCTCAATAGGCCGCCCGCCGGCATCCTTGACCGAAACCCGCATTTCTTCGGTATCTTCGATAATATGCGCATCAATGCCTTTGACCAGCGCATGTTCCAGCCGCTTGACGACATCATAGCCGCGCCATTCGGCCGCCGCTTTTTCCGCCGCCTTGTCGGTGCCGCGAAATTTCTCGGCCAGCGTGATCAACCGGTCGGTCGCATCTCCGCCCTCTTTGGGTTCGCGGTCGAGAATGACATCTTCGCAATGCTCGCGCAGGACCGGGTCGATATCGTCATAAATATCCAGCTGTCCGGCATTGACGATAGCCATGTCGAGCCCTGCGGGAATGGCGTGATAGAGAAAGACGCTGTGCATTGCCCGGCGCACCGGTTCGTTGCCGCGAAAGCTGAAGGACAGGTTGGAAAGGCCGCCCGAAAAATGCACATGGGGGCAGCGCTCTTTGATCTCGGCGACCGCTTCGATAAAATCCAGCCCATAGCGGCGATGCTCGTCTATCCCTGTGGCGACCGCAAACACATTGGGGTCGAAGATAATATCCTCGGGCGGGAAGCCGATGCCGGTGAGCAATTTATAGGCGCGCTCGCAAATCTCGACCTTGCGGTCTTTTGTATCGGCCTGTCCCGTCTCATCAAAGG
Source organism: Parasphingorhabdus litoris DSM 22379 (assembly GCF_020906275.1). Classification (GTDB taxonomy): domain Bacteria; phylum Pseudomonadota; class Alphaproteobacteria; order Sphingomonadales; family Sphingomonadaceae; genus Parasphingorhabdus; species Parasphingorhabdus litoris. Next base: position 658,049 of record NZ_CP086727.1, read on the forward strand.
CCATGACGACAACAGCAGCTCCATAAGCCATACATTTGCGGGCATGGGCGAGAAATTCCTCTTCACCTTCCTTCATCGAGATGGAATTGACGATGGGTTTGCCGGACACGCATTTGAGACCCGCTTCGATGACCGACCATTTGGAGCTGTCGATCATCACTGGCACGCGGGCGATATCAGGCTCCGCCGCGATCAGTTTCAGGAAGGTGGTCATCGCATGTTCGGCGTCGAGCAGGCCTTCATCCATGTTCACGTCGATAATCTGTGCGCCATTTTCGACCTGCTGGCGCGCGACTTCGACGGCGGCTTCATAGTCGTCGTTGAGGATGAGCTTTTTGAACCGCGCGGAACCGGTGACATTGGTACGCTCGCCAATATTGACGAATTGCGCGGAGGAGGAAGAAGTGGTCATTGATTTCCTTCTAGCCCCTCCCCTTCAGGGGAGGGGTTGGGGTGGGGTTGTCGTCGAAGAGGTGCTGGCCTGTAGCCCCCACCCCCGGCCCCTCCCCTGAAGGGGAGGGGGGAGAATGCTATGCCGCCATCGTGAATGGCTCCAGCCCAGATAAACGTGTCTGGATCGCCGGCGATACCATTGCACGCGGCGTGGCGCTCTCGACAGCTTCGGCAATGGCAGAAATATGCTCCGGCGAGGTGCCACAGCAGCCGCCAACGATATTGACCAAGCCGTCATCTAGCCACTCGCCAATCAGCGCAGCGGTTTGATCCGGCGTTTCATCATATTCGCCGAGTTCATTGGGCAGCCCGGCATTGGGGTAGGCCATTATCAGCGTATCGGCTTCCTTGGCCAACATCGCGAGATGCGGGCGCAACTGATCGGCACCAAAGGAACAGTTGAGACCCATGGTCAGCGGTTTCAGATGGCGCACCGCATGCCAGAAAGCCTCGACCGTATGGCCGGAGAGATTGCGGCCCGAAAGGTCGGTGAGCGTCATTGAAATCATCAACGGCACATCGCGGCCGCTGGCCTGCGCAGCCTCCTGTGCGGCCATGCCGGCGCATTTGGCGTTGAGCGTATCGAAGATTGTCTCGATCAGCAGAAAATCGACGCCGCCTTCGATGAGGGCATCGCATTGTTCGCGGTACACGCCTTTTAGATAGTCAAAGTCAATCTCGCGAAAACCGGGATCATTGACGTCCGGTGACAGTGACAAAGTCTTGTTGGTCGGCCCGATGGAACCGGCGACAAAGCGTTTCCTGCCGTCTTTCGCTTCGGCCTTGTCGCAGGCCCGGCGCGCGATTTCAGCGGATTTGATGTTGATATCCTTGACCAGATGCTCGCAGCCATAGTCGGCCTGACTGATCTCGGTCGAACTGAACGTGTTGGTTTCGACAATATCCGCGCCTGCCTCCAGATAGGCGGTGTGGATGCCTTCAATAATATCAGGCCGCGTCAGGCTGAGCAGGTCATTATTGCCTTTCTGGTCATCGGTCAGTTCCAGCGTGCCGCGATAATCGCGCTCGCCAAGGCCGTGATTCTGGATCGCGGTGCCATAGCCGCCGTCAAAGACGAGGATGCGCTCCGCCGCGAGCGCGCGGAGCTGTTCGCCGGGACCCGTCATGCCGCCTTCTCCTGCGCCGCGCCGGAGGGGCGTTTGCCGAGCAGGTGGCAGATCGCGTAGCTCAATTCCGCGCGGTTGAGCGTGTAGAAATGAAACTGGCGGACGCCGCCGGCGTAGAGCTTGCGGCACAGTTCCGCCGCGACGGTTGCCGCGATCAGCTGGCGCGCCGCCGGGTGGTCATCCAGGCCTTCGAACAGGTCGTTCATCCACACCGGGATCTCTGCGCCGCACATACCCGCAAACTTCCGCGTTTGGGCAACATTCGATACCGGTAAGATACCCGGTACCAGTTCGGCATCAATCCCTGCCGCTCCCGCTGCATCCCGGAACCGGAAAAACGCCTCCGCGGTGAAGAAAAACTGAGAGATTGCACGGCTTGCACCGGCATCCAGCTTGCGCTTCAGATTATCGAGATCGCTCTGCGGACAATTGGCCTCCGGGTGCGTCTCCGGATAGGCCGCCACCGATATCTCAAACGGTGCAATGTCCTTCAATCCATTCACCAGTTCCGCGGCACTGTTGTAACCTTCCGGATGCGGTTCAAAAGCCTGACCCTCAGCAGGTGGATCACCGCGCAGCGCGACAATATGCCGTACGCCGGCTTCCCAATAGGATTGCGCGACTTCCGCTATCTCCGCCTTGCTAGCGCCGACACAGGTCAAGTGCGCTGCCGCCGGAATAGGCGTTTCCTTCGCAATTCGCGCCACGGTGGCATGGGTTCGTTCCCGGGTCGATCCGCCTGCGCCATAGGTCACCGAAACAAACCGCGGGTTAAGCGGTTCGAGGGTCACAACGCTATCCCACAACGTCTGTTCCATTTTTTCCGTTTTCGGCGGGAAGAACTCAAATGAAACATCGGCATCACCGTTCAGTCCAGCGAAAAGCGGTACGTCCAGCGCCCTTTTTGCTTCTTCCAATTCAGTCAAGCCTAGGGGTTTGTTTTGTCCAGTCATAATTGCGCTCTTTTTTGAGAGAAATTGGAGGATAGGTCAGTGTCGCCACCAGGGTGAATTTGAGAAAGCCCAGATTTTCGGCCGATCCATATCTTAACTGTCAGCTTTCCGCCATCCAACGTCCGGCTCTGCCCCATATCAATCTGTGACGCGGCGAACCATCGCTTCATGCTATCATCAGAAAAGCCCAGTCGTGCATGAGCATGAGTGGTCCGCAACTCTTCATGGTCATGAGGAGCAAAATCCGTGATCATGATTGTGCCGCCTTCCCGGACAACCCGTGCTACTTCTGTAAGCACGGCTTCGGGATGCTGGGCATAATGCAATACCTGATGCAAGAGAACGCTATCAACCTTGCCGTCGTCAATCGGCAAATTATTGAAATCACCCAGCTTGAGTTCCGTTTTTCGTGCCAATGCAGCCTGGTCGGTTTGATCCGATTCATTCCCCAATAGCTTTGCCCGAGCAAGCCGCAGCATCTCCGGACTTTTATCGAGCGCAGTGACTTTGTCGGATTTCGGACCGAACAGCTCAACCATCCGGCCGGTTCCTGTACCGATATCAAGCATATGGCCCAAATCGACATCTTTCAGCAGGGCAAGCATTGCTTGTTCCACATCATCTTCTGGCAGATGCAAAGATCGGATAGCATCCCATTCTTCAGCATGTGCTTCAAAATAGCGTTCTGCCATTTTCGCTCGTGTCTCTCGCACCAGCGATAATTGCGCGTCGTCTGCAAGCGCCTGCTCAGACGATATAACATCATCGGATCGAAACAATCGGCGCAATATGTCGAGTTGCGAGGCCTTTCCAGGGCGTAGGAAAACCCAACTTCCCTCTTTTCGACGTTCTGCAAGACCCGCCTCATCCAAAATTCGGATATGGCGAGAAATGCGCGGCTGACTTTGGTTTAATATTTGAGCCAATTCGCCGACGGCGAGCTCCATATTGAGCAATAACAACATGATTCGAACGCGCGTCGGATCGGCTAGAGCCCGGAATATGGTGAGTAGATCGTCCATTTGGAAAATCATATAAAGAATTCTTTATATGTAGTCAATCCATTAGATTTGCTTTGTTTGAACGTCGATTTTTCGAAATGTTACAAAAAAAAGTCTCACAGGATCATGGGGTAAGGATGTTCGCCATTGCTATCCTTTTTCCATACAGCTAAAGCACGTGGCCGTAAGCAGTTTGAGGGAGTTTATCAGCTGTTTGCTTGGTTTTTGAGGAATAAATTAGAGGGTTTACCCAATGAAAAAAGTTACAACATCTATCGTTCTTGCAGGTGCGCTTGGCTTGGCCGCTTGTTCCGGTGCTGCTGACGATGCAGAAGCTGGTGCAGAAGAAGCTGTAGAAGGCACGGAAGCAACAGCTGAAGAAGCTGCTGACGACGCGATGACTGCTGCTGAAGGTTCTGCAGATGCCATGGGCGAAGCCGCTGCTGAAGCAACTGAAGAAGCTGGTGAAGCTGGTGAAGCTGCTGAAGGTGCAGCCGAAGAAGCTGGCGAAGCCGCTGAAGGTGCAGCCGACGAAGCTGCAGATGCTGCTGGTACTGCCACAGATGCTGCTACAGATGCCGCAAAAGGCGCAGCTAACGATCTTATCGAAAAAGGTGCAGACGCTGCAAAACGCGCTGTAGAATAAGCCTTTTGACATAGTCAATAAAGAGGGCTGCCATTTTGGTGGCCCTTTTTTTGTCTGGTGCAGTTGTGTCTGTTGCTGAAACTTTGCAATTTAATGATTCTGGAAGGCGGCAAAATATGAAGCAGCAATATATTATTTATTTGGGTTTATTGTCTTTAGCAGCCTGTGGCCCGGCTCAGAATGATCCTGGGCCAGGCGGCGTTACTGTCGGGGAGGCGAAGGCGCTAGACGAGGCTGCAGAGATGTTGGACGAGCGCAATGCTCCGCCAGAAGATATATCCAACCAAGAGTCAGCGCAGTAGCGTTTCTGAACTATCGTTGATTTACCGATTGTGATAGCGCCCGACGGCGCGCGTCACCGATTGCATCAATCGCATTCGCTCTGGGACCGGAGCAGTTGTATCTCCTAGCATGACCGCAACCGCATATCGGCTGCCATCGGGGGCCGTCATTATACCGACATCATTATATCCTGTTGACACAGCGCCTAGGACTTGACCTGTACCGGTTTTGTGCAAAAACTCCCATCCAGCAGGGACACCGGCTTTCAACCGTTTGGGGCCGCTTCGGGTGCGTTTCAAAATGGATTGGAGCAATTGGGTAGAGTTTTCAGACAGCAATTCTCCGCGAGCCAACCGGTCCAGTGCGTTGACAATGGCACCGGGACTGGCCCCATCAATAGGGTCAGCAAGATAGTCTGAAAGTGCTTGCCTGCGTGTTTCAATCGGCAGATTTGCACGTGCGGTATAAAATTTGCGACCTTCTGACAGGCTCTGATTCCATTTTAGGCCAGCTATCTGGCTCTGCATCAGGCGCTCGCCCGGTCCGAATTTGATTTTGCCAAGGCGGCTGCGCCGAATGAAATCATTTACGGCATCGGGGCCGCCAGCATGGCGCAGCAATGCGTCATTTGCAGTATTGTCGCTATAGGCGAGGGATTTATCGAGCAGCGTGTAGACGCTTTTGACCACCCCGCCGTTGCGATTTACCTCTGCGGCCATTGGTTGGTAGAATAAGGTGAGGTCGTCGGGGCCAATACGTATGGAATCCGACAGCGACAGCCGTCCTTGATCAACTTTTTCGAGTAAGGCCATCGCGACCCACAGTTTCGACACGCTTTGCTGCGGGAAATTTTGATCTGCGCGGTGCCCAATGCTCCAGCCGCCGTCGATACTTTTGATTGCAATTCCCGTTTTGCCGGGAAACGTACGCCACAATTCAGCAATTTCGCGTTCGAGCACCGCATCCGGGCGGCTGCGGGACCGAGTGGTTGGCGGTGTCGTTTGGGTAGTCCGCGGATTCTCGTAGCGTGGCTGTGGTGCTTCGGTCCGTTGGTTGGCGGTTACCGGTCTTCCTTCTGACGGAGCGACACAGGCGGTGGCGATACCAATTAGAACAGTAGTGGCAATCACGCGAAAATAACTCATAGGCATACAACAATCCCTGTTTCGGATGGCTTGGCATACGGCACAGATACCAAGTCATTGAACATAGCAATCCTCTCTAAGTAACCCGACTCGCCTGAACAGAGCCAAAACCAGTCTTTGCGATGAACGATTCTGAGTGTGCGACAAACGGCAGATATTATCTCTTGACCCCAAAATTCAGCCGCCGGGTTACCGAATAGTCCAATATGTTCACGACAAAATAGGACAGGGTCCAGCGTAGCCTGTTCAATAGGCCACGACGTGCCTTGTGCAGTTCCTGGGAAATCGGAAGGGCGCTTCGACACATATCATCAACTACAAGCCGGGCGTGGTCGGCAAAGGCCTGATCCTCGATCCGAACCATCATCTCGACATTGATGAAGAGGCTGCGAAGATCGAAATTGGCTGATCCGATGTAAACGGCATTATCGACAATCACCATTTTGCTGTGCAGCCGCTTGGGCTGATATTCAAAAATGCGAGTGCCGCGTTTCAGCAAATAACCGTAGAGCAGCCTGCTCGCGCCGATCGTGGCGCCGTTATCGGTTTTTCCCGCCAGAACGAGCCGGTTTTTGCCGCCACGCTTCGACAAGCGGCCAATTCGCCGCAAAAGCCCTTGACCGGGTGAGAAATAAGCACTGACAAGGTCTAACTGCGCGCCGGTTTCCAGATCCCTTTTGACTGCCGCCGCCCATCGGCTGAGGCGATTGCTGGGTCCTCCTAGCAGCCAGCGAAAGTTACCCTCGCCAGCATCCCAGCGGCGCACCATCCTCTGCAGTAGCCGGATATTGCCATTATTCTGATGCACCCAGCCTGAAAGGCGAGTATAATAGTCAGCGAGCTTGTCGACTTCCTGACCTTGAATGACAATGCCGAGATCTTCCCAACTCGTCTCGTCTATTTCGCCACTTTCCTCTTCAGACCGTTGTCCAAAATATTCTTCTGTAATGTTGAATCCACCAATCATTGCGCGACTGTCATCAGCGATGATGATCTTCTGATGATTGCGGACAAAATAGCTGGTTGAAAATCGCGGACTAAAAATAGCAAATCGGCCGCCGGCCTCAACAAACGGATCAAAAAACCCCGTCGGTGCCCCATTGGAACCAAAGCTATCGATGATCAGTTCAACGGAGACCCCGCGTTTGCATTGCGTGATCAACATATCCCGGATCAAGGTTCCTATCGCATCGTCCTCAAACATATAGAAACAAAGTTTCAGGCTATGTTCGGCATTCTCGATAATATCGACCAGAGCCTGCAGGCGAACGGACCCGCTACGAACGAGGCGGAGCCTGTTTCCGCCGACGTCAAACCACTGCTGATCATCGGCTGTATGTGCAGACGCATCCAGGGGAGTGGTTCGGTTTGGCGGGACTTGGTCCATGTTCCATCGCATAGATCATAAGCCCTGAACGGACAATTGGTTAACCTGCCAAGCTATTATCGGGCTATCCAATTTGTTGACAAAAGCGGGGCCAAACCCTAGATGCAGGGCTCTTTTCATGAATTTTAGAGAATCAGGAGCGCCTTATGGCTCGCGTTACCGTTGAAGATTGCGTTGATAAAGTCACCAATCGGTTTGATTTGGTCCTATTTGCAGCGCAGCGTGCACGTGAGATTTCTGGTGGTGCTGAACTGACCATTGATCGTGATCGCGATAAAAATCCCGTTGTTTCGCTGCGTGAGATCGCTGAGGAAACGATCAAACCCGATGATCTCGAAGAAAGCCTCGTTCAATCGTTGCAAAAAGTGCAGATTGACGACGATGATACGCCAGATGAAATCGGTTCGATCAGCCAGTCTGCCGAAGCGCTTCGTTTGACGGCTGCAGCACCGCCACGCAGCGCGGGCGTGTCAAATGACTATGGACGGCGTTAAGCGCTAAAAAAAACCTAGTCTGATTTAAAAACCGGGCGGCGCTCTTCTTCGGAGTGGCCGCCTGTTTTTATTTGAGCGTGCCTGTTTCGGACGAAGGGTATGATCAAGCTCCAAATCAGATTGGCTGGCTTGTCGTCCTGATATTCGGAAAGGCCTATGATCATGTCATCATGCCCTTTTTCCGGCTGCGCGATATAGGTCCCGAACATCCGATCCCAAAGGGTGAGGAAGAAACTATAGTTGCTGTTGGTTTCCCGCTCGATGACCGAATGATGTACCCGGTGCATATCTGGTGTTACGATGAATAAACGCACCGCCCTGTCCAATCCTAGTGGTAGACGTACATTGGCATGATTGAACATGGACGCGGCATTGAGCACGACTTCAAACAGGAACACGGCAAATGCAGCTGGACCGATAAGGGTAATACAAAGCAGTTTGTAAGCCATGGAGATGACCGCCTCTACGGGATGAAAACGTGCGCCGCTGGTAACATCAAGGTCGCGGTCGGCATGGTGAACCTTGTGAAATCGCCACAGGAACGGGATTTTGTGAAAGGCGATATGCTGGGCATAGATTAGCATGTCGAGCAGCAGGAATGCGATGATGATTTCGATCCAGAGGGGCAGGTCGACCAGAGCCAGCATACCCCAGCCACGCCCTGCGGCATAGTCGGCCATGCCCACAGCCAATATCGGCATTATCAGGCGCAAGGCCAGTGTATCGACAATCACGAGGGATATATTCGTGAACCAGCGAATACCCTTCGCTAGCACTCGCTTTCTGCGTGGAATGGCGATTTCCAGGATCGCCATGATCAGGAATATGCCGGCAAAGGCGCTAAGCCTGATCATTGCTTCATATTGATCGAGAGAGGACATAGGCTTTTCTCGCAGCTAAGTGCAATGGGTGCAAGGACCCGGTGGCGCAAATCCAAAGTTCACACAATTCACACAGGGATTTTCCTGATTCTGAAAAGATACGAATGCCAATATTGTCACAAATAAGATTAGTAGGAAATGCCTATCGCAGGGACTGATAGGGCTTTCAGCACGGATATTTCTTTTTCATGAAGCCGTGAAAAGCAGTTTTGACTTCCATGTTACGCTGAGCAACCGGGATGGTTTTTAGATGTGCGATAAATTCCTTGCCATTCAGCTTGCCTTTTCCTTTTGGCGGTGGGCAGCTGGAAGGCGTTTTACCTGCGGCGCGGGCGGCCTTTATGTCGGCACGGTAACCATTAGTGACCTTTTCCATTTCTGCCATGACCGGTTTGCGATTTTTTGAGAACATTGCGCCCATTCCAGCCTTCATCAGCTTGTCAGCTTTTGGCAGAAACTCGGAGACTGGCATGGCCGATGCCGGGACGGCGATCGACAGCATGATTGTGCTGGCGACAAGTGAGATGGACTGTTTCACAAAAAAGGCCTCCTTCAATTGGAAAGAGGCCTTTTGTCTCAATTTATCTGAACGTTAAGTGAATTATATATCTAATACACTAATGGCTTAGGCGCCTTGTGGTTTGGGATCGCCAAATGGCCCTTTCCGTTTCTTGCCCGCTTTGGGAATCGATGTCCCAATGGTCGGGATGGACGATGGTTTCACCACGTCGCCGTCAGGGCGTTCGAATTTTCCATTTTCTACAAGCGAATCAATTTCATCGCCGGATAGGGTTTCATATTCCAGCAATGCGTTGGCCAGCAGGTGCAGCTGATCTTCATGCTTGGTGAGAACCTCTTTCGCTCGGTCATAACCGGCATCAACAATGCCGCGAATTTCGCTGTCGATTTTCTTGGCAGTCTCATCCGACATGTGGACACGCTGGGACTGCGAATAGCCGAGGAAAGTTTCGCCTTGCTCTTCTTCATATTGCAGCGGCCCCATTTCATCCGACATGCCCCATTGTGTGACCATGTCACGGGCCAGCTTGGTCGCATATTGGATGTCGCCTGAAGCACCAGATGATACCTTGTCATAGCCGAAGATGATTTCTTCTGCGACACGGCCACCCATGGATACAGCCATATTCGCATGCATCTTGTCACGGTGATAGCTGTAGCTGTCCCGTTCCGGCAGGCGCATGACCATGCCGAGCGCACGACCGCGTGGGATGATAGTAGCCTTGTGGATAGGGTCAGATGCAGGCTCATGTACCGCAACAATCGCGTGACCGGCTTCATGATAAGCGGTCATTTTCTTTTCGTCTTCGGTCATCACCATGGATTTGCGCTCAGTGCCCATCATGACCTTATCTTTGGCGGTCTCAAACTCGTCCATGGCGACAAGACGTTTGCCGCGACGGGCAGCCATCAAGGCGGCTTCGTTGACGAGGTTTGCAAGATCAGCACCAGAGAAGCCCGGTGTACCGCGGGCAATGGTGCGCGCATTCACGTCGGGGGCCAAAGGCACTTTCTTCATATGCACTTCGAGGATCTTCTCACGGCCTTCAATATCAGGACGCGGAACCACAACCTGACGGTCAAAGCGGCCCGGGCGCAGCAGCGCAGGGTCAAGAACGTCAGGACGGTTGGTGGCAGCGATGATGATGATACCTTCATTGGCCTCAAAACCATCCATCTCGACCAAAAGCTGGTTCAAAGTCTGCTCGCGCTCGTCATTACCATTGCCAAGGCCAGCACCACGGTGGCGACCGACAGCATCAATCTCGTCAATGAAGACGATACAAGGTGCGCTCTTCTTTGCCTGTTCAAACATGTCGCGAACGCGGCTGGCGCCCACACCGACAAACATTTCAACAAAGTCGGAGCCAGAGATGGTGAAAAACGGTACGCCCGCTTCGCCTGCAATGGCACGAGCCAACAAGGTTTTACCGGTACCTGGTGAGCCGACGAGCAAGGCGCCTTTCGGAATTTGTCCGCCAAGCTTGGAAAAGCGGCTGGGATTTTTCAGAAATTCAACAATTTCTTCGAGCTCTTCGCGCGCTTCGTCAATGCCGGCAACGTCTTCAAACGTAACCTTGCCTTGTTTTTCCGTCAGCATTTTAGCCTTGGATTTGCCAAAGCCCATGGCACCCGATCCGCTGCCTTTTTGCATCTGGCGCAACACGAAAAACGCAATGCCGAGAATGAGCAGGAAAGGTAGCGACTGGATCAGCAGATATTGCCAGATGCTAGGGCTTTCTTCTGCCTGACCGCTATATTCAACGCCCTTTTCATCGAGCAGTTTGACAAGGCTAGGATCATTGCCGACCGGGGTGGTCGAAAATTTATCACCATTGGTCAGTTCGCCTGTGATCTTGTCCGGTGCAATAGCAACTTTTTCGACGCTGCCTTCAGAAACTTTGGCGCGGAAGGAAGAATAGCTAATCGCTTCACCGGAATCTGCTCCGGCGCCGGCACCAAACATGGAAACAGTGAGCAGCAAGGCGACGATTACGCCTGCCCAGATGAGCATGCTTTTCATCCACGGATTTTCCTTGGGATCCTGTTCGTCATTCATGATGTATTACGTCCTGTGTTGGTATCGCCGGTTCAAATTTCCGCCGAATCTATCTGTTTAAAGATAGGTGTTTTGCCCGGGATGACAATATAAGCGGCAATGTTTTTACTGATCACAGTGATCGTATATCGATATCTGCCGTCAAGGCGTTGAAATATTTAGCGATTGTTTCGTTTTGGTGCAGGGGAGAAGGTCCAGGTTAATCCGCCTTTGCACAAGATATTGCCGATAGTCAGGGTCTCCCCATGCTTTAGACCCTTGATTAGTGGCTCCAATTGGCTTCCACGCGGGGAGAGCGCCGGGTCGCAAATATGCAGACATTTGAGCAAAAGCCGGCGGATAATTTCATGCGGAAAATCATGTTTGTTGAGCTGGCAACCGGCGTCGGTAGCTTCGATATGGGCGGCCGACAACTCGTCCACCATCCAATGGATTGCCGTGCGCGCATCATCCAATGCCGCAGCGCTTTGACTGGCAAGTCCTGCGTCAAAGCCTGACAATTGCGATAATGCTTGCCGAACTCTGACGCGGTCAAAGCTCTGATCCTTGTTCGATGGATCATCGATCGGTTCAACGCCCTGAGCGGTTATGAACTGGACCAACATGTCCTTTGAGAAAGGCAGCAAGGGGCGAATGATATGACCACGTTTTGCGCGGATGGCAGACATACCATCTATGCCGCTGCCCCGTAATATTCGCATGACCAGTGTTTCGAGTTGATCATCGGCATGATGTGCGGTGGCCAGCCAGGCTATATGCTGATTCTCCATCCAGCTATTCAGAAGCGAATAGCGCATCTTGCGTGCTTCGGCCTGGATGCTTCCGCGAATAGGTGTGGAGGGTTTTAAAATCCTGTGCGGAATATCTCTTTTCGCACATAGGCTTGCGACATACTCGCATTCATCGTGGGCTTCGGGACGTAATTCATGATCGACGCTTGCTGCAGCGATCCGGCCCGGGAAGCTCTCATGCGCCAGTAACAGTAACGCGAGGCTATCTGGTCCGCCGGAGACAGCCAGTCCCAATATTTCATTGCTGTTTTCAAACTCTGGGACAAGCGCGATGACCGCTTTATGAAATCGGTCAATAAGCGCACGGTCCGTCATGGGTTCGGCTGATGAGGCATAAAAATCAGCTGCAATCTGCTGCTGCCTTTCCGCTGTCGATACGGGCTTTTAGCCGACCAGAAGCTACATTGGGATAAACCTCTTGCAGTTCTGTGAGTACACGACAGGCATCAGGTTTTTTGTTGAGCTGAACCAAGGCGGTGCTCAAGAAATAGAGGCTGTCAGGCGCGCGTTCACCGCGCGGCAGTTCCTGATAATTTTCGTAAAGTGCAACCGAGGCAAGCGCAGGTTTGCCGTCGTCCAGATAGGCCCGACCGAGCAGGTTTTTGGCAAAACTGGCACGGCGATGGCTGGCATGTTCTGCTGCGGCTTTTTTCAACTGCGCTTGGGCTTCGGGATAAAATTTTGCGTCCCATAGTCGATAGCCGTAAATATAGGCATCTTCGCCTGGATCGCCGGTGTCTGGCATGACTATCGCTGCAACACCAGTAACGCGTTCTGGATCAGGTTCCGCTGCCGTTTCAGTACCACTTGTGCCAGTGTCGGTTGAAGGTGCAGTTGATACAGAGCCGGGGTCGGTGCTGACCGGCGGAACTTCTGCTGCTGCCAGTTTGTCTTCGATTTTTTGAAGCCGAAAACCGTTTTCCTCTACTTGGCCGGTGAGTGTTGCCAGACTGCGCTCAAGAGCGTCTACCCGGGCGATCAGATCAGATACCGCAGAGCTGGTCGTTGATGGTGTTGTCGCGGTTTCAGCTTCTGGAGTGATTTCCGGTTCGAAAAAGCGCGACGAGCCACCCGGAAAAACCTTGCGTTGTACGGCTCTCATTTCTTGTTCAAGACGGTCCACACGCTTGTCGACATTTCTATCTTGAGCAGTGGCGGGGGCAGCAATCAACAGACTAGCTGCTACGCTAGCATATAAGGTCGATAACAATACGGATTTCATAAGCAGCCTCCAAATATTTGGATTGTGTTAACCATAAATGGCGGGGCAAAGTAAATAGATTTAGCTTGGTTCACAAAGCCGTGTGAAAGCTATCCAGATCGTTTTACTGATTTACAATCCCGCTAGCCGTAGATTGGCCGTCACTATCAGCGTTCAATCCACCTTGATCGGCGCGTGCCAATAATGCTGCAGCACTTATTCCCACATCTTTGATGGTGCGATCAGCAGTGCCAAGTGGTGGCACAACATTGCCATCGATGGTTACCGTTAAGGCATCCGGGCGACCCGTTAGAATTTGTGGGCCTTTCGCGTCAGCAGGAACGGAATATTGTTCGCCAGCAGCCATTTCCTTCTCAAATAACCGTTCGCCATCTTCATCATAAATTTTCAGCCAAACAGTCTCGGTTGCGGTCAATGTGACCGTGCCGGTGGGGGAGGGCGCTGGTCCAACGGGTTCAATCGTGCCATCCAGATTATTGTCCGTATCACTGGCCGCATCGGCAAATTCCGTATCCGAGCCATCGTCGATAAAATCATTGGGTTCGAAAAATACTGTGCGCCAGACTAGAAAACCGATGAGCAAAGCTGCTGCTATTCCTGCAGTGGTCCATGCGAGATATTTTGGTGGAATATTGCTCGGGTTGGCAGGTGAATATCCGCTGGTTTCGGGTTCATAGGCGCTGTGCCCCTGATCGTCCATTTCTTCGCGCAACTGGGCGCCAATGGTTACTTCACTTAATCCAACGGTGCGCGCATATGATTTGGCAAAGCCAATGGCATAGGTGCGGCCAGGTAGGGCAGCAAAGTCACCGGACTCAATCGACTCAAGATGGCGTTGCGGAATTCTGGTTGTCTTCGCAATATCCTCGATATTAAGGTTTTTTTGCTCTCGCGCATGGCGGAGCATGTCTCCCACGCTGTGGAGGTTCAGCTCACCATTTTCATTCACTGTCTCTTCTGCGTCAGTTTCTTCGGCCATCATACTCTCCTTCGGCCGGTCCGCGGTGCGACCCCGTTTCATACTATGTACGGGAAGAAGCCACTAGAGCAATGAAAAGTCAATGATTATCACAATTGTAACGATATTGTACCGGCTGTAATTCAGCGCTCGTCAGGGGCTTGATTGAGTGATGATACAACTTGTTACAGTTTGCTGATCAACCGATATCAAGTTCCTGCTGCTTGGCCCATTTTTGCAAAGCCGTTCTTGGGTCGCTGGTGGGATCCGATAAAATCATCTGTAGCTGCTTTTTTGTAGCCGTGAGGTCCAGCGATCGAACCATGGCTTTGACTGGACCAACTGACGCTGGTGTTATCGATAGCCTTGTTATTCCAAGTCCCAGCAATGCCAGTGCATCCAATGGCCGTCCGCCCATTTCGCCGCACACGCTAAGCTCAATGCCCAAATCATCAGCTTGCCGGGCAATCCGGCCGATAAAACGCAATATTGCCGGGCTTAGCCAATCAAAACGTTCCGCCAATTTGGGATTGCTGCGATCAGCAGCGAAGAGGAACTGCGTGAGATCATTGGTTCCGATCGACAGAAAATCCAGGCGTGAGGCCATCAAGTCGAGGCATTCCGCTAGCGCCGGTACTTCCAGCATTGCTCCATAGCGGATTGATAGTGGAACCTGCTTTTTCCGGCTCCGCAAAAATTCAAGCTGCTTTTGGAATACTGCCTTGGCTTCATCAAATTCCCATGGCTCTGCGATCATAGGGAACATGACGTTGAGTTTTCTTCCAGCGGCTGCTTCAATTAAAGAACGCGCTTGTACTTTCATGAGTGCGTCGCGCTCCAGACCGATGCGCAACGCGCGCCAGCCCATGGCTGGATTTTCCTCTTTGACTTCACTGGCCTGAAAATAGGGTAGGGGCTTATCTCCGCCAATATCGACGGTGCGAAAAATAACCGGTTTGTCGCCCGCCGCATCCAGGACATCACGATAAAAACGCAGTTGTCCGGAGCGACCAGGCATGTTGGCGGCGACCAGAAACTGGAATTCCGTTCGAAACAATCCAATACCGTCGGCACCGGTTAGATTAAGCATTGCCATATCGTCGCGCAAACCGGCATTGATATTCAGAACGATCCTTGTGCCGTCCTTGGTGATCGGTTCCTTGTCTCTTAATTCGGTATAGGCGGCCCGCTTTTTCTGGGTCAATTCTATCTGCGTTTCAAACGCATCTTCCATTGATGGGCTAGGCCGGACGAATAACGCGTTGTCATCTACATTGAGAAGCAGATGGTCATTTTCCCGAACGATCTGACGAACATTCTTCACTTGCCCCAGGATTGGGATATCCATGGCGCGGGCAATAATCGTGACATGCGCAGTCAGTGACCCTTCCTCCAGCACCACACCTTTCAGGCGCCTGCGATCATATTCGAGCAGCTCAGCCGGACCGAGATTGCGCGCCACCAAAATTGTGTCCTGACGCAGACCCATGGTTGCTGCCGTACCCATTTGACCAGAGACAATCCTCAGCAGCCGGTTTGCCAAGTCTTCCAGATCATGCATGCGCTCAGCAAGCAATGGATCATCAATCTGACGCATCCGCATGCGGGTATGTTGTTGAACGCGTTCGATTGCCGCTTCGGCTGTCAGGCCGCTATCAATAGCTTCATTGATCCGGCGGCTCCACCCTTCGTCATAGGCGAACATTTTATATGTCTGCAGCACCTCTTCGTGCTCACCACCAACGCCAAATTCCGCTTGATTGGTCATTTGGTCAATCTGGCTGCGCATCTTGTCAAAAGCGGAATATACACGATGACGTTCTGCCTCGGTATCTTCGGCAACTGTGTGCTCGATTTTCACACGCGGTTGATGAAATACCGCAAATCCGCTGGCTTTACCTTTGACCAGTTGCAGTCCGCTCAGTCGGTCAGCACCATCATTGCGAGTCTCGGCATCGTCAACAGACTCTTCGTCGATTAGCTCGGCGTTGGAAATGAGTTCAGACAAGACCATCGCCGCAGTCTGAAAAGACTCAATTTCTTCCTCGGAATATCTGCGCGGCTCTATATGTTGCGCACATAAAACTCCGACAGCTTGTTGATTGCGGATGATTGGCACCCCGGCGAAGCTATGGAATTTTTCTTCACCGGTTTCTGGCCGATATTGGAAATCGGGATGACTTGCCGCCTCATCGAGGTTCAGTGTCTCGACATTCTTTGCGATATAGCCGGTCAATCCTTCACCAAAAGCCAATTTTGTAACATGGACAGCTTCCTGATTCAGACCCCGCGTAGCATAGAGTTCCAGCACGCCTTCCCGCCGCAGATATATGGAGCAGACTTCACTACTGACCGCTTCAGCAATAGTTTCCACGACATGATTGAGTTTGGTTTGGGCATTGCCGGGCGAGGCCATAATCGACCTAAGCCCGGTTAATATGTTACGGGCGGTTACAGGGCTGGACGTATGTTTGGTGGCCATGTTGGGAGCCTAGCAGAAACCCTGCAGCGGTGCGATATGCAAAACAGGTTGAACGCAAAAAATGCTGATCGCCCCGGGACTTCCGTCTAGACATTAATATAGCTTAATCTGGCTCCGGGCCGAATTGAACCGCGAGTTTCCCCAAATTCGCTCCGGTGAATAATCGGTCCAGTGAGGCTGGAGCATTTTCAATTCCCTGAACCACATCTGTTTCATATTTGATGCGCCCTTCCATAAGCCAGCCCGCCATAGCTTGCGCCCCTTCAGGAAAGCGATCAAGATAATCTAGAACGATAAATCCACGTAAATTGGTCCGGCGCATAAGCAGATTGGCAAAATTCGATGGCCCAGGTGATCCGTCGGTATCATTGTAGGTGGATATCAGGCCGCATAAAGGCATGCGTGAAAAGTCATTCAGCCGCGCAATCGCGGCATCCATGATGTCGCCGCCGACATTTTCAAAGTTGATGTCAATTCCATTCGGGCAATGCTTGTCTAGTGCAGCTCCAACATCCTCCGTCTTATAGTTTATCGCTGCGTCAAAACCGGCCTCTTCAGTCAGCCATTTACATTTATCGTCAGATCCTGCGATGCCAACAACATGGCAACCATGGATCTTGCCAATTTGCCCCACCATGGATCCAACCGCACCGGCCGCTGCCGAAACAACTAGCGTATCCCCTTCTTTTGGTTTTCCGATATCGGTTAGTCCAAAATAGGCTGTCATACCGGTCGCGCCCAATGGGCCCATATAGGCTGTGAGTGGAACGCCTGGGATGGATGGCAACACATTTGCCATACCGCCCGGGATATCATTATACATGGACCAAGTAGAAAGACCGGTGTTGATCAGGGAACCAACCGGTATCTCATCGAAATTGCTTTCTTCAACGACGCCAATGCCGCCTCCACGCATCGGATCGTCAATGGGTACCGGCGGCAAATAGCCATCCATATCGCTCATCCAAATCCGGTTGGTGGGATCGAGAGATAAATAGATCGTGCGCACCCTTACCATATCTGGCGCGAGGTCCGGCATTTCCTCTTCAACCAATTCCAAGTCGCCGTCTGCAATTTTGCCGACGGGACGTTTGCGCAAATACCAAATCTGGTTCGTAGTCATGGGGACGATCTCTCCTACAATTTTGTGCAGCTTTGTAGAAAGAGGTCTACAAGTCAATGATCTGAAAAATTTACCTAATTCCGCGACTGAACAAGGTAAATGGAATGGCAGCGCAAATTGGTTTGCGCTGCTATCGGTTATCAATCAGATGAAAATAACAATCAGGCGTCAGCGAGAAGTTCTTCTTTCAATCGCAATTTCTGCTTTTTCAGGTCATGAATTCGAATCGTATCTGGAACTGGGCGGGCCTCCTCTTCGCTGATCTTGCGATCAAGGGCTTCGTGTTTTCCGCGCAGGGCTGACACATGATTCTGATCCATAATATTCTCCTGATTATTATATGTTATTGCGATGAAAGCGGTTGCGGGTGTCCCTTTCGTTCTGATGCGCGCTTTTGATTAAGCGGTCATCGACTATCATGATATTATTGTCTTGGTTTCGACAAAGACCATGAATAGGGTAAAGATTACAAAATTGTTGCAGTGATGCAAGGGGCGAATGGATCCATTATGGCGATAAGCGATCAAGAGTTGCGGCAGCGGCTCGAACTGCTGAAGATTGAGCATCGTGATTTGGATGATGCCATCGCGGCCTTGATCGAGTCTGGTAGCCATGATCAGTTAAGAGCAGCGCGATTGAAAAAACGGAAGTTACAATTGCGCGACCGGATGATTCAGATCGAAAACCAGCTAATCCCTGATATTATTGCTTAAGGGACAGAAAGAATACAGGCGGCGAGCAAGATTAACGTTGTCCGTCAATCAATTAACTCCTGTGCTTGCTGCGTGTCACATTGAAACATCTCGCAAATTAACCCTGTAGTCCCGAAATTTCAACTGTCCTTGCTCACATAAAATTTGCTACGAACGTCAAATGGCTGACAGCGAAGCATTGATGACGCCCAAATTATTGGATGCGCTCTACACCGAAGCGATGGTGCTTGCCGATGAGGCACGTTCCTATTTCGAATCGGGCCGGTTCAATGACGAGTGTCAAGATGAGGCGTCACTGTCCGTTGCCTTCTCATGCGAGTCTCTGAAAGTCACGACACGCCTAATGCATTGTATCGCTTGGCTATTGAACCAGAAAGCTCTGCATGGCGAAGACCTAACGGATGGGGAGGCTTGGAACCACAGTCGCGAAATGGGTTATGCTGCTGCAAGCGACGGCCCCGTAGTTGAGTTGTTTCCAGAAGAAGCGCGGCAGATTATCGACAATAGTGAAGAGCTTTTTCTTCGTCTGCAACGTCTGTCGGCTCGTCTGGAATATGAGGAAATGGTAGAGCCGCCAGTACATAACATGTTCCGACGGCTCGAAAGCTCATTCTGATTTTTGGACGACCGTAACTCAGGCCGTTGCCTTGGACTGTTCCATCGTAGGATAATCAACATAACCCTCAGCTCCCTGGCTATACCAAGACGGAGTGAAATCGATCGGGTTGAGCTCTGCACCTGTGCGGAATCGTTCCGGTAAATCAGGATTAGTCATAAACGTCCGCCCAAAGCTGATCGCATCCGCTCTCTCCTTTGCTAGTGCTTTGGTGGCATTGTCATAGAAATAGTCACTGTTGAGCACGAGCGGCTTGCTGAATACAGGCCGAATGTCCGGACTTACGGCCGGCACATCGGTGTTTCCATAGGTTCCGTGCGGTGGCGGTTCGCGCAGTTCAAGGAACGCAATACCGATTTTATCCAGCAATTTTGCTGCTGCGGTGAAAGTTTCTACCGGAGTCGCGTCATCGGCGCCTTGCGAGTCGCCATTGGGGGAAAGCCGTACGGACACACGATCACTGCCCCAGACATCAACCAATCGCTGGGTCACTTCACCAAGTAAGCGAATGCGGTTTTCGATCGACCCACCATATTCATCGGTTCGGAAATTGGTGCCGGAGCGAATGAACTGATCTATCAGATAACCATTTGCGCTGTGCAGTTGTACGCCATCAAAACCAGCTTTTTTCGCATTTTCTGCAGCATTGGTGTAATCGTCCAACAGGCTGGGAATTTCGTCCAGTTCCAATGGACGGGCCTCAACATAGTCACGTTTGCCTTGATAGGTGCGTACGCTGCCAGGAGCCGTTGTAGCGGAGGAAGAAACAGGCTTATCACCGCCCAGAAAATCGGGATGTACGATCCGGCCCATATGCCAGAGTTGGCAAATGATCCGGCCACCTGCCGCATGGACTTGTTCCACAATCGGCTTCCACGCAGCGGTTTGCTCATCGTTCCAAATTCCCGGTGCAAATGGTGTGCCGAGGCCCTGTTGACTGATGCCCGTAGCTTCCGAAATGATTAAGCCTGCACCGGCGCGCTGGGCATAATATTCTCCCATTATAGGGGTTGGTACATGTTCCATCGTTGAACGGCAGCGCGTGAGCGGGGCCATTAGCATTCGATTGGGGGCTTCAATGGCACCAAGGGTAATCGGATCAAATAATGTGCTCATATACCTGTTCTTTCGCTATTTTTAATTGCTTGATGAATAGCTAGTCAGGCCAGTGGCGCTTTGCAATGCAATGCTTTGAAAATCTTTTCTTTCACCCTATATCGGATTTATTGATCGCCGGAACCGTCGAGGAACACCAGAACATGTACGCAAAAACATTGGACCCGCTTAGAGACGATCCGACGCTCGACGAAGTTCGGTGCTATCTCGCACCACTTCTGGCATCGCAAGCTGCATTTGATGGATGGAATGAGACGGCTGTTGCCGCGGCGGCGCAGCAGACGGGCGTGGACACTGAAATGGCCCGACTGGCGTTCAACAATGGTCCGGTCGATATGATTGACGCCTGGTTTCAGTCCGTTGATGAAGCCATGGCAGCGAAGTTTTCCGAGGAAGAACTCAATGCGATGAAAATTCGCGAGAGGATTACCGCGCTTGTGGTGGCTCGGCTGGAGCTGTTGGAAACAGATCGGGAGGGATTGCGACGGGCCTTGGCGATATTGGCGGCACCACCCAATTTGAGGACCGCCGCAAAGCTTGGATGGCGTGCAGCTGACAAGATGTGGAAGCTCGCCGGTGATACGGCGACTGACTATAATCACTACACGAAGCGGACTTTATTGTCGGCCGTTTATGGCAGCACGATCAGCGTTTTCCTGGATGATGAAAGCGAAGAATTTGCGGATACAAGAGCATTTCTTGGTCGCCGGATCGAGAATGTCATGCAGTTTGAAAAGGTGAAGGCCAAGATAACGCGGCCTAGCGGTGATCGTTTCAGCATGGCGCGTTTCATTGGCCGGCTGCGCTATCGCGGGGCTTAATCAAAGATTTCCAATAGGTTTATCAACCGACTATGCGCGGTGCGCAAACAAAGACTCGTCAAGGTGATTCAGTATTGATAATCACTCGCAACTAAAATTTTTCGAGTCACGCTATGAATGTACCGGTAACACTGGACCGCCTTTCCATGCGTCAGCGCGCCGAGATATTATCCATTGACTGGGCTGCAATGTCAGAAAATGAGGGTGCACGGCTTCGCGCCCTGGGTTTTGATGAAGGGGTTCCGGTGGAGAAGCTCCACAAGGGGATGTTCGGTTTCAACGATCCTATAGCGGTGAAAGTGGGTCGTATGATGGTTGCGGTTCGCAAATCCCATGCGTCAGCCATATCGGTTGTAATCCCGGCATAATCAGTGAGTGAAGCAGCACCCCTCATTGCCCTTGCGGGCAATCCCAACGCTGGGAAGAGTGCCCTGTTCAATGCACTGACTGGTGCACGTCAGAAAATCGCCAATTATCCTGGCGTTACGGTGGAACGCAAATCCGGTCATTTCCAGATGTCGGATGGGCGGCCTGCCGAACTGGTTGATTTGCCCGGTAGCTATAGTCTTGACCCCACCAGCCCTGATGAAGCGGTTACCAGCAGTGTCATCAAAGGATTGCAGAAGGGTGAGCGCAAACCTGATGCGATTATTATCGTACTCGACGCTGCCAATCTCGATAATCACCTGCGCTTTGCGCTGGAAGTTATTGCGCTGGGTCTGCCAGTCGTCATTGCTCTCAACATGATGGACCTCGCAGAGCGCGACGGCCTGACACTCGATCCTGCGAAACTGGAGGCTGCATTGGGCGTGCCGGTTGTTCCGACCGTGGCGGTTCGCCGCCGCGGGCTGGAAGATTTGTCCGCAGCGGTAGAGAAGCGGTTGGGTCAAAAAAGCAGCCAACAGGGTATCGTGATCGCCAAGGAACGCGGTCATGGGCTGCGCAAACAAGCGAAGGAAATTGCCAATCTGACGGTGACTTCCGAAACCGCTGGTCGCCGCTGGTCAGAGCGTGCCGATACCTTGTTCCTGCATCCAGTGGCTGGTCCGATCATCCTGCTTGCGATCATGTTTGTAATGTTTCAGGCCGTCTTCGCATGGTCCGAAGCGCCTACTGGTTTAATCGGAAGTGCAGGTGAGTGGGCCGCTGCCGTCGCGGAAGCCAATCTGGGAGAGGGCTTCTTGCGCGACTTTCTCACCGAAGGAGTGATTGGCGGCGTCGGATCGGTTGTCGTTTTCCTCCCGCAGATTTTAATCTTGTTCCTGTTCATCCTGCTGCTCGAGGCGAGTGGTTACATGACCCGGGCGGCCTTCATCATGGACCGGCTGATGGCGAGTGTCGGACTATCGGGACGCAGCTTCATTCCGCTGCTTTCCTCCTTCGGCTGCGCCATTCCGGGCATTATGGCCACGCGCAGCATTGCCGATCCAAAAGACCGTTTGACCACAATATTGGTCGCGCCGCTGATGACTTGTTCAGCGCGGTTACCGGTTTATGCGATCATCATTGGTGCCTTCATTCCAGCGCGTGACGTGGGCGGGGGTGTCGGCTTGCAAGGCTTAGTCCTGTTCGGCCTGTATATTTTCGGCATTGCAGGTGCGATGCTGGCCGCCTTGATCCTACGCAGCACGGTTGCCAAAGGACCAAATAGCGGCTTCCTGATGGAAATGCCCAAATATCAAATGCCGCGTATTCGCGACGTTCTTTTGGGGCTGTGGCAGCGGGCCTGGATATTTCTGCGGCGTGCAGGCACAATCATTTTTGCGGCAACTGTCGTGCTTTGGCTGATGCTGACCTACCCAAAAGTGCCGATTGACAGTCCGATAAGCCAGGTAGACTATTCCGCTGCTGGCCGGATCGCCAATGTCATTGAACCGGCGGTTGCGCCAATTGGTTTTAACCGCGATATCGCGCTCGCTCTCATCCCGGCGATGGCGGCCCGTGAAGTGGCGGTGGCGGCACTGGCAACGACCTACGCAATTGACGCACCGGATGAAGAAGCCGAGGCCAAGTCTTTGATCGAACGGCTGCAAAGCCGCTGGTCCCTGCCAACGGCGCTGGCGTTTCTGGCGTGGTTTATCTTTGCACCGCAATGTATTTCGACCATTGCCGTGACGAAGCGTGAAACCAATGGCTGGAAATGGCCTATGTTTATGCTCGGCTATCTTTTCGGGCTGGCCTATTTGGCTGCCGGGATTACGTACTGGACGGCGGTTGCAATCGGCCTGTAAAGAGCCTCCAGAGACTCGAAAAACATCACAAATATTCCAAGGGGAAATGTAAATGGCTGGCGGCATCAACAAAGTAATTATCGTAGGAAATCTGGGTGCCGACCCTGAAGTGCGTACGTTCAACAATGGCGGTAAAGTCTGCAATCTGCGCATCGCTACATCGGAAAGCTGGAAAGATCGTAACACCGGTGAACGCAAGGAAAAGACTGAGTGGCATAGCGTTGCGATTTTTCAGGAAGGCCTGGTTGGCGTCTGCGAAAAATATCTTCGCAAGGGCAGCAAAGTGTATATCGAGGGCAAGTTGCAGACCCGCAAATGGCAGGATCAGTCCGGCAATGATCGCTATTCAACGGAAGTTGTGCTGCAGGGCTATGATGGCAAGTTGGAAATGCTGGATTCCCGGCAAGGTGGCGGCATGGGCGGCCAAGGCGGCGGCAATGATGGCTGGAGCGGCGGCGGTTCCGGTGGCGGATCGGGCGGTGGTTCCAATGATGGTTGGGGCAACACCGGCGGTTCATCAGGCGGTCAAGGCGGCGGCGCATTTGACAGTGATCTCGATGACGACGTACCCTTCTAAAAACTGATCGGCGGTGTCGCACCGGTGGGGATGTGACACTGTTTGACAATATTGGCACAATTGAGCGGGGAACAGGTTAGACATTTTTGACATTCGATGAGGTTTACTGATCCATGATGAACAATTGCGAACAATGTGTGGTCAAAAACAAAGCCATTTGTTCGGCATTGGACCCCGACGAACTGATCGCAATCAATCGCCTTTCCCGCAAGGTTTCGATCAAGGCAGGACAGGCGTTGATATGGGAAGGCGATGATAGTTTGATCGTCGCCAATGTTGTTGAAGGTGCCTTCAAACTTACCTCTTCACTGGAAGACGGCCGGGAACAGATTATCGGTCTGCTTTACCCGTCAGATTTTGTCGGTCGACCTTTTGGCGACAGGAACGAATATACGGTCACAGCTTTGGCTGATTCCAAGGTTTGCGTTTTCTCGCGCGCTGATTTTGACCAGTTTGTTCGCGAACATCCCGATCTAGAGCATAAATTGCTGCAGCGGACATTGACCGAACTGGATCGGGTTCGCCGTTCGATGCTCTTACTCGGCAGAAAAACAGCGTCCGAGCGGGTTGCTTCCTTTCTGCTTGAGATGTCGGAACGGTTGGCCGATTCGAGCTGCAGCGTGGTTGGAGGGCAACTTCGGCTTTTCGCGTTGCCGTTCGGCAGGCAGCAAGTGGCAGATATTTTGGGACTGACTATAGAAACGGTCAGCCGGCAAATGACTCAATTGAAAAAAAATGATGTGATTGCGCTACCGGATCATCGCAATGTCCAGATTCTCGATGCCGATCGCCTGCAGGATATTGCAGATTCCGGCGTCGGCGCGCTTCACTAAGCTCGGCATCACATTGCCAAAGCTTCTCATAAGCACTGTGCACTTTTCCTATTGTTGATCTAGATCAATGAGGATCGATTAGCGGACTGCCATTCCCCTTCCCGTTGAAGACGGTTTTTGAACTGTCGACATGGGAAGGACATTATGGACACGCTCTTGATGAAGGCTGGCGGCTGGCTGGCTATCGTATTTCTTGCATTTATCGCAATGGTGCTGGCAGCGGATACTGGCTTTGCCGTTCATATGGCGATTATCGCTCTGGCTGCGGGTATCACCTTATGGGTTACTATCAACAAGGCCGACTATGCGGCAATTGGCCGCGGCATTTTGAAAGCCCCCGCTGATCCAGGCATTTATGATGATGACCCGATACGCTGGGGCGTCATAGCAACGATTTTCTGGGGTATTGCTGGACTGACGGTAGGGCTAGTCATTGCTCTGCAGCTGGCCTTCCCAGTCCTTAATCTCAACAACGAGTTTACGACTTTTGGTCGTTTGCGGCCGCTCCATACTTCTGCCGTAATCTTTGCTTTCGGAGGCAATGCACTGATCGCGACAAGCTATTATGTCGTGCAGCGCACCTGCAGGGCGAGGTTGGCCTTCCCCGGCCTCGCCCGTTTCGTCTTCTGGGGTTACCAGCTGTTCATAGTCTTGGCGGCTACCGGCTATCTGATGGGTGTTACCCAGTCCAAGGAATATGCTGAACCCGAATGGTATGTCGACCTGTGGTTGACCATCGTCTGGCTTTGCTATGCCGCTGTTTTTATCGGCACCATTGTGCGCCGGTCAGAACCCCATATCTATGTTGCCAACTGGTTCTTCCTGTCTTTCATTTTGACCATCGCGATGTTGCACGTTGTTAACGGCTTGTCTCTACCGGTGAGCCTGCTTGGTTCGAAAAGCTATGCTGCTTTTGCCGGTGTGCAGGACGCGCTGACTCAGTGGTGGTATGGCCATAATGCGGTCGGATTTTTCCTGACCGCCGGTTTTCTGGCGATGATGTATTATTTCGTTCCGAAACAGGCGGAACGGCCGGTTTACAGCTATCGTCTGTCGATTATCCACTTCTGGTCTTTGATCTTCCTCTACATCTGGGCCGGCCCGCACCATTTGCACTATACGGCACTGCCCGATTGGGCGCAGACGCTCGGCATGGTGTTCTCGGTTGTGCTGTGGATGCCAAGCTGGGGCGGTATGATCAATGGCCTGATGACGCTCAATGGCGCATGGGACAAGATCCGCACCGATCCGATCATCCGGATGATGGTCTTGGCGCTTGCCTTCTATGGCATGAGCACTTTTGAAGGCCCGATGATGTCGATCAAGGCTGTGAACAGCCTGTCGCATTATACCGATTGGACCATCGGCCACGTACATAGCGGTGCGCTGGGTTGGAACGGTATGATCACCTTCGCTTGTCTCTATTATCTTGTTCCACGTCTCTGGGGCAAAGAGCGGCTCTATTCGCTGCGTATGGTGAACTGGCACTTCTGGCTCGCGACTCTGGGTATCGTTCTCTACGCAGCGTCGATGTGGGTTGCCGGTATCATGCAGGGCCTGATGTGGCGCGAATATGGTGAGGATGGCTATCTGGTTTACGCTTTCTCTGAAGTCGTAACCGCGATGCTGCCCATGTACCTTATCCGGGCGACGGGCGGTCTGCTCTATCTCGCTGGTGCCATCGTGCTGGTTTATAATGTCTGGATGACGATTGCCGGTAAGCAACGCGACGAAAAACCCATGACCGAAACGCCTTATGACGAGGCCGCAGATAAGCCGATTGTAGCGAAGCCTGCAATCGCGCCCGCAGAATAAGGAAGGCGAGAAAATGGCTGGTTTTGCTAAACATCATAAAAAACTCGAACGCAATGTTACGTTGCTCGGTCTGGCCGCCTTTGTCACTGTAGCGATCGGCGGTATAGTGGAGATTGCTCCGCTCTTCTGGATCGATAACACGATTGAGAAAGTCGAAGGCGTACGGCCTTACACCCCGCTCGAACTGGCGGGACGCAACATCTATATTCGCGAGGGTTGCTATAGCTGTCACAGTCAGATGGTGCGGCCGTTCCGTGACGAAGTGGAACGTTATGGGCATTACAGCCTGGCAGCGGAAAGCATGTATGATCATCCGTTCCAATGGGGTTCAAAAAGGACCGGCCCCGATCTGGCGCGGGTTGGTGGACGCTATTCGGATGAATGGCATGTTCAGCATTTGATTGACCCGCGGTCAGTGGTGCCTGAATCAATTATGCCGCCTTATGCGTTTCTGGCTGAGAAGGACCTGAAAGCCGGGGATATGGTCAAGCACCTCCGGGCGCAGCGGCGTTTGGGTGTGCCCTATACCGAAGAAGCAATTGCGGCAGCCAATGAAGACCTGATGGCGCAAGCTGATCCGGAAGCGGTAACGACCGATCTGATGGAGCGCTATCCCAAAGCGCAGGCGCGCGATTTTGATGGCAATCCCGATCGGCTGACCGAGATGGATGCATTGGTCGCCTATCTTCAGATGATTGGAACGCTCGTCGATTTCGAGGCGGTTGAAGGTCTCGAGGAACCGCGATGAACTACGAAGATCTGAGACATTTCGCAGACAGCTGGGGTCTTGTATTTCTGGGCATGGTTTTTCTCACACTGATCGGCTGGGTATTCCGGCCTGGTTCGAGCGAGAAAAACGAAAAAGCAGCCCATATGATCTTTGAAGAGGATCACGACGATGGTTGATAAACAAAGAATTGATGAAGCGACGGGTACCCAAACGGTTGGCCATGAATGGGATGGTATCGAGGAGCTCGATACGCCTATGCCACGCTGGTGGTTGTGGACGCTCTATGCAACAATCGTCTGGGCGCTAATCTACGTTATACTTTATCCGGCATGGCCAATGGTCAACAGCGCTACTGAAGGCGTACTGGGCTGGTCCAGCCGCGGTGACTATCAAAAGGCTGTGGCTGCAAGAGAAGCAGAGCTGGAGCCGATCCGAGTGGCGCTGGTGAATACAGACATCCATGAACTGCCCAACAATCCTGAACTCCTCAATGAAGCAATTCAGGGTGGACGCTCGGCGTTCAAAGTCCATTGTGTGCAATGTCATGGTGCTGGTGCCGCAGGTTCGAAAGGCTATCCCAATCTGAACGATGATGAGTGGTTGTGGGGCGGCGATATGGAGGCGATTGAATATACGCTGGTCCATGGCATTCGAAATCCGGACCATGCGGAAACCCGTTTCTCTCAGATGCCGGCTTTTGGTCGGGACGGAATATTGCAACCCAATGAGATTCAGGACTTGGTTTCTTATGTTCGTGTGTTGAGCGATCGTGAAGAGCAAAGCGCTTCGTCAAATCGCGGTGCAGAGCTGTTTCAGGTTAATTGCGCAGTTTGCCATGGCAATGATGCCAAAGGTGATCGGACGCAAGGCGCGCCCAATTTGACGGACGCGATCAATTTATATGGACTGGATCGTGCATCGTTGACCGACACGATTAGCAACAGTCGCTATGGCGTCATGCCACGTTGGGGACATCGACTGGATGCAGCAACGATCAGGATGCTGACCGCCTACGTACATTCACTGGGTGGCGGCGAGGCTGCTCCGGTACCAGAGGATGCTGCAACCGAGCAAGCAGCAACGGAGACTCCGGCAGATGAGCAATCCTGAGGAAATTCTTGATCCCCAGCTACAGCTTTATGAAAAACGCAAAGGTGTTTATCCCAAGGCAGTAGACGGCACATTTCGGCGGCTAAAATGGGCGATCATGGCGGTGACGCTGGCGATCTACTACATCACGCCATGGATCCGTTGGGATCGCGGGCCCTATGCACCGGATCAGGCGGTATTGGTTGATCTGGCAAATCGCCGGTTCTTCATGTTCGGCATCGAAATCTGGCCGCATGAATTTTACTATGTTGCCGGGATGTTGGTCATGGCGGGGATAGGCCTGTTCCTGGTTACCTCCGCCGTGGGTCGGGCCTGGTGCGGCTATTCTTGTCCGCAGACAGTGTGGACTGACCTGTTCCAGCATATCGAACGCGCTATTGACGGTGATCGCAACGCGCAGTTCCGATTGCAGGATGCGCCATGGGGGCCAAAGAAGATATTCAAACGGTTAAGCAAGTGGACGATCTGGCTGCTTGTCGCTTTGGCTACGGGTGGCGCGTGGATTTTCTACTTTGCAGATGCCCCCACTTTGGCACGGGATTTTTTCACAGGTGAAGCGGCTTTTGTTGCCTATGCGACCGTTGGTGTTCTGACCGCGACCACCTTTATTTTTGGTGGTTTCATGCGTGAACAGGTATGCATCTACATGTGTCCTTGGCCGCGTATTCAAGCCGCGATGATGGACGAAAAGTCACTGACCGTTACCTATAAGGATTGGCGCGGGGAACCACGTGGCAGTGTCAAAAAGGCCGAAGCACAGCCAGGCAGCTTTGGTGACTGTATTGACTGTAATCAGTGCGTTGCAGTTTGTCCGACCGGCATCGATATTCGAGAAGGGCCACAAATAGGGTGTATCACCTGCGCCCTTTGCATTGATGCTTGTGACAAAGTGATGGACCAGGTCGGGCGTCCACGCGGATTGATCGACTATGTAACAGAAGAAGATGCAGCGCTTGAAAAAGCTGGACAACCTCATGTTCCGGTTATGAAAACCCTGTTCCGTCCCCGGACTATTTTATATTTTTCAGTCTGGGGCGCTATCGGTTTGGCGATGCTATTTGCCGTTGGTAACCGCACACGTATCGACATTAGCGCCAATCATGATCGCAACCCACTTTATGTGCAGCTTGCCGACGGTGATGTGCGCAATGCTTACACGGTGAATTTGCGCAATATGGAAAACCGACCACGTGATATGGAGATTTCCATGTCAGGACTTCACAGTGCTGTGATGTGGTCGAGCGCAGGATTACGGGAAACGGCCGGCCGAGACGTCATAGTTAAGGTGCCGGCCGACAGCGTTGGCCGGGTGCGACTGTTTGTTGCTGCATCCAGCGAGGGTCCGGCAAGGGAAGAGTTCACGCTTACTGTCCGGGCGAAAGATGACCGGACGGCACAAGATACCGATGACGTCTTTTTTGAACGCCCGGAGACAAGAGAATGAAAATGGAAATTGTAGAACCCAAAAAATTCACAGGCTTCCACGCCACAGCCATGATTGTCGCCTTTTTTGCGGTAGTGGTATCGGTCAATATGGTGATGGCGCGCTTTGCAATCTCGACTTTTGGCGGCACTGTCGTGGACAACAGCTATGTTGCCAGCCAGAAATATAATGAGTGGTTGGAAGAAGCACGCAAACAGCAAGCGCATGGCTGGACTGCTTCGCGGATCACGCGTGTGCAAGATAAAGTTGCGATGACGGTTCTTCAAGCTGACGAAAGCGCGCTGGCAAATGCGACGATAACCGCGGTCGCTGAGCATCCTGTTGGTCGGTCTGAACCGATTACTTTAAACTTTATCGAGAATGGTGCGGGCTCATATATCAGCCAGGATGCACTACCCGAAGGCCGATGGAAATTGCGCGTTGCAATCATCCATGGTGGCAACAAAATGGCGCTGGCACAGGAAGTTCGTTGAACGCGCCAGTTCATCTTGATGCCGCTTCGGCAGATGACGCAGGCGGCATAGTCTCCCGCTTTGCGGTGCCGGCTATACGATGTGCTGGCTGCATATCGAAAATCGAGAATGGTCTGCTCAAAGAACAGGATATTATCTCTGCACGCGTCAATTTCTCGACCAAGCAAGTAGCGGTTTCACATCTCCCTGCGCTTCGCGAAGATCAGATCAAGGCAAATATCGAGCAATTAGGCTTCGATGTCCAAATTTTGGCTGACAATCCGCTGGCGGAAGAAAAAGGTGGTACTGACAAATTGATCCGTGCGCTTGCCGTTGCCGGATTTGGCATGATGAATATCATGCTGCTGTCCGTCAGCGTCTGGTCCGGTGCTGTTGGTCCTACCCGTGATCTGTTCCATTGGATATCGGCATTGATTGCGATTCCGGTAATCCTTTATTCGGGACGACCTTTCTTCAGTTCGGCTTTCATGGCGTTGCGTTACGGTCGTACCAATATGGATGTACCGATAACGGTCGGTATCATTCTCGCCACCGGCCACAGCCTGTTTGAAACAATGACCAGCGGTGTGCATGCCTATTTTGAAAGCGTGGTCATGCTGATCTTTTTCCTGCTCGCTGGCCGGGTGCTTGATGGTATGATGCGGGATCGTGCCAGAAACGGCATATCCGCATTGCTTAAGCAAACGGCGCCCGGCGCGATGGTGCTTCGGGATGATGGTTCTACCCGTTGGGTGGCGGCCAAAGAGCTGCGCCCGGACATGCGGATGATCGTGGCGGCCGGGGATAATCTTGCCGCAGATGGCGTGATCGAGCAGGGTTCGAGCAATTTTGATTTCGCACTGATGACTGGGGAGAGCGAGCCGCAACGTAAGGCGATTGGCGATATCGTGCTTGCCGGTACGCTTAATCTGACTGCCCCCGTTACTGTTCGGATTACCGCCACTGGTGAAGATACCAGTCTGTCCGACATCGCGCGCCTGATGGACGAGGCCGGGCAACAGCGGTCCTTTTATGTTCGTGTAGCAGATAAGGCTGCACGCTATTATGCGCCAGCCGTGCACAGCCTAGCCTTGTTGGCCTTCGTGTTCTGGATGTTTGTCGGCGTGGGCTGGCATCAATCTCTGTTAATTGCTGTCGCAGTGCTGATCATCACTTGCCCTTGTGCATTGGGCCTGGCGGTTCCAGCGGCACAAGTCGTAGCCTCCGGTGCGTTGCTGCGAAAAGGCGTTATGATCAAAGATGGTAGTGCGTTGGAGCGACTTGCCGACGCCGATCGTGTGTTGTTCGACAAGACCGGAACACTGACTCTTGGCCGCCCCGTACCGGTTGATATGAACTGCCTGACTTTAAAACAAAAACAAGTCGCTCTGGCGCTGGCACAGGCGAGCAACCATCCAGTTAGCAAAGGGATACGTGGAGCCCTGTTAGAGCAGGAAATAGCACCTGTTCAGATTGATGCTTTGAACGAAGTCGCAGGCGAAGGCATGTCGGGTTACTGGGAAGGAATCCCTGTAACGTTGGGCAAGCCAACAAAATCGGATGATCACCTTTCCTGTCAGTTGAAGCTCGGCAATGAGCAGGTTGCCATCGAATTAAGGGATGAAATGCGACCGGATGCAGCGGAAGCTATTAGACGGCTAAAAGATCTTGGTTTGCCCGCCACGATCATATCGGGTGATAACGCGGCGTCGGTGGCAAAAATCGCTCATACAACTGGCCTCACATCGCAAGCCAATGCCAGCCCCCAAGACAAGTTGGAAACCATAGCGCGACTAAGTGCCAATGGATCGAAGATATTGATGGTTGGGGACGGGTTGAATGACGGGCCAGCACTAGCCGCCGCTCATGTATCCATTGCTCCCGGTTCGGCCAGTGATGTTGGTCAGCAAGCGGCGGATGCGGTATTTACCAGTGATTCCTTTCTACCGGTTGCTTTGGCGGTCCAGACTGCCCAGCGCACAATGCAGATTGTCCGGCAGAATTTCGTCTTGGCCATTGGTTACAATGTTTTGGCTGTGCCGCTGGCATTGACCGGAATGGTCACGCCCCTGATCGCCGCGATTGCGATGTCGCTGTCGTCTCTTATCGTCGTCGGCAATGCCTTGCGGCTCAATGGAGCAGCGAAATGAGTGGTCTGGCTATCCTGATCCCTGTTGCGCTGTTGATGGGATTGGCTGGCCTGGCATTCTTTTTTTGGGCCATCCGCAACGGCCAATTTGAAGATTTGGATGGCGCAGCCCAAAGGGTCCTGATTGACGAGGAGGCAAGCGTTGACGAGGGACTGCCCGACGATGAAAATACCAATGGAAAGGCCAAAAATGCATAGGCATCAGCTTCCAATCCATTTAT
This sequence comes from Parasphingorhabdus litoris DSM 22379, assembly GCF_020906275.1. Lineage (GTDB taxonomy): Bacteria > Pseudomonadota > Alphaproteobacteria > Sphingomonadales > Sphingomonadaceae > Parasphingorhabdus > Parasphingorhabdus litoris. The sequence goes on from NZ_CP086727.1 coordinate 690,400, forward strand.
CCGCCTTGGCAGTCCTGATGCTGGTCATCACACCGCTTGCTCCCGCGAGTGGAAGGATGACATTATCCGTATGCGGTGCCGATGGTGTGACTCGAACGGTTTCGGTGCCAGTTGATCCCGAACAAGAAGAACGCGACGATTGCATCAAAGCCTGTCATGGCTTTTGTTCGCGCAAACAGTTTTCAGATGATCGGGACGATGTAGAGGACTAAGAAGCGAGCGTAATTTTTGGCGGTCGTATTTGCGGATTAAGATATCTGGTTGCGCTATTCCGGATCAACATGCGAAGGTCGCACAACCAACTTGTCGATCTTGCGGCCATCCATATCGATAATTTCAAATAGCCAGTTTTGATCTTCAAAACTCTCGCCCTCTTCAGGAAGGTGCCGTAGCTGACCGAGCGCATGTCCTGCTACTGTAGCATAATCGCGGTCATCGGGCAGTTTGATGCCCAATCGATCGGCGAGCGCATCCATCGACATGGCTCCAGATACCAGAAAACTCCCATCTGCCCGCTCGATAAGGCTGCGTTGGGTCTTCTCATCCTGGTCCGATACAAATTCACCGGCAATGGACCGCAGCAGATCATTGGGCGTTACAATGCCCTCAAAATGACCATATTCGTCATGTACCAGAATCATCGGAACATCGGCTTCGCGCAATATATCCAGTGCATCCAACGCATCCAGCTGATCGGGTACTTTCTCCAGTGGGCGCATCAGCTGGCGCAAATCCAGTGTCTGTCCGCTCAATTGAGCAGCAACAATATCGCGAGCTACGACAACGCCCTTAATCTCGTCCACTGAATCTTCTGCTACCGGCCACCGGCTATGGGGAGATTCAATCAGCATAGAGTGAATTTCTTCGGTGGTGGCGCTGATGTCGAGCCAATCCACGTCAGTGCGCGGTGTCATCACTTCCCGGATAGGGCGATCGGCCATGCGCACAACGCCGGCGATCACGGCCCGCTCGTGCTCTTCAATTACGCCGGAACGAGTAGCTTCGGCGAATACCATTTGCAATTCATCGGCGGTCACATGATTGGCCTGATCGCGTTTCAGACCGAGTATCCGGAAGATGAGTGCGCTGGTGCTGTCGAGAACCCACACCAAAGGCGCAGTCACTCTGGCCAACAGATCCATTGGTGGCGCCATAATAACAGCGATTCTCTCCGCTGAGCGCAATGCGAATTGTTTAGGGACCAACTCCCCGATTACCAATGTGGCATATGTTGTCAGGCCGATGACGAGCGCGAAACCAAGCGTCACAGACCAGTCTTGCGGCATGCCCAGCGCCGCCAGCCGTTCTGCCACTGGTCTCCCTAGGCTTGCACCCGAAAAAGCGCCGGCGACGATGCCTATTAATGTGATGCCAATTTGTACGGTCGAGAGAAACTTGCCAGGATCGCCCGCCAAACGGAGCGCGACCTTAGCACCACGACTGCCCTTGTCGGCGGAGGAATGCAGGGACGCTTTGCGCGCAGAAACAATCGCCAATTCTGACATAGCGAAAACGCCATTGATCAGGATCAGAATAACGATGATTGCGACATCAAACCAAGGAAAAGCTGTCATATTGTCCAATAGAAAGGGAGTAAGCCCGAAAGAATCTCTATAGCCACATGTTTTACAAAATATCAAATTTACTGTCAGGGGCGGTTCATAATTTTGGGTTCATCTTACCTATGGTTAATTACTGGCATCACATCAAAAAATTGTAAGCTTATTATAGAAGCTTCATTACGAGGGATTAGAATATGCAGACGAAACAGATGTTAATTGCGACCTTGTCGTTAAGTGCATTGGCACTATCCAGCGGCTGCACAACCAACCCGGAGACCGGAAACCGTGTCATTTCTAAGGCCGCTATTGGCGGCATTGGCGGGGCATTGGGTGGCTATTTACTGGGTGACATTATTGGCGGACGGAATGACCGTACCGCGAAAATCGTCGGTGCCGGACTTGGCGGCCTCGCTGGGGCAGGCGTTGGCTACTATATGGATGAGCAGGAAAAGAAGCTGCGCGAACAAACCGCCGGTACCGGCATTGACGTTACGCGCGACGGCGACAACCTGATTCTCAACATGCCTTCCAACGTTACCTTTCCTGTAAATAGCGCCGCTATCCAGCCGGAATTTCAGGAAACGTTGGGCAGTGTTGCCAACACCCTGTCACAATATGAGAAAAGCTATATTGATATATATGGCCATACCGACAGCACAGGGTCGGACGCGTATAATCAGTCGCTATCCGAACGGCGTGCTTCTTCAGTAGCAAATTATCTCAGTAATAGCGGAGTTCAACGGGCACGTCTTGAAACCCGCGGCTATGGCGAAAGCCAGCCGATTGCGAGTAACAGCACCGAAGAAGGTCGTTCAGCCAATCGCCGGGTTGAGTTGAAAATCGTGCCGATCCGCGAGCAAGACCTTTAAGCTGGCAAACTTCTGCTTGCTATGGTGACAATCATTCGGGCATCCCCTTTCTGACAACAGAATATAGGGATGCCCGCATATGACCACGCCAAATTTTTCCATCGATCTCACTGGTCGCACTGCCATCGTTACCGGCGCTTCGGCTGGTTTGGGCCGCCGCTTTGCAGGTGTTTTGGCCGCTTGCGGCGCGAAAGTAGCTTGCACGGCGCGGCGGCGGGAAAAGCTGGACGAGCTGGTTGATGAAATTACACGTGACGGCGGCACAGCGCAGGCCTTCGATCTGGATGTCCGCGATGCCGAACAATTAAAAGCCATTGTGCCCGCCGTATCTGAATCGCTTGGACAGCCTGATATTTTGATCAACAATGCCGGAATCGTTGATGCGGCTCGTGCGGTTAAGATGTCCACGGAACTGATTGACGATGTGCTGGATACCAATATGCGCGCTGCGTACATATTGTCATGCGAGTTTGCGCGTCCTTTGATTGAGCAAAAGACACCCGGCCGGATCGTCAATATTTCTTCGATAGCAGGCACGCATTATGACGGCGGCGGCGCAGCGCTCTATTCAACCACGAAAGCCGGAATATCAAGGATTACAGAGGCCTTGGCCGTTGAATGGTCGAGATTCTTCATCAACGTCAATGCGATTGCACCCGGGCTGTTCGCAACCGACATGTCAGATGGAATGACCAGTCGTATGGGGAATTTCTATGAGCATTTTCCGCGGCAACGCATATGCCAGCCGGAGCAAATGGATAGCACGTTACTTTACCTTCTATCGCCTGCGTCGGAATGTGTGACCGGCACCATCATCAAGGTCGATGACGGTCAAGGACCGCGATAAGCGCCTAAACCAGATCACCCATAAGCAATTGCGGCAAATCGCCGCTTTCGCCCCGCGCTTCAGCCATGAACTGGTCTTTCAGGGGCGGAATGCGCTGGACCAAGCCAATGCCAAAGCGTCTGATCGCTGATGATGTGTCGCCTGGCAATCCAAAAAGACGGGTCAATATGTCGGTCGCCGCAGACATCATTAGATTGTCAAGCGAGCGCCAGCGATCAAAGCCTGCTAGAATTTGTGCATCGCCCAGATCCAGCCCAGTGCGGGCTCCTTCTACAATGCATTCTGTCAAAGCTGCGACATCGCGAAAACCAAGATTGAGACCTTGACCGGCAATCGGATGAATACCGTGTCCCGCATCGCCCACTAAAGCAAGTCGCTCTGCCACGAGTGTGGCGCTGTGATGAAAACCGAGAGGATAAGTGGCTCGGTCCGATAGCAGCTTCATTTCTCCCAAAAATCCGCCTGATTTCTTCATCAGCTCTGCTTCAAAAGCACGCTCGTTGATCTTTGCGAAAGCCGGCCCGTCTTCGCGCGGCACCGTCCATACTATCGCAGAACGATGGTGTCCTTTATCATCATCGCGCATGGGTAAAATCGCAAAAGGCCCTGACGGATAGAAGATTTCGTAAGCGGTTTTACCATGTGGTTCCTCATGTGAAACGGTGCAGATAATCGCGCTATGATCATATTGCCATTTCGCCATGATGATCCCAGCTTCGTCCCGAACCACGCTACCGCGGCCATCTGCGGCGATTAGCAGCGGAGCAGTTAACTGCTCTCCGCCATCTAACGAGACACTAACCTGATGCTCGCTGCGATCGGTTTGATCCGCCTTTTTGGACATGTATATGGCAATCTGCTCATGAGCTTCTGCTGCTTCAAACAATGTCCGGAGCAGCACTTCATTCGCGATCATCACACCAAGTGGCCCGTCATATTCATCTGGCATAAAATCCAGTCTGCCTGGTTTCAATCCATCATTAATGAGGATTTTATCTATATTACAGCCATGGGGTTCCAGCTTTTCGGTCAGGCCAATAGCCGACAACATGTTCCAGCTTGCACTGTTGATAGAGGAAACGCGTCCGTCATTTCTCGGATTGAGCAAATCGGCAGGGTCAGCACGATCAATCACCGCAACATTTAGTCCGTGCGCTGCCAAGGTCAGAACCTGGGTGAGGCCGATCAGACCGGCACCCAATATGATCGCATCATAATGTTCTTGTTTCATGGTCATATACGGACCTCTATCTTTCCGATCATTGTTGATAAGATAGGCTGCACGCGACCGAAAAGAAAGTATGTTCCGGTAAACTTATACCCAACAAAACTTGACGCGGAGTCACCGATTCGCGCAAAGGAAGGATAGTTAATGTGGGTTCGGGCTTTTGCATGAGATGAGAAAGGCCCTGGGAGTAGATTATGGCCGGAAAAGCTAAAGAGGCAAATTGGCGTGAAGTGATGCGCCTCAGCCTGCTGCGCAGCGGTGCGCTGATCGGTGCGGTGGTTCTTGCCCTGTTGACGGCCTTTCTGTTTCTCGCCCTTGTCAGCTATTCGCCCAGCGATCCATCTTTGAATACGGCTGCTGGTAGCGTCGAGCATAACTGGATGGGGATATTTGGTTCCTACAGTTCTGATTTATTGCTTTCTTTGCTTGGCGTGCCCGTTGCATTGTTCCTGCCGCTTATCTTGGTTTTTGCCAACCGATTATGGCGTGACATCCCGCAGGCAGAATGGAAAAAGCAACTTTTCTGGTGCTTGGTAGCAGCGTTCCTTATCGGCACCGGGCTGTCTATATGGTTTCCGGATAGTCAGGCAGACCTGCCATCCGGTTGGGGCGGGCTCGCAGGCATGGTTTCAGCCAAAGGGATAAGTGCCGCATTAAGCGCCATCTCAGAAAGCTGGAGCGGTATCGTTTCGGGCGTGCTGACTGCAATTACTGTTACAGGCGGATTGGTACTCGGCTATTTCAGTCTGCGGCTCGACAAACCCTTATTCTCCATGCCGCAACTGAAACTGCCACGCTTCAAGTCGGGTGAGGAAGATAGTGGCTTGGTGATCGAACCAGAAGGCGCTGCGCCAGCAAAACCGAAAAAGGCGCCCGCTCCTCGCAAAGAGGTCAAACCCGATAATCGGCCGCCACCGGAAATTAGCGACCGGGCCTTGCCGCCTAAAAAAGCGAGCCTGTCCAGTGGCAAACAAGGTGACTTTTTCGGACCCTATTCGCTACCATCGATTGATCTGCTGACACCGCGGCCCGAAGAGTCAAATAACGTCATTGATAAAGCGGGCCTGGAGCGCAATGCGCGGTTGCTCGAATCTGTACTTGATGACTTCCATGTAAAGGGTACGATCAATGCGGTTCGTCCAGGCCCGGTTGTAACCATGTATGAACTGGAACCCGCGCCTGGAATAAAAGCCAGCAGGGTTATTCAGCTGGCAGAAGATATCGCACGCAATATGTCGGCACTTTCTGCTCGGGTGGCTGCCATACCGGGCCGCACTGTCATGGGTATCGAATTGCCCAATGCACAGCGCGAGTCTGTTGTTCTGCACGAAATGATTGGTAGCGACAGTTTCCAGGATCAGACGGGGCAACTTCCGATCATACTTGGCAAAAATATATCTGGTGACCCGGTGATTGCGGATCTCGCGCCAATGCCGCACCTTCTGATTGCTGGTACTACCGGCTCTGGTAAATCAGTGGGTCTCAACTGCATGATCGTGTCGCTGCTCTACCGGCTGACGCCGGATCAGTGCAAGATGATCATGATTGATCCCAAGATGCTGGAACTCAGCACTTATGATGACATCCCGCATCTGTTGTCGCCTGTCGTTACAGAGCCGACTAAAGCCGTCCGTGCACTTAAATGGGCGGTGGAGCAGATGGAGGAACGGTACCGGATGATGTCTTCCATCTCGGTGCGTAATCTCGCCAATTATAACGAGAAGGTCAAAGCCGCCAAAGCCAAGGGCGAGCCGCTGGGCCGCAAGGTGCAGACAGGCTATGATCCGGAAACATCGCGGCCGATCTATGAGGAAGAGCAGCTAGATTATGAAGTCCTGCCACAAATAGTGATCATTGTGGACGAGCTAGCTGATCTGATGATGACAGCGGGTAAAGAAGTTGAATTTCTGATCCAACGCCTGGCCCAGAAGGCGAGGGCCGCCGGTATCCACCTCATCATGGCAACCCAGCGTCCATCGGTTGATGTCATCACCGGCGTGATCAAGGCCAATCTGCCGACGCGGATCAGTTTTCACGTGACGTCCAAAATCGATTCCCGCACGATCCTTGGTGAACAGGGCGCAGAGCAACTGCTTGGCAAGGGCGATATGCTCTATATGCCAGGCGGCAAGCAATTGACCCGTGTCCATGGCCCGTTTGTGTCAGACGATGAGGTCCGCCTGATTGCTGATCATTGGCGTGCGCAAGGCTCGCCAGAATATATTCAGGCAGTCACCGAAGAACCAGAAGATGGCAGCTATGCTCTGGATGGTGCCGATTTGTCCGACAGCAAGGAAGATCGGCAATATGCACAGGCCTGCCAGATCATCTTCGAAAGCCAGAAAGTGTCGACCAGCTGGCTGCAACGGCAGCTCAGAATCGGCTATAATACAGCCGCCCGGATCATTGATCGTATGGAGGAAGACGAGTTTATCAGTCCGCCTAACCATATCGGTCGGCGCGAAGTGTTGCGCGACCAAAATGGTGAAGTGATCTAAAAACTGCAATTCAGGTGCTGTTCAATCGCTTTCAGCTAAGCGTTGAAATGATTTTTCAGGAGTTTTCAATATGTTGAGATATGCTTTTGCCCTTGTCGCTGCGCCTTTGGCTGTGACCGCTTCGGTGCCAGCGACGGCGCAGCAAAGCCCAGCAGACGATATCAACGCAATTTCCGCTCATTTGCGTGCTATGACCACGATGACGGCAAATTTCACGCAAACTGACCGCAGCGGGCGCTTATTGCCTGGCAAACTGACGTTGAAACAACCCGGCCGGATACGCTTTCAATATGGCAAGGAGGCCAATCTATTAATTGTAGGCGACGGCAAGGCCCTGACCATGATCGATTATGAGGTAAACCAGGTTCAGCGTTGGCCAATTAGAAACAGTCCGTTGGGAGCCTTGCTCAACCCAGAGCGGGATTTGTCAAAATATGGCAAAATCATTCCGACTCGTAACCCGGACGTGCTTAGTGTGGAGGTTCGCGATCCGAAACGCCCGGAATATGGTGTCATCACGATGGTTTTCACCAAGGTTGCCGGTGCGCCTGCTGGATTGCGGCTGGATGGGTGGGTGTCACTCGATTCGAAGAATAATCGGACCTCTATCCGGCTTTCCGACCAGAAATTCGGTGTTTCGGTCGCCAACAACGCCTTCAAATGGAACGATCCGCGAAGAAAACGCCGTGGCAGACGATGAACGGAGGCGCGGCTTCGACAAGCGGAAGAGCTGACAGGTTTCGTTCATCTAAGCGACAGAAACGCGGTTCTATAAGGGTTACAGGATGAGATGAGGCGATCAGGTTTTCCCCCTGTTACCTGATTATATAAGTTTCGGACCATCCTATGCGTGACGAACGCGAGTTAGCCCCCACCTCCTAAATGCCCCCGGAGGTGGGGGTTTTTCGTCTATAACCCATCAAAAAATATAGGAATTTGCTTGGCTTTTGGCTTGGCTTTTTTCCGCTATCATGGCTAGGAGTTTAGCCATGAGTGATACCCTGAAAGTCGTCAGCTGGAATATTAACAGCGTTCGTGCCCGAATCGAAATTGTCGAACGATTCTTGAAGGAAGAAGCACCTGATGTGCTGTGCTTGCAGGAAACCAAGGTCCGTAATGATCAGTTTCCTGAAGGGACCTTCCGCCAATTGGGATATAATCATCTGATCTTAAACGGTCAGCCAATGCATCACGGCGTTGCGATGATCAGCCGTGTGCCGCTGCACAAAGATGAAAGGTTCGATTGGCAAGCCAATGGCGAAGCGCGGCACGTCGGCGCTCGTCTGGAAAATGGTGTTCGTATCGAGAATGTTTACATTCCAGCGGGCGGAGAGATTCCGAACAGGGAAGAAAACCCGAAATTTGGTCAGAAACTGGATTTTTATCAGCGGATGACCGACTGGTCTGCCGCCCTGGAAACGCCCACTATTTTGCTTGGTGACTTCAATGTTGCACCGCTCGAATCCGATGTTTGGAGCCACAAGCAGTTGATCAATGTGGTTAGCCATACGCAGATTGAAATCGATACAATGGCCAAGTTACAGGCCGCACATGATTGGGTCGATATTGGACGTAAGTTCATTCCTGATCCGGAGCGGCTCTACACATGGTGGAGCTATCGTGCCCGTGATTGGCGGGCATCGGACAAAGGAAGGCGGCTCGACCATGTCTGGGTCAGTCCCGAACTTGAGAATAAAGCAGTGAGCCACGTTGTTCACGAAGATGCGCGGGGATGGGCGAAACCATCTGATCATGCGCCGCTCATCACGGAGTTTAAATTTTGAATGGGGATTGCAGTAACCTCTGATCCCAAAGGTGCCCGGCGCGCTGCGCGGGCGATAGATGCGCTAAGACGCGGCTGGCCAATAAGCGTGGAGGGGGGGCAAGGCACCTTGAACCTGCTGCCGGTCGAAACTGTCGATTTGGATGCATATGTTTCCGCGCAGTCACAAGTTACGCTGTTAATCTCTTCAAGCCGGGCAGATACGTTGAAATTGTTGAATCAGCGTGCTGCAGCTGATCCGGCCTTGCCCGTACAGATCCGTTTGACAGATATGGAGAGCGCTACCGAGATAATCGCGATTGCTGATCCTGTTCTCGACATGCAGCACCCAATGAAAGGACCGTTTCGCTGTGAAGAGCTGGCCCATCCCGAGGCGGCCAAGGCAGCCATGGAGCTGGCGCGGCATGGCGGATTGCTGCCGGCTTTTCTGGTCGTCCAAGAAACCGCCGAGGACGTACTGCAAACGGAAGACGTGACGGCCTATGCCGATTCCAATGCTCTGATCATCAGTGCGCACGCCAAATTACCGGTCGCTGCCAATACGCAGGCCCATATCTATGGCTTTCGCAGCGAGGCTGATTCCACCGATCATATCGCTTTAGTGGTCGGGGAACGTGATGACACCACACCGGTGGTTCGGCTGCACAGCGAATGCTTGACCGGAGATGTCCTTGGCAGCCTGAAATGTGATTGCGGACCACAACTTCATGCAGCGCTCGATCAGATGAGTGAAGCCAATTGGGGTGTGCTCCTGTATCTGCGCCAGGAAGGTCGCGGGATCGGCCTTATAAATAAACTACGCGCCTACGCCCTGCAGGATCAGGGTTTTGATACGGTGGATGCCAACCAACGGCTGGGTTTTGCCATAGATGCCCGTGATTTTTCGATTGCGGCGAGGATGCTGGAATTGCTCAGTATACCAACGGTCAAGCTAATGACTAACAATCCGGAAAAGGTAGACGGTTTGGAGAGCTGCGGGATCTCGGTAGAGACACGCCTTCCGGTCAAAATTGCTGCTAATCCGTACAATGAATATTATCTTGATACAAAGCGAGATCGAACGGGCCACAAGCTTTGAGTGCACTGCTGGTTGATACGAATAATCTTACGCTTCGCTTCAAACAGAATATCATCAATTGTGTCATTGGCCGGTCTGGCCCTTGTCCGGCCGATCAAAAGCGAGAGGGTGATGGCCATACACCTTTGGGATGCTGGCCCGTTCGATGTGTATTGTTTCGTCCGGGTCGCAGCAGACCGCCGCCGCAGCTCAAGTTGCCGTGGCGTTGGATTGGTATGCAAGATGGTTGGTCAGATGATCCATTGGATCCTAGTTATAACCAGCCAGTCAGACTGCGCCATCCATTCAGCGCCGAAACCTTGATCCGAAACGATATATTATATGATATTGTCGTTGTGCTTGGTTATAATGATATCCCACCAATAGCGAGCAAGGGCAGTGCGATTTTCTTCCACATCGCTGATGAAGGAAAGGCTACTGAGGGCTGTGTCGCAATTGGCCGATCCGAGATGGATGCTTTACTACCAATGCTAAAGCCTGGCGATCTCATGGAGATTATGTGAGCGATCGGTCGAGGGAGCAAGAACACCCCCGAACAAAATTTTGAGCCAGATCAATGCGAATGACGTTCGCGAGGCAATAATCCGAGCTTGTCCAAAACGGGGACCAACGGGAGATGAGTCTTGAAGACCATATTATTGCATGTGTTTGAAGATAGCGGTTTTGAATCGCGGCTACAGGTCGCACTGGATCTTGCTCGAGGGCATCAGGGACATCTGACCTGTGTTCAGCCGACAACACAATTTGCGCCTATGTCCTTCGGCCCGCTTGGCGGCGATTTTGTCACAGGCATCAACTTTGAAGATATGGACGCTGCGGAACGATCCCATCGGGAGAAAATAGAAAAGCGGCTAAAAGAAGAAGATGTCTCATGGGACTGGCAAACCGGATTGGGTGACCCAGCTACATTGCTGACCGAACGCAGCCGTCTTGCTGATTTGGTCGTTGTCAGCCAATCCTATGGCAAGCGTAATGCCGGTGATGAACCCCTGCCAATTGCCGGTGATATTGCCGTACATGCGCATTGTGCAATTCTGGTTGTCCCGGTCGAGAATGATTCTTTCGATTGCCAAGGACCAATGGTGGTTGCATGGAATGGCTCTGCCGAGGCGGCCAAGGCCGTGAGATTGGCTTTGCCCATGTTAAAGTTGGCCAGCGATGTTCATTTGGTCACGGTCGGAGACGATGACAGTGAATTTCCACATGTTACGGCCTCTACATTCTTGGCCCGGCATGGCGTTTCGACCGTGCTCCATGAGTTGAAAGGCAAAGGCAGTGAAGCTTCAGAGGTCATAGCGGAATTTGCTGTGGAGCAAGATGCCGCCGCATTGGTAATGGGCGCATATGGCCATAGTCGTTTGCGTGAAACGCTTTTCGGTGGCGTTACAAAAAATCTGCTCGGCGACGCCAAAATACCCCTGCTAATGGGGCATTAAACAGCTGTTTTTCGGATGAAGAATATCGGTAAGCTAGGCTTTAAAGCTTGCCATATTTTTTCTCGAACCCGGCGATATCGTCTTTCGCGAGATATTTGGCCTGATCTATCCAGGCATCACGGGTTATCCGGCCGCTAAAGCTCTCCAGATATTTGTCCATTTCCTCGATTTCCGCTTCTTTCCAAGCGGCAATCTGATCATAGCGCGTTACACCCAAATTGTTGAGCAACGTATTCAGCTTTGGACCAACGCCTTTGATCAGACGAAGATTGTCAGGATCGCCTTTTGCAGGTGGAATATTTGGTGTGCCGGATGGGGGCGGGGGCGGTGTTTCTTCAACAACCGGCCGTTTGCGCGGGCGTGGCGCAGGCGGCGGTGTTACTTTGGCTGCCGGGGCAGCTGGTTTAGGGGAAACCGCTGCCGGTGTTGGTGCCGGAGCAGGAGCCGGGACCACTGGTTCTGGCGCTTGGGTTGTCTCTGGTGCTGGTGGCACTGCATCGCCTGCCTTTTCCAGCAAACCGTCATTCGCGTCAAAACCATCGGTCAGGCTCTCGCGACCAGACATGGCCCACGCCCAAAATGCTGTCGCTACACCAATGAGTAAAGCGATCAGGAATAGCAGCCAATTTTCAGAAATCAGCGATATCATTGTCTTAAGTCCCTATTTTAATTCATAAATCTGGAAGGTTGAGCGGCAGTGTTATGCGCTGCAAGCCATTCCCATTCAAATCTCATCACGATTCCGGCCCCAGAAAAGCCAGCCAATCCCGAGCCCAATTGCAAAAGTGACAAGAAGGAGCAACAGATTTTCTAATAATAGCGGCATGGTTCATCCCTCCTGTTGCGATTTCGCATCATTTATTTGATTATTATTTGTCGCCTGCACCTTGAATTCAATGCGGCGGTTCTGCGCATCTGCTTCTGCTCCTCCGCCAGTGGCCAAAGGTTGCTCGGCACCGAAACCTGTCGCGGTTACAAGGTTTTCGGGAATGCCGCGTTCAATCAAACCGGCGCGGACGCGATCTGCGCGTTCCTGTGACAGGATTTTGTTTACTTCGGCATTGCCGTTATCATCCGTATGGCCGCCTACGGCGACGACAAGGTCGGGGCAGGGTTTGAGTGCGGCAGCGATTTTATCCAGCAGCTTGTTGGAAGCGGGAGATATGTAAGCGCTTCCCGATCGAAAGCTTAGCTTTTCGCCGCCAATCGCTTGATCGACACTATTCTGGCAGCTTGCCACAGCTGGGTTAGCATCATCACCAGAAGCATCGGAATTGTCGGCCGCACCATCGTCGATATTCCCTCCCGAGACCAAATTGGTTCCAGCCCAGCTCGCGCTGCTACCTGTCGTTTCGGCAACCGCATCCAATGCGCTTTGCTTCATTTCATCAGGCACATCACCGGATAATATGGCTTTACGGGACAGGGGCTCGCGAGCAAAAGACACTTCTACGCCGTCCATACCTTGTGCAGTCAATTCTGTCTGAGCGGCTTTTTCAAGGCCAGTTATGTAGCTTTCGCCGGTGGTATAGTGGCCGACCAGCGCCAAAAGTGCAGTGGCGGCGGTACCGGTTAATATCTTCCCCCCAACTTCCATTGCGGAACCCCTTACTAAGTGCGTAACAATTCTCAATCACCCTCCAAAATGAAGGATAATTAGCGATGAGTCTAGCTCAGCTATGTGGATGGACTATCCATTATCCGATGAAACGGGCTGAATTTGTCCCCATATGATACAACTACTTAGCAAATATGGTTAATGGGTTATTGTTTTTCTTCCAAAGTCGACGAACAAACGAATCAATTCAGCTCTGATTTAGAGCTAAGCTGTTCAATTTACGAAATTCCTGACGCCAGAAATCACTGCTACTGCCTGCGAGTTTTTGAATATTCTGAAATCCATAATCGCCGAGATATTTATCTCCACGTAATTTCTGTCCAAAAGCGGCAACTGCTACCGCAAAGGCCATGTCGCCGCTTGGCTTGGCAGCCTTTTTGAGAGTATCTGCTTTCACTTGGCGCGCGATCAGGCGTGACTTTTTCTGGCCCGGCAGTTTGTAGCGCAATTTTATTTGCGCCATTTCATCACTGAAGTTCAGATTTTCCTGCATATAGCGGTTTGCTGGATAGCGCCGTATTGGCAACCAACCGGATGATTTGGCAGGCATGATTTCGTAAAGCGCAGTGACCTGATGACCAGCGCCAATATCACCTGCATCAATCTTGTCATTGTTGAAATCTTCCTCTGCAAGCAGGCGGTTCTCATAACCGATCAGGCGATATTCTTTGACATGTGCGGGGTTAAACTCGATCTGGATTTTGACATCCTGGGCGATCGTGAACAGGGTAGAGCTCAGTTCTTCTCCCAACACTTTCTGTGCTTCCATCGCGCTGTCGATATAAGCATAGTTACCGTTCCCGACATTGGCGATGCCTTCCATCAGCTCGTCGCGGATATTGCCAGTGCCATAGCCAAGCATGGTCAAGGTCACCCCCGATTCTCGTTCTTTGGCGACGATTTTCTTCAGTTCGTTGGTGTTTGACGTACCGACGTTAAAGTCACCGTCCGTGGCCATGATGATGCGGTTTATCCCGTCTTTCAGATAATGCTGCCTGGCGGTCGAATACGCGAGCTTCAAGGCATCTCCGCCAGCGGTCGATCCACGGGCGTAAAGACAGTCTACGGCTTCTTTTATGTGATCCTTGTTGGATGTCGGCGCTAAGAGCAGGCCAACCGTGCCTGAATATACCACGATAGATACACGATCATCACTGCGCAATTCATTCGCAAGCGAAGTCAATGTTGACTTGACGAGTGGAAGTTTATCCTTGCTGCTCATAGAGCCGGAAACATCGACAAGAAAAACCAGGTTGGCGCGGGGGCGTTCGCTGCTGTCGACATCATAGCCGCGAAGACCGATGCGAAGCAGGCGGCTGGCATCATTCCAGGGTGTTGTGGACAGATCCGTCGACACGCTAAACGGCGCTTCCCGGCTGGAGGGTTTGGGATAATCATAGCGGAAATAGTTGATCATTTCCTCGGTTCGCACAGCCGCTTCAGGCGGCATCCTTCCTTCGTTGAGGAAACGGCGGACATTGGAATAGCTGCCGGTATCAACATCCACAGCAAAGGTGGAGACCGGTTCATCTACAACCCGCTTGATGCTGGCAACTTCTTCGCCAGCATATTTCTCTCGACTTTGCGCTACTGGTGGTCTGGGTTGTGGGTAGGGACCAGGGACAGATGCGTTCGATCCTCCTTGAACAGCCGTTACCGCAACGGGCATCTCCTGAATAGATTCTCTGACGCGGCTGCCGGTGACAACGATACTGCCAGATGTATTTGCTTTCGCCGAAGGAGGAGACGGAGAAGGAGCGGGGGAAGCCGCTGCCTGTCGCCCTGCCATCCGCTTTTGTACTGCCATTGTGGGGCGTTCGCGATCCCGATATCCAAAAATACTGCAATTAACAGGATATGGCGGCGGTATTCTGAGCAATTCCGAGCGTTTTCCCTCGCGTGACTGCGCCTCGAGAGGCGCTGCGCCGGGTGCGCTGATCAGACCAATCGCTGCCAAGCTACACAAGACTTTGGAAAAATTAGAATAACGCCGCATGACTATCCACTCCCGATATTTGCAACCCACGATAGAAGGTGCCGAGCGCAAGCTGACTGGATTATGAACGGTAGGTATGTTGTTACATCTTGGATGCTGTTAGCATTCGTGTTGCCTGCTTAACTGTAACGCGGCATTGAGCTCGGTCAGTTGTTTCGCGTGCCCCATATCAATATTTGTACAAGCCAGTAGCTACAGCGACAACTGCTGAATCTGTTTTTGCCAACCGAAGGTATCTGCCGAGCCAATGGTTGCTGATCATGATTCTGACTTCTGTAAGTTTCTTTATGGGCTCTTGTTTTCATCTAGTTTTGAACCCTTTAGTGAGTATGATCAGGCATGTTAGGTCGGGCGATAGTTGAGTGAGCGCAACTACTATCGCCCGACCTTCAGGTAAGCGCTTCTAAAGGGGCAACTAGAAGCGCAGGGTCAAACCGCCCAATACCTGATTGGAGCTAAGCGAACCTTCGTTTTCGTTTCGCCGATACTCGACACGCAATGAGGCATTGCGATTCATGGCATATTCAAGACCACCGCCATAAATCAGGCCGTCACCTGTGACTTTGTCTGTCGCTATTGCGGTGTCATTTCCCGCTGCAAATCTGCGAACGGTGTAGCGGTTAAATCCGTAACCTAATCGGCCATAGGCTAGCAATTTCGGCACAACCGCAATACCGGCTCTAGCCGAAGCACTTGCCGTCCATTTTGAATCCAACTCAATGGAACCGCCACCGGGCAGCGTAGAACGCAGTGTTTTTCCGTTGGGACTGAAATCAGCTTCTACACCCAGAACAACCTTGTCAAACTGGGCATCAAATCCGGCAAATCCGCCATAGGTAATCCCGCTGCTTTTATCATTTAGGCGCGCGCTATTGGGACTAGGTAGCAGTGTGTCGTCTATTTTGCGCTGCTCCCAGCCAGCCTGCACACCGAATTTCACGCCTTCAAAATTCTCGTCATCTTGCGCCTGTGCAGCAGAAGCACCAGCAAAAATGCCTAATGCAGCAGCCATGGTTGTCATCAATTTACTCTTCTTCATTTTATGTCCTTTCTCGACATTTGGGGAAAATTTGGGCGCATGAAATCCGCCTCCGGAAAACATGGCCCGATGGTTGGTTTGTTGATTTGAATGTTGTGTGAAAGTGACCGAGATGGTCAGGTTTCTAAGGAATCTGGCAAGCTACTACCCGACCACGGCATGGCCGCGACCAACCATGCAGCGAATGACAATGTCTTTTCGATCGACTCTGGTATCAGCGGCACCGCTTGCTCCGCCGATTAGCCCGCCCAGCAGGGCGCCGACTATTGCCCCCTCTACCGAGTCACCTTCGATGGCTCCTGCCGCGCCACCGACAACGGCACCTGCCAACGCCGAGGTTCGCGTATCTCCATTATCATAGCGCTTGGTCTTGGCGAGCGCCTGACAATCGGCGAGGTCTGCGTGGTAAGCCTCATCTTCATAGCCATCGACTATTGGCCGATATCCAGATGCGGTATTTGCGCATCCGCCTAGAACAAGGCTGGCGCATGTAAATGCCGCGATGGTTCCCGTTTTTTCAAGTTTCATTTCTGCGTTCCTTCAATGAATATTTTTGATTGCATATGGCCCGCTACACTCTAAAATCTTTCTGAAACATGAATAATTATTATTGTATAACAATAATTTTTATCTGTAAGTCAGAAGGTAATTGCTATGAATCAGAAAGCTTACACCAGGAATCGATGGCTTTATCGCGGTTTGCGAATTGTTGCGGGGGCCATGACTTCACTGGTCGGATTGGTCATTATTCTTACGGCCGTGACTGCGCTGATG
Source organism: Parasphingorhabdus litoris DSM 22379 (assembly GCF_020906275.1). GTDB lineage: Bacteria > Pseudomonadota > Alphaproteobacteria > Sphingomonadales > Sphingomonadaceae > Parasphingorhabdus > Parasphingorhabdus litoris. Next base: position 707,128 of record NZ_CP086727.1, read on the forward strand.
GGAGATCTCGAGCTATTGACTGATATGATCGAAATCGAATCGGATGATGTGAAGCTCGGTCTAGCTGCACAGATTGCGTTGGCGGTCACATCCAGCCTTGCGGTTTTCACGTTCCTGCTGCTGTTCCGGTCGATCAATCGGTTTCTAGGTCATGCTGAGCGAGGCGAGCTATTTTTGGATAGTGCGGCGAATGCACTGTCCAGAATGGGCATCTCGATGATATTGCTATACGTTGTTTTCATGGGTTTTGACGTTCTGCTGCCGATGCTGATCAAATCGGAGTCGATCCTTCAAAATAGCGTCGATTTCCTTGTCTATCTTCTGATCGATCTCAATGCTCTTGGCTTGCTTATCGGCATTGTTCTGATGGCACTGGCAGGCGCTCTGCGCGAAGGCCGCCAACTTCAAGATGAACTGAGGCAGATCGTCTGATGACTATAGAAGTAACCCTAGATGTGATGCTTGCTGTCCGGAAAGTTAAATCCAAAGATCTTGCTGCCCATGTCGGCATTACGGATGCCAATCTTTCACTTTTGAAATCGGGAAAGGTCAAAGGCATTCGTTTCGAGACACTCTCCAAAATCTGTGAGTATCTGGATTGCACGCCTGGAGATTTGCTACGCTATGCGCCTGGTGTTTCCAGCGGTGCAGATTGATCAATAGGAATCGCCATGACCTCAATATCATGCCAGACGATATTAGAGTTGTGCCTGATTAAGCCTTCTCTCTGGCGACTTCCCGCCAGCCGATATCGCGGCGACAGAAACCGCTTTCAAAATCTATCTGGTCCACAGCCGCATAGGCCTTGGCCTGAGCTTCGGTCGTGTTGCTGCCAAGAGCGGTGACGTTCAGCACACGACCGCCATTGGTTACCAACTTTCCGTCGACCTCTGCGGTCCCAGCGTGGAAAACTTTGGTGCCTTCACGTTCGGCGCGCGCAAGGTTCTGGATTTGGCCACCTTTTTGGGGCGTACCCGGATAGCCCTTAGCGGCCATCACAACTGTGAGAGCTGTTTGCGGATCAAATTCCGGGGCGCTGACCTGTCCCAGTTCGCCTTTTGCCGTAGCCCGCATCATGGCCGCGAGGTCGGATTTCAGGCGCATCATCAGCACCTGACATTCCGGATCGCCGAAGCGGGCGTTATATTCTATCAGCTGCGGTCCCGTCTCAGTCAGCATCAGTCCGGCAAAAAGAACGCCGCAATAAGGCGTGCCTTCTGCCGCAAGCGTGTCGACGGTCGGCTGGATGATCTTTTCCATGACCTGCTTTTGCAGTTCCGCGGTCAGCACCGGGGCAGGGCTATAGGCACCCATGCCGCCGGTATTGAGGCCGACATCGCCTTCGCCGACGCGCTTGTGATCCTGCGCGGTGCCAAAGGGGATGACATTTTTGCCATCGGTGATCGCGAAGAAGCTCGCTTCCTCGCCCGTCAGAAACTCCTCGATCACCACTTCCGCGCCGGCATCGCCAAAGCCGCCTTCAAACATCATCGCGATGGCATCTTCGGCTTGCTGGCGGGTTTCCGCGATGATTACACCTTTGCCCGCCGCCAGGCCATCGGCCTTGATCACCACCGGGATCGTAAATTTGTCGAGCGCGGCCAGCGCATCGGCCTGATTGGTGGTACGGACATAGCCAGCAGTCGGGATATTGGCCCGGGCGCAAAGGTCTTTGGTAAAACCCTTGGAGCCCTCCAGCTGGGCAGGGGCTTTGTCGGGACCGAAGACCAATATGTTGGCGCTGCGCAGGCTCTCCGCCAATCCGTCAACCAGCGGGGCTTCCGGTCCAACCACGACCAGATCAATTGTGTTGCGCCCACAAAACTGAATCACGGCCGCATGATCCAGAACGTCCAGATTCACGCATTCGGCATGCTGCTTTATGCCGGGATTACCAGGTGTGGCATAAAATTTCTGGACAGACGGGGATTGCGCCAGCTTCCATGCCAAGGCATGTTCACGGCCACCGGACCCGAGCAACAGGATATTCATGGACGACTCTCTTTCATTAGACGCGAAGCTGTTAGCCGAGAGCGGCGCTGGCGACAATGCTGCTCCTCTGTCTGTGTCAGAAATATCCGGCACGCTGAAACGGGTCGTGGAAGATCGCTTTGGCTATGTGCGGATCAAAGGCGAGATTTCGGGATATAAGCGCGCGGCATCTGGTCATGTTTATCTGGCACTGAAAGATGATAAGGCCGTGCTCGACGGGGTGATGTGGAAAGGCAATGCCGGGCGGCTGCCGTTCCAGCCGGAGGACGGGATTGAAGTTGTTGTTTCCGGCAAACTGACCACCTATCCCGGTCGTTCCAAATATCAGGTCGTGATCGACAAAATGGAGCTGGCGGGCGAAGGCGCGCTGATGCAGCTTTTTGAGAAGCTGAAGGCAAAGCTGCATGCAGAGGGGTTGTTCGATCAGGATCGCAAACGCCCGATCCCATTTTTACCCAAAACCATAGGCGTGGTGACTTCGCCAACCGGATCGGTGATCCGCGATATCCTGCACCGGCTAGCCGATCGTTGCCCCAGCCATGTAGTTGTGTGGCCGGTATTGGTGCAGGGGGAAGGCGCAGCGAAGCAGATTGCCGGCGCCATCAATGGTTTTTCGGGCATGGACGCTGATGGCTCGGTGGCAAAGCCGGATCTGCTCATCGTTGCGCGCGGGGGTGGTTCGATTGAAGACCTTTGGAGTTTCAATGAAGAGGAAGTTGTACGGGCAGTCGCGGATTGTTCGATCCCAGTGATTTCCGCGGTGGGCCATGAAACGGACACGACCCTGTGTGATTTTGTCGCTGATCTGCGGGCGCCAACACCTACAGCGGCAGCGGAAATGGCGGTTCCCGTGCGGGCGGAATGGCTGGCATCGCTGAATGAAAGCAGGGCGCGCATGGCACGGTCTGTCCAGCGCGGCTTTGCGACAGCGCAGGAGCGGCTGGAGGCGCAGCGCCGGCTGATGCCTGCGCTAACCGACCTGTTGCGCCCGCATCAACAGCGGGTTGATGAACTGTCCGATGGTATGAAATATGCGATGGGGCAAAATGTGGCGCAGGCGCGCAATCGCTTTTCCGCATCGGAAGGCGCTTTACGGCCTGTGATGTTACGACAGCGGCTGGATGCAGCCAAGAACCGGCTTGAGAGATTTGAGCTGCCAGTGGTACTGGTAAAACGTCCGCTAGATGATGCACGTGCGCGGCTCGATAGCCTTTGGCGGCTCGCACAACAAGTGTCGCCTGACGGTCCGCTGAAACGTGGTTATGCCAGGATTTCTACGCTGGATGGTGGCTTTGTCGGTAGCCGTGATGAAGCCGCCAGTGCCGGTGCTGTGAACCTGCATTTCCACGATGGCGAAGTAGGGGCACAGATCACCGATGAGCCGGTTGCAAAACCTAAACCACCATCAAAAAAAGCGAAACCAAAGGCCGCCAGGGGCAAAAAACCAGCAGATGACAGACAACAGGATTTGTTCTAGGCGATTTTTTTGTTATGAAAGTTGTAAATATTTACCGGTAATCATATCCCGGTAAATCGCGGGTAAATGGTGCGGAAGGTAAGGTTTCTCCTATGTTAATGTCCAATCGCAACAAAGTGGCAAAGCTCTATTATATGCCAAACGGGTTTCGCCCCCTTTCATCCGGCGATCATGTTTTATGTGCTGTCACAAGTGAGCAGATACCACTTGAAGATTTGCGTTACTGGAGTGTTGAGAAGCAGGAAGCTTATGCCACAGCTCAAATCTCTGCCCAGGCGCATTTGCCGGAAGGGGAAAAATGAGGCGGTTTAAGGAAAACGTGATTTTTGGTTCGGTTGCGCTGGCCGCTGTTGTTGCTACTGGACTGCCTTTGTCATCTATATCGGCCGAAACCGCTGAAGCCGAAGCAGAAGAATCGGCCTTTCGTCAGGCTGTCAAATTCGGGTTTACTGGGCAAGAAATTCAGGGCGGCGTGATGCTGGGCAATGCGCCCGCTGGCACGCAAAGCCTATCTTTTGACGGCCAACCGGTACCTATCGATGAAGATGGCAAATTCATCATCGCCTTCAACCGGGACGCTGGTCAATCCGCGGAAATGATTGCGACGCTGGAAAATGGCGAAACGGTCAAGAAATTTTTCAACGTCGCACCACGCAATTGGAAGATTGAACATGTCAATATTGCTCGTCGGAGCGGTGGGCCGAGCGCAGCCTTCATGGCGCGCCGTCGTCCGGAATTGGCGCAGATCAATGCCGCGCGTCAGGTGAGAAGTGGCAGCAAAGGTTGGCGACAGACTTTTATCTGGCCGGCCAAAGGTCGTATCTCCGGGATGTTTGGGTCACAGCGCGTTTATAAGGGCGAGCCCGGCAGCTATCATAGCGGTGTCGATGTCGCTGGTCGTACCGGAACATATTTTGTCGCGCCAGCCGATGGTGTTGTAACACTAGCGGCGACAAAGCCATTTTCGCTGGAAGGCAAGCTGCTCATGATCGATCATGGCATGGGATTGAACAGCGCCTTTCTCCACGCCTCCGAGATACTTGTTAAAGAAGGTCAGGAAGTGAAGCGCGGAGAGCCCATTGGGCGCATCGGTGCTACGGGCCGCGCAACCGGACCGCATCTGCACTGGTCCATGAAATGGAACAATGCGCGTATCGATCCCATCTTGCTGACTGGGCCGATGCACTAAATCGGCGATTTGAGCGAGCGGCTCAATTCACGATCCGCTTGACTTTAAAAGCCCGGCCATCATTCACCTTGGCTACAAAGCTACCAAGGGACCCGCGTTTGATAACGATACTGTCCCCAACTTTGGGTCTTCGCGATGTGCTCCGGGGAGGCTGTGTTTGCTGCCAGGTCGCCCCATCTTCCAGCTTGATTGTCCATTTCCCGCCGCGTGCGGCGCGGGCAGATGCGATTTTGCCCTCAATCTGATTAATTTGATCACCTTCATCACCGCCTCCATCAAATAGTTTGATGCGAGGCAATGAAAGGCCAAAGAGGCCGCGTCTGGCTTCGCGCACCTGCTTCCGATCGGCGATGACGACTTCATTGTTCGACTGCGCGGTTTCTAGCGCGGCCACTTTTTCATCAAAGCAGGCCAGCCTTTGTTCAGCATCGGAGATGTTTTTGCAGGCCACTAGGTCAGTATAGATGGCGGGGGGTGTTGATACGGTCTTGTCTTTGTCTGCAGCCATTGTCGGAGCGCCGAAGGCAAGAGATGCACATATCAATGCAGAATATATAGTACTGCGTTTGATTTTTACGTCGTTCATTTTTTACTCCATCGCAGCTCGATATGTTTACAATTGTCTAGCTTCTTTATTAGCCATGAAAATGCATATGTTTCTGAAAGTTTGGAAAGTTTGCTTGATGGTAGGCAAGCTGAATGGAAGAAATAGACCAATTTCCGGACGCTGAACAGAGCGAATATTTCTAAGCATACATAAAAATAGCTGTGCGCTGCCCGTACCATGACTGTGACAAAATAGTTACATTATCTACAAAACCGCGCCTGAAACCTGAACATGAGCTTTACAGTATTGTGCAATTCCGGCATCTGCCAGCCATTCCGATGGGATTTTGCGCGTGTCCAAAACGTGTGTGATTCGATTGGGCAACAAAGAAGCGGGCCATTGGGGGCCCTGCTCCTCCAGAATAAGGGACTGGAATAACATGAAAAAATTTACGAAGCTGATGAGCGGTACGGCACCAGTGGTGCTTGGCCTCGCTATGGTTTCAGCACCTGCGCACGCGCAGGACCAAGACGCACAAGAAGCGGATGCGGCAGATGAGGAAGTCATCGTCGTTACCGGTTCTCGTATCAGCAACCCGAACCTTGAGCTGTCTAGCCCGGTCGGCGTTGTTACCTCTGAAGAACTAGAACTGCGTCAGACGAACGTTGCTGAGCAGTTCCTGCGTGAACTGCCAAGTGCAATTCCAAGCATCGGTTCTGCCGTGAACAATGGTAACGGTGGTTCGTCCTTCGTTAACTTGCGCGGCATTGGCTCGGTCCGTAACCTTGTTTTGTTGGACGGACGTCGTTTCGTTCCTGCTGACACCACAGGCCGTGTCGACCTTAACTCCATCCCATTGGCAGTTATTGAGCGTACGGACGTTTTGACCGGTGGTGCAACGACCACTTATGGTGCTGACGCAATTTCTGGTGTTGTTAACTTTATCACCAAGCGTGATTTTGCTGGCATCGAATTGAATCTGTCTGAGCAGATCACAGAGCAAGGCGACGGCAACGTATTCCGTGCAGATCTGACCATTGGTGCTAACTTCGACGATGGTCGCGGTAACGCGGTCCTGAGTGTTGGTTATCAGGATCAGGACGCTGTTTTTCAAGGTGACCGTTCTTTTGGTGAATTCAACGTGAACTCGTTCAATGGCAACCCTGGCGGTTCGTCAAACGCAGTTCCTGCGAATGTTATTTTCAACAGTTTGATCGACCCGGCTACAATTTGCGATCCGGCGACACTGGCAGATCCAGACAATGAAGATCTTTGTCCGACAATTACAGGTAGCTTCCTGAGAGATGGTCAGCAGAGTACATTTACGGGTCTTGGCTTTACTGGAGGCGTCTCTGCACAGTTAAATGGCGATGGTTCAGACATCATTTCAAACGACCCAACAAATCTGTTGGATAATGGTGAATTTAACCCGACACCGTTTAACTTTAACCCGTTCAACATTTTTCAGACGCCTTTCGAGCGGTTTAACATTTTCGGTTCTGCGCGTTATGAGTTGAATGAAAATATCGAACTTTATTCTCAGGCTGCATTCTCGAAACAAACCGTTTCGACCATTATCGCACCTGGCGGTTCATTCTTTAACACGTACACGTTTAACCTGAACAACCCTAACATTCCGGAAGCTCTTGCTGAGCGGATTGGTGCGGGTCTGGGATTGACTGGTGCGGCTTATCTCGCTGCACGTAATACGCAGTTTGGTCCTACTGGCGATCTTGATGGCGATCCTAGCACACCAGACGTAGCAAACCCGGATTATACAACATTCCAGGCACAAGTTCGTCGTCGTACGGTAGAAGTTGGTACGCGTAATTCCGAATTCACCTCGACGTTGTTCAACATCGTAGTCGGCGCGCGCGGTGCCATCACTGACAACATCAACTATGATGTTTCAGCTACTTATGGTGAGAGTGAGCGTATCCAGCGCCAGAGCGGCTTTGCTCGTCGCGCGCGGATTGACAATGCTATCCTCGCATTGCCAGACGGCACTTGTGTCAATGGTGGTGGCGACGGTTGTGTGCCGATCAACTTCTTCGGTACGCTCGGCAACCTCGGCCCTCAGGAAGCTCAGGATTATGTCTTTAACCTGACGCAACAAGTGATTACGGGTACATCTATCGCAACGGTCAACGGCACTGTTTCCGGTGATCTGGGCTTTGGTTTCTCGGAAACCCCGATCCAGTTTGCGGTTGGCGGCGAGTATCGTGAATTTACAGCAACCCGTTTGTCGGATGAAGCTTCGCAGACGCCAGGCGCTGTTGTCGGTGGTGGCGGTGCTGCTCCTGACATCAACGGTTCTTATGATGTGTATGATGCATTCGCCGAAGTCAGCATTCCAGTTTTTGAAGGTGAGTCGTTCGCTGAAAGTTTGACCATCGATCTGGGTGCTCGTTACTCCGATTACTCAACTGCTGGAACCGAGTTTACCTGGAAAGCAGGCGGTAGCTGGGAAGTGATTCCTGGTCTTACCTTCCGCGGTAACTACCAGCGTTCATCACGCGCACCGAATATTGGTGAGCTGTTCACGCCGGTATCTACTCAGTTGAGCAACCTTGCTAATGATCCATGTCAGGGACCTGTGACAAACGACGATGGAACTGTGACTGGCAGTATTCCAACCGGAGATTTGCTGGCAGCTTGTTTGCTTCAGGTGCCTGCAGGTAGTGACGGTGCCGCCGCGATTGCATCAGGTAACGTTGCTCCACCAGCTGCGGGTCAGATCAACATCACAACCGGTGGCAATCTAGAACTCGGTACGGAAACAGCGAAAACATGGACTGTTGGTGTTGCATGGCAACCTGACTTCGTTCCTGGCCTGTCGGTCACTCTTGATTATTTCAATATCAAAGTCACCGAAGCGATTTCTGCGCCTACTCCGGGTGATGCGATCGCCGCATGTTTCGATGCGCCATCTGCTACCAACGAGTTCTGCGGGCAAGACTTTATCTCTCGTAGTGCCTTTACGGGTGGACTTGATGGTGACCCTGCTGCGGTTCTGGGGTTGATCCTTCCTCAGACCAACGATGGTACGATTGAAACCGACGGTATTGATCTGAGTATTCGTTACAATACACCGGTCACCGATAGCATTGATCTGGCGATGTCATTTGACGGAACATGGACCAACAAAAACTTGTTCCAAGCCAGTTCGCGGTCGCTTAACCGTGAATGTGTTGGTTTCTACTCGGTCAACTGTAACCCGCAGTCAGAATTTGCGTTCACGCAGCGGACATCGTTGACGTTTGAAGAAGACTTCACATTGTCTCTGCGCTGGCGCTTCCTGAGTGGTGTTGAACAAGAGCCACAGGACATTATTGATAACGGCGAAGCCTTTATCGGTAATTCTCCACTGTTTGGCGATGTCGACTTCACCAAGATCCCATCAGAAAGCTATTTCGATCTGACGGGTCAATGGGACATTAGCGACAATGTGTTGCTGACCGTTACGGTGCAGAACCTGTTCGATAACTCGCCTACCGTAGTTGGTTCGAACATTGGTTCGACAGCGTTCAACTCGGGCAACATCTACCCATCAAGCTACGACGCACTGGGTCGTCGCTATGGTGCTAGTGTTAAATTCAGCTTCTAATCCAAGCGATTAGTACTGAAATGAAGAGGGCGGGCCGTTTGGTCCGCCCTTTTTCGTTGCACATCAATGTAAATTTGATACTATTTCTAATTGGGAGTGCACGTGGAGGGCGTCTAAGATGAAAGCAGCGGTGATGACAATAAAAGTCGCAATTCTTGTTGCGATGACTTCCACTATCAATCCTGCTTTGGCTTCGGTTCAACAGAACTCAATGGCTATTCAACAGGAAGACGCATCGCCATCTGGATTGATTATCGTTAAAATGCTGCCGCCAGAGCAGCAATCAGAAGTACTGCAGCACGAAACGCAGACCACTCCATCAAAGAAAATTACCGATCGCCGTCATCCTGAATATGTACGTTGCAGGATAGAGCCAGTAGCGAGTTCGATTTTGAAGAAACGGCGGGTTTGCATGACCAATCGCGAATGGAAATTAGCCATAAGGTTAGGCAACAAATACGCCACGGAATTTGTTGCCGACAATCAACCAGGTTTTTTTGTTCCATAAAGATGCACTAGGCATCTTCCCCTCACTATAATTGTAATGGAGTATCTATGAAGATTTTAATTCGAACAGCAGCGATCGCCTCTATTTCTGCGCTTGCAATATCTACCCCTTCTGCTTTTGCGGGCGAGACAGCCACTGTGGAAGATGTAGCTAAGAAAGAGAAGCCGAAAAAAATTACTGATCGCAAACATCCTGATTATGTTCGCTGCCGCTCTGAACCTATAATGGGCTCTTTGGCGCGTAAAAGGAGAGTGTGCATGACCAACCGGGAGTGGGTTGCTCATAATCTTGAAGGCAGCAAACGCTCTCGCGAATTCGTGGATGACAATCAACCAAGCTTCGCGCCGGGAAATAATTGAACGAATTAAGAATGATAGCCAAGGGATTGTTTTGTCAGTTCAATCCCACGATCGGTCACTCTTAGCGGCTATCGCGTAAAAGGAATGCTTATGAATATTCTCGTTCGAACTGCTATGGTTATTTCTTTATCTGCTTCAGCTGTTCACGTGCCCTCTGCTCTTGCATTAGAAGAGGGAACGGTGGAAGAAACGGAAAAGAAAAAGCCGAAGAAAATTACTGATCGCCGTCATCCCGATTATGTCCGGTGTCGCTCCGAACCGATTATCGGGTCGCTCTCCCGAAAGCGCCGGATATGTATGACCAATGCTCAGTGGGTTGCTTACAAACGCAAAGGTAGCCAGGATTCTAAGCAATTCGTCGAGGACAGTCAGCCTGGTTTTATGGCTACGCCAAATTAGGTTAGGCGATCAGGTGAGAGCGGATCCGATTGCCATTTTGATCCCCTGACTCTCTGCCACGGCATTGGCCCATGTCGCGACCATGCTGATTTCGGCCCCGTGGACTTGCTCTACTTGTTGCTGTTCTTCTGCGCGAGCGCTGGCGTTGAAGACTTCCCCTTCTTTTGCCTGATCGAGCTTTGAATGGCTCGTGAAGGCGGGGCCATCTATAACTGCCTTGATCTGTGCCTCATTCATTCCTAATCCATAAAGATCGGACAGCGCTGTTATAGTTGCCGGTGATTGCGCCAAAAACGTGTCGCTATCGAGTGTTTTGACTCGATCTGGACCAACTTCATTGATGATCTTCGCGAAAAGCGCATGCTGCGAGAGCCAGCCGATAGCAGCAACCTGTAAATCAGTCAGTTGCAGTAGCTCGTCCTGAGAAAATCCACCGATCGCATAGCCATCTTTCAACGTCCCGATCAGAACGTCGCGCACCCAGATCCGGCCCCACATTTCCTTTTTGGCAATGGATTTAAGAAAGCCCTCAATTGGCGCATAGAGAAGCAAAGCCTTGGCGTCTGGGCGCATCTTCAGCATCTCAATGGCCAACGGATTACAAATATTCGACGGTTTAATGATAACCGCTCGGTCTTCTCCGAATGGGCGAGATAGCAGGGTGAGGCTTTGGTCAATTACCTCTCTTTGCCTCGCTGCATCCGCGCCGCGCCGCCGCCATCCAATCATGTCATTCAGAACGACAGGTTCTTTTAGCCCCATGGAAACGCCCTCTATATCGAAGGCGCGGGCGAGCATGGTGGAACAGCAATAGGCCGAATGAAAGATGAAATGAATGGGCGCTGTTGGTGGTGAGGCTTGCGTAACCTCTGACCCTCTGATCGTTTGGTATTGCTCAATATTGGGCAGATGCTCATCCGTGATGAATGTGCATTGTCGATGTACATCGCGCGGAACGGATAGAAACCGAAAAGCGTCATTCACTTCATCGTAGCGATGGGCCAGATAGCTGGCATCATCCAATATTTCGTTTTTTTGCACAGTGCTGATCATGGACACCATCTGCCCAAGATCAGCACTGTGCGCAAGATCAAGCTGCTTTGGCTTCTGCTACCGCTTCCATCTTCAATGCACCATCGCCTTCTTCGATCTGCAAAGTGGCGCCATCGGGCACGTCACCGCGCAATATCATATCAGCCAGTGGGTCTTGCAGATATTTCTGAATCGCGCGTTTTAACGGCCTCGCCCCGTAAACGGGATCATAGCCGACCCGGCCGAGCCAACGTTTGGCGGCGTCGGACAGATCCAGGACGATCTTACGATCCTTGAGCAGTTTCTGAACCCGTGCGACCTGAATCTCGACAATTGGTGCCATATGTTCTTCGGCGAGTCTGTGGAACAGGATGATTTCGTCGAGCCGGTTGAGAAATTCGGGCCGGAAATGGGAACGAACAACTTCCATAACTTGCGGTTCAATATCCTTGACCGTCTGGTCCTCGGTCATGTTCGCCATATACTGGCTGCCGAGATTCGACGTCAGAATGATCAGCGTGTTCGAAAAATCAACGACGCGGCCCTGACCATCGGTCAGGCGGCCATCATCAAGCACCTGCAGCAGCACGTTAAAGACATCACCATGGGCCTTCTCAACCTCATCAAACAGGATGACCTGATAAGGCCGTCTGCGCACAGCTTCGGTCAGCACGCCGCCTTCTTCATATCCGACGTAACCGGGAGGCGCACCGATCAGGCGAGCGACGCTGTGCTTCTCCATGAATTCGGACATATCGATACGGACCATGGCCTGGTCATCATCGAACAGGAAACCGGCAAGCGCCTTGGTCAGCTCAGTCTTGCCGACACCGGTGGGGCCGAGGAAAAGGAAGCTGCCAAGTGGGCGATTGGGATCCTGCAAACCGGCCCGAGAACGGCGGACGGCAGCAGAGACTGCGTCAATCGCATCTTTCTGGCCAATGACCCGCTTGCCGATCAGCTCTTCCATGGCGAGCAGTTTTTCGCGCTCGCCCTCGAGCATTTTATCAACAGGGATACCGGTCCAGCGAGAAACGACTGAGGCAATATCCTCGCTGACGACCTCTTCGCGCAGCATGGCGCCTTCAGTGGCATCTGCAGCCTGCTCCAGTTTCTTCTCAAGGTCGGGAATTTTGCCATAACTCAGCTCACCGGCCTTGGCGAGATCACCTGCACGTTCGGCTTGTTCCAGTTCCAGACGCGCCGCGTCCAGTTCCTCTTTCAGATGGGCCTCGGCATGGATCTTGTCCTTCTCGCCCTGCCAGCGGGTGGTGAGTTCGGTGGATTCCTGTTCTAGTTCGGCCAATTCCTTTTCCAAGGCTTCGAGACGGCTTTTAGACGCATCATCGCTTTCCTTGGACAGGGCCTCGCGCTCAATTTTCATCTGGATGATCCGCCGATCGAGTGTCTCAATCTCTTCGGGTTTGGACTCGACTTCCATACGGATGCGTGAGGCGGCTTCGTCCATCAAGTCGATGGCCTTGTCGGGCAGAAACCGGTCGGAAATATAGCGATGGGACAGGGTGGCCGCGCTAACCAGCGCACCATCTGTAATGCGTACACCATGGTGCAGCTCATATTTTTCTTTAAGCCCGCGCAGGATCGAAATGGTATCCTCTACCGTCGGCTCGCCGATAACAACGGGCTGGAAACGACGCTGCAGGGCAGGGTCTTTCTCGACATGTTTCTGATACTCATCCAGCGTGGTCGCACCAATGCAATGCAACTCACCGCGCGCCAGAGCGGGTTTGAGCAGATTGGACGCATCCATCGCGCCTTCAGATGCGCCTGCGCCAATCAGCGTATGCATCTCATCAATGAACAGGATGATCTCACCCTCTGCGCCGCGCACTTCATCCAGCACACCTTTAAGCCGTTCCTCAAACTCGCCGCGATATTTCGAGCCGGCAATGAGCGCGCCCATGTCGAGCGCCATCAAGCGGCGGTCTTTCAGGCTGTCCGGTACATCACCATTGGCAATGCGCAGGGCCAGTCCTTCGGCAATCGCCGTCTTGCCAACGCCGGGTTCACCGATCAGAACCGGGTTATTCTTGGTGCGCCGCGCCAAAATCTGGATTGTACGGCGGATTTCCTCATCACGGCCGATCACGGGATCCATCTTGCCTTCGCGAGCTGCTTCGGTGAGATCGCGGGCAAATTTCTTCATGGCTTCATAGCGATCTTCAGCAGAAGCGGTGTCAGCCGTGCGGCCACCACGCAATTCGTTGATCGCGCCGTTCAGGGCTTCGGCTGTTACGCCCGCACTGCCCAACGCTTTTCCGGCGGCCGTGTCCTTGGATAGGGTAAGGGAGAGCAATAACCGTTCAACGGTTACAAAGCTGTCGCCTGCTTTCTCGGCAACCTGTTCGGCTTGGTCCAGCACACGCACTGCGTCATTATTGAGGCCCGGCGTCTGTTGTGCACCGCTACCGGATACCGCGGGAATTTTTGCTAGCGCACCATCTATTTCCAGGTGCGCCTGTTTGGCGTTACCCCCAGCTTTAGCGATCAGGCCAGCCGCCATACCCTGATCGTCTTCCAACAAAGCCTTGAGCAAATGCGCGGCGGTAATCTGTTGGTGGTTCATGCGAATGGCCACTGTCTGGGCCGATTGCAAAAACCCTTTGGCGCGGTCGGTAAATTTCTCGAGATTCATTGTCCCGTTCCCTCATTCCTGTTTCTCACTCGATATGGAGTGATCTTTTTATCACACAAGGGAGCGGGACAAATATTTGTTACAAAAGCCTAATTGGTGGTCCAATCGCGGGCAAGTTGATCGAGCAAGCGAACACCATATCCAGAGGCTCCTTTGGGCGTCAGTGGTTTTGCAGAATTATTCCAATCCACACCTGCAATATCAAGATGTGCCCAAGGCATTGATTCATCAATAAAATAGCCGATAAAATGGGCCCCGGCGCTCGCGCCCGGCGCATCCGTAACACCTGAATTTTTTACATCGGCAATGTCCGAACGGATGGCCTTGGCATAGGCTGGATGCAGGGGCAGCCGCCATAGATGCTCACCGGTTTCGTCAGCGGCTTTCAGCAGACGATCAGCAATTGCATCCTCCCGCGCAAATAGCCCCGCATATTGATCACCGACCGCGCGTCCGACTGACCCGGTTAGGGTTGCGATATCGACCAGCGCGAAAGGCTTATAGCGATCCGCCACATATTGCACGGCATCGGCAAGCACCAAACGGCCCTCCGCATCGGTGCTGAGAATCTCGATCGTCTTGCCGCCATAGGTCCGCACCACGTCACCGGGTCGCTGAGCATTGGCACCGGGCATATTTTCGGCCAGCGCGGCAACCGCCACAATGTTGACTGGCGCGCGGCTCTTGGCCAGCGACAAAGTCGCGCCCATCACGGCTGCAGCGCCAGACATGTCAGCCTTCATGGCCCACATGCCCTTGTTCGGCTTGATTGAAATGCCGCCGGTATCAAAAGTGATCCCCTTGCCTGCGAGAGCCAGCGGTGCACCGCTGCCGCCAGTATAGCGAACGACCATCATCCGTGATCCGCGCGGGCTGCCCTGACCGACACCGACAATCGCGCCCATATTCATTTTGCGCATTGCTGCTTCATCGAGAATTTCGATGCGGATATTGGGAACGCCTTTGAAGGCAGCACTAATCCGGTCAACAAAGCTCTGTGGGTAAAGTGTATTGGCAGGTTCGCTTTGCAGATCACGGGCCATTCTAACGCTGTCGGCGAGATGCTTGTGGCGATTGTTCCACAACGCCTGTGCCGCCGATGCCTGGGATCCAGACACTGTTACTTTTTGGCGGGCAAGGGCAGTTTCGACATCTGTCTGATACCGATCAAACCGATATTGGCCGAGATCCAAACCAAGTGCCGCTTCTGCCATACCAGCTGCATCCGGTGGTCCAACCAGTGCAAGCTCTGCATCTTCTGTCATCAGCTTTTGCACGGCCTTGCCCGAGGCTGATTTCCAATCCGCTCCTCTGTCATCTGGTTTGGCCGCGCCGGAGAGCATGATCAGGGGACGTGCACCAATGCCGCGCAGCTTTAGAACGCTTCCCATCTTTCCTGTGAAATCAGCAGACGCTATGGCTGCTTCAAGGGCTGTGCGTTCGGCAGAAGAAAGGGTCGTGGTGGCCGGTAATGCAGCACTTTCCATCAGGATGATCAGGCCAGCATTGGCGGGAGCCTGCTCGGCAAATGCAATGGGACGCTCTGTGCTGTTGGGGGCCGTGCTGGCTGGTACACCCGATCCGATGACATTTTGCGCTGTTGCCGGCGCTGCTATTGTGAGTGCGGACAAGGCAGAGAAAAGGGCAAGGCGAGAAAGTTGCAGTTTTGGCATGAACGATCCTTTGTGACTGTAATGATCGGGAGGCTACCCGGTTGACCAATGTCACAACATTGCGCAAGAACGATGGAAGGGCAAGGTCGGTTGTCATAGAAAAAGGAAATGAAATGAAGGCGATCAAGCGGATTGGAATGGGGTTATTGATCCTGATTTTGCTGGTCGCCGTCGCGCTGGCCGTTTGGGAGCCGATGAGCATTTCACCCGTGTCACCGCCACCCGAGAAAGACTATAAGGCGCGCATTGTTCGCGACAATTTTGGCGTGCCGCATATTTTCGGCAAGACCGATGCCGATGTCGCCTACGGCGTTGCCTATGCCCATGCCGAGGATGACTTCATGACCCTGCAAGAGGTGACGGCGATGACCCGCGGACGCCTCGCCACACTGAACGGAGCGGACGGCGCGCCGATTGATTTTGTTGCGGCACTGCTGGATGTCGATGGCACAGTGAAGCGTAAATATGACGATCTGCCCGAGGATGTCCGCGCGGTGCTGGACGGCTATGCTTCGGGCTTGAACGCTTATGCCGAGGAACATCCGGATGAAGTTACTCTATCAAAGCTGTTTCCGGTCAATGGCCGCGATATTGCCGCCGGTTTCGCCCTGCGCTCACCGTTCTTCTTTGGTCTTAATGGCCCGATACAGGCGCTAACTGAGGGCAAACCGTTGCGCCGGGAAGGCGGTCCCAGTCTGGCCGTGCCGATTGAAAACCGGACTGTGCACCCGCTTAGTGAGGACAAGATCATTACGCCGGTAGGACCGGATCCAGATGAAAATGGGTCAAACGCCTATGCCATTGCACCGGAGCGTTCGACCGATGACAAGACCAGGCTGATTTCCAATTCCCACCAGCCTCTGCGCGGTAATGTCGCGTGGTATGAACTGGTTGTACATAGCGAAGAAGGCTGGGACTTTGCTGGCGCTAATTTCCCGGGATCACCGTTTCCGTTTCTTGGGCACAACAAAAATCTGGGCTGGACCAACACCGTCAATCGGCCTGACCTTATCGATGTCTATAAGCTCTCGCTGAATGAAAAGGGCAATGCCTATAAATATGATGGTGAATGGTTGCCGCTGGAGAAAAAGCGCGTTTGGCTGAAAATCAAATATGGCCCCTTTGTCATTCCCTATCCGCAGATGATTTATCGGTCTGTCCATGGGCCAGTGATCATGAACGGCAATGGCGCCTATGCGCTGCGCTATGCCGGCATGGATCAGCTTGACATGCTGACCCAATATTACCGGATCAATAAGGCGCAGGATTTTGATGAATGGCAAACGGCCATGGCGGGGCAGGGTGTACCGGCGACCAATTTCATCTATGCGGATGCCAAAGGTAATATCGGCATGTTCTATAACGCCATGTTCCCTGACCGCGCGCCCGGTTTTGACTGGCGGACGGTGTTGCCGGGCGATAATCCAAAGGCGGTGTGGCAGAATACATTGCCGTTTACGCGGGTTCCGGCTCTAATCAATCCAGGCTCCGGCTATGTCATGAATGCGAATAACACGCCTTATGTTGCGGCCGGCCCTGGTGATGAACTGGATCCCGACAATTTTTCGCCGCTAATGGGCATTGAAGATGACCAGACCAACCGCTCACGCCGGTCCATTGAACTGCTCGAAGCCAATGGCAAGATCGGTGAAGCAGAAATCCGCCGGATCAAATATGATACGGCCTATGTGCAGGCCGGCTATGCCAAAGACTGGCTCGACAAGATTGCAGCGCTGGACCTGAGCGACGATCCGGAACTGGCCAAGGCCCAAGCATTGCTCGCCAAATGGGACTGGGATCTGGATGGCAAGGGCCAGGCGGACGCACTGGCTCTTAAAGTTTTACGTCCAGCGAACAAAGCACATTACCAGCGCGGCGAGGTGCCGGATCCACGAGAAATATTGCAAGAGACAGTCGATCATCTGAACCAATATTTCGATCGTATCGATCCGCCGATGCTCGAGGTGCTTCGCCTACGGCAAGGGGATGTCGACCTGCCGATTGATGGTGGCAATGACACGATCCGCGCATCGACTCTCTGGGATATAGATGATGACGGCCGCCTGTCCGTTCGTCATGGTGACAGCTTCGTCATGTTTGTTGAGTGGGACAAGGATGGCGGCGTTACGTCCCGGTCCATCCAGCCGTTCGGAGCTGCGACGACGCGTCCTAACAGTCCGCACTATACTGATCAGATGCAGCTATTTGTGGACAAGAAGCTGAAACCCGTATGGTTTGATCCCAAGGAGTTGGAGAAAAACAAGGCCAGCGAGAAGGTAGTCGGAAGCGCTGGCGGCGCTGCACGATAGTGGAGTGATGCCAATTCCTTAAAAATCTAGATCAAGCCGCAGTGCAAAGGTTCGCTCTGCGCCCAATCTGGAAAATTCATCTCCCGGTGCGTTCACGCTGAGCGACGTAAAATATTGCTCGTCAAATAGATTGCGCACATAACCACTTAGCCGGACGCCTTCAGCAAACTCGTAACCAATGCGCGCATTAACTAGGATTCGATCACCGAAATAGTTCGAGTCAAAATTCTCATTGTCTTGGAAGGTTTTTGACTGGAAATTGGCGTCCACACCGCCAAACAAACCGAAAGCGCTATTATACGCGATACCAGCGTTGGCCGACCAGCGCGGGGCAAACGGGAATCGATTGCCAGCAAAATTTGCCTGGTTGGCTTCACTTTCGGGTACTGCTGGATCAAAATTACCATTGGGGAAATCATCAAATTCGGTGAAGGAATATCCCAAACCACCATAGATCTCGAGTTCTGGAGTTATGTTAAAGCTGATGTCGGTCTCGACGCCATAAAGCGTCGAACTTCCTGCATTTTGGGTCAGCCCAAATGTCGGAAACTGTGGAACAGGTATGCTGACTTGCTGATCCGACCAGTCGGAATAATAGATATTTGCATTCCACTTCAGCCGTCCATCGAGCCAGGTGCTGCGCATGGCCAGCTCATAGTTCCAGAGATACTCGGGCTCAAATTCGTTGATGCTTCCATCAACGACGAAAATCTGGGCACCGCCAGCGCGATAGGCCCGCTGGGCCACAAATGACAGATTGAAGTCGTCATTGGGTGACCAACGAATGCCGCCTTTCGGCAACCATGCCTCGAATTTGGCGCCCACCCCCTGGATGGAGGTGCCGGCCTGGCTCACGAGTATTTGCTCTACAAAGGGCGGAAGCGCTGGCAATGGCGGGTTGGCAATTGCCGTTGTCGCAACTGCCAATGTGTCGGTTTTCTCATTATCGTAACGCAGGCCAAAAAGCAGATCGATCGTATCTGTCAGAGCAAATTCACCATCTGTGAAGACAGCATAATTGCGCGTTTCGACAGTGTTGATCGCTGATCGGCTGATGAGAATACTTGCCGGGAATATCGGCCCCAAAACGGCTGCTGAGATAACGAAATCGTCGTCAAAGACATTATTATTGTCGAAATAGTAAAAACCGAGCAGGGCCTTGAACCGGTCAGATTGATATTTCAGCCGCACTTCTTGAGAGATTGTTTCGTCGGTTCCCTCTCGGTTCAGAAAACCGAGTGAGGCCGGTGAACCATCAAAGTCTTCGCGTCTGACATAATGTGTGTCTTGATAGGTGCTGATCGATTGTAAATCGAGGCCATCCACAAGCCCAAGGCTCACATTAATCGATTGGATAAAAGTGTCGGTTCCTTCCAGACCGGCGAAATCATAAGCCACTTCGCGTATAACACTTCCGGGATCAAAACTGCCGTCAGCTTGCCGCCCGCTGACAGGATTGACATTATCCTCTCCAGCGAAATTTTCGGTATAGGAACTGGTCGTAATAATTTTCAATTCATCCGCCGGTTCCATCAGCAATTTGAGGCGAACGGTTTTCAGCTCCGTTGCATCGGCCTGTTCATCTAAAAAGGTGTTGAAAATAAAGCCATCGCTCTCGCGATAATTGGCTGATACGCGGAAGGCGAAACTGTCTTCCACAATCGGTCCGCCAAAGGCGCCTGCAATCTGAAGCTGGCCATTATTACCAATCTCACCGCGAGCGCGCACATCCCATTCGTAAGTCGGGTCCTGTGTACGCACATATATCGCCCCCGCCAGAGCGTTGCGCCCGAAATTGGTCGATTGAGGGCCGCGATAAACTTCGACTTGACCCAGATCCCAGCTATCTAAAGGTCCGAAGAATGTAGTCTGGTTATCCAATGGGGAATCGTCGACATAAATAGTCAGCGTGGCACCGCCACCGGCAATACCGCGCTGATCGATGCCGCGGATAGCAAAGCCGGCGCCGCCGAAAGACGAGGTAACATTGGGAATGCGGTCCACAATGTCATAAAGATCGGTAATGGGCTCTCGGGTGATATCTTCGGCTGTTGTCACACTCACGCTCGATGTCACATCTTGCAGTGACTGTTCAAACTTCTGGCCCGTTACGACAATGATATTGTCGTCCTGTTCGCTGGCCGTTTCCAATTGGGTTTCATCCGAAACTTCCGCGGCCTGAGCGATAGAAGAATGCGCCGTTGCCAAAGCAAGCGCGGTAAAAGACGTTCGACAGACCATAGATATTTTCACCGAAACCCCCATTGCAACCGCCATCAATGCGAATGACTCGCAATAACAAAGCCTGCCTTTAATAATAATGATTCTCATTTACAAGTGTGAAGTTGAATATTATCCCGGTGTTCGATGAACCGAGGGGACGAGTCGTGTGGATAGTCGGCGGAATTGCTGTACAATCGCTCAGCATATTGAGTTTGAGGCAGGCGAGCGAGACGAACGGCAAACTCGTTTGGCTCGTGTTTGGCCTGTTGTTTTTTGCGCTTTCAATTTGGCTGATATCAAACGGCCTGGGATTGGAACTTGGCCTGACATGGGCACTCACGACCATCTCGGTCGCGGCCTATGCATTGATCCTTTATCCGTTCGTCACAACGAAGGATGTAGGGCATGAGCGGGTGCCATCGCGCCTTAAAAAAATGCCGAACCCGCCATCAGGATCAAAAGCGAGACTGGCGCTGCGCCTCTTTTCGGCCGGACCACTTTATCTTGTCGCGGCGTTGGCACTTAGCCTTATCGTCGCAACCAAGCCTTGGGCGATAGAGATAACAAGACTATTTACCGGCGGGCTTTTGACACCGCTTTTCTGGTCGATTGGCGCGCTGCATGCAACGGTCGATGAGAGTCTTTGGCGCGTTGCCTATATGCCGGTGTTGATAACCGCTGTCTCAGCTCTGGGATATTTTCTGCTATGACTGATGCACCCAATCTCAATCCGACTGAAACCGAAGGCAGCAACAGTCCATTCGTTCGGCGAATGATTGATTCCCATTCGGTTTTGGGCTTGGCCTTTGCAGCATTGATCTACATCGTGAGCTTGTCCGGTGCGCTGACATTATTTGTTGCAGAAATCTCATTGTGGGAAACGCCGGATGTTCCTGCATCATACCAAACCAGTCCTGCAGCGGTATCAGCCGCCGCGAAAAATGCTGAAGCGCAATTGAAACCGGGCCATGAGATATTGAACATCATCGCCTATGCACCGGATGAGTTTAAGCCCTATCTCACGGTCCGGCTGAATGAGCGCAAGGATCAGAAGTCCGATTTAATCAGCACCGATTGGGTTGCCGATCCGGCAACTGGCGCGCTTGGTCAAGAAGTGAAAGCGCCCTTTGCCCATGTCATCGAAGATCTTCATACGATGTTGCACCTGCCCCGGCCATGGGGTCGCTATCTGGTCGGTCTTTTAGGTGTGGTGATGTTTACACTGATCCTATCTGGCATTTTTGCGCATCCAACGATTTTTAAAGACGCGTTCAAAATGCGCATGAAACGCAATGCCAGGATCGCTTGGACAGATGTCCACAATCGGCTCAGCGTATGGGGCTTGCCGTTCCATCTGATCATCACTTTCACCGGAGCATTTCTGGGCGTTGCAGGAATTACCGTCGCCGCGCTAGCAATGGTGGCTTTTGAAGGTGATCAAGAGGCTGCCATTCAGGTCATACAGGGTCCGCAAGCTATTGAAAATGCCCCACCCATGACGACCTCTCCAGACTATGAAAAAATGTTGGTGAGATCACAGGGTGAAGGCCGGACCTTCTCGCTTTTGGTGGCGGGTAACCCCAAGAGCAGTGGAGAGACGACAACAATTGCCTTTTATGAAGACGGGATATTGTCTGCGAGAACGTCCGAAATTTACCGCAATGATGGTGCGTTTCTTGAAAAGCTGGGCGGTAGCGGAAGTCCCGCCGGAGCAAGAGCTTTCGGCATGGTGCAGCCACTCCATTACGGGACCTTTGGCGGCTATCCGATCAAGATTTTCTATTTTGTCCTGTCGCTGGCGCTCACCTACATCACAAGCACAGGCATGATGATCTGGTTCAAGCGCAAGATGCAGCAAGGGCAGCCGAAGCCCAATTCTGAGGCTGCTTGGCGCGGGATGACGACGGGCTTGTCGCTTGGTCTGGCGGGCACGGCTCTTTTTGTCGCAGCCAATATTACTGTTCCGCTTGAGGTTGTTTTTTTCGCAATTTGGGCGGCAGGACTAGCGGCAATCTATTTCGCAAAACAGCCTCTGAAAATGGTGCGTCATCAATATCTGCTCATCGCCTTGCTGTTGGCTCTGACGGCACTGTTGCACTTTCCCAGCGCGCTGACATCTGAGGCGGCCGCACAAGGAATATTGATAGCGATCAATATTTCATTGTTGGTTGCTTCTTTCGCCTTTGCGTTTGTCTCATCGCGGGGAAGGAAAAGAGAAGTCGATCAAGCTATGGAAACCGTGCCGGCAGAATAGCTTGTTGGCAGTCTACTCATATTGGGAATATTGGGAAGTTAGGTATCCAACTGATATTTTACGGCTTTAAAACCGTGTCTACTGCTTCCGGCAACAGTTCCGGATAATCGGCAATATAGTGCAGCCCCCGGCTTTCTTTCCTGGCAAGGGCCGATTTTACGATCAGGTCCGCAACTTCGATAAGGTTGCGTAGCTCGATCAAATCCTGCGTGACTCGGAAATGGCCGTAATATTCTTCTACTTCCTCGCGTAGTAGATCGATGCGATGCTGAGCGCGTTCGAGGCGTTTGGTGGTGCGGACGATACCAACATAGTTCCACATGAACCGGCGTATCTCGGTCCATGTTTGTTTGATGACAACTTCTTCGTCACTATCGGTGACTCGGCTTTCATCCCACGGGCGAATGGCCGGTGGCTCTGGCATATCGTCCCAGTGAGTCGCGATATCGCGTGCTGCTGCATCGCCGAAAACGAAACATTCCAGCAGGCTGTTTGAGGCCAGCCGGTTGGCGCCATGCAGTCCGCTTTCACTGGCTTCACCTGCCGCATAAAGACCGGGGAGATCGGTGCGCCCATTGAGGTCGATCAAAATGCCGCCGCAAGTATAGTGCTGGGCCGGCACCACAGGTATCGGCTCCTTGGTCATATCAATGCCCAGACCGATCAGTTTCTCGTAGATATTCGGGAAATGATGTTTCACGAATTCAGGATCCCGGTGCGAGATATCAAGATGGACATAGTCGAGGCCAAGCCGCTTGATCTCATGGTCATTGGCGCGGGCAACGATAT
The DNA here is from genome assembly GCF_020906275.1 of Parasphingorhabdus litoris DSM 22379. Classification (GTDB taxonomy): domain Bacteria; phylum Pseudomonadota; class Alphaproteobacteria; order Sphingomonadales; family Sphingomonadaceae; genus Parasphingorhabdus; species Parasphingorhabdus litoris. The sequence continues at coordinate 730,142 of NZ_CP086727.1, forward strand.
CGCGGGGGGCTAGCTCCATACGCTCTGGATCAAAGCGATCCATGAAACGTTCGCCGCCTTCATCCACATTGCCGTTTTTGTGGGGCGGTAACTTCAAATGACCACCTTCGCCGCGCACCGCCTCTGTGATCAGGAAATTTTTGACTTCGAGATTATAGAGGCAGGTCGGGTGAAACTGCATCATTTCCATATTGGAAACCCGCGCGCCCGCGCGCCAGGCCATAGCGATGCCATCACCGGTTGCGCTGCGCGGTGCAGTAGAGAAAAGATAAGTCCGGCCGGCGCCGCCGCTGGCCATGATGGTGGCGCGTGATGTCAGTGTTTCCACGCGCCCATTCGCGTTGTTGAGCGCATAGACACCCCACACGTTATTGGCGCCAGTTGGTGTTTCGGCATGCCGATCGGCAATCAGGTCAATCGCAACCATATGGGGTTGCAGGGTAATATTAGGGTGAGCCGCAGCGGTCTTTTGCAGCGCTTCCTGTACCGCCCAACCAGTGGCATCATCGACATGGACGATGCGCCGGTGGCTATGCCCCCCTTCGCGGGTGAGATGTAGAACCTCAGCTTCCTTGTTGAACGGAACGCCCATTTCTTCCAACCGCTCAATCGCGGCTGGCGCGTTTTCAACCACAAACTCAACGGTTTCTCGCCGGTTCAACCCGGCGCCTGCAACCATGGTGTCATTGATATGATTCTCAAACGTATCGCCAGCATCCAATACCGCAGCAATACCGCCCTGTGCCCAGGCTGTTGACCCGCCGGCAAGATCCCCTTTGGCAAGCACCAGCACCTTGTGGGTTCGCGCCAACGTGATTGCCGCGCTCAGTCCCGCTGCACCGGAACCGACGATAATGACGTCGAAATGACTCATGCCGCTTTGCGTGTCAGGTTCAAGAACACATCTTCCAGATCGGCTTCCTTGGTCGTGACATCGACAATCTCATAGCCGCGTTTTTGAACCGCTTGCATCACGCCGCCTGCATTGGTGTGATCCTTGTTATAAGTAACGGCAACCGTGCGCGGTCCAACAATTTCGGCCTTGAGAAACAGGTCATCAGCGAAAGTCACCGCATCGGATTCTTGGGAAACATCACGGTCCAAAGTCAGCTCAACCAGCTTCTCTCGCGCCATGTTGACCAGTTCTGGAGTCGTTTTCAGCGCGATTAACTTGCCATGGTTGATAATCGCAATTCGGTCACAGAGATTTTCCGCCTCCTCAAGATAATGGGTGGTCAGTACGATGGTGACGCCCGATTTGTTGAGCTGCTCGACATATTCCCAGAGCTGTTGCCGCAGCTCGATATCCACGCCTGCCGTTGGTTCATCCAGCACGAGTATCGGCGGGGAGTGGACCATGGCCTTCGCCACCAGAAGGCGGCGTTTCATGCCGCCAGATAGCGTGCGGGAATAGGCATTGGCCTTGTCATCCAGATGTACGGCGCGGAGCAATTCCATCGTCCGGCGTTCCGACTTCTTTATCCCGTAAAGTCCCGCCACGACCTCCAGAGACTCTGCAGGCGTGAAAAACGGATCAAACATTATTTCCTGTGGCACGATGCCGATGGACGCTTTGGCATTGCGGTGATCTGCATCAATATCAAAGCCCCAGATATTGGCCGAACCGCTGGTCTTGCTAACCATGCCCGACAATATGTTGATAAGGGTGGATTTGCCGGCACCATTGGGGCCCAAAAGCCCAAAAATCTCGCCACGTTTTACATCAAAAGTGACACCATCCAGCGCTTTTTTGCCGCCTTGATAGGTTTTGGAGAGATTTTCGATGGATATTGCAGCTTCGGTCATGGCAGACGCATAACCATCTTGTCTCCTACAATCAAAGGCTTTGCGCCGCCAATGATACAGAATGTGACAGCATTTAACGAAATTTTAGGCACGATGTTAAACTTATCTTTCTTGTCTTGCCGCTAGTAATGGCAATGTGGAACAAATTGGGGACCAGAAAAGGGCGTTAAAGCCCGGTTTTGCGCGTGCAGCAATGCTATTGCCTGCGCTGTGCTCGTTGGTGGCCGCTTCGGCTGCAAATGCGCAGTCCGCAGATACAATGGCATCGGTCAGTCGAAGTATCACAGTCGTTAAAAATAGCGACTTGCTTTTCGGTGATTTTATTGCCGGCACGGCAAATAGCAATTTTCGTATGCACGCTGTCACTGGCAATCTGATCCAGCTTAGCGGCGATGCGGTTTCGATCGGTGGTGCACAGAGCCGTGCTTCGTTTACCGCGACCGGAACCCCCTTTGCGCAAGCGAATATAAGGCGTTCACAAAATAGCATTAATATCGTCCGAGATGGCGGGTCAGAGACGATGCGGGTTGATAATTTTTGGCTCGGTAACAGCGGAGGCTTGCGCGATCAGATTTTGGATGCTGCCGGCCAAGCTACATATTTTGTCGGAGGCCGGTTGCGAATAGGACCAAATCAGGCCGCGGGTACATATCGCGGCACCTTTGAAGTGACGATTGATTATCAGTGAATAAATAGGAAAGCCCAAGGGTTAATGGGGATTAACCTTGAAAATTGGGCGTTGTTTAGACTTTTGTGGGTAGTGAGTAGATTATGAAGACCAGAGACCAGATTATACCGCGCTTGATCGGCGGCTTGCTTATCGTCCTTATCGGGATGACCAGTGCACCGGCGGCTTTGGCGCAGGATGCAGACGCTGACGCAAGAGCCGTAACCATCGGCCCGCTTTCCGTCGTCAATATTGCCGACCTGGAATTCGGGAGCATTATCCCGAGCGCCACAGCTGGCACCGTGTTTATCGACACGCGCAATGGTAATCGGAGCACGACAGGCGGCGTCACAACGGCCGCTGGCGCCAATAACCGCGCCAATTTCATCATCTATGGTGGTCCAAACCAGATTGTTGAAATATCGATCCCCGGAACGACAACCATCACCCATACCAATGGCTCGGACAGCATGCTGATCGACCAAATGGCTATTGGTAATGGCAATCGGAATTTCAGTACATTCGTGCGCGGCCTTTTGGGCACGCTCGGCATTTACCAGCTCACTGTTGGTGGCCGGTTGAATGTTAACGCCAACCAGCTGGATGGCGACTATACGGGTAGTTTCATCATGACGGTTGATTATCTCTGATAAAATCAACCGGTTCGCCGACCGTAATATATTGCGCTGGCGGGTCACTGTTGCTAATTCCGCGTCATGAACGACACACCTGAAACCGCAAGAACATCAAAAAAGCGCAATGCCTGTGATGGCGCATCCGACATTCCGGGTGGTGCAGCGCTTGGTCATCCCCGTGTCTGGCTGGAAATAGATGAAAAAGGCTATGTCGATTGCGGCTATTGCGATCGTCGTTTCATATTGATCGGTGGACCTGCCGACGTCGCAGCTGAAGCATCTGTCAGCGAATAATCTGACTTAAGGGGGTGCGCAGCCCCGATTTCGTTTCTATATATAAGAAATGATGAAAAATATTGACCCTCGCTCGTTTCTTTATCGCCCTGATGGCTTGGATCCCGAACGGGCCAAGGCCCTTGTTTCGGGTAGCCTTTCTGCCTGTGATGATGGGGAACTTTACCTGCAATATAGTGCGGTAGAAAGCTTTGGCTTTGATGATGGGCGATTGAAAACCGCCGATTACAGCACCGATAGCGGCTTTGGCCTGCGCGGTGTATCGGGCGAGATGACCGGTTTTTCGCACAGTAACGAAATTAGCGAAGCGGCGATCAAGCGCGCGGCGCAAACGCTGCAACTGCTTGATCCTGCCAAGGGTGATCCGGCCCCACCGCCACGTGGATCCAACCAGCATCTTTATGGCGAAGCCAACCCGTTAGAAGCCATTCCGTTCGCGAAAAAAGTCGCTCTGTGTCAAGAAATTGACGCCGCTGCCCGTGCCCGTGATCCGCGTGTGGCGCAGGTTTCTGTTGGGCTGTCCGGCAGTTGGAGCGTGGTCGAGATTGTCCGTCCTGATGGATTCGTGGCTACCGATGTGCGGCCTCTGGTGCGGCTCAATGTTTCCATTGTCGCAGAACAAAATGGGCGCCGCGAAACCGGCAGCTTCGGTATGGGCGGACGTTATCTTTACGACCAGCTATTTGAGGAAGCACGCTGGAACCGGGCTGTTGATGAAGCGTTGAACCAGGCGTTGGTCAATCTTGAGAGCGTCGATGCGCCTGCCGGTGAACAGACCGTTTTGCTTGGCCCTGGCTGGCCCGGCATCATTCTGCACGAAGCCATAGGTCACGGCCTCGAAGGCGATTTCAACCGCAAGGGCACAAGCGCCTTTTCCGGCCGAATTGGCGAGCGGGTAGCCGCGCCTGGTGTAACGGTTGTCGATGACGGTTCGATCAACGAACGGCGCGGATCGCTGAGCATTGATGACGAAGGCACGCCGACGCAGGAAAATGTCCTGATCGAGGATGGTATCCTCAAATGCTATATGCAGGATCGGCTCAACGCGCGCCTGATGGGTGTTCCGGCAACCGGCAATGGTCGCCGTGAAAGCTATGCTCATGCGCCGATGCCGCGGATGACCAACACGTTCATGCGGGGCGGCAAGGATGATCCGGACGAGCTTATGGGCCGCGTGAAAAACGGCATCTATGCCAAGAGCTTCGGCGGCGGACAGGTGGACATTGTCTCCGGCAAGTTCGTCTTCTCCTGTACCGAGGCTTATAAAATCGAAAACGGCAAATTGGGCGCACCCATAAAAGGCGCGACGCTGATTGGTGATGGTCCGACCGCGCTGACCAAAGTGACCGGTATCGGCAATGATATGGCCCTGGACGAAGGCATTGGCGTGTGCGGTAAGGGCGGGCAGTCAGTGCCAGCCGGCGTTGGGCAGCCGACGTTACTGGTAGATGGATTGACCGTTGGGGGCACTGCTGCTTGATGGCCGACAATTGGTCAGCCGAAATCATTCATTTCTGGTTTGAGGAGTTGGGTCCGGATGACTGGTTCGGTTCCGTTGCAAAGGTTGATGAGCAGATAATAGAACGCTTTGCCGAACTTTGGGAAGAGCAAAAGACAAAGGTTGCGACAGATTTTTTGAGTACCGCAGAAGCGGCTCTTGCAGCGATAATATTGTTTGATCAATTTCCGCGAAACATATTCCGGAACAGTGCAGAAGCCTTTGCCACCGACCATCTCGCGCTGCAAATTGCCAAGGCTGCCATTGATCGGCAGCTGGATGAGCAGCTGACGGAAGATCAGCGCGTGTTCTTATATATGCCGTTCATGCATAGCGAGGATCTGGAAGATCAGACGCGGTCGCTCGGGCTGTTCACTGCATTGGGTATCGAAAACAACATCAAATATGCCAAGGCGCATCGCGATGTTATCGTCAAATTTGGGCGCTTCCCGCACCGCAACAAAGTGCTGGGCCGAGAAACCCGTCCGGATGAACAGGTCGCGATTGACGAAGGGGCCAGTTGGTAGAGCAGGCGCTGTGCGGATCATATTTCAGGAAACATGGACTGCGCTCAAAACCTGGCCGGATGCCGGGCAATGGATAGCGGCTTTGCGCCTCGCCATACCGGTGCTTGCCATTGTAGGGTTTATCGGATTTTTGGGCGGATGGGCTTATTGGTATCCGGTGGATCTCTGGCAAGAAGCGGTTATGGCCATATTTGTCGCGTTCTTGATTTCCGCCATTCCCGCCGAACTGGTGTTTCGTGGTGTTTTGTTATCCGCCCTTGCAAAGTTCAGTCCGCGCTGGGGCGCTTGGCTGGCCACTATTGCTTTTGCATCTTTCTATCCCGTTTACGCGACGATCAACCAAACCAAATGGAATGATGCGCTTGCGATGCCTTCCTTTTGCTTTGCCATGCTGATTTTTGGTATTATCTTGTCGCATATCCGCATTGTTTCGCGGTCGCTTTGGCCGGTGATATTGATTCACGGGGCCGCAGCTTTGATATGGATGCTGGTTTTAGGGCGACAGTTCAACTGAACGGGAAAGAAAATATGGCCGAATTTTTTGACGCACTGAAGGAAGATCACACAGCGTTTATCGCAAAGCAGCCGATATTTTTCGTCGCGACTGCGGCCCCGGATGCGCGGATCAATCTATCGCCCAAGGGCTATGATGCCTTTCGGGTTTTGGGGCCGAAGCGGGTTGCTTATCTTGACCTTGCCGGTTCCGGCAATGAAACCCACGCGCATCTGATTGCTGATGGCCGGGTGACAATCATGTTCAACAATTTCGCCAATCCGGCGCTGATCATGCGGCTTTACGGCACCGGGAAGCCGGTCCTGCCGCAGGATGAGGGGTGGGATGAGCTGGCGGCGCATTTCGAAATATTACCAGGCACGCGGCAGATATTCGATATCGCAGTGGACAATGTGCAGACCAGTTGCGGCTGGGGCGTACCGCAGATGGAATTGAAGTCAGAGCGCGAAACCTTGGTCAAATATCACCGGCAATCCGATCCGGATAAATGGATGGAAAAGACCGCTGGCCGGGTACAGAGCATTGATGGCCTGCCGACGCGCGCGACCGACCGTTATTTTGGCGGCGATGGCTAAAGCCAATGAGTCTCGTTGAACTGTCTCGCCATATGCATGGTTATGAAGCGGAGATCATCCGGGGGCGGCTCGAAGCGGCCGGCATCGGCGCGGTTTGCTTCGACAGCGGTGTGAACATTGTCGAAGGGGCAGGGATTGCCTTGCCGGCTCGGGTCATGGTGCTCAAAGAAGATTTGGACGAAGCCAAAGCCATATTGGCTGAGGACGTGGCGTTATGAAGTTGTCGCTGGCTCTTGGCGGCGGCGCTGGTCTGGGCTGGACCCATATTGGTGTGCTGCGCGCGCTGGAGGATTCGCCGATTGAAATTGCCGCTATCTCAGGCACATCGATCGGAGCGATTACGGGTGCCAGCTTTGCGGCTGGGAAACTCGATTATCTTGAGGAAACGGCACGCACGGCCAGCTTGCGGACCCTGATCCGCTTCATGGACCCGCATTTCAAACGCGGCGCGGTCATGGGTGCGCGGACGATTGAGAAAGAGCTGGACGAACAGCTGGGCAGCCTGACCTTTGCCGATCTGTCCATTCCGGTCGCTGCGGTCGCCGCCGATCTCAAGACCGGTGACACAATCATCATGAATAGTGGCAAGCTGGTACCGGCGGTTCGCGCTTCCATGTCTCTGCCCGGTATTTTTAAACCTGTGGAATATGATGGCCGGTTGCTGGTGGATGGCGGTGCGGCCTTGCCAGTACCGGTTTCTCCGGCAAGGGAAATGGCACCCGATGCGCTGTGCCTGTCGGTCAATTTGCAAGATGATTTCGTCAACCGTGCCGAAATGGCCGGGATCAGCCGGGACGATGGAAAATATCCCAATAGCATTGCCATTGTGAAAGCTTCTATTGGTCTGTCCCTCCGCAATCTGGGGCGCTATTCCCTGGCGCTTGATCCCCCGGATTTTGCCCTGTCGCCACCTGTTGGCCATATTGATATGCAGAATTTTACCAAGGCCGATGAACTGATCGAAATAGGCCGCCGGGAGACTGCAGCGATCATTCCTGACATTCTTGAACGGATGGAAAAAGGCGCTGCCTAAAAATTAGGCAATCCTGCCGCACTGCACAAAATTTACTCTTTGTTTAGAAATTAGAATCAATTTTTTCCATGTGATTCAATTACTTGTGATTCTGGCACACCCTTTGCGACGTTATTCGCCGGTAACAAAGAAGGGGGCATAATGAAATTTATCATTGCCATAATAAAGCCATTCAAGCTCGACGATGTGCGAGACGCGCTGACCGAAGTCGGGATTGCCGGCATGACCGTATCGGAAGTCAAAGGCTTCGGTCGTCAAAAGGGTCAGACCGAGGTTTATCGCGGCGCCGAATATACAACCAACATGGTTCCGAAAGTGAAGCTGGAAATTGCATGCAGCAGTGAACTCGCTGCGCAAGCCGTTGAAGCCATTCAAAACACGGCCGGCACGGAGTCCATTGGTGATGGCAAAATTTTCGTCATGGGCTTGGACAACGCGGTCCGAATTCGCACCGGTGAAACCGGCGATACCGCGATCTAAACAGGGAATTACAATAATGAGAAAAATTCTTACCTTATCTGCGGGATTGATGGCCATCGGGATGGCATCACCTGTGTTGGCGCAGGAAGCGGCCGAAGTGGCGGACCCGAGCGCCAATGTCGCTTATATTTTCAACACGCTGCTGTTCCTGATCGGCGGTTTCCTGGTCATGTGGATGGCCGCTGGCTTTGCGATGCTGGAGGCGGGGCTGGTACGCTCGAAAAACGTCTCCATGCAGTGCCTGAAAAATATCGGCCTCTATTCACTCGCTGGCATCATGTTCTGGGTCACCGGCTATAATCTGATGTATACAGACGTTACCAGCTGGATCGGCAGCTTTGGCCCGTATGGTATGCAGGCGGTCGGCGAAGCCGATGTCGATACCGGCTATTCCGTCGCATCTGACTGGTTCTTCCAAATGGTTTTCTGTGCGACGACCGCATCCATCGTGTCAGGCACAATTGCCGAGCGCGTGAAATTCTGGCCTTTCATGATCTTTGTCGCGATCCTGACCGGTTTCCTCTATCCCATCACGGGTAGCTGGGAATGGGGCACAGGTTGGCTCGATCAGCGCGGCTTCAGTGACTTTGCCGGTTCGACACTGGTGCACTCTGTTGGCGGCTGGGCTGCCCTGGCTGGCGCACTTATCATCGGCCCCCGTCTCGGACGTTATGTCAATGGCAAGATCACGGTGATGCCGGGTTCCAATATCCCCTTGGCGACATTGGGTACATTCATCCTGTGGCTCGGTTGGTTCGGATTTAACGGCGCGTCACAGCTTGCCATGGGTACGGTTGGCGATGTCAGTGACGTTTCCAAGATCTTCGTGAATACCAATATGGCAGCAGCCGGCGGCGTGGTAACCGCGATCGTTCTGACCCAGATCCTCTACAAGAAGATAGATGTCACCATGGCGCTGAACGGCGCACTGGCTGGCCTGGTCTCGATCACGGCAGAACCGCTCACACCGTCTGTTCCAGCGTCTATCCTTATCGGTAGCGTTGGCGGCCTGATTGTTGTGTTCGCGGTTCCGCTGCTCGACAAGCTAAAAATTGACGATGTTGTGGGCGCTATTCCCGTTCACCTTCTGGCCGGTATCTGGGGCACGCTGATCGTTGCCTGGAACACCCAGTCGGAAGTGGACGGCGTGACCCTGACCGTTGCGCAACAGCTTGGCGTACAGGCCTTGGGTGTAGTGGCGATTGGCGCCTTCACCTTTGTGCTTAGCGCTATCGTCTGGACGATTTTGAAATTCACCATTGGCGTTCGGCCTTCTGAGGAAGACGAGCGACTGGGTATGGACATCACCGAAGTCGGTGTCGAAGCCTATCCAGAATTTGCCAAGGGTTAACCAGCTTGGTGCCGACCTTTCTCCTCCCATAATACCGGGGTCGGCACCTCAACTTGTTCCTCCTGAGAACAACAACTTTATGGCCGGTGGTGTGAAAACACCCCGGCCCTTTTTTTTGTCCAAATCGGCGAAATAGGTCCGATCTGTGACCAATTCGTCACAGAAAATGGGTCCCTGTCAAAAATACTAGGGCAAACGAGAGTTTGGCCTTCCCATAAATGTAAAACCCGATTTTAATGTGGTTGTGGGCCAAAGAGCCTCGGTTGTGAATTTGACCATAAAGGTCATCACAACAGAACATATCGAGAGGGTTTAGCTATGAAATCAGTAAAATTTGCAAGTCTGTCCGCATTGGCTTTTGCCATGGCGTCACAGCCTGCATGGGCGCAAGATGCGGAGGAAGCAGCAGAGGCGGATGATAACATCATCATTGTCACGGCCACGAAACGGGACGCCAATCTTCAAGATATTCCATTTTCCATCAATGCCCAGACAGCGGCGGATATCCAAAAAAGTGGAGCTGCTACGCTGGAAGATATCTCGCGCAATGTCGCGGGCCTATCCATCCAAAATCTGGGGCCCGGTCAAAGTCAGGTCGCTATTCGCGGCGTATCGGCGGGACAGATTGTTCGCGACCAGCCCGGCGTGAAAGAGCAGGTCGGAGTCTATCTGGATGAATCCGTCATTTCGCTGTCCCTGTTTACGCCGGATCTTGACCTGTTTGACCTCAATCGCGTGGAAACATTGCGTGGTCCGCAAGGCACGTTATTTGGTTCCGGTTCTATCGGCGGCACCATTCGTTACATCACCAATCAACCCAATTTGAATGAGCTTGAAGGTGTTGCCGAGGGCGATATCAACCTCGTTGACGGCGATGATCTGGGTTACAGTGTGAAAGGTGCGTTCAACGTTCCACTGATCGAAGATAAACTCGCGCTACGTGCGGTTGGTTATTATACGCAATTTGGCGGCTTTATTGAGGCATTGGGCGAAGGCGGCGCGTCAGAGGACGACGTGAATAGCGGTGAGCGTTATGGCGGCCGTTTGGCGCTGACGCTGCAACCGGTCGAAGGCATGACCATCACGCCGCGGATTGTTTACCAGGAAATCAAGTCCGATGGTTTCAACCGCCAGGAAGTGTTCAACCTGTTCGCCAATCCGTTCACAACCACGCGGCCTGACATTCAACTGGGTGAGCGGCAGCAATATTTGTTGTTGGACGAAGCTTTCGAAGATCAGACGATGATTGCCGATCTGACGTTCAATGCGGATTTGGGCACTGTAAACTTCACAGCTGTTACCAGCTATACGGATCGTGAAATATTGGTCAGCCGTGATGCGAGTGCATTGACCGGCTCGGTATCAGTTGACCTTGGCTTTCCGGATGCTGCGGTATTGCTGCCTTCCAATCTGCGAGACACGACTGATCTGTCACAAATCTCCCAAGAGGTCCGGTTCTCCTCCAATAATGACAGTCGGTTCCAATGGGTCGTGGGCGGTTTCTATTCGTCGGTTACACGTGAATATCGCCAACGCCTGCCAACACCCGGCTATGATGCGGCGACCGATGCAACCTTGGGTGCTGGAACATCAGCAGCTGTCGCAAACGGATTTGGAGCTGACTCACCGTTCAACTCAGATCTGGACTATGATATCGAACAATTTGCAGCCTTTGCGGAAGCCAGTTTCGATCTCACCGACAGTCTGACCATAACGGCCGGTGGGCGCTATTATGATTTCGAAGAAACCCGTATGATCACCACGGGCGGTTTGTTCGCCAATGGAGATAGCGGCGTTGTCGATGTGACATCGTCCGATGGTTTCACGCCGCGTTTGCTGATCAACTATGACATAACCGATGATATTTCGGTCAATGCACAAGCATCACAAGGCTTCAGGCTTGGCGGTGTGAATGATCCGCTGAATATTCCGCTATGTTCACCGCAAGATGCGGCCATCTTCGGTTCCTTCCAGGATTATGATGATGAATCGCTATGGAACTATGAGGTCGGGGTCAAAGCACAGACCGGCGGGATTACCTTCAACGCGGCGGCCTTCTACACCGATATCAGCGATTTGCAGGTGACGCTGGATGCTGGGTCCTGTTCTTCGCGGATTACCTTCAACGTGCCAGAGGCCCATACGCTTGGTCTGGAATGGGAATTGTCGGCAGAAGTGCTCACTGGATTGGATATCGGCCTATCCGGTTCCATATTGGAAGCCGAATTTGACTCTACCGTCGTGGACGGCGCCGGTAATGTGTTGGGCGGTGTGGAAGACGGCAACCGGCTTCCCTCGGTACCGAAATTCCAGATATCCGGTGATGCGACCTACAGCTGGCCAATCGGTCCGGGTGAAGCCTTTATCAGTGCATCCGCACAGCATGTCGGAAGCCGGTTCACACAGCCAAGCGACCAGGTTGATAATCCGCGTTCCTTTGTCTCCGGACTGCCATTTGGCGGTGCTACCGGCAATGATGCAACGGTTATCGATCTGAAACTGCCGTCCTATGAGCTGGTCAATCTCAGCGCCGGGGTCAAGCTCGACAATCAGCTGGATGTGACAATCTATGTGAAGAATGTCTTTGATGAAAACGCGCTGCTGTCCTTTGACCGGGAGCGCGGTGGGCGCGCGCGAACCGCTTTCCGGGTCGGTCAGCCCCGGACATTTGGTTTGACCGTTCGCAAGGGTTTCTAAAGCCCTCAATATCGAATGACAGGCCGGGGGTGGAAACATCTCCGGCCTTTTTGATTCTGTCTTCGATAGGAAGATCATCAATTGTTGGATCGGTGGCTGTCCTACACAGCCTGTTTCATGATAGAGTCGAAAGCTGCTCCTGATTTCGGAGTCAATTTCCTATGTTTGATGAATCGGTAAAAAAGACATTTTGTTTCTGCCAGCATCCGCGTTGTCGCAAATGCCCATAGGGGACTGTGAACTTTGTAAACTTCGCTTCTCTTCCGCAGAAAAGCTGGAATATTGCCGTTCATAAAAATAGCCACTAACCTGAACAATCGCTGACAGGAAGGTTCAGTCTTCACTCAACCGCCCTTCTCTAAAAAGGCTTTGCAAGCTCGGAAAAGGTTCTCGAGTGGAGTAGAAGGAACTTAGAGATGAACAGTCTTAAAACAGCAATCGTCGGAACCGCTGCCGCAACTGCGATGGCCTTTTCTGCGACACCGGCTATGGCCAAGGATTATGATCGGGATGGCATTGGTGCCGGAGAAGTAATTGCCGGAGCAGTAGTGCTCGGCGGACTGGCGGCGATCTTATCATCGAGCAAAAAGGATAAGTATAGCAGCAGCTATTATGACCGTGACTATCGTGACCGCCGTTATGGCTATGGCGATCGTAAGCGGATCAGGCCGCGCCGGGCGGTGAACAAATGTGTCCGGGCTGCGGAGCGCAAGGCGAGCTATTATGGCCGGGCTGACGTGACCCAGATCCGTGATGTGAAACGGACCCGCTATGGTTACAAGATCAAAGGCCGGCTCGTAGTGAAGGACGGCTATCGCGGATATCGGCGTAGCTATGACCGCGGTAAATTCACCTGCTATGTCGAAGGTCGCCGGGTATCAGGTGTACGCCTCAAAGACCTTAGACATCGTTACTAAGGTTACAGGATATAAGAAAATGGTTCAGCCTGGCGACAGGCTGAACCAACTATTTATGGTATATGACTGGATTCTGAGCTACAGAATCTAGGGAAACTGGGGGTATGCGTTATGAGTTTTCAAAAGACAATTTCAGCAGCCGTTGCATCAACGGCTTTGGTATTTACCGGATTTGCGCCTGCAATGGCAGCGCCGGTGAAGCCTGCACCAGCAGCTGCGCCGCTGATCGATCTGGATAGTCTGGGGTGGACAGCCGAGAGTGACAAGGCAGAAGGCTGGCGCGGATATCGTGGGTATCGGGGTTATCGCGGATATGGCTATGGCCGTGGCTACCGTCGGCATCGGAACCGGGTTGACGCCGGTGATGTTTTGGCGGGTGTCTTGATCATTGGCGGTATCGCCGCAATCGCCAGTGCCGCTTCAAAGAACAAGCGGGATCGTCGCTATGATGATCGCGATTATCGCTATGATAGGCGCAGTGATGACCGGCGTTATGACGATCGCCGGTCCGATGATCGCCGGTCCGACAGCCGCGATGATCGCAGTACGGGATCCATGGATACGGCAATTAATGTTTGCTCCAACGCCGCCGAGCGTCAGGCTGGGGACGATGCACGTGTTTCTCAGATTCAATCGGTTGCGCGCGATGGTGCTGGCTGGCGTGTCGAAGGCAATCTATCCGGGAAAGCACAAACGACATTTCTATGCGGCACGACAAATGGCCGCGTCGATTTTGTTCAATTGGGCAATGGTGAGCTCGCTTTTGCGAACTAATTACACGGCTGTCCGGCCAAATTCCTGACGAGTCACCGGGTGCGAAGCGCTTAGTCCCCCATCGACCGCAATTGCCTGCCCATTGACATAGGATGACCGGTCGGATGCCAAGAACAAGGCAACTTCCGCCATCTCAATCGGATTGGCCCCGCGGCGCAAGGGATTGAGGTAACCAAGCCGGTCCTCTTTGCCTTTCTCCCGAGCTTTATCGTAGATAAACTGGGTCATACCGGTCTCGGTGATACCGGGGCAAATGGCATTGCAGCGGACATTGGCGGTAGCAAATTGTTGCGCGGCCACTTTGACAAGATTGATCACCCCTGCTTTTGACGCAGAGTAAGCCGGTCCGCCGGCACCGGATCGAATGCCAGCAACACTGGCTGTACAGATGATCGATCCGCCATGCCCACTGTCGGCAATGACTTTGCCTGCATATTTGGCAGCGAGAAACGGCCCGATCAAATTGACGCGCAGCACTTCCTGCCACTCGGCTACGCTGCTATCGAATATGCCTTCAAATCCTCCCCCAATACCGGCATTGGCGAAAAAAACGTGCAGGTCGCCAAATTTCTGCTCAGCTGCATCGACCAGCATTTCGATATCGCCCTCAGAACCAGCATCGGCCTTGATCGCAATAATATCGCCATCAGAACCTTTGGCCGTTTCCTCGACCGCGTCAGTAACATCACTGGCGATTACTTTTGCACCATGCTCAGCGAACAACAGCGCCGACGCCCTGCCAATGCCGCTGCCCGCGCCAGTTACGATGGCTACTTTGTCTTGAAGGTCCGCCATGTTTCTGCTCCTGTTAGCTTTGGTTCAAGCACCGGCGCGTTTTGCTGCTTCCCATCCGGCTTGCGCCAATGGCGTTACCCGGTCCGACATTTCAGCGGCCGCTGCGCTATTTGCTGTACCATCTACTACACGCTTCTGGATGCCCTGCAAAATGGCGGCAATCCGGAAAAGGTTATAGGCAAGATACCAGTCCATCGGAGGCAAGTCATCAAGGCCTGATTTTTCACAATAGCGGGCAATGGCCTCTTCGCGAGACGGAATGCCAAGAGCCTCCAGATCAACGCCTTTCAGGCCGCTGCGCCCCTCTGGTTCCATTTCATAGGCCATCAGCCAGTAGGCAAAATCGGCAATGGGATCGCCAAGCGTAGACAATTCCCAGTCCAGCACCGCGATAACTTTGGGTTTGTCATGGGCAAAGATCATATTGTCGAGGCGGTAATCGCCATGAACAATGCCAAAGCCTTTTTGTTCCGGAATGGTCTTTGTCAGCCATTCAATAAGCTGATCCATCTCCGGAATGGTTTCCAGCTCTGACAATTTATACTGTTGCGTCCATCGAGAAATCTGGCGTTCGCAATAATTGCCTGATTTCCCGTGTTTTTCCAGTCCTAACTCGGCGGGATCATAGCTATGAAGCTGGGCAAGCGTGTCTATCATTTCAAAATAGATCGCACGCCGTTCCTCAGGCTCCATGCCTGGCAAAGTGCCGTCCCAAAGCGTCCGCCCATCGGCCATGCCCATGATGTAGAACATGGTTCCAATGACATCATCATCGTCGCACAGGCCATATGGCTTTGCGACAGGAAATCCGGTGGGGTGCAATCCAGCAATTACCCGGAATTCGCGATCAACGGCGTGGGCCGATGGCAGCAATTTGCCAAATGGCTTTTTGCGAAGGACATAATCGGTTCCCGGTGTTTCAATTTTATATGTCGGGTTGGATTGACCGCCTTTGAATTTTGAGAGGGTCAAAGGGCCAGTAAAGCCTTCAACATTCGCCTCCATCCATTTGGTAAGGCTGGCTTCGTCCAGCTTGTCCTTGTCCGGTACCGCCATGGTGCCGGTCATATCTTCTTGTGGATTCATCAAACTTCCCTAGCTAGTTAAGCAAAAGTGATCACAGAACGCGCCGCATCACCTTTTTTCATTTTTTCAAAACCATCATTAATCTGTTCCAATGGGATGGTTTCCGCAACAATGCTGTCCAGATCCAACAGGCCGCGCAGATAAAAGTCAACAAGGCGCGGAATATCAACCGGAAAGCGATTTTCGCCCATTAACACGCCCTGCAATTTCTTGCCGGAGAGCAAATCCATGGCGCTAAGACCAACCTTATGATCCAGCGGCATCATCCCCAGGATTGTCGCTGTACCGCCGCGCTTGAGCGATCCGACAGCCAAGTCTCCGGATGCCGGACGACCGACCGCTTCAATGGCATGGTCAACCCCGCCGTGGGTCATTTCCAAAATCTGTTCGGCGGCATCTTCTGCCATAGCATCGACGACATCAGTCGCACCCAGCTTCACCGCCAGTTCGCGTTTTTCCGGGATCGGATCCGCCGCGATAATCTTTCCGGCGCCAGCAATTTTTGCCGCATTAATTGTCGCGAGACCAACGCCGCCACAGCCGACCACGGCTACGCTTTCGCCCGGCGTAACGTCGCAGGCGTTAAAGATCGTTCCCGCTCCAGTCGTCACCGCACAGCCAATAACAGCGGCGCGATCGAGCGGCATATCGGGATTGATACGGACGCAAGCATGTTCATGAATCAGCATTTGCTCTGCAAAAGCGGACAGGTTGAGCATTTGCGCGACAGGTGATCCGTCTGGACGGGTAATCCGCGGGCTGTCTCCCTCGGCCCGCCGCGTGTCGGCGCCAAGACACAGAGACATGCGGCCCGAGACGCAAAATTCGCAATGTCCGCAAAAAGCCGAAAGGCAGGAAATAACAGCATCACCCACAGCGACGGTGCGGACCTCGCTGCCAATGGCTTCGACAATGCCCGCAGCCTCATGCCCCGGTATGGCGGGCAAGGGATGCGGGTAACTGCCATCGATAAAATGCAGGTCAGAATGGCAAAGTCCGCAGGCCGCCGTTCGGATCAGCACTTCATGCGGTCCCGGTTTGGAGATTGTGACCTCTTCTATTTCAAGCGGTTGGCCCGCCTCTACCAAGACTGCTGCTTTCATGGGCTCGTGCCCTCCCTCTTTATCGTGTGACGGCCAGATCGCCCGACGAAAACTCCTGCTTCATCTTGTTACCATCAGCGGTTTCGGCATATTTGCCATATTCCATCTTGGCAATCGTCCGGTTGTGAACCTCATCTGGGCCGTCGGCCAGACGCAGCGTGCGTTGATGTGCATAGGCATTGGCAAGACCAAAGTCGTCGCTGACACCGCCGCCGCCATGGGCCTGAATGGCATCATCGATAATTTTCAACGCCATGGACGGGGCCTGAACCTTGATCATCGCGATTTCAGCTTTGGCATATTTATTACCGACTTTATCCATCATATCAGCCGCTTTTAGACAAAGCAGCCGGCTCATATCGATATCGATACGGGCGCGGGCGACGCGCTCATCCCAAACACTATGTTCGGAAATGCGTTTCCCAAAAGCAATGCGTGACTGCAGGCGCTTGACCATCTTTTCGAGTGCTTCTTCGGCAACGCCAATGGTGCGCATGCAGTGATGGATACGGCCAGGCCCAAGGCGGCCTTGCGCGATTTCAAAGCCGCGGCCTTCGCCGAGAATGATATTAGACGCAGGAACACGAACATCCTTCATCTCAACTTCCATATGGCCGTGGGGGGCGTCATCATAACCGAACACTGGTAAATGGCGGATGATTTTTACCCCTGGGGCATCGGTTGGCATCAATATCTGAGACTGCTGTGTATAGCGGCTGCCTTCAAAGCTGGTCTTGCCCATGACAATCGCGATTTTACAGCGCGGATCGCCAAGGCCGGACGACCACCATTTGCGGCCATTGATAACATATTCATCGCCATCACGAACGATCGCTGTTTCGATGTTTGTGGCGTCGGAGGATGCGACAGCCGGCTCGGTCATTAGAAATGCAGACCGGATCTCACCGTTCATCAAGGGACGTAGATATTGTTCTTTTTGCTCCAGCGTTCC
Source organism: Parasphingorhabdus litoris DSM 22379 (assembly GCF_020906275.1). Classification (GTDB taxonomy): domain Bacteria; phylum Pseudomonadota; class Alphaproteobacteria; order Sphingomonadales; family Sphingomonadaceae; genus Parasphingorhabdus; species Parasphingorhabdus litoris. The sequence goes on from NZ_CP086727.1 coordinate 747,846, forward strand.
GTAACGATGGAAAACTTCCATGTTGCCTGTATCGGGAGCGGAACAGTTAAACACTTCGGACGAGAAACCCACACGCCCCATTTCTTCAGCGCACAGAGCATATTCAAGGTTGGTAAGGCCTGGACCGTCAAATTCAAATACTTCGTCAATATGCGTTAGGTTCGGGTTGGCCGGCGGCATGAAAAGGTTCCAGATTCCCTTTTCTTTCGCTTTGACCTTTTCCTCTTCAATGACTTGGAGAACTTTCCAGCGATCTCCAGATGCATCTTCCGCTTTATAATCAGCAATGCGCGGTCGGATGTGGTTTTCAATATGCTCACGTACCTGATTGCGCCAATATTCCTGCTTCTCCGTGAGATCAAAATCCATGCTTCTATCCTTTTCGAAAGCGTTTCGATTTAACTATGCGATTAACTTATCAGAGGCTCTGCAGCTTTGCCACAGGGAAACGTGCCCGAACTCGGAAAAATTCTACTCCGCAGCGCGGGCAGACATCCGTTCTTCATGATCCTTTTCGCCGAGCGGAAACAATGTGTAGGCCCAAGCCCCGATCAGCGCGATCGCTGTGGCAAGAATCACATAGAAAAGCGCCAGATTGTCGACAATATCGGGGTCAACAGTGCCACTCGCGGCACCCTGTGGCAGGCCGACCAGAGCGATGATCAATCCGGACAACAAGATTCCTAGCCCATTGACCACTTTCTGCATGAAAAACATGCCCGACGAGAACAGCCCCTCGGTACGTTTTCCGGTATCATGCTCATATTGGTCCGAGACGTCGGCGATCATCGACAGAGTGAGAATCATAGCCGAGATCCCGGAGGCAGTTGAACTGATTAGGAAAGCGAAGAGCAGAGGCACCATTACCGGATCTCCTGGCTCCGGAAACAGGCCAGCAAAACGCAGCCAGTAGGGGAGGGTGCCGAGTAGCAATGTCACGAGCGCGAGCCAAGCGGCGGCATGTGCCTTGCCGAGCTTTTTCGAAATCGGGGTGACCATGATGAAGGCCACGATAGCAGCGACAAGCAGCAAGGCCGAATAGGCGGTGAAATTGGCCTGGGTAAACTCCCAAACATGAGTGAACAGATAAATGGAAAGCGCGAAGATCAGCCACTGGTTGGTAAAGGCAAAAACGCCCGCGAACATAAGGAGTAGAAAAGGTCGATAGCGGAAAGCTTGCATGATCTCGCCGAAGGTCTCGGCGGATTGCGGATATTCGGTGGCTTCCCGATACTGGCGGACAATCCTCTTATGAGTGCCGATAGCGGAAGACAGCGCCGCAATGGCCATGAGGCAAGCGCCAAAAATTGCGTATCCACTGTACCCCGCCGGATTGAGCTGGCCATCCGCATATTCCGCGGTGGGAGTCAGGAAAAAAGCGTAAGCGAGGAACATCACAAAAATGCCGCCGCCCCAGCCGAAAAGGAATCGGTATCGCATGATCGCCGTCCGGTCATGATAATCCCGGCTCAGTTCGGGCAACAGGGCCAGTGCCGGCACTTCATAGGCCGAAAACGCCATACGGACGGCCATGGCAATGAAAAACAGATAGGCAAATGTGCCCCATTCGCTGAGTTCCGGGGGGTGCCACAGGGCGATCCAGATCAAGGCGATGGGAATCACTGCGCTGTATAGCCATGGGTGGCGCCGACCAATTTTGGTCCGGGTGCGATCGCTCATCTGCCCAACTGCCGGATCGATAAAGGCGTCGGCAATAAGAGCGAGCGCGATAGCCAGGCTGACAAGATCGGCGCGCAGTCCGACGACTTGATTATAGTAGAACAGCAGGAAAGTGGCGAAGCCATTGTCCTTGATACCATATGCAACGGATCCGAAACCGTAGGCCAGCTTCGATTTCAGTGGCAGTGTTTCCGAAGCGGCGCTCATGGACATTTGTCTGCAATATGGCGAGCCGTGTGCCGCATCATCGGGCAAGCTGATTCGGGCTTTGTTTCCCAAATTTTGTCAGTCTTACACATCCAGTCCTGCTCCTTTTTTGTCTCTTGCATAGGCTGCACATAAAAAGTTCGTCAATCGATTCCGTAATGTCGTCCTGCTTACGCTACGGAATCCGGCACCGGTTTTAACCGGAAAAATTTCTGTCCGGAAATACGAGGCGATCATTGAACCTTGGGCGCAACCTATGATAGTCAACTCTTAATCGATCAATTAAAGGAATCACCACCATGTCCGATCTTGAAAGCTTCCGCAAAGAGACTGCTGCTTGGCTAGAAGCAAACTGCCCGCCCGAAATGCGACAGCCTGTTGTTGATGAAAGCGATATATGCTGGGGCGGCAAAAACCCGACTTTCAAACCCGGCCAGAAAGAGTGGATGGATAAAATGGCCGCCAAAGGCTGGACCGTTCCTGATTGGCCAAAGGAATATGGCGGCGGCGGTTTGTCGCGTGCTGAAACCAAGATCTTGCTGCAGGAAATGGGGCGTCTGAAAATGCGATCGCCGCTTTCGAGCTTTGGCATCTGGATGCTTGGGCCCGCGCTGCTGCATTTTGGCACCGAAGAGCAGAAGCTACATTTCTTGCCACCAATTGCCCGCGGTGAAGTGCGTTGGTGTCAGGGCTATTCTGAGCCAGGCTCAGGTTCCGATCTTGCATCGCTGCAAACCTCCGCAGAAGACAAGGGTGATCATTATCTCATCAATGGTCAGAAAATATGGACCAGCTATGCCGATAAAGCGGATTGGATTTTCTGTCTGACGAGGACTGACAAATCGACCAAGCATAAAGGCATAAGCTTCATGCTGTTCGACATGACGACCAAGGGTGTTGAGACGAAACCTATCGTTCTGATCTCCGGACAATCCGCATTTTGTGAGACATTTTTCGCTGATGTCGAGGTGCCGAAAACATATGGCGACGGTGTTTCCTCGGTAGTTGGCGAAGTAAACCGCGGTTGGGATGTTGCCAAATATCTGCTGGGGCACGAACGCAGCATGATTTCGGGTGATGGCTCTTCCGGGGCAACGTCACTGGGTTCAAAATTTGCCGATCAATATGGCCGCGATGAAATGGGCCGCCTGGATGATCCAATGCTTCGCGCCCAGATGGCGGAGATGGATATCGATGTGCTTGCCTTCCGCGCGATGGCCGAACGTTTCGGTGACACTTTTAAAGCCAATCTTTGCCATCCGGCGCAGCCTAACATGATGAAATATGCCGGGACCGAAATCAACAAGCGCCGCCATGAACTGATCATGTCAGCAGGCGGCAGTGAAGTATTGGAATGGGAAAGCGATGCATCTAATGGCGGACTGACCGCGCGTGGTTGGCTCCGAACCAAGGCCAATAGTATTGAAGGCGGTACCAGCGAAGTGATGCTGAACGTCGTTTCCAAACAGATATTGCAATTGCCCAACGCCTAATCGCGACGGCAATTAAACAACCCTATTAGAAGGAAAAAAGCGATGCCGCTTTACTTGAATGACGACCAAAAAATGCTGCAGGATAGCGCAGCCGACTTTATGAAGGGCGAAGGCAGTGTCGCTCATCTTCGTGAGTTTCGGGACAAAAATTGCAAAGATGGTTTCTCGCATGCGCTTTGGAAGCAGTTTGCAGAAATGGGTTTCACCGGAATTTTGGTGTCGGAAGATGAAGGCGGTCTTGGCCTTGGCAATGTAGAAGCCGGCGTTGTCCTCGAAGAGATTGGACGCAATTTGACGCCCTCTCCGTTTTTGACCACGGCAGTTGCAGGCGTGGAAGCGCTTAACGCTGGTGGGAAAGCATTGCGCGAGAAATATTTCCCCGGAATTCTATCTGGTGACAGTGTGTTGGCACTTGCAATTGATGAAGGGGCCAAGCACCGACCAGACCAGATATCTATGGCGGCGACCCGCGAAGGAAATGGTTTCAAGCTGGACGGCAAAAAGCAATTTGTCGTGCAGGGCGGCTCCGCCGACACATTGATTGTAGCTGCGCGGACGAGCGGCAGCGCAGGTGATGAAAAAGGGCTGACTCTGTTTGCTGTCGATACAAGTGCCAATGGCCTCTCCCGTGACAGCGTACGCTTGGTTGATAGCGCAATGGCTGCCCATGTCGAATTTGACGGCGTGGTTGTTGATGCTGATGCAGTAATCGGTGAAGTTGATGAAGGCGGTGCAGTGCTTCAGCGGATGTTGAATGCGGGCCGGACAGGCGCGGCTGCTGAGACTCTTGGTGTTGGCGCAGGCGCGATGGATATCACCGTGGAATATATCAAGGGCCGCAAACAATTCGACACGATTATCGGCACCTTTCAAGCGCTGCAACATCGTGCCGCCCATCTTTACAGCGAGATGGAAATTGCGCGGGCAGCGGTTCTGAAGGCGCAGCAGATGCTTGATGAAGGCTCATCCAAAGCCGAACTGATGGTATCTGTCGCGAAAGCCAAGTCCAGTAAAGCAACATCGCTGTCGGTCAAAGAAGGCGTGCAGATGCATGGCGGCGTTGGAATGACGGATGAATATGACATCGGGCTCTACATGAAGCGTGATCGCGCGCTTGCCGAGTTCATGGGTGACGCCAATTATCACACCAATCTCGTTGCCGAAATGCATGGCTACTAAAAGGACATAATGATGGATTTTAACAAGCTGTTTTCTCTCCAAGGCCGTGTTGCTCTGGTTACCGGCGGTCACCGCGGCATTGGACGGATGATTTCGGAAGGATTTTTGGCCCAGGGTGCCAAGGTCTATATCTCAGGCCGAAAAGCCGATGCCTGTGATGCGGCCGCTGCTGAAATGGGCGACAACTGCATTTCCATTCCCGGTGATGTTAGCACCGTTGACGGTTGTAAAGCTCTCGCTGCCGAGCTGGCCAAGTATGAAGAGAAGCTCGACATCCTCATTAATAATGCTGGCGTGGCCTGGGGTGAAGAATATCTGAGCTTTCCCGAATCCGGCTGGGACAAGGTCATGGACACCAATGTCAAAGGTCTGTTCTTCCTGACACAGGCGCTGCATCCCCAATTAAAAGCCGCTGCCAGTTTTGAGCGTCCGGCCAAAGTCGTCAATATTGCCTCCATTGATGGCTTCAAGGTCAATCCTTGGGAGACTTACAGCTATCAGGCATCGAAGGCGGCAGTGGTTCACTTGACCCGCAAAATGGCCTCAAAACTGGTCTCGGAAGATATTATCATGTCCGGTATCGCTCCCGGCGCTTTTGCTTCGAACATGAACAAGGCGGCACGCGACCATGAAGATGCGGTCGAAAAAGGCATTCCTGCAAAACGTATTGGTCGACCCGAAGACATGGCTGCAGCCGCCATCTACCTTGCGAGCAGCGCAGGGGATTATGTGATTGGCACGACCCTGATCGTTGATGGGGGCGTCGTTAATGCGGCTAATCCCGGTGCAACAATAGAGCCCTAACAAGCACCGACTTGACCTGATCTCTCCATACTGTATTATGAGAACAATACAGTATGGAGATTCCTGATGACTTACAAATATCTTGCTGCGGTTGCCACTATCCCCTTGGTCCTGTCTGCCTGTTCGGCCGGCGAGAGTAAGGATGGTGAGGGCTTTGAAATGTCCATTGATGTCGATGGCGAGGAAGGCAAACAGGCCAGTAAAATCAATATCGGTGGTGAGGGCGAAGACAGCAAATTCTCCATAAAGACGGATGGTTTTTCGATGGATGTCGATTTGCCGCAGATATCGTTGGATAGCGATGATTTTGATCTGAACAATGTCTCTCTTTACCCGGGCACTAAAGTAACCGGTCTGGATGTCGAAGATAAAGACGGCGAGGGCGGCAAGGTCGTCCTCAGTTTTGATGCGCCAAGCAGCACCGAAGAGCTTGTAAGCTGGTTTGAAAAGAAGATGACAGACGAGAATTTTGTTGTTGAGAAAGATGGTACTACGCTCTCGGGCAAAACCGATGAGGGTGATCCGTTTGTTTTGAAGCTGACCGAAAAGACTGCGGATGAAACCAGCGGAGAGCTGGAATTTTCAGAAAATAAGTAAGCGCAGCGCCCAAAACTCGAAACAAAATTTTACACAATTTCGTAAAGCTATTCAGCTTGCTGCCAAAATGCTATGTTAAGAAGGTCTCACAAAAAATAGCAGGAGCGGGATTATGCGGAATATGACAAAGAAATTGAAACTCAGCGCGGCAGCGGGTTTGTTGGCAGTACCATTATCTGTGTCTCCGATATTGTCTGCTCCGGCGCTGGCGCAAGATGCTGGTGTGAAAAGTCTTTTGGGCGATGCTTCGGACGGCGCGCTTGACAAATTGTCACAGCCCGGCGCCTTTTATGCCGACAAAGCGGTCCGGGTATTGCTGCCTGGGCCTCTTAAGAACGCCACCAAGATCTTGCGCTTCACCAGCAAGGCTGGCCTGACGAAAGATATTACCAAAAGCCTGAATGATGCAGCCGGCAAGGCGGCTTTGGAAGCCAAACCGGTTTTTCGTTCAGCCATTGACAACATGACCCTGACCGATGGTGTGGGCATTGTCACGGGCGGCGGTACGGGCGGTACTGACTATTTGCGCAAAACGTCTGGTGAAGAACTGGCGGTCAAAATCCGGCCGTTGGTCGAAAAAGCACTCGGCGAAGTCGGAGCCTATAAACAAGTCGAAAGCCTCGGTTCGATTTCCGCGCTGTCGTCGCTTGGCGGGCTTGACCTGTCCCGTGACGGATTGACTGATAGTGTGACCGAGCAGGCGCTGGATGGCATATTCTCCTATATCGGTGCAGAAGAGAAAAACTTCCGCAAAAACCCGCTGAAAAAGGGGTCGAAGTTGCTCAAGGATATTTTCTAGCAAATATTTCGGTTGCAAAATGTGCAACTAATCAATCTCCGTTTTCAATTGCAACTTAACTGTTTTGCGACCATCTCCTGTCTACAAGTTAGACAGGAAAAGTGATGTTTGATCGGCGTTTTTAAAACAGGAGTTTGTCCCATGAAAACGCTTTTCAATATTGTAGCTTCTCTGACCGTCAGCACCATCATCTTGATGTCGACGGTTCAGGTTTAATAGCTACCGATTTTTCAGTCTCGGTTGCCTCCTCCTCCTCCCGATAGGCACCGGGATTGTTCCGACGGTCCGGCCCTTTCAAATATCCCCCATAGAGAAAGGCCGGACCAACGGATTTTCGTTTGACTATCCCGTACCTAATGCGAAGCCTCGGCAATAGTTTCAGGACGAAGAAACTCCAGCATATGGGGTATGTAATCCACCTTGCCGAGCTCCACTTTCTCACTGCGTAATATGGCGTAAGCAGTCATGAGGTGGAAATAAAACTGGGCCAACGCCCAATCACGAGCATATTGTTCCGCCGTCAGGTCAAATATCATGCCGCTGGGAAGCTCATGCACGATGGGCGCATCTCGATCAGTATCCAGCGCGTCCGCCGCAAGATCATCCAGCAAATTCAGTGCTTCTTGAATCCGCGTTTGCGCGTCAGCCAGTGAACCCGGCTTGTCAATTGCATCGCGCCCTTCGTCGACCAGTTGATGAAGAGATTCTGGAAAAGCCTCTCCTCTCAAACGATAGATCGGCTCCTGGGCCTGTACACAGACAAACCGAATCTGGGTTGATAGCGGAAACATATCAGGTGCAAGGCGTGCGGCGAGCAGTGCTTCCGCATCTTCCTTGGGAATCTGTGCCTCAGCCTTTTTCAACCAACCTGAAAGTGCTTTTAACATTTGCTGATATGTGGGGACGAGCAACTTTGTTAATGACATGGTTTTCCTTTGATCTGGAATTTTGATGACCGGGACTGACAGTCATTCTCGCCGTCAGCGCCGTTGAACCCGCTCAATTCTATCATTGTGGGGCCAGAGTAGGAAAGCGGTTTCAATATTCTGCCCCCGTGAAAAACATTGTCCACAATCGGGCAACTGTTTTTCCACAAGAAAGATCAGCATCTGTGGATAAATGGCCTTCAGACATTTGGTGCGACTCGCAAACTCATGTCATAAGGAATTCATCGGACGGAGTTTGAATGGAACCGGCGACAAGTCAGCAATGACCCGTTGGAACGATCTAAAGCCTGAAGATAATCGAGACGAACATAGTGTTTTTCGCAAGGAAAATAAGATGATCTTTCGATTGATGATTGGAAGAAAACCGAGAAGCGAAGGCGCAAGCCGGAGCGGATCAGATGGACAACAATCATCGGGTGACTGGACCAATATCGGGTTTAAACCGAAACATGATTGCGCAAGCGATGATGCGGAAAACCGAAAACCACTAACGATATTGGCCCGGAAACCGGACGCCGGAAAAGCGGACGTTGAAATCGCAAGAGGACAGCATCCCAAATCAGGCGCAGTGGGAGCCGTGAACCGAACTTGTTCGGAGACCGGCTCCCATTTTTTTGGGCGCTACAAATGGGCGACCCGTTCGCGGACCATTTTTTCCATTCATTCAGATCCCGTTCTTTTTGACCCCGTTCTTTTTGACCCCGTTCTTTTTGACCCCGTTCTTTTTGACCCCGTTCTTTTTGATAGGTCCCTTGAACCATATTTCCCTCAAGCCCTGGAGTTGGTATCTTCTGACCGACAACAAGGCATGAAACATGCTGCAATATCTTAAGTAGGACAGGAAAAATGGACATTTCAAAACTCATGTTTCGCGACGATCTGATGAAGGACGAGCGCATATTGATCACTGGCGGCGGCACCGGCCTCGGCAGGGAAATGGCCGAGGGTTTCCTGAAGCTCGGCGCAGAAGTCCATATTTGCGGACGCCGCGGTGAGGTGTGCAAAGCGACTGCCGAAGAGCTGGTCGAAAAACATGGCGGCACCGTAGTTCCGCATCCCTGCGATATCCGCAATGCCGAGATGATCAGCGAGATGAACGACCTGATCTGGTCGCAGCACGGCCCGCTGACCGGACTAGTCAATAATGCCGCCGGCAATTTCATCTCCCGCACTGAAGATCTGTCGGTGCGCGGTTTTGATGCGATCGCCAATATCGTTTTTCGCGGCACATTCTATATGACCCATGACATTGGCAAGCGCTGGATCGCGGCTGGCGACAAGGGCAGCATCTTATCGATCCTAACCACTTGGGTGTGGAATGGCGGTCCCTTCACTGTTCCCTCTGCCATGTCCAAGGCGGGCATCAACGTCATGACACAAAGCCTTGCCACCGAATGGGCGCGCTATGGTTTGCGCCTCAATGCCATTGCTCCCGGCGCTTTCCCAACCGAAGGTATGTCCAATCGTCTCGCGCCGAGCAAGGGTGATCAGGACAAGATGGGCAGCAGCGTTCCGATGGGCCGCGTTGGCGAGATGGACGAACTGGTCAATCTTGCTGCCTATCTGATGGGGCCGGGGTCACAATATATGACCGGACAGACGATCGCGATTGATGGTGGTGCCTATAATGCAACTGGCGGGAATTTCTCAGCCCTGACTGCATGGGGTGATGAGCAATGGCAGGCTGCGCGGCAGGCGATTGAGGGCCAAAACCAGAAGGATCGCGCCAAACGTACCGTTTGATCGCCGTACCGCAGCGCAGGAGCTCGAAGCGCTTTTCTGTGCCCCTGCGCAGGGCGGGGCCCATCTCCAGCCTGCTGTTTTGAAGCGGCAGTGATGATGGGCAGATGTTTCGCCTATCCTCGCATCCTGACTTTTCCACACCATGGGAGATAGGCTCCTGCCTACGCAGGAGCACGCCCGTACCAGTCATTCGGTTGCGCCCAATTTCTCTTCGATCATCGCTTCGACATCAGCGATAGTTGCGCAACTCTTTGCGAAATCATCACACATGGCCTCAAAAGCCTGGGCATCCGTTTCACGCCGATGCCAGAGAGTCAGGTCGGCCGGTGGTGCAGGCCTGTCGACACGTTCGCTCTGTTCCAGACTGCTATAGGCCGTCGGCGTCATCGCCTCCGCCAGCTCGCTATTATAGTCCGCCGCGACGTCCCAGCGCGGCCCGGCATAATAGACCGCGGCATACATGATCCGGGCCTTCGCGCCGCTGACTTTTGAGGTGCGCATCGCTTCATAGAACATGCGGTGCGTGGCCTTCCATTCGCGGGTGCGGATGTCGCAATACCAATCATGCACAACCGATGCCTTGCGATAACGGCCGACAAACGGGCTACCGAGGATCGACCAGGCGAATTTCGGGATCGATGCGCCATCCACGCGCACCATGGCAGGCACGCTCCATACCAACTGCGCATCGTCAATGAAGGCGAAGCGATTGAGCAGCGTCATGATCCGCCCGTCTTCATCCCATTCAAACCGTGGTCGTCCGGTATAATGTGCCATAGGCATCCTTTCTTCGCCCCATATGCGGGGGCAGATCGTCATTATAGCATAACTGTCCGGGGATCTTCCCGTCGAGTGATCGCCGTCACAACAGGGCGCAGAATCACCTGCTACTAAAATCTGGCGATGCCGCTTATTTCGCAGGAGTTTGTGGGGGGCAGCGGTATCGCACCACCACCGGGGCCCAACCTGGTGGCTGGTATCTTCCCTTTGGGACCGCCCTGTTTGGGCATACCTCTGGAAGCTCGATGGCAAAGCGACCCGGCCATCGAGCTTCTTAGAGAGAATCGACTCCCAAACCACCCGATCCACGAAATTTTTCCTTATTTTCCGGGCATCTGTGAGCATCGTCACACTATATTTAGTTTTTTCGTTCATATCAGAGGCCACGGAGTTTAAGCGTCACGCAAAAACACCGTAAATTCTGGGGAAGTCCGGCGGCACAAGCGACCCAGTCGTCGGGCTTCTCTTGAATTTCTTTTCCTGACAGTCCTGCAATTTCGCCACGAAGTTTACAAAGTGCACATAGTCCTATGGCGCTTCTGGAGCCACGCTCTTTGCTACCTGTGACAACAGAGCATCGGTGGGCCAATCGGCAGTCATATTGGGCGCAACAATTGTCGCGACATAGCCCGGGTCATCGCGTGAAATCGGATGTGCCTTGACCGCAGGATGGTTGGCCATCAGCCGCTTTGCTTCCTCCATGGTCATACGGCAATATTCAACCGGCTCTCCGTCGCCATAGTCAATCTCGTGAACCGGACCATATTTTTCATCCGCCGCCGCCATCAGGGCGTTATCTGCTGCCTCTTCGTCACGCTTTTCCATGGCTGTCTGTTCGGTCTGGGCGGCCGTACTGTTTTCGCGCCGACAGGTGGCCTCAATTTGCCGCACGGCAGCCTCCGCCTCACTCTCGGCGACAAGCCCGACGATTTCGTCTGTCGTCGGTTCGCTGATCAGCGGGGCCGTATCTTCTTCGGCGGCTATTGCATCCATCATTTCGCCAAACCGCGCTGCTCCGCGGCTGACCGTTACGCGCTCGGCCAGCTTGTCGAGCCGTCCGATATGCGCGAGAAGCAGGCGGCTGTCATAGCGCCGTTTTGTGCCGACCACTTCACCCTGATGGTAAACCTCTTCCTCGATCCCGTTGATCGCCCGGTCCTGCAAAATATCCGTCGCTATATCGCGCGATAGGAGTATAGCCGCGTCCCAGCCCCGAGAGAAATTCATATCCCGCCGTTTGAGATTATAGGCCGACCGCCGTGACCGCTGGACAAGCTTCGCTGCGGCACTGATATTCCCGCAATTGGCCAACGCTTCCAGAAACCGGACGCGAATATCGGGCGTCCAGCCATCATGGCGCGGCGTGGGAGAGGCATATTCGCCATCTTCCGTAACTCGCGCAATCTTCCCGTCGATATTTTTCGCACATTGATCATCATAAGTCATTTCCGTAACACTCCTAATTTGGTTCTTTGAATGACTCAGCATAACCTATATGGTTATGTGTAGGAAAGGCCAGTTGTCGCTGACCATCTTGCCGCATCCGGCGATTGCTGCGCCTCTTTGTGGTGTGTCATCTTGTCCCTTTTGGGGGTGCTATTGTGTTGTGAACAGAAGCATCTATAAAATGTTTGAAAAACAAGCTTTTCAGCAAGGCGTGGCAAGCGCCGTAAACAGAGGAAGAGGGTCTGGGCATGTACAGCAAACGCGCGCTATCTTTTATGGGATCACTGGCTTTTATTACATCAATGGCAATCTTGTCCGGAACGGCATCCGCACAAGAAACACCCCAAAGATCGCAAATAACAATGGGCAATGGCACGGCCAATGCGATCGAGGTTGAAGGCTTAACCCGACAGGATGAGGAGCTCGTCAGTTCCGAAATCCGCGTCGATGGACAGAATGTATCGACCTTGCGCGCAAACATCACCGCCGTCACCTTTCCCGCTGTCACGATTGAAAAGGCCGGTTGGATCGTTCTTCATCCGGTTATAGATGGCCGCCCGGATGGCGATATCGTGTCGGGCTATACCTATTTGGAACCGGGACAGAGCGAGAGCGTAACAGTTGTGATACAGCACCCTGCCGATGCCGGTGACAAGTTTTTGGCCATGCTGCACAGCGACGTTGATCAAGACCGCGTGTTCGATTTTGTGTTTGTTGAAGACGGGATCAATGTCGAAGATCGTGCGGTTTTTGAAGGAACCCGGATGATCGCCCATTTGATCAGCCTACCCGAATAGGGGGATTTGGATCAGCGGTCGCCGGCGGCTGGTTTATCCCGAAGGCAACATAAGCTTTACACTTGGAACACGATGCAAGCTGCTTATTTGCCTCGATATTTTGCAATTGTTGAATAATCGATCAGCTTCATTTTTCTGGATTATAGACCTAAAGTCAGGCTTTGATTGACTCGCATTCGTCATCGGCTGACGCAATAAGTAACACCAATTTAACCAGCAATCACAGCTGGACTGTGTCGCTGACCAACGTTAGAATTTTGCGATGGAAGATTTGTTTTCGCATGATGCACTGCAGGGCAAAACCCTTGCTCGAGCTGACGTAGTGGCTTTGCTAGGGTCCTCACAGACTTTTATTGGTTGCGACTTTGAGGAAGCAGACCTGTCGGGTATGAACTTGGCGGGCTGGAAGTTTGAGCGGTGCAATCTTCGCCGCTGCGATCTGAACCGCGCGAAGCTCGAGGCTACCACTTGGTCATCTTGCCGAGGGCCGTTCGCCAGTTTCACGGGAAGCGATCTGACTGGTGCACTTTTCGTTGGCAGCGACTTCAACAATGCCTCATTCAAGGATGCTACACTTCAAGAGGTGGAGTTTACTCAGTGCAAACTCACCGGCTCGGACTTGTCGAGGGTCAGAACGTTCGATATTGCTTTCGAGGAGACGCTGCTCATTAATGCCAAGCTGTCCGGTCACTCGTTCCGCAAGGCAACTTTGAATCGAGTCGATTTTTCTCAATCTGATCTCCGCAACTGCGATTTCCGTCATGCAATGCTGGATCACTGCAGCTTGCGCGAGGCAGATATGGCAGGATCGCGCTTTGATGGATCTGACCTGCGGGGAGCCGACCTTGGCGGTTTACGACTTATCGACGCCAGCCTGTTCCAAGGAGCGACAATCTCGCGTGAGCAGGCTGGAAAACTCTTGAGCGAACTTGGCCTAAAGGTTCGGTAGGAACATAGTTATCGATGAAATTCTAAGTTAGAATGTCCACTTCTGTGTTCATAGTAGATCCGACTGCTGTATTCCGAAAACGGACTCTAGTTATGCATCTGGATTTGTTCTTTGATTCTGAATTTCTGATACAGCCTTTCTAAATTTGATTTGTAGTCAGACCAACGTCTATGCCATCTCCCACTGTGTCTCCGCATCTAGTCACAATGGATGAGTAGGAATATTTTGCAATGCTGCCATCGGCATTGGATTTGTGGTGGCTGATTCCAATGTGATATTGGAACGTTTCGCCAAATGCCTTCTCAACAGCAGTCTCGGTTTCAATCTTCTCAATTGAACAGCAATCATCAAAGAAGGAAATTTGCTTTTTCGAAGTTATCTTGTTTCTGTCTATTAGCTTCTCCAGAAATCTAGCCTTTGCTCTTTCGATCAATACGGTTTCAACGTTGCCTTTTTGCTCAAATTGCGGACATGGCCCATCTCTGCCAACACACCCCTGAACCATTAAGCCAGCAACTGTTGTGAACAAAATCGAACGTCCTCGAACCATCTAGCGCCATACCTTCCGTCCTATTTACTTGTCTATTTGTGATATCACTTCAGGATTTGGATAATTCCGAATTCCTAATAGCAGCTAAAAATTAACGTCCGCTCTTGCGCCCTAAACGGACATGCTTCGCTGTTATTGCCCACTACGATGCCCTCCGTCTTGCGCACCGAGGCTTTAACGGGAAGCACATAGGCATTCTCATCAATTCCTGGAAATATTGACGTCTGCCAAACGGTCTCTCCAATCTTTGCCTCCACCTTCACCGCGCCCCAACCGCGCTTTGTTGGCAGCCCGAGTTCAAGTCGTGTGACGGTGGCGTGGGCCTGAATCTCTTCCCCAACATCATCGGGTACCGACAAAAAATGATAGCTGCCGCGACGATTTTCGCTGGTCCAAGTCCAGAGTTCGTTGGTTATCGTATAAGCAGGATTTGACACCGAAACGGTCTCGCAGATCGTCACGGATACGCTTCAAACGCCACAGGTGCGTCCAATTCGGGGCACCATGTTGGCCGATGCTGGTTTTGCACCGTGCTTGAAAGTTTGAAGGCCGATGGATCATCGAAGCATCCGAGAGACACCAATCGCATCCCGGGATATGCTTTCGGGTTAACCCAATGCACATTGGAATAGCATTTGGCACAGAGATATCTTTTTACCCCCGGCCATTTGGGCATCTGGGGATCGAGTTCAAGAGCATCCGACATTGCTACGACGTCTGTTTCCGGAAAAACCGCAACCGCGTTCCCCATGGAACCCGTCATTCTCTGGCAATAATCGCAGTGGCAAACAAAACATCGAAGGGGATCGCCGGCTAATTCTATCGATACGGCTTTGCATGCACATCGTGCTGTAATCGGCATTGTTTACTCCTGCTCGGATTTTGAAAGCGGATTCTCGGCTAGTGTTGAACTCATGTTCAGTCTGGCAGCCAATCTGAAATTGCTTTCCCAATCTCTTCAGGCGAGTCTTCTTGGATAAAATGGGTTCCGGCGACAGTCACTTCGCTTAGATTTGGCCATGATCGCACCATATCTCTCACAGGTCCGACGATCAGAGCACCCGGTTCGGCATTGATAAACAGTTTCGGAATCTGTGTTTCAGCCAGCCAGGCATTATACTGGCCGACAATTTCAACAACATCAGCCGGCTCTCCCGCGATCGGGATCTGGCGCGGCCATGTCAATGTCGGGCGGCGATCCTCACCGGCATTGGCAAAGGGCCTGCGATATTCGTTCATCTCTTCGTCGGTGAGCTGACGCATGATTGCGCCCGGCAAGATGCCTTCAACAAACATGTTGTTTTCAAGAACCATCTCTTCGCCAGCAGGTGACCGGAACCCCCCGAAAATATCCGCAAAGTCTTGGGGAAAATTTTCCCAACTGGGAATGGGAGCAACGATAGCTTCCATGAACGCAATTGCCTTGACTGCGTCTGGATGTTGATGCGCCCAGTGAAACCCTAACCCTGACCCCCAGTCGTGGATGACCAGCGTGACGTTCTCTTTCACGCCGAGCTGATCAAGCAATGCGAACAAATATTTGCGGTGTTCCACAAAGCTGTATCGATCTGGCCCGCTATTCTCGAGTTTCTCAGAATCCCCCATGCCTATGAGGTCAGGGGCAATCAGGCGGCCGCGCCCAGCAAGATGCGGCATGATGTTGCGCCACAAATATGATGACGTCGGGTTACCATGCAGAAAGACAATCGGATCGCCTTCGCCTTCCTCAATATAAGCCATTTGCTTGCCGTGAACCGTTTCGAATTTCTTCTTGTCGCGAAAGCTGGTGGCCATTTTTTGTTTTCCTTTGCCCAAATCGAGTCGAAAAACCTTGTATTGGAACGATCGTTCCAATACAAGGCCGTTTATGCCAAGGCCCACATCTCAGTCTCGCGCCGATCTTGTTGACAATGCCCTTACAGCGTTCTGGAACATCGGCTTTCATGCGATCTCAATGCGGGATATGGTGCGCGAAACGGGGGTTAGTCGCGGCTCGATTTACAGTGAGTTCAAGGGAAAACGTGAGCTGTTCCACGCCTGCCTTGCACGCTATCAGGAAGTGGCGGTAACGCCGAGATTTGGACAGGTTGAAGCGGAAGGTGCGAGACTTCTCGACATCAAGCAGTTTTTGGACGATGGAATTGCGAGCCAAGAATCGTTAGATCCACCCATGCCGGGATGTCTGGTGGTGAACACGCTGGCGCAAATCGACCCGGCGGACGAGGAAACCAAGCGATATCTCGAATATCATACGGATCGCCTCACCAATGGGTTTCAGGCAGTGTTTGAACGTGAAAATGCGGTGACTGGCGCATTGAGCGATCAGGAAGTCACTGCTCTTGCCGAATTCACTACCACATCAGTTCTAGGCCTGTGGTCCAATTGCCGAAAAATCACCGATGCGGACGAAATGCGTCGATATGTGGACATGCTAATGAATTTGATTGGTGCAAAGCTGGGAGCGGAGTGCCCATAGTGATTACTAGTTCCAACCAATGTCCGCTTTTGCACCCATAGCGGACACAAGGAAACGACGGTAGCATCCAAGCAGGCGTTCGCGCCTTTGGATCACGCCAAACTGTCGGCTTCTCTCCATCACGCTCCACGCAACCACAAGGACCTGGCTTGGTAAAACAGCCGCAGGCTGCGTTTTTCGTGGGTAGATCACGCTAGGGGTTAAGGTCAGCAAAAGGCCAAAGACCGGCGTCCAACAGATTAATTTAAATGTTCCTAAAAACTGTTGATGATTTGCCCCTGCCTATGGAGAAAATAAAAGTCAAAGATTAATTTCCGGTGCCAAAACGAATATTTTATATCCGAAATGGATATATTATGAGCACTCTATTTGCATCGAAATATTGTAAAACACTGATTTTTCTTAATATTTATTATAAATGAAATAATCTGTGATGATTGATATTTCCGGCCATTACTTCATTATTAAACTTTGCGTCTATTGACATCAATAAACATTGATGACAGTTTGTAAATTAATAGAGGATTCTATGGTATTTACGATAAAGAACAGTTTTATTGATTGTTTATTGAAGCAATTTTTAAATAAGCTGATCTTCTTATTTAATCGTATTTCCTTGCCTCGAATTTGGTTCCTGTTCATTCAGATGTTTCCGTTTCCAGCCAGCGCTAGATACGTCGCACTGCGTAAAGCGAGAATCTCATGATGAGATTACTTGGGCTTTTGATTGCAACTTTCCGCTCTGTCATCTGCCAACGTGATGTTTTGATATCATGACAACGCGCAACACCACCAAGCAGAATTTTATCATGCAGCATTTCAAGATCATGACATTGGCAATATCTCTCGGCGCAGTGATCTCGTTCGGTGCAAGCTCTGCATTGGCGCAAGGGACAACTACCTATGAATATGACGCACTGGGCCGGTTGATCGGAACCACCACGACTGGCGGTGCGAATGACGGTCTTGGGACCGTTTATGAATATGACGCAGCCGGAAACCGAAAGCGCGTTGAGGTTACCGGGAGTGACGGAACGCCGGGCGGGCCAGGCCGTATCATTGTCTTACCGATTAACGGCTTTCTCGTGATCCCGATCAAGGGGGCATCATACTGATCATCTTTAACGGAACGCAGGGGTATCAAGAGTGAAAAAATCTATATCGACCGTCTTTGCCATAGCAACTTTGTCTATGTCTTCCAGCGTTAGTGCGGCTGCCTGGTGCCAAGGTTATATCGATCAAATTCTGACTTATGACAGCGGACAGGTGGGCATCTACTCGACATGGCGTTCTGGATGGACAACCATCTGCAATGTCAAAACGGAATGGAAGGGTATCCCGCCAGAAATATGCTTCGTGTGGTTTTCCACCGCCTCCAGTTCAATCACCGAAAACAAACAGGTCATCGTTTATTATCGGACGATAGATCAGGCCGATTGTGCGACAATATCCGCAGGCCTCGCCGCGCCCGCCCCCGGATATGTGAGGTTGATCAAATGAGTGTTTTTGCAAAAGCATTGATCGCCACAGCATTGCTCTCCCTATCCATTCCCGCAAACGCGGCTGGCGGTTAGACCGATGACTTCGTGTCAACGAATATTGAAATCGTTCGCAACGAGGGTCTCATGATCTTTGGTGCCTTCGGCAATCCTGGCTACACGCCGTGCAGCTCTGCCAATGGGGTTTGGGTCGCCAAAACTCGTAGCGAATATACCGAAATATTATCTAGCGCGCTGGCCGCAGTTGCGGGCCAGCTGAAGCTCAGAATCTATGCGCACAACGGTGCGACGGTGTCCTGGCACGGAACGGACTACAACCAGCTCACCAGCAGCGGGGCGATGTATATTTCAAGATAACGGAATGAAACAAACAGACAGGGGAATGGATGATGAAAACGGTTTCGAAGTTTTTTCTCGGGTTATTGGCGTTCAGCACTTTTTCGCAAGGAGCTCTCGCACAGTCTGTCTCTTGCGCTGCCACCTATTGCCAATATGTAGGAAAAATAACGCGCGCCTACATCAATGAAGACAATTTGATGCTGATCTATTTTGAGGAGCCGTTTGATGTCGCGATAACGGCTAACGCTGGTATTACCGGTGTTTCAGATGGGAACGCTGGTTCGTATATCGTCACGGACAATCCAGACTATTCAGAATTTCTATATTCAACTGCACTGACGGCCCTGGCTGCGGACAAAACGGTGACCATGCAATTTTATGAGAGACGCGGCAGCTATCTAAAAATCGATAAAATCTGGATCTATAAATAGATCGATAAATAGGATGCCGGAAATATTCGAAAAACTGGTCACATAAACTGGAAAAGAGATGAAAGCTAAAAACTCTCAAATTGAAAACCGGCTTCTTGCGCTCGCCAATTATGTCCTTTTCCTGCTTGTTTTAGCGATTTTATCCGCAAGTGATATCGCCTCAGCTCAGATTCCGGACCCTTTGCCTGATGACCCTGGGGGGCCAGGATCAAACCCCATTCCGCCTTCTCCTGCTGAAGAATATTCGGTGAGTGAAGCAGGGGTCGACATGCGCACGGGCCAGTTTCTCTATTCCAATTCAGACCTCTCTATCGGCAATCTTAGCCTCACGCGGCATAATGGGAGTAACGATTGGAAATGGTCCAAACCGATGGGGCAATTTTCGCATAACTGGCATATTTACGTGACCTATAAACCCATTAAAACCGGCGGTGCGCAATTTGCCGTGGTTGCGGATGGGCGCGGCCATGGTTTTACTTCTGGCTCGAATTCGAACAGTTTCACTGCTCGTTCTCTTACTCAGCGTGCGTCTATTAAGGCCATACCAATAGGCTCTGGCGCTCTTGACCGTTATCTCGTCTACACGGCGGCTGATGGAACTAAAATAACGTTTCGACGGCCCCGACAACATCGAGACGGTGCCGTTGTTCATTCTATCAATGGAACACAGAGAAAGGGTATTTTTGCCAGCAAAGTGGAAGAAATTGACGGCACAACTTATTGGTTAAGCTATGACGAGCCCACTAGTTCATCACCGGCCTATTTGCGGCGTGTTACCAGCAATCGTGGCTACGCCCTTATCTTTCAATATGTAAGCATTTCTGGCTTCAAATATGTGAGCAAAGTCTGCGCAATAAATTTGGCATTTGCGGTCGCGCCATCGAGCAACATCTGTCCCGCCGGTGAACCTACCGGTGAATATGTGTACGGCAGCAACGGTCGTATGACATCTTTCAGAAACGCTGCCATGGACGTACACCGTTATAGTTCGACTTACAGCAAGGCAGCTTGGATAAATGCCCCTTCGCCTCCCAAAGAATATGAGTGGACCGAAACCTATACGCACCCGGGACAAGCAACCCCCTATTTAACGAATATTGTGTTTCGCACTGGTTTGTATGAGAATATAAAAAGTCAAACCTTTGCAGATGGTCGAATCTATAATTATGTTTGGAACATAACCCATCATAATGATTATACCATGGAAGTTGCTGGCGGTGTGATGACCCGCAATGATGGTGCGACAACGACCGTGCAATTCCAAGAAATGACTCGACCAGGATATCAGTCCGGCGACGCGTATCTGATCTCTTCAGGGCCAAAACGTGTCATCGATGCGCTAGGCCGTGAATCAACGGGCGATTACTGTATCAGGATACTTGTCCATAGCAGCACAGGCTGCGCCATTGTTCCGCTGCGATATTGGATATCGCCAGATGGAAATCGGACGGAATATGAACGTGATCTTTATGGCAACATTCTTGAATCAAGGCAAAAAGCAAAGCCAGATTCAACTGCTGCTGATATCGTAACGAAAGCTGTTTACGGCTGCAATGCATCGCCCGGTTGTTTCACTAAACCAATGTCTATCACCGATGCAAATGGCAATACTACGAGCTATACTTACAGCACCGAAACGGGTCAGGTTCTTACCGCAACTGGCCCGGCTGTAAACGGAGTAAGTCCTCAGACACGTTACACATATGCACAGCGCTATGCTTGGATAAAGAACAGTTCGGGCGGCTATGTTCGCGCAGCTACGCCGATATGGGTGCTGAAGCAAAAGAGTAGCTGCCGGACAACAGCAGCTTTGGGCGCAGGTTGTGTAGGCGGCGTCGCTGATGAAGTGAAGACACTCTATGATTATGGCCCTGATAGCGGTCCTAACAACCTCTTGCTGCGCGGGATGACGGTCGTGGCGGACGGCCAGACGCTGCGCAGTTGTTACACTTATGATGAGAACGGTCGGCAGACTAGCGAGACACCGCCGCGTGCCAATTTGAGTGCATGCCCATGAAATATTGTGGAGATAAGGTAATGGCAAAGCCAGCCTTGGCATTATTCGCGTTGATGGCGCCATCGCTTGCAGGCGTTGGTATTTCGAGCATGGCACAGGCGCAAAATTTCCCAGGTGGGGGCGGTGAAGAAGAAACAACACCGACCGTTAATGCAAATCCGCCAGCGGAGCAGTTTGCCATGTCACCTGGTGGCGTTGACATGCGCACCGGTGCATATGTTTATCGCCACACTGATGTCGCGATTGGTACCGCAAGTCCAAACAAAGGGCTCAGCCTTGAGCGTATCATAGCTTCCACAGTTGCCGGCCACATCAAGCCATTTGGCAATTTTTCTCATAACTGGGACATCATGCTCTGGGAAAAGCGCGTGAACATGTTCAAAGGAGATTATGCTAGGGGTGCAGGGCAAGATTATCGAATCAGTGTTGTATTTGGTGCACGATCAGAGACTTTTGACGGAAGATATTCGGCATCCTACTTTGACCAAATTTCAAAGCTTTCTCGTGGGTCACTCAGCTACGTAGGGGACCGGACTTCCACCAATGTGATTTACACTTTCACAGCCTATGATGGCACAAAAGTTAAGTTTCGACCTATTCGGCTAGGGGAATGTTCCAACATTGATCGATGTGCATTTCCGAGTGAATTGATTACGCCATCCGGAGCTGTTTACACGTTCTCTTATGACAATGGCGGGTCGTCTCCTTCAACCGGTACGCGGCTGCGTAGGGTGGTAAGTTCGGAAGGTTACGCACTGATCTATGAATATGAGCCAGAGGCTTGGAATTGGAACTACATTTCAAAAGTCTGTGCCATCAACCTGGCGATTATGGTTGCGCCAGCAAATAATATCTGTCCTACAAATGCTGTAAATAAGGCAAGTTATTCTTATACATACGCTAATGGATCAAGGCGCCTTGCGTCGATGACCGATGCGAGTGATGCAGCGTGGAATTTTTCTTATACTACAAGCAGCCCCAGAGCACTTGTTCACAAATATTTTGAACCCGGACAATCTGTTGCGAAGGTATCAAATTCTATTTCAGGAGGCAGTACTCCGGATGGAGTGGCGGAAGAGAGGGTTGGCTATCAAATCTTTGCTGATGGCCGATCCTATTCCTATCAATATGATATGACGCCCTATGTCGAAGGGCAGACTGCGACCATAGCAGGAGGGCGATATCAAGATAATCTAGGCCGGATAACGAAGCTTGAATATGAGTTTCCGATACGACCAGGCTCAACAACTAATAATCCCAATCCAGTAACATTCGGATATGTCGACTATCAGCACACACCGGGCCCAACAAAAGTCACTGACCCACTGGGGCGTATTTATAAAAGCAGCTATTGCGACAGGGTTGCAGAGACAGTTTATCCTAGCAATGAAGTTAATCGTTGTCTGGTGACTACGTTGCAGTGGTCAGAAGATCCTGATGGGAATCGGACAGAATACTATATCGGATCAACGACCCGGGATCTGTACAAAAGGATACGTAAAGCAAAACCCGGCAGCGGTCTGCCGGATATTACGGAAGAGTGGGGCTATTGTGATTATGACGTCTGCCGCGGTAAACCTACACGAGTACAAGACGCCAATGGCAATGTGACGAACTACACATATGATCCTGTGCACGGCGGTATGTTGACGGCAACCTTACCGGCGGCGGCAAACGGTATCCGTCCTCAGACACGTTACACATATGCACAGCGCTATGCTTGGATAAAGAACAGTTCGGGCGGCTATGTTCGCGCAGCTACGCCGATATGGGTGCTGAAGCAAAAGAGTAGCTGCCGGACAACAGCAGCTTTGGGCGCAGGTTGTGTAGGCGGCGTCGCTGATGAAGTGAAGACACTCTATGATTATGGCCCTGATAGCGGTCCTAACAACCTCTTGCTGCGCGGGATGGCGGTCGTGGCGGACGGCCAGACGCTGCGCAGTTGTTACACTTATGATGAGAACGGTCGGCAGACTAGCGAGACACCGCCGCGTGCCAATTTGAGTGCATGCCCATGAAATATTGTGGAGATAAGGTAATGGATAATAGTAGCAATTTCTCAATGCGCAAAGACAGTAACCATTCGGTTGCTCTGATAGCCGCAACGAAGTGGGTTTTGCCTCTATGCGCCTTAGTGATGTCATCGCTTACCGGAGTTTTTGTACCCGGTGCTGCATTGGCACAAGCCACTCAGCCTAGCGCATATAGCACCGCCACTCGTTATGATGCGGTGGGTCGGGTGACGGGTACGATTGCTCCTGATCCAGATGGTTCGGGTCCCCGTGGGTATCTTGCGATCCGCACTACTTACGATGATCGTGGATTACCGATTACACAAGAGTCAGGTGAACTTGCGACATGGCAAAGCGACAGTGTTGCGCCTGACGACTGGAGCGGTTTCACTGTGGTTGTGACAGCACACACGGCCTATGACACGATGGGTCGAAAGACGCGCGAATGGAGCGTCGGCAGCGGAAGTGCCGCGATCCAGACCATGACTCAATATAGCTATGATGCAGTGGGTCGTCTGGAATGCACCGCTGTCCGAATGAAGCCGTCAAAATTTAATAACTTGCCGAATGGAGCCTGCACCGACAGCGATACAAATGCATCGCCTCCCGATCGGATTACAAAGACCATTTATGATGCAGCGGATCAGGTGAAGCAAGTGCGCAAGGCGGTTGGTACGCCGTTGGAGCAGGCTTATGCAACCTATGACTATACCCCAAATGGCCAACAGAAATACGTTATCGATGCTAATGGGAACAAGGCGGAGATGATCTATGATGGCCATGACCGCCGAGCGCGTTGGTCATTCCCGTCCAAGACAAAGCCAACAAGTTATAATGATGCCACTGTTGCAAGCGCACTCACGTCGGCCGGTGCGGTGAGTGCGACCGATTACGAAGCCTACACATATGATGACAATGGCAACATACTGACCAAGCGTAAGCGTGATGGGCAGGTCATTGGCTTCACTTATGACCGTTTGAACCGGGTGAGCAAAAAGGACATTCCCGGCGGCACGGCACAAGACGTCCATTATGGCTACGATCTGCGGGGACTACAGGTCTACACGCGGTTCGGGAATGCCTCAGGTAATGGTATCGAGACTGTCTATGACGGCTTTGGCAGGATCAGCGAAACCACAAACAAGATGTTCGCGATGCCGCGCTCCTTGTCTTATGAATATGATCAAAACGGCAACCGGACAAAGATCACGCATCCCGGCAGCAATGGTCAGGCCAATGGCGCTTTCTTTACCTATGAATATGACAAGCTCGATCGGCTGACGGCGGTTAGGGAGCAAGGTAGTACGGTCCTGCTGACTCAAAGCTACGATAATCGAGGGCATCGAGCCGCCACCGCACGTACTAACGCAACCACTAGCTATGACTATGATCTAATAGGGCGCCTTGCGTCGTTAAACACAAATGTGAGCGGAACAGCGGAAGATAATCTGTTCAGCTTTGCCTATTCTCCGGCTTCACAGATGAAGAGTTTGGGCATTTCCAACAAGCTGTACGAACATACCGCGCACTATAATATCGATCGGCAATATACGACCAACGGCCTTAACCAATATACTACCACTAGCACCGGTGCGAGCTTCACCTATGATGCCAATGGCAACCTGACCGGTGATGGTGACACGACCTATGCCTATGATGTCGAAAACCGACTGATCACTGCACGGGGTAAGAAAGAGGCCAACCTGATCTATGATCCGATGGGCCGGCTGTTTGAAACCAATGCGAACAGCAACCTTTCACAAACCACCACCCAGTTTCTTTATGATGGCGATGCACTGGTCGCGGAATATGACGATGCGGGCAACATGCTGCACCGTTATGTTCATGGTTCCGGTGTGGATGAGCCAATGGTCTGGTATATCGGTGCTACGGTCGGTGCGGCAACCCGGTCCCACCTCCACGCCAATTGGCAGGGCAGCATCACCGCCGTCACCGACGCCAATGGCGACACCCAGTGGGTCAATGGCTATGACCCCTATGGCATTCCCAACTGGAAAAATGCTGGCCGTTTTCAATATACCGGTCAGATCGAGATACCCGAGCTGGAGATGTATCACTACAAGGCTCGGATATACTCACCCACCATGGGCCGCTTCCTGCAGACCGATCCGATTGGTTATGAGGACCAAGTTAATCTCTATGCTTATGTGGGGAATGATCCGATCAATGGCATCGACCCGACGGGGATGTGTGAAACGCAAACCGGTTCGCGCATTTGCCGAAACGAAGGAACTACCTTGGTGAAAAGCGTAACCATTCCTATGCGAGATGAGAATGGTAATTCAAACTCTTCCATGGCCGTTCAAACAACTGAAGATTATGTGGCTGAATCTATCGATAGAACGGAAGAGTCAGATTTTACCAGAGAACATGGGGTCACTCTATCAGTAGATGAGAAGGCTCAGACGTATGTGGTAAGTCTTTTTCAGGGGGCGAAAAAAAGTCTTTTTGGAGGTGGTTCGTTGAATATCGTGCCGACCAATAGAAAACTTCTATATTCGAGTCATACGCATACAGGAGTTGGCGTTCAGGGTGAAGGTAGCCCCTTCATCACCATACGCAATTGGACGAGAGGAAGAAGCTCTGTTAAGACTGGGCCAAGCTCTACTGGTAAAAATAATGATCTCACATCGGCGGCGAATTGGCGAAGGAGCAACAATCCTGATGCTCGATTCGGAGTATATTATCAGGTGGTGGCTCCTGATGGAAAGCTGCAATGGAGATACAGTGGGTATTGAAGATGAGTATGCGACGATGAAATATTTATTCTACACCCTTTTTATATACGCGCTATTAGTTTCACTCGCCTACATGGCCAATGTCGCTATTGGAATTTTCAGCGGCCAAGGCTCATTATATAGTAGTCTAACTATAATAATATTTATATTTTCGTGCATAAGCATCTGTTTCAGTATATTTTTGGGAATGAAGATTAAAATATTGTCTTCAATTGTATTTTTCATTTGCCTTATAGTAACTAGCTATAACGATCTTGTTGTAAATGCCATATTTCATTCTGACAACGAAGGGCGAGAGCTATTCATTAATATGGCATTTTTCTTGTTTGGATACATCTTGCCTGCTGTGGGAATTGTGGTTGGCGCACGACTTCTTATCCTGTCGCAATACGACAAGGCAGCTCGTACTTCCAAGCGAACGGGGGCCTCACGCTGATCGAATTACGCGAATTACGGTGACAGTTTGAATTACGGTGGAATTACGGTGACAGTTTACTAGAATTACGAAATTACGGTGACAGTTTACTAAATAGGCTAAACTCGGCGGCGCAAAATCCCGATGTGTTGCTCTGCACTGGTCCCCTTATGAAATAGAAAGCCGTTTGGTCACGACGCGGGGCAAGAAAGAGGCCAATCTGATCTATGATCCGATGAGTCGCCTGTTTGAAACCAACGCCAATAGCAGCCTCGCAGAAACCATCGCGCAATTTCTATATGACGGTGATTCGCTGGTGGCGGAATATGACGATGCGGGCAACATGCTGCACCGCTATGTCCATGGCTCGGGCGTTGATGAGCCCATGGTCTGGTATATCGGTGCCGCAGTAAACGAGCGAGCCGCTCCCATCTCCACGCCAATTGGCAGGGCAGCATCACCGCCGTCACCGACGCCAATGGCGACACCCAGTGGGTCAATGGCTATGACCCCTATGGCATTCCCAACTGGAAAAATGCTGGCCGTTTTCAATATACCGGTCAGATCGAGATACCCGAGCTGGAGATGTATCACTACAAAGCGCGGGTCTATTCTCCGACCATGGGCCGGTTCCTGCAGACCGATCCAATTGGTTATGAGGATCAGGTAAATTTGTATGCTTATGTGGGGAACGATCCGGTTGGGCGGATTGATCCGACAGGCATGGAGACTGATGAGTACAAGTTCGGCCCAATTAAGGTGGAATATGGCGATTCAAAAGTTGTTTTGTCAGTGGAAACAGATAACTCCAGCTTTTCCCTATCAACAAGTAGGGAAGGAGCTACGGCTTTAGCGCAGTCGATAGATAACAGCGTTATATTGTCAGCGGGCAGAGACGGAGCGACTGCATCAGCACAGTCCGGGGAAAACAACTTTACTTTGACGGCAGATAAAGATGGAGCAACTGTATCCATGCAGTCAGAAGATATCTTCGCTGAACTTTCGGCAATGGACGATGGACTGACAGCGAGTACAGGAAGTGTAGGTCCAGCTGATACAAGGCGTGAGGCAGAAGCACTCGATTCGGCAAATCAGGTGAGCGAAAATGCAACATTCTGGCAACGAGTTAGCAACGTGATCAAGAAGGCGCTAGAAGACTAGAAAGGTAAAATAAAATGAGTAATAAAAAAACTCATAATATTATTGCACGACTAAAGAAGGGTTACTATTGGTCGCAAGCATTATTTTATTTTCAGGAAAAAAACTATAAAAAATCGATTTCATATTTTAATAAATATGCGCTGTACAAAGAAGTGCTGCCTGTTGCTGAAAAAGCCTTTGAGGCAACAATCTTGATTGGGAACAACGAAAGTGAACAAGCTCAAAAGAAGTTTGAAAGCTTGCTGAATGGACTAACCGTGGATTCGGATCAGGAAATGTATGTCAAAAACTACTCCGAATTATATCTGAGTCTGATAACAAAAGACGATTGTCATATGATATATTTTCGCAAACTGCAGGAAATTCCTGTCTCTAAAGATATTAGCCAAATCCTACCTTTGCCAAAAGAGGAAGCTTTAATCTTTTAGATAAATATGACATTATTACTAAACATACAATGTTTACATGATTTGTCACCTTGGATGGCTGTCCCAAAGGATTCACTATTCCTAACTCCATTACTGTTGCAATTCTGAATGCTACATATTGTACAATCCAAGCGTATGGTTGCCGAGACCCTTCCAAGATCGAGACTGGAAGCGGGGTTGAATTCAAAGCCCAGCAAACTAGGATCTTTGTTGCCAAAACCTCGAAGTATTGAGTCCTCTAGGTCAGAACAGCTGCAAATTTCTCATAGCTGTTACCAATATTGAGGTAACCATGAATAAGCAGGATATTGAGACCCAAGCGGCCGCGCTGATGCGAGATGAGCGATATGAGGAAGCCTATCATTTACTGCTGCCTTTGGCTGACCAAGGCTCTGCTTTTGTCCTTATGAATCTTGGATGGATTTGTGAGTATGGTGCCATTGGCGAGAAAGATATTGATGGCGCAATATCTTATTATCAATGCGCGGCTTCGGGCGGAAGCTCGAAAGCTCATTTTCGGCTTGGGGCTCTGTTATTAGACGAGGGCCATTTGGTTCAAGCCCGCGCGACTTTTGAGGCCGGGGCCGAGCTGGAAAATCTTGGCAGCATGTACGAGCTTGGAACCATGCTATTGAAAGGGCAAGGAGGGCCTGCTGACGAGCCGAAAGGCATGGCTTGGTTGGAACGGGCTGCCGCGGCAGGTCATTTCTACGCTCAAAGAAGTCTCTTGGATATCGAATATAGGAACTCCAAATCCGTTCTCGTCAAAATGTGGGTGATGATCAAAATCGGTATTATGGCATTAAAGTTCACAAAAGAATATTTGAAGGACAAGAGTTCTGATAGATTGACGTAGCAGCACTGGCACAAATGCTGCGGTTCAAATCGCTTATCCTGTTATGAAATAATATCGCCGGCCACTTTAGCGAAACTAATGTATCCCCCCTTTTTCAGTTCATACAGGGGTTAGGACGACAGTTGCAACAATCCTGAATTAGCCGGCCAATTGCCGCGCTGTGGCCGCTGCTACCCGGTCCTGACATTAACCGAGCTGCTACCGACGAATGTCGGTCTGGTGACGTGCGCACCCCATGCTGCGATTATTCTTGAGCGGGTGCTTTTCCCCCAAGCACTTCCTAAGAGCAACTCGCCAGATTGGCTGCTGGCGGAGTTTCAGAGGTCTTGCGACCGAACTCGTCATAAGTATAGCATGTCCGCAGGGTCTGACCATCGGCCGTAATGGCGTTACCTCTCAGCAACAGATTATTGGGGCCGCTATCCGGGCCATAATCGTAGGTCGTAACGACTTCATCCGTTGCGCCGCCTGTGCAATTGCCATTGGCATCTGCTGCACTCGTTTTGCAATATTCTTCCCCTATCAAAACCCAAATTGGAGCAGCGGCACGCGAGTAGCCTCCTGAGGAATTTTTTATCCAGGCATAGCGCTGCGTATAAGTATAGCGTGTCTGCGAACGGATCCCATTTCCATCTGCTGGCAGAGTCTTGGTCAACATACCGCCGTGCGCAGGATCATATGTAAAGTCGGTCCGATTACCGTTGGCATCAATCACCCAAAGAGGTTTGGTGGACGTTTTGGGATTGGTAGTCCCATATGCAGCTGACGTAACGATGTTCGCAAGACCCGAGCCCGGTTTTGCTTGTCGCGTTGCTTTAGTGACGTTCTGATAATTGTCATATTCCAACAGAGTTTTTATGCCCTCGGGGTCCGTAAATGACCGAAGAGGATAGACTGCGCAACGGTTTCGCTTATTGGGCGGAAGTTCAGCCATGACCCTGGGGTCGCAATAATCGTTCAGCGTAACCCGCCCAAGCTGATCCTCCAATCGGACCGGACCCGGTGTTTGTTGATATATATTATACAAAAAGTCATCGGGATCAGGCTGAGGACATTGCAAACCGATACACGGTCTCTCGGAACCTGTGCCTGGCATGATCGGAAATTCAAACTCGACATGGATGCTTTTCCCATTGCTATCGGTCACAGAGCCGCCTGCATTAACGGGGCGAGGCTGATTGACCGAATAAGGTGTTTGCGACCAACTATAGGTATAACTACTGCCGTCGGCAAAATCTTGACGATTGACTACTTCGTGAAAGGTAATATCGTCCAAATTCGCTAATGTTATCGTGTTCACGAGCCATGCTTGGGCGTCTCCAGGTCTGACAAATCCCATGGCGGAGCCGTTATAGGTAAAGCTCGATACGTTTCCTTCAGCGTCGGTAAAACCGGTCAATTTGTTGTTGGAATAGCTATAGGAGCCTTTTGCAACGCCGGTCGGACAGGTGTTCGCAGGCACATAATATACTGCGAGATTCACGGCGCATGCCTCTGTCACTCGCGAACCTGAATAACGGAACAAGAGCGCATAGCCGCTCGAGCTTCTGATCGACCTCAAAGTCGCTCGATTGCCGGTCAGCGCCCCGTTGTAGTTATATGCAAGGTCCAGTATTTTATTCTCTGGCGTAACAATTCTGGACGCGAATGCGCAGCGCCTAGTGCCGGCATTACTAATAGGCCCCGTGCAATCACGGTTGCCGATCGCGCGAAAAGTAATGATCGTGCCATCCGGTGCCGTCATGGTATAAATGGCAGCCGATGAACTCTGGTCGCCGCTAACAACGAGCCGCGCTATTGGTCCTCTGCCCTTGTAACCATAAGTGTTGACAAACTGACGTCCTTCGAAAGTTAAAGTCGTTCCATTGAGATGAACTCTCATTCGATAGTCTTGTCCACCTGAAGTCATTCTTCCGGACTGATCGAACCGTTCTTCTGTGATGAATATATCCCAATTGTGAGAAAAATTGCCAAACGGATTGGCATGGCCAGAAGTATAAATTGGCATTGATCGAATTAGCTGTAACTCAGAGGTTCCAGCACCAATCGAAAGATCGGTATTCTGATACACATATCTTCCAGTGCGCATATCAACACCGCCCGGAGAGGTTAAAAACTCCTCAGCTGGATAGCTAATCAGTCTGGGGCCGTCTTGAGCAAGTGTCGCCGACGGGAATGGTAAGCCCAAGGTTACAAAAGCAAGGCCAAGTATAACAAAGAACTTTACCAAGATAAATTCCTTCATTTAATATTGTGACCGATTGAAAATATTTTACTCCTATAATTGAATAATTACAACTATGTAGGCCGGAAATATCAAATAATAATTTTTATTTGATATTTTATAAAGATGTATTAATGCTTTAATTTGGAATAATCGATGCCTATAAAAATTCGAAATCAGCTACTTTTGTGAACTGAGATTTAAAATACCGCAAAATCAAACGTAAATTATCAAACTATTGTGACCAGACCGAATGATCCCGACCCAATCACAATAAATCAGGGCAGGGATTGGGATATTGTCTATAGACAATAGAAGACAGCTCGCTCCTTTCTGTACTACCCCGCTGAATGACAAGGTATGTGTTTTTCTATTTGTCCTATCCGTCTGGCGCTCGCCGTCGGCAATATCTTGGGTTTAAATGTGTGACCGCAGCACAAGCACTGAACCACACAACCTTTGCTGGCACTAACAATCCGCCGGTTAAATCCTGAGTGCTGACATCTTATGAAAAAGAAAAACCGAAGGCCCTGGTCGGCAATAGGCTGTCCCTGATAGCGTGACACATAATCCTTGTTCTATCATAAGAGTTCCCTGTTATCTCGACTAGAGGGTTTTCTTTGGAAGCCCTAGGGAAGTAGGGTTTTTGGTGCCACTGTTCGTCAGGTTTTCTACGAAAAGAAGATATTTCCCCGTCAATTGCCTATTATCAGGGAAATTTTCACCTGAGACCCGTTCGCCACAGACTGCACTGCGCACCACGCATTTCCTAATTTTCGGCTGTCTCTTAGTTGTGGCGTTGAACGCACAAATTCATATTATTTTTTAAAGGCTTAGCCTAAGTCCAACTTCATTGCAAGCTGCCAGAGACCATTTGTCCGTCGCGGAACGGCGCCAATATGGCCCATTGTTCGAATGTTTCCATTTCTATCGGGATGCAGTTGAGGAGATGATTCAGGTTTACTTCAAATGGTCGAATTTCCGCGTTATTGTTATACTCATAAAATGCTTCCACGCCTTTGGCCTGTGCTTCCGCTTCGGTTGTTGTCATTTGATCTTTATCAAAGGCAGAAACCAAGAGTTTGCCAAATTCTGCAGGTGTGATTGCCGAGTAAGTGATCTTTTTATTGAGTGCGCGAGATAGTGAGTCTGCAGCCAGTTGCGGTTCGACTATACTTATAAGGTGAGTAGAATGAACGCTATATTATCCGCTCGCTCTTGCAGCTTCTATAGCAACCCTAACTTCACCCCTTGCAACTTGCCGGCCGCGCGGCCAAATACGCTCTATGACAGACGCTCCTTTAAAGGCCGTGATCATTCCGGTCACGCCGCTTCAGCAAAATTGCACGCTTCTATGGTGCACCAAGACCAACAAAGCCGCGCTTAGCGATCCGGGAGGTGATCTTTCGCGGCTTAAGGCAGCGGTGGCGGAACATGGGGTGGAGCTTGAGAAAATCATCATCACCCATGGCCATCTCGACCATTGCGGGCAGGCCGGTATGTTGGCGGAGGAATTGGGCTTACCGATTGAAGGTCCGCACAAGGATGACCTGTTCTGGATCGAGCAGTTGGATGGCGATGGCGCGCGGTACGGGATGGAAGCGAAAAGCTTTGAGCCGGATCGGTGGCTGAATGATGGCGACACGGTCACGGTTGGCGATTTGGTGCTCGATGTCATTCATTGCCCCGGCCACACGCCGGGTCATGTAATTTTCTATCATCAGCCGTCCAAGCTGGCCGTTGTTGGTGATGTTCTCTTTCAGGGCTCGATTGGCCGTACCGACTTTCCGCGCGGCAATCATCAGGATCTGATCAACGCCATCACCCAGAAGCTCTGGCCGCTGGGTGATGATGTGACCTTCATTCCCGGCCATGGTCCGACCAGCCAGTTTGGCTATGAGCGCAAGACCAATGCCTTTGTTGCCGACGACGTGCTCGCCGCGCGATAGGGTCAGCGCTGTCGCTGCGGCGAAGGATATCGGGCTTCTAGCTATGCCCGATGCTGATCTACCAAAATTGGATTGCCATCGGGATCAATGATCGTAAAGCTGGCAGGACCGCTTCCGTCAGGATCAGCTTCTGTGGTGAATTCGACGCCCTTCGCCTTCAGTGCCTTTTGCAGATCACGAATATCAGTAAAGTCATCGACATTTTCGGCAGCTTCATTCCATCCGGGATTGAAGGTCAGAATATTGTCCGGAAACATATCCTGAAAGAGACCGATCACCGTGTCGCCATTTTTCAGGATCAACCAATTTTGCTCGCTATCGCCGCCAAATGGCGCGAAGCCTAGTTTCCTGTAAAATGTCTCCGATGCCTTCAGATCCTTAACCGATAGGCTGATCGAGAAAGCTCCAAGTTGCATAGTCATTTCCTTTCATAGGGTGGGACGAGGCTTTACGCTTTTGCTGGCAGCAGTTTCGGATTGCGAAGAAGCGCAGCGGACAGCAAAGATATGATCAGGCCGACCGGGAAAATCTCCAGGAAGGTGATCGGTATCCGAATATAAGACACGCCATAATTGGCTTTCAGATCTTCCATCTCAGCCACGAAACTATCGAGCGCTGCGCCGCTCAGCCCGTCTGCTTTGCGGGCCTCGATCATCATCGCCGTATAGCTGTCGATAAATGTATAGTTGGTGCTGAAAAGATAAATCTCCCACGCACAGACATAGATGATGCCGGCAACGACCGAGATGGCAAGGCCAAGGCCGAGCGCGGGGAGGAATTTGATGACCCCGCCCAACTGCTGATCACGATAGCGTTTGACGCCGATAAATATCATCGACAGGGCGATGATCATGATGAGATAGCCGAAAAATTCCGATCCGGCGAAATCATTGCCGTCGCTCGACGCCAGCCCGAGAATGATTGTGCCGATGACAATGGTCCCGGACAGGATTCCGTATATCAGCGCAATTTTCGTCATGTTGTTTCTGGTCTCGGTCATGAAATTTCCCTCCTGTTGTGAGAAGGTTATGCCGGAAAAACCTTGCCAGGAATATCACCCGGATGGGTGATTGGGCTAAAATCACCCCGATATATTAGGGAATAAGGTGCAGGGACTTGGCCTTTTCGATCGCTAATACCCGGCGATCGACGGACAGTTTTTCGAAAAGATGGGCGATATGGGTTTTGATCGTATTGGGCGAAATGCCAAGGCTGCGTGCAATTTCCTTGTTGGATTGCCCGGTCGCCATGGCCTCCAGCACTTCCAATTCGCGGTTCGAGATGCCGAGCGCTTTTAAGGCCGGATCATTGCGTTCAAACGCTGTGCCGGTTTTCTGGACAGTCAGGCGTTGGCCCACCCAGATGCCAAGAGACACAAACAGGATCGCCAGCACAACGATATAGATGTCGGTCGGAATGGTCTTGAGGAAAAACCGATATTCCAGCCATTGCAGAAAAAAGGCTGCCATCGCCAAGGCTATGGCATAAAATATCGTTCGGCTGAGGACAGTTCTGTTCATCCATGGCCATGATTATGGATGACGGCAGTGGCGTCAATCCCTTTCAAACACGATCTTTATATCCGGATCCATCATCGCGTCGGCCGCCTGGGAGAAGGGCACAGAGCGGGTAATGACATCATCCGGATTGATCGTTCCGCAATGGGCACAGTCTAGGAGATGATCGATCTCTGTACGGGCGTGAACGCGTCCGATCGTGTAAGTAATGCCTTTCATATACATGGAACGGAGCGGTACTTTCGCTTGATTGCTCATGCCCGCGGACACGCCGCTGCAAATGCCGCAGGGCTGCGTTGACCGGATCGCGAAGGTTAGCGCATCAGGCAATCCGGCGGCTTCGACGACTATCGGGAATTCCTCTGTCGCTCTGAGGTCAGGGCTATATTGGGTCTCGATCACTTCTGCGCCCAATGCTTTGGCTTTGGCCAGCCGCCCGGCATCATAATCACGATAGACAATCCGGCCAGCACCCAATGCGCGGGCCGCCTGTACAGAAAATAGTCCAACGCTTTGTGCAAGCCCGGCGACAATCAATATGTCCGCGCCAGGCCGCTGTTTGAGAGGTTCCGCAACGGTGCGATAACCATCACCGGCATTGTCGGATATCGCCGCGGCTCCCGTGATGGAAACCGCGTCCGGAATCTTGACCAGCATGGCATCGGCAAATGGTACGTTGACCAGATCACTCAAACCGCCGCCCCATTTGCGTTCACCAGTAGGCGCGAAACCATAAGCGGCGAACGGCTCGACGCTGGTGCAGGCATTGGTGAAGCCGCGCCGGCAGTTATCACAAGCGCCACAGTTAATCTGAAACGGAACAATCACACGGTCCCCGGGTGCAAAGCCTTTGACCCCGTCGCCAACTTCGACGACTTCGCCGGCAATTTCATGACCGAAAGCAAAGGGTCCTTGCATCGGATACATGCCACTGGCCATGTACAGGTCGAGATCGCATCGGGTGACGGCCAGCGGTTTGACGATCGCTTCACCGTCATTCTGAAGCGTTGGTGCAGGCACCTCGTGCCATTCAAATTGCTTGGGTTTGATGAAAGTGAGCTGATTGATACTGGCCATGATCTGAGTTCCTTTGCTCCCGATATTTGAACAGGCTACGGGATGTTGGAATGACCAGAATTGAATAGCTATTATTCATTTATGAATGGCAATTCTTGGCCTATGGTGATTGCATGACTATCGACTGGGATACAGTGCGCTGCTTCATTACGGTTGCGGAGAAAAAGTCTCTCATGGCCGCTGCCGAGACCTTGGGAATGTCCAATGCGACATTGGGGCGAAAGATTGATGCGCTGGAAATGGCAACCGGATTGCAGCTCGTCCTGCGCGGGCCTGGCGGTGTGACATTAACGGACCAAGGCGTCGAGATGCTCGCCCTGGCCAAAGCAGGCGGCGATCACCTGTTCCAGATGGAGCGCTTGGCCTTTTCGCTGAAATCCGATCGCCGCGCCTTGCCTATTCGGATATCAACAACCGAAACGATGGTTTCTGCGGTGTTGGCTCCGCAATTGCCGAAGCTGATGGAGAAGCATCCCGATATTCTGGTCGATTTGATTATGTCCACGGATTTGGCGGATCTGAACCGCCGGGAAGCCGATATCGCGGTCCGGCTGGCCCGCCCGAAAAGTGACGGGTTGATTGCTCGCAGGCTGCCTGACATTAACAGCGGCCTCTATGCTTCAGCAGATTATCTGAAGGGATGCAATCCGGATAACCTGAAACTGCATGAGGAAAAACTGGCCGGTCTGGACGATCAATATGGCGCTATCCCGGAATCGGTCTGGATGAACGAACATGGCCTGCAACAAGCTGTTTCGGTCCAGACCAGCAGCGTATTTGCGCTATTGGAAATCGCAAAATCCGGTGCGGCCATCGCAATGATTCCGGACTTTCTGGCAAAGCGTCACGCCTTGATCCCTATTGCCGCACCTCAGTCACCGGTTCGCAAACCGTGGATTGTTTTCCACCGGGATAATCGCCGCAATCCCGAGATCAAGGCCGTCCGCAACTGGATAGCAGAATGCTGCCAGGCGAGTTTCGGAACCGGCTAAGCCTCCGCCTTGGCTTCGTCAGAGCGCATCACCTTGCCGTAAATCCAGCCGATACCGAGGAGAGCGATACCAAGGCCGAGGAAGGACAATATCCGTAAGATGCCTTCCAACTGTGCGGCGTCGATAACAAATACTTTAATCGTCACGAGGGTCAGCAGAAGCAGGCCCGAGATCCGCAGCAACGCATTAGTGGTCTGGATACCTCTTGCGAGCCACGCAATGGCAAGAACAAGCAGCCCGGCACTATAGAGATACGTCTCTGTCGAGGAGATTGGCGGCATGGCAATATCGGTGCCATGAACGGCCTGTCTCACGGTGACCATAACGGCCGCTATGGCGGCGAGAAGGCTGCCAATTTCCAGCGGTCGGACCAGCTTGGGCAAACTCGTCACCAATGTTTCAGTCCGTGCATAGAGCCATAGCCACAGCATAGCAGCCGTGAAGTGCAGCGTGCCGAGATTGGCAATCGGGGCGGGACCCATGAGCTGCGTGACGTTGGTGGGGCTAAGCAGGAACAGATCAAAATAGACAAAGCGGAACAACGCCAGACCGGCCAGCGCGAAGCCAAGCGACTGGAGCGGTGTAGCAAGCTTCTCATCCCATGTCCGGCGGAGCAATAGCCAACCGCCAAGCGCAAGCAGATGTGTGAAGACGGCGCGCTCGGCAAAACCGTAGGAGACAAAATCCTCAATCGGGCCGATGGCAAGCGGCTGTTTGAGCAGGGAATAGATGAAACCGCCGATCGCGATCAGGCCAAAGCCTGCGATGATTTTTGACAGAACCTTGCCGAAGCCTTCCCGGAAGACATAGGCGATACCGACAATCGCTATAGCAGGAAGCAGCAGCTCTACGATCGAGGGGCCCAATTCTGGCAAAAAGCGATAGAGGTCGGTCGAGCGTGTCAGCGATTCAAATACCACCTCGACCAGGCCAAAACCGTCAGCCAACATGATCACTCCGCCCAAGGCAATGGCAACGGCTGACTGTATGGTGATAGCTTTGCGTCTGATGAAGCGGGCCCAGTAGGCCAGCGCTGCGGCAACCGCTACGGCTACCAGTGCGCCAAGGCTTTGCGGTGTCCAAATCCATAGCGCGATGGCAATCAGGACTGCGGTCAAAGCGCTGGCCAGCGGCGGAGGAAGAAATGCCGCGACCGCACGGGTGCGCCACGCCATGAAAGCCGTGGTCGCAGCGGTAAACAGGCAGGCAAGGGCCCAGCTATTCTGGCTCCAGTCCAAGTCTGCCAGCGTGTAGATAAACAGCAACATGGCCGTTGGCGCTACCAAGCCAATTGCTGCCCACATCCATCCATCCTTTTCACGCAAGGCGAAAAAATGACCGGCAGCAGTGAAAAGTGTAGCCAGAGCAATAGCGGCAATGAGCTGTGTTTGATCCGAACCAGTGCCTGTAAAAGCCGTGGCAACCATCGCAAGTGACAGGCCGAGCGCTCCAGCAACGGCAGGTGTCAAATTTTCATCGCGCCAGGCAAGTGCGATGGCGAAGACGGCCAGAACGCCGAAAAATAGCCAGCTGACCAATGAAAATTCGATCAGCGGGGCAAGCGTGACCAGCTGCAATAGACCAACGCCTAAGGGGATGGCCTGCATGACCGGCTTGGGAATGCCGAAGCTGGTGCCCGTGCGTGAGAGGGTGAGGACGCCGCCAATGGCGAGCAACACAATGAAGGCTCCGACAAAGGGTATATCGCCGCTCAAATCCATGAACAACAAGGCTGTTGTCCACAGAACGCTACCACCGGTTGCCAGCAGCGCGAGCCAGGCCCAGCCGCGGTGAATAGCAAGGCCAAACAGGCCCGCCGTGAAAACACCCAGATAGATGAGCAACGGCGCCACGGATTCCGGTCCCAGACCGGCGACATAGGGAGCAGCGAAACCGCCGAGCAAGCCCATGATTGCGGTTGGTGGGCCATGGCGCTGAGACAGCACGAAGGCCAATATGGTGACGGCAATGACGCCCCCGAGGGCCGGATAGAGGCTGAGCAGACCATAAAGTTCGCTCGCCATATATAACGTTGCATAGAGTACGGCGATGCCCGCGCCGGCAATGCTGTGGCCAATGCGGACATCATCGGTGAATATCTTGCCAAATTTGGGGATTTTAAAACCAAATTCACTGAGGCCGATGAGTAGCAATCCGAATAAAGCAGCCGTCACACAGCGTGCGGCTGGCCCAAACAGGCCTGCCTCGATCGAAAAACGAACCAGAAAGAAACCGGCAAAAATAAGCGCGATACCGCCGATCCAGATCGGCAGCTTGCCGCCGATCAGTTCCTCAAACCGTTTCGCGGCGCTGGGACGGGGTTCTGCCGGCTTGGTGCTGGTTGGCGATGCCGGAGGCGGCGGCGATTTGGGTTTATAGACTTTTCGCGAGGGTTGTGGCGGCGCCTGCGTCGTAAGCTTTTCCGGCTCTGTTGCCGCTTTGGCAGCGCGCTTAACTGGCGCTTCCGGCGCGGGCTCCGATGCGACTGGCGCGGGCTTTACAGTTTCGGCCATTTTGCTCTGATCGGTTGGGACGGCCGCCTGACGGTCACGATTTTCGAGTATATCTATACGGTTGCGGAGCGCGGCAATGGTTTTGCGTGAATCCAATACCAGCACCATCAGGACAATGATCCCGGCAAAGATCAATACTTCCATTCACTTATCTCCGTTGAGCAGATATTTCTGCCAGAATAGCAGCGACGCCCAGAACTGATAGTCCGCATTTGCCTTTTTGCGGAAGCCATGGCCTTCATTGTTGGCGATTAAATGCCAGGCCGGGCGACCGTTGGCGCGCACGGCCTCGACAATTTGATCCGCTTCGCTGGCCGGAACCCGCGGATCATTGGCGCCCGTGACGACCATCAAGGGCGTATCAATTTCGTTGGCGCGCCGCAGCGGGCTGATTTCTTCGAGCTTGGCGCGCAGCTCCGGTATCCGTTCGTCACCATATTCGATCCGGCGAAGATTGCGGCGATAAGGCTGCGTATTTTCAAGGAATGTCACGAAATTGGATATGCCGACGGACTCCAGTCCGGCCTTTAACGTATTGCCATAGCGCAGCATGGATGCCAGCGTCATATAGCCGCCATAGCTGCCGCCGGTGACCGCGATACGGCGCTTGTTGATGCTTTCGTCTTTGCGCAGATGGGAGAGAAACGCACCGATATCCTTCACGCTATCCTCGCGCCGGAAGGGGCCGTTGTCGAGGGCCGCGAAGCGCTTTCCAAAGCCGGTAGAGCCGCGCACATTGGGATAGAAAATGGCGATGCCAAGTTCGTTGATCAGATAGTTGTTGCGGCCCAGGAAGCGGGGCGTTGCCTGTCCTTCCGGCCCGCCGTGAATGTTGATGATCAACGGGCGCTTGCCCCGATGCCTTTTAGGGTCAGGGCGATAGAGGAACCCGGACATTTTCTCACCATCGAAGCTCGTAATCTCAACCAGCTCCGGCGCGACGTTATTGGCGGCGTCCAGCCCGCCCGTCTCGCTTTTGGTCCAGCGTGTGATCGCAAGCGTTTCCGGGGTGATGCTATAGCTGTCACTGCCCCCTTGGTTGGTGTTCAGCGTGAATCCTAACTCCCCCCATGGTGCGAACTTAAAATTGCCAATCACGC
The DNA here is from genome assembly GCF_020906275.1 of Parasphingorhabdus litoris DSM 22379. Classification (GTDB taxonomy): domain Bacteria; phylum Pseudomonadota; class Alphaproteobacteria; order Sphingomonadales; family Sphingomonadaceae; genus Parasphingorhabdus; species Parasphingorhabdus litoris. The sequence goes on from NZ_CP086727.1 coordinate 787,582, forward strand.
CGGCGGGCAGGTCGGAAACGGTGCGAGCCGCGCCGCTTTGCATATCGTATATTTTCAGGACAGAGCGGCCAGCCTGATTGACTTCAAAAGCGATCCAGCGACCGTCTTTGCTAATATCAAAATCGGAAATGTCCCAGATTTTCTCGTCGATAATCGGTTCAAACACCGCCGTTTCGATATCGACCGTGCCCAATCGCTGGACATCGCTGCCATCATCGGATGCTGCCCATAGCCGGCCATCAGGCGCAAATTTCAAGCCATTATAGGCAACCGGCTGGCTGCTATTGGTGAGCTTGCGCGCCGTGCCATTGGCGATATCGATGAGGTAGAGTTGATTATCCGTGACTGACACATAGTTGAAAGCCAGCAGATGCTTGTCATCTGGCGTGAAATCGATGGGAAACCACCCACCGCCGGTGGATGCGACCAGCATGATGGTGCGGTCCGGCTTGGCGGGGTTCATCAAATAGATGTCATTATATAGCCCGGTGCGCTTGTTAGAACCAAAGGCCAGCAAATTTTTCTCGTTTGACCACGGCCCCAAGCTGTTCCGGCTTTTGCCATCGGTCAGCATTTTGGGAACGCCATCCTCCAGAATGAAGATCTGGTTCACCTCGTTGCCGCCAATGTCTTTTTGAAACAACAAGGCAGAACCATCGGGCGCATAGCTGGCCGCGCGGGCTGGTTCTTCGCCAAAGGTCAACTGTTCCCTGGTGCTGAGCGGTTTCGCAATGCGATGCAATTGCCTTGTATCGGCAAAGCGGGTGCGCACCAGCATTGCTCTGGTTTTTGGGTCCCAGCCAACAAAATTTGCTGTCCGAAATTCCATATAGGGCCGGGTCTTTTCGACAATCGACATCGGAACAGCGGGAATCTGGTCCGCCACCAATGCAGCAGGTTTCGGTGCAATCGCGTCGGGCATTTCTTTTGCCGCAACGGCGGACGGCGCGATTAAGAGCAAATAGGCAGCTGCTAATGCGCCAACAAATGTGATGCGCATCGGGCGCGTCTCCGGTTTAGTTTCGCTAAGCTTATGGACGAACGGTATAAAAAGCAATTAGGGGAGGGGGATGATCCCTGATAATGGTCCTTTCATATTGCTCGACGATGCCCGCGGGGAGGGAGAGGCGGTGCCTGCGCGCCTGTATCGCAATCCGGTCGAAATTGTGGAAGCGCGCACAGCAGATGATCTGGACGCGGCTCTCGATAAGCTGGCCAAAGCAAAGGAACGCGGCCTGCATGCGGCGGGCTATATGTCTTATGAAGCCGGAATGGCATTGGAAGACAGGCTGGCGGCGCATCTGCCTGCTGACCGGCCTTGTCCCCTGGCTTGGTTTGGCTTGTTCGAAGACTATAGTATTTGCCAACCAGATGATGTCATCGCGCAGCTTCCGGATCCCAAAGGCGCATGGTTGGGCAAACTAAAGCCAAGCGTGACGCGAGACGAATATGACCGCGCCTTTGCGCAGGTGAAGGATTATATTATCGCCGGGGATATTTATCAGGCCAATCTGACATTCCGCGCCGATGCTCGCCATGCCGGACATCCGCTCGCACTTTATGCCGCCATTCGGGATCGCGCCAAGGCGGGCTATGGCGGCGTGATCTTTGATGGTCAAAACTGGATGCTGTCCTTTTCACCAGAATTGTTTTTCGCGATTAAAGACGGCCGGATCACTGCCAAGCCGATGAAGGGAACAGCCGTGCGGGTATCAGATGCCAATGCGGACGCAGCGGTGCGAGCAGAGTTGCAGAGTGATCCGAAGCAACGCGCCGAAAATCTGATGATCGTCGACCTTTTGCGCAATGATCTGTCCCGTGTGGCCGAGCCGGGAAGTGTACAGGTGCCCGACCTTTTTCATGTCGAAACCTATCCCACTATCCACCAGATGACATCAACGGTGACAGCCAATCTGGCCGCAGGGCAAGACGTGACCACATTGCTGCGCCAAATCTATCCCTGCGGATCGATCACTGGCGCGCCGAAAATCCGTGCAATGGAGATTATCAACGAGCTGGAAACCGACCAACGCGGCATTTATTGCGGTTCCATCGGCCGGATAGATGCCAATGGCGATGCCGCGTTCAATGTCGCGATCCGCACGCTCTATCTCGAAACGGACCAAGAAACGCTTTCCATCGGCCTCGGCTCTGGCATAGTGGCAGACTCTGTTGGGGGCGATGAATGGCTGGAATGCCTCGCCAAGGGGAGATTTGCAGCGGTGGATAGAAGCGGAAGCGAAGGCGTGGATCTGATCGAGACAATGGCTTTTGATCCCGAACGCGGAATCCTTCGCCTCGAAGCACATCTGGAACGGATGAAAGCCAGCGCCGCTGCGCTGGAATTTGAATTTGACCGGCACGCTGCGCGCAACACGATACAGGCAATCACCTTTCATCAGGACAGGCCGGCCAAGGTGCGATTGATGCTGTCGCGCTCCGGCGCCATCGCAATTGAATTGCGAGCGATGCCGGATCCGCTCACCGAACCGGTACCGGTCAGACTGGCCCCCATGACGGCTCATCCGCAAGATTATCGTTTGCACCACAAGACCAGCGACCGCAGCGTCTATGCTGCGCCCGACATAGACAGCGCCACCCATCCGCTATTTCACGATTCTGATGGTTATCTCACCGAAGGCGCAATCTGGAACATATTTGTCAAACGCGATGGCAAGCTGTTGACGCCGCCCCTGTCTCGAGGACTATTGCCCGGCATATTACGCCGCGAGCTGCTCGAAAGCGGAGAAGCCATCGAAGCCGATTTGCAGGCTGGAGATTTAGACAGCGGACTCTATGTCGGAAACAGCCTAAGAGGATTGGTGAAAGCCGAACTCGCCTGAAATACGGGATTTAAATCAACGGAGACTCTCATGACCGATAATCTGGAAACCATGGCTGTGCACGCAGGGACCGAGCCTGACCCGGCCACCAATGCGCGGATCACACCGATTTATCAGACCGCGTCCTATGTTTTCGATGATGTCGATCATGCCGCCGACCTGTTCAATCTTGATGCGGTCGGCAACATCTATACCCGCATCATGAACCCGACCAATGGCGCGCTGGAGGGCAAGATTGCGGCGATGGAGGGCGGCGCGGCGGCGCTGGCTGTGGCTTCGGGCCATGCGGCGCAGTTGCTTGTTTTCCATGTGCTGATGGACCCGGGCGCGCATATTGTCGCGGCGAAGAAACTTTATGGCGGCTCGCTCAACCAACTTGGGCACAGCGTCAAGAAATTCGGCTGGAATGTGACTTTCGTTGACGCGGATAATCTGGATGAGGTCAAAGGTGCGATTACCGATGACACGCGCTGTGTCTTTATCGAAAGCCTCGCCAATCCGGGCGGCGTGGTGCAGGATATCGCCGGTATTGCTGACATCGCTCACGCGGCCGATATTCCCCTGATCGTCGATAATACCATGGCTTCGCCAGCGCTTTGCCGCCCGATCGAGCATGGTGCGGATATAGTGGTAGAAAGCGGTACGAAATTCCTTGGCGGCCATGGCAACAGCATCGCCGGCCTGATTGTGGACAGCGGCAAGTTTGACTGGACCAAGAGCGAGAAATTCGCCTTTTTGAACCAGCCCAATCCATCCTATCACGGCAAAGTCTTTACCGAAGCCTTTGGCCCGGTTGCCTTCATCCTTGCCGCGAGAGCGCTGTCCTTGCGCGATCTGGGACCAGCGCTGGCGCCGATGAATGCGTTTAACATTCTCACCGGTATGGAAACATTGACGCTGCGGATGGAGCGGCATTGCGACAATGCGCTGGCACTGGCGAAATGGTTGCAAGGCCACGACAAGATCAGCTGGGTATCCTATGCGGGCCTGCCTGACGATCCCTATCACGCGTTGGCGCAGAAATATCTCGGCGGCAAAGGCGGTGCAGTGTTCACTTTTGGTTTGAAGGGCGGATATGATGCCGGCACGAAGCTGGTCTCTACCGTGAAGATGTTCAGCCATCTTGCCAATATCGGCGATACCCGTTCGCTGATCATCCACCCGGCCTCGACCACGCATAGCCAGTTGTCGGGAGACGAGCTGGTCGCCGCTGGCGCTGGCCCGGATGTGGTTCGCGTTTCCGTGGGGATTGAGCATATTGATGATATTGTGGCGGATATGGAGCAAGCGCTCGACACGCTCTGATGACTTATGGCGAGGCGGTATGGATCATCTGTGGCGCCTTGCTCGCAGAATTTATGAAAAAGCGCTGCCGTGCCAAATCGGCTTTCCTACAAGTGCCTGTCTCTGGTAAGCTGAGGCGATGTTGGAACCAATTCGGTCTTCTGAGATGTTATGGTCTCGATTTTGACGGCGCATTCTGTCGTGTCAGGCATTCGATTCAACCGAATTTCACCCCCGTTTTGCGTATCATTTGTATAATTTCTCGACCAACGCTGAATTAAAACCATATTAAAATGATGGTATGGGCAATCTCCCTGTTGCAGCAGGCCCTTATTGATATTAGGCAACCCCCCGCTAGCCTTCCAGATAGGACGACCCCATGACACAAGTTTCACAAGCCCTCGGCAGAATTCAACCCTCCGCGACCATGGCCATGTCTGGCCGGGTTACCGAACTTAAAGCGCAAGGCATCGATATTATTGGTTTGTCCGCCGGTGAACCGGATTTCGATACACCTGATTTTGTCAAGGAAGCCGCGATCAAGGCAATCCGCGATGGGGACACCAATTATACCACGGTCGATGGAACGGTGGCTGTGAAGGAGGCGGTGGCCGCGAAATTTCTGCGCGATAATGATTTGACCTATGCGCCGTCCCAGATTTCAGTGAATAATGGCGGCAAGCATACCTTGTTCAATGCCTTGGTGGCGACACTGGATGCGGGTGACGAGGTGATTATCCCGGCGCCTTATTGGGTAAGCTATCCCGATATCGTGAATTTTGCCGGCGGGAAGCCCGTGATCATCGAGGCGGGTGCGGATCAGAATTACAAGATCACGCCTGATCAACTCAGCGCGGCAATCACGCCAAAGACCAAATGGTTGATCCTCAACTCGCCATCCAATCCGACGGGTGCTGCCTATAGTGGTGATGAGCTGAAGGCGCTGGGTGAAGCCTTGTTGCCGCACCAGCAGGTAATGGTGATGACCGACGATATGTATGAACATGTCTGGTATGCCGACTTTCCGTTCACCACAATCGCGCAGGTTTGTCCGGAACTCTATGACCGCACCCTGACGGTCAATGGTTGTTCGAAAGCCTATGCGATGACCGGCTGGCGCATTGGATATTCCGGCGGGCCCGAATGGCTGATCGGTGCCATGCGCAAGTTGCAGTCGCAGTCCACGTCTAACCCCAGTTCGATTTCCCAGGCGGCGGCTGTCGCCGCCCTCAATGGACCACAGGATTTTCTGGCAGACCGGAACGCTGCGTTCCTGAAGCGCCGGGATTTGGTGGTGTCGATGCTGAACGATACGCCGGGCCTGCATTGCCCGACGCCGGAGGGTGCCTTTTATGTCTATCCCGACGCCAGCGAGCTAATGGGTAAGACTACGCCCAAGGGTAAGATGATCGAAAATGATCAGGATTTAATTGGCTATTTCCTCGATGAAGCACAGGTGGCGGCGGTCCACGGCGCGGCCTTTGGTTTGTCTCCGGCTTTCCGGGTCAGCTATGCAACATCTGAGGAAATTTTGCGGGAAGCATGTACGCGGATACAGAGAGCCTGTGCGGGATTGACTTAGTTCCCTCAAGCGCCGGGCGGGAGGAGTTTTTGTTTGACCTCAGGCGCCGGGCGCGGGCATCCGCCCGCTTGGCTATCGCGCTATAAGGCGCGGCGGCCGGTCGGCCTTGCCTCCGCTTCGCGTCGGTCCGGTGCCGGTTACAGAGCTTTTCTCCGAGCGCAGCGAGGCAAGCGCGACCGCGCGCCCGAGCTTATGCGAGGAAAGCCAAGCGGGCGGATGCCCGCGCCCGGCGCCTGAGGTTAATCAATAAAGTTTCCCTTCACCCGCTGAAACTGAATGTCGTCTTGTGACCCCGTTCACAACGGGGAAAGCCATCCTATATTAAAGCTGTAACCAAATCAGGGGTCGCTCCGAACACAGGGTAACCACAGCAGGAAAATACAATGCCTAGTTTTTTGAAATCAGATTTGACCTACAGCCTGAGTGGCGGTTTCCTATTGGGAGCGCTGGCTTTGTTCTTCATGCAGCCCGCTGAAGACGAGCAGGATTATAGTGAGAACCTGTCTTCGACGGTTAGCGCATCTGTTGAGGTGTTAAGCTAAATCCTTTTTTGAATACGGGGCGTTTGATATGAGTAGAGTCTTTCCGAAACTGGCCATTGCCGGAGCAAGCCTGGCCACATTTGGTGTCCTTTGGACTGGTGTAAACGCCTCTTTCCCCGACGAAGAAACAAGCACTAACCTATTCGTGAGCGAAGCCCATGCCGCTGAAAAAGCGACAATCATACCAAGACCCCGCGTCAATGCGGCGGAGAAAGGCAAACGCGCGGTCGCCATTTTTGCGGGCGGCTGTTTCTGGGGTGTCGAAGGTGTTTTTGAACATACCAAGGGTGTGATCAGTGCGGCATCCGGCTATCATGGCGGTACCAAGCGCAGCGCAAATTACAAGCTGGTTAGCGCCGGCCTGACCAATCATGCCGAAGCGGTGCGTGTCGTTTATGACCCCAGTGTCGTTAGCTATGGCCAGCTGATGCAGGTCTTCTTTTCAGTGATTGCTGATCCCACGACGTTGAACGCACAGGGGCCGGATCGCGGCAAACATTATCGCAGCGCATTGATCCCCACAAATAAAGCGCAGGCGAAAGCCGCTCGCGCTTATCTGACGCAGCTGGGTAAGGGCAAATATTGGAAACGGCCGATCGTCACAAAAATCGAAGCCTATAAAGCCTTTTATCCTGCGGAAACCTATCACCAGGATTTCATGCAGAAAAACCCGCGCCAGGGCTATATCGTGCGCTGGGACAAACCCAAGGTTGCTAATCTGAAACGGCACTTTCCAAAGCAATATCGCGCGAAACCAGTAAGTTGATATTGGGCGGCGAAAGTCGCGCAAAAAGTCGCGCCCATTTAACCTGTCGTTAGTTTTGCCGTGTTATTCATTACAGGAATCGCACGACAGAACGGACAAGCCCATGGTATCGCAAAATTTTGAATTTGCTATCGCGCTAACGTCCCTGATCGTTGGTATGGCTTTTATCTGGGTTGCGCGTAAGCACCCCAATTAATCGCTTCACCAGACTATTTGGGGCACAGAACCATTAGCATCTGACGGCCTTCCAACTTCGGATAGGCTTCGACCTTGGCGGTCTCCTTCATGTCATCCTGAACCCGCTGCAGCAATTGCATGCCGAGCTGCTGATGTGACATTTCACGGCCGCGGAAGCGCAGGGTTACTTTGACCTTGTCACCATTGTCGATGAACTTGTTCACGTTGCGCATTTTGACCTGATAATCATGATCGTCGATATTCGGACGCATCTTGATTTCTTTAACGTCCTGCACCTTCTGGGTCTTGCGCGCTGCATTGGCCTTTTTCTGGGCCTCATATTTGAACTTGCCGACGTCCAGAAATTTCGCGACGGGTGGAGAAGCGTTCGGAGAAACTTCGACGAGATCGAGGCCTACATCCTTGGCTCGCTCAATCGCTTCGCCCGTATTCATGACGCCGAGATTTTCACCTCTATCGTCGATGACCCGAACCGTATCGGAGATGATCAAATTGTTGAAACGCGGACCGCCTTTGACGGGCGGCGTGGGACGGCGTGGTGGTGCAGCTATGTTAAATACTCCTAGATGTTTAGACGAAGCGGCCAATAGCGGGAAATCGCATAGGCCGCAAATTGTTATGTATATTTAGTATGGGATTGCCTGAGGATCAATGATTGGATCAAAGTTCGGGTTTGGTGGTTGTTATTGGGAATGTGGCGCTGGTCAATCCATTATCCGCGCGATTGCACGTGCCCAGCGCTATCATGCCAGCTCTCTCAAATCCGGTGCCAGTGCTTCGTCTTTCAGCATTGCAACCGCTTCGTCGAGAGTCAGGAACATTTGTTCTTTCTGACCCAGTTTCCGCAAGGCCACTTTCCCTTCTTCGGCTTCCCGCATGCCAACAACCAAAATATTGGGTACTTTTGCCAATGAATGTTCCCGGACCTTATAGTTGATCTTCTCATTCCGCAGATCGGCGGCGACCCGGACTCCGGCGGCTTTCAGCTTTTCTTCGACTTCTTTGGCATAATCATTGGCATCAGTGACAATGGTTGCCACCACAGCTTGCGTAGGCGCGAGCCAGAGCGGCATTTTACCCGAATAATGCTCGATCAATATGCCGATGAACCGTTCATAGGACCCGAATATCGCCCGGTGCAGCATGATCGGACGGTGGCGCGCACCATCTTCGGCAATATAGCTAGCGTCGAGGCGCTCCGGTAATACCCGGTCGGACTGAATCGTACCAACTTGCCAGGTGCGGCCAATCGCGTCGGTCAGATGCCATTCCAGCTTGGGCGCATAAAAGGCGCCTTCGCCAGGCAGTTCTTCCCAGCCATATTCTTCGGTTGCCATGCCGGCAGCATGAACTGCATCGCGCAGTTCCGCTTCGGCTTGATCCCATATTTCGTCAGAACCGAAACGCTGTTCAGGGCGTAGCGCGAGTTTGATGGCATAGCCTTCAAAGCCCATTTCCTTGTAAACGCGGTCCGCCAGTTCGCAGAATTTCCGGACTTCATCGACAATCTGATCTTCGCGGCAGAATATATGCGCATCGTCCTGTGTAAACTGGCGCACGCGCATTAGCCCGTGCAACGCGCCATGCGGTTCATTGCGGTGGCAACAACCATTTTCATAGATGCGCAGCGGCAAATCACGATAGCTTTTGATGCCCTGCTTAAAGATCAGGACATGGGCCGGGCAGTTCATGGGTTTAATCGCCATCATGTCGGCATCGGATGACACCAGTGGTGCATCATCATCCACGCTTGGAATTTCATCAGGCACCACAAACATATTTTCGCGGTATTTGCCCCAGTGGCCCGATTGTTCCCACTGTCTAGCGTCCATGATTTGCGGGGTTTTTACCTCGTTATAGCCGGCATCGTCGACCGCACGGCGCATATAGGCTTCCAGCTCGCGCCAGATCATATAGCCTTTGGGATGCCAGAATATGCTGCCCATGGCTTCTGCCTGGATATGGAACAGGTCCATTTCCTGACCTAGCTTGCGATGATCCCGTTTGGCGGCTTCTTCAAGCCTTACGAGATGCGCCTTGAGCTGTTTCTTGTTTAGCCAGCCGGTGCCGTAAATGCGCGACAATTGCGGGTTGCGCTGATCACCGCGCCAATATGCGCCAGAGACTCGCATCAGTTTGAACGCCTGTGGATCCAACTTCCCGGTTGAAGCCAGATGCGGGCCGCGGCACATATCCATCCAGTCATCGCCGGACCAATAGACGCTGATTTCGTCGCCTTCCGGAAGTTCAGCAGCCCATTCTGCCTTAAACTTCTCACCATCTTTTTCCCACAGCGCGATAAGGTCATCACGTTCCCAAACTTCACGTCGCAATGGCTTGTCAGCCTTGATGATCCGCTTCATTTCCTCTTCGATCTTTGGCAGATCATCATCGGTAAACGGATCGCCAGCAGGCGCGAAATCATAGTAAAAACCATCGTCCGTAGACGGACCAAAGGTGATTTGCGTACCGGGGAAAAGATTTTGCACGGCCTCGGCGAGCACATGGGCAAAATCGTGCCGCGCGAGTTCCAGCGCTTCTTCCTCATCACGTGACGTTATCAACGCCAGTTCGGTATCTACGTCCAGAGGCCGCATGATGTCACGAATCTCGCCATCAATGCGCGCAGCCAATGCGGCTTTGGCCAGACCCGGACCAATATCGGCGGCTATCTGTGCGGGTGTGGTACCCGATGCCACTTCACGCGCAGAGCCGTCGGGAAGGGTGATTTTGATCATCTTGGTCATCGGGTTTCAATCTTTAAAGTTCACACAATTCTCACCATAGAATCTCGGAAAACAGCGATTCCTGGATCGAGATTGACTTAGTCACTCGTCGGACCAAGTCAACCACCTCCGGCATAACGAAGGCGGAGGACGTAGGAAAGGATTTTGGCAACGAAGTCAAGGCGGTCATGCAAGGATCATTGACACTATGTAAGGGGTGCTTGACATTTCGGCGAATCGCAGTCATAAAGTCAAGGTAACATGACATTATGTCAATTTAACTTGAAGGAGAAATGTGATGAGAACGAGATTTAACACCGGCTGTCGGACGGCGCGAAACGCAGATATCGCGATGTGGGCGAGTTTCGCCATATTGTTTCTGGCGATGTTCCGGTGAGTGAGCCATCCACCCGTAACCTCTGGCAGCGCACATATCGCGCGATCAAACCGGATTGGGTCTTTGGGTTTCTTCTGTTGGTCAGCATCACCATGCTGATTGCCGAAAACCTTGACCCGGAACCGGTTATCGCGGTTGACCCGCTCATGAAAATTCTGGCTCTTTCCGGCCTGACCTTGGTAATCGCCTTTATTGCTACCTATGCAGCGGCAATGGACCGGCGGAAAGTCGAGGACTATTTTTTCCAGCTTATGATCAATGGCGCCATTGTGGGTATTATAACCACATTGTTCGTCAACCTTGCCTGGGATTTACTCTATGGACCGCTAATGGGTGATGATCTCATTGCCGTTATGCTGGCCAGCTGGAGTCTGGGATATTTTTTCTATCGAATTAGGGGGTTGAACCTATGAGCGATCATAGTGACGGGGCTGGGGATCTGCCCGAAGCGAAAATTCCCCCTTCGATGAAACGCTATTTCTGGCGCTTGGGTATTTTTATGACAGCCTATATGGTCATTCTGATTTGGGGCTTGTCGCTAAAAAATTCTGCAAACCCGCCAGAAGGCCTTTTCGTCTATGCTCTTGCGATCCTAACTGCATTGCCAATGTGCGGCGTCTTTTGGACCGTGTTCCGATTGCTGGTCGAAATGGAAGATGAATATCAGCGTTTTCTCGTCGCCAAACAGATCATGCTGGCTACAGCGATAACTTTATGCGCGGCAACTATATGGCAGTTCCTGAACGTCTATGAGTTGATGACAGACGGGCCGCAATGGTTCGGCGTCATCTGGCTGGTGACCTTTGGAATAGCCGGCGGCATTGTCCGGTGGCGTGCATGAAGAACCGATTGAAAGTTCTCCGTGCGGAGCGTGACTGGTCACAGGCGGATTTGGCTGAACAATTGTCCGTCTCCCGGCAAAGTGTCAATGCGATTGAGACGGGGAAGTACGATCCGTCCCTGCCGCTCGCGTTCAAGATTGCAGCGCTATTTGGTACGGCGATTGAAGAGATTTTCCAGCAGGATTGACTGGATGGAAGGATAAGCAGCAATGAACGTTAAAATATTGATCTATGCAGTGCTAACCTTGTTGCTGTTGCCCGCCTGTGCAACCGTGAATCAAGCCGTGCCGGTTCCCCCGAGCGCCGCTCGCGGCGAGCGCGTAGAATTGCCAGACGGCAGTAAATTACTTGGCGGCCGACATTTCACGGTGCTGGTTGAAGGGCAGGGGCGTGATGTGGTTTTGATCCCGGGCATGTCGACGCCGCGTGCCGTGTGGGATGCCACGCGGCGCCAGTTAAAAAGCCGCTATCGACTCCATGTAATCCAGATACGCGGCTTTGGCGACACGCCGATGATTGAACGAAACCGGCTATTGCTGGAGCCCTTTATCCGAGAGCTGACCGACTATATTGATGACGAGATTGTCGACAGCAACAACGGGCAAAAGGTGCTGCTAATCGGACATTCGCTAGGCGGTCTCGCGGCGATGAAAGTGACTGCAGTCTATCCCCAGGGCGTTGAGAAAGCGATGATCATCGACAGCCTGCCGTATTTCGGATTGCTTTTCAGCCCAGATATGAACGCTGTGACATTAAGCCAGCAAGCCGTAGCTATGCGTGATGCGCTGATCGCACGCGATAGTGGCGAAGCGGATGCGCAAACGCTAGAACGCATGGCGCGATCGGAGACTGCCCGTCAGCAGGTGGCTGCCTGGTCCCGCAGTGCCGATACATTAACGGTGGCGCAGTTTACCTATGATTTAATGACCACAGATGTCCGACCTTTATTGCCGAAGATCACGATGCCAATGACCGTGCTTTATCCAGTCGATGTGGATATTATGTCGGAACAGCGGGTCACGCCTATGTATAAGGCGGCTTTTGCGGATGCGAAGACGGTGACCTTTGAAAAAGTGGATGACAGCAGGCATTTCATCATGCTCGACCAACCTGAGGCTTTTGCCGCTGCTGTGGAGCGGTTTTTGGGATCATCCGGGCGGTAACGATATGTAAACCGCGCCCTGCTATTGGCGGGATCGCTATGAGCAATTCAACCCCCGTCTGGCACCGTGATGCCAAGGGCGCACGCAAACGTCACGTGCGGATCGAAACTATTGGCAACACCTTCCTGTTTTTTGAGAACCAATGGCGCAGCGAAGCCTATTATTTTGGCGATTTGGTATATCGCGGCTTTTCTGGCGGTTCGCATGTTTTTGGTTTGGACGACGGGATCAAGGGGCGCCCGCACTGGCAATTGGGCTTCACCGGTGATCCTCCGGAAGAGCTGACAAAATTATTGCCAAAATATAAGCGGCCGATGTTGAGCGGTGTGGGTATGCTGATCATTGCTTTTCTGTGTCTCGGGATTGTTTATTTTGGCTCGCCGCACGTTTGAGTTGATGTCATTCCAGCTCCTGCGTAGGCAGAAGCACGCAACATCAGCGAAAGACACACATGGAAGACGATATCCTCTATATGCAGCGTCCCGGCGGCGCTAATCTGGCTTATTGTTATCGGCCCGCCAAAGACGGCGTGAAGGGCAGTACGCTGGTTTTCCTTCCCGGCTATATGTCGGATATGGAAGGCGGCAAAGCGCTGGCGCTTGATGCATGGGCAGCCGATAGTGGCTGCGCAATGCTCCGCCTCGACTATGCCGGGTGCGGAGCCAGTGGCGGCGAATTTGAAGAGCAGAGTCTTATCGACTGGCGCGATGATGTGCTGTTCCTGATGGAAAAGGTTACCAGCGGTTCCGTCACATTGATCGGTTCCTCCATGGGCGGCTGGTTGATGCTGCTTGTCGCGCTTGCCCGGCCGATGCGCGTGAAGGCGATGGTTGGCATTGCCGCAGCACCGGATTTTACCGACTGGGGATTCACCCAAGAGCAAAAAATGACCATCCTGCGCGAAGGCAAGCTGGAAGAACATAGCGAATATAGCGACGATCCGTATGTGACGACCAACATTTTCTGGCAGTCCGGTGAAGCCAATCGCCTGCTCCATAAGGAAATCGCCTTTGATGGCGCGGTCCGGCTGCTTCATGGACAGGAAGACGCTGACGTGCCCTGGGCTTATGCTTTGGAGATCTCCAAAAAGATGCGTTCAGCCGATGTGCAGGTGCATTTGGTAAAGGACGGCGATCACCGCTTGTCGCGCGATCAGGATATTGCCCTGTTGATTGATGTGGTTTCGCGGTTGGATTGAAACGGCTGACCAGTATGGCTGCGATTTTGAAGGTTTGATAGCGAATATGTTCACGTCTCTTTTTCTCCTTCTTGCACAATCCTCTACGCCTTATGGCTCGCCGGTACCGCAGACAATTAGCCCGTCCGCTCCGATGACCATGTCGGAAGTCCGCTTCAACGAATGCGTCGATTTGGCTCTGGACGACCCGGCTAGCGGTGTTGTCGAGGCGAATAAATGGCGGATTGAAGGTGGCGGTTTTCTAGCGCGCCATTGCCTCGGTTTTGCTTATGCCGAACAGTTTAACTGGGCAGCGGCCACAAAGACATTTGCCGAAGCGGCGCAGGAAGCGGAGATTGCGAAATATCCCCGCGTTGCCAATTTCTGGGCACAGGCGGGCAACGCCGCATTGGCCGGCAATCAACCAACCAAAGCGCTCGAATATCTCAACGCCGCCCTTGTGCAGGGCAGTTTGGTCGGTTTGGAAAAGGGTGAAGTGCATTTGGATAGGGCACGCGCCCATGTTGCGCTTAATGACTATGCCGCTGCAAAAGCGGAATTCGTACTGGTTCATAAGCTCGCGCCGCAAGATCCATTGGGGTGGCTTCTCTCTGCAACTTTGGCACGCCGGATGAACGATCTCGTCTTGGCCAAATCCGATATCGCTGTTGCGGCTAAACTTGCTGCGCAGGACCCTGCGGTTGCTCTTGAAGCCGGTAATATCGCTTATGCTGGCGGAGATGTTGTGCAGGCAAAGGCCAATTGGGAAAAGGCCGTGGCAATGGATGCCGAAAGCAGGCCTGCCAAAGCGGCACAGAAATATCTCGCACAACTCGTGACCAGTGTAGCCGAATAAAGAATTGCGTCGCAGGGCTTTCCAATCCCATGCGTGCAGGATAGAGATTGAGCATCACATTAATGGAAAGCACGCCTCTATGACCCATAAATATCTACTCCCACTTCTATCGGTCCCTCTTATGCTTACGGCATGCGGTAGTGGTGGCGACGGTGGTCCGACGGCCGGCCAATATAAACAGACAGTCAAAATCACAGAGCTGGATTTCCCCGGCCTGTCTGAAGAAGTGAAACAACGAACCATCACACAGATGGAGGGCGTAGCCGGTGGCGGAGCAGGCGGCTTATTCTGTATGGAAGGCAATGATAACGGTCAGCAATGGAAAGAGGCGGCAAAGCAAATGTCTGGCGCTCTGGGCGGTCAGTGCGAAACCATAAAAGATGAAGGTTCCGCGACATCCATCGATCTTGAAATGACCTGTAAGGGTACCGCCAAAGGCGATATCGATATCAAGATGAGCGGACAGGCCCATCCCGAAGGCTATGACAGTAAGATGGCTTTCGATATTAAGGATCCGGCGAGTGGTGAAACGGCCAAACTGTCAATGGACATCGGAGCACAGCGGCAAGGTGATTGTCCGGGCTAGGAAGTCTGGCCGAAGATAAAGCACCACGATCCCACATCTTAGTCACAAACCAAAGCTGCTGAAATGATAGGCTTGAATAAAAGTATCTCGTTCATCTGTGCAGCGGCGCTGATAGTTTGGGCCCTTGCAGGTTGTACCATGCCGCCCCAATCAGCTGGCGGATCCAACGCACTTTCCAAATCGAAAATGTCGGAGCACTCATCTTGTGGTTTTTCCCTCATCAGTCCGGAAGCGAAAGAAAACCTGAAAAGCGCGATCGTGGAAGCCATCACATTTGGTCGCGATACCTATGCTGATCGACCAGATTTCTTTGCAAATAACCATGTCTCGGTTGGTATTGCGGACCTTCGGCCTAAGCAGCGGGATATAGTCGTTTATGTTTCAGGGCGAAATTATTGCGGTACGGGGGGCTGCAAGGGCTTCATTTTCAAAAATGGCGCTACGGCTTCTGACAATTCCGACTACAGCCTGGTCGGCAGAATTCGGCCTGCCAGACTGCCTATATATTCCTTGAAAACATCTCGTAACGGATGGAGGGAAGTCGGCGTCGTAGTTGCAGGCGGCGGGATACCGATACCTTATGTCGGTGCTTTATCTTTTGATGGCACAGCCTTTGATGGCAATCCGACCATATCAAGTGCGCGCCCGACATCGAAAGGCGAAATCCATTCGGTAATCATTAGCGAGCAAAGCGCTGACTCACATTCTTGTCGCTTGTCTTAGCCATCGAAGGTCGAGGGATCCGATCTATTCATTCGCGACCATAATATCTTGCATTGCCCCCTATATCGCTGGAACGCGGCAAGATATCAACGAATGGCTTTCACGATTTGCCGTTCACTGACATGTAGTAGAATTCGACTTTTGTTACGCCAGATCGAAAATATGGAGCGCTGGCTTTATAATCTTCGGTCTTCTGCACTTTCGCAAAGCCATTGGGTGCATCCCACTCGACGAACGTCAATTGACTGGGCGCATTTAGCGATGTCGCATGGGCTTCCATCTTGGGGTTTTTCATTTTGTAGATAAACCGTCCGCCGGCACTGTGTACGGCTTTCTCAATTCCGGAGAGATAGCGCTGATAGTCTTCTGGCTTGTCCGGGTTGGTCCATGCGACGACCAGGCTGTAATATTTGGCGGGGTCAAAGCTTAAATTCAGATCCTCTCGCATCGCAGCGCTATAGATTCTGAGCTCGTTCCAAGCTTCTGGACGTTGAGCCTTGATCGCGGGCCACTCCGGCTGGCTGGTCAACTGCTTTTCCGATTCCTGATCCGGGTAGGAGAAAAATACCAGTCCAGTAGGTTTATAGTTGCTGAATTCGATACTATCCATTTTGAGTTGGGTCTCGCGCTTCAGGCCGAATTTTTGCCCTAATGGAAAGGCTTGGCGATAATAGACTTGGCGGGCTGCATCTCCGTCTTCTTTTTCTTCTGGCATGATGATGGAGAGATATTGGCCTTTGGCAACGGTCAATCGGGGGTTCGCGGCTTCAGATTCTTGTGATGAGGAGGGTTGCGCCACAAGACTATAGGACGGCATGGCCATCGCGATAGTGAAGGTTGAAATCAGTGTAAGGGCGCTGCGATGGTTCGTCATGGGTAAAGCCTTTGCGATTATCGAAATGCCATTGAGCCATTTCATGTTGCGATATTGCACCTCTATACATTCGAGATATTTGGATTAGTGGATGTATTTTTTCTGATATCGGTGCAATAATGCACCAATGGAAAATTGGGACGACTATCGATTCATATTGGCGCTTGACCGTTCCGGCACCACGCGGGCTGCGGCATCACTGTTAGGCGTTACCCACAGCACCGTTTCGCGGCGACTGGCCGTCATTAACGTACGTTACGGCAAACCGGTTTTTGAACGTGCAGCCGGTGGATATCGCAAAACAGAGTTGGGTGCAGAATTGGTCGCTGCCGCCCGGCAGATGGAGGGAATCAGCTTTTCCGCTGACCGTCGCCGCAAGGCGAGTGAGACAGAATTGTCTGGGCCGATCACCTTATCTATTCCGGACGCATTGGGACAATATCTGTTGCTCGATGATCTTGTCTCATTTTGCAGACAATATCCCGATATCAGATTGTCGCTGCAAAGCAGTTATCGTTTTGTAGATCTCGATCGATCGGAAGCAGATGTGGTGATCAGAAGTGTTGCAACTCCGCCTGAGCATCTGGTTGGTCGCCGTCTTTTCCCATATGCGCTGAGCTTTTATTGTCATCGTGATTATCTAGATAAAACAGCATCAGAGGATCGACGGTGGATCACATCGGTTCCATCGTCTGGCATAGTCACCTGGATTGCAGATAGTCCCTATCCGGATGTCCCGGTCGGATTTACGAGCGATGATATCACGCTGCGCCACAAGGCGGTTATCAATGGCCACGGTATGATACGTGGTGCCTGTTATATGAGTGATCCAGCACCTGAATTGATCCGACTGCCAGGTTCGCCGCCGCCAACCCCGGCTGCTGATTTTTGGGTGCTGACCCATCCCGATCTCAAGAATACGCCCCGCATAAAATTACTCATGCGTTTTCTGACGGCGGCATTGCTGGATAAGCAGGCGCTAATTGAAGGGCGCTTGCCTAGCGTTTGATTGAAAAGCTCTGGCGATAAGCTGGTTTGACAGTGTCGATGATCGCCTGGGTTACGGGAAGATCAACTTGATAGTCTCCCTCGACATAGGGACCGGCCGCATAGGGGCCAGCACAGATTTTGATCATGTCAAAGCCGCTACCTGTTGTTGATCCCAATATGATCGTTTGGTCGGATGCCGGAATACATTGGTCAAAACTGTCATCGCTATCAGTTGTTACTGGTTGGCCCCGCTTCTCAGCGCGTTGGATATTGAGTTGCTTGCAAAACCCCTTTTCCAAGGCTTGGTCAAAGGCTTCGGTGCTGTAAAACAATGACTTAGGCTTGATCATCTGGTTGGTAACTTTGTTCCAGATCCAGCTTTTGGCACCATAGATTCCATGGGCGCCACCGTAAAAACCATACCAATGCTGGACCATGCTTCTATACGTCGGAATGTCGGCTTCCTCTCGCCAGTGGACTTGATAGTCATAAGGCAAGAGTCTTGGTCTGTTGCCGGCAATTGCTGCGCTATTGGTATGATCCCGATCTGCCTCGGTTGAAAATCTTGTATATTCCTTGTCGCGATCTTTCTTAAGATAATCCGACAATTGGGAATCGCGAACGAGTGATTTCGGATAGCCATATTCAAACGTATAGTTCTCTGTTTTCCTAACCATTTTTTCGATCTCGGGCGGATCTGCAAGCGGAGGATCAAGCGCCAATGCAGGAGTTATTGTCAGCAACAGGGGAGTCGCAACGAGAAACTGTCGGATCATCATGCGATTCCGCATCAATCGAGATAGAAATTCACCGTCGTTACAACCCGGACCTTTTTATAGGGCGTATCAGTCACACCATAGCCGCCGCCATCGCCATCGCGTGAATTAATCGAGAAATAGCCCTGTGTCGCGGATTTGATACCACCGACATCGGTGCCGCTATCCTCCGCAAATTGTTCGGCTGATTTACGCGCATCCTTGGTCGCCTCGGCCACCATTTCCGGCTTGATTTCGTCAAGCTTGGTAAAGGTATAGCTCATGCCTGAACCGTCTTCGAGTACAACGCCCCGCCGCACGAGATCAAATTGCCGAGCAACGGCAGCTTGCGCTTTTTCGATATCATTGGTGCGTAGCGAGAGGCGTTGTCGGATAGTGTATCGAGGGATGCCATTGCTGCTATACTGGTTCACATTAGCACCGGTAGGTTTCAGGGCATCCGCCTTGAAACCCAGTTCGGTGAAAAATTTACCGATCGCGGCGGTGTCCCGGTCCATATCCGCCTGCGCCTCGGCAAGGTTCGTGCTTTGCGCGCTGTAGGCGATGGTCCAAGTCGCGAGATCGGCAGTGACTTCTCGCTCGGCAAGACCGCGCACGGTAACGCTCCGATCCGCCATTTTGGAACGCAGCAACCCGTCACCCAAAAGATAACCGCCAGCGATTAGTCCGATGGTCAGCAATCCTGCGCTGGCCAGCATTACATTATTCTTCTTGTCCAGAAATTTGGTGTCTTCAACATTATCAGCCATAGCTCTTTCCCTCTCGTTCCAAGCGCTCTAAACTATTTCCAACGACCCGGTTCGGCTTTGCGATAGCTGCGATGAACCGTTTCTGAATAGCGATGAATGGAGTTTCCTCAAATGCCGATCCAATATCTACATACCATGCTACGCGTCACCGATCCCGATGCGACGATCAAATTTTTCAGCCTTCTCGGGCTGGAAGAAGTCCGTCGCTACGATAGTGAAAAGGGGCGCTTCTCGCTAATCTTCCTCGCCGCGCCGGGGCAAAAGGAGGTTGCAGAGGTGGAATTGACCTATAATTGGCCGGCAGAAGATGGCAGCAGCGAAGATTATGATGGCGGTCGTAACTTCGGCCACCTGGCCTATCGGGTCGATGATATTTACGCGCTTTGCCAGACACTGATGGATGCCGGTGTCACAATCAACCGTCCTCCGCGTGATGGTCATATGGCATTCGTGCGGACACCCGATAACATCTCGGTTGAGCTTTTACAGGCGGGCGATAACCTGCCGGTTCAAGAGCCATGGGCTAGTATGGAAAATATTGGTGAATGGTAAGCCATCGACAAGACATGAATTGAGGGGTAAATTATCGGTATGCTAGAAATTATCCGTATCCCCGTATTGTCAGACAATTATGTCTGGCTGGTTCACGAGCCTGAATCTCAAGAGACTATGGTGGTCGACCCGGCAGTCGCAGAGCCTGTAATGGCAGAAGCAGACAGGCGTGGTTGGAAAATAACCCAGATATGGAACACGCATTGGCATCCGGATCATACGGGCGGTAATGCGGCGATTAAGGAAGCAACTGGGTGTCACATCACGGGGCCAGAGGCGGAAAAAGAGCGTATCCCAACGCTTGATACACTGGTGAAAGAAGGCGATCGGGTTCGTCTGGGTAATGTCGTGGCAGATGTCCTTGACGTTCCGGCTCACACAGCTGGTCACATCGCCTTTCATATCGCGGATCAGAAAGTTATTTTTGTGGGCGACACGCTATTCGCGATGGGTTGCGGACGCCTGTTCGAAGGAACGGCAGCGCAGATGTTCGATAACATGCAGAAGCTTTCCAAATTGTCAGGCGATACCAAGGTCTATTGCGCCCATGAATATACCCAGGCCAACGGTGAATATGCGTTGGTGGCTGAACCGGATAATCAAGCGCTCAAAGAGCGCATGGATGAAGTGCTCGCCGCGCGGGCGAAGGGTGAAGCGACAGTTCCAACGACCATCGCTATGGAAGCGGCGACGAACCCATTCATGCGGGCAACGTCGGTCGAACAATTGGCGGAACGGCGCACCGCAAAAGACAATTTTTAGCCGTCGATTTCTGATTCTGCCAAATTCATGATATGACATCTCTTTGATGGGGGAACATCGAAGGAGACTCGTCATGCGTAAGAGTATTTTCGCATTACCATTGGCAATAATATTGGCTGCCCCAGCAGCGAATAGCGGCACCGCTGAAGTCAAGCTTAGCGAGAAAGATCAAGCCAAGTTTGAAAAGAAGATCGCCGGCCGTGAAGCCGGTAAACCTGTCAGTTGCATAAATCGCATTGATCAGAAAAATATGACGGTCATTGGTGATAAATATCTCATCTATGGCCGTAGCGGCAATCCCAAAACCATCTACGTGAACGAGCCATATGGTGGATGCCGGGATGTGGATCGCCATACGTTGGTTACCGTCAGGCCTTCTACGCGGCTTTGTCGCGGAGAGATCGCACAAGTGCAAGACCGGCCATCCGGTGCATTTATCGATAGCTGTTCGTTCAGTTCGTTTGTGCCCTACACCAAAACCGGCGGTTGACTGTTCGGAACGTTGAGCGCGCTTATTTTTTGTAAAGTGCGCCTAGACGTTCCTCATAGCGCTCACGAATGACATGACGCCGGATTTTCATGCTCGGCGTCAGTTCTTCGTTTTCAATCGCAAAAGGTTCATCGGCAAATTCAAACCGGCGGACCTTCTCGGTAACGGTCAGGTTCTTGTTAACCCGGTCCACAGCTTCTCTCACGGCTGATTTGAACATAGGATTGGCCTGCAGTTTCAGGAAGTCATAAGGCATGCCTTCTGCACGCGACCATTCCAATGCCCATTCCGGATCGGGAACGACCAGACCTACCATGTAAGGGCGTTTGTCGCCGATGATCATGGCTTGCAAAATCTCTGGCTGCAGAGTCAACATGCCCTCAACCTTCTGTGGTGCGACATTTTCACCCTTGTCGTTGACGATCAGATCTTTCTTGCGATCCGTGATTGCTATGCGTCCGGCCTCGTCGATCAAGCCGATATCACCCGTATGTAACCAACCGTCTTTGATAACCCGATCTGTTTCTGCCTGATTGCGCCAATAGCCTTTCATCACCAATTCACCGCGAACCAAAATCTCGCCATCGTCGGCAATTTTGACCTCGGTGTCGATCATGGGCGGACCAACCGTGTCCATCTTCAAACCTGTGCGGGGGCGGTTGCACGCCACGATGGGGCCGGACTCGGTTTGCCCATAGCCTTGCAACAAAGTCAGGCCAAGAGACTGAAAAAATACACCGATGTCGGGGTTCAGCGGCGCTCCGCCTGAAACCATTGCCTTGATACGGCCGCCAAAACGTTTCTGGACTTTGGGGCGGAGCGTTCTGTTCAGGAAAATATCCATCGGTTTGTCACGCTTGCGCTTTTTGCCGTCCGCTGCCCGTTCGCCCATAGCCAGTGCTTTGCCGAGCAGATAGCGCGGCATTTTGCCCTGCTTCTCAACCGTTTTGATCAATCGCGTTCGCAGAACCTCGAAAAGGCGCGGAACCACGACCATGATGGTTGGACGGACCTCTTCAATGTTGGAGGCCAGTTTTTCGAGTCCCTCTGAATAAAAAATTTGCGCGCCAAGGCCGATGGGAAAAAATTGACCAGCGCTATGTTCATAAGCATGGCTGAGCGGCAGGAAGGAAAGAAATACTTCGTCGTCCCAGCCAAAATCATTCTCAATAACCTCAGCAGGGCCCTTCACATTATGAAGGATAGCGCCATGTGGCTGCATCACACCGCGCGGTTTCCCGCCTGTACCGCTGGTATAGATAATACAGGCCGTATCATCGCGTTTTACACTGGCAATCTGGGCCGTGATTTCGGCCACATCTTCATCCGTACCTTGGATCAAGTCATTCCATTGATGGATGGCAAAATCGCCGGATTGACCGATGCGAAGATCTGACATGCCGATTACGATATCTGCATCTGCCGACTTGATAACTGACGGGATAAGATTTTGCGCCAGTTTCTGGTCCGAAACGATCACCGCCTTCGCGCCGCTATTGTCAAGAATATGCTGGTGATCATTGGGCGTGTTGGTGGTGTAGGTTGGGACCGTGATGCACTCTGCGGCCATGATGGCGAGATCGGCAATGCACCATTGGGGACAATTGTCGGATACCAACATGATCCTGTCGCCCGGTTTCAGTCCCAGTTTTTTGAAGGATTTGGCTAAAGCCGCGACCTGTCGTGCGGCCTCTGCCCAACTAGTGGCTTGCCATTCCCCGTCTATTTTTGCGCTCAAAAAAGGTTTGTCACCACCTTCGCTAGCACGATGAAAAAACATCGATACCAGATTGGAAAACCCGTCAAATTCCAAATAACGGTCATTTGTCTTTTTTGCCGACACTCTCTTCACCCTCTCGTGCGGCCATGCCTGGTCAAGGCCAGCCCCCTATTCTGAGAGCAGGCTAGCGCGGATAAAAGTTTCGAGCAATGGTTTAAGGATAGCCGCCGGGTAAAAGTGTAATTCTATGGAAGCTCGCTGACCGCTTCGCCAGTGCTGCGCGGGTCAACCGCACCCACCCAACCTTTGTCGGTTTTTTGTGCGCCGGCCAGCTTTGACGGCAAGTTGTTGGTAACAACCGTATGACCAAGACGCGCGAGATCATCTTTCAGCGCGATGAGATCGCTATCATTTTCAATTAAGAGCCCCGATCCGCCAAAATAAATATTGGGCATCGCCATCGCATCTTTCAGTGGCAATCCATAGTCGAGCACACCGATCAGTGTTTTGGTAACATGCATGATGATCCGTTTGCCACCAGCCGAGCCGAGGGCGAGAATGGGTTGACCTTTCGCGTCATAAACGATCGTCGGCGACATCGAGGATAAGGGGCGCTTGCCCGCCTGCACGCGATTGGCGACGGGCGCACCATTTTTCTCTGGCGCAAAAGTGAAATCAGTGAGTTCATTGTTCAGCACCATACCGCGGGCCAGCAATTGACTGCCAAACGGCCCTTCAACAGTCGACGTCATGTTGGCAATATTGCCTTCGCCATCAACCGCGGTGAAATGGGTCGTGCCCGTTACTTCTGATGAAATAGCGGCCGTACGGGGTAGGGCGCCCGGAGGATTACCTGCAGGATAGGCCTCAATACCTGGCGTCTGTGGCCGTGCTCGCTGTAGCGCGATCATTTGGGAACGTTTGGCGAGATAACCCTTGTCGATCAACCCAGCGACAGGAACTGAAACAAAATCCTGATCAGCCAGATATTTTTCCCGATCTGCATAAGCGAGCCGCATGGCTTCACCTATGACATGCCATGCGCGGGCTGGTTCCTTTTCATAGAGCGCCCCCATATCAAAGCGCTCAATCGAGCCCAATATCTGTAACACGGTCGTTGCGCCAGATGAAGGCGGCCCCATGCCGCAAATCCGATATTCGCGATAGGTAGAGCAGACCGGGTGCCGCAAAATCGCGTTGTAATTATCAAAATCTTGCTGTGTCAGCACCGACGGATTTTGCGGTGCTTTACCGACCGCTGCCGTAATTGCTGCCACTGTCTTGCCCGTATAAAAGGCATCCGCACCGCCCGCTTGCAGTTCCCGGAGCAATTGACCGAGTTCAGGATTCTTGATGATCGAACCGCGCGGAGCAGGGGCACCATCACGCCAGTACAGTTTTTGCATGTCGGGGAATTTCACCCAGAGTTTTTCGAGCCGCTTCATCCAGTCATATTGCGGCGCGCTCACCGCATAGCCCTCTTCAGCCAGTTTGATTGCTGGCTCGAACAGTTTTGCCCATGGCAGTTTGCCCCATTTTTTATGTGCCATTTCCATCAGGCGCATATTGCCAGGCACACCAACGGATTTACCGCCAGGAGCCGCGTCGCGCCAACCAAGGGGTTTGCCATCTTCACCGAGAAAGCGATCCGAAGAGGCCGCTGCAGGGGCCATTTCGCGCCCGTCAATCGTTTCCATCCAGCCGCTTTTACCATCATGATGCAACAAGAAGCCGCCGCCACCAATGCCGCTCGATTGCGGTTCGACAACAGTCAGAGCCAGCATCATCGCCATGGCCGCATCGGTCGCAGAGCCGCCCGCTTGGAGCATTTCAAAACCGGCTTTGGTGGCCTCAGGATGTGCCGAAGCTGCGGTGCCGGCATTTTGTGCGCTGGCCGGAACAGCGAGGGGTGTGAGCAGGAAAAAAGCGAGCAAAGTCAGGAGTTTTTTCATGGTGCCAAGTTTTATGGATGGCTTGTCCTTTTGGCAAATCATTTGTCGTCAGCTCCTACGGCATCTGAAACCGATGCAAATCCATCCTGTTTCAATCGTTTAGCCAGTCCACAGCTCATCGCACGCGCCATAGTTGGGCCTTCGTAGATCATCGCTGTATATAGTTGGATGAGCGAGGCTCCGGCCCGGATACGCTCATAAGCGTCTTCGGCATTGGCGATACCACCGACACCAATGAGCGGAATCTTACCGCCACTTGCTTTGCGAAAATCCTTGAGCCGTTGCAGCGCAAGATCTTTTAACGGCGCGCCAGAAAGACCACCGGTTTCGTCCTGATTGGCAGAGCTTAGATTGGGGCGCGTAATCGTCGTATTTGAAACGATAAGCGCATCAATCTTTTGCTTCATGGTGACGTCGACAATGTCATCAATATCCGCCGGTTCGAGATCGGGAGCGACTTTCAGAAATACCGGTACCTTGTAATCCCCCCGTGCCTGCATGACGGCTGCGAGCAATTCTTCCAATGCGCCTTTGTCTTGCAATGCGCGGAGACCGGGGGTGTTGGGTGATGAAATATTGACCGTCAGATAATCTGCGAGCGGTGCCATATTCTCGACGCCAATAACATAATCGGCAATCCGATCGTCACTGTCCTTATTGGCACCAATATTGATGCCCAGAACGCCTTTACCCATGCGTTTGCGCATCCGTTTCAGGCGCGGCGTGGCTTTTTCCTGACCCTCATTGTTAAATCCCAACCGGTTGATGACCGCCTTATCTTTCGGCAGTCGAAATATTCGCGGCTTGGGATTGCCCGGCTGCGCGCGGGGCGTGAGCGTGCCAACCTCTGCATAGCCAAAGCCCATGCGGATCAGCGCGTCGGGCACTTCGCCATTTTTGTCAAAGCCGGGTGCCATGCCGATGGGATTTGGAAAATCGAGACCGGCGACGGTGGAGGCCAGAACCGGGTCAGATTTGGGTGCTGGGCCCAAAGGTAAGGCCTTTAGTCCAGCAATGGTAAGGCCATGGGCTTTCTCCGCTTCGAGCGCGAAAATAAATGGGCGGGCAAGATTGTATAGCATGGCCGCGCCTATGGCATTGCTGGACCAGATCGGCAATCCTGTGTGCGCCAAGTTCAGCTTAAAAATTTTGGCGCAAATTTTGGTCGCAGTCGCAACCAAATATGATATGCGCGTGCCAGAAAGACGAGGACGATATGATTGCTACCCCTGATTTTGATTTCCAACTTGGTGAAATGGCGGATCAAATCCGCGATACCACGCGGCGCTTTGCCGATGAGAAGATCAGCCCACTGGCTCAGAAAATGGACCGTGACGACTGGTTCCCGCGCGAGCTTTGGGAGCAGATGGGAGAGCTTGGCCTGCACGGTGTGACGGTGGAGGAAGAAGATGGCGGACTAGGCCTGGGCTATCTGGAACATGCCATCGCGGTCGAAGAGGTGAGCCGCGGCAGTGCGGCGCTGGGACTGTCCTACGGCGCGCACAGCAATCTGTGCGTCAACCAGATCCGTCGCTGGGCGTCACCGGAGCAGAAAGCGAAATATCTGCCGAAACTGATTTCCGGCGAACATGTCGGTTCGCTCGCCATGTCGGAAGCTGGCGCAGGATCGGATGTGGTTTCGATGAAACTCAAGGCCGAAGCGGTGCAGGGCGGTTATATATTGAACGGCACCAAATTTTGGATCACCAACTCGACCGACGCCGATACATTGGTGGTCTATGGCAAAACCCGGCCCGATGCGGGCTCGGGCGGCATCACGGCTTTCCTGATCGAAAAGGGCATGAAGGGTTTCTCCATCGGTCAGAAAATCGAGAAGGTCGGCATGAAGGGCAGCCCGACAGCAGAGCTGGTGTTTGACGATTGCGAAGTGCCGGAAGAAAATGTCATGGGGCCGATTAACGGTGGCGTTGGGGTACTCATGTCCGGCCTTGATTATGAGCGCGCGGTGCTGGCGGCGATCCCCTTGGGGCTAATGCAGGCCTGTCTCGATACGGTCATTCCCTATGTCCGCGAGCGCAAACAATTTGGCAAACCGATTGGGACGTTCCAGCTGATGCAGGGCAAGATTGCCGACATGTATGTCCGGCTCAACAGCGCGCGCTCCTATGTTTATGCGGTGAACAAGGTGTGTGACGCCGGTCAGACAACGCGTTTCGATGCTGCCGGTGCCGTCATGTATGCGTCCGAGAGCAGCGTTCGGGTTGCAGAAGAGTCCGTGCAGGCACTGGGAGGAGCCGGTTATACAACCGATTGGCCGGTGGAACGTTACTGGCGCGATTCCAAATTGCTCGACATCGGCGCGGGGACGAATGAAATCCGCCGGATGCTGATCGGGCGCGAATTAATCGGAGGCGCTTGATGAAGCTGCTGCTCACCGGCTCATCGGGTTGGTTGGGCAGGTTTCTGGCACCAAAGCTTGAAGCCATCGGTCACAAAGTGGTCGGCCTGGACGTCGCGCCCGGAGACCACACCCATATCGTCGGCTCGGTGGCAGATCGGTCCTTGATCGACAAGACTTTCAGCGATCATGGCATCGAAGCGGTGATCCACGCGGGCGCGCTGCATAAACCCGATATTGTCCGGTATCCGAACAGCGCCTTTGTTGATGTCAATGTCACAGGCACGCTGAACCTCTTGGAAGCGGCGGTGCAGGCTGGTCATGATCGCTTCATCTTTACTTCAACAACTTCTCTGATGATTTCCGAGATCATTCGGGCTGGCCGTGCGGGTGGGGCGGAAAAGGCGTTTTGGCTGGACGAAGAATTTGGGCCACTCAAACCGCGCAATATTTATGGCGTGACCAAAATATCGGCGGAGCATTTATGCCGCCTCTATCACAAGCTGCACGGAATCAATGTCGCGGTTTTGCGCACAGGACGCTTTTTCCCCGAGGATGATGACACGCTTGAAGTGCCAAGCGGTCCCAATCTCAAAGCCAATGAACTATTAAATCGGCGATTGACTGTTGAAGACGCCGTTGATGCACATATTGCTGCGCTGGACGGGATTGTGGGACTGGGCTTTGAGACGTTTGTTTTGTCAGCTGCAACGCCCTTTGACCGTGAAGATTGCAAGCAACTTGTCGAAGATGCGCCGTCCGTCATTGCGCACTATTATCCTGAAGCCAAAGCCTTGTATGAGGAAAAAGGCTGGGTGCTGCCGGACTATATCGACCGCATTTATGACGCGGGAAAAGCCGAGAGACTTTTGGGATTTCGAGGAAAGACCGACTTTGCCAGCATATTGGAGGCTCTGGCCAATGATCGCCCGATGCCCTTTCACCATGATCCCAGCTACATCTCTCCAAAGGAGGCCACATGAGTTACACACTGATCACCGCGAACCGGAATTATTCGAGCTGGTCGCTGCGCCCCTGGATATTGATGAAGGCGCTCGAAATCCCGTTTGGGGATGAGATTGTTTACTTCGAAGAAGAAAATTACGAGCGGTTTCGGGCTTTTGCGCCTAATGCCCAAGTGCCGTGCTTGAAGGATGATGACCGCACGATTTGGGATTCGCTGGCGATAATCGAATATCTCGCCGAGCGGCATGAAGGTGTCTGGCCAGAAGATGAAAAAGCCCGGACTTGGGCGCGTTGTGCCACAGCGGAAATGCACGGCGGTTTCGCGCCGCTGCGCAACATCTGCCCGATGAACGTTGGAATCCGTGCCAAACTGCATGAAATCGAGACACCGCTACTGCGCAATTTGGACCGGATTGGGGAGCTATTCGCCGAAGGTTTGGACAGCTTTGGCGGGCCTTGGCTGGCTGGCGACAAGTTTAGCGCCGTCGATGCCTTTTACGCCCCGGTGGCCTATCGCGTGCGGTCATTTGATCTCGATATCGGACCGAAGGGCCGGGCTTGGGTGGATCACATCATCGCCCATCCGGCTATGCAGGCCTGGGAGCAAGAAGCGGTTGCGGAGCCACACCGCGAAATCAGTCACGAAGAAGAGATTGCCGCTGTGGCAACAGTGACGGAAGATTTCCGGACACCACTTTGATCTGTATTGCCAGCAAAGAGCGGCGCTTCGCTTGACGGTGGCAAGCCAATAGGCCATGGCCGCGCTCAGCAATGGTGCATTGCAGCAATTTAATCTGACATTTCAATCGGTGGGGACCGAATCATGGCAATACACAGCGACTTTAAACGCGACTGGCTTTCCAATCCGAAAACCGAATTTTTGGCCGGTTTGGTGGTGGCGCTTGCCCTGATCCCGGAAGCTATTGGTTTTGCGATAATCGCCGGTGTTGACCCACGTGTGGGGCTCTACGCCAGTTTCTCGATCGCCGTAATTATCTCGATGATTGGCGGCCGACCAGGGATGATTAGCGCTGCGACTGCGGCTGTGGCCGTGTTGGTGGTGCCGCTGGTGCGCGATCATGGTGTCGAATATCTATTCGCTGCGACAATATTAATGGGCATTTTCCAGGCGATAGCGGCGTTGCTGCGCCTGGACTTGTTGATGCGCTTTGTCTCACGATCGGTGATTACCGGCTTCGTCAACGCGCTCGCGATTCTGATCTTCATGGCGCAATTGCCGCAACTGACTGGTGAAGCGTTTACGTGGCAAACCTATGCGATGGTCGCTGCAGGTCTTGCCATCATCTATGGCTTGCCAAAACTGACCAGTTGGGTGCCGTCGCCATTGGCCGCAATTATCGTGCTGGCAGCAGTCAGCATGTATTTCAGGGTCGATGTATCAACGGTTGGCGATATGGGTGAATTGCCGGACAGCTTGCCGTGGATTCACATTCCGCAAATTCCGATCACATGGGAAACGCTCCAGATTATTGCGCCCTATTCCTTGGCGATGGCGGCGGTTGGCTTGTTGGAATCCCTGCTTACCGCTTCAATCGTCGATGACATGACGGAAACCCGCAGTGACAAGAAGCGTGAAACCTATGGTCAGGGCATTGCCAATTTCGTGACCGGTTTTATCGGCGGCATGGGCGGCTGCGCAATGATCGGCCAGTCGGTGATCAATATTAAATCAGGCGGTCGGCGGCGGCTTTCGACCTTTGTCGCGGGCGTGATGCTGTTGGTGCTGATTGTCGGTCTTGGACCGCTTGTGGCGCAAATCCCGATGCCTGCTTTGGTCGCGGTGATGATCTTTGTGTCGATCAGTACTTTCCGCTGGAAAAGTTTCACCGAGATTACCCATCACCCTTGGCCTTCCAATGTGGTGATGATTGCCACTGTTGTGATGGTTGTTGCGACCCATGACCTGTCCATCGGTGTGCTGACCGGTGTCTTGCTCTCCGGTATCTTCTTCGCCTGGAAAGTGCGTCAGCTTGTTACCATTCAGGATTTTGTCGAAGTCACAACGCACCGTTATGTCTTTGGCGGCCAGATATTCTTCGGCTCTGTCGATATGCTTTATGAAGCGATGGAGTTTAACGAAGAAGGCATTGATACAGTGGTTATCGATGTCCATGACGCACATTTCTGGGACATCTCGGCAACCGGCATGCTCGACAAGATTGTCGAACGTCTGCAAAATGAAGGCAAGACGGTTGAGCTCATTGGTCTGAATGAAGCCAGTGCGACGTTGGTCGAGAAATACAGCGACAATGACAGGCCGTTTGAGAGCCTGGGAGTCGTGGGGCACTAAGTGTTTGGCTGAGACCATATTGTGCCCAGATACGGAGCGCTCAAACACTGTTTTTGTTGTTTGTGCTTTTGACAGCATCTAGGCTTTGGCATAGCGAAGCTGTTCAAACCCCACAGGAGCCTCAGCCATGATCACATTACACCATCTGGAATATAGCCGTTCAACCCGTATCATCTGGCTGCTGGAAGAACTGGGGCTGGAATATGAAATGGTGCGACATCAACGCCATCCTGAGACCATGCGTGCGCAGGCCGATCTGGCCGCCGTCCATCCGTTGGCCAAAGCACCGACAGTGATTATCGATGGTCACCTGATGATGGAATCCGGGGCGGTGATTGAATATATTCTGGAGCAATATGGCGACGGCAAGCTGGCGCCTGAGCCGGGATCCAAAGATCGAGCGGAATATCTCGAATGGCTGCATTTCGCCGAGGGTACTTTAGCCAACCCGGTAATTGTACAAATGCTTGCGCCGCGCTTTGGCGGGCTCGGTGAAGGCTATGTGCCATTTGTCGAGGGCGAGGTCGTGAAGCTGCTCGACTATGTGGAGCATCATCTCGACAATCGGGAATATCTCGTTGGAGAGAGCTTTACTGGAGCAGATATCAACATCATGTATGTCGTTGAGCTAGCCATGGCCGCTGGAATGCTCGCCAATCGTCCGGCCATGATGGATTATGGCAAGCGGATGATGGCGCGCGCCGGATATAAAAAGGCCATTGAACTGGGCGGACCAGTTGTACCTACGCTCGCAGGCTAGTGGCCGCTGCGGATCAATCGTCTGACCATATGGGTGGACGTCTTTTAACAGCATTATTGCTGATATTGACGCTATGTGCCTTTGCCGGCAATTCCCTGCTCAACCGCGCGGCTTTGGCTGAAAATACCATTGATTGGGCAAGTTTTACCGTCATCCGTCTGGTATCTGGCGCAATCATGCTGGCGCTCTTGTTGGGCATTCAACATGGCCGATCGGTCCTCCCGCGCCGCGATACTCTGGTTCCTGCAATTGCCCTGTTTGTTTATGCTGTCAGCTTTTCCTTCGCTTATATTTCGCTGGATGCCGCAATTGGCGCACTGATTCTGTTTCCTGCCGGGCAATTGAGCTTGCAGATGATCGGTATTTTCCGCGGCATTTATCCAACGGCTATACAATGGATCGGCCTTTTTCTTGCCACAGCCGGATTGGTTATTTTTCTCGCGCCGGGCGATACCGCACCGCCTTTGATAGGCGGGCTGATCATGGCACTGGCTGGCATAGCTTGGGGCTTTTACAGTTGGGCTGGAAAAGGAGCCGCGCGGCCAGCATTGGCGACAGCCCGAAATTTTGTTGGTGCAGGCTTGCTTTGCGCTTTGTTGATCCCACTGATGGACTATGGTGGGCAAATCGAACCGAAGGGCGTTTATCTGGCGATCGTCTCCGGCACGATTACATCTGGTTTGGGTTACATTACCTGGTACGCTGTTTTGCCGCGTATCTCAGTGAGTACTGCTGCTGCCTCTCAGCTTTCGGTTCCGGCAATTGCGGCACTTGGCGGCGTAATGCTGCTCGGAGAAACACTGACCACACGGTTTTTTATAGGCAGTGCAATGATTTTTGCCGGAATTGGTTTGACGATGTTCAAAATAGGCAGGGCCTAAACGGCACCAACAGAATCTCTAACCACGGCCTTGCCGGTCTCTCGTTGCACCTTGAGTTCCGCCTTCAGTTTGGCCGGGTCGCGCGCAAAGACGAAACCAAAGCTGACACCGCCTTCTTTGCCAATCGTAGCGTGATGGAGCTTATGGGCCTGCACCAGCCGTTTTGCATAACCACGCTTTGGAACATATTTAAAATAACGCTGATGCACCAAGCCATCGTGAATCAGGGTGTAAATAATGCCATAGAATAATATGCCCAAGCCGATCCAGGTGCCTGGTTCCCAGGCAGAATTGCCCATGATCATCGGACTGCCGATGGCAAACATCGAAATACTCATGACGGCCCCGACAATGCCATAAAGATCATTTTTCTCGAGCATTTTATCATGGGGTTCGTGATGGTCGCGATGCCAATTCCAACCAAAACCGTGCATGATATATTTATGTGCACCCCAAGCGACGAATTCCATCGCAATGACGGAAGCTAGGACGGTGGCTATGATTGCAAAAATACTCATTGGCTAAAGATACGCCTTTCTGATCGGGTTTTGAAGTCACTTCTCACTTGCGCCGCCAATTGATCTGGGTAAACGAAACACCATATTGCTTGTGAGGATGGTATAACGCCGAGATGACTGAAGCCAAAACGCTATACGAGAAAATTTGGGACGCGCATGTCGTGGATCAGCGCGAAGACGGAACAGCGTTGATCTATATCGACCGCCATCTGGTGCATGAAGTGACAAGCCCTCAGGCTTTTGAAGGATTGCGCAAGGCCGGGCGTAAGGTCCGCCGCCCGGATCTGACGCTGGCGGTCCCGGATCATAACCTACCGACAACGCCACGTGTTGATGCCAGTGGTAATAAGATTCCGATAGCCGACCCACAAAGCGCGGCACAGCTGGAAGCGCTTGAAAAAAATGCACCAGCCTTCGGTATAAAATATATCGGTGCGAGTGATGCGGAGCAGGGCATTGTCCACGTCATTGGACCTGAACAAGGCTTTACTTTACCAGGCACAACCTTGGTTTGCGGCGACAGCCATACGGCAGCCCATGGTGCCCTGGGCGCACTGGCATTTGGCATTGGCACCAGTGAAGTCGAGCATGTGCTCGCTACGCAGACCTTGCAACTGTCTCGGTCCAAGTCGATGGAAATTCGTGTCGAAGGCTCGCTTGGCCCCGGTGTTAGCCCAAAAGATCTTATCCTGCATATAATTGGAGTGATCGGTACGGCTGGCGGAACGGGACATGTCATCGAATATCGCGGTGAGGTCTTTGACCAGATGTCGATTGAAGGCCGGTTGACGGTATCAAACATGTCGATCGAAGCCGGCGCCAGGGCCGGTCTGATCGCACCGGATGAAAAAACCTTTGCCTATTTAAAAGGCCGCCCCATGGCCCCTAAAGGTGGTGATTGGGATGCGGCAGTTGCCTATTGGAAAACATTGCCAACTGATGAGGGCGCACAATTTGACAAGAGCGTTACGATTCAAGCTTCTGATGTCGCACCGACTGTGACTTGGGGTACTAGTCCGGAAGATGTTGTGCCGGTAACTGGCCAGGTTCCTGCACCAGAGAGCTTTACTGACGCGTCCAAACAAGACGCGGCGCGCAAGTCGCTGGACTATATGGGGCTTTCTGCTGGGCAGGCGATGGACGATGTTGCGGTGGAAAATATTTTCATTGGCAGTTGCACCAACAGTCGGATCGAAGATTTGCGAGCTGCCGCAGAAGTTCTCGATGGCCGGAAAAAGGCAGAAAGCGTCAAATGGGCAATTGTCGTCCCCGGATCAGGCCTGGTGAAAGCGCAGGCAGAAGCCGAAGGTTTGGACAAGATATTCACCGCGTCTGGCTTTGAATGGCGAGAGCCAGGCTGTTCGGCTTGTCTGGGTATGAATCCGGACAAAGTGCCGCCGGGCGAGCGTTGTGCTTCGACATCCAATCGGAATTTTGTGGGTCGACAGGGGCCAGGCGCACGGACGCATCTCATGTCGCCAGCAATGGCAGCTGCCGCTGCAGTGACGGGAAAGCTCACGGACGTCCGTGATTTGATGGGCGCGAACGGATAGGATAAGGTTGAAAAATGGCAGATGATAACGGCAAGTCCGCTGATAAGGGCACCAAAGATACAGGTAAAGAAGGCAAGAAAAGCAAGTGGTCCACTGGCGCCAAAGTTGGTGCCGCTGTGGGGTCAGCCGCTGTTGCCGCAGCACTGATCTATGCCGGGCGGCACAAGATGCGCAAGCTGGATGAATTCAAGGCGTCGGAACCAAAGCCCGGGACTCGTTATGAAAATGAGCCCGTCGATGATCCTGATGAAGCAGGTGACGAATGAGGCCGGTTCGCTCTGTTGAAGGGCGTGCTATTCCTTTCGGCCAGAAAAATGTCGATACCGATGTTATTATAGCGGCCGAGTGGCTGAAAACCGTGTCGCGAGAAGGCCTTGGCAAGGGTGCGTTTGAATCGATCCGCGCGCAAGAAGGCAATGTATTTGATGATCCGGAATATGCCGGGGCATCCATCCTGATCGCTGGCGATAATTTTGGTTGCGGTTCCAGCCGTGAGCATGCCGCATGGGCACTGGATGATATGGGCATCAAGGCGATTATCGCCCCCAGCTTTTCCGATATATTTTCAGGCAATGCCTTTAAGAACGGTCTATTGGCGATTGCCTTGCCGCAGGACGCCATTGATCGGTTGATGGAGGTTGCCAAGACCGACCCCATTACGATCGACATGGAAAGCATGAGCGTGACAACACCCTTTCAGGATCGCTTCACGTTTGAAATGGACCCGTTTCGCCAACAATGCCTGATGGAAGGGTTGGATGAAATTGACCTGACAATGTCAAAATCGGATGCCATAGAGACACATGAAAAGCGCGTTGATTCTGCGCAGCCTTGGCACAGGCCAGTGGTCGCATAAACGCCATAAAATATTGCTGGGAAAGAGGAAGATAATATGAAAGCATTGATGTCCACAAAAGTCGGTGGTCCGGATAGTTTGGAAATGATGGACGTTGATGATCCGGTCGCTGGCAAGGGGCAGGTGGTCATTGATGTCAAGGCATGTTCGATCAACTATCCCGATGTTTTGATTATACAAGACATGTACCAATTCAAACCGCCTCGGCCTTTTGCCCCTGGTGGGGAAGTGTCTGGCGTCATCGCCGAAATTGGCGAAGGTGTTACAGGCTTTCAAATAGGCGACCGGGTTGCATCCACGACTGGCCATGGCGGTCTGGTCGAGAAAGTCGCGGTTGATCACAATAGCGTGTTCAAAATTCCCGACAGTGTGAGCTTTGAAGACGCATCCGCACTCATCCTGACATATGGGACGTCAATCCATGCCTTGGTTGACCGCGGCCATATCAAAGAAGGCGACACCTTGCTCGTCCTAGGTGCATCAGGCGGCGTCGGTATCGCAGCTGTTGAACTTGGCAAAGCTTTTGGCGCGCGCGTCGTCGCGGCTGTGTCTTCCGAAGAAAAAGCTGCCTTTGCGAAGGCTGCCGGTGCTGATGAAACAGTTGTTTATGATCGCGCACCTTTTGACAAGGATCAGTCCAAGGCGCTTGCCGGGCAGTTCAAGGCGGCTGTAGGCCCCAATGGCGCAGACGTGATTTATGATGCTGTTGGCGGCGACTATAGTGAGCCAGCCGTGCGCTCGATCGCATGGGAAGGTCGTTTTCTGGTCGTTGGCTTCCCAGCCGGCATCGCGAAATTGCCACTGAATTTGACGCTGTTAAAGTCCTGTGACGTTTGTGGTGTTTTCTGGGGCGCTTATGCCATGCGCGATCCGGCTGGCAATCGGTCTCATATCAATCGGTTGTTCAAGCTGTGGGGGCAAGGTATGATCCAGCCGCGCGTATCGGAAGTTTTCGACTTTGCCGATGCCGGTAAGGCCATTCAAAAAATGGCAGACCGCGGCGCAATTGGTAAGCTGGTTGTGAAAGTTTCTGACTAAGCGACCGGTGGCTCTTGTCGCCGGAGCGGCCAGTGCCTATTTTATCTAAAATGGTCCAGCGATGGACAACGCGAATAAGGGAAGATTATGGCCGGTTTTGAAGATCGTGAAAAAGCGTTTGAAACGAAATTCGCACGCGATGAAGAAATGCAGTTTAAACTGACGGCGCGGCGCAATCGCTTAATCGGTGAGTGGGCTGCTGAAAAAATGAACCTGACTGATGAAGAAACCGATGCCTATGCGAAGGCGGTTGTTCAGGCTGATTTTGAAGAAGCTGGTGATGAAGATGTTATTCGCAAGCTGCTTGGCGATCTTACCTCGGCCGGCGTGGAAGTGGATGATGCCGGTATTCGCACCATTTTGGCTGACAAGATGGTGGAAGCGCGGCGTCAGTTCATCGAAGAAGCTGAATAGGATCACCTGCAATGCCCATGGCAAGCGATGACATCAAGGCAATGATCCTGGAAGCCTTTCCTGACGCAATTGTCGAGATACAGGATCTTGCCGGTGACGGCGACCATTATGCGGCGAAAGTCGTGACACCAGCATTTGCAGGTATGAACAGGGTGAAACAGCACCAGGCCGTCTATGCGGCATTGAAAGGCAAAATGGGCGGAGAGCTGCATGCGTTGCAGTTGACCACAGGAATTCCTGAATAGGGCCCGAAAAGGAGATTGAAAATGAACGACGCAGTGCATGCAAAGATCGACACCATGGTCACATCCAACGACGTGGTTTTGTTTATGAAGGGCACACCCCTTTTCCCGCAATGCGGCTTCTCGAGTAAAGCGGTCGCTATTCTTGAGCATCTCGGCGTTGGCTTTGAATCCGTGGACGTTCTTCAGGATATGGACGTGCGTCAGGGGATTAAGGAATTTTCCGATTGGCCTACAATTCCACAGCTTTACGTCAAAGGCGAATTTATTGGCGGTAGCGATATCATGATGGAAATGTATGAAGCTGGTGAATTGGGCGAGTTGATGGCTGAGAAAAAGGTCGCACCGGCAGCGAGCTAGTTTCTCGCACATCGCACTTAACAATCGCGATAGTCGCAGCAAGGCGACCCTCCAGCGTTAGAATCAAAAACGGCCCGGATTAGGAGATCCGAGCCGTTTTTCTGTGGGAACAGGGTTGTCTAAATTTTAATGAGAGGGGACGGCGGAGACCAGTACGCTGTCCCCCTCATTTGCGTTTCATGGGTGTGAAACATAGGAACACCCGTAACCTTGCATCGCACGTGCCAGTTTTTTCCAAATGATATTTTACAACTACTTAGCTGGTAAAAGCCGTGTTAACTTCTTCGCCCTTGTAAATTTTTCCGACAATATCCAGGCGAATGAGCCTCGGGTTCAACGCGTTGTGGCCAAACCACTTGTCGCAATATGTAAAATTACACATTTACAATTGTAGTCGATGTAACTACAGCTGTAGTCAGTAGCGAGTCTTAGTCGTTCAATTTTGGCAATTTCATTTGGGAGAAATTGGATATGGTAGAACGTATCAGTGATGCCGAACATGAGATTATGGAGGTGCTTTGGCACAGAGCGCCGCTAACCGCTACCGAAGTGGCTGACCGTGTTGCCGATGCAAGAGGTTGGTCGCTACAAACTGTCAAAACGCTGTTATCACGCCTTGCTACAAAAGCCGTTATCGGCACGGAGCGTGATGGTCGGCGTTTTCTTTATTCACCACTGGTTGAGCGGGATACTTATCTGGCTGGTGTTTCACGGAAATTTGTTGACCGTCTTTTCGGAGGGAAAGTCACACCGTTGGTTGCCCATCTGGCCGAAGCCGATGAGCTGAGCGATGACGATATAAGGGAAATCGAAGAGCTTTTGAGGGAGTTGAAGGGATGACCAACTGGATGATGGACACGATGGTGTCGATGACGTTGCTCATGGCACTGGTGCTAATAATTCGGAAGCCGGTGGCTCACTTTTTTGGCGCACATATTGCTTATCTTTTATGGGCTTTGCCTTTGGCGCGGCTATTCATGCCTACACTCACATTGGAAGCGCCGGCCCCGGTTGTATCCGGCGAATTGGCCGCTGCTACTCCGCTCCTTTCGGAAATCGCGATGGCTGCACCTTCTGAAACTGTGGCCGTAAGTGCTCTCGCTTCTGTTGACTGGACGATGATCGCTCTGGTTGTCTGGCTGGGTGGAGCAGGTATGCTCTTCATCAGCAAACTGGCAGCCTATTTTCAGTTTCGCGAGGACATCGTGTCAGACGGTCGTTTGGTCGGTCGTCATGGACGTATCCAGATCCTTGAAACGGCTGCCGTTGGTGGGCCGCTGGCTTTCGGTCTGTTCAAAAAATATATTGCTGTTCCAACAAATTTCTTCCGCGACTATGCGCCGCGCGAACGGGAATTGGCGCTGGAACATGAAATTGCCCATCATGAATCGGGTGACCTTGCCGCCAATTTCGTCGGTCTGCTTATCTTGTCACTGCACTGGTTCAATCCGGTGGCGTGGTTAGCGTGGATCGCCTTCCGGCAGGACCAGGAAACAGCCTGTGACGCCCGCATTTTGAATAACAACGGCCGTGATTTGCGAGCCGTTTATGGCCGGACCATTGCGAAATCAGTGTCCGGGCACAAGCTTGGCCTTGCCAGTCCGTTAAATCAGAAGAATAAGATAAAGGACCGCCTGAAGATGCTCGGTCAGTCTGAAAAATCGCCCTTCCGCAAGCGTATGGGCGCCTTGATGGTTGGTGCGAGTACGGTGGTGGCATTGCCGCTGACCGCGACGGTTACCTATGCTGTGGAAGCAGAGGCGCACCCGCATGAAGATAGTCTGGTTGTGGATGAAGCAGTCATCGACAGTGACAATATTGCTGTCGATGTGAGTCCTAAGAGACAGGGCATAAAAATCAGTCGGAAAGCCACCAGCGTTGATGTCGGCCCTGACGGCGCCATGGTTACCGAAAAAACCGCGGACGGGTATAAATATATCGTCCAGAATGAGGACGGTAACTTCCAGTTTCGTTCAAAGCGTAAGTTGACGGATGAGGAAATTGCCAAAAAGCTGAAGAAATTCAGTGTTTCTCAGAGCAATTTAGACACATCCTGGACGCCAGTGGCTCCGGTTCCGCCTGTGCCCCCTGTACCGCCGGTTGCTCCATCGGATCTGGAATGGGTGGCCAAGGGTAAAGCCGAAAAAGCCGTGCAAATAACGATGCTCAATGGTGAAAAGGATTGGGCCAAAGTTCGTGCCAGAGGAAACGGACATGTCCACAAGATCAAATATAATGGCCGTACTGTTGTCCTTCGAACCAACAAAAAACTGAGCAAAGCAGAAATCAAGGAAATGGTCCAAGAGGCAGAGGAATCCCGCCTTGAAGCCGAAGAAGCTGCGCGCGAGGCGAGACTTGATCGTGAGGAAGCACAGCGCGAACTTGCGGAAGCTGCTCGGGAACTCAGAGAAGCAGAGCGGGAGTGGAAACGCGAGTGGGAGCAAGAACGCAAAGAAGCATCGCGTATGGATCGCGAAGCCAAGCGGGAAATAGAGCGTTCTTTGCGGGAAGCCCAGCGTGAAGTTCGTCGTGCCCAACGCGAGGTCGCGAGAGAATTAAGGCAAGTTGAAAGAGAAGCCCGTGAAGCCCAGCGCGAAGCCGAGCAGGAGGCCCGTGAAGCGAAAAGCGTGGCGGCCCGAATTTGGGATGTTACGCAAATCGCCTTCAAGCCGAATTTCCGTGCTGCAGCAAGCAGTTCAAGTCGTTCAAGCAGCTCAAGTAGCTCGAGTAGTTCCAAAAGCGTGAAACTTGATTGTAAGGCTATGAACAGGGAAATCGCCTTTGCCGGACAAGGCACTATGAATGACCGGGCATGGGCAAGCGTCATTGGCTGCACTGACAAGGAACAGAAAATAAAATTACAAGTCACCTTGAAAAAGCTGGAAAAAAAGCGCGCCAAGGCGGCGGAATGCAACAGCAAAGACGCCAAGCATCTGTTGAAAATCGAGAATTTTGATCAAGAAATCAAAAATCTGAAGGCCCAGCTTTCGATGACCTGACACAGGTCAAGCCCTTCTCAAAACCAATCGTCACAAGATCGGGAGCGGCTGTACAGACAGTCGCTCCCGATTTTGTGGTGATATTCAAGTTTGTTTTATGGCCTGAATATGCCACATCTTGAGCATGAGCGCAGATTTTGATCCGAGCAACTTTCCAACTGGCCTGGCTGAACAGCTGGAACCGCTTGTCGTGCGGGTGCTTGCCGGCAATCCTAGCCCCTATACCTATACCGGCACGCAGACCTATCTTGTGGGCAATAAGACAGACCGGGCCGTGATTGATCCTGGTCCAGCGATTGATGATCATATCGACGCGATCATGGCTGCGGTTGGTGATGTAAAGATCAGCGCGATCATGTGTACCCACACCCACCGTGATCATAGCCCGGCCGCCGCGCCTTTGTCAGATCGCACTGGTGCACCCATTATCGGTTGTGCACCATTGGTACTCGATGACGATGGTCCGCGCGCGGACGAAAGTTTTGACAAAAGCTATTCGCCCGACCGAGTGCTGGAGGATGGCGAAACCCTCTCTGGCGATGGCTGGACCATTGAAGCGGTCGCGACACCGGGACATACGTCCAATCATCTTTGCCTTTCGGTTCAGGAATCTGGCGCGCTGTTCACCGGTGATCATGTCATGGCCTGGTCGACCAGCGTGATCGTGCCGCCGGATGGTGATATGGCGGACTATATGGCCAGCCTGCAAAAGCTCTATGAACGCGATGACAAGGTCTATTATCCGGCCCATGGCAAAAAGGTAGATAAACCCCGGCAATTGGTACGCGGCATGATGGGGCACCGCAAACAGCGCGAGCGTCAGATACTAAAAATACTCGAAAGCGGTCCATCGGTCATTCCCGATATGGTGACGCAAATGTACAAGGGGCTTGATCCCCGCCTGAAAGGTGCGGCCGGTCAATCCGTGCGTGCGCATCTGATCGACCTGCAGAACCGCGAAATTGTAGCCGTCGATGGCGAACTCTGGAAAATGTTGGCATGAAACGACGCTTCGCCATTCCCTTGGCGATCATGGCAGGCGTGTTGGTCATCCTCGGCGCCCTGTCCTGGCTGTTGCTTTCCAAGTTTGAGAGTGGCTTCACACCCGATCCTGTTTCGATTGCCAGCGCCAGTCTCGACGGATTGCGCGAACAGAACCGGCTGACAGTCTTTTCCGCCAGCTACAACGCAACGGTAACGACCTCGGTAAGCCGCATGGGGCTTTCAGCCCGCAAGACACTGATCATGCCGGGATCGGTGCGCTATGAGGTTGATCTCGCCAAGCTGGATGCTGGCAAGGTTCGCTGGGATGAGGCTAGCAAGACATTGTCCGTGGAAATACCGCCAATCGAAATTGCCCGGCCAGAGGTGCAGATAGATCGGATACAAAGCTATGATGATGGCGGGATATTAATGGCGCTGACCGATGCCGAAAAGACGCTGGATCAGGCCAATCGAAAAAAGGGTGTAGCTGAACTCGCCAAACAGGCGCAAAACCCTTTGCAGATGCGATTGGCACGGGATGCCGCTCGGCGAGCGGTGGAGAGCAGCTTTGTCCTACCGCTGCGTGCGGCCGGACTGGATGCCAAAGTGGATGCGTTTTTTGCGTTTGAGCGCGGAGCGGCTAATCAAGATCGCTGGGACGTCTCGCGGTCGATCAAGGACGTGTTGGCGGACAAGGAAAAGCAAGGAGCGGAGTGATGAGATTTTGGAGCAAGGCTGCAGCAATTGGCATGGCAATGTTTGTCAGCGCCTGTGGACAAGAGCCTACGGAACAGCCTGCATCTGCACCCGTTTCGTCGACGGCTGAATTTGCGCTGCCTATCCCGATCAGCAACAATGCCGTAGTGGCAGCCGAGGGGCCGGATGGCCCGACGCTATACAGTTTCAATGGCCTGAAATCTGGAAAGAGCTGGAAAGATACCAGTAATGCCGCTTTCGCCTGTATCATCAGCATCAAGGATTGCGAAGAAATTGCGTCAGTGCCGGTGGAAGAAGGACGTCTTGCTAGTTCTGCCGTAACGGTGGCGGGTAAGATCTATCTCTTCGGTGGCTATACTGTGGCCGAAAATGGCGACGAAGTCTCTACCCCCGAAGTCTTTGTTTTTGAACCCAAATCCAATGCTTACACGCGCCTTGCCGATATGCCGACGCCGGTCGATGATATGGTCGCACTACCTTATCGCGGGCGCTATATTTATCTGGTGTCTGGCTGGCATGATGAGGGCAATGTTAGTCTCGTCCAGCTTTATGACACGCAATTTGATACGTGGAGCATGGCAACGGAATTTCCCGGCAAGCCAGTATTCGGCCATGCGGGCGGAATAGCCAATCACAGCATGATCATCACCGATGGGGTGGCCGTTGCCGGACTGGTCGATGGCAAACGCAAATTTGCCGCCGCCCCCTTTGCCTGGCGCGGCGATATCGATCCGGGTGACCCGAAGCGGATTACCTGGCGCGCGATTGATGCCCATCCGGGCGGTCCCCAATATCGCATGGCGGCTATGGGCGATAATGATCGCGGTTTGATCCTGTTTGCCGGAGGTGGCGACAACCCTTATAATTATGACGGCATCGGTTATGATGGAGAGCCCGCCAAACCGACGGACCGGATCTTTGGCTATGATCTGAAAGCGGATCAGTGGATAGAACTGGGCAAATTGGCCGAACCCGGCATGGATCATCGCGCTCTCGTAAAGTCGGGCGATGATTACTATATCATGGGGGGAATGGATGCGGATCAGGCCGTGACAGCACGGATCATGAAATTCCG
Source organism: Parasphingorhabdus litoris DSM 22379 (assembly GCF_020906275.1). Taxonomy (GTDB): domain Bacteria; phylum Pseudomonadota; class Alphaproteobacteria; order Sphingomonadales; family Sphingomonadaceae; genus Parasphingorhabdus; species Parasphingorhabdus litoris. The sequence continues at coordinate 830,165 of NZ_CP086727.1, forward strand.
CATCGATGATTGATCTTCGCCGCTACCTCGTGGCATAGCGGCGGTAAGTTACTTAAAGGAAAAGACAATGGACGCACGTGGCGGAATTGGTGGCAGCTTGGCTGGGGTAGATGTGATCGAAGAAATCCACCGTCTGCGCAAAGAGCGCAACGCGATCATCCTGGCGCATTATTACCAGAAACCGGAAATTCAGGACATTGCCGATTTTGTCGGTGACAGTCTGGAGCTTTCCCGCAAGGCAGCGGAAACCGATGCCGATGTGATTGCCTTTTGCGGCGTGAAGTTCATGGCGGAAACGGCGAAAATCCTCTCGCCAGAGAAGATTGTCGTGCTGCCGGACATGGACGCGGGATGCAGCCTCGAAGACAGCTGCCCGCCGGATAAGTTCAAGGCATTTCGCGATGAACATCCCGACCATATCGCGCTCACCTATATTAACTGCTCGGCCGAAGTGAAGGCGCTCAGCGACATTATCGTGACCAGCTCGTCCGCCGAACATATTCTCTCGCAAATTCCAAAGGATCAGAAGATCATCTTTGGTCCGGACAAGCATCTGGGCGGCTATATCGCCAAGAAAACCGGTCGCGACATGTTGCTGTGGCCCGGCGTCTGCATTGTCCATGAGGCGTTTAGCGAGACGGAGCTTCTCAAGCTGCAGACTCAGCATCCCGATGCGCCGGTGGCGGCCCATCCCGAATGCCCGGCCTATATATTGGATCACGCAGACATGGTTGGCTCAACAAGTGCGATCCTGAAGTTCGCCAAGGAAACGGACAGCGACACGGTGATCGTCGCTACTGAGCCGCATATCATCCATCAGATGGAAAAAGCGGTGCCGGAAAAGAATTTCATCGGCGCGCCCGGTGCGGACGGCAACTGCAACTGCAATATCTGCCCCTATATGGCGCTCAATACGATGGAGAAGCTCTATGTAGCGCTCCGCGATCTGGAACCGCGCATCGAAATGGACGAGGAGCTGCGCCTGCAGGCCCGCAAGTCGATCGACAAGATGATGGAAATGGCCAGCGCAACCGTAGGGCAGGGCGATCTGGGACCGGCTGATCTGGCGCATGAGGGGTGATTGGTGATGCTGAAGTTATACTTCGCACCACTTACCCGCTCCATCAGAATCAAATGGCTTCTCGAAGAACTGGACATCGCCCATGAAATAGTGCCGGTGGCGTTCAATCGCGATGGCAGCCGCGGCTTTGCGCAAAACACGCCAACGGGAAAATTTCCCTATATTGAAGACGGCGACGTTGGGTTGTCGGAGTCTGGCGCGATTGTTCAATATATATTGGACCATTATGGTGATGGCAGGTTGCAACCACCAATCGGATCACCAGCCCGGGCGGCATATCTATACTGGCTTCACTATTCCGAAGGCACAGCTGCCCAACCCATTAATACCATCGTCTGGTTGACGGTCTATCGCGATGATGCCGAAAAGCATCAGGCGATTATTGAAGCAATGCGAACGTCTGCCGACCATATTTTTGATGAAGTAGAACAAACTGTTTCTAAACAGCCATTTCTTGCTGGAGATGAATTGACAGGAGCAGATATTATGATGGGCTTTACGCTTTGGTCTGCAAAGATGCTTGGCGTCTTGTCTGATCAACACCCTAACACCGTTCAATTTCTAAAAAGGCTTGCTTCAAGACCGGCCTTTGAAAAGGCATTGGTAGAAAGTAGACGATTAAAATGACCTTCACTCTGGACCGCTTCGATCTCGACGCCTTTGTCGCATCTACCCTTGCTGAAGACCTTGGCCCAACAGGCCGCGACGTCACCTCGGAAGCCGTGATCCCCGAAGATGCCATCTTCACCGGGGTAATGGACAGTCGCCACGACGCGGTTATCGTGGGCCTGCCAATTGCCGAGGCGTTTTTCCGGTCGCTTGATCCCGATGTCGAGATTGAAATCCTCGCGGAGGAAGGCCAGGCGGTGGAGGCTGGCACAGATATCATGCGCCTGAAAGGTAAAGGGCGTGCGATGCTGACCGCTGAACGCAGCGCGCTCAATACGGTGCAGCATCTCACTGGCATTGCGACCATGACCAATGAATATGTGCGCAAGATTGTCGGCACGGGTTGTACCTTGCTGGATACGCGCAAAACGATCCCCGGCCTGCGCGTGCTGGAAAAATATGCCACGCGCATGGGCGGAGCGGAGAACCATCGCATGGGCCTGTGGGATGCGGCGATGATCAAGGATAATCATGTCGCGGTTGCGGGTAATATCAGCGAGGCGGTGAAGCGCGCGGTTGATGCCGGGATCGAGCGGATCATTGTCGAAGTAGACCGCGTTGATCAGATCGAACCGGCGCTGGCGGCGGGGGCAACGCATTTGCTGCTCGACAATATGGAGCCAGCAACCTTGCGCGGGGCCGTTACGCTTATCGGCGGGCGTGTGGTGACCGAAGCATCGGGCGGCGTGACGCTGGAAACGATTTTCGACAAAGCCGATACGGGCGTTGATTTCATATCGGTTGGGCGTTTGACTCAATCAGCGCCAGCAGCGGATATCGGACTGGACTTTGCACAGGTGTGAGTTAGTTTGCCCGGATCATCACGGGAGACACCATCATGCGGCCGACATCAATCATAAGATTTGAACAGCTTTTTCTCACGTCACTGGCAATCGGTATCATCAACGTCATTTTGACTTGGGATACGACAATGGCGGCGATACAGGCCGACCCCAATTCGGCTGCTTTGGGACCGAATTTCGCTTATATTACAACCGCTATCGGCTTTGGGATCAACTTACTGCTCTGGTATCTGGCTGCTCGAAAAGCAGTTGGGGCGGTGAAGTGGATTTTGCTGGTGTTAATGGTCATAGGTGTGTTGGCGCTGCCGTCATCTTTTGCGATATTGCCACCGCTCAATCTCGCCATCGCACTGGCCTTGACGGTCATGCAAGCGATCGCGGTCTATATGCTGTTCCGGCCCGATTCCAAAAGATGGTTTGCTGGTGAGAAAGACGTAGATCTGGAAAAAACATTCGAGTGATCGTTTTGACAGATTCGGCCTAAGGCACTGCTAATATTTGGATTTGATTGCGCTTTTGGCTAGGCCGTTCCGGGGAAGCATGGGTTCTAGACATAGTCCGGAGGCCCTAGTGCGACCAAATTCCATCATCAGATTCGAACAGCTTTTCCTGGGCGCGCTTGCGCTCAATATCCTCAATATCATATTGAATTGGGACACCTGGTCGATGGTTATGTCCCGCGGCAGTGGTAGTGATGGCATGAATGCTTTTGCCACCTATACCATCATCGCTTTCCCCTTTCTCATCAACCTGTGGCTGTGGTTCAAAATTGCGCGCAAAGCCTCCAATATCGGCAAATGGCTGCTCATCATCATGTATGTCATTGGTGTGATCTGGTCGCTCGCGACAGTAGATAACTACCGGACGCTTGGCCTGACGATATTGTTCACAATCCTCGCGCTAAAGGCCGGGGCGATTTATATGCTGTTCAGAAGTGATGCGAAGCAATGGCTTGCCGGTAAAACTGTGGTGACGTAGAAATCGCTGGATAAGCCCGTTCATTTGGGGCTAGGTCTGCGATTGATATGAAACGCTCGCGGCCCAAGTCTATCCTCTGGTTTGAGAGATTCTTTTTCCTGTCTTTAGGTATAGAACTGTTAAATGAATATATGACATGGCCAGTGATGCTGGAAGAGATTCATTGGGAATCGTCAAGCTATATGATGCTTTGGTCTGCTATTATCGCTCTATCACTGCTGCTATGGTATTTTCTGGCCATCAAAGCAAAAGCGTGGGCGCGATGGGTGCAAATCATATTAGCAGGAATGGGCGCTATTTTCCTATTGATAGAGATTGGCTCGATTTTAGCACCTGCCATCGAAGATGGTAATCCAACCCATGTGGTTTGGGACAATATGATTTGGCCTGAAACCTTCACTTTTTTATATGTCTTGGTCGTAGTCACGAACCTCGTTGCTACCTATTTTCTATTCCGACCGGATGCGGTTAAATGGTTCGACGATAAGCAAATAGCGATTGATACCGTCTTTGATTAATATGACACGAGCCACCCTGTATATATCCGCCATTCAAGCAGCCACTCTAATAACAGCGTTATCATTGACTGTATCCGCCCAGGCTCAAGCCTACCAATGCCGGGCACCTGCGCTAACCAAACCCGCCGCGCCGGCTAGCAAACCTGCCAAAGAACCGCGCCGGATCACACCCGTCTCCGGCTATACGCTGGCAATGAGCTGGTCGCCGGAATATTGCCGGCTACGCAAGGACAGCGCTCGCGACAAAAACCAATGCAGCGGGGATGATGGGAGCTTCGGGTTCATCCTCCACGGGCTTTGGCCGGATGCGCAGGGAAATAGCTATCCGCAATGGTGCCGCGCGACCAAGGCGCTGTCACCGGCATTGGTAAAGCGCAATTTTTGCATGATGCCCTCCACCCGGTTGATGGCCAAGGAATGGGCCAAACATGGCACCTGCATGACGCGGCGACCGGAAACCTATTTCCGGATATCGCAGATCATGTTTGGTGCAGTGGAATTTCCCAATATGGACCGGCTGTCGCGCAGTCCCCTGACGGCTGGCGGCCTGCGCGAAGCTTTTGCGGCGGCGAATGAAGGCCTGCAATCGGACATGATCCGATTGAAAGTCAACCGGCGGGGCTGGCTGGAAGAGGTACGGCTATGCCTTGGAAAGAGCTTCAGGCCGCAGCGCTGCCCACGAAATATGCGGGGATTGAAGGACGATAGGCCGGTAAAAATCTGGCGCGGCGCTTAGCCCTCCAGCGTACGCGTACCGGGATGATGCTTGTCGAGATGCTTGACAATAATCCGCAAATTGCGGCTGTTGGAGCGCCAGAGAAAGTCGAAAACATCGCCGGCGAGTGGAATTGCGCCCAAGGCGGTATCAATGCCGACATTGGTCGCCATCCGGGTTAGTTGCCATTTGGACATGCCCAAATTGCGGGCTTCCCATACGATATAGGCACCCATGGCTGCGGTAACGATATCGCCGACCACCGGGATCAATCCAACCAGGGAATCCAGGCCGATAGGCTTGTTGATACCGGGCACGACAAAGGCGCGCTCCAGCACCTTTTCCATAGCTTCTACACGGTTGCGCACAGATTGCGGATCGCGGCTGACATCTGGCAATTGTTCGGCCAGACGCTTCAACTGTTCTTCCGAAATTGCCATACGCCCTCCCACGATATTTTTTACTGTCATGTCTAAGATATAGGTACGCCAACCAGCAGATTCAATGGGTGCCAGCCGCGTGGATTCACCGCAAGCCCGCGCTGGTTGGGCCTTGCGATGGACCAGCGGACCGGAACGGCGAGCGGAATGAAGCTATAATGACTAACCAGCATCACTTCCGCTTCGGCATAAAGCCGCGCCTTGGCCTGCAAGTTGATAGCTGCTTCGGCTTGGGCGATTTTCGCATCTGCATCATTCAGGCAAACTGACATTGCCGTGCAGGTCAAACGATACAAAAACCACCGGGTGCTGTCATAGGCCGCGATTTCATCAATCAAGCGGATATCCGCCGCCTGATCCGGTCCGACTTGAATGGCATTAAGCCCAACCCGCCGCAGGTCAGATTGTACGCGCAGGAACAATATATCGGCTCCCGCCGCATCCGGCAGGGAAATGATCAGTGGGCTGACCGGTCCCTCCAATGCCTCCCAGCGTGAAACATGTTCGCGGGCATAGGCCTGTCGCGCCTGAATGGTCATGCTCGACCAGTCGGGCCGCGCATTTATCCCGTCCACATCAAGCGCCTCGGGCACGATTTTCTGGCGGCTTTGCCAGGCCGTTACATTGGGAAAAGAAGTCAAAAGCGCTGGCCGATCAATGGCCATCGACAATATCTCGCGGTTTTTGGGAACGGCCCAAAAACCCTCGGCCCGCAGGAATTGGAAACCGAACAGGCCGGCAACCGGATCGAGCCGCAGATCATTGGTGCTGATGCCCGCTTCCTCGACCAGCGGCAAGTGATGGAACTTCCCGTTCAAGATCACATCAGTATAGCCGGCTGTATAGCGCGCAACGGCCTTGGCTGCGTTTTCGCTTCTCAGGATGATCCGGCGAGGATCTTCGGGGGCTTCTTCGTCAACAGCCTGCTCTTCTTCTTCTTCGCCTACCTCACCTTCTGCATCGGGTTCCTGCAGCGGCATGACACCCAGCGTATAGGCATCGCCTTCCTCCAGCTGACGCATCGGGCCAGCGCCGTTTCCGGATCGGAAAAGTCCCAATTCGGGCTGGGCAATGAGTTGCAGGAAATTGGGATGTGCGGTTGTCAATCGGATTTCAATGACGCGCCCGGTCATCGACACGATTTCATCAATATTCTGCAAATCCGGGCCTAGGCGGCTCTGCTCCAACTCGGCAATTCGCTCTTGCAGCAAGGTTGCAATCGCCTCGGCCGTAACCGGACGGCCATCATCCCACTGCACATCATTCAGCCGGAATATATAGCTCAACCCGTCATCCGTCACGATCCACCGCGCGGCCAGTGACGGCACCACACGGCCCTGTTCATCAAAACCAACCAGCCCTTTGGCTATGGCGGATCGCGCTATCGCAGAAGCGTGATTGAGATTGATGCCAATCGGTTTGATCACCGGGTCCGCGTCTTCAATAACAATGACCCGCGCGCGATCTTCGTCCCCGACCGCACTGCAGGCGGCCAAGCTCAATGATGCTGATGTTAGTGCAATCAGGACAGAAAAGGGAGAGCGGCTGGTCATCGTCATTTTCCGCTTATACGCAGAGTGCGGCTGGGATGCACATTGGAAATATTATCCTGCCATCCTGCTATGCGATTACTGACCAGGGACCGTGTGACGTAGAAATAAAGTGGTAAAATTGGCATGTCAGCAACAAGCATCTCGTCGGCCTGACGCATCAGCCGGTTTCTTTTATCAGGTTCGGCGGTCGCTATAGCCTTTGCAACCACCGCATCATAGGCGGGGTTGTCATATCCGGAATAATTGCCAGCGCCATTGGCGACCTGATGAACGGTCAGGAAATTTTCCGGGATGGGTAGATCGGCAATCCAGCCGGATCGGGCCAGCGCAAAATCATGTTGCCGCAGAGCGGCAAAATGCAAGGCGGCTTCGCTGTTGAACAGGCTGGCCTCAACGTTCAGGTCTTTCCACATGGCGGCCAGCGCAACCGAAACGCGGCGATGCTCGGTAGAACTGTTAAAGCGAATTTCGAATTTCAGCGGATTGGCCGGCCCATAACCGGCATCGCGCAGCAATTGTCGCGCAGTCGCCAGACGGCGTTCCCGGTCCCAGTCGGCCCAAACCGGCTTGGTGCTGATCCCTCCGGTCAGCTCGGGCGGCAGAAGGCTCCAAGCCGGGATATTGCCAATGCCGATTACCTTTTCCGCAATCCATTCCCGCTCAACCGCCATGGATAATGCGGTGCGGACTCGCGTATCGTCAAACGGGGCGTTGCGCGTGTTAAATGCGAAATAATAGCTGCCCAGATAGGGTGTGCTGCGCGTCAGATCAGGGTGGTTTTTCATCAGCCATTGGTGCCGGCTCGCCGGGTAATCAGCCGCCACATCAGCGCCGCCCGATAGAAACAGACGCATGGCAGACAGGCTATCATCCATCGGTTTCCAGATAATGCTCGCGGTTGGTGCTGGGTCGTCATGCCATAGAGGATTGCGTGTCATCCGGGCGTGATCGTTCAGCAGCCATGCGGCCAATTGATAGGGTCCGCTGACAACCATCGGGCGTTCGCTGGTCCATTTGTCTCCCGCTTTTTCAATGCGATGCAATGGCACCGCCGCCATGGCCGGATGAGCCAATGAGAAGGCCAGCGACGGTGCCGGTGATTTCAAGGTGACGATAACGGTTCTGGGTCCGTCAGATGTCACCGCCGCAATATTTTCGAACAAAGCCTTGGTCGGTGATGCGGTTTCCGGTGCTTGCAGGCGATCCCATATCTGCGGAAAGAGCGCAGCATCAAAGGCCATTCCGTCGGAAAACTGCAATCCATCCCGCAACCGGAATGTCCATTGCCTGCCGTCTTCGGTAATGCTCCAGTCCTCCGCTAGTCCGGGTTCCGCAAATCCGGACGCATTCAGGCGGGTCAGCCCTTCAAACTGATCAGCGGCAACGCGCAGAGAGGACAGGTCGGATATTTTCTGGGGATCGAGGCCCTTTATTTCAGAGTCGGATAGACGCACGATTTGATCCGGACCCGGCAAACTGTCCGAATCCGTGCGATTTTCACAGCCTGTCAGTAAGAGGGCAAAAGCCAAAAGTGCCAATATGCGCATGATATCAATAGTATATGTTTTTGCTGGATCGACAAATAGTAACTCCTATGCTGGCAGAGTTGAATGGAGATTCTGATATGACGGCCTTGCAATATGATATTCGCGATCTGGGCGGGAAAACCGGTGCCGCGATATTGAACTTGCTGCCGGAAATAGCCGATCGTGCAGCTGAGACGGAGGAAGCCCGCCGTCTGCCCGCCGATCTTGCTGCGAAAATGGCGGCGGCTGGGGCGTTTAACCTGTCCAAACCATCGGCACTTGGCGGGTTGGAATTGCCGCCACTGGAATTTCTGAAGATAATCGAAACGATTGCCGAGGCGGATGCCAGCGCTGGTTGGTGCGCGATGATTGCCGTGACCTCTACCTTGGGCGCCGCCTATATGGATGAGAGCCCGGCGGCTGAAATTTTCGGCCCAGATGATGTGATCACCGGCGGCGTGTTCGCACCCATGGGCAAGGCCGAGGACAAAGGCGATCATTATCTGCTCTCCGGTCAATGGCAATGGGGATCCGGCTCGGCCAATTGCAGTTGGCTCGGCGGCGGTGCAATGATCTTCAAAGATGGCGAGTTACAGAAATTCGAAAATGGCGCGCCTTATCACCGGATGCTGTTTTTTCCCGCGGGCGATGTGACATTTATCGACAGCTGGCATGTGGCTGGAATGAAAGGCACCGGGTCGGGCGATTTCAGCGTCAAGGATATCAAGATACCCAAGGATCGCAGTGTTTCCTTTATCGCTGACCGTCCGCGCGATACCGGGGCGCTCTATAAATTTCCGCTATTCGGTCTGTTGGCGCTCGGCGTGTCCTCGGTCGCACTAGGTAATGCGCGGGCTGCATTGGAGGAAATCAAGCAGATTGCGATCACCAAAAAGACGCCAGGCGGCGGCCGTAGCATGGCACAGCGCGCGACGGTTCAGGTCGATCTGTCGCGCGCCACCGCACAGCTGAACGGGGCTTTTGGCTTTTTGGAGAATGCCGTTGAAAAGGCTTGGACAGAGGCTCAGGGCAATGGTGATATCTCGCCGCAAGCGCGCGCAGACTTGCGTTTGGCCTGTGCGCACGCAACCGAGATTTCCGCAGAGGTTTGCAAAACGGCTTATACATTGGGCGGTGGCGGTGCGGTCTATTCCAGCAGCACTCTCCAACGGCGGTTCCGTGACGCCCATGTTGCAACCCAGCATATTGCCACCGCGCCGGCTGTGTTCGAACTGGCCGGGCGCGTCTTGCTGGAACAGCCTGTCGATATGGCGATGCTGTAAGCGGGAATATAAATGACCGGCCCCACCCTGCATATTCATGGTACGATCATCTCGACATATAGCCGGATTGTGCAGACTGTTGCTGAAGAGGCGGGGATTAGCTGGACGATCACGGCGACGCCGGCCGGGAGTCCCGAAAACCGGCAGAGGCATCCTTTTCGCAAGGTGCCGACCGTCACCATTGATGGCCTGAACCTCTATGAAAGCGTCGCCATCTGCCAATATATTGACAATGCGCATAATGACGGCGCTCTCCAGCCAGATGATCCTGCGACGCGAGCGGAAATGGATCGCTGGGTTTCTGTGGCCAATAACTATCTGTTTCCCGTTGCCGAACATGGTCTGTTGATGCCGCGATTGGCGCATCGGGTATTGAAGACCCCGTTGCGGTCGGATGTGATCGAGGCTGCCCTGCCGCAGATCGCGGAGCATCTTGGGATCGTGTGTCAGAGGGTTGAGGAAAGCCCCTATTTTGCGGGTTCGGAATTTTCGCTCGCGGATATTTTCGTTTATTGCATACTACGTCCCGTTCAGATGACATCTGAAGGAGACAATCTTATCGGACAGCTTCTACCGCTGCGCCACTGGCTCAACAAAGTCGGCAAGCGCCCCAGCCTTGTTGCGACCCGCTGGGAATCGGAAAATGAGCTTTAAAATTCTGTCCTACAGGCGGCGGATTGTGATATTTGGGGGAAGACGAGAGGAAAGCGGTTTGATTTCTAATAAATACATAAATATCAATGAGTTATGTCGAGAAATGGATTTCGCATCTCGAGCGGAAAAAGCACCTAAGGACATTGTGCACTTTGTGAACTTCGTAACAAAATTACAAAGGCCCAGATGATGCTCCCGTCTCTGCTCATTATCGATGATTTTTTGTCCGATCCGCTCGCGGCGCGCAAAGCGGCTTTGGCACTGGATTATGATCCGAACAATAAACACGGCAACTATCCTGGCCATATTTCAACGCAACCGCTCGAAATTCAGGGGCTGGACGAGCGCGTATCGGCGACAATTGGTGCGCCGGTTACCGCAGCGGCCGGAACCAGCCATGGCCATTGCCGCGTCACTCTGAAAGGTGACAAGGGACGTAGCGGTGTGCATATAGACCCGGCTTTCTATTCCGGCATATTGTACCTGTCGTTGCCCGAAAATTGCAAAGGCGGCACGGAGTTTTTTCGGCACAAACGGACGGGTTTGGAACGCGTGCCAAATGATCCGCTGGCCATTACGAAAGCCGGCTATTCCGACATTAATGCGCTCATCGAAGATGTTGTGAACCGGGACACCCTGCACAAAGCCAAATGGGAGCGTACCATGCTGATACCCATGCGGTTTAATCGGCTGATCCTGTTTAGCCCCTGGTTGTTTCATAACAGCGGCGCGGCTTTCGGAACATCACCAGAGACCGGACGGCTCGTACATTTGATGTTCTTTGCCAATGCTAAAAGATAGGTTACAAGACCATGAATTTTAGGAGAAACCCCATGAAGACCATATTGACCAAAACACTATCCCTCGCGCTGTTGGCGGTTTCCCCTCTGGCATTGACGGCTTGTGCCGAGAGCAATGCGCAGGAATCGGATCGCTTTGCGAAGGTGGAGATTAAAACCGAGAAACTGGGCGATGGTATCGCTGTGCTTTTTGGAGCGGGCGGCAATATCGGCGTGTCTTATGGACCGGATGGTACAGTGTTGATTGATGACCAGTTTGCACCGCTGACCCCGAAAATCCAGGCGGCAGTGGCGGCTCTCGGTGCGGAGCCGGTCAAATATCTGATTAACACCCACTGGCACTATGATCATACGGGCGGGAACGAGAATTTCGGCAAAGCGGGTGCGCTGATCATGGCGCATGACAATGTGCGGGAACGGATGGCGGGCTTGCAGAAGGAGGGACGCGGCAATGATCCGGCGTCACCGAAAGAGGCGCTGCCGGTGGTAACCTATCATGATGGTATCAAGCTGCATCTCAATGGCGATGAAGTGCATGTCAAACATATGGCCCATGCCCATACGGATGGCGATAGCATCGTCTTCTGGAAAAACGCCAATGTCCTGCACATGGGCGATCTTTACTTTAATCAGGTCACGCTGCCGTTCATTGATGTCAACAGCGGCGGCAATGCCAGGGGTGTTTTGGCGGCAGCCGAAAAAGCGCTGACCATGGTAGATGACAACACGAAAATCATCCCCGGCCATGGTCCGATGGCGACAAAGACGGATCTGATGGGTTACCGCGACATGTTGACCAGCGTTATCGATGCCGTTGAAAAAGCGCGTGGTGAGGGCAAGACGCTGGAGCAGATTCAGGCGATGAAACCGGCTGCGCAATGGGACACGAACAAGGACGCCTTCATCAAAGGTGATGCTTTTGTTGAGGCTGTCTATAAGAGTCTTGAAATGCCAGCGCATGGATCAGGCAAGCATAAACATTAGGGCAAGCTGCTAGGGCGTTGCCCGGTTAATCTCTTTGCGCAGGGATGTGATGAGCGGTCCGGCTTTGGTCAATCGCTTTTCTTCCTCATCGACGATCGCACGGAAGATGGTTTTCTTGAATTTCAGCGTTTTGGCAGCGTCGGGACGTTTGGGTTCCGGCAGGGTGGACAGCAGGATATCGACCATCCGTTCCGCCCCATGGAGCCGGCCCCAGAGATAGTCATTCTCGCGATAGGAGCGGCTGAAAAAGGCACCGAAATTATTGAATTCAATGCCTTTTAACGTCGCTGCTACGCCGCCCTGGCGTATGGATTTTGCATCTTCAGGGGAAATTCGGTCAACCTTGATCGGATCAAATTCATCGAGACCTTCGCCTTGTAGAAGGGGCAGGGTGGCGATGTCATAGAAAGGAAAGCCGAGGAAGGCGAGCAGCATCGAGCGCTTCTCCGCTTTAGGCAATCCGGCCATCGCTTCGGCGAGCTTGGCATCGACCAAAGCGTCGGCAGCCGCAAGGTCACGAGCATTGGCCAAGCATTCCAGCATAGCCGAAGGCTGGGCCTCGGCCTGCGCCGCTAACGCAACAAACTCATCGCCGAGATATTCGATCGTCTCGCGTTCGATATATAGGGAAAGGCAGTCGTAAATGACATCATGCATCTGCTCAATCACTGCATAGTCATCGGGATGCGCGCTATCGAGATCTTCGGCAAAGCGCCGCGCCAGAAAACGCAGCCGGCGGATGCGATAACCCAGATCATGCTGGCGAAAGAAATCGGCGGCCAGTTTTGACGGACCCGCGCCACCTTTCTTGCCGATATTCTCGAAACCGCGTGTCCGCATTTCGGACCATAAGGTTTCGCGGAGGGCTTGATGATTATGGACGTTGGGTTCTGCTTTTGCCCGCCGGACCGTATGGGCAATGTCTTCCAGAACCGTTGCGAGTTTGAGATGACCGTAGGCGCTGTAGGAAAAGCCGGCGAGCTTGCTGGCCTTATCCCGCGATTTGCGGCGCCAAGCGGCAAGGCGCGCTGCGGTTGGTCGATCGAGAAACAGGGTGCGCCCAAAAATGGCTTCGACATTCTGCTCGACCTCGGCACGCAAATTGTCGGTAATCTGGCGCATCTGGATGATCCGGCTGGAGCGACGCGATATGTCATCCAGATTGTCGCGGATCGGCTGTTCCCTGGGGATGTTGGATATCGCGCCAAAGATTGTGGAGAAGAAACCGGGCAGGCTTTCATCCTCGGCTTCCTGGGCCGCTTGCAACCGCTGCATTGCACGATCGCTTTTGGCGACATCCAGATCAGGTCGCGGATCAATATAGACGAAACGCCGGTCGACTTCGCGCTTTGCCGGTCGATTTTTGAGCGCTTCAATGGCCTGTGCAAAGGGTGCGTTGGCCAGGACAGAACCATCAATGAGCACCGTGTCATCAGCAGTCCCGGCACGGCTTTGATTGGGCAGGATGCGTTTCAGAAAATTGCGGCGATTGGCCCAGACATGATTGTGATCGGACAAAACGCTGTCGAGTTCTGTAACCGTGAAAGGAGGAAATGCCCCTGGGAAGCTAGCGGTCGCCCTGCCAGCAAAAACAAGCTCGGCTGGATCAGCAATGTCTGCTCCATTCGTACCGCGCGTCGAAAAACTGATGGTGATGCGATGCTCCATCTCCAGTGCTTCGGGCGGGCTGTGCAGTTGCAGTTTTTCCGGATGGCCAACAAAGTCAGTGACTGTGACAAACAGATCAAGCGGCTGACCGGGCGGCAGCAATTTGGGGCCAGGCTTTGTCTTTTTCATGGTCGCCAGCGCATCATAAATCAGGCCGGAGAATATCTTGCCGCCAAAAGGCGGCGCAAACCAGCGCGCGCGTACGAAGCGAGAAAGTTTCATCTTGACCTCTTCACGCGCTTCCTTGGAAACGGTCTGTTCTACGGCACCGCCTTTGCGACCCAGCGCCATCCATGCGATCGGTTCGGCCCAGAATTTGGAAAAGCGCGACAAAGGCCGCGCATCGGGGTCGAGCAATGTGTCGACATCTGCAGTTTCCAGCCACATGTCGGTCAGCGGCTCTAATGACTCTCCAGATATGATTGCTTGAGAGAGGAAAATCCCATTTATGCCGCCTGCGCTGGCGCCAGCGATAATATCAGGCAATACACGCAGTTTGACAGTGCTTTCCTGTTCTATCCATTCCAATATGTCGTAATAGGTGCCGCGGCTACAGCTATGGTCTTTCTGACCGTCGTGAAAATCCCGGCTCGCCTTGGCCAGCTTCCAGATTTCTTTGGTAATACCGTGCATGTAGATAGCAAGGCTGACGCCGCCATAGCAGATTAGAGCCAGTCGGAGTTCTTTTTGCCGCATGATTTTTCACTACAGTATGGCGAGGAGTGTGCAAGCGTGGAATCAGACAAATATTGCTAGACCGCCCAACGATAATGGCCGGTAATTGGCCACGCAAACAGGCGGTCTTCCTCACGGGTACCACGTCCGACATTGTGGATCAGCAGCGGGCGGCCTTTTATTTTACGATCTGAAACAATCCCGCAATGTGCCAGCCGGTCGTCAATAATGCTGGTTACGATATCACCGGGGAGCCAATCCTGAGGGTCTTTCGAAAAGGGCTCGACTGCCCCTTGCCGTTTGAAGAAGGTCCGCATGTTGGGGACGCGGCGGTGGTCGATATTCCGGTCTGTCGTCTTGAGCCCCCAGATTTTGGGATAGGCCGAAAATGCCTTTTTCATGTCGAGATGGATGAGCTTTTGCAGATCAAGGTCAAGACCATCACGATAGGCGCGGATGATGACATCGGTGCACGCGCCAGATTTGCGCGGAAAATCTCCATTCGGATAACCGATGCCATGATAGGCTTGGCTGTAAATGGTAGTCACGCCAACCTGATTGCGTGCAGCTTGCACCAATTTTGTCCCGCGGTTCAGCGGTTTTGCATTCAGCGACAGGGGGAGAAGTGAGCTGACGCAGGCTGCCGCGACGAATTGCCTTCGGGATATAGTCATGCAGAAAATATGTATTAAAATGCGTGAATTGTGAATGAATGAAAAGACTGGTGTTCTATATTTGTTCTGATAAATAGCGTTTATGGCCAAACCGAAGAAAAAATATGTCTGCCAAAGTTGCGGTTCGATTTCCCATCGTTGGCAGGGGCAGTGCGCGGATTGTGGGGAATGGAATACGTTAGTCGAGGAAGCAGGCGATACGGTTTTTGCCGCCAAACATAACCTGCAAAGCGGGGGCAGGGAGGTTCAGCTTGTCGGACTGGATTCTGAAATACAGCTGCCAGAGCGCAAAAGGACTGGAATAGAAGAATTTGATCGCGCCGTTGGTGGCGGACTGGTTGCCGGGTCGGCGACGTTGATGGGCGGCGATCCCGGTATCGGAAAATCTACACTGCTGCTGCAGGTTTCTGCTCGGCTCGCCAATGCGGGATGTTCAGTTGCCTATATTTCCGGCGAAGAAGCGGCAGATCAGGTAAGGTTGCGCGCACGGCGGCTGGGGCTTGGAAAAGCCCCCGTCAAATTGGCTTCAGCAACCTCCGTGCGCGATATTTTGACCACATTGGGCAAGGATGCGCCGGATTTTGCGGTGATCGATTCCATCCAGACCATGCATAGCGATCTCATCGAAGGCGCTCCGGGAACGGTAAGCCAGGTGAGAGCATCAGCTCAGGAGCTGATCAAATTTGCCAAGGAACATGGCACGATGCTTATGTTGGTCGGTCATGTGACCAAGGATGGTAACATCGCTGGACCGCGTGTGCTTGAGCATATGGTTGATACAGTGATGAGCTTTGAAGGCGAACGCAGCCATCAATACCGGATATTGCGGTCGATCAAAAACCGTTTTGGCGGCACCGATGAAATTGGCGTCTTTGCGATGGAGGAAATGGGGCTCAGCGAAGTGCAGAACCCGTCTGCGCTATTCCTGACAAATCGCAGCGAAGAAGTCACCGGCGCGACCGTTTTTCCGGCGTTGGAGGGGACGCGCCCGGTGTTGGTCGAGATTCAAGCTCTAACGGTCCGGCTGGCCAGTGGGGCAACCCCGCGCCGTTCTGTTGTCGGTTGGGACAGTTCCCGGCTTGCTATGATATTGGCAGTGCTCGAAGCGCGTTGCGGCCTGAGTTTTTCTGGGGCAGAGGTCTATCTCAATGTTGCAGGTGGATATCGTTTAACCGACCCGGCAGCTGACCTTGCCGTTGCGGCGGCCCTGATTTCTGCTCATGCTGAAAAACCAATGCCAAGCGATGCTGTCATTTTCGGCGAAATAGCGCTTTCGGGTGAAATTCGGCCAGTATCAAACACGACTTTGCGTTTAAAAGAGGCATCCAAACTGGGCTTTGGCAGGGCGTTGCTTCCGGCTTCAAAGGAAACGGCTTCAGCCGGTGTGAATTGTGTGAACTTTGCGAAGCTTGCCAATCTCGTTGACCATATGCTTGGCCGCGACTAGCTAGTTTTTATGACTAGCCTCGATATTTTTGTCCTGCTGTTGATGGGCGGAGCCGCTATATTCGGATTTTTGCGCGGATTTGTGCAGGAGACACTGTCTCTTATCGCTTGGCTATTGGTTGTTTTCGCGGTCCGTTTTTTGCACACCCCAGTAACTGAATTTTTCATCTCTCCCATTGGCAATGAGGGTGGGGCATCAGTGCTAGCCTTTGGGTCTATTGTGATTGTCACCTACGCTTTGGGGCGCTGGGTTGCCAAATCAATCGGCAGTAAATCGCGTAAATCACTGCTCGGTCCGATTGATCGGGTGCTCGGCTTTGGGTTTGGGTTGGTAAAGGGCCTGATTGGCGCGACATTGGCTTACCTGTTGGTGGTGCTGGTTTATGATACCATTTACGGCGCTGGGGAGCCACGCCCAGAATGGATCGTTGATTCCCGAACATATCCGTTGCTCAATGCCAGCGGAGACGCCCTGGTTCAATTTGTTGAAGAGCGGCGTGAAATGGCGGAGGCTGCAGAATGAGTGAAGCGCTATACACTCGCGATATCTTGCGGCTAGCTGTTTCGATTCCACATCAGTCGAGGCTCGATAAAGCCGATGGAACTGCTGAAGCGCGTTCGCGTACATGTGGCAGCCGCGTGACTGCCGATATCAAATTATCGGATGACCGATCGATCTCTGAACTGGGAATAGAGGTGAATGCCTGTGCATTGGGACAGGCCTCTGCCGCTATCATGGCAACAGAAGCGATTGGTAAATCGGAAGAAGAGATCGCAAAAACCAGACAGCAGCTTGCAGATTTTTTGCGAGGGGTTGAGCATAGCCCTGGCGAATGGATGAATATGAATCATTTGGTCGCAGCTAAAGAGCATGTAGGGCGACATGCAGCCATCTTATTGCCCTATGACGCGATCCTGGCCGCCTTCGAGGCCGCTGCAAAGAAAGATGAGGCGGCTTAACAAATGGACGGAACAGAAGCACATATGAGTGATCTGCTCTTTGGCGGTTTCATAATGCTCGGTGCGGCATTGATATTGGTGCTACTGTTCCGCAAGTTCGGAATTGGCGCTGTTCTTGGCTATCTGATTGCGGGTATCATGATTGGCCCGCAAGGCTTTGGTTTGATCAGTGAAGGCGAGACGATTCTCGAATTTTCGGAAATCGGTATCATCTTGCTGTTATTCTTGGTTGGCCTGGAATTGGCACCTGCCCGTTTAATGCGATTGCGTAAGGCAATATTTGGCCTTGGATTAAGTCAGGTTGCTTTCTGCGGACTGGCACTCTTTCTGCTCATTATGGCAACAACGAATTTTACTTTCGGCGCTGCCATCGCGTTGGGATTGCCGCTTGCGCTGTCGTCCACAGCGCAGGTTTTGCCCATGTTGCAATCCTCTGGAAGGCTTAATACTCCAACCGGAGAAAAGGCATTCTCGATCCTGTTGTTTCAGGATCTGTCGATCATCCCCTTGTTGACAATTGTTGCGGCATTGTCCCGTGCACCCGCTGAACCTGGTGAACTGTCAGGCTGGCTGACCGCAGTTCTGGGTGTCCTGGCGATAGGAGGATTGATCCTTGCAGGACGTTATGTTTTGCAGCCCGCTTTAGAATTGATCGGCAAAATTGCTGAGCGAGAGTTGTTCATTGTTGCAGGACTGGTCGCGGTGTTCGGTAGCGCGGCGTTGATGGAGCTGATCGGTCTTTCGCCAGCTCTGGGTGCCTTCATTGCCGGTGTGATGTTGGCCAATTCCCCTTATCGCCATGAACTGGAAGCGGATATCGATCCTTTCCGATCGCTTTTGCTGGGGCTGTTTTTCCTTGCTGTCGGTATGATGCTGGATATCGATGTGATTACGGAAAATACCGCATTTGTTTTCGGTGCCGCGATGGCACTTGTGGCGACAAAAATCATTATCATTTTCTGTCTCGGCAAGTTGTTCGGGATGGACACATTGCCTGCTCTAGGTATGGGCATGCTGCTCAGCCAGGGCGGCGAATTTGGTTTCGTGCTTTTTGCCGAGGCTGAAAAAGCACTGTTGATTCAACCCGAAGCAAGCAGTCTCTTTGGTGCTGTCATCACAGTTTCGATGGCGACAACACCTTTGTTGATGCTGATCGTTGAGCGATTCAATGTCGCTCGCACCGAAGGCGATGTGGATCTAGATGACCCTTCCCAGGCAGGGCAGGCATCCGCTATAGTGGTTGGTCACGGGCGTTTTGGCCAAACAGTTGCTCAAATGCTGAGCGGGGCGAATATTCCGGTCACGATAATAGATATCAAACCGCAGCAAATTGGTGTGAGCCAGAAATTCGGCCGCAAGGTGTTCTATGGCGATGGAACGCGGGTAGACTTGTTACGGGGTGCAGGCGCTGACCAATGTTCGGCCATTGTTTTCTGCATGGATGGCAAGGAGCTCAACTCTGAAAAGCTGGAAATGATCAAAATGTCCTTTCCAGAAGCCAAGCTATTTGTCCGTGCTTATGACCGCGTTCATTTGCTGGAAGTGAAAAAGGCAGGTCTTGATGGGGTTAAGCGAGAAGTATTTGAATCAGCAATCCATTTGGCCCGGCAGACAATGACCGCAATCGATGTCGATGAATCCTTGATCGATGAAGTGGACCGCGAATTCCGGCAACTGGACTGTGATCGTCTGGAGGCACAACGCGCAGCCGGTGACATGCTCGCCGGAAAGCATCTGGGATTTGGAATTACGGTATCAAATAAGGGTGGTGACTAGACCGGCGTTTAATCGGTTTGATCCAGAAACGCGGCAACATCCTGTAAATCAACATCACTGGCAAGAAACGTCTGACCAATGCCATTGGCGAGAAGAAAGGGCAGGTTTCCTGAAGTCATCTTCTTGTCATGCAGCATATGCTGAACAAGCTTTTCACCCGGTGCTTCGACAGACGCACTGGCCAGACTGTGCGGTAATCCGGCAGTTTTTAAAAGACTTTCTACCCGTTGTGCATCAGTATCATCGCAATGGCCGCGCCGGACCGAATATCGGAAAGCCAGTGTCATCCCTGCCGCAACTGCTTCCCCATGCACCAGGTCGCTGGAGTAACCGGTTTCAGCCTCTAGAGCATGGCCAAAGGTATGACCCAGATTCAGCAGTGCGCGGCGACCGCTGAGTTCCTTTTCATCCTCAGCAACAATGCCAGCTTTTGCGCGAACACTTTCGGTAATGGCGTAGCTGAGGGCATCGGGATCGCGGTCCAGCAGCGCAGACCCATTTTCTTCGCACCATGCAAAAAATGGTGCGTTGTTGATCAGGCCATATTTAACCACCTCAGCATAGCCGGCGCGTAATTCGCGATCTGAGAGCGTGTTGAGTACCAGCGGGTCGATGAGAACGAACCTTGGTTGATTGAAGCGCCCAATCAGGTTTTTCCCTGCGCGGCTGTTAATTGCTGTTTTGCCGCCTACACTGCTGTCCACCTGGGCGAGCAGGCTGGTCGGTATTTGGATGAAATGACAACCGCGTTTCAATATCGATGCGGCAAAGCCAGTAAGGTCACCAATTACACCGCCGCCCAGCGCGATCAATGTGTCGGACCGCTCTGCACCCTTGTCCAACAGCCAGTCTGTCAATTGCTCCAGGGTCGCCCAGCTTTTGGTTTGCTCTCCGGCAGACAGCACATGGCTGATCACTTCAATGCCGGATTTCTGCAAATTGGACTCCAATGGTGCCAAGTATTGAGCAGCGACGTTGGTGTCGGTTATCACGAAAACACGTTCATTTTGAATATGCGGACTGAGATGCAGTGCAGCAGCATCTAGCGCACCGGGCTCGACCAATATGTCATATCCATTGCCCGCAAGATTGACGGATATTCGATTCATTTGCGTAGTGCCTTGATAATATTATTAACCGTCAAATCATGTGGCGCGTCATTGCCCGTAACGTGGTGATGAGCCATTGCATAAACTGGATTTCTCTTTGCGGCTAGATCGCGCAATATTGTCTCAGGATCACCGTTTTTTAAAAGCGGTCGCGTGTCGCGGCGCGATACGCGATTGACCAAAATGTCAATGTCTGCATCTAGCCATATCGCCGTTGCCTTGGACAATATCAGCTCTCTGGTTTCGTCATTCATGAATGCGCCGCCGCCGGTGGCGATTACTTGACGATCCTCTTCCATAAGGCGCGCGATCACGCGACGTTCGCCATCGCGAAAATAATCTTCTCCAAATCGCTCAAAAATCTCGGCAATTTTCAAATCTGCTGCTTTTTCGATTTCCTCATCAGCATCGACGAAGGGCAAATTCAACTTCTTGGCCAATCGGCGGCCGACGGTGGTTTTGCCAACACCCATTAAACCGATCAAAACCAACGGTTTATCGATCACTTTGCCACACTTCTCACCGGATTCTTCGGTGGATCGGTCAAAAGGGTCTTTCATGTTTTTGTCCATTGATGCAAAGGCTATACATAGGAAGCGATCGAGTGCAAAACCCAATGCGTTTGTAGCTGTAAATTTGATAACAAGAGAGTTAGTAGAACAAAGATGTCGCGGAACTTGGTTTTTCTGATTGTCTTTCTGGTTGTTATAATTGGCGGGATGTTTCTTTTGGCTTCGATGGATGTGGAGCAGGAAATGCAACCAGTTGAAAAGCCCGTTATTGTCAAAGAGACGAACTAAGCTATGCGCTTTCACCTGAAACATATATCTTTAGCCGCTGCTGGCACCGTGGCGCTTGCAGTGTCGTTACCAGTTCTGGGTCAGAGTTCGCCAGAATCTCTACTTCCGCCTGGTTTTGGCGATCCCGCTCCTGCGCCTGCTCCGACGCCAGCCCCCGCTCCTGCGCCCACACCTGCTCCAACGCCAACACCCGGTCCGGTCAGCAGCCCAACGCCGCCGCCGTCCAGCGGGCCAGATATTGGTGACTCCGATTCTTTGTCGGGTGTCGCGACATCTTCACCTTCGTCAATTCTGGACTTGGATGAAGATAGCGATTTGAGCGAGCTGGATGACGCCTTGCAGCCGCAATATTATCTGCCGGCAGGCGCGCGCCGTTCACTGAAGCAAATTGGAGTATTGACCGGCGATACAGGTGGTATCGCGGTGGATGGATTTGGTGCAGAAGGTGGACAATATCTCACTAATCTCATTACAAATCTGAACGGCCCAATAATTTCCCGCTGGGCATCGATCATGTTGCGCCGGACGCTGTTGAGCAAGGTGAACAGTCCAGAGAATGTAAATCCTGCTGATTGGGTTGCTGAACGCGCATGGCGGCTCTTGTTGATGGGTGAAGCAGACGCTGCCCGCTCGCTGGTGTTGAAGGTTGACGGAGGAAATTTCACTCCGCGGCTCTATGAAGTTGCGATGCAGGCCCATTTGGCAACGGCTGATCCCGCCGGAATTTGCCCTTATGTCCAAGGTGGAGCAGACGTGAGTGATGCGCCAACGTGGATTATGTTCGGTCCCATTTGTGCGTCTTTCTCCGGAGAGCAAAGCAGAGCCTCTGCACTGTTAAACCGGGCACAGCAAAATAAAGTCGCCACTGGTATCGACTATCTGCTCGCGGAAAAAACCGTTGGTGCGGGTTTCCAAGGCCGCCGAGCGGTAACGATAAAGTGGGACGATATTGAATTTTTCAACAACTGGCGTTTTGGTTTAGGTGCGGCAACGGGAGTCGAGCCGCCTGATCGACTCTATGAACAAGCTGGCCGCCATGTACAGGGGTGGCGGGCAAGGGCACCCATGTTGTCGCGCAATTCGCGAATGAAGGCAGCAGATACAGCGGCGGCTATCGGTACGCTGTCAAACAAGGCGATGGTCGATCTATATGCGGCGACCTATGATGATCCGGAGGCAAGCGACGATTTAAAAGCTCGGGCGTCCACCCTGCGTCGGGCTTATACTGACCCGACCTCTACGGGCCGCATTGATGCGATGCGTTCTTTATGGACTCGCTCTAACGGAGCTTTGACCTCATATTCGGCAAAAATTCTCACCGCACGTGCCGCAGCGAGGATCCCGGCATCATCGAATCTGGAAGATAGCAGTGCGGATCTGATCGCATCAATGCTATCGGCTGGCTTGGACAGAAATGCAGCGAGTTGGTCGAATCAAGTGGAACCTGGCAGCAATGGTTGGGCTCTGTTGGCGGTGGGATCACCCAATCCCGTTGTCACAATTGACAACACGGCATTTGATGAATTTGCGGATAATGATGAAAGCGCAGGGCAGTTGAAGAGCAGGTTCCTGTTGGCGTCTCTCGCTGGCTTGGGCCGTGAAGATGCGTCCACCATTGAGCGCTTGAGCAATGATCTCGACCTTGATCTTGATGAAACAACCAAATGGACGAGAGCAATAGAATCGGCCGCTCAGCGCGGACAGGCAGGCACGGTTGCCCTGTTGACTGCTGTTGGTATGCAGGGCCGGGACTGGAATGTCATGTCGCCACTCCATCTCTTCTATATTACTCGCTCATTGAAACGCGTTGGTATGGAAGCTGAAGCCCGGATGATTGCCGCAGAGGCTTTGACGCGAACATAATCGCTGAAACAAGTTGCTGGACTTCCCATTGATACCGGCCATCGCTATCGTCGATCCATATGAGCAATGATGCTGCCTATATTGACCGATTTTTGGAAATGATGGCCGTCGAAGGCGGAGCTTCCGTCAACACATTGGCCGCTTATCGATCCGACCTGGAACAGGCATCGAGCATAGCAAAGGGTTCACTGGCGAATGTCGATCAAATGGGCTTACAGGACATTGCTACGACCTGGAGCGACCTAAAGAATAACAGTGTGGCTCGCAAAGCCTCGTCTTTGCGGCGGTTTTTTGGATTTCTGGTTGAAGAAGGTTTTCGGGGAGATGATCCTTCCGATGCTCTTCCCAGGCCGGGTGGACAGCGTTCATTGCCCAAAATTTTGTCCCATGAGGAAATTGCAAAGCTGTTCGAAGCGATAGAAACCGGATCGGAGTCGACGGAGGCGAGACCAAATGACGTACGACTGGCTGCTCTTGTCGAACTTTTATACGGTTCGGGTCTCAGAGCCAGTGAATTGGTTGCCTTGCCACGTAAATCGGTAATGGCAGATCGTCCGTTTTTGATTATCAGCGGCAAGGGAGGAAAGGAACGCCTGGTCCCTATTTCGGATCGCGCGCGGGAAGCAATTAGAAAATGGGCCGATTATGTTGATCCAGCGGAAAAATATCTTTTTCCATCACGAACGGGTCACCTTAGCCGTGTAAGACTATTTCAGATTATCAAAGGACTGGCTTCCAAAGCTGGCATCAATCCCAGGAAAATCAGCCCTCATGTTTTGCGGCACGCGTTTGCAACACATTTGTTGGAAGGGGGAGCGGACCTCCGTGCTTTGCAAACATTGTTGGGGCACAGCGATATAAGTACCACCCAGATATACACGCATGTCGATAGTGCTCGACTGGTTGAGCTGGTAAATAGCCGACATCCACTAGGCCGTCATCATCTCTCGCGTTGACGTTTTTGTCTGGCGGTTCTAACCGAATATCATGACATCTTTCCTCGATTTTGAAAAACCGATTGCCGCCCTTGAATCGCGGATTATTGAACTTCGTGAGACGGCGGACGAAGGCTCATTCGACATTGAGTCCGAAATTGCAAAATTACAGGCCAAATCGGCAAAAATGCTCAAGGATACTTATTCGAGTCTGACCCCTTGGCAGAAGACCCAGGTGGCCCGTCATCCAGAGCGTCCGCATTTCAAGGACTTTGCTGCGAAATTGTTCGACGAATTTATACCCCTCGGAGGTGATCGGAACTTTGGTGACGACCAGGCTATTATTGGCGGCTTCGCCAAAATGGGTGAGCAACGGCTCCTCGTCATAGGGCATGAAAAGGGTGACGATACAGAAAGCCGGTTGCGACATAATTTCGGAATGGGAAAGCCGGAAGGCTATCGAAAAGCCATCAGGTTAATGGATATCGCGGACAGGTTTTCTTTGCCTGTTGTGACTTTGGTGGATACTTCAGGCGCATTTCCCGGCGTTTCAGCAGAAGAGCGCGGACAAGCCGAGGCCATTGCGCGCTCGACGGAAAAATGCCTCTCGCTTGGCGTACCAATGGTGGCGGTCATAGTCGGTGAAGGCGGTTCTGGTGGTGCTGTGGCGCTGGCCGCAGCAGAACGCGTGTTAATGTTGGAACATGCGGTTTATTCGGTCATATCTCCAGAAGGCTGTGCATCAATATTATGGCGCACCGGCGACAAGGCCGATGTCGCAGCAGATGCGATGAAAATCACGGCGCAAAACCTTAAAAAGCTCGATGTCATTGACCGTATCGTGAAAGAACCTGTTGGTGGCGCGCATCGAGACGCTCGACTGTGCATTGCCAATTTGGGTAAGGCTATTGCCGAAGAAATCGAAGCCTTAAAAGGATTGGATAGAAAGGAATTACGTGCCATGCGCCGCGAAAAATTCCTCAAAATCGGCTCTCTATAGCTTCTGAAGCAACAGATTATGTAATGAAATCAGGCTCATCTGAGCGTTGGCTACGCTATTTTACATACGCTGCTCTTCCGCTGAACCGCGCTGTCATATACATTGTCGGCAAGGAGAGTCTGATGAGAACCATATCCAAAAAATTTCTTTCGACTGCAGCGATACTATCATTGGTGGCTTGCGGCGGCTCGGGTGCTGATGCTGGCTCAGTTGAGTCAGCTGGCAGTCGCTCGTCAAGCGAGCAAGGCGAAGTAAGATCGATTTCCGCCAAGGACAAGCGTCAGGGAGCTGAAGCTCATCCGCAACTGCTGCAGGAATTTGGAGGCGCTTATACTGGTCCTCAGAGCGCATATGTTGTTCGGATTGGTCAGGATATTGCGGTACAATCAGGTTTGGGTGATGCGCGCAGTGATTTTACCGTCACATTACTCAACAGCCCCGTGAACAACGCTTTCGCCATACCAGGGGGGTATGTCTATTTGACGCGACAGCTTATGGCTTTGATGAATGATGAAGCGGAAATGGCCGGGGTTCTGGGACACGAAGTTGGCCATGTCGCTGCTGAACATGGCAGGAAAAGGCAAAAAGCAGCAAAGCGAAATAGTCTTCTGGGTGCTTTGGGTCAGATTGGCGCGGCCGTGTTGCTGGGAGACTCTGCTCTGGGGAAGTTAGGTCAGGAGGTATTTGGCACCGGTAGCCAGTTGTTGACACTTCGATATTCGAGGAAACAAGAATATGAAGCAGATGATCTTGGTATAAGATATCTGGCATCCGCAGGATATGCCCCTGATGCACTATCGACCATGCTAGAGTCCCTTGCGGCGCAATCGGCAATTGATGCGCGAGTGGCTGGCCGGGATGCAAGAGGTGTACCTGAATGGGCAAGTACGCACCCCAATCCGGTGCAACGAGTTTCGCGAGCCGCAAAAAATGCTGGAAAACTAGGAGTTTCAGGAGGCGTTCGCAATCGCGAGGCGTTTTTGAAAAATGTTGATGGAATTCTTTATGGCGATGACCCGAAACAAGGCGTGATTGAGGGCAACAGCTTTCTACATCCCGATCTTAAGTTGAAATTCACAGTGCCTAATGGTTTTGCAATGCAAAATGGAACCAGGGCAGTGACCATCAACGGATCTGCTGGTCAGGGTCAATTTACGACAGGACCCTATAATGGCAATATGACAACCTATATTGATAACGCATTCAAGGCCTTGTCTGGCAAGGGGCAGAATATTTCATATGGGGAAATTCAAAGGACAACAGTCAACGGCCTGCCGGTATCCTATGCAATTGGACGGGTGAATAGCCGCAGTGGCCAAGTTGATGTGACGGTTTTTGCTTATGAATTTTCGAAAACCAGTGCTTTTCACTTCGCGACATTGGCCCCAGCCGGAAGAGCGTCAGTCTTTTCCTCAATGTATGACAGTGTAAGGCGATTAACGGCAAAGGAAGCAGCGGCTATCAAGCCACGAAAAATTGATGTTGTGACGGTGAGGCGTGGTGATACGATTGACAGTCTTGCGAGCAAAATGGCCTATACCAGCTATCAGAAGGATCGTTTTCTGGTGTTGAACCGAATGCGTTCTACCGACAGTCTTCGCGCAGGTCAGAAAGTGAAGATCGTTACCTACTGAGTTGATCTGAATTGATCAGTTGCGCAGGCACAAAAAAAGACGGCAGCCTTTGCAGGCTGCCGTCCCGAAATTCAAATTAATCCGAAGATTAACCAGCCATTTCTTCTTCAACTTCGTTGAAGGTGTTGCTGAGGGTATTACCCAACTCACCCATTGCAACGATAGCTGCAACAGCGATCAGAGCAGCGATCAGGCCATATTCAATAGCCGTTGCGCCTTCTTCGTTCTTAAACATTTTACGTACGAGTTTCATGTCTGGTCTCCTATATTTGACAAACTTCACTTACCCAATCAAACCCTAAACTCGGGCCGATATTGATCACACTAATTCAGAAAACTTTCTAAATGTTTAATGGCATACGGCCGTTTAGGAATTCTCGACTACTTCATCAGCCACTGTATTCCACATGTTTCCGGTCGAATTTGCCACACCGCTAATCGCCACAATTGCGGTGATCGCGATAAGTGCCAAAATCAGACCATATTCCACGGCCGTCGCCCCCTGTTCCGAGCGATATAATTTTTTAAACAGTCCCATTATATCCCTCTCTTCACATCAAAAGTTCTGCTAAGTTGCGAACGAGCCGTTTCTCACAGAAAGGGATTAACAAAATCCTTACATCACAAAAAAAAGTGGAAAATAATCCGACATACCTGTTTGTCGTTGCCGCTGCTCTCATCGATGAAAAGAAGAATATTCTGGTGCAACAGCGCCCGGAAGGAAAGCCAATGGCTGGCCTCTGGGAGTTCCCCGGAGGCAAGGTTGAAGCTGCCGAAACGCCGGAAGTTGCGCTTGTCCGTGAATTGAAAGAAGAGCTCGGCTTGTCTATCGATGCGCAGACTTTGAAGCCGGTTGCATTTGCCAGTGAACCCCTTGGCGCGAATCATCTGCTGCTATTGCTTTATACGTGTCATGAATGGACGGGGCGGCCACAGAATCTCGAAGCCACGGCCATGCAATGGGTTCCGGTACACCAACTACGCCATCTTGAAATGCCACCAGCTGACCAGCCCTTGGTTGAGCAGCTGCTCTTAGCTTTGTAGATCAGTCTTGTTTGTGAGTGCTGTCTTGAGCGATGTCTGACCAGAACCACGGCGAGCCGGTTTTGGTTGACCGGGATGGGGTGCCCAGGCGCACAAATATATCAACTCGATATGCTCAGTTGTTTTTCCTTCGGTATCCGCTTGTTCTTTAAACAAACGCTTTGCTTCGCTGTAAACGCTACGCGAAATTGGGTGGGTATCACCATCTAAGGCGTTGCTGCCGCCCATATCCCTGATATCACCGATCAACTTGCTCCAGTCGGCATATCTAAGGTTCAGACCATCACTATCTATCACGGGTAACGTCAGTCCCACTCGGGAAACGAGATCACCAATCGTTCTGATATCAATTTGAGGATGAATATGTGGCGCGACCGAATCGCCTTCGGCCTGCATCATTAAAGACTTCAAGGTCGTAAGGCTTTCAGCACCAACGAAAGCGGCAAGTAATAAGCCATCAGGTTTCAAAATACGGCGTGTCAGCGTTAAAGCGCCAGGCAAGTCATTCACGCTGTCCAGAGCACCCACGTTGATAACAAGGTCAAAGCTTTGATCGACAAAAGGTAAGCGATCTTCATCACATTGTATGCCTCGTGCTGCAGCAGCGGCATCGAATCCAGCATCAGCGGCGATTGTTTCAATCTGCATATCATTCAGCACTGCAGCGAGAACATGACTGGCTTGGCCAATCAACAAACATTTTTTGAAGTCTCTTTTTATAAGAGAAAGCCGATCCAATATCTCTTCAGACATTATTTGGCCGATGAAATCTTTGCCTTGAGTGCGCCTAAAAGAACGATCGCGGAACCGACGCCGCCGTTCGCGATTGAATAACTCCTTGGGATCAGTTGCATTTTGCATATGGTCTTGTGCCTATGAGACGAACAGGCGACAAGGATTAATGAGATTTTTGTCGGCCCTGATGAAAACGATCATTGATTTCGCTCTGCCGCCGCGCTGCCCGATTTGTGGTGTGACTGTTGAAGCAGATAATCGGTTTTGTTTGGCCTGCTGGCAAGACCTGAATTTTCTAAGCGAGCCTTGGTGTTCATCTTGCGGGAAACCATTTGCTTTTGCCCAAGCTGAGGGCGCTCAATGTGTGTCTTGCATACAGCGAAGTCCAGAGCATGATGGCGTCCGCGCGGTCGTTGAATATGACGATAAAAGCAGCCTTCTGGCCATGCGCCTGAAATATGGAGTTCGTTTGGGTTTAGCAGAGCTTATTGCGCAGCATATGCAAAGGTTTTTGCCGGAGGTTCCGAAGGATACCCTCATTGTTCCCGTTCCGCTGCATCGCTGGCGTTTGTGGTCTCGCGGCTTTAACCAGTCGGTGCTCATCGGGAAGGCGCTCGCCAAAAGAAACTCCCTTGAGATGCACAGCAAAATTCTTCTCCGCAAAAGTGCCACGCCACCATTGCGGTCCATGTCTGCGAAAAAGCGGCGGAAGATAGTCGGTAACGCATTTCGAATCTCATCTGGTGCCGAACGTCAGATCGCTGGAAAAACGATAATATTGGTTGATGATGTTTACACAACAGGCTCTACCGCCAATGCTTGTGCCAAGATACTCAAGGGATCGGGAGCTACCAGAGTTTTGGTTTATTGTTGGGCAAGAGTTCTGACGGACTATGACAAGCCCTGATGAATGCTGTGGTTCTGCTCTAAGAGAGTTGATTTAATATGTGATCACGCCCATTTGCAGAACAAGCAGAGAAATAATGGAATGTCGTTATGGCAAAAGTCGAAATCTACACCAAATTCACGTGCGGATATTGTTTTCGCGCGAAATCCCTTTTGAAGGAAAAGGGCGTCGCGTTTGAGGAAACCGACATCAGCATGGGTGGTGCCAAGCGTGAAGAGATGATTCAACGTGCGGGAGGACGGACGACGGTGCCGCAGATATTCATCAATGACGATCATATTGGCGGTTCTGATGATCTTGCATCGCTTGAAGATGCAGGAAAGTTAGACGCGCTTTTGGCTGAATAAGTGCCCAATCGCATAGCTTTGGCGCAAATGTGCAGCGGCGTAGACCCTGCCGCTAATGCCTCGGCCTTGCGGAGCCACGTAGATGAGGCTGCAGAAGGTGGCGCTGAGATCTTGTTCACGCCGGAGATGACAGGCCTGCTTGACCGCAATAGAAGCCGAGCGAGCCTGCATATTCGTCAGGAGGCAGACGACGTGGTTCTGCAGGAAGCGCGCGATTCTGCTGCACGCCGGAGCATATGGCTTGCTATTGGGTCGCTGGCTATCAAACTGGATGACGATGACGGAAGCAAATGGATAAACCGATCGTACCTGATCAGTCCATCGGGCCAGATCGCGGCGAAGTATGACAAGATCCACCTCTTTGATGTTGATCTTGATACGGGCGAGACGTGGCGCGAATCTGCTGCCTATCAAGCCGGCACAAAGGCGGTTACTTCACCGGTTAGTGATGCAACTTTGGGTCTTTCCATTTGCTATGACCTGCGATTTCCTTCGCTATTTGCGTCGTTGACCAATGCTGGTGCAGACATCCTGTCCATACCGGCAGCATTTACGGTCCCGACCGGAAAAGCCCATTGGGAGATATTATTGCGCGCGCGCGCGATTGAAGCTGGCGTTTTTGTGGTTGCAGCAGCGCAGTCTGGCAAGCATGAAGATGGCCGCGAGACTTATGGTCATTCCATGGTGGTAGGGCCTTGGGGCGATGTCTTGTTGGACATGGGATCGGACATTGGTGTAGGCCTATGCGATATTGACTTGGCCGATATTGCCAAGATACAGGGCCGCATTCCGGCGATTTCCAATCGTCGTGCATTTGCACCTCCAAAGGTTTCTTCATGATAGTATTTGATCTTATCTGCAGAGATGGCAGCCATCAGTTTGAGGGTTGGTTTGGTTCTTCGGATGATTACGATAAACAGCAATTAGCGGGTCTTATCGACTGCCCGACTTGTGGAAGCAGAGCCGTAGAGAAAGCTGTGATGGCGCCAAATGTAGGCATGAAGGCCAATCAGCGTTCAAGCAGCGACAAACCATCCAGATTTGAGGCCGGTGCTTCTGATTCAGCAGAAGGCGCTCAGCCTGTCAGCAATGCGGTTGAGGTGAGCCCGGAATATGCCAAATTGATCGACAAGCTTGCTGAAGCACAAGCCAAGATTCTCGAGAAGTCGGAATGGGTTGGCACAGACTTCCCTGAACAGGCTCGAGCCATTCACTATGGAGAGAAAGAGGCAGCCCCGATTCACGGAACCGCAACGGCGGATGATGCTGCTGAACTTGATGAGGAAGGTATTGAGATATTGCCGCTGCCATTGCCGGTGAAACCGCCAAAATCACAAAATTGACGCTGGTCTATCCACAAAGCTGAAGCTAAACAGCCTGCATGCGCCCGTAGCTCAGGTGGATAGAGCATCAGATTCCTAATCTGGGGGCCACAGGTTCGAATCCTGTCGGGCGCACCATCGCTATGCCCTCGATCGATTTATCTATTTTGTCTTTCCGATGGTCGTGCCGTGCTTGAGCAAAACCGCCTTCATTACTAGAGATATTCGGGGGGTTACTGTCGCTTTCTAGGAAAGATTTTATGGAAACCCGATTATCTTCTAAGACCGTTCAGAAGCTTATCTCTGCCTTTGCTTTCACTTTGCTTTTGACGGCTTGTGCCTCTTCGGGTGCATTTCCTGTCGAGACGGCTGAGCAACCGGATATCGACCAATCTTATCAACTACGCGCGGGTGAAACGGTTCAAATCATCACCTATGGTGAAGAAACATTGACCGGCGAATTTGTTATTGGTGCCAATGGTTTTCTTGCGTTCCCGCTGGTTGGAGATATCCAAGCAGCAGGTCTTTCTCCCGCCGGTCTGGGCAAGCAAATTACTGCATCTCTGGCAGATGGATATGTTATCAACCCACAGGTAAATGTGGAGGTAAAAAGTTTTCGGCCAATATATGTTTTGGGCGAAGTCAATAAGCCTGGCGAATATCCTTACATTCCTGATATGACGATATTGGCGGCTATAGCGAAGGCTGATGGCTTCACATATCGTGCGCAGCAAAAGCAAATTTTCATCAAGCGCTCTGACCAGCCCAATGAGGTAAAAATCAGGCTGGGCAGTAACACGCGAATTTATCCGGGTGATACAATCAGAATCGTGGAACGCTTTTTCTAAAACGGATGACTAAGAAACAGCTCTAAATCGGGTTGTATAGTCTGGATCGACTCGGCGGTTTATATAGCCATCAGATCCGTTCATCGATATTATCCTTGCCGGAATTCCGCCAACCACAGCATCGTCAGGTACCGGTTTGGTAACGACAGCGTTCGCACCCACCGCAGCACGATTGCCGATGGTGATTTTGCCTATGACTTTACTACCAGCGGCCAGAAAAACGTCATCTCCCAATATCGGCGACCCCTGATTCGGCCCGCGGTTCATCTGGCCCAGCATTGATCCATGTGTGACATTACAGTTTGCGCCGATTATTGCATCGCCATTGATCATGATATTACCAAAGCGGTTGATGAAGAATCCGGGGCCGATTTTCGTATATTCCGGGATAGCAATGCCATATTTATACCGATATCGGAGCAATAGAAGTTTTAGCGGCGGGTACCAAGTGAAGCGCATGATCGGGCGCTTTTTCAAGCACCCGCAGAGCCGCATGATTGTTGTATATTTGAAGCCTGGGGTAAACAGGAAGTGACGCAAAAAGGATCGCGTATCACGTCTTCCTGCATAACGATACAAGTCCGATAGGATTAGCGCCCAAGTATATCTTAGGCTACGGCTAAGATCAGAGATGTCTTCTATCGATTCGATATTTGTGGTCCGTACGTGATCCAAAAATTATGCTCCCGATCGACTATCATATTGCGATGCAACATCCAAATTGGCGAGTTGTTTCTGAATATAAATTCGGTTCGGAACAACCATAGATAGACCATATGGTATCTAATCGTGTTGAATACACATCCCGTCTTGGGTACTCAAAACTCATGGTGACAAGCCGGTTTTTCAATGGCAGTGAAAATACTCAGGGGAATTTTTTTTAACCCGTCTCACTTTAGCAGGAGCCAGAAAAGTCGATCCAATGAAGATAAAGAAGGATTGATCAAGAGATTTTGTTGCTGCGGCGCAGCATTGGTTTTTGAATCTCTTTAATAATATCTGACCTCGCCATATTGCAGAGACGATTGTGAAAGGATTCTGGGATGACCGCTACTATCCGCGCACTACAAAATGCGTCTTTCACAGCCACTAAAATCACATACAGTACCGAAGGCAAAAGCGATTCTGGTTTGACCAAGCGGTCACGACGCGCCAGCCTCTATTCGATCATGCTGATGTCAGACGCGCTGGCGGTATTTATCGGTTTTCTGATAAGCAATGCGTTGTTGCTGGATCAACCTTTTGCATCACCTGGATTAAAGCTTGGCATATTGTCCGTTCCGATTTTTCTGGCAATAGGCCTAAACAGTAATGCCTATGGCAGGAATGCGCTTTTCAACAGTGTTGGTGCGACGATTCGAACTATCGCTTCATTATTTGCAAGCTTAGCTTTGATCCTCTTCATCCTCTTCGGTCTTTCGATATTGAAGCAGCACCATCCGTCTTTCCTGGCCACTGGTTTCTTGATCTCATCGGCCTTGATCGTGGGCGGACGCTATGCTTGTCATAAAGTAGCTAAAAGGATGTTAGGCACCAATCCTTTGAGTGAATTGATTATTGTAGATGGCGTTCCCCATGGGCCAATATTTGATCAACCTGTCATCGATGCGAAGGAGATTGGGTTATACCCTGATATTTCGAATCCGGCCATGCTTGATCAATTGGGGAATCTTTTTCGTTCCATCGATCGCGTTGTCGTTGCTTGCCCTATAGAGCGCCACAATGATTGGGCATTGGTTCTAAAAAGCACCGGCGTTGCCGGTGATGTTTATCGGCATTACCGGTCGGTACCCGCGGGAAAACAAGCATCAGGATTGGCACATGCGTCGCAAGTGAAACCTTTGACGCGCCTGCAACTGTGGTTGAAGCGTTTGATGGATCTCATCATTGTGTCTGTTGCGATCTTGTTCTTAGCACCCCTGATGCTGATCACGGCAATTGCCATCAAGATGGAGAGTCCTGGTCCGATCCTGTTCAAGCAACCAAGGCTGGGACACGGCAACCGGCTTTTCAATATCTATAAGTTTCGCAGTATGCGCGACAATCTCAGCGATTTTAATGGCGACCGTTCAACCGATCGCGATGATGATCGGATTACTCGTGTTGGTAGGTTCATCCGAGCCACCAGTATCGACGAACTGCCACAATTATTTAATGTTTTATTTGGCACAATGAGCTTGGTCGGACCCCGGCCCCATGCGTTGGGTTCGAAGGCGGATAGCAAGCTGTTCTGGGAAATTGACCGGAACTACTGGCTACGCCATGCAACGATGCCTGGTCTGACCGGACTGGCCCAAGTTAGGGGACATCGCGGCGCCACGATGACGCGCGCTGATTTAGAACGGCGGCTGGCATCGGATCTAGAATATATACAACGTTGGTCGCTTGGCTATGATCTGCTCATTTTAGCCCGAACCTTTGGGGTTATCGTTCACCGTAACGGATTCTGATAAAAGCGGTCAGCTCATTATCTTGTGGTAGATGGACGAGGTGCTGAGCGCGATCTCATCCCAATCAAATTTTTTGCGAAATTCCGATGCATCGACCCGGTACAGATAATTGGGTTTGTTCAGAGCTTGCCCCAATGCACTGGTATCACCGACTGGGAAATAGTCCTTTTCTGGCAATCCGATGTCGCGATTGGGCTGAATGTCACTGAGTAGCATGGGAGTGGAACAAGATCCCGCTTCCAATGCAGCAATCGGCAAACCCTCATGATAGGACGGCATTACAAACAGCGCAGCGTTTTCATAGAGCTCACGCAAGGTTCCACGATCTTGCAATCCGGTGAATATTACTCGCTCATTGGCTAATTTCAGCAAGGATTCGGAATATTCGCTGTCATGATCAGCACCACCGACGATAACAAGCTTGCGGCCATCTCGGATGTCAGCATGCGCTTTGATGAGATCATGCAATCCTTTTTCTGGCACCAGACGACCAACGGCTAGAACATAATTATTCGCCTCCAGCGAAAACCGGGCGAGTGCATCACCGGGCGAGCGGGGCAATTCGGGAGCACCATTGGGTATATAGGAAATGCGGCTGGTTGATCCTGGAAAAGACTTTTTCAGTTTCTTCGTAAGTGACGGTGAGACCGCGATAACATGGTCCGCAAACAACATACCCAGCCGTTCGCCCATGCGAAGTACAAACCTAGGAAAACGACCCCATTTGGCGCGATTATAATCTTCGCCATGATGAGTCACGACGACCTTGAGTCCCATCAAGCGCGCTAAAGGTGTTAGCAAGGCGGGACCAATGGCATGAATATGGATAATATCCATTTTTGTTCGCCGCGCGGCCAGGATCGCGTTGAAAGTCGAAGTGATCGCTTCTCGCCAGACCGAAACAGGTGAGGGCAGGCTTACGATCGAAATACCTCGATACTTATAGCGCGGCTTCTTCACATAAGGCGCTCGGGCAAAAACCGTAATATTGAGATCGGGGTCGAGCCCTTTGACACGCGGCAGCATTTCTTCGCAATGCGTTTCTACGCCGCCCATGACATTAGGAATACCGCGCAGGCCGGTTACTGCTACTTTCATGACAGCAACTCCTCGGCCAGCGCCTGTGCTTCTTCGAGCGTATCCGCCGTTCGGAGGAAGCCAATTTCGGACGTCCAGGCCTGAATGAAATTTTGGAGTTTACCATATGAGTTATCCAGTGCGACATGAGGGATGCCGAGCAACGTCGAAAGGATATGCCCATGCAACCTATCGGTCACCACAACGCGCCCGGATGATAGCGAAGCTATGCCACGTTTCAGGCGGGTATTGGCCAGTCGATCATATTTCAGCACGCGTGCAGCATTGGGGCTGTGACCAAAGTCCATCAGCTTGGCCGTGGCTGCTGTCATTCGCATCTGCAGCTTATCTTCGGTCAACCAGTCACCACTTTCGAACGAATGGCCCGGATGATCTGCCTTCCCCCGGACGGATCGTTCAAAATCGGTGCGCATCAGGTAATAGAAGTCATGCGAGGGTGTCAGGCGTTCGAGCGGCTCCATATAGAGCGCCATGTCCGGGCACAGAAATACCTCGCACTGGAAGTGACAGCGTGAAAATTCAAGCGAGCGTTGATCCCGGACCAGCAGGGTGAAATTCCCGTGCTGTTCAATCGCTCGTGCCGTTTCATCAACCGCATCGTAATTATCGAAAAATATCGATTGCGGTAGCTGTACGATGGGCTGGTCGCGGAAGCGCTCTAATAACTTCAGTCGAAAATCCTGATGTGACTTCCAGATAGTGCCAAAATTGCCGCCGCCATGGAGAAATATGGTGCCATCTCCAATCGCCTGCTCCATCTGGCAAGAGTCATGGGACTTCAATTTGCTTGTGTAAGCTGGAGGTTTCGCATGATCAGCGAAAAACTGCGTCTCGCCGAGCCAGATGGCAGAGTCGCCGACATTGGAATGATCCGGAAAATCCAGCAAGGCGAAGGGATGATCGTTCAGCAGTGGCTTGATGCGATCGCTGATCGTATCGCGGAATCCTCGAACAATATTACTCGACTGGGTGTTTTGAAGGGTGAGTTGTTCAGGCATTGGGGGATAGCTCCTTTAGGGGAAGGAAGTCTGTGACTAAACGGCGATAGGTTGCGGAAATGGTCAGCAATGCGG
Organism: Parasphingorhabdus litoris DSM 22379; assembly: GCF_020906275.1. Lineage (GTDB taxonomy): Bacteria > Pseudomonadota > Alphaproteobacteria > Sphingomonadales > Sphingomonadaceae > Parasphingorhabdus > Parasphingorhabdus litoris. Next base: position 866,533 of record NZ_CP086727.1, read on the forward strand.
CGGCATAGAACAAGGCAGCACCTGCTATGGCTGCGAATAGCTTCATCCACGACAGGGGCTGATCGTCTGCAAAAATTTGCAATGTCGACCAGAGGAGGAAGCCCATCAGCGTTGAGGCAATGAAAGGTGCTTTGATGGCATCAAATGTCGTTCTCATTCCGATGCCGGAGGCCTCTTTCAAGAAGCGCATTTGTAACGGCAGCGTCAGGTAAGAGCGGATAACATAGGCGATGGCGACTGCGGTCAACCCGAACGGCAAGGCGATAAGGGTCAGAATTAGGGTTGTTACAAGCTGTGTGATCGCCAGAGTGCGCTGGCGGTGTGAATTACCCACCGCCGAAAGCACGGGTGAGGCGAAGAAATTGAGCGTGTAGGGTATCGCCATAAATGCAAATACCTGTGCCAGCGTGCCTGCCGCTTCCCATTTCGATCCGAACACCAACGGCACAAGGTCGGGCGCAATCACTCCGAATCCGACCAGCGCGGGAAAAGACAGGGCAGCACATATGCCGAGCATCGCCTTATAGGCTTGCTTCATCGCGGTCGGGTTGTCCTGTAGACGGGAATAGATCTGCAAACCAACCGCTGAAAAGGGTTGTATCGCGGCGGCAGCGAACATTTCTGTTGAACGCCATGCAACCCGATAGATGCCGACGGCGGCGGCCCCAAGGCTGGCACCGATCAGCAAATCCTGCACCCGCACCAGCATGAGGAAGATAAGCTGGGCAATGGTTAGGTTACTGGTGAAGGCGAAATTCTGTTTGGCCTGAGCCCAGTTAAACTGAAATGCCGGTATCCAGCGATAAGAGGCCCAAGCGAGAATGGTGCTAACCGCTTCTGTGACACAGCGCTGGACGACCAACGACCATATACCCCATCCAGACATGGCAGCAGCAACCGCAGTGGTGCCGCCAATAATCCCGGCCAATATCGAGCGCACCGCCACAGTTTTGTGGCCAAATTCACGCAGACGCAGAGCGAAATGAGAGGCACCCAATGCATTGATGGGCAAAGCCAGCGATAATATGCGTAGTGGATCGGTCAATCCTGGCTGATTGAGGAGATCAGCCAGCACCGGAGCCAGGATCCAGATCAATCCAACATAGACAAACGCGATGCCCATATTGGTCCAGAAAATCGTATTAATCTGAAGATTGTCTATCTTTTTGGCACGCGCGATAAGCTGCACAAGACCGCCTGTCGCGATAATCCGACCGACCTCTGAAAAGACGTAGACCATCGCGAATATGCCAATTTCTTCCTTGGTCAACAGCCGCGCGAGCATGATGAAAATGACCAACGAGAAGACTTGGTCACTCAGCGCTTTGGTCACGGTCCAACCGAGCGAGCTTTTCGTTTTCTGGCGCAGCGAATTGTCGAACATTGCCCCAGCCGTGCTGGAAGCATTGTCAGAAAATTCAGTGCTTTTGTCCGTCATACGCTGGTCACTCACTGGTCAAAGTTGAAATCGAAAACGGCGACGGCCGAAAATCTGGTAACCGGCGCGCTCGCGTTGCCGAGAGACAAAGCGCCGCAGTTTCAGCCGTTCGGGAACTTGATAGGTTTCAAAGCGAGATGTCCCGATGGCACTGGGAATCGCACGCTCGAGCACCGGGAAAGGAAACACCGCCAAATTGGGAACACCATGCACCCATGACCGGTCCATCTTGTCATCAATCGGTCGGTCTACGGCTTTGATATGATCTAGGAACCGCTGCGCACCATTTTTGGTCAGCAGATAAGCCTGTGTGCCAAAGCAATATCCGGACAACTCGATTAGCCGTGTGGTCCGACAAACAAAATCCCTCTGCAAGATGCGCTGCGGTGCCGGTTTTTTGTAATACAGGCGAATATAGTCACGGCCCATCTCACCGTGATCTTCGGCGATAAGTGACTTTATGAAACTCCAGTCTGCAAGAATATCGTCTTCGAGAATGAGATATTGATCTGCATCGTCTCTGATCAGTTTCTGCCACAGGGCATGATGGCTCGAAAAGCAACCCAGCTCGCCGGGTTTGAGTGGTCGGCCTTTTGCAATGATCGCTTTGTCTTCATCATAGTGAAGACCAGCATGCAGCTTCTCATGAGCATCAAAAAAATCCCAGGGTAGGGATTTGGGAATACCGCTGCTGATAAATGCGTGTCGCCGATGCGCAGCGTTGCGCATGCTGATGACAAAAATCTTGGTCCGGACGGAGCCACGCGCCATTACAGTTCCTTCATCCGGCATCTTTTGATGCGGATCTAATTGTGTTCGGGATCGGTCGTTAGAATCCCCGGACCGGCCGAACTTTACTGCATTGCACAACGAAGGAGCTGGGTTCTATAAATGCCTGTATGGCGCGGTTGGCAAGGCTAAAAATCCATTCGTCGATGTCACGCAACACATTATCTTCGGCACTGCAAAAAACGGGATAAAATGATTGATCTAAGATTCTCTGTCGTCATTCCGGTCCATAACAAGGCCCGTCATGTCGCGGCGAGTCTAACAAGTGCTTTGCAACAGAGTCGGTCCCCTGAAGAGATTATCATCATTGATGATGCGTCCACCGATGATAGCGCTTCCATCATCTCTCAATTCCAAGATCCATCCATTCGTGTGCTGTTTCGCGATACGCCTGGTCCTGGTGGTTATGCTGCCCGTAATCTTGGTATTGCTGAAGCGAATGGTAACTGGATCGCGTTTCTCGATGCTGATGATATTTGGCATCCCTCGCATCTGGCAGATATCGCGGCTGCGATACAAAAAGCACCGCAAGCAGGTTGTGTCGCAACACGGTATGAGCATGTTTTCGAAGCGCATCGCGAGCCCTCCAAGATGATTGATGCGCTCGCTTCATTTGAAGGACGTGCCGCTGACTTTCAGCAGAGTCTCAATATCTGGGTGCAGAGCGGGGAATGTCCGATCTGGACGAGTGCCGCTGCCTTCCGTCGCGACGTGCTGGAGCAGGTCGGCCCCTTTCCGGCAGGCAAGGCCGTGCGCGGTGGTGATAAGGACATGTGGCTGCGGGCCCTTGCGCGCGCACCATTTACCTATGTCCCTAAAGTCAGCGCAGAATTCCATCGCGATACCGATAACAAGGTGAGCAAGATGACTCATCCTGATACCATTCCGATCATGGTGGAAACGGCGCGGGATATGATGGATAAGGTTGGTGGAGAAGAGCGGATCTTGCTCCGCAAGCTCATCAATCAGCAAATTGGGCTATACGCGCGATTTTCATTCAAGAGTGGGACGATATCACGGCAGTTTGCTCGCAATCTTTGTATGCCTGAGGGGGTCGGGTTGTTTGTGATGATCGAGACTTTGCGGCTAATGCCAGCGGCAATGCGACAAAGCATCTATCGGGCAGTAAAAGGGGCGTAACTATTTGAGCTAGGGGCGGAAATCAGGGCGAAAACGCAGGGGGCTTTGTGAAGGAGCTGGCGTGCCATGAATAAAATGTCGGATACACCGTTGCCGCTCGACCGGTTTGTTGCGGAAGAATCCAGTGAGCTGATTGATTTGCGGGCGATCGGTCGTGCATTCCGCAAACATTTGATCCCGGTTTTTCTGGTTTCTATCCTTGCCCTTGCTGCGACCGCCGCTGCCTATTTTCTGACCACGCCAAGCTATTTGGCAACGGCGACAATGGTTGTTGAGCGGCAGGCGCAGGACGTTATTCCGGTTGAAACCGATTCACCAGCGTTGACGACCGACTCGCCAACCGTCGACACAACGGTCGAGATATTGCAATCACCGTTTATCGCTGGCCGGGTGGTTGATGCGCTCAAGCTGGTTCAGGAGCCAGAGTTCAATCCGGCTCTTTTGAAAGAAGGTGCATCTCCACCGACAACGGCCGCAGAACAGCGGGTCGCACGTGATCGTGCTATCCGGATATTGGGAAGCGCATTGAAAGTTCAGCGTGAAGGTGTGTCCTACGCGATTGCGGTGCGATACACGTCCGAAAATCCAAAAATGGCTGCGAATATCGCCAATGCCACAATCGATGAGTATCTATTAACCCGTTTGGAAGGTGAGGCTGGTTCGACCCAACGAAGTGCTGATCTGCTTGAGACGCGATTAGAGGAACTTCGCGGCGAGGTTCTGGCTGCCGAGGCGCAGGTGGCGCAATATCGCTCTGAAGAAGGATTGTTCGCAGCCACCGATGTAAGCTCGATTACGCAGCAGGAATTGTCTGTTCTCAACAATCAATTGGCCGAAGCTCGGGCTGCAGAAGCTGTGGCAAACTCCAGATTGGCTACAGCTCGGTCACAAGTGTCTCAAGGATTGACGGGAGAGTCGCTGGGCGCAGCGCTCGAATCCGAGGTGGTGGGGGCGCTACGGTCGCAACGTGCGACAGCAAGCGCCGAAGTTGCAAATCTCACGACCCGCTACGGTCCGCGTCATCCCAGCCTTATTGAAGCGCAAAGCCAACTGGCTGATATTGATGTCCAGATTGGTGCTGAAGTGGAGCGGATTGTCGCAAGTCTAAACACTGAAGCCACTGCAGCGCGCGGACGGACCGCATCAATTGCTTCGTCCATTGCCGGATTGCAAAATCGTTTGGCAGTAGACAGCGATGCATCGGTGAGGCTTAGCGAACTGGAACGCAATGCTGCTTCAGCTCGTGAACTCTATCAGGGCTTTCTCGATCGATACAAAGAATCTGTTGCTCGTCAGGGCACAGAGACTAGCGGAGCCAAAGAAGTATCTCGTGCAGCTATTCCTGCTATGCCAATATCGCCTAATCCGCTATTATATATTGCGGTAGCCTTTGTTGCCGCTGGTGCATGTTCAACAGCGGTTGTGGCGGGCAGGGAGTTTATGGAAAACGGTCTGCGTACCGCAGCCGATATCGAAAAAAGGCTGCAGGTCAGCGCGCTCGGTTCTATTCCTGAAATTGGCTCACTTCCCGAAGTCAGAAAATCGCGCGAGCCGATACCATGGCCGCCGCAATTTCTGATCGAGCATCCCAAGTCCGCTTTTGCCGAAGCTTTTCGTGCCCTGAAAACCAGTTTGGTAATGGCCCCTGCTGGAAGGTCTGCCGCGCAGCGTCAGACCAAAATCATATCGATCACATCGGCCTTGCCCGGTGAAGGTAAAACCAGTTCCGCCATTTGTCTTGCCAGTGCGGCCGCGCGATCAGGGATCCGTACATTGCTGGTCGATTGCGACTCCCGTAGGCAGGCGTCATCTCGGTCGCTAGCAAAGTCGATAAAACATGGTTTGACCGCTGTTTTGAACGGCGAGGCATCGTTGCAACAGGCAATTGTCCATGATGAGGACAGTGGCACCTATTTCCTTGGGCAAAAACCGGATGAAGAAACGCCCTTCGACTTGATGGGATCACAGGCCATGACAGACTTGCTTGAAGAACTGCGCGGGCAATTTCAATTTGTCGTGCTGGATACCGCGCCCGTTTTGCCGGTAGCGGAATCTCGGATGCTCGCTGCTCTTGCAGATTTGGTACTATTTCTTGTTCAGTGGAAAAAAACACCGGCCAAGGCAGCGGAAATCGGATTGCATCAGTTGGATGGTGTTGGCGCCAATATTGCCGGTGTCGTATTAAGCCGCGTGGATGTTGTTGAACAAGCCCGGACCGGCTTTGGCGATGCAGGTCTCTATTTCAAGCAATATAAAGAATATTACGCTTAGAGTTCTGCGTTTTGGTCTTGTCTTCCACCCAAATTAACCGAGCATCATAATGGACGGCGGAGCGCCCTCACTGCCGCTACCGCTATTGGCTCTCGTTGCCGCTTTGCTAGCGGTACCAATGGTTGTCGCACTTAAGAAAGTGAGAGGATATCCAGCACGGTTTGTGATATTTGCGATCTGGCTTCGCTACATCATGAGCGCATTTCATGAGATCACATTTTCACCAGTGATTGCTGGATTAAGCCTGAATGCGCTCGGTTCGATTGCAATCGCAGGTTTAGGCTTAATGCTTGTGGCTCCGCGCCATTTTCTTCTGAAACCACTCTTGCCGATCTATGCCTTGGTCTTGCTCTCACTGATCAGCGCTGCGGCTAATGATGGCCTCTTCACAGCGCTTAACGCGGCGGTGAAGCATCTCTATTTCATGGTCCTGATGATCGCTGTCTATCGCGCTCTGCTTGAAAATGAGGGTGCGCGATTTTTTACGCCGCTACTTTGGGCTTTTGCGCCGCTGCTCGTGTTTCAATTTCTATCCATTGGGTTGGGGGCTGTCAAAGCGTCGGAATTCGATGGTTCGAGCAGTTATATTGGCGGCTATAATCACGAAGCCACATTCTCTATCGCGATGGCGACATTTTTTGTCGTGGCCTGTTTCGCGGTCACTTTACCGCGCCTTATTCAGGCAGGTCTGTCTGCTGTCCTGCTCGGCGGAATTGTTCTCGCCAACTATCGTACCACTATGTTGGCCGTGCTGCCCTTGGCCGCCATCCAATTGGTTAGCAGCACGATGTTCTCATTCGTCCGCGAACAAAGAGTGATATTGGCCATCATCATATCGTTGGTAACCCTGGTCGGCATATTCATATTAGCGGGCTTTTCTGCCGAACGATTTAATGATCTTACAGTGTTTTTTGGTGACCCAGGCCAATATATCAAACCGCAGGCCGAGTTTTCTTTTGATGAGCGCCGCTTATTATCCGGTCGTATCTACATATGGTCCGGCTATATTTACGCATGGCTGGATGGATCAACACTCAATCATCTCATTGGTTTTGGACCGGATAGTTGGGAAGAGATATTCAAAGTCTATCCGCACAACACAATTGTTGCCTATCTCTACGAACTGGGCTGGGCGGGCGTGTTTTTGTTGCTGGTTTTTTGGTTCATCATGGCCAAGCTGGCGTTTCAAGCACCTGCAGAAGATCGCGCAACTCTATTGTTCGCGCATTTGTCATTTCTTTTCATGAACTTGTCAACAATGGCCCTGTGGCAAATAGAGGGCGTAATTTTTTATGCCATTATTTGCGGTTTTTCGCTATTCAGGAAAGTGGAGACAGGAGCGAAGAGAAGCTATTTTAAGGCGAGCCTGCGCCCTGTGTGACTTTTGCGTTCCTTTCAAAGGGAGCAGGGGAGGCATGATTGAACGACAGGAGCGGAAATTCCGCTGGTCCTAGGCCAGCTTCCATTTCCGATGACGTTATGTCTGGAAATAACGTCAGCGCTCGTACACCTGCCAAAGATAAACCCGTCGCAGATGAAAGCGAGAAGGAGAGCTCTCGTGGCAGGTCTGAGAGATCGTCAGCCTCTGGCAAGGCGGAACAACTCCCTGGACGAATGTGGGTAATCGCCGGTGCAGGTCTGACTATCTGGATCATCATTGCTATCGCTGTGATCATCTTATTCTTCTGAATCATTAGGCATTCTCGTCAACCCGAAATTGGCGCGCTACAGCGACGGAGTATTTTTCTGACTTTGGCGTTTTGATAGATGGCGAACGCTTTCATTGACCAGGACTCATATTTTTGCGGCCCAAAATACTCTTCATCATCAACTCCTTGGCAGGCGGCGGCGCAGAGCGCGTAATGGCCGCATTGCTTCTGCACTCTGAAGCTTATCAGGACCGGTATGAGATGGTTTTGGCTCTTCTGGATGATGAGCCAGCTGCTTATGACATACCGGATTGGGTAACTTTACATCAGCTCGATTGCCGCGGCAGTTTGTTGCAGTCGATCCTTCAACTGCGTGCGCTGGAAAGATCTTTGAGCCCGGCAGCAACGCTGAGTTTTCTGACGCGCGCCAATGTCGCCAATTGGGCGAGCCGCATTGGAACGGGTAAGCCTTGGAACATAAGTGAACGAGTGAATACCAGCGCACATCTCGGTAAGGGCCTGTCGGGACATCTGAGTAGGGGGCTCGTCCGATTATCTTACCGGCACGCCACCCATATCATTGCGGTATCGCAAGGCGTAGCTGACGGTCTGTCTGATGACTTTGGAGTGCCGCGCGATGTGATGAGTGTTATCGCCAATCCGGTTGATACCGTCCGTATCGCTCGTCAAGCATTGGAAAAATTCCCGGCCCATCCCAACGAACCTTACATAATCGCGATGGGCAGGTTGGTTGAGAACAAGAATTTCGCTCTGTTGATTAACGCATTTGCGGCGTCGTCTGTTGCGGGTAAACTTATCATCATAGGTGATGGTCCGCTTCGCGCAGACCTGGAGCGACAAATTGTTGATCTTGGCCTGAAGGACCGTGTGATCCTCCCCGGCTTCATTCAAAACCCCTTTCCTTTATTGGCTGATGCTCAAATTTTTGTCTTGCCGTCCAATGCGGAAGGTTTTCCAAATGCTTTGGTGGAAGCAATGAGCACGGGGACTGCGGTGATTGCTACCAATTGTCGGTCAGGACCATCGGAAATTCTGGCGAACAAAAATGATCTTTCGGTCGAAGCGATGACCTTGGCTGAATTCGGTATCCTGGTGCCATGCAATAATGTCGACGCCATGGCCGATTCTTTGCGATATTTACAGGATGATGGGGAACGCAAACGCTTCGCTCAGCTCGCTTTGACCCGCACCAAAGACTATACACCGGAAAAGGCAGCACAGCGTTACTGGCAGGTGATAGAGATGAACCTTCAAACAGCGTAGTTGACTGGGCTTGCTGTTCAACCTTGGGGCTAAACAAGGAGTTGAAGCATATATGCGTCAGCCAGGCCTCTTTGCCACTGTTTCTCTGCTGATTTCCGGTATGGTACCTGGCACGGTTCACGCCCAGCAATCGGAAGTTCTCGAAGATTTTCGCGATGAAAGTCTTCAGTTCCAACGACCCGATATTCTCAGTGTTCAAGAGCGGCCGCAACCCGCCTTCGATCCTGTGCCCTATCGCATTGGCGGTGCTGAGATCATGCCAAGCATCACGGTCGACACATTGTATGACAGCAATATATTTGCGGTGCGCGATGAAAGTGACGATCTGATTGTTCGTGTGAAGCCAAAGGTCACTGCATCTAAGCGGTTCGGCAATTTTAACGTTGAGACTGCTGCCGAGCTGGAGCGCAGACAATTTTTGAGCACGGACAGCCAGAGCACGACTGACTATGTGCTTGGGTTGCGCGGACGACTGGATTTGGACCGCGAAGGACAAATTTATCTGGGGACGCGTAACGGACAAAGGACGGAGGATCGGACGGATCCGGCATCACCTCTCAATTTGCAAAAGCCGGTTCAATATCGCTTCGCTTCGGCTTTCGCAGGGGCAGCTCGGACTTTCGGGCGACTAAGAATCGCCGGTCGAGCCGGCGTAGAAACGCGCAATTATAAAGACGGCCGTGACGGTTTTGATGTTCTTGTTGATCAGGACTTTCGCAATCGCACCGTGTTTACCAGCGACCTGGGCGCAGAATTCGCCATCAGCCCCAATGCATCTGTCTTTATCAACGGCAGCGTCAACCGGCGCGACTATAAAAGTCAGCCTCCCTTGTCGCCATCGCGAGATTCCAAGGGCTATGAGATTACCGCCGGGACGAGCTTTCAGTTGAGTAAGCTCGTCCGATCCGAAATCGGTGTTGGCTATTTTAAACAAGATTTTGAAGATGCGGAATTTGAAGATGCCGATGGTTTTGCAGCGCGAGCGAAGATCGAATATTTTGTCACGCCGCTTGTAACGCTGACAGCGGGTGCCAATCGCGGTGTGGAAGAGTCATCAACACTGGGTTCGGGAGCCTATGTTGCAACGGCCTTTTCTCTGACAGCGGACTATGAATTGCTACGAAACCTGATCGTCAGCGCGAGCATCAGTTACGAAGAGGATCGGTTCCAGGACATTGATCGGGATTATGATATTACTGGGGCAAGAATGGGCGTCGAATGGCGCCTCGCTCCGCGATATTCGCTGCATGCGCAATATGACTTTCGTGATCAAGATGCCTCTGGAACATTTCCGGGGCGCGAATTTTCTCGCCACCGTTTTCTCGTAGGTATCACTATAGCAGGGATGTGAAGTCATGGACTATCTGGACCGCCGAACCTTTGTTTCCGCCATTGCTCTCGCCACTTTTGCTGGGTGTTCGCGCGCAGCTGAAGCTGCAACTATTGAGGGGCGGACATTTCAGGGTGATGGCTCTGGAGAAGGCCTGAGAGCGCAATCGGGACTGATCATCAGAAATTCGAAATTCCTCAATTTGGGTAACGGCGCAATACGCGTAAATGTCCCAACGGATGGTTTGGTGGTGGAGCAGATTGAGGGCCGCGACCTCTATCGTTTCTTGGAAAATACCGCGTCCAATCGCTCTTCGCCAGCGTCCCTTACGAATTTCAAACTTCGGCAGATTAAAGGGGAGGATATAAGACGGGCCATGACCCGCATTCGTTATGGGTCGCGCAATGGTCTGATTGAGGATGTTATCGCTCGGGCTAGCGCCGAGACGGAACGTTACTGCACCGGCTTTGTGCTAGACGATGAAGCACAGGCAATCATCTATCGTCGTTGCGAAGCGCATGGTTTTGCGGAAACTGGTCGGTCGAGCAGCGACTATTGGAATGGTGATGGATTTTCCGACGAACGCAGTAATAGGAACATCCGATATCTTAGCTGCGTGGCGACCGGTAGCACAGATGGTGGATTTGATTTGAAATCCGCCGATGTGCGTCTGGTCAATTGCGTAGCGAAGGGTAACAAACGAAATTTCCGCTTCTGGGGCACTGGTGAAGTGGAAAATTGTCGCAGCGAAGATCCGCGCTCTCGCGGTGGTTCTGGCAAGCCAGCACATTTCTCCTTTCACGGTGGCACAGCGAAATATATTATCGACCGGCCCGTAGTTCGTGCGGCGTCTGATAACGATGCACCGGTGTTCCTTTTTGACAATGATGCACCGGCCAATATCGAAATTCGCAATGCTGACATTGATGCGCCAGGAGCACCGTTGTTGCGCGTAGAGAATAGCGAGCCAAATATTAGCTGGGTTCCGGCTCGGGAAGATCAGAATATCAAAACGGCTGACTAACGCTGTTAGTGTCAAAACGGTTCTTCAGAATCATTAGCGGGGCATATTCAGCGTGCCCATCGCGTACTTGACAATTTCGGCCATTCGATAGGTTGCAGGAATTGAGGAGATTCTAGTGAGAACTGTGTGAACTTTGACTTTAACCAGCCAATTAAATAGTCAATTGCAACCTTGTCTCAGGAATGGCATAGTGAAGACAAAGCTGGGAGAGACGGCAAATGGCTACGCAGATAAAAGAGAGCGGCGACAATATATCGAATGAACCGTTGATGTCGGTTGATGTGTTGATTGTCGGCGCAGGTATTTCCGGCATTGGTATGGCGGTGCATCTGCGCGATAAATGTCCTGGTAAAAGCTTTGCGCTGGTTGAACGCCGCGACGAGATTGGCGGCACGTGGAACCTATTTCAATATCCAGGCATTCGATCTGACAGCGACATGCATACCTTGGGCTTCAAGTTTGAACCTTGGACGGAGCAAAAGGCAATTGCTGACGGTCCGTCAATCATGAAATATCTCCACCGGATCAAAGACAAGCATGATCTGGAAAAGCATATACATTTTGGCCATAAAGTTCTCTCAGCCAAATGGTCGAGTGAAGACGCGCGCTGGACCGTTACAGCGGAAAAATCGGATGGCAGTCAGGTCACTATGCACGCCAATTTTCTGTACATGGGATCTGGCTATTATGATTATGATCAGGGCTATGATGCTCAGATAACCGGCCTTGATACATTTAAGGGTGACGTTGTGCATCCGCAATTCTGGCCTAAAGATCTTGACTATTCGGGCAAGAAAGTTGTGATCATTGGTAGCGGCGCAACCGCCGTAACCATCGTTCCGGTGATGGCAGAAAAGGCAGCACATGTAACGATGCTCCAACGCACGCCAACCTGGTATTTTGCAAGGGATGCAAAAGACCATCTCGCCAATTTCTTGCGTAAGATCATGCCCGACCAATGGGCCTATAATATTATCCGCAAGAAAAACGTGTGGATGCAGGATCTCACTTTCAATATGGCGCGAAAGAAGCCTGAGAAAATCATCAAGAAACTCGAGAAACCGCTCAAAAAAGAGCTGGGCAGCAAGTATAACAAGGAAGACTACACGCCGCCCTATGGTCCTTGGGAACAGCGGTTGTGCCTGGTGCCCGACAGCGACATGTTCAAGGCAATCAGCTCTGGTGCAGCTGATGTCAAAACCGGTCATATCGACACGGTAACGGCGAATGGTATCAAACTGAAATCTGGGGAAACGCTCGACGCTGATATTATTGTTACGGCCACTGGCCTGAAACTTGCGGTTGCGGGGAAGGTCGCATTTGAAGTCGATGGGAAGCCGATCAAGTTTCACGATCATTTCTATTATAAGGGCTGCATGTTTTCCGACATTCCGAACATGGCAATTGTCTTTGGCTATCTGAACGCGTCCTGGACGCTCAAGGCCGATATTGTCTCGGAATATGTCTGCCGGATGCTCAATCATATGGATGCGACCAGCACACGAATAGCGAATCCGGTGTTGTCCGAAACCGTCGAAGAGGAAGAGTTATTTGACTTTTCTTCAGGTTACATAAAGCGCTCCATTCACGAGCTGCCGCGCAACAGCACAAAAATGCCTTGGAAGCTCAATCAGGATTATCTGTTTGATAAAAAGGTCCTGCTCAATGAAGCCGTTGATGATGGTGTGGTCCAGTTTTACGGACCCAATAGTAACGCAGCAAAAGACGCTGAACCCGCGCTTGAGGCAGCTGAGTAGATTATTTTCTGTAGCAAAGTCTTGTAATTGACATTAATGTCAGTAAGTAAGTTATATGGAAAATGAAATTCTTGACGTTCTCATTGTTGGTGCTGGTCTTTCCGGCATTGGCGCTGCCGTACACTTGACTAAGCGGTGCCCGGGAAAAAGCTTCGCAATTGTTGAAGGACGCGAGCGGATTGGCGGTACCTGGGATCTGTTCCGTTATCCAGGTATTCGTTCCGACAGCGATATGTATACCTTGGGCTATAATTTCAAACCGTGGAAAGCCCGCAAAGCGATTGCAGATGCACCGACAATTCTCAGCTATTTGCAGGAAACGGTGCAAGAAAACGGGCTTGAAAAATATATCCGCTTTGAACGCAAGGTGACCGATGCGAGTTGGTCCAGCGAAACGGCCCGATGGACGGTGGATCTCTCTCATGGAGATGGATCTACCAGTCAGATAGAGTGCAATTTCCTCTTCATGTGCTCCGGCTATTACAGTTATGAGGGCGGACATAAGCCAGATTTCAAGGGGCAGGATGATTTTGCCGGACCGATCGTTCATCCGCAGGAATGGCCAGAAGATCTGGACTATGCAGGCAAGAAAGTTGTCGTGATTGGTAGCGGAGCCACGGCTGTTACCTTGATACCGTCCATGGCCGATACGGCAGAACATGTCACCATGCTGCAGCGGTCTCCCACCTATATCGTCTCCCGGCCAGCCGAAGACAAATTTGCGCTCGCCATGCGCAAGTTCCTGCCCAGCAAATGGGCTTATGGAGTGACCCGCTGGCGCAACGTGCTTTATCAACTCTTCACTTTCAATCTGGCGCGCAGCAAACCGGCTGCTTTTAAAAAGAAGCTGCTTGAGATGGTACGCGAAGAAATGGGCGACGGTGTCGATATGAAACATTTCACGCCCAGCTATAATCCCTGGGATCAACGGCTTTGTCTGGTGCCGGATAGCGATCTGTTTGAATCGCTGAAGTCTGGAAAAGCGTCCATCGTCACAGACCATATTGAACGGTTTGTGAAGGATGGCATCCTTTTGAAATCTGGTGAGAAACTCGAAGCCGATATCATCGTAACAGCTACTGGACTGAAGCTGGTGTCAGGCGGCCATGCTCAGTTCGAAATTGATGGTGAACCGGTGCATTTCGGATCACGCTTCAACTATAAAGGCGTGATGTTCTCTGACGTCCCGAACCTCGCCATGACCTTTGGTTATACAAATGCCAGCTGGACATTGAAGGCCGATCTTACCAGCGAGTATATCTGTCGATTGATCAACACCATGGATCGCAAGGGCGTTCAGATTGCGTATCCGCATCCATCTGATCCAGATTCTTTGATTCCCGAGACTATAGTGGATTTCTCGTCCGGCTATATTGAACGGGCTGCGGCCGATCTTCCTAAGCAAGGTCAGAAGAAGCCCTGGCGGCTCAATCAGAACTACGCAAAGGATATCGTTAATCTCCGGCATAATGCGGTTGATGATGGTGTTATGGTTTTTGCCAAAGCCGGAAGCGTTTCGGCTCAAGCAGCGACAGAAGCTTCGAAAACCGAGTCAGTTGCGGCCTAATTCGCCTCTCGCGTTAGCGCGTTAGTCCGTCTATAGAATTCGGATGATAGACTTTAAGACATTGATAGAGGCCGACAAAGGCCAGCCTGCCCGAACAATTCAGATATTGGATGTGCATAATTTTGAGGATTGGTTGAAAGACCAGCCTGAAAGCGTTCGCAGTCTAGTAACGGCCTATAAGTTTGTAGCCAATCCAAAGTCGTTCCTGATCCTTCCTATCGTCAATGGCAAAGGAGCAAAAGACAAAGCTGAGCAGGGTGATTTTACCGTGGTTGCTGGTGTGAAAAACCACAAGAGTCTGGACCCATGGGCATTGACAAAATTGGGTGGGAAGCTGCCAGAAGGAAAATATCGGCTAAAAGGAGCGAATGCCAAAAGTGGCCTGTTTAGCTGGTTGATTCCTCAGCATGGTTTTGAGCGATATAAAGAGCCGAAAAACAAACAAGGCCCGCGCGTTCTTCTAGTCAAAGACGAGATTTCCCAGGTCGATGAAGCTGTTCGTCAAGCGGAAGCCACCGCTTTGGTGAGAGATATGGTGAATACACCAGCTGCTGACATGGGCCCCGATAAGCTTGAGGATATTGTTGAAAAACTCGCCGACAAGCATGACGCTGACCTCAAAGTCACGCGTGGAGATACGTTGGAAAAGCATTTTCCAATGATCCACGGTGTTGGGAAAGCCGCAATGCGCGAGCATGCGCCGCGTCTGATAGAGCTAAAATGGGGTAAGCCTGATGCTCCTAAAATAGCGATTGTGGGTAAAGGTGTGACCTTCGACAGCGGCGGGCTTTCGATGAAGTCGCCTGCTGGCATGCTCCTGATGAAAAAGGATATGGGCGGTGCGGCTCATGCCATAGCGTTGGCCAAGATGATCATGGAGGCTGGCCTGCCTGTTCATCTTCATCTGCTTGTCCCCGCGGTAGAAAATTCGGTGGATGGTCATGCGCTCAGGCCCGGAGATATCTTGCAGAGCCGCAAAGGATTGACCGTGGAAATTGGCAATACTGATGCCGAAGGGCGCTTGATACTGGGTGATGCTTTGACATTGGCTGGGGAAGAAGATCCGGAGCTGATTATTGATTTCGCTACACTGACGGGTGCTGCAAGGGTGGCCTTAGGTCCCGACTTGCCGGCACTGTTCTGTAACGATGATGAAATGGCGGAAGGTTTGCTGGAAAGCGGTGAAGAGGAAGATGATCCATTGTGGCGCATGCCTCTATGGTCGCGCTATGATTATCGTCTCAAAAGCCCGATTGCGGATACCAACAACGTGGCGACCGGTTCCTTTGCGGGCTGTATAACCGCTGCATTGTTCCTGAAAAAATTTGTTCCGTCTGACATCCCATGGGCGCATTTCGACACCTATGCTTGGCGACCAGCTAGCAAACCGGGACGTCCAAAAGGCGGCGAGGCGCTGGGTTTGCGAGCGAGTTGGAGCTATTTGAAAGCGCGTTACACCAAATAGGCTGCTGCAGTCGCCGCTTGATCAATCAGCCGGTTCTCGGTTAAGGGCGGCTATTGTCACAGCTTTGTCATAAAGCGCGGCTTCGCGATTTGGTACAAGTTGTAAATGGGGTATGTAGAGCAAATGAACATTGTCGGGGATATAGAAGCCGGAAGTCAGGCTGCACGCGCGAAATTTTCGCTGCATGGTCCCGAAGAGGATTTTGATCCGCGGACCACGGCGCATCGTGGTGATCTGGCCGACATCGCTCTCGCTGGAAAATTGTTCGCGCCTCACTATGCGGAGGCTTTGCCAATGCGGTGCGCAGCCCCAAAGGCTATGATCCGCAAGCAAAGTGGCAAGGACCACGAAGCCGTATCCGAGCTTTTGCATGGTGAAGACTTCCATCTGCTGGATGTTGTGGGGGACTGGGCCTGGGGTTTTTGCGACCATGATGGTTATGTCGGCTATCTGCCAGTTCATGCGCTGCAACATCAACGCAAGACTGCTCAGCCCACACATCTCGTTTCGGCTCGGGCTGCTTTGATCTTCCTTGCGCCTGACGTGAAGGCAGGGGTGATTAAGCGCTTGCCGATGGGCGCAAAACTGGCTTGTAGCGAACCCAGCGAATGCGGTAATTTTTTGAAGACCGGTAAAGGCTATGTCCATGTTCGCCATGTTCAGAAAATTGGCACCAAACCAGTCTTCGATGGAACAAATAGTGCTGTGGATTTTGCGGAGCAACTTATTGGTGCGCCTTATTTGTGGGGTGGACGTAGTGGAGATGGGTTGGATTGTTCCGGTCTGATTCAGATGGTTCTGGGATTGACCGGCCAATCGGTGCCTCGAGATGCAGATCAACAGTTAAAAGCGGTTGGCTCTGATATCGCAGATGACGATGATCTACGGCGCGGCGATATTATTTTTTTCCCCGACCATGTGGGCATAATGGCGAACGACAAACAGATCATTCATGCCAATATTCACTGGATGCAAGTCGCCATCGAACCACTCAGCGACATGATTGATCGTTTTGATGCTGATGTTGAAGAGCCAGTTCTGGCGCGCAAGCGCCTCGGCTGACCGATAATGCAATATAGTGTTTTCATTGATGGCGGGGCGGGTACTACAGGCCTCGAGATTGCCGACCGGTTGGCGACACGGCCGGAATTCGATCTCGTGCGATTGCCTGATGAGCAGCGCAAGGACGCAAATGCTCGCCGTGAAGCAATCAATGACAGTGAATTTGTTATCCTTTGTCTTCCTGACGATGCGGCCAAACAGGCTGTATCACTGATTGAAAATGACCGTACGCGGGTCATTGATGCATCGTCTGCACATCGTACGGCAGCGGATTGGGTTTACGGATTTGCCGAGTTTAAGGATGGGCAGCGAGAGCGGATAGCCGGTGCCAGATTTGTATCGAACCCCGGCTGTTATCCCACGGGTTTCTTGGGTCTCGTCGCGCCCCTTGTAGCGCAAGGTCTTTTGACAGCGGATTGGCCATATACTGTCAATGCGGTATCGGGCTATTCTGGTGGCGGTAAGGCGCTGATCGAAAGATTTGCGCAAGAGGCTGATATCGGTTTTCGCAGCTATGGGTTGACCCTGGACCACAAACATATGCCGGAGATGAAGCGCCATGCTGATCTAAGCCATGATGTGATTTTTGCGCCATCGGTAGCGCGGGCCTATCGGGGAATGATCGTAGAAGTACCTGTAAACCTTGCAGCTATGGGGAGCAGGGCATCGGCAAGTGACTTGCTGGACGCTCTGGAGCGCCACTATGAAGGGTCCGCAATTGTTCATGCGCATGAAGGTAATGGTGTCAGCGAGTTGCTTCTGAACGAAAATGACGCCGCGACAGACCGGTTGGACCTATTCGTTTTTTCCAATCAAAGCGGCAACCAAGCCCGTTTGATCGCAAAGCTCGATAATCTCGGCAAAGGAGCTGCTGGCAGCGCTGTTCAGGATCTAAACATTATGGCGGGTCTCGACGAGACGCTGGGCCTGCGTCTTTAGACCAATCGATTCATTCAGACGCATTATCTGCGCGATCGGGTCGCAGACTGGATCCCGCGCGACCGCTTCGAAATGAAGTGAACCAACTCAACGGGTTAAGACTGGTCGTGCCGTCGAGCGAAAATGTTATAAACTCAGCGCGCCCACCGATATTTTCCCACGGAATGGTTCCGTCTAGACCAAGCGGGCTACCGACACGGCTATCCGCCGAAAGATCGCGATTGTCTCCCAGAAGATAGACATGACCTTCTGGTATGATAATTGGCGCGCGGTCGTCCGTGTCTTGCGGGCCCAGATCGATTATATCGTAGCTGACACCATTTGGCAGTGTTTCGCGAATGATGGGAAGTGCGCAAACCGGATTGCCGCTTTCATCTGTATCGCGCAGTCCGGGAAATTCCTGACCGCAAGGTGCATTTGCATCGATCGGTAAATTGAGATTGGGCTGGACATCTTGCTTCACCGCCTCGCCATTGAGAAAAACCTGTCCCCCGCGCATTTCGAACGTGTCGCCGGGCAAACCAATCACGCGCTTTATATAATCGCTGCTCTGATTCTTCGGCGTGAGGATTACTATATCACCCCGTTCAGGCAAAGATCCAAAAAGTCGCCCTTCCATCCGCGGCAAAATATGAAAAGTCGGCGACACCCATGACCAGCCATAAGCATATTTGCTGACAATCAGGCGATCGCCCACCAACAATCCGGGCATCATCGAAACTGACGGTATATAAAATGGTTTTGCTACCAGGCTATGAAAGGCCAGAACTGCGAGTAGCAACAGGCCAATACTCTTGGCCTCGCCGACCCAATCAGTCTTCTCTTTTTCGGAACCACCGGCTTTTACAGCCTGCTCATCCGCCTTTTCTAAAGCCATATTCTGTTTTCTTCTTCTATTGTCGCAGCGGTCGTCATCAAACCGACTAACGTCATGTCGTCGGCATTGCTTCGATAATTACGAACGCCTGCGCCCATGGATGATCGTCAGTGAGTGTGAGATGAACGACCGCATCATATCCCTCGGGTGTCAGTGCGTCGAGCCGTTTTTTGGCTCCGCCATTAAGAGCTAGGGTCGGTGCACCGCTTTTGGCGTTGATGACACCAATGTCTTTCATGAAAACACCGGCTTTGAAACCGGTTCCAACCGCTTTTGAGTATGCTTCCTTGGCCGCAAAGCGTTTCGCATAGGTGCCGGCCTTGGTGTAAGGACGACGAGCAGCCTTAGCGCGTTCGACTTCCGTGAAGACACGTTTTTCAAAGCGCTCACCAAAGCGATCCAAGGAATTTTGGATGCGTTCGATATTACAAAGGTCGGAGCCGAGGCCGATAATCATGAAGCTATCCTGTAGTCGAGTTTGACCATTCCCTTGTCATAGACCTGCGTTTGGTCCAGCTGCAAATGGCGAATAGCTTTCGTGCTTCGATATAAGGGGGTGCCGCCTCCTAGAAGCACAGGAACGACGAAAAGCTCCAGACGGTCAAGCAGACCTTGCTCGATAAAAGCGGTCTGCAATTTCGGGCCGCCCACAACCCAGCTGTCCAGACTTTTTTCCTTCAATTCTTTGGCCAGTGCTGGGACACTATCATGCCAAGTTTGGACGTCCGCAAAAGGAATATTTAGTGGGGACGATGTCACGATGAATCCCTGTTTCCGCGCATAGGGCCATCCTGCTTCGAAGGACAAGATTTGCTCATATGTAATGCGGCCAAGCACGACAGCTTCAATTTCGGAAACGAAAAGGTCGTACCCATAGTCAACGCTGTTAAATGGTTCGAGCCAACCGACACCGCCTTCATTGTCTGCGACAAAACCATCGGCGCTGACAGCGATGAAGCCTCGGATCACCGCGCTTCATCCATAAGTGATCGCATCCTTTTGATGCTTCCTGCCAATCCGCCAAATATCGCTTCACCGATTAAGAAGTGACCGATATTTAGTTCAACCAACTGCGGAATAGCAGCTATCGGAACAACATTATCAAAGGTCAGTCCATGGCCGGCATGTGGCTCGATGCCATTTTTGGCAGCCAGTGCTGCGGCGTCACTTATCCGGCACAGCTCTTTTTCTCGATCTGCGCCTACAGCATGCGCATAATGACCGGTATGGAATTCGACCACCGGTGCACCGAGATGAATTGCCGCTTCAATTTGTCTGGGATCGGGTTCGATAAACAGGCTGACGCGAATATTGGCTTCGTGCAGTTGCCCGACAAAGTCTTTCAGCCGGTTGTGCTGGCCGGCTGCATCTAGCCCGCCTTCAGTCGTGCGTTCCTCCCGCTTTTCGGGCACGATACAAGCGGCATGCGGTTTGTGACGTAGCGCAATCTCAAGCATTTCGTCGGTAGCCGCCATTTCAAGATTGAGCGGAATGGAAAGCACATCCATTAACTCAATCAAATCATCATCGCGAATATGCCGCCGGTCTTCGCGCAAATGAGCCGTGATACCATCAGCGCCCGCTTCTGCCGCGATGATCGCAGCACGGTTCGGTTCGGGATGATCGCCACCGCGGGCGTTACGAATGGTTGCTACATGGTCAATGTTGACGCCCAGTCTGAGATGTGCAGTTTTGCTCATGCTGCGCGGCTACCAGGTTTGGTGGTCGGAATAGCGGCCAGTTCGGCGGGTACTTCGTCATCCGCATAAGAGGGCACTTCAAGTGCGATTAGCGGAAAGAAAGGAACATCAAAATTCGCTGCTCCGTTCGATCGATCGACCAGTGCACCGGCCGCGACTACTTCTCCGCCAGCGTCGCCTATTGCCTTAATGGCTTCACGCGAGGAGAGTCCGGTTGTCACCACATCTTCCATCATCAGGACTTTTTGACCGGGCTCGAGGCGAAATCCGCGGCGCAATTCGAATGTACCTTCCGGGCGTTCCAGAAAGATCGCTTCCTTGCCGAGTGCTCGACCCATTTCATGGCCAACAATGACACCGCCCATTGCAGGTGAAACGACAATCTCAATGGCATTGCGAATATCTTCGGGCATTTGGGCGACTAGGGCTTCTGCCAATCTAGCTCCCCTAGCGGGGTCCATCAGCACACGAGCACATTGCAGATATTTTGCGCTATGGCGACCCGAGGACAATATGAAATGCCCTTCCAAAAGGGCGTCACAGGCGCGGAATTCGTCCAATATTTCGTTTTGGTTCAATGTTTTCATTCCATTCTGTATCGTTTTCATTTCGGAAATGGGTTCATCTTTGTTCCAATGAAAGTCCAAAAACTTAAAAAATATGCGTAGAGTAGCTTGAGGCTTGCGACAACCCTGCTTATAAGCCGCCCCAAACGGGATGTTTCAGGTTAATCGGGTTGATGCCCAAATGGGCATGTTTACCAGAATATCTGGCTGATTTAAGGGCTGAAAACGACCGAAAATTAGGGCTTATATAAGGTTGAGCAAGGTATGACTCATTACGTGAAATCATGGATTCTGGCATTGGGCCTGATTCTCACGCCAGCGGCGGCTATGGCGCAAGATGCATTGCCAGCAGCACCGGGGGCGGAAGCTGCTCCAGCTGAGGCGAGCGTAGAGGATACGGCTGCTCAAGCAGAAGCGGCTCCGGCATCGGGTCTTGATCCAGCTTTGTATACGCCGATGAAGCCAACCGAAGGCGTCGGAATGCCGGTTGATGGAGGTCTGGATTTTCAGCCACAGGTCAGTGAGACTGGCAAGGAAGCAAAATGGATCAATAACAGCATATTGCTGCCTATCATGGCCGCTATTTGCCTGTTCGTTCTAGCGTTACTATTCTGGGTGATGATCCGTTTTCGCCGTGGAGCTAATCCTGAGCCTTCGAAAACGACCCATAATACATTCATAGAAATTGTCTGGACGGTTGTCCCCGTTATCATTCTCCTGGTTATTGCTGTTCCGTCGATCAGCTTGCTCGCCAAGCAGTTCGAGCCAGCGCCGGAAGACGCGCTGACGGTTAAAGTCACGGGATATCAATGGTATTGGGGTTATAATTATCCTGACAATGGTGACTTCGAAATTATTTCCAACATGCTTCCGGAAGAAGAAGCAGATGCGCGTGGTGAACCATTTCAGCTTGCCGTTGATAACCGGATGGTTATCCCTGTTGGCAAGCCGGTTAAAATGTTGATCACGGGCGCAGATGTTATTCACAGCTTTGCGATTCCGGCGGCGTGGTTCAAACTCGATGCTGTTCCAGGGCGCATCAACGAAAAAGTGCTGCAAATTGATGAGGTGGGCGTTTATTACGGTCAATGTTCCGAGCTTTGCGGGGCGCGACATGGCTTTATGCCAATCGCGGTGGAAGTGTTGCCTGAAGACAAGTTTAACGACTGGGTTCGTGCTAATGGCGGAACCGTAAAAGGCGAAGAGGCTGCCGACGAGGAAGGTAATGATGAAGCGGCTGAAGAAGTCGCATCAGATGAAACGACAACAGAAGGCGCGCCTGCTGATGCAGCCGCCGCTGCGAATTAAGGGAAACGCAAGCGATGACAACTATTGCAGCAGATGGCCAGATTTTGGATGATCACGCGCATGATGCGGACCACAAGCCGGCCTTTTTCCAACGTTGGTTCATGTCGACCAACCATAAAGATATCGGTACGCTTTACCTGATTTTCGCAATTATTGCTGGTATTATTGGCGGCGCGATTTCCGGCATGATGCGGATGGAACTGGCTGAGCCGGGTATCCAATATCTCACTGGCTGGGTCGGGTCAGGCGCATCCATGGACGAAGCGCTTCACCTTTGGAATGTCCTTATCACCGCACATGGTTTGATTATGGTTTTCTTCATGGTGATGCCGGCCATGATTGGTGGCTTCGGTAACTGGTTTGTGCCGCTCATGATCGGTGCGCCGGATATGGCATTCCCGCGGATGAACAATGTCAGTTTTTGGCTGTTGATCCCTGCTTTTTTGCTGTTGCTCGGGTCAGCCTTCGTTCCTGGTGGAACGGGTGATGGTGCTGGTACCGGGTGGACGGTCTATGCACCGCTATCGACTTCTGGTTCGGTTGGTCCAGCGGTGGACATGGCCATTCTTTCACTGCATCTGGCTGGTGCGAGTTCCATTTTGGGCGCTGTTAACTTTATAACGACCATTTTGAACATGCGCGCACCCGGCATGACGTTGCACAAAATGCCATTGTTCGTGTGGTCGGTTCTGGTTACCGCATTTTTGCTATTGCTCGCACTCCCCGTTTTGGCTGCCGCTATCACGATGCTGCTGACGGATCGGAACTTTGGAACAACATTCTTTGATGCTGCTGGTGGTGGTGATCCGGTGCTTTATCAGCATCTCTTCTGGTTCTTTGGCCACCCGGAAGTCTACATCATGATTCTTCCTGGCTTCGGTATGATCAGCCACATTATTTCCACCTTCTCACGCAAGCCGATTTTCGGTTATCTTGGCATGGCCTATGCAATGGTGGCAATTGGTGTTGTGGGCTTCGTGGTCTGGGCGCACCATATGTTTACCACGGGCATGTCAGTCAATGTGAAGATGTACTTCACGGCTGCAACTATGGTAATTGCGGTGCCGACTGGCATCAAAATCTTCTCGTGGATCGCAACCATGTGGGGCGGTTCCATGACGTTCAAAACGCCAATGGTCTGGGCATTGGGCTTTATCTTTATGTTTACCGTAGGCGGCGTAACGGGCGTTGTGCTGGCCAATGGCGGCATCGACGACAATCTACATGATACTTATTATGTGGTTGCTCACTTCCACTATGTGTTGTCTCTCGGGGCAGTCTTCTCGATCTTTGCCGGTTTCTATTATTGGTTCCCGAAAATGTCGGGTCGCCACTATAATGAACTGCTTGGTCAGTTGCATTTCTGGATTTTCTTCATCGGTGTGAACGTTTTGTTCTTCCCCATGCACTTCCTGGGTAACCAGAGCATGCCGCGCCGCTATCCTGACTATCCTGATCAGTTTGCTTATTGGAACGAGATCGCATCAATCGGCTATGTGATAATGGCAGTTGGTGTGTTGATCTTCTTCGTCAACATTGCTTGGTCGATGATTGCTGGCCGCAAGGCAGAAGGAAATTACTGGGGCGAAGGAGCGACAACGCTGGAATGGACATTGTCCAGCCCACCGCCATTTCACCAGTTTGAAACACTGCCTCAGATAAAATAATCGAGGCGAAACCAAGGATCAGTCTGTCCCGTGACCTTTCGGTTACTGGACAGACCTCCACATTGACGACTTGAGATATTTGAAAAAGATATGACAATCGCTTCAACATCATCCCACAAGCTGGCTAGCGCACAGGACCTGTTTGCGCTGACCAAGCCGCGCGTGATGTCGTTAGTGATCTTTACTGCTATTTGTGGTTTGCTGGCAGCTCCTGGCTCAATCCATCCGGTGATTGGTTTTACTGCGATATTGGCGATTAGCCTGGGTGCGGGGGCTTCTGCAGCCCTGAACCAATGGTATGAGTATGATATCGATGCTGTAATGAAACGGACAGCAGATCGTCCACTTCCGGCTGGCCGCATGGACCGTGAAACAGCCCTGCATTTCGGCGTCGGATTATCCGTCTTTTCCGTTTTGCTGATGGGTGTCGCGGTCAACTGGTTGAGCGCTGCGATATTGGCTTTTTCTATCTTCTTCTATGCCGTGGTCTATACCATATGGCTGAAACGTAGCACGCCGCAGAATATCGTTATTGGCGGTGCCGCCGGTGCTTTCCCACCTGTGATAGGTTGGGCGGCCGTAACCGGCGATATCACAATCATGCCGCTGTTACTCTTTGCCATCATTTTCTTTTGGACACCGCCGCATTTCTGGGCGCTCGCGCTTTTTGTGAACAGCGATTATTCCAAAGCGGGAATACCGATGATGCCCGTTGTTGCTGGCCGACAATCGACGCGTAAGCAGATTGCTGCTTACAGCCTGATCTTGGCTGCATGCGCTATCGCACCATATGTCCTTGGAATGACGGGTGTGATCTATGGCGCTTCTTCGATAATATTGAGTTTGGTGTTCATTCTCCTCTCTTTCCGCGTTGGCATGAGCAAGACAGAGAACCCTGCAGCCATGAAGGCGGAAAAGCATCTTTTTAGCTATTCGATACTATATCTCTTCACTCTTTTCGGTGCGCTTGTTGCGGACAGGATGATGTTCGCATGAGCGAAATTGATACCCATAAAACAACAATGTCGCCTGAGGAACAAAAGGCATATCAAGCCAAGCAAAGGCAGCGTGCAGTTATCATGGCCGGGTTGCTCTTTTTTCTGGTAGTGTTATTTTATCTTATAACCTTCGTTAAGATAAACGGAGCGGTGTCATGAGCCACGCACAGACGCAAGATTTATCGAGTAAAAACATCCGCAGCGCCATGATGGCAGGTGCGATGGGTTTGGCTATGCTGGGCATGGGTTATGCAGCGGTACCCCTTTACGAAATTTTTTGTCGCGTTACCGGATATGGCGGAACAACGCAGCGTGTAGGTGAAGCCCAGGCGGCTACCGTGCAAGCTACCTCCAGGGTCATGTCAGTCAGGTTTGACTCCAATGTGAACTCCGCTTTGCCATGGGCATTCAAACCTGAAAACCCTGTAGACCGGGTCAGCGTTGGCGCACGCGACATGGCGATTTATATCGCAACCAACAAGTCGGATCAGCCCGTCGTTGGCACGGCAACATTCAACGTGACCCCTGTACAAGCAGGAAAATATTTCCACAAAGTGCAATGCTTTTGCTTCACGGAGCAACTTTTGGAGCCAGGGCAAACGATGCGGATGCCCGTATTATATTATGTCGATCCCGCGATTTTGGAAGATCCAGAAACGCGTGACATTGAAGAAATCACCTTAAGCTACACATTTTATCGCTCTAAAGACGGCATTGCGGTGGACCCCGCTAAGAGCGATAGCTAAGAACAGTAACGAACAAATCTGGGGAATAGAACCATGGCTGGAGCCAAAAACCACGATTACCATATTTTGCCGCCGGACATTTGGCCGTTTATCGGTTCCATGTCGGCATTGGTTATGGCTTTTGGCGGCATCATGTGGATGCACCCTGACGTATTCGGGTCTTTCGGTTCGCTTGTTTTCGCCATTGGTGTTGGCCTCGTTGGTTTGACCTTTTTTACTTGGTGGGCAAATGTTGTTAAAGAAGCCCATGCTGGTGATCACACGCCCGTAGTTCAGCTTCATCTGCGCTATGGAATGATCCTTTTCATTGCGTCGGAAGTCATGTTCTTTGTTGGTTGGTTCTGGGCGTGGTTTGACTATTCCTTGTTCCCGCAGCCAATTGATTTTGCCGATGGTATCGCCACTAATATGATCGGTCAGGAAGGCGCTGCAGCGCTTATGCAGTGGCCGCCCAAGGGGATCGAGGTTTTAAATGCGTTTGAGCTACCGCTTCTCAACACCCTTATTCTGCTGTGTTCCGGCACAACCGTTACATGGGCGCATCATTCGCTGATACATGGAAATCGTGAAGGGTTGATCACTGGCTTGTGGCTGACAATCATTCTCGGTGTCGTGTTTAGCCTGATACAGGCTTATGAGTATAGCATCGCACCTTTCCCATTTGCTGGGCTCAACTACAGCAGCGCTTTTTACATGGCGACAGGATTCCATGGTTTTCACGTACTCGTCGGCACAATCTTCCTAATTGTTTGCTTGGCGCGGGCTTATAAAGGCCATTTCACTCCCAAGCAGCATTTCGGCTTTGAAGCGGCTGCTTGGTATTGGCACTTTGTTGACGTTGTTTGGTTGTTCCTGTTCCTTGCAGTCTATGTTTGGGGCGGATGGGGCGCACCGGTTCACTAGGACAGGTTATTGACTGATACTGAAAACTCGAAAGGGCAGCCGGATCTTATTCCCGCTGCCCTTTTTGGACTTTGTCCCCATTGCGGTCAAAAGACACTGTTTCGCAGCATCACCGCTTTTTCTGACAAATGCCGGGCGTGCGGGCTAGACTATCGGGAATATAATGTCGGGGATGGTCCGGCTGCGTTTCTGACGCTGATTGTCGGAGGGTTGGTGCTGGCGCTGGCCTTGATTGTCGAGCTTAACTACCGACCATCTATGTGGCTGCATGTGATTTTATGGTTTCCGTTGACTATAGTAGCCGTTGTCGGATCTCTGAGAGTGTCAAAGGCGATTTTGCTTATTCTGGAACATCGCAATCAAGCACGCGAGGGTAGTATTGACGACGGCGATGCGACATGAAGCGGTTACCTATTGTCGTGACCCTGATCGTTTTAGCCGCAGTAGCGACGATGATTGCGCTTGGCGTTTGGCAGTTGCAGCGCGCCGAGTGGAAAAATAGCCTGTTGGCGACTTATGAGGCGGCAGGCGATCAACCTGCCATTAGCTATCCATCGGTACCAACCACAGATAACCTGCTTTATTTTCGACGATCCTCTGTGAATTGCCTAGAAATATTATCCTGGCGTTCTGTCAGTGGACGGAATGCCAACGATCAATCAGGTTGGGCGCACATAGCTCATTGCCGAACATCAGGAGCCGAAGGGCCGGGCGCGCAAGTTGTCGCAGGCTGGTCCCGATCGCCTGAAAACCCCGAATGGAGCGGCGGCACGGTTAATGGGATCATCGCGCCAGACAGCCAGCATGTTCTGCGCCTGGTTGCTAGCGAGCCAGTTGCCGGATTGCAGAAAAGTCAGGAACCCTCGACGGATGACGTTCCCAACAATCATATGGCTTATGCTGTACAATGGTTTTTATTCGCTGGAATCGCATTGATCATCTATTTTCTAGCTTTGCGAGGGCGCAACCGAGCGGCAACCAAAGCTTAGAACTTGCCCTCCGACAGCGAGGCCGCTAACCCGCTGGCCATCATGGAATATATCTCGACACGCGGCGGCGCGGCGCCTTTGGATTTTGAACAGGTAACTCTGGCTGGATTGGCTGGTGATGGCGGGCTGTATGTCCCATCCCATTGGCCCAAGCTGGCAGAAGGCGATATCGCCGATATGGCCAGTCTTAGCTATTCCGAAGTTGCCGTGCGGGTGATGAAGCCATTTGTCGGAGATGTGCTCAGCGAAGGTGAGTTGCGCGATTTGTGTGACAAGGCTTATGGACGCTTTGCCCACAAAGCTGTGACCCCACTCGTGCAGTTGGATGGCCAGCATTGGTTGCTGGAGCTTTTCCATGGTCCCACACTCGCCTTCAAGGATGTTGCGTTGCAGTTGCTGGGCCTATTGTTTGAGAAATTCCTGGCACGGCAGGACAAGCATCTGACCGTCGTTGGAGCGACCTCGGGTGATACTGGGTCCGCTGCCATAGATGCGCTGGCAGGGCGCGAGAAGGTGGATATCTTCATGCTGCATCCGGACGGACGCATATCCGATGTCCAGCGGCGGCAGATGACCACGGTATTGGCGCCCAACGTCCATAATATTGCTATCAACGGCAGCTTCGATGACGCCCAAGCCATGGTCAAAAGGATGTTTGCCGACGAGCAGGTGATGGACCGGTTTGCGATTTCTGCGGTTAACTCGATCAACTGGGCGCGATTGATGGCGCAGATCGTCTATTATTTCTATGCAGCCTCTCGACTTGGAGCGCCCCATCGCAAGGTCGCTTTCTCTGTCCCAACAGGTAATTTTGGTGATGTCTTCGCGGGCTATGTCGCGGCGCAAATGGGATTGCCGGTGGAACGGCTTGTGGTTGCCACAAACGTCAATGATATTTTACATCGGGCTTTGCGCAAAGGTGACTATTCGGCCGACACAGTGACGCCAACCGCTGCACCGTCGATGGATATTCAGATCAGCAGCAATTTTGAGCGATTACTTTTTGATCTCGAAGGCCGGGACGGTGCGAAGACAGCTGCACGGATGAAAGCTTTCGAAGAATCACGCGATATGCAGATCGCACCGGAAATGCTGGAAAAAGCTGCAGCAATCTTCACTAGCGAGCGTGTCGACCCTGATAGTATGACGCTCGCCATGAGCCAGGCGCAGGAGGATTCTGGGCAGGTAATCGATCCCCATACTGCGATCGGGCTATCCGCTGCCCGATCGGCTGATATTGATCCATCCGTTCCGATTGTCACATTGGCCACTGCCCATCCGGCTAAGTTTCGCGATGCGGTCGAGCGAGCAACCGGCATGCGTCCGGCGTTGCCGCGACGTATTGGGGATCTGTTCGATCGAGAAGAAGCCTGCGATAAATTGCCCGGCGATTATGACGCGGTAAAAGCATTTGTGACCACTCATGCTACGGCTGCCAATGGTTGATGCGACCGTGAAGCCTGGCGTGATGATCAGCGATCCGCGCAGCGACTATGCGCTGATCGATAGCGGTGATGGCCGCAAGCTGGAACGCTATGGCGACTATCAATTTATTCGCCCGGAACCGCAGGCCATGTGGGCGCCTGCACAGGATGATTGGCAGGCCGATGGTGAATTTATTCCCGCATCGGATAATGACGGTGGCGGACGCTGGCATTTCAATCGACCTGTGCCTAAAGAAGGATGGCCGCTGACTTGGGAAGAGGTCACCTTTACGGCGCAATGCACACCCTTTCGCCATCTTGCTTATTTCCCTGACATGGACCCGGTATGGCGCTGGATCCGGTCGAATCTGGAAGGCGTTGAGGAAGCGCAGGCGCTTAATCTCTTTGGCTATACAGGTGTTGGGACATTGGCGCTGTCCGCTTCTGGCGCAAAGCTGGTGCATGTCGATGCGTCGAAGAAATCCGTGTCGGCGGCGCGGGACAATGCTACTCTTTCCGGCATGTCGGAGCGCCCGGTACGCTGGATTATTGACGATGCTGCGAAATTTGCAGCGCGGGAAGTACGGCGGGAACGGCGCTATGATGCGATTCTGCTTGACCCACCCAAATATGGCCGCGGGCCGGATGGCGAGATATGGCGGCTTGAGGAAGACCTCGCCCCGCTGATTGAGAATTGCGGGAAGCTGCTCGACGAGAATAGCCGCTGCCTTTTTCTGACCGTTTATGCGGTGCGTATGTCTGCGTTGGCGCTAGGGTCGCTCCTTACAGAGAAGTTGGCTCATCTTGGTGGCATGATTGAGGTTGGCGATCTCGCGGTATGCGAAGAAGCGCGCGGACTGCTGCTGCCGACGGCGATTTATGCGCGTTGGTCCAAATGACAAGCATGGCTTGCCAATGGCGCTGCAACATGGTGAAGACATAATATGACAGACTCACTTACATTAGAGGTCAATGATTTAGAGGTAGATGTCCTGACCGGCATTTATTCGGAAGAGACCCACTTGCCGCAGCCTTTGCGGATTTCTATTGCCGCTGAACTCAAGATTCAGGAGCGCTATGAAGCGGATACGCCGCTGGATAGCTCCAAAAATTATATGGACCTTAAAGATGCCGCGACATCAGCTCTACCGGAAGGCGTTCATTTCAAACTGATCGAAGCGGTGGCCGATCATATTATCGAGACATTGTTCCTACAGGACAAAAGCGTGCTTCGGGTGACGGTGAAAATCGTCAAATTGCTGATCTCCGAAAAGGGTGAAGCCATCGGTATTACGTTGTCCCGGGCGCGCAAATGAACAACCGGCCGTTGAAGCTGGCCTTGGTGACGGGCGGTGTTCGCCGTTTGGGTGCCCATATTGCAGCGCGATTGGCAGATGCGGGCTATGCGCTTGCTCTGCATGGTCATAGCGATGCCGAGCCTGATGTCGAACTGACGGAAGCACTGAAGCGCAACGACACCCAATGGCATGGTTTTGTGGCGGATTTCAGCGATGATGGTGCGGCTGCTGACCTGCTTGGGGCGGTTGGTGAGAAATTTGGGCGGATACCGGATCTGTTGGTCAACAATGCGTCCCTGTTCGAATATGATGACGCAGGGAGTCTGACGGGTCAGTCACTTGAGAAGCACTTGAAGATCAACATGATGGTTCCGACCCTGTTGACCACCTTGCTTGCCGATCAAGTGCGGGAAGGCGAGCAGGCATCGGTGATTAACATTGTCGATCAGCGTGTCCGCAATCCCAATGGTGATCAACTTAGCTATACTTTGTCGAAACAGGCTTTGGCCGAATCCGTACGAAGCCTTGCATTCGCCTGCGCGGGGAAATTGCGTGTCAATGGTGTAGCTCCCGGGTTGACGCTGGAGACCGAGGATTATAGCGACGACCAAATGCAACGCTTGGCAATTAATATGCCGCTGAATCGGCTTTCTGCCCCAGATGACATTGCTGTAGCGGTACGTTATCTGGCTGAGGCAGACAGTGTAACGGGGCAGATATTGTTCGTGGACGGCGGAGCTCATATGAAAAGTTTCGATCGCGATTTCATGTTTATGGAGCGTCGTTAAATCCCGAATTAATACTCAATTCATCGATAAACACCTTACATGGCGGGGATCAGCCCCCACCCTGCCGTGCGGGCTTTTAGCTAAAATGGGGGACCTATTAGTGAAAGGATCATTGTGCGTAACATTTCAAAATTCCTCCTGGCTAGTGCAGCCTCCATCTCCCTAGTTGCTTGTGGCGAGCAGGCCGCCGAGCTCGAAGAAGTCGCGGTCGAAGAACCTGCGGAACCAACAGATATTGTTGGTGTCGCCCAGAATAAATCAGATTTTTCAACGCTGGTTGTTGCCATGACAACTGCTGAATTGGGCGAAACCCTTTCTGGAGAAGGGCCCTTCACCGTGTTCGCTCCAACTAATGATGCGTTCAATAAAGTCGATCCGGCAGAACTGAGCGATTTGCTCTCTCCTGAAAAGAAAGACGATCTAGCGGCATTGCTCAGCTATCACGTTATTTCCGGCAAGATGACGGCCGCTGATGTGACGCAAGCTATTGCCGATGGTAACGGTACCGCAACACTGACAACAGTTCAGGGCGCAAAACTCAAAGCGTCTCTGGAAGGCCAGAAAGTCATCCTGGAAGACGCAACGGGTAATAGGTCAACGGTTACACTTGCCGATGTTGATGCAACCAATGGCGTGATCCACGCAATCGATACGGTTGTGATGCCCGGTTAAAACCGAACCAAGAATGTTTCGAAAGGCCTCGCCTCGCGGCGGGGCCTTTTTTGTTGGCATTGGCGGGGTTTTTGATAGGCTGGGCGGTGAAAAAGGAGCCGATAGATGACACAATATTGGTTGATGAAATCAGAGCCCGATGAATATGGCTGGGATGACCTGATCGCGGAAAAAGAAGGCACCTGGGACGGCGTCAAAAATGCGCAGGCCAGCAACAATATGAAAAAGATGAAGGTCGGCGACCAAGTGTTTTTCTATCACTCGCGCCAGGGACTGGAAATCGTCGGGATTATGGAAGTCAGCGAAGAGCAATTTCCTGACCCGTTCGACGATACCGGTCGCTGGATTGCGGTGAAGGTGAAGCCGGTGCGAAAATTGAACAAGGCTGTGCCGCTGAAAGAGATGAAGCAGAATCCGAAGCTCGCCAATTTAGCGATCATTCGGCAGACCCGTTTATCGGTCGCACCGGTGACTGCGGATGAATGGGAAGAGATTTTGGCGATGGCGGCATAACCCGATTTTCGATAGAGGGTCACACAGGGTCACACCCCCCAAAGCGGGAAAAGATTTTCGTGGTTTGCCAAAGAAAATAACGGCTTATGGCGAGCATTTTTCGCGTAGATATTCAAGACTGAGAAAGAGCGAGACCTCGGAAATATCATAAAGCCGCTCGTGTAGGAAAGCGCTTTGATCCGAGCGAGCGGATGGATATTTGTGCTCCGCACTTGATGCGGAGCACAGGATGAGAGGACGTGACAGCTAACCCTAGGCTCCGCATCAAGTGCGGAGCACGTAGCATATAGCTTTTGCGCTTATTTGCTCCGCAACCCGCTGACCGTGGCACCGGCAGCAGTGAGAAATTCCACATCGGTTTTCAGGTGCAAAAGGCGCAGGCCTTTATGCTGCATGGCTTGCTCCAGCGCTGGAGCAAATTCTTCCGTGCTTTCGACCGTCGCGCTCCATCCGCCATAGGCTTTGGCAAGCATCGCGAAATCCGGGTTTTGCAGCGAAGTGGCCGACAGACGCGAGGGATACTCGCGCTCCTGATGCAGGCGGATGGTTCCGAAACTGCCATTGTCGATCACCAGCACGAGCAGGTTTGCGTCATATTGTACCGCTGTCGCTAGTTCCTGACCGTTCATCATGAAATCACCGTCACCGGCAATCACCACCGAGACGCGGTCTGGAAAGCGCAGAGCCGCGGCGACCGAAGCCGGCACGCCATAGCCCATCGCACCGGATGTCGGCCCAAGCTGGCTCGGGAAATCGCCATAGGTCCAGTAACGATGCCACCAGCCGGAAAAATTGCCTGCGCCGTTGCAGATGATCGCGTCGGCCGGCAGCATGTCCTGCATCGCCGCTACGCAGGGCCCGAGATCGAGCTTCGCATCGGTTGGTTTGACCGTTGTCCATTGTTGATAGTCGGCATGGGCCGCTTTACCGGCATCAAAGCTGAGGAGGTCGTCATCCCATAACGCGGCTTGTTCGGCAAATTCGTGCATCTCTGCGCAAATCGGCAGATCAATGCGATAGACATGGTTGAGCTCGTCCGGGTCGGGGTGGATGTGGACGAGTGTCTGATCGGGATGATCCGGGGTGATCAGTGTGTAGCCATCGGTGGTTGCCTCGCCCAGCCGCGCGCCAACCGCGATCACCAGATCGGCGGCCTTTACCCGCTCGACCAGTTTGGGATTGGGGCCATAGCCGAGATTGCCAGCATAGACCGGGCTGGTATTGGGAAAATTATCCTGACGCCGGAAGGCGCAGGCGACCGGTAATCCAATCCGCTCAGCATAGGCCGCAAAATTTTCTCGCGCGCTGGCACACCATCCTGCACCGCCGATAATCGCAATCGGGTCAGTGGCATCGCGCAGCAAATCGGTGAGCGTGGTCATAGCGTTGGCACACATTGGTTGTACTGGTGCGACCACTTTGGGGCGGTCGAGTGTTTCGACAACATCGCGCAGCATATCTTCGGGTAGGCTCAGCACCACTGGGCCAGGGCGCCCCGAACTGGCGGTATCAAAGGCCCGCGCAATATATTCGGGGATACGCGCAGCATTGTCGATCCGCGCTGCCCATTTGGCGAGGGGCGTGAACATGGCGGTGAAATCGACTTCCTGAAAGCCTTCGCGGTCACGATCATCACGCGCAACATCGCCAATGAACAGGATCATCGGGGTGCTGTCCTGCATCGCTGTATGGACACCAATGCTGGCATTGGTTGCACCGGGGCCGCGGGTGACAAAGGCGATGCCGGGGCGTCCGGTCAGCTTGCCATCGGCTTCGGCCATGAACGCAGCGCTGCCATCCTGACGGGTCGAGACGGTTTCAATGGTGCCGCAATCATGCAGCGCATCGAGAACGGAAAGGAAGCTTTCACCGGGGACGGTGAATATCCGGTCCGTTCCTTGGATCACCAGTTGATCGACCAAAACTTGCGCGCCCGTTCTCTTATTTGGGGTACGTTTTGTCATTGTGCTAGTCCTCAACTCTGGTGAATGGCTTTGGTCACCATATAGGCTTTTAGGCCATCGGGGCCATCTTCTGATCCATGACCGGATTGTTTCACGCCGCCAAAGGGCGCATCGCCGGGACTGACGGTCAGATTGTTAATCGCGACCATGCCGGCTTCGACCATGTCCCCGACAATATTGGCGGTGCGCAGGCTTTCCGTAAAGGCATAGGCGGCGAGACCCAGCGGCAAGCGATTGGCCTGTTCGATCGCTTCATCCAAAGTGTCAAACGGGCGCATCGCGGCGACGGGGCCAAAGGGCTCGTTGCTCATGATGTCCGCTTGCAGCGGGACTTCGGTCAGCACAGTTGGCCGGTAAAAATAGCCGTCGCTGTCCATTGCCTCCCCGCCGAGACGCACGGTTGCGCCTTTGGCTTTGGCATCGCTGATCAGCTGTTCCATCGCCTCCGGGCGGCGCGGATTGGCAAGAGGACCCATGTCGATATTATCGCCAAAGCCATCGCCGACCTGCACTTTTTCCGCGCGTTTGGTGAACTCCGTCGCGAATTTTTCATAGATGCCGGACTGAACATAGAAGCGGGTGGGGGACACGCAGACCTGTCCCGCATTGCGATATTTCTGCATCGCCAACAGGTTGAGCGCCTTGTCCATATCGCAATCGTCAAAGACCAGAACCGGCGCGTGGCCACCCAGTTCCATAGTCGTGCGCTGCATATTTTCTGTCGCCAGCTTCATCAGATGCTTGCCGACCGGAACCGATCCGGTGAAGCTGATCTTGCGAATGATGTCAGAGGCGATCAGATGCGACGACACTTCGGAAGGATCACCGAACACGACTTGCGCGGTGCCAGCGGGCAGACCTGCATCCAGCAGACAGCGGATCATCTCGATCGGGCTGGCTGGTGTTTCCTCGGCTGGCTTGAGAATGATCGAACAACCCGCGGCCAGGGCAGGGGCCAATTTGCGGGCCGGTGTATAGACCGGGAAATTCCATGGGCTAAACGCGGCCACCGGGCCAACCGGTTGATATTTGACGAAGCTATTCTGTCCGGTCGGGCGGACCAGCACGCGGCCATAACAGCGCTTGGCTTCTTCGGCCATGACATCGAACATCGCCGCCGATGCGGTGACTTCACCGGTTGCCTGACCCACTGGCTTGCCTTGCTCAGCCGTCATCATCCGGCCGATTTCCGGCGCCCGTTCGCGCATCAGGTCGGCGGCTTTGTGCAATATGGCGGCACGCGCGGCAACTGGCGTATCGCGCCAGACCGGAAAGGCACGGCCCGCGGCATCCAGTGCGCGATCAAGATCGGCCTTGCTGGCTTTGGGCAGGTCGGAAATGGTTTTTCCGGTTGATGGATTGACGACATGATGGACGTCGCGATCCTCAACATCGATCCATTCGCCATCAATATGGAGTTGCAGGGAGGGGGGATAAGTGTTGGACATAGTTGCTCCTGTAACCGGTTGAGACAGCACTAGACTTGTCGCTGCTTTCCCGCAATGACTGTGACAAAGATCGAGAGGAAAAATATGGAACTTGTCACCGATGGCCTGCGGTTCCCCGAAGGCCCGATTGCGATGCCGGATGGCAGCGTCATATTGGTCGAGATTGCAGCCGGGCAGCTGACCCGTATCGCGCCGGATGGCACAAAGGACGTGATTGCAAAGCCAGGTGGCGGTCCCAATGGCGCGGCCTTGGGGCCGGATGGCAAAATCTATGTCTGCAATAATGGTGGCTTTGAATATCAGGAATCCGGCGGTTATCTGACCCCCGCCGGCATAGCGAAAGACTATTCCGGCGGCCGGATCGAGCGGATAGACCCACAAACCGGCGCGGTGGAAGTGCTGTATAAAAGCGGCGATTTTGACTGCGTGCTGCGGGGCCCCAATGACATCGTCTTTGATGACCAGGGCGGCTTCTGGTTTACCGACCATGGCAAGACCGACTATGAAAACCGCTGCCATGATATTGTCGGGATTTTCTATGCCAAGGCCGATGGCAGTTACATGGAAGAGGTTGTCTTCCCCTCGCAAAATCCCAACGGTGTCGGCCTGTCGCCCGATGGCAAGACGCTTTATGCAGCCGAGACTTTCACCTGCCGTTTAATGAAGTTCAACATTACCGAACCGGGCAAAGTGGCTCCCGATGCCGGCCCGGGCGGTCCCGGCAT
Organism: Parasphingorhabdus litoris DSM 22379; assembly: GCF_020906275.1. Lineage (GTDB taxonomy): Bacteria > Pseudomonadota > Alphaproteobacteria > Sphingomonadales > Sphingomonadaceae > Parasphingorhabdus > Parasphingorhabdus litoris. The sequence continues at coordinate 902,834 of NZ_CP086727.1, forward strand.
CCCGGTCTATCGTCCAGCGGGCTATAAGTTTTTCGACAGTCTGGCGGTGGAGGAAAGCGGCAATATCTGTGTCGCAACCATCGGTGAATGTGGGATCAGTGTGATTTCCCCAGCTGGCGAACTGGTCGAGTTTGTGGCGACGCCGGATATTTTTACCACCAATATCTGCTTTGGTGGTGACGATATGATGGACGCCTATATCTGTCTGTCGGCAACCGGAAAGCTGGTCAAAACCCGCTGGAAAAGGTCCGGTCTGAAATTGGAATATCTCAATAAATGAGCGCTAACACTATGAACTATGACACCGTAATTTTCGACTTTGGCGGCGTGATAACCAGCTCGCCTTTCGACGCGTTTAACCGGCTGGAGGCTGCGCGCGGCGTGCCAATTCATAGCGTGCGGACGATTAACAGCACCAATCCGCATGAGAATGCCTGGGCGAAGTTTGAACGCTCTGAAATTGATGCAGCTGGCTTTGACCAGCTATTTGCCGAAGAAGCGCGGGCTATAGGCATCGAACTCAATGGCAGCGAGGTGCTGGCTTGTCTTGCTGGCGATATTCGGCCGGCGATGGTGGCGATGCTCGACACACTTAAGGCCAAGGGTTTTACCATCGGCTGCATCACCAATAATGTGCCATCCGGCAAAGGCTCCGGCATGGCTTTGAATGATGAGAAGGCGGCGGCGATCGCAGCGATCATGGCGCGGTTCGATCATATTATCGAGAGCAGCAAGGCGGGTATTCGTAAACCTGATCCTCGCATTTATGAGATGATGTGTGAGGCTTTGGACGTACAGCCGGAGCAGTGCATTTATCTTGATGATCTCGGGATTAATTGCAAACCCGCCGCGACGCTCGGTATGGCAGCCATCAAAGTAACGGGCGAGCAGCAGGCGCTGAAAGACTTGCAGGATTTGCTAGGCATGTCGCCCGAATAGCGTCTTTTTCTTTCACAAATTTATCGTTTTTCTTTGACCCTAACATGTTGAAAGTACATCGCTTTCGATAAAAATGGCACTTATCCGCCATTTTTTAATGACTCTTCAATGACAGTTTCATTACAGTTATGTTGCAAAATAATTCACAAAAGTGTAACAATAGCGCAAAGAAACAGGAGAGTGAGTATGAAAAACGCGAAGATTGTGGCCGTTGCTGTGGGCCTGACCATGGCTGCCTTGCCGGGCCTCGCACAGGCGCAGGATGGTGAAATTGGTTATGAGAAAGGCGCACTGGCTTATGATGCGCTGATGTCTGGCGACAATCAGGCCGCAGTTGAAAAGCTGGAAAGTGGGCAGCTCTCCGATCCCGCTGTCATGATCAATCTGGGACAGGCTTATGCTCGCACCGGACGCACTGGCGATGCAGCGAAAATGTTCACGGCGGCGATGAACAGCAACCGCAGCTTTGATCTCGTGCTGGCCGATGGTCAGGTGATCGATTCTCGCAAGGCTGCCAAGATCGCCTTGAACAATCTCAACGAACGGATGGCTTCGCGCTAAACCGACAAATCCTATCATTATGATTAGGCGGTCGCTTCTGCGGCCGCCGTTTTTGTTTCAACAAAATTTCCTGTGATGTATTTTTGCACTGCAGCATGAAAAACAAAGCGCTTTGGCGGCTCCCAAAGCGACTGCAATAATCCTGAAATATTTTTGTCTCCAAAGAGTCATGCAAACAGCATCGGCGGGTCATTTGACGCGCCTAGTGCCCGTTGCAGAAGGCGATGGGGGCATCTTTGATTCGTTTCCACATCATCTGATCTGAAATGTTTGAAATCAGTAATCTGCGGAGACTTGATCCATGTTGAATAAGCAAATTCGTTCTGTACTTTTCGCTGGTGTTGCAGCGATTGCGGTGACCGCTTGTGGTGCCGATGATGTCGCATCGCCGGGTGAAGGTGTTGTGATCGTTCCACCAACCCCGACGCCCACACCTACGCCGACACCAACCCCCACGCCGACCCCTACACCAACTGGTCCGGCTGCTGATTGTCCAACGGGTACAGCCAATGTGGGGACGATCAACACCAACAATAATCAGGAATTGCGTAACTGCCAACTTTCTGGCGTCATCACCGGCAATCTGGTGCTCCCCGCGCGCGATGGTACTATCTATTCGTTGAACGGAGCCGTTGAGGTTGGAGTTGATGGCGGCGCGACTGGGGTTCTGACGGTTGAACCGGGCGTGGTGATGTTTGGTTCCTCCGGCGGCGACTTCCTATATGTCAATCGAGGGTCTCAGATATTCGCCGAGGGCACGGCATCAGAGCCTATCATCATGACCTCGCGTCAAAATATCGAAGGCGCAAATAACGAGAACAGCATCGGTCAATGGGGCGGTGTAGTGATTCTAGGACGGGCTCCTATTTCTGATTGTGCAACGGGTGGGGCATCCAACCCAGGCGGCGCCCGGACGGATTGTGAGGCCATCGTAGAAGGGCCGATCAACCGGCTTTATGGCGGCACACAACCAAATGATTCAAGCGGCAGAATGTCTTATATTCAGGTCCGCTATCCCGGCTTCGAAATCTCTCCCGGCAATGAGCTGAACGGGATTACAATGGCCGGTATCGGTAGCGGCACATTCTTCCAGAATATTCAGGTGCACAACAGCTCTGATGACGGCGTCGAGTGGTTCGGTGGCCGCGTGAACGGTAAGAATATAGCGTTGACCGGCAATGATGATGATTCGGTCGACTCTGACTCCGGCTACAAGGGCAACAACCAATTTGTACTGGTCGTGCAACGCGCTGGTGGCGGGGATCACGTCATGGAAGCGGATTCCAACGGCGATGAAGACGCAGAACCGCGTCAGGATCACAAACTGGCCAACGTAACGTTTGTGTCCAGTGGTCAGGATCACGTCATCCTGCTGCGTGGTGGTGGTGATTACGCCTTCTATAACAGCGTATTTAACAGCCCGGCCGCTTGTATCGATATCGATAGTGCGACCACCATCCAGGCCGCGGGCGCTGCACCCGATGAAAATGGTCCTCCGGTATTTGAATCGTTGTTCATGAGCTGTGCCACATCATTTGTGGATGATAGCAACATAACCGTGGCGCAAATCGAGACCCTGTTCAATGCCGGTACCAACAATACCGCATCTGGCACCTCCACATTAGCCAGCGGTGGCGGTTCTTCAGCCCTGGCTGCATTTATCAACGGCGCCAACGAGAATGCTGTGACCCCGTTTGCGGTCAGCGGCGTGGACGCTTTCTTCGAAGACGCGGCTTATATCGGCGCAGTCCAAGATGCGAACGACACTCGTTTCCAGGGCTGGACATGTGGTCTCTATGCCGATGACTGCGCGACCGCTCCAACAATTGGTTGATTGAAAACATAGTGTTGGGATGGCGGCTCGCACAGTCGCCATCCCCTTTTTTGAGTTATAAAAAGGAATAATCCGATGACGAAGCGGGCATCTTTGGTCACCAGTCTATTTTTGAGCACAGCGCTGTTTTCGCCTGCTGCATTGGCCCAGGCAACTGCCGACAGCGCGGCGGCCCAGCCCGACCAGGCCGACGGGACTCCGGATGGAGAACCGTTGCCGGATGAGGATGTTGATATCTCCGCGCCCGGCGGAGATTTTAGCGGCGAAATCATTGTTCGTGGACGGTTCATCCCTAATCCGATCCGCGCAACTTCCGAAGTTGTGTCCGTTCTGGGTGAGGAAGAAATTGCCCGTGCAGCAGATGGCGATATTGCCGGTTCGCTTCAGCGGGTAACCGGTCTCAGCGTTGTCGGTGGCCGTTTTGTTTTCGTTCGCGGTCTGGGTGAGCGCTATTCTCTGGCGCTGCTCAATGGCCTGCCATTGCCTTCTCCCGAACCCCTGCGACGTGTGGTGCCGCTGGATATTTTTCCGACCAGTGTAATTGCTTCGACCGTGGTTCAGAAAAGCTACTCGGTAAACTATCCCGGTGAATTCGGTGGCGGTGTGATCAATCTGACCACAAAGTCGACGCCGGAAGAACCCTTCCTGAAAATAAGTGCGGGCATCAGCGGGGATACTGAGACTACCGGAAATCTGGGTTATACCTACGACGGCTCTGACCTCGACATTCTCGGTTATGACAGCGGCGTTCGGGATATCCCGGATGGTTTGGCTCGTGCGATAGACCAGAATGTTCCCATCTCGGTCGGTCCAAACTTCACGAGCGAAGACTTGCAAAGTTTCGCCGCTAGCCTGAATAATGCGCAAACCTCTCTAATCCAGCGTAACAATGATATCCCCGCGAATTTCTCGGCCGAGATTACTGGCGGAACGACCCTTGATCTGGGGGATACATTTTTGGGGATCATTGCCACAGCCGGATATGAAAATAGCTGGCGGACACGCGGCGGTTTGCAGCAAACGTCGCAAGGTATTGTCAATATCGATGGTACGGATGGCTTGCGCCCCGACCAGAATTTCAACTTCCTGACAACCGAGAATCGGATAATCGTCAATGGCCTGCTGGCTCTGTCGGCGGAAATTGGCGAGCACAAGCTGCGTCTGACCAATCTCTACATTCACGACACGGTCAAAGATGCTAACATCAAGCAGGGCATTGATGCGATTAACGTCGACGAAGAAACTCTGCTTAACCAAGGGCGGACCAGCTGGTTTGAACGGCAACTCTACACCACGCAATTTGTCGGCGAGTTCAAGTTTGATGAATTTTCCGTCGATCTGCGCGGCAGTTATGCCAATTCAAAACGCGACGCGCCTTATGAGCGCACATATAGCTATGCTTTCGACCGGCTTCTCGCGAATGACTTTGTCAACGATCTGACCTCGCCCGGCGAATCCGCACGTGTTCGATTCAGTAATCTAAATGATGACGTCTATGGTGCTGGCATTGACTTTGGATATGAAACCAACATCGGCGTACCGGTCAACCTGACGGCGGGCTACAGCTACTATCTCAATGATCGTAATGCAGAGCGTAGGGACTTCCGTTTTGTTCCCGCAAACGGATTACCGGTTCCGTTTGATCAGCAGCGGATTGATTTCCTGCTGTCCGATTTCAACGTGTTCACACAGAATATCGAGCTACGCGAAGTGGCAACCCAGCTGTCGGTTCCCGCGTACACTGCCGAATTGGAAATCCATGCTGGCTATGGTCAGATTGATGCCGAATTGGCCGATGGGCTGCGTTTGAATGTCGGCGTACGATATGAAGACGCTCAACAGGAAGTATCGCCAATCACATTGACTGGCAGCCAAGCGGCCGTTGCAACCGGTCTGGACAATGATTACTGGCTTCCCGCCGGAACGCTGACCTGGAATTTTGCGGATGATATGCAATTCCGGTTGGCGGCATCTAAAACAGTTGCGCGGCCGCAATTCCGTGAATTGGCACCGCAACAATTTCTCGATCTGGAGACTGACCGAACCTTCATCGGTAACCCGCTGCTGCAAGACAGTGAGCTGATCAATCTGGAAGGCCGGTTCGAATATTATATCGGCCGCGGCGAGCGGATCACATTGGCCGGTTTTTACAAGGATATCGACAATCCGATTGAAAATGTCGCCTTCGTTCAAGGCGGGGGAACTTTGTTCACTGGTTTCTCCAACGCGCCCAATGCAAAGCTCTATGGCGCAGAAGTCGAGCTGGTTAAATATTTCCCGCTAGATACCGTATTTGGCGGCGAGTTTTTTGAAGATCGCCGTTTGCTCCTTGCTGCAAATTACACCTACACCAAATCGGAAATAAATGTTGCCGATGGTGATACAGCGATCAACCCGGTGACTCTGCAACCTACCAGTGCGTCGAACCTGTTTGACGATGGTGATCGTCTGACGGGGCAGTCGAGACATGTCGCCAACCTGCAATTCGGTATGGAAGCAGAAGAAGGCCTTTCACAGCAGACGATTTTGGTGACCTATAACAGTCCGCGCGTTACCGCTCGCGGGCCGCAGGACCAGCCGGACCTCATCGAACGTACGGGTTGGCAGTTGGATTTTGTCATGCGGGAACAACTCCAAATTGCAGGTCAGGAGTTTGAGTTGAAATTTGAAGCGCGTAACATTCTGGGCACGGATTATCGCGAATCTCAAACTTTGAACAATACGCGCATCATCAATAACGGTTATGATATCGGAACACGCTTTTCGATGAGCATTGGTATCAACTTCTGATCATTGGATTTTGTTACTTAATCGCTGAAAAGAGCCACTGACAGGGCGGTGTAATTTTTCTGTCATCAATGAGTCGCAGGTTGGTCACCAAATCGTTATAGCAACTCTGGGAAGCAGAGTGCGGGGATTCGTGGTTATTCAATCTTCTAACCAATTTTTGGTAAAGGGCCGGGCGCTAACCATGCCGGGCCTTTATCCGGTTTTACTGGGCATATTGGCAGTTTTGCTGGTGATACAAGCGATCAGACTGATCTGGTTGTTCGTCACGCCCTTGGGACCGGTGGGGGATTGGCAAGCGCGGGAGGTGCAGATTTTGTCACCGCAATCGCGTTTGTCGCTGTTTAACAGTTTCGATCCATTTTACCGCAAAGGCCCGGCGACCACCGCCAATGTCGTCACTTCGCTGCAACTCACCCTGTTCGGCATTAGAATGAATGAGGGCTCCGGCCTGGGATCAGCCATATTGGCTGGGCCAGATGGTGTCCAACAAAGCTATGCCGTGGGTGAGGAGATCATGTCTGGTGTAAAACTGGATGTCGTCAACTTTGATCATGTTGTAATTGATCGCGGTGGCACCAGAGAGAGTCTGTATCTGGATCAATCGATACCAGCGCAAACGGTCGGCGGTGAGGATGCAGAAACATCTCAACCAGCCGGATTGCAGACTCCATCACGGGAAAGCCCACTTGGGCAAGCTCCGGCGGCGGCAGTGATTGCCAATGCCGTTGATCTGGCACCGCGCAGCGCGGATGGCAAGGTGACGGGCATTGTCGTGTCACCTCGCGGTGATGGTGACTTGTTTCGGGCGGCCGGTTTCATGGATGGCGATATCATCGTTTCGGTCAACGGGCAGCCAATCTCGTCGGCCAGTGATATCGCGGCTTTGAAAAACCAGCTTGCACCGGGTGGCCGGGTCTCTGTTGAAGTAGAGCGTGGTGCCGATACTGTTCCCATAGCGATTAATATGGGAACAGAATGATGAAGCACATACTTACAAAAATGGCGGCCAAATGGTCGGTATCGCTGGCGGTTCTTGGGCCTTTGGCCATTGCGCCCGCTTTTGCGCAGCATAGCCTGAACGTGCGCGATGCAGATATCCGCGCCTTTGTGCAGGATGCGGCCCGGGTCACCGGCCGTACCTTCATCGTCGATAGTCGGGTGCAGGGTAAAGTGTCTGTTGTGACGGACCGGCCACTATCCCGGTCCGAATATTTTGAAATTTTCTTGTCGACGTTGCGGGCCAATAATCTGGTGGCCATTCCAACCACGCGCGGGGCTTATCGTATTCAGCCTGCCGATGGTGCAGCGACGCAGCCGACACGTATCGGAACGCGGCAATCCGCGGCCAATCAGTTTGTCACTGAAGTCGTCCGACTGAAATCTATTGAAGCAACCGCTGCCCTGGAAACACTACGCCCACTCATCAGTAAGCAAGGCGCGATTACCGCCAATCGTAACGCCAACAGTCTGGTGATCGTCGATTATGCAGACAATATTCGCCGTGTTCGCGCGCTTGTCGCCAAGATCGATAAAGATAGCGCTGCATCGACAATCGTGAATCTTAGAAATGCGGGCGCGCGTGAAATCGCAACCTCGTTGCAGGCACTGGCTCAACAGGGTGGGGACGGAACGATTGCACCGGTCACGGTTGTCCCGATTGATAGTAGCAATAGTATTGCTCTGCGCGGCGACCCGGGCGCGGTGACCAAATTTGCGCAGATGGCGCGGGAACTCGACCAGCGCGCAGAATCCGGCACGGAAATCCGGGTCCATCAACTGGACTATGCGAATGCGGAACAGCTGCTACCCGTGATTGAACAACTAATGGGGCAGGGCAGCGCCGGATCTCCAGCCACTGCTCCTTCATCCGTTGCGCCCGCGTCCGGAACAAACGGCGGTAACGGAGGTTCGACGCCTGCGGTCACGCCGATATCGACGGGCGGTAGTTCTGGCAATGGTATATCCCGTCACGGCCCGGCCGTTGTCACGCGTTATGAAGGCACAAATGCCATCATTGTTGCCGCCAATCCCGATGTACAGCGTATGGTTGGCGAATTAATCCGGCAGCTTGATACGCGTCAGGAGCAAGTCTCGGTCGAAGCGATTATCGTTGAAATTTCGGACTCGCTGGCCCGCGAACTCGGTATCCAGTTCCTTATCGGCGGCAAGGACACGCCGTTTGCGGTCACCAATTTCTCTAACGCAGGTCCGAATATTGTTGATATTGCGGGAGGCCTGCTGGCCGACCAATTTGATACCACGACGACCACAACAACTGATACGGCAACGACGACCACGACAAATAGCGCAGTGGGTGACAAGTTACTCGAAAATGCGGCTGATGCGATATTGGGGGCGCGTGGATCGTTTACTGGATTTGCAACCTCGTTAGGCGGCGATACGATTTTGGGGACGATCATCAATGCCGTTCAGCGGGATTCCGATTCCAACCTGCTGTCCACGCCATCCCTGACGGTGAACAATAATCTGAAAGGCAGCATCCTTTTCGGTCAGGAAATTCCGGTTTCGACCGGCGAAGCCTTGTCCGACAATTTCGACAATGCTTTCCGCACGATCCAACGCCAGAATGTCGGTATCGAGCTGGAAGTTACACCGCAAATCAATGCGGGCGACGAGGTTCGGCTGGAACTGCGTCAGGAGGTTAGCTCGATTGCTGGTCCGGTGTCAGACGATTTCAACGAACTGATCATCAACAAGCGCGAAATTCAGACCACTGTTACCGTTGGTGATGGTGAGATTATCGCTCTAGGCGGTTTGCTTGACGATAATGAGCGCCGCACAATCGAGAAAATCCCGTTTTTGGGGGACATTCCTCTGATAGGCGAGCTGTTCAAGTCGCGAGGCAGGGAACGGGTTAAAACCAATTTGATGGTCTTTATCCGGCCGAAAATAATGCGCAGTCGCTCGGATGCCAGAGCCTTTTCGGCGCGGCGCTATGGCTATATTCGCAACCGGCAGCTTCGCCGTGATCCGGAACTCGAACCATCATTGGATGTGCTTGTCCGCGACTATATGGGCGCTGTGCCTCCTGCCGCCGAAACACAGCCAGGGGATCAGATTATTTATGCGCCCGGCGCTGTCGCTGCTCCGCAAAATAGCGGTGCCGTCCAGCCTGTGCCCGTTTCACCCAGCAATACCGATGCGGAGAAGGATGACTGATGAAAATCGCGAAGGGAACAGATGCAGAAGTTTCCGGCGATAATGACAAGCCTGTGAGCGAAGAACTGGCGTCTTCGCCCCTGGTAGATATTCCCTATGCTTTTGCGCGCGATCACGGTGTGTTGTTGATGCGCAGCGATGGCGAACGTCTGTCGGTTGCCATGCGAGAGGGGGCCGATCCACAGGCCCTGCTGGAACTGCGCCGCTATCTTGCCATGCCTTTTGATGTTGATCTGGTATCTCCAGAGGATTTTGAACGGTCTTTGTCCGATCATTATGCAATGGATGGCAGTGCCGCTGCTATGGCCGGTGACATGAGCCTCAGCAATGATGCGCTTGATGATATTGCTGGCGATATTCCAAGTGCCGAAGACTTGCTCGACAGCGCGGATGATGCGCCGACCATCCGGTTGATCAATGGAATCATCGCGGAAGCCGCGCGCCAGGGGGCTTCGGACATCCACATCGAGCCCTATGAAACTGGCTTGGTGGTGCGGATGCGTGTCGATGGCGTATTGCAGGAAAAACTGCGCATGCCACCGCATGTCGCCTCTGTCATCGTCAACCGGATCAAGGTCATGGCGCGGCTTGATATTGCCGAACGGCGTATCCCGCAGGATGGCAGGATCAGCCTGACTCTGGCTGGAAAACTTCTGGATGTGCGTGTTTCTACTTTGCCCAATCGTGCCAATGAGCGTGTCGTTATGCGCATATTGGACAAGGAGAGCGCGTCGATATCGCTGGACCTGCTCGGCATGTCCGAAACAACGCATGAAATTCTGACCGAAGTCTTGGCCGAACCCAATGGTATCATTCTCGTTACTGGGCCCACCGGTTCGGGTAAAACGACAAGCCTCTATGCCGGCCTGAAACAGTTGAACGATGGCAGCCGGAATATCCTGACCGTCGAAGACCCGGTGGAATATGCGATTGAAGGCATTGGTCAGACGCAGGTTAACTCCAAAGTTGGTCTGACCTTCGCCGCTGGATTGCGGGCGATCTTGCGTCAGGATCCTGACGTCGTGATGGTCGGGGAAATTCGTGACCGGGAGACGGCGGAAATCGCCGTACAGGCGTCGCTGACCGGGCATTTGGTGCTGTCCACCGTCCATACCAATGACGCGGTCGGCGCGATTACGCGGATGCGAGATATGAAGGTCGAACCGTTTTTGCTTGCCTCTACCCTGCGGGCCGTCATCGCTCAGCGGCTGGTGCGCAAACTTTGCCCGCATTGCCGCGTCCCGATACAGGCGGACGGCAGTCTTGCTTCCTTGCTGGGCTTTGACAATGGTACCGTGGTGTATCGGGAAGTGGGCTGTGACGAATGTAATCACACCGGCTTTCAGGGCCGAATTGGTGTCTTCGAGGCAATCCGCGTCGATGAAACCATCCGCAAATTGATCAATGATGGCGGCGATGAAGCGCGTATTGCGGCCCATGCGTTTCTGAAAAAGCCCAATCTCGGTTCAGCAGCACGTGCACTGGTCCGTGAAGGCTTGACCACCGCGGAAGAAGGCATTCGTATCTCCCGCCGCGAAGTTCTGGACGAACAGATCGATGCCTGATTTTTCCTATACCGCTATCGATCCCAAGGGGCGCGAGAAAACTGGCCGGTTAGCGGCGGACAGCAATGACGCGGCGCGGGCGAAGCTGGCGGAGCGCAATTTTTATGTCGTAAATGTCGAAACAGCACAGGGCGCGGAAGCAAAACCGGCACGTTCACTATTTGGTCCCAAAAAACTGCGGTCCAAAGAACTGACCTTGTTCACGCGCCAACTGTCATCGCTGGTGCAAGTCAGCCCGCTGGAAGAAGCGTTGCGGACGATCGGCAATCAGAACGAAAAAGCCCATGTCCGGGATCGGATCGGAGCGGTCCATGGTGGTGTTATCGAAGGGCAGCGACTGGCCGAGGCCATGCGCCGTGAACCGGCAAGCTTTCCGCCGCTCTATCGCGCGATGATTTCGGCTGGGGAAAGCTCCGGCACATTGCCGGACATCACCGAGCGCCTGGCCAATCTTCTCGAACGCCAAGCCGAGATGCGCGGTAAGCTCATCAGCGCACTGGCTTATCCGATCGTTCTCGCCCTGGTCGCGATTGTGGTCGTGGCCTTGTTGATGATTGCAGTTGTTCCCAAAGTCGTGGAACAATTTGATGATGTGAACCAGCAGCTTCCATTCGTTACCCGGCTGGTGATCGGCATTTCCGATTTTCTCGCCAATTGGTGGTGGGCGCTTCTTGCTGCTATCGGGGTTCTTGTTCTGATCACCTGGCGCGCTTTGAAAGAGCCGCATATCCGATATCGCTTCGACAGCTTCCTACTCCGCCTTCCGTTTATCGGCCGCTTGCTGCGGGATTTAAACGCTGCTCGGCTTGCCCGAACACTGTCGACCATGGTGGCTAGCCGGTTGCCGATAATGGAAGGGCTGCGGCTGACAACCAATACGATTAGCAATTCAGTGCTGCGCAAGGCATCGGAAGATATGGTGGAGGCTATCCGCGGGGGTGGAAGTCTTTCGAAAGCACTCAAGAATACCGGCGTTTTCCCGCCGATGTTGGTCTATCTCACCGCCAGCGGTGAAGCATCGGGCCAGCTTGATGATATGCTGGCCCGGGCAGCGGATTATCTGGAACGCGAATTTGACAATTTTACCTCGACCGCTTTGTCACTGCTGGAACCATTGATCATCGTTTTTCTGGGCGGTGTTGTTGCGGTTGTAATTTTGGCTATATTGCTTCCGATATTACAGCTTCAGAATCTTGCCGGACTATAGGACCGGATGGATAGGAAAATTTATGCTCAAGATTTTATTTAATCTTTTCACCGATATGAGCCGTCCTTTGAGGCGTAAAAATCAAAAGAAGCCAAAGGCGAACGGGTTCACATTGGTTGAACTGATGGTGGTCATTTTTATCCTCGGACTGTTGACGACTGTCGTTGTTATCAATGTCCTGCCTAGTCAGGATCGCGCAATGGTTGAAAAGGCACGAGCAGATATCGCTACATTGGGCCAGGCGCTGGAAATGTACCGGCTCGATAACCTGACATATCCTACTTCTGCCGACGGCTTGGGGGCGTTGACCAACGCACCTGCGTCGCTTCCCCCGTCCGCGCGATATCGGCAAGGCGGCTATATCAAGAAGCTTCCCGATGATCCGTGGGGACGACCGTATCAATATGATAATCCCGGACGCAATGGCCCTGGTTTTGATCTCTATTCGCTGGGTGCAGACGGCGCACCGGGTGGTGAAGACGACGACGCAGATATCTATGCCGAGTAAGCGAATTGCCAAAGGTGACATGGCGTCCAAAATTGACTAGCTAACGGCTATAGACATAATAAAGTTCAGCCGAGTCGGGGAGGTCATGTTGGAACAAAAACTGTTACAGCCTCTTGCCTGCCATCTACTGAACGGGGTCTTTGACAGCTAATGTCGGTATCTCAAGTCCTTGTAACAGAGTTTCCCATAGCAGGGACAAAATCGCTGCAATGGTGGCTTGTCACCGACAGTGTGATCGAAGCCAAAGGCTGTGATTCAGACCCGCTGCTGGCTGCTGGCCTGAAACTACCATCAGCCAATGATGAGCCAATCGTGCATATTGCAATCATGTCCGCAGCGCAGGCAATTGTGCGCTGGCATGAAACACCGGAAGACCTGACCGAGCAGCAGGCATTGGCTGCGGCGCGTTTGGCAGCTCAGGATGATAGCCTGGACCCGGAAAACCTGCATATCGCTGCGATGATTGAAGATTCCGGCGAGACCATTTCGGCTTCGGTCAGCATGACCGTCATGTCTGATGGCTTATCGCAACTGGAAACTCTCGGCATTGATCCCGATGCTATTATACCGGCTGGATGGCTGATCCCGGCCGAAGAGGGTCAGGTCATTGCTGCGGATTTCGGTTTTGAAACAATTTTGCGGGGCGAGCAGATGATCGCGCCGGATGAACCATCCTTGCGGCCGCACCTGATCGGTGATCATAATGTTGCAAGCCTGACCGAAACGGGGATTGATGACGCACTGACGAGCGCAGCGACCAGCCGTGATGCGGTTAATCTGCGTTCTGCCCCATTTGCCAAAAAAGTCGATAAGTATATGACCGTCTCGCAAAAGCGGACCATGGCTTGGATGGCTGCTGCGCTTGTTCTGATATCTTTGCTGATCCCAGCCGTGCAGTTGATCAAATATCATTGGGCTGCAGCTGATGCAGACGCTGCTGCTCTGGCCGCCGCGGAGCCGGTAATCGGGGCGGTAGAAAGCGTGGAAGAAGCTGATCGTTTGTTGAACGAACGGCTGGTTCAGGAAAATCGTGGTAATGTCGCCTTCCCAGTTCCGGCCTCTGCGCTATTCTCTGCCATTCAAAAGACTCAGGGCGTATCGATTGAACGGATCAGTTATCGCAAGGATGGTACTGTTTTCGCCGGACTTACCGCGGTGAGAAATGAGGATATGAACCCGGCTCTAATCGCGCTGCAAAATGCCGGATTTGTTATCACTGCAACTCCGCGGACCGATGCAACAGGGTCAGCTAAAGCTGATATTACGGTGCGTGCACCATGATGGAATCGATCAAAAACTGGTTCCACGCGCTCAGCTCGCGGGAGAAAATACTCATTGGCGTCGGCGCTGTTCTGGCCGCCTTGGTAATCGGATATTACGCAATCATTCTGCCCTTTATTAGCGCTTTTGCGTCGGCGGAGCAGCGTTATCAGCAGGCAACGGATGGCCAGGCACGGATTGAAGCGAAAGTGGAAGCGCTGACCGCTCCGGCGGATGGCGCCGTCAAACCGGTCGCCGGACCACTGGATGTTTTTGTCAGTCAAAATGCCGGAGAAGCCGGTTTTGCCGTTGGTCGCCTTGAACCGCAAACCAATGGTGCGGTCAGACTGACCATTACATCGGCCAAGCCAACCGCCTTGTTCGGCTGGCTCGCGAGACTGGAAAGCCGCGGTGTAGCGGTCGAAGAACTTGCTGTTAATCCAGGACCGAATGAGACGGTGACCGCGACGATAATATTGCGATTGATAGAACCAAGCTAAGGGTCAGACCGTCTCGGAGGTTGCTTTTACTCCGCCAGGCACTGCGTCCTTGGCAAACATAACGCCACCATCATCCAGAGACATCGCCTCTGGGCTTGGTACGTCTGCGGTTTGTGGTGCATTCAGCTTCTTTTCTTGCACCCAATTGCCATCAGCATCGCGGACATATTTGGGCGCGCGCTGCACATTCCAGACCAGTCCCATTTTTTCCCATAACGAGATGATGTAGCCGTTCACGTCCACTTCCCACCACATCATGCCGGCATAGGCCGAACGTGGGTGCTGATGGTGGTTGTTGTGCCAGCCATCGCCGAACGTCATCCATGCCATGAACCAGTTATTGCGTGATCCATCTTTGGTTTTGAAACGCTGTGAGCCGAAGACATGGCCAACGCTGTTCACGCCCATCACAAAGTTCAGGAAGAAGAAATTACGGAAAAAACCGCCGATCAGGATAGTGCCGATAATATGTTCCGGTCCACCAAAGGCGAGCGCCCATAGTGCCGGAAGCACAACACTGGAAAAAATCGCGATCGACCAACGATGCTTGTGGCACCACAAGACCTGCGGGTCATCGATCAGACCTTTGCCGTAAACTTTCATGTCAGAAGTGGTGTTGTCGAACAGCCAGCCGAAATGGGCAATGCCGAGGCCCTTCCATTTCGACATTTTCTTGCCATGCCCGTCAATATAAGGGCTATGTAGATCGCCAACGCGATCGGAAAAGGCATGGTGGCGGCGGTGATCGGCCGCCCATTTCAGCACGGATGCCTGACAGGCCATTTGTGCCATAATGCCGATTGCAAGGCGCATTTTCGGACCCGCTTCGAAGGCGCGATGTGTGTAAAAGCGGTGATAGCCAATGCCTACGCCCATGTTGATCAGAACATAACCAAAAAGGAAAGCGGACCATTCTACCCAGCCAGTAGCGTGAGTCAGCGTCCAATAAAGCGCGCCTAGCGATCCGATAACCATTGATGACAACAATATGCCATATTCGATACGCTTGGCTCGTGCGGCAGGTCCGCCGATGATCACGCCATGCTGCGGATGGACCTGTTCTGGTTCGAATTCATCGGGTTGAATGTCATGATAGGCCGTCGCCATAGTAATACGCCCCTGTTACTATTTACATCAGTGAAACTAACGGTTTTGAGCAAAGATTACAATTATCTTAACTATTATTCACACCGATATGGTGTGATTGGCCGAAATTGATAAAGTTTCGTTTCGAATCAGATCAATACCGATGCAGTGAATGTATCATTGTCGCTAAAACAAGGCCTCTTATCCTGCCAAATCGATACTGTTTTCGGCATAAATTGGGAGGGAATAGCGGTTTTCCAGTCTATCGAGCGAATCAGCTCCTATGTCTGACGCGCAGAAGACTTTTGGTCGCGTTGAAAGACGTTCTAACAAGCGATTTTTTGTGCCGGTGAGAGGCTCAATCGTCATTCACGTTTCGCCGCGATACTTCACCGCGTGATGATCGTCGCGGCGTTGAACGTGCAACAGGCGCTGATCGTTGTCTTGCAGCAGGGCGGGCTTGTTGGCTGCGGCGTTCGGAGCGGACGCTATTGCCTTGCCGATTTGCAGCACGGCGTGCTTGTCTTGCCTCGCCGCGGCGTTGGCCACGTATAGCGCCGTCCCGCAAACCGGCACGGCCCGTCCGCGCGCCGGCTGTTCGATTGCCTTCACTAGCCCTGCGTTCACGCCTTTCTGCCCGCCGTTGCTGGCGTTCGGCACGCTGCTCCGGCGTCATGTTACGGAGCCTTTCTGCTCTACGCTCTTGGCGCTGCGCACGCTCTTCCGGTGTCATGTTGCGTCGGCGTTCGGCTCTGCGTTCACGGCGTCCGGCATGTTGTTCTGGCGTTAAATTTCGGCGACGCTCCGCTTGACGATCGCGGCGCTTTGCGCGTTGTTCCGGGGTAAGGTCGCGCCATTTTTCAGCGCGTCTTCTGTCTTTGCGCCAGCCATATTCCGCCCGTTTCCGTGCCCAATGGCGACGATGATGCCGCTTCATCGCATAGCGTGAACCGCGGCGGTCAAAAATATAGATGCCGTAACCGGGATAGTAAAAACTGTCATACCAGCCGCCGCCGAATCCGATATTGGCGTAACCATAGCCGTCGTCGCAGGCGTAATAATCATCAAATAGTCCATAAGGGTCACAGGCATAGCCTGCGCCATTCACATAACCGTCACCATAAGTTCCGTCGCCATAGGCACAGGCGCTCAGTGCAAATAGGGCACCGCCCATCATTGCCGGTTTCAAAAGTCTTCCGAGTGAAAAATGCGCCATGGCCATACCCCTCTTTACGTCGGCACCGCGGCGAGAATATGCGCATGTCGAGCGTTGTCTTTGACTTACCGGATTTTGCCCCTTGCGTCCGGATGGTTTTCTTACTGCCCTATTTTGTAACATTGATGGATTGAATTGGAAATGAACACAGATGCTTGCTGACATTAATGAAAGTAGCTATTATGGTCGCCTTACCCTCGTAATTTAGGAGTTTTTACTTTGGCCAGCGCAGCAAAAGCCCATGGGCATCTCTACACAGAGGCCGCCAATCCGCATTGGGTAAAACCGCCGAGTAAAGAGGCTTTGGCCCATATCCCGGGCGAAGACGGGCTCCCGATCATTGGCTCCACTCTGAAGCTCATTAAGGATCCCATCAGTTTCGGCAGGCAAATGTTCGAAAAATATGGTTCCGTCTATCGAACCTATAATTTTGGCAAAGATAATGTGACGCTACTTGGCGCAGATGCGACCGAGCTGGTATTGTTCAACAAGGACAAGATATTCTCCAGCGAACAGGGTTGGGGGCCGGTGCTCAACAATCTTTTCCCGCGAGGACTGATGTTGATGGATTTCGAGCGCCACCGGGCCGATCGGAAAGCGCTTTCCGTTGCTTTCAAGCCTGGACCAATGAAGCATCATTGCAAGGTTCTAAATGAAGGCATTATCGAGCGTGTTGGCGAGTGGAGCGGGACGGGTTTTAAATTTTATCCTGCAATTAAATCATTGTCACTTGATACCGCGGCCAGCGCTATCCTGGGCATTCCCTGGGGGCCGGAAGCGGACAAGATCAACAAGGCTTTTGTCGATGAAGTACAAGCTTCTGTCGGTGTTGCGCGTTCGCCGATCCCGTTCACGAAAATGTGGCGCGGGGTGAAGGCGCGAGAATATTTGCTCAGCTATTTCACGCCCGAGGTAAAGAAGCGACGTGAGACGGGCGGCGAGGATATTTTTACCCAAATCTGCCTGGCGACCCATGAAGATGGGGAGCTGCTGACGGAAGATGAAGTTGTTGATCACATGAACTTCCTGATGATGGCGGCGCACGACACGATCACTTCGTCGGCGACCAGCATGACCTATTTGCTCGCAAAGCATCCGGAATGGCAGGAAAAGGTGCGTCAAGAATGTCTGAGCGTGGCTCCCGCTGGCCAGTCCTTGGCCTATGAGGATCTGGGCAAGCTGGAACTCACGGAAATGGCATTTAAGGAATCACTCCGTATGATCCCGCCGGTGCCGAGCATGCCGCGCCGTGCGATCAAGGAATTTACGTTCCGCAATTATACCATTCCTGCTGGTACAAATATCGGAATCAGTCCGCAATTTGTGCACAAGATGGAAAAGCACTGGCCAAATCCCACTAAATTTGATCCGATGCGCTTTACGCCGGAAAATTCCGCCGGAAGGCACAAATATGCATGGGTTCCTTTTGGTGGAGGTGCTCATATGTGCTTGGGCCTGCATTTCGCTTATATGCAAATTAAGATCCTGATGCACGCTATGCTGACACAGAATCGGATCGTGCTGTCTGGTGGTCCGGATTACGAACCAAATTGGCAGGTCTTTCCGATCCCGCAGCCTAGGGATGGTCTGCCCGTCCGTTTGGAAGCGCTCTGATTCCAAAACTGTGCGGTAAAAGGGCCATATCGGAGGGGGTATTGACGATCTGTCAGTTGGCGAAGAGTTTGCTCTGTGATCCTTGGCGGTCGTTTCATCGCAATACTGTGCATTTTTCGGGTTCTGGGGTCGGGCTTGGGATAGAATAGGAATTGGATTTCATCGGTTTCTATCTATTATCAGCGTATGCCAACGCCCACCGGATTGCGGCCATTTGCAAGGCATCTGCGTAACAGAATTATCAGCCATGACCTTTCGCGGCTTGCCCGTTCTGTGAGAAAGGACGGCTTGACTTATCTTTCGCCGTCGAAGCTGCTCAGAATTGAGAAGGCTCTCCGGTCTGTCAGTGATGTCGAAGGCGATTTCGCTGAATTTGGGGTGGCGCTAGGAGGATCGGCGATACTGATTGCGAGCCAATGTCGCGCCCGCTCCATTCCCGGCCAATTCCATGGGTTGGATGTTTTCGGAATGATCCCGGAACCCACATCCGAAAAAGATGATCCCAAGTCGAAATCACGTTATGCGGCGATCAAATCCGGTACATCGCGCGGCATTGATGGTCAGCAATATTATGGATACCGCGATGATCTGCTGGCAGACGTTAAAGACAGCTTTGCTCAATATGGTTTGACCGTGGGTGAAGACGGTATTTTTCTCTACAAAGGACTGTTTGAGCATAGCTGGCCGACCGTGAAAGTGAACAGCCTCGCTTTTGCCCATGTGGATTGCGACTGGTACGAGCCTGTATCCTATTGCTTGGGGGCAATTGCCGCAAAACTCAGCCCCGGCGGCGTAATCGTGATCGATGATTTTCACGACTATGGCGGTTGTAGAAACGCGGTTGAGGAGTTTTTGGCACAGAATCCCTCCTATAAATTTGAAGACGGTGCCAATCCGGTCTTGCGGCTTGAAGCTTGAAACAGTCTCTCCCTCGGGCAGGAACTCAGTAAGCTCTCATTCTACCCACTATTCCTCAGTGCCGTCGCAATAGCATTAAGCGACAATTGTATGCCTTCCCCAATGCGCGGATCGTCTTCTCCGGCACGTAGACGTTTCATCAATTCAATCTGCAAGTGATTAAGTGGTTCAATATAGGGCAGACGCAATTCGATGCTGTTGAACAGCGCAGGGTTCTTGGCCAGCAAGTGGGGCTGGTCGGTGATCTCCAATAAGATATCGCGGGTTTGTTCCCAGCCGGAACGGATACGATTGAAATAGCTCTCTCGTATGACTTCATCTTCAACCAGTTCGGCATAGCGAGCCGCAATACCCATGTCGGACTTGGCGAGAACCATTTCCATGTTGGACAGCGTTGCCATAAAAAAGGGCCAGCTTTGCGCCATATCTTTCAGTTTCTCAACGTCATCATGGGCGCTGAGTGCCTGACCAACGCCATACCAGCCCGGTAACATCACCCGCGCCTGTGCCCAGCTAAAGACCCAGGGGATGGCGCGCAAATCTTCAATTTTGTCGCTTTTTGTCCGGCTGGCCGGGCGGGACCCGATTTTCAGCTTTGCGATTTCTGTGAGCGGTGTCATTTGACGGAAGAAGGTCCTGAAACTGTCGTTACCATAAACTAGGTCTCGATATTCTGCGAAAGCGGTTTGCGAAATCTGGTTCATCGCTTCGGCAAAGCCAGCCTGGACCTTTTCTTCGGATGGATCGGGCTCAAGCGAACGGAGCAAAACTGCCGATGTCATTGCCTCAAGATTGGCTTCAGCTACCGCCATTGTGCCATATTTCGCAGCAATGACTTCGCCCTGTTCGGTAATCCTGATACGCCCGTCTACAGTGCCTTTGGGCTGCGCTTTGATCGCGCCAAAGGCAGAGCCGCCACCGCGACCGACCGCACCGCCACGGCCGTGGAACAACTGCATTTTTACACCAGCATTATCAAACACGGGTGTTAGCGCTTGGCTGGCTTTGAACAGGCTCCAGGTCGAGGTCAGATAACCGCCATCCTTGTTGCTGTCCGAATAGCCGATCATGACTTCCTGAGCGCCGCGGGCACGCGTCAGGGCCTGCATTTCCGGTAGTGCAAAAAAGTCGGTCATGACTTGCGGTGCATTTTCCAAGTCTGCAACGGTCTCAAACAGGGGCACGGCCATGATTGGGCAGGTTGGTGCTGCGCTATTGTCGGCCGAAGCGCGGTATAGGCCCGCCTCCATCAGCAGAACATAAACTTCCAAGATATCGGAAACAGTTTCACCGTTGCTGATGTTGTAGTTGACGATAACCTCAGGTCCATATTGATCATGGGCCTCGGCCGCAGCGCGCAGGATAGACAATTCTTTTGCCGTCTCTTCGCTATAGTTGATCCATTGGCTCACCAGCGGGCGATTATTCGCCAGTTCCTGCCGAAGGATCTTTACACGCGCATCTTCGTCTAGACTGAGGTAATCGTCTTCTACGCCGGCCTCGGCGAGCAGTTCGGCAACAACTCGCTCATGGATACGGCTGTTTTGACGCATATCGAGCGTGGCGAGGTGAAATCCGAACAGTTCAACTGTGCGAATGAGACGACCCAGAGCGCCCGATGTTGCAAAGACACCTTTGCCGCCAGAACGTAAGCCGTGCGCCAGTGTAACCAGATCTTTGCGCAGTTGCTGCGGATTTTCGTAGGGGTCTGCAGCAATTGGTGAAGGGCGTCCGGGAACATGGCCGCATAGTTTCAAATGGGTGGCGGAAAGACGCGCATAGATACCGGAAAGAGCGCGCCGATAGGGTTCGTCTTTGCGGCTTGGGGCATCATCACCGCTGGCTTCAGCCAAGGCTAATACTTCTTGCGGAACATCCGCGAGCTCTGTGGAAATACTCAGTTCCGCGCCCATTGCATGGATACGGGCAAGATAATAGCCGATGACAGTTTCTGCAGCGCGCGACAAAGCTTCGCGCATCGCATCGGCGTCGACAAACGGGTTACCGTCGCGGTCACCGCCAATCCAGCTGCCGAGTTTTAGAAAGTTGGGTAGGCGAGCGCCGAGTACTTTTTCCCATTTGCCATAAAGTTTCGGCAGTACGGGTAGAAATACATCGCGCATATAACTCTGTGAAATCTGCACCTCATCGGTTACAAACAGACGCTCGCGACGCAGCGGCCTTGTCTGCCAAAGCAGTGCGATTTGCCGCATGATGGCTTCGTCAAGTACGTCGCCTTGGGGCGTGGTGTCCGCTCCGGCATCTTTCATCAGCAACAATTCGGCAATCCGCGCCTTATGATCGATCATGCTCTTACGCCGGACCTCGGTAGGATGGGCGGTCAACACGGGCGCGATCAGGGCATCGTCGAGCACGGCCAATATCGCTTTTTCATCAACCCCTTCACTAGCCAGTTTTTCAATGGCCTCAGTGACGCTGGCACCTTCTTCTGCGGCCACTCCTTGACGATCCTCAGCGAGATTGGCGAGCAAAGAAAACAGCATGAAACCGCGTACAAAAGCTGTGGTTTCGTCCAGTGACAATGCATCAAGGCCTGGATCAATTGCCTCTGCATCAGCGACACCGCGATGGCGATCGACGCTGGTCGAGCGAATATACTCGGTGCGACGATAAAGCTCTTCACCGCCATAAGAACGGATTACATCACCGAGCAATTTGCCGAGATATTTAATGTCAGGATTTTGGCGAACGACCAGTGAAGGTGTTGCCGATGAATCGTTGGGGAGGTTATCAGTCATGCCGCGTAGCTGCACGGCTGTGACAACGTGGTCAAGAAAATCCTGATGATCGTAAAAATTGATACGATCTCGGCTGATGCAGAACTTTTCTCATTAAGCTTAGGACAGACATATTGGCGCAAAATAGAAAGGGCTCAACCACTTTCGAAGAAGGACTCCTATCACACCATGTTTTCAATCAGCTTGACCTTTTGACTTTCCATTTGCTCTAATCGAGGACAGCTAAAAAGCTGCAGGCTTTTTAGCCTTCTAGTTCGATGTCCCAATAGAGCCAGTCATGCCATGTTTCGTGCAGGAAATTCGGCGGGAAAGCACGGCCATGTTCCTGAAGCTGCCAGTTAGTTGGTTTAATCGGTTTGTTCGACAGCTGCATATGCGCTTCTTTTGGCGTCCGGCCGCCCTTTTTCAGGTTGCAGGGCAGACAAGCCGTCGCGACATTTTCCCAGGTTGTTCTTCCCTTTTGGCGGCGGGGAATGACATGGTCGAAAGTTAAATTGTCCAAGCTGCCGCAATATTGGCAAGTAAATTTGTCTCGCAGAAACAGATTAAATCGAGTGAAGGCAGGATATTCGGAAGGCTTCACGTAGTTTTTCAGCGCGATAACCGAGGGAATTTTCATGTCGAGATTCGGACTATGTACCTCGCGTTCATAGCTGGAAACAATATTAACTCGGTCCAAAAACACAGCCTTGATCGCGGTTTGCCATGGCCAAAGGCTTAAGGGATAATAAGATAGCGGCGTATAGTCAGCGTTCAGCACCAGTGACGGGCAACTTTCAGGATGCCGCAACAGGTCGGGATGATACATAGTCTAACTACTCCCTTAGTCTTTGACTGTATGCTCTTTATCCGCAAGAACATGACATGATCATTACAACTGACATGCAAAGAACATTATCTGCCCTATGACGTCAAGGGGAGATGTTAACCAAGATATTGTGGTGCGCTTTGCGCCAAGCCCCAACGGATTGTTGCATTTGGGGCATGCTTATGCTGCCTGCATCGCTCATGACTATGCACGCAGCCGTAGCGGGAAGCTGCTGTTGAGGATTGAAGACATCGATCGCGGACGCAGCAAGCCAGAGTTTATCAAGGCCATATTGTCAGACTTGCGCTGGCTCGGGCTTGACTGGGACGGAGACCCCATTTTCCAATCCCAACGGTTTGACAGTTATCTAGAAGCGTTCAAAAAATTGAACGAAAAAAGGCTGCTCTACCCGTGTTTTTGTACCCGATCATCAATGCGAGCGATTCAGGAAAAAGAAACACTGGCAGACGGGCCAGATGGTCCGATTTATCCAGGTACCTGTCGAGGCCTTGATCGAGATGAAATTGCAGAACGGTTGGAGCGCGAACCCCATAGTTGGCGGCTGGATGTTGCAAAAGCCATGCTTCAAGCCGGCGAATTGACTTGGTCGGACGAACGATGTGGACAACAAATTGCCGATCCGGAGGCACTTGGCGACATTGTACTCATACCCAAGGATATACCGGTCAGCTATCATCTGGCGGTTACTCTTGACGATGCGCGGGATGGAATCACCCACGTCGTGCGCGGCTCAGATCTATTCGCGTCCACACATATTCACCGGTTGTTGCAAGCCTTGTTGAATTTGCCGACCCCTATCTATGTCCATCATCCGGTTTTACTGGACGAAACAGGAGCCAAGCTGTCGAAAAGTCGTGATTCTGCATCTTTAGCCGTATTGCGCGAACAAGGGGGCGACGGATACCTATTGGCCCGTGAATTGCGGAAAAATATATTCCCGGTTGGAATTACTGCTTCGAAGGACTAATTGTCATTTATGAGCTATGTACTGATATTGCTAATTTTGCTGGCGGCGGGTGCCGTTGTCTATGCTTTGGTCCGGGGCCTGATCGCTTTCGTAAACATGGAGCCCGAAGATGTTGACGCTGAAGGGGTGACTGCTTCTCACAAAAAGCAGAATGAAATGATGTTCGCACGCGTTAAATATCAGGCTCTTGCCGTGATTTTGGTGGCCTTGCTTCTCTTGCTTGCAGGTGGTCAAAGCTAGGGCCACAAAGCGATGGTTAAGCTCAATAAAATATACACAAAGACGGGTGACGATGGCACAACGGGGCTGGTCGACGGTTCTCGTATTGCCAAAAATGATCAGCGTATGGCCGCCATTGGCGATGTTGATGAGCTTAACAGCGCGCTTGGATTGGCAGTCTGTGACATTGCTGATGCAGCACTGGCCAAATCGATGCGGGTGATTCAGAATGATCTATTCGATCTCGGTGCCGATCTTGCAACGCCCGCAGGTGAGGGGGACGATTTTATGCCATCGGAAATAGTCTTACGGGTTGTCCCTTCGCAGGTTGAACGGCTTGAGGCCGAGATTGATGCGTTCAATGATGGTCTTGATCCGCTGACAAGTTTCATTCTGCCGGGTGGAGAAAAGGCTGCTGCAAGCATACACCTGGCTAGGGCAATCGCGCGGCGGGCGGAACGGACCGCCGTGGGCGCTGCACAGGTGATGGCGATTAACCCGCAAGCCTTGGCCTATATTAACCGGCTGTCGGATTACCTTTTTGTCCTTGGGCGGGTACTCAATAATGGCGGTAAAGCCGACATTTTATGGGTTCCCGGCGCATCCCGCTGACGCATTCACGCTTCGCTAAAATGCACCAAGATTGATATATTTGCACCAGGTTGGCGCGAATATAAGCAGTTGACCCCAAAGCCGTTCGCTCTATGTTCTACAGGCATCGAACAAATCGACGGAGTAGAACTAATCGCTCGCCAAGCCGAAACCCACAGGACAACGCCTGCGACTGTTCTTGAGACCGCCCGAAAGCAAGATTTGTTGAGCAAGTTTGAGAATGTGCGCTCTCATAGCATCTCACTTATCGCGGGATTGAGCGATGCGGATAGCACCGCTCAATCAATGGATGACGCTTCACCCGCCAAATGGCATTTGGCGCATACAAGTTGGTTTTTCGAAACCTTCCTGCTCCGCGACAATGTATCGGAATACCGATTATTTGATGACGACTATGCCTTTTTGTTCAACAGCTACTATGAAGCTGAGGGTGCCCGGCATGCACGACCTGAGCGCGGATTGTTAACCCGGCCATCCCTTCAAGAGATATTAGATTATCGGGCGCATGTTGATGCCGCGATGGTCGAGGCAATGGATGGTTTCTCCTCCCAATTGCTAGGCTTGGTTGAACTCGGACTGCATCATGAGCAGCAGCACCAGGAGCTTTTGCTAACCGACATATTGGATCTATTCTCACGCAATCCGATTGGGCCCTCCTTGCTGGAACCAAAGCCGCGTCCCGCGATTATCGATACCCCATTAGGTTGGATTGAAGGTGCGAGCGGTGTCCAATCCATTGGTCATGAGGGAAATGGATTTGCCTTTGATTGTGAAGGCCCGCGCCATGAAGTAATGTTACATCCTCATATGATCGCTAATCGGCCGGTCACAAATGGAGAGTGGCAGGCCTTTATTGCTGATGGTGGGTATCGTGATCCACGCCATTGGCTTTCCGATGGTTGGTCCTGGGTACAAGAGCAAAATATCCATGCCCCGCTTCATTGGCGAGAGCGTGATGGCGTGACTGAAGAATTTACCTTGCAGGGTTGGCGCGAGATTATTCTATGTGCGCCTGTCCGCCATATCAGCCTTTTCGAAGCCGATGCTTATGCTTCTTGGGCGGATGCCCGGCTTCCGACCGAAGCGGAATGGGAAGTCGCTGCAGAAAATGGATTGCCTGATATTGGCAGCGTTTGGGAATGGACTGGCAGCGCCTATCGTCCCTATCCCGGTTTCCAGGCGGCTGAAGGCGCCGTCGGCGAATATAATGGCAAATTCATGTCCGGACAGTTTGTATTGAAAGGCGGCAGTGTCGCGACACCATCCGGCCATATGCGCCATAGCTATCGTAACTTCTTTTACCCCCACCAGCGCTGGCAATTTACTGGCTTGCGTCTTGCCAAAGATATCTGAGGCAAAAGATATCTGACCCTTTCACCCTGACTGCCGAGGACGGTTTTTCATGGATATGACAACGAGCCGGGTTGATCCGGCATTTCGCGAAGATGTTCGTCGCTGCTTTGATGACGAAAGCCATGCAATTCCTGCGCGCTGGCTCTATGATCATGCTGGCTCGGAGCTGTTCGAGCAGATTACTGAGCTCCCGGAATATTATCCAACGCGCACTGAAACCGCCTTGCTCAAGAGCTACTGCAGCGAAGTGGCGGATATTGGTGGCAAAGGGCGCGCCGTTATTGAATTTGGCTCTGGTAGCTCAACTAAGACACCGCATCTCATTCGTGCGATACAGTCTGCTGCTTATGTGCCGATTGATATCTCGGGTGAATTTCTCGCTGCCAGTGCAGCACAATTTCAGGAACAATTTCCCGAGCTTCCCATTTATCCGCTGGAAGCAGATTTCATGCGGCGGATAAATCTTCCGGCTGAAGTCTCTGATATACCGAAACTTGGATTTTTCCCAGGTTCAACTATCGGCAACATGGTTGCACGCACTTCGGTTGATTTGCTTTGTTTCATGCGTGAGACATTGGGTATAGGGTCACAGTTGCTCATCGGGTTTGACCGGATCAAAGATCCCGATGTTCTTGTTGCAGCCTATGACGACAGTGCCGGCGTTACGGCGCAATTTTCGCTGAATTTGCTTCACCGAATTAATCGCGAGATGAACAGCGATATAGCTGTCGATCAATTTCGTCATATAGCGATTTGGAATGACCTGTATGCGAGAATTGAAATTTATCTTGAGGCCCAGTCAGACATTGGTTTCTCGATCGACGCGCGCCACTATCAAATGGCCAAAGGACAGCAAATCCATATCGAGAACAGTCACAAATATGGCCTACGCGATGCGCGGTTGATGCTGCGGGCTGGTGGTTGGTCACCAGTTAAGGAATGGAGCGATGAAAACGACTATTTCTCGCTGGTTCTTGCAGAAGCGCGGCCGCATAGAAATGCACCCTGATCGCGTCTTCGAAGCCTAAACGTCTTTATTCGCTTTCAGGCTCTTTTTGCGCAATCGGCCCTTCGATGTTCTTATATTCTGCGCGCCAGGTTGTGATCCACCTTATAACGCCGCGACATTCACGCATGCTATTCGCATGGATCAATCGAAATTTTTCACCATCCCAGATATAGTTCTCTGAATTACCGCAATCACCAATGCCGCGGCCTTTCGCAAAGCTGCTTAATATCTGTCGATCTTCGTCCCATTGCGCGTTCACCAACAGAGGTGGCCGATCTTCACCACCCCATGATGGCTGTAAATCATAGGTTGCTGGTCGAAAAGCCCAGCTAGCACCTTCTTTTTCATCACCCTTTATTTCGCCAATATAGGCAGCGCTGGAAAAATTGTAGGCGCCGGAGCCACAAGACATCAAAACTAATGCGCGGTAGCGACCGTCCTTTTGACCCAGTGGAAAAATTTGGTCCTCAATCAAGCCGAATCTACTGTCTTTGCAAGGTGAATTCTCAACCAGATCAACTATTTCACTTGTTGCGGGAATTCGTTGTGCGGGTGCCCATGGTTGAACCGAAACAACAGGGAAATGTTTTTCAACAGGCCTGTAACTTCGACGTCCTTTGGCAATTAATGCCGTCGGTGTGCGGGTTCTTTTCTGTTGCTGATCGATATAGCGCAAGGCAGCTGTCGAGCCTGACAGGGATATTTTCTTGAGACTATCCCCATTTGCGGCTTGTACTTCCAATTTTTGACCGCGTGCGATCGCAATAGTTAGTTTCTTGGCATTGTCACCAACAATCTGAATGGGATCATCTTGCTCGACCATTTTTCCGCTATTTACGACTTTGCCGTCAATAACTATTCGATAGCCTTCAATATCGGCTACCTGCAACGGGGCCTGCACCGTCAATTTATCATCAACTCCGGCTGCGCGGCTGATGATGATCGGTCCGCCCCATTCCTCAAAGCCTTTTTCAACATCAAAGACCAGTGAGATCGCTTCACAATCACCGTGATTGTCACAACCTACAGTCCAGTCTTTAAAGACTTTAACTTCACCCGGCACGGGAATGGGTTGCTCATCGCTGGCCGTTGTGGTGGCTGCAAGGGCCAGCAGGGCCATAGTGGAAATAATAGGGGACATATTTGTAATCTAGCCAGTTTGCTCGACAATCGCTAGTGCCTTGTTACATCAGCATTAACATGCAGGTTATGATGAGAAAAAGGGACAATCAATGAAATCAATCGGCATTATCGGATCAGGTCAAATGGGTGCAGGTATTGCGCAAGTTTCTGCGCAGGCAGGATATCACGTATATTTGTCCGACATGAACCAGGAAATCGCCGAAAAGGCCAAGGCTGGAATTGCTAAGCAATTGTCGCGACTGGTTGAAAAAGAAAAAATTGCCCAGCAGGCAGCTCAAACCGCTCTCGACCGGATAGAAACAATTGGCTCACTGGATCCCATGGCCAGTGCCGATATAATCATTGAAGCTGCTACCGAGCGGGAAGATATCAAACGCCAGATTTTTGGAGCCGCTTCGGAGGTTCTGGGCCATCAAGCATTATTGGCCACGAACACATCTTCGATATCCATTACTCGGCTGGCGCAGGCGGTCAAAGACCCTTCCCGATTCATTGGCGTACATTTTTTCAATCCGGTTCCCTTGATGGGCCTAGTCGAAGTTATTCGTGGCCTGGCGACTAGCGACCAAAGTGTTGCCATGGCCAACAGCTATGTCAAAGCGCTTGGAAAACAAGCCGTTTTGGCGAAAGATTCTCCCTGTTTCGTGGTCAACAGGATATTGCTTCCCATGCTCAATGAGGCATTTTTTGCATTGGGTGAGGGTACAGCATCGATGGAAGATATTGATCGCGGTGTGCAGCTAGGTCTTGGTCATCCCATGGGGCCTATCACCTTGGCCGATATGATTGGGCTAGATACTTTGCTGGAAATATTGCGCGTGCTGCAAAATGATTTTGGCGATCCGAAATACCGACCCGCACCGATATTGCTTAAATATGTTGAAGCAGGTTGGCTCGGTCGGAAAACCGGTAAGGGTTTTTATGACTATTCGGGTGAGGTGCCGGTGCCTACAATGTAACCCGACGATAGTAGCTGGATGAAATGGAGGCGGTGCGATGAGCGATGAAATCAGGGATTTCCAGGTTGATATTCCGCAATCGGCCTTGGATGATTTGCAAGCCCGATTGGCGCTCACACGCTGGCCCGACCCGGAACCTGTGGACGATTGGTCCCAGGGCATTCCCTTGGCTTATATTCAGCAAGTGACTGATTACTGGCGAGAAAAATATGATTGGCGGCGCTGTGAAGCGGCCTTGAATCAATATCCGCATCACATGACGGAAATTGATGGTGTGGATATTCATTTCATGCATATCCGGTCACCCGAGGCTGATGCACGACCGCTGATCATGACGCATGGCTGGCCGGGCTCGATTGTCGAATTTATGGACGTGATTGGCCCGCTGACGGATCCGGTGGCGCATGGCGGTGATGAGAAAGATGCCTATCATCTCGTTGTTCCTTCGCTGCCTGGCTATGGATTTTCGGGCAAACCGACCGAAACCGGATGGGGGGCGGAGAAGATCGCGCGCGCTTGGGATGTGTTGATGACACGGCTGGGCTATAATCGCTATTTTGCGCAAGGCGGCGATTGGGGGGCACTAGTGACCTCTGCCATCGGGGTGGAAAATCTTGGATCTTGTGCCGGCATCCATATCAACCTCGTCGTGGTGGGGACGCCGCCTGAAGAGGTGATGAAAAGCCCGACACCAGAAGAACAGGCGTCGCTTGCGCGGTTCACGGAATATCAAACGCAAGGCGGCGGTTACGCAGAAATCCAGCGTACCAAACCGCAAACATTAGGTTACGGCCTGGCTGACTCGCCCGTGGGCCAGTTGGCTTGGGTGTTAGAGAAATTTCAGGGTTGGTCCGACGGCGCGATGACACCCGATGACAGTTTTGATCGCGACCGGCTGCTCGATAACATCATGCTCTACTGGCTCAATAATGCCGGGGCGTCCTCGGCGCGTCTCTATCGCGAGAGCTTTGGCAATCCCAATGTCGATCCTGTCGATCTCGCTACAGGATGCAGTATTTTCCCCAATGAGATAATGGCGCCGTCCCGTCGCTGGGCGGAGCAGCGATTCAAGAATCTCAAATATTGGGGTGAAGCTGAAAAAGGTGGTCATTTCGCTGCGATGGAAGTGCCGGAATTGTTTATCAACGAAGTGCGCGGCTGTTTTGGCCAGATGGAACTGTAACACCTCATGCTAGCGCTGGTCGCAAGGCGGTTAATGACAGCGATCCCGACGCTGCTTGCGATTATATTGGCTTCTTTTTTTCTGATGAGATTGGCCCCTGGCGGACCGTTTGATGGGGAGCGGCCGTTACCACCTGAAACCCAGGCGGCCTTGCAAACCACCTACGGCCTGGACAAACCGCTTTGGGAACAGGCCTGGATGTACATCTCGCGATTGGTACAGGGCGATTTCGGGCCGTCCTTGGTGTATCGGGATTTTACGGTTTCTGAGTTGGTGGCGCAGGGATTGCTGATTTCGTTGACCCTTGGTGGTTTGGCGATAGCTTTGGCTTTGTTGATTGGGATTTCCGCTGGTCTGTTCGCCGCGGTTCGAGCCGGAAAAGCGGCGGACAAACTAATCATGATGTTCGCGACTGTTGCAACAGCTTTACCCACGTTTGTAACCGGGCCGGCACTGGCCCTGTTTTTTGGGCTTTGGCTTGGGCTGTTGCCGGTTTCTGGTATAGGAGAAGGCTGGTCTTGGCTTATCTTACCGGTTGTAGCTTTGGCACTCCCGGTGTCCGGCGCTATTGCGAAATTGACCCGAGCTGGCCTCGCGACTGTCTTGAAACAGGATCATATTCGCACCGCGAGAGCGCGAGGTTTGTCGGAAACAAAGATCCTTTTCAAACACGGCTTGCGCCCGGCGTTGGTGCCGGTGGCCAGCTATCTCGGGCCGGCAGCAGCTGGTCTGCTCACCGGAGCGGTAGTTGTCGAAACCGTATTCGGCCTGCCGGGATTGGGCCGCTATTTTGTTCAGGGAGCGCTCAACCGGGACTATCCACTGGTTCTTGGCGTGGTGACGCTTTACGCCTCCCTGATCATTGCGTTTAACCTCTTTGCCGATCTCATCTACGGTTGGCTTGATCCGCGGATGCGGGAAGGATGAGGGCGCTTTTACATCGCGACCACTGGCCGCTGTGGGTGGTGTTAACGGTCGTTGCATTGGCGCTGGTCCTGCCACTCGTTTTGCCGTGGACCTATGATCAGATTGATTGGGATGCTGTGCGTGCGCCAGTCTTTAGTGGGTCCCATATATTTGGCACAGACGAAATAGGCCGTGACCGGCTAGCGCGCTTGGCGGCAGGAACCCGTGTTACTCTGATGGTCGCTGTGGCAGCTGCTTTGGTATCGCTTATCGTTGGCATAGCTTGGGGCGCAGTTGCTGGTTGGGTCGGCGGCAAGGTAGATGAAGCGATGATGCGGTTTGTTGATGCGCTTTATGCCTTGCCTTTCATGTTCATCGTTATTCTCCTCATGGTGATATTTGGTCGTTCGATTTTGCTGGTTTTCGTCGGTATCGGATTGGTCGAATGGCTAACCATGGCGCGTGTGGTGCGCGGACAGGTCATGGCCCTTAAACAGCGCCCGTTCATACTGGCGGCTGAAGCTGCCGGCACGTCGCCATTGGCCATCATAATGAAACATGTCTTGCCCAATATTGCTGGCGTCGCGCTGGCCTATCTTATGCTCACAGTGCCGCAAGTGGTGATGGTCGAAAGCTTCCTGTCTTTCCTCGGTTTGGGCGTTCAGGAACCGCTGACCTCGCTGGGTATATTGGTAAAGGAAGGCGCTGACGACATGGATATGACACCGCTGGGGCTCTTTTTGCCAGGCGGGTTGCTTGTGTTACTGCTGGTATGCCTCACGATAGAGGGCGAGCGCTTGCGAGACATATACTCATGAGCCTCTATGAGATACGAGATATGGCCATCTCAATTGATGGCAAACGGCTCGTCGACAGTGTCAATATCTCGGTTGAAACTGGCAAATGTACAGCGATTATCGGGGCTTCCGGTTCTGGAAAAAGCCTATCCTGCCTTACGCCTTTTGGTCTTACGCCCGGGGTTACTGATGGTTCCATCAAACTGGACGGGATTGAGCTTAGCGACGCGAGTGCTGATCAAATGCACCACGCCCGTAGCCGGTTAACCGGATTTGTTTTCCAGCAGTCATTGACCGCGCTGACACCCCATTTGACTATCGGTGCTCAGCTCCAGGAGGCAGCTATACAAGCCGGTTCATCGCGACAGTCGCGGAATGAATTGGCTGAGAAGCTGAAGCGTGTCGGTTTGTCGCGGGCTGATGAACGACTGGATCAGTTCCCGCACCGGCTTTCGGGCGGAGAGCGGCAGCGGGTCATGATTGCGGCAGCTATCGCACATCGTCCCAAATTGCTGATAGCAGATGAACCAACCAGCGCCTTGGATGCCAGCTTGCGCGGGGAGATTATGGCGTTGCTCGATGAATTGCGCGCAGAACAAGGTCTCGCAATGCTGCTCGTTAGCCATGATCTTGCGTCCGTAGAGGGGCATTCCGATGATCTTGTCGTGATGGAGCAGGGTAGGGTGGTCGAAACCGGTCCCACAACTGCCGTTATCGCCAATCCAAGGCAGGATTATACGCGCCGCTTGATCGCCGCTACTCCGCGCTTGATGGAGCCGGCGCCCAACCTTCCCAAAACCGGCGATGTATTGATGGAAGCTCATGCCGCTACCGTTATTTTCCCAAAACCTGGCTGGCGGCGCGGCAAGATAGTGGCTGTTTCTGATGCCAGCCTAACAGTCAGAGAAGGCGAAGCGGTTGCAATTGTCGGAGGCTCTGGTTCGGGCAAATCGACATTGGGCAGGGCAATAGCCGGCATTGGCCCGCTGACTGCCGGAACGGTCAAGTGGCAAAATAACATATTGCCTGAACGCCGCGCACGCAGTTTGACGATGCGCAGCCTGATTCAACCCGTGTTTCAGGACCCGGTGGCGAGCCTTGATCCACAGTGGAAGGTACGGGACATCATATCGGAGCCGTTAAAGAACTTAAAACCGGAATTGATCCCGGCAGATCGTGAGAAGATGGTTGTCAAAGCGTTGGATGACGTGGGCCTTGATACTGGATTTCTTGATCGAAGGCCAAGCAGCTTGTCTGGCGGGCAGGCACAGCGCGTGGCGATTGCGCGGGCAATAATTGCCAGTCCGCAACTATTGGTTCTCGATGAAGCGACGTCGGCGTTGGATCCATTGGTTGGATCATCTATTTTGCAATTGCTGGCAGAACTGCAAGAGTCCCGAAAGCTCAGCATAATTTTCATAACGCATGACATCGCTTCGGCGCGGCGGCTTTGTCACCGCATCATAGTGCTGGATGAGGGACATATTGTTGAAGAGGGCGACTCAGCTCAAGTGATAGGTAGTCCAAACGCCGAAACGACGAAAAAATTGATTGCCGCAAGCGTGTAGACACAAAAAAGAAGGCCATTCCATATCCCAGAATGGCCTTCCACATTGTGACGAACCTGTTTGTGAATTCAAAACCCGAATGGGCTTAGAAGGCTACGCCCAAAGTAAACACAACAGCACTATCAGTGAAATTGTTGACTGAAGGTGCATCTGTATCTGTGTAGGCTACACTGGCAGTCAGGTTTTCTGTGATTGCCCAGTCTGCACCCAGTGTCCAATCGATATAGTTATTGTCGCCAATAACGCCGACAGGATTACCTAACGAACCGTCATTGATGCCAATATTCGCATTGAGCGAGATCGGCGTGTTTGGAATTCCGCCGGAAACGCCGGTATAGATGTAGACGTTGTCGTCATCGCCAAGGCTGGCCTGAGACCAGGCATAGGCGATACCGGTGGTGAGCTCGACTGGACCAATGGTTGTCGATACCGAGGCATAAGGTTCGAAATAGTCACTTGGACCAGCCGCTCCGCCTTCGCCATTGGGATAAACATAGTAGAGCAGGCCAACGTCTAATGTCAGACCATCGGTAACGTCGCCGGACCAGCCGCCGTAAAGGTCAAGCTCGGTGTGGCCAAAGGTCGCACTGTCTTCGATCGAAGACGCCCATGTGCCAATGTAGAAACCACTTTCATGAGAAACGTCTATACCGCCTTGTACAGCGATATCGCCGTCTGAGAAAGACAGACCGCGGAAGCGATAATCAGATGTGATTGCAGCATTACCGGAAATTGTAATTCCGCTGCCTTCAACTTCTTGAGCGAAGGCGGGAGCCGCTGTTGTTGTAAATAGGATGGCCGAAAGACCGATGATCCCCGATTTAGTTTTTTTGCCAAATGTGGCTTTTGTGGACGTGCGCATGAAAATCCCTTTCTGGTTGATGCGTATCGCCCCTCCTGGAATTTGTCCCGGTTGTCTTTTTATTGCGTCAACAAGGCTGACGACAGACAATCTCAAAACATGCAGGAAAAAACTGCATCATATTGCTGCGCTGCACAACAGAAAAATGACAGCAAATATGACATATTTTGATAGTGTGGCAATCAAGCCACAGTAAGGTAGAAGACCGTAATTCTGCGTGTTTAGGGCTTATTAACCATGAGCTTATATCGCGGTGTGATGTCAAAGATTGATTCCATTGAAAAAGCAAATGGCGAGGGAGATCCCTTTGCCGAGAGCTTTGCGCGGCTAAAAGCGGTCGAGTCGGTTGCCGGTTTGGTGGCCAATATGGCTGGGCGAGAAGAGGGTGTTTCATTCACTGTTTCGGACCCTATTGTTATGGAATCTGCCTATCGGGATAGTTTCCCGATGACCCAGAAGCGGTTTGACCGTGGATGTGATGATTTGGCTGTTATGGCACAGACGGGCGCCAAAGCTTTGTTGCAGCTAAATTCAGCCGGTCGCAATCGTGTCGATATTGCGGCTCAGCGCCTCATGCGCGAAATCCAGATGACTGGTCGCCGGACGCTCGACTTGCTTCAAAAATAAACCGTCATTCGGCCGAAAGCTTTACTGTCCCTTTATCCGGCAGTGACTTGATATGGACGTCGCGCTGCGGGAACGGAATTTCGACATCATGTTCTTTGAACAAATCCCAAACCCGTTTCAATACGGCTGCCTTGAAATTGCCAACGCCTGATTCCGGATCTTTGATCCAGCATCTGATTTCAAAATTCACACTGTTGTCACCAAATTCCAGCATCCAGACCACCGGCTTTGGGTGATTAAGCACGCGCGGGACATCGACGCAGGCTTGTTTCATCAATTCAATAACCTGATCCATATCGCTGTCATAAGAGACACCGACTGGAATGCTGATCCGCACATTTTTGTTGGAATATGACCAGTTTTCAACTTCCTGGGTCATCAGGTTTTCGTTGGGAATCAGATGTTCTTTCCCTTCGCGGGTAAGGACCGAAACCGCACGCACACCGATTTTATTGACCCAACCAAAGCTGTCACCAACGGCAATCACATCGCCGGGTTTGATCGAACGATCCATCAGCAAAATGATCCCGGCGATCAAGTTACCAATTGTCTTCTGCATCCCGAAACCAATAGCCAAACCAAAGGCGCCGGAGAAAACTGCTAGGGCAGTGAGATCAATCCCGAGAACATCGAGGCCGAGGATGAAGGCCGCACCCAAAATCGCAACCGTCGCAAGCTTCTGACCCAGCACCTTTTGCGCACCGTCCAGCTGGCTGTTCGCGATCACGTGACCAACCAGTTTCAGCAACACGCGCGCAATCGCGAGCAATATGACCGCGGTCATGATCGTGGTGACAACGGCCAATAGCGAAATGCGATTAGTACCGACATCGAGACCGACCCGTTCCAGCGCAATAGTAATACGGTCAATATTGCCCACCAAACCGAGGGCGGCCGTAATGAAAACTGTGAGCCCCATGACCGTCCCCAGCCAATCAGGCATTCGCACGCCGCGGATCAGGTCATTGGTGAATAGGCCCATGGTGATAGCGATGGTCAAGGCAAAGACCACCTGAGGGATAAGCTGCCAATCCCATATCGACAGAAAAAAGCCGGATAATATGAAGGTTGTGGCACGCCGCGTCATGTCACGGATGCGCCTTCCTGCTAGGTCACTTTCATAGCCGGCTCGAGTTTCCCAAATGTGGCGTAGTTTTGGACCGATATACTTGCTGAGGAACCAGCCGGACAAAAGCGCCAGCGCAACCAGGCTCACGGCGACCGCGCTTTCTATATATTGCACATTGCGCGGCGTATCCGGCGCTAGAGATTCAATGTAACCAAGAATGTCTTGCATCATAAGCTATTGTTATAGTGTTCAAACGCTTTGGCAAGATCAGTGATCAAATCGCCCGGGTCTTCAAGCCCGATGTTCAATCGAACCAGAGCACCTTTCATTTCCCATTTTGTCGCTGTGCGATATTTTTCCGGATCGACAGGTAGGGCCAGACTCTCAAAGCCGCCCCAACTATAGCCAATTCCGAACAAGCTCAGCGCGTCAATAAATGCTGCGCGCGATGTTTCGTCACCTCCTGTTAGCTCGAATGAAAAAAGTCCGGATGATCCATTGAAATCGCGTTTCCAAATTTCATGGCCGGGACAATCAAGCAGCGCGGGATGTAGAACCCGTCCAACTTCCGGTCGGTCTTTCAGCCAATGTGCAACGGTGAGTGCTGACTGTTCATGCTGCTTCAATCGGACTTCCAAAGTTCGCAAACCGCGCGCAGCAAGATAAGCATCATCGGGCGAGACCACTTGACCAAGCTGTTGCGCCGTCCGTCTGAGCCGGGTCCAATATTTCTCATGGGTCGTGGCTGCACCCATCATCACGTCGCTATGACCAACGATATATTTGGTGGCCGCTACGATGGAGATATCGACACCTTTTTCCAGTGCTGGGAAAAAACGGGATGTTGCCCATGTGTTGTCGAGCAGCGTTACGATGCCGGCGGCACGGGCGGCCTTGCAAATGGCCGGGACGTCCTGCACTTCAAAGGTCAAGCTTCCTGGGCTTTCCAGTAGTACCGCTTTGGTTTTGTTGGTAAAAAGACCTGATATGTCTTCGCCGGTCAATGGGTCATAATAGTGCGCAGTGACACCCATGCGTTTCAGGAACGCGTCTGCATAGCTGCGGCTTGGGTCGTAGCTGCTGTCCGTAAGCAGCACCTCGTCTCCCGGTTTGAGTACCGCTAGCATTGCACAGGCAATAGCGGCCACGCCGGAAGGATAAAGCATGGTTCCAGTGGCTCCCGGTTCCATCTCGGTAAGGGCTTCCGCCAGAGACCATTGGGTGGGGGAACCGCGGCGACCATAGAAAAAGCGTCCATCTTCGTTATTTTTAACGCCGGCCCGCAAATCTGCGACCGTGTCATAGAGATGGGTACTTCCACGCCAAACTGGCGGATTGACAATAGCGCCGGTCCATTCCTTGCGCCTGCCGCTCGTAACGGCCTGGGTGGCTGGACTATTGGTGGGTTTGTCTTTGCTTTTGGCCAATTGTTATCCCGCTAGCCCTGAGCCTGTCGAAGGGCACTTCTTGACTAGAGAGGGGCTTCGATCGGCTCAGCCCTAGCGGTGAAAACAGAGCTGATTACATCAAGCAGTCGTTTTGGGTGTATCTGCGTCCGCTCCCCATTCAGCCCAACTGCCGTCGTAAAGAGCGACTTTTTCGGCGCCGGCAACCGCCGCGGCAAATGAAACCACGGCCGCTGTCATGCCAGAACCACAGGTGGTGACAATGGGTTTGCCCAAATTAACATCGGCCTTGTCGAACAATGCCTTCATTTCATCAGCGGTTTTCCAAGTACCATCTGCGTTGAAAAACTCGCTGTGCGGAATGTTGACCGATCCCGGTATACTGCCAGAAACAATGCCCGGGCGTGGATCTTCTTCCGCACCGGAAAAACGCGCCGCTGGCCGGGCATCAACAACTTGCTCGTCCTTGCTATGCAAGTTGGCCAGCATGTCCGCTTTGGTGCGAACATCCTTATCATCTTTCCACACAGTGAAGTGGCGATGACGCAGCGCCTCCTTACCTGATTCAAGCGGCCTTCCTTCGGCCTTCCACTTGGCGATGCCACCATCGAGAATTGCAACTTCATGGGCTCCAAAAATGGTCAACATCCACCAGGCGCGCGCAGCGCTTTTCAGTGGGCTATCATCATAGAGTACGATACGGCTGCCGTCTCCCAGGCCGAGGGATTGCATACGGCTGGCAAATTTCTCTGGTGGCGGAAGCATATTTTCCACTGGATTGCCGGTATCGGTCAGCTCGCCCAGGTCCATGAAGACTGCTCCGGGGATATGTCCTGCTTCATATTCAGCGGCTGGATCACGCCCGGCATCAGGCATGAATTTGGTGGCATCAACTATACGCAAATCTGATGCGCCCAGTTCATTTGCAAGCCAGTCAGTGGTTACCAGCAGTTCCATTTTATGCTCCTTGTGCAAGCGGGCGACGAAATCGCCACGACTTTAATATGCCGACATCTATCGATTCGTATTCAGACCGTCGAGGCTATAATGCATTGAAGATGGAATCCACAGCTTATGTGGCTTTTCGGCAAATGATTGATTTACAATCGTTCCAGAAATGCTTGCGCACCGTCACGGAGCTGTTTCTGTACGTCAGAATCCATTGCATTCCAGATGCGGTAGGGCATGGCGAGCCGGTTATTTTTCGCCAGCTTTTCTTCATTGCGAGCCAGGAAATCCCAGTAGAGTGCGTTAAACGGGCAAGCTTTCTTGCCCATTCGCTGCTTCACATCATAGCGACAGGACGTACAGTGATCTGACATCTTGTTTATGTAATTGCCGGATGAGGCATAGGGTTTGGAAGCGATGATCCCGCCATCACCAAATTGGCTCATTCCCAGTGTGTTCGGCAATTCTACCCATTCATAGGCATCTGCATAGACTTCCAGATACCAGATATGGACCGCATGAGGATCAATTC
Source organism: Parasphingorhabdus litoris DSM 22379 (assembly GCF_020906275.1). Lineage (GTDB taxonomy): Bacteria > Pseudomonadota > Alphaproteobacteria > Sphingomonadales > Sphingomonadaceae > Parasphingorhabdus > Parasphingorhabdus litoris. The sequence goes on from NZ_CP086727.1 coordinate 941,760, forward strand.
CCGCGATAAGGGCGAAGTTGCCGGTGATCATCAACCGTTGGATATGGTGAGCGTAGGAAAGATCTAACGTCTGACCGATTGCCTCAGACAGGCACAACATATCTGTGTCACCGGTATAATAGAATTCTGGTAGTGGCCGGCGGGCGTCTAGGAAATTGCGTTCCGCATAATCAGGTCCTTCGCGCCAATAGATACCCCGAACATATTCGCGCCAGCCGATAATCTGGCGGATAAAACCCTCGGCAGCGTTAAGCGGCACTTTTCCGTCGGCATAGAGATCAGCCACCTCCTGACAAAGCTCCAACGGATCGAGTAGGCCGCTGTTGATATAAGGTGACAGGATCGAATGCCAGAGAAAGGGTTCTCCTGTAAGCATTGCATCCTGATAGTCGCCAAATTGCGCCAGGGCATGATCGAGAAACTGGCGCCGTTGCCTCAATGCTTCTTCATGAGTCACGGCGAAATGGAAATGATCCAGTGAACCGGGATGGTCTGCAAATTTTTCTGCAACCAGTTCCATGACCTCTTGGGTGATCTCGTCCGGATCAAAGCGGATGGGTTTTGGCATCATCAAATCGCTCTGGGCTGGCTTGCGATTTTCGGCATCATAGTTCCACTTGCCACCTTCAGGTTTACCATCCTCATCCAGCAATAAACCTGTCTTACGCCGCATTTCGCGGTAGAAAAACTCCATCCGCAATTGCTTCTTACCCTCCGCCCAATCATCAAACTCTTTATGGGTGGCGATGAAACGATCGTCAGGGCAAATGGTGACCGGGATATCAAATTGATCCTGCCAATTTTCGATCATGGCCATGATTCGCCATTCGCCGGCTTCGGTAATTCGGATTGAATCGATGGTATATCTTTCGCATGCCCGAGCAATCTCGCCGGTAAAGCTGCCGCTATTGTCGGGATCATCTAGTTTCACATAATCAACTGTCCAGCCACGCGAACGGAGCGTTTCGGCATGATGACGCATGGCTGAAAATATATAAGCAATCTTGGCTTTGTGATGCTTTACATAGGTGGCCTCGGCTTCCACCTCCATCATAAGCAATACTGATCGATCTTTCTCTTGGCCGGCGAGTGAAGACATGTTCCATGACAATTGGTCGCCAAGGATTGGAATAAGTGTTTTCTCCTGCATCCCGTTTAGATGGAGCGGAATGCGGATAAAGACAGCCTGTGCTTTAGTACATTAGGTTGATCGATTTCAGGTGTTTAGTGGCCGCTGACCAACGGGCTCAAAGATTTTAGGTCCAAGATCCAAGCGAAAGGGTGCCATTTTGGGTCGCCGCGGTTCATATTCCCGGCCGATAATAAACGACGCAATTTGTTGGCATTCAACGTCATGTTGATCGAGATAAACAACGCCAAAGCGAGCCAAGGGAATGAATAAGGCCTGTGCTTTGATCGTTATGGGCCGAATGGCATTGAGCGGTAACCGTATGTCCCCTTTCACCGATATGGTTTCACCAGCTGGCAGTTCTTCAATCTCGTGCAGCAATTCTCCGGATTCGAGTTCTCCATTCCTGGCGTTTTCAGAATTCGCCTGCATCATTGCGCCCGATAGGCGGATGCCGCGTAAGAGCTGATCAGAGCGATTGGTCAGCGTTACGGCGTAATTCAGGACGGCATTCAGCAATGTGGATGAAGCGCCAGTGGCTATCAGATCAATCTGTAAGCAATCTGTCTGTGTTGATTTTGGAGTTGATTTTGGTGCGGCTGGCCGGGGTTCAGTGACCTTTTGGGATGCTTCCGAACTGAAACCGATTTTGGATGTCACAAACCCGTTGGATGGTGTGGGAGATGCGGGTTCAGGCTCTGCCGGATTGGGTGGTGAATAAATCTTAGGTGCAGATTTGCGCAATGCTGGTGTGGGGTCGATGGGTTCTGCTGGCAATGGCGTAATATCATTCGCGTGATCGACTGGTTCTTCTTCCGATAACAACGCAGCCGTCTTACGGCGGAAAAAATATCCCCGCAAGCCGCCGAGCAGGAGCAAGATTATTGCTCCACCAACAAAATAGGGGATGGACCCTCCCGAATTAAGATCCGGAGCGGGTGAGGTGGTTGATGGCTTGCTTGTTTCCCTTGACGCCCGGGGAGTTGACGGCACGGTTTGAGCCGGGAGATCTGAAGTGAAGCCGGGTTGAGGCTCGCTACCGCCCGTTGCTTGATTTTGCGGTGCTGCGATTGCCGGTACCCTTTCACCTGTAGGAGCACTCGATGGCACAGCGCGCTGCGGGGAATTGGCAGGTGTGTCGGGCTGCCTGTTGTCAGTTGGCACCGAGCGGGCTTGAGACCCTGTCGTTGCCGCATCAGTCGGCTGCGGTGTAGCTGGCAAGGGAAGCGACTGCGCAGCGGGTTGTGGGCTCGATGCAGCATCATTTTGAGACGGCGTGGCTTGCGGAGGTGCGGCATTCTCCTCGACAGGCCCCTGTGCTTGGTTAGCCGAAGAATTTTGGTCATTACCCGGCGGCAGGGAATAATCGCTGACGGAGGGCAGTTCTGGTGGCGGTTCGGGCGGCAATTGTCGCGGTACAGTCTGACCCAGCGCCGAGGAGGCAGTGACGATTGACAGGCAAAGTGCCCCGGCAATGATCATTGCCAGCGATCTTGTCCGCTTCATTCGTCTCAATCGATTTATCGTCATTGCCCTTTTCGACCCTGGGTTGTTTTTCTGCGCCTCTACACGCTGAACCATCAATGAATATCGGGCCAGGGATGACATGAGCTGCCCCGTGCACTAGATGACCTGCATGACAGATAAAGATACATCAAAAACAACGCCGCGTTTCTTGGGTCAGGACAGCGCTCTGCCGACTTCTCCCGAAGAGGCGATCTTGGATTATGTTCCAAATCCGCGGGCCGGGGAACTCTATCTTACGCGCTTTGCAGTGCCGGAGTTTACATCGCTTTGTCCGGTGACTGCGCAACCTGACTTTGCCCATCTGGTCATTGACTATGCGCCAGATAAAACAATCGTGGAGTCTAAATCGCTCAAGCTGTTTTTGGGGTCTTTTCGCAATCATGCGGCCTTTCATGAAGACTGTACAGTGGGGATCGGCCAGCGGCTTTTCACCGAGATGAAGCCCAAATGGGTGCGTATCGGAGGTTACTGGTATCCTCGCGGCGGCATTCCGATTGATGTGTTTTGGCAATCGGGTGAGCCACCGCAAGGCTTGTGGATACCGGATCAGGGCGTGGCTTCTTATCGGGGGCGCGGTTGATGGCACATAAGTTATACGCGGCACCACTATCGCTCTACTCCGGCAAAGCTCGCGCCTATCTCGACTGGAAAGGCGTAAATTATGAGGAAATCCTCTCTTCAGGAGAGGTTTATAAGGATATCATCATTCCCAAAGTGGGGCGGCCGGTTATTCCCGTCTTAGATACAGGAGACGGAGAGACCATTCAGGATACAACCTGTATCATTGACCATTTTGAAGGAAAGATCGACGGACCCTCGATTTATCCGTCAACTCCGAAACAACGACTGGTTGCATTGTTGCTCGAAACATTTGGTGATGAATGGTTGGTTATTCCGGCGATGCATTATCGTTGGAATTACAATGAAGAGTGGGTTTACGGCGAATTCGGTGCAACCGCTGCTCCGAATGCGAGCAAGGAGGAGCAGTTAGCAATTGGCCGAGAAAGGGGCAGTAACTTCAAGGGATTCTGTCCTATATTGGGTATAAATCCCCAAACTATTCCGGCGATTGAAGCAAGCTATGAGGCTTTGTTGGCTGACTTAGATGCTCATTTTGCTGAGCATGATTATTTGCTCGGTACGCGGCCCTGTATTGGTGATTATGGTCTTATTGGCCCACTTTATGCTCATCTCTATCGTGATCCTGCGTCGGGCGAAATTATGAACCGACTGGCCCCGCGCGTTGCATCCTGGGTTGAACGAATGGTTCGCGTCGAAGCTCCTTTGTCTGGCGAATTTCTGGCCGATGACGCGGTGCCCGCTACGCTGATGCCAGTTTTGGAACGGATGATGAGCGAGCAGATGCCTTTTTTGCAGGCCACTGCGGATATGTTGGAAACTTGGTCTGCGGATAATCCTGAAGCAGAATTGCCGCGCGCCGTCGGTATGGCCGAGTTCACAATGGAGAATGTTACAGGACAGCGGATCGCACCGCCATTCAGCTTGTGGATGTTACAGCGGGCATTGGATTATTATCAGGGATTGGGTGATGCCGATAAATTAATGGTCGATACGTTCCTATCTTCCGTGAAAGGCGCACGGGGATTGCAGGATTTTGATCTGAAGCAACCATTGGTGTTTGAAAATTTCAAACTGCGATTAGCTTAGTCTTCTTACTAGTGCTTACCCTGTAACATCAGGAAACCATAGAGCCTGGCAACGCTCCACATAAGGCGCGAAATTCGTATGCGATTTGGCGGCCTCCAATAATGGGCTAGGTAGCTCTTCGATCAAACTATTGGCGATGATCGGATATGCGATTGTATCAAGGCTAGTCGGTTGATCGCCAAACATGAAGGCTTTCTCACCCAGTTGTGTCGATAATGCTTCCAAGTCAGCAGCGCCAAAGGCATAGATATTCTTTGCGGCATGGCGACCGATCCCTTGAGCCTTTAAATTGTTTTTCACCTGTTTCTGGGCGATGATCGGGATGAGATTGCGAATAAGAGGTGGCATGGCTCCGAACCAGAATTTCTTGATGATCGGCCAGTTATGATCATCAATCCATCGGCTATAAACCGTTACCCAATATAGCCGCTCCTCAATCATCCGTGCCATGGCGTGAGATGTTGCGCGTTGTTCTCCTGTCAAACCGGCATCGAAATCAGTCCCGTATTTGTTTTCGAGGTGACGTTGGATCAATGCGGTATCGGCAATTTCGGCGCCGTCATCGATAAGGAATGGAAGCTTTCCTTTGGGGGCCTTGCGCGGGTCGTCCATTATCTCGGTATCATATTCAACTTTCGCGATTTTCAACAAAATCTCGCCTTTCATACAGAAAGGGCTGGGATTGGGGACGCCAAAACCTGATTGGAACTGCTTGTATTTGATGGTCATGTCTTGCCTCCCGTTATTTTGTTCTGGAGCGACATATCACAAAAAATTGGGTCTATCCGGCACGATATTGCACAACCATGTCGCTTTTTTGTTTTTGTCCTATCAATTGGCTAGCGCTAACATTATTGTTAGCATCATGAACAGCATCCCCCATCATCACAATATCGCGATAATGCCCGATGATATCGATTTCATGGGGCATGTGAACAACGCCAATTACCTGAAATGGGTGCAGGATGCGGTTATTGCCCATTGGGAAAAAATTGCACCGTCAGAAGCGGTAGCAACGCATCTCTGGGTCGCATTGAAGCATGAGATAACCTACCGAAAACCAGCTTTTTTGGAAGATGATGTCATTGCTGAGGTGCTGCTCGAAAAAGTACATGGCGCGCGCGCCTTTTACAGCACTGTGATCCGCCGCGGTGAAGATGTGCTTGCTGAGGTGCAATCCAGCTGGTGCTGTGTCGACGCAGATACCTTGCGACCCATGCGAATCGCGAAAGATATCGTAGCCAATTTCTTCGGCAGCAAAGACTGAGCCGAGCGCTTAGCGCATCAATCCACCAATCAGATTGCGAACAAATCGTCCGGCAACCGGGCCAGCAAGGTCCGTTGCGATAGAGCCGACTGCAGAGGTAACACCGGATCGCATCGGATTTGCCCGCGACTTTTTGCCGAGCATGGTAGACGCAGCAATGCCAGCGGCAGAACCCATGGCAACCTTCGCACCTCGACTAAAGGCCTTTTCCCAAATGCTTTTGCTTTTGCGCGGGCGTTTGCGCACTTCATCTTCGCCTTTTTCTTCGACTTCTTTTGCGGTTTCGGTCGCATCAATCACTTTTTGCGCCAATATTTCCTCGGCACTTTCACGATCGATTTCTTCATCATATTTGCCATCATAGGGCGAAATGGACTGCATGATGGCCCGTTCCTTGGCTGTCACTGGACCCAGACGAGACCTTGGCGGTTTAATCAAGGTGCGCTGGACAATGGACGGTGCGCCGTCTTCCAACAGAGTAGAGACCAACGCTTCACCAACCCGCAATTCTGTAATGGCTTCTTCAACGTCCAGATCCGGATTGATCCGAAACGTATCAGCCGCCGCTTTAATCGCTTTCTTGTCACGAGGCGTAAAGGCGCGCAGGGCGTGCTGCACACGGTTTCCAAGCTGTCCTGCAACATCTTCGGGAATATCGATCGGATTTTGAGTGACAAAATAGACGCCGACACCTTTGGAGCGGATCAGGCGTACCACCTGCTCGATTTTGTCTTCCAGTGCTTTTGGAGCATCTTCGAACAGCAAATGGGCTTCGTCGAAAAAGAAAACGAGCTTTGGTTTTTCCGGATCACCCACTTCCGGTAGCGTTTCAAAAAGTTCCGCGAGGAGCCAGAGCAGGAAAGTTGCATATAGTTTCGGACTGCGCATGAGTTGGTCGGCAGCCAGGACATTGATATAACCGCGGCCCTGGTCGTCGCAATTTATGAAATCGTCAATTTCCAGCGCTGGCTCACCGAAAAACTGTCCGGCACCCTGGCTGTCAAGTTGCAGCAATTGACGTTGGATCGCACCCACGCTCGCTTTGCTGACATTGCCATATTTTGCCGAAAGCTCTTTTGCGTTCTCTGCGGTGTAAGCGAGCATCGATTGGAGATCATCCAGATTCAGCAGCAAAAGGCCTTCTTCATCAGCAAAACGGAAGACGATATTGAGTACGCCTTCCTGAGTGTCATTCAGGTCCATTAGGCGCGCGAGTAGAAGAGGCCCCATTTCAGTGATCGTGGTACGGATCGGGTGGCCTTGCTTGCCGTAGAGATCCCAGAAGATCGCTGGATTGTCGGAATAGGCATAATCATCCATGCCTAGCTCCTTCGCACGCTCTTCGAGTTTGTCTGCATGTTTAAAACTGGGGGAGCCAGCCATGGAGATACCAGCAAGGTCACCTTTGACATCGGCCACAAAGACCGGAACGCCATTGGCCGAAAAGCTTTCTGCCAAACCCTGTAGCGTGACTGTTTTACCAGTTCCTGTTGCGCCGGCTATCAGGCCATGGCGATTGGCACGTTTGAGGTTTAGGCTTTGGCGCTCGTCTCCACCCAATCCCAAAAATATCTCTGTCGCGTCAGCCATACCCGAATCCCCTTAATTGTTCGAATTCGAAAGATATCGCTCACCCAACAAAAAGGCCAGCGTGATACGCTGGCCTTTGGGTAAAGTTACATGTTTATCGCCATTTATTCGTCATTGAGGCGTACAGCAACAAATTGTGGATCACGACCACCTTGCTTGACTTGCAGCAAGACTGCTTCGCGATTGGACCGTTTCGCAGCACTAATTGCATTATCCAGATCGGATGCCGTGTTGATTGGGCGCCGGTTCACACTGATGATAACGGTCGTCCGGCGGATACCCTTGCGTGCTGCGTCACTATTTGGGTCTACCGTCGATACCACGACGCCTTTTTGCGTTGAAGGCACCCGGATCTGACGAGCAATCGACGGCGTTATATCCACTACAGATAGGCCAAGCGCTTCAGCTGTTGCTTCTGCGCTGGCACCATCTTCATCAGTTCCCATGGGATCTTCAGCATCTGGGTCGAAATTGGCGGCTAATTCTTCTTCAGATGGTCGCTCGCCAAGTGTCGCATCAACTTTCACTCTTTTGCCATCTCGTAGCAATTCAATCGGTACTCTTGTACCGACTGGCAGGTTGGCTACGAGATAGGATAGTGTTTGATCAGGCGTAACGTCCCGGCCATTCACCTTCACGATAACGTCGCCAGCTTGGATACCTGCTTTGGAGGCGCCTTCTCCTGGTACAACGCTTTGGATGAATTCACCGCGATTTTTCGGGAGGCCCAATGAGTCAGCCAAGTCTTCAGTCAATGGGCTGATCTGAACGCCGAGATAGCCGCGTTCCACTTTCTCACCTTTGCGTAAGGTGTTGACAATGGGCACAGCAACTTCTGCCGGAATGGCAAAGCCGATACCAACATTTCCTCCGGTTGGTGAAATAATTGCGTTGTTAATCCCGATCACATTGCCGTTGAGGTCAAACATCGGACCTCCGCTATTGCCGCGGTTGATCGAAGCGTCGGTCTGCAGGAAGCGGTCATAAGCGCCGCCCTGTCCCGTGTTGCGATGAATGGCAGACAAAATGCCGGTCGTGACGGTACCGCCAAGGCCAAAGGGATTGCCAATCGCGATAACCCAATCGCCGACGCGAGCACCTTGACTATCGCCAAATTTTACGAAGGGTAAGTCTTTGTCCGCATTGATTTTAAGTACGGCAATATCCGACGCGGGATCGCGCCCTACTAGAGTGGCTTCATATTCTGTACGATCTGGCATAATCACGGTGATCGTTTCGATGGTCGCATTGCGATTGCCAGGAGCAACAACGTGATTGTTGGTGACCACATAGCCATCTGCCGAAATAATGAAGCCGGAGCCAAGCGACTGGGCTTGGCGAGTTTGTCCGCCGCCATTATTGCCGCGACGATTGCCAAATAGCCCGTCAAAAGGCGTGCCAGCGAAAGGGTTGTTTCTGACACGCACACGCTGAGTGGTAGAGATGTTCACTACCGCTGGTTGCAATTGTTCGGTCAGATCAGCAAAGCTCATCGGCGCGCCTGCGCGAGGTGCGGCAGCGCGCATGACCTGACTATCGTTTGCAGCTACCTGTGCACCAGCAGACCCGACGCCGGACAGCGTCGCTGCGCCTCCTGCTAATAGCAAAGCTGCTGAAATTCCGTAAGCGTAACGCACAATATATTCCTCTCAATCTACGGGCATCGACAATATTCATTCGATGCCAAAATCCTTCAAGTTACATAAATTATTGGCGCAAAATTTATGAACCGAATTTGAATGTTACCACAGTCAATCGTTAAGATCAGCCATAAGATAGGTGTTTTTAGTCCCCGTCCCAAATATCTGGGTGTGACAAACCGCATTCGCAACCCAAAAAGTGCCAATTTGTCGAAAAAAGTCGTCCTTTTGCAGAAAAGACGACTTTTGTAGTCGTCGACGTCAATTTTGGTGTTATTTCTATACCTGCCAAGCGGTTAAAACTTGAAAGTACCATCTGTTTGACATGGATCTTTGCCAGTGAATTCAAGCGATTCATTGGCTAGATGTGTGTCGAAAAATTCATGCACCGAAGCTATCTTGCCGTCCCGGAAGGTAAAGATATGCGCATAGCGTTGATCATAGCGCTTGCCGTTCTTCGCTATGCCTTCGGCCTCCATAATGGCGGTTATACCAACTGTGCTTTCGTTCATGATCTTCCAGTTTTTGGCAAACTGAAACTGATCAAAGTCAAGCGCGTCAAAAATCAGAGGTAATATAGACTTCAAGGCTTCAAAGCTGTCGTAACGGCCCGAGATAACTGTGTTGCCGGACACATTATAGACGACATCCGGTTGGTGCAGTGCTTCAAATGCCTCAACATCCAACCGAGCGAGCGCCGCATAATATGCGTTCACAATGGCCCGGTTGGAGGTCAAAGCTGATTATCTGCCGCGGAATTGGCGAAGATACTCGTTGTCCGGCGAAAGGACGAAAGACGAGTTGGGATCGCCATCCTGACCTTTACGGAAGGTTGTTTCATAGCTCTTCATCGCACGGTAGAAATCATAGAATTCCGCATCTTTTCCAAAGCTTTCGGCATAAGTCCGAGCGGCACTGGCGTCTGCTTCAGCTCGAATGATTTGGGCCTGTTTGGCACCTTGCGCTTTGATCGTTCGTGCTTCTTGTTCACGCGCTGTCCGCATCCGCTGGTAAGCGCTGTCGAGCGGCGTGCCATCTGGCAAGTCTGCTCGTTTGATGCGGACATCTACAATTTCAGCACCATATTGACGCGCAACCCTATTCAAGCCGGTTTTGATGTTGTCCATCACCTGGCCTCGCTCCGGGCTGAGAAGTGCAGCGAAGGGTCGCTTGCCTAGCTCGTTCCGCAGAGCAGAACCAAGAATGGGACGTAATTCATCGGCAACCCGTGCTTCATTGCCCGCTGCGATAAACATCCGCAGGGGATCCGTGATCCGGAAACGGGCAAATGCATCGACCTGCAGACGAAGCTGGTCGGTGGAAAGAACTTGTTGTTGTTCCATCTCGACATCGAGAATGCGTTTGTCGATCCATTCGACTTGTTCAAAAAACGGAATTTTTGGCAGCAGGCCGGCTCCGGTTTGACCAAACGGAACGTCGCCCTGATACCGATTGATTATCCGCACTGGCTCACCGAAGCGGACAACGACGCCCTGCCGTGTTTCCGGAACGATAATCAACGTATTGACCAGTATCAGGATCAAACCAAAAAGGATGATGCTGAGAGCGACCGGGTTTTTCATTGTATTTCCCATTAGTTCGCCTCCACAGTTTGGACTGCTGGTGCCTGAGCACGTTTCTTAATCTCGGGTAACGGCAGATAGGGTGTTACGCCGTCAGCTTCGATAATGGTCTTGTCGACCTGCGACAAAACACGTTCCATGGTTTCATAATACATGCGCTGGCGGGTCACACGGGGCGCTAGGCGATATTCTTCATAGACCTTGTCGAAAGCCGCGGATTCACCTTGCGCTTGCGCGGTCAACTGCTGTGCGTAGGCCCGTGCTTCATTGAGATAGGTTTGGGCGGTTTGCTGAGCAGCTGACACCTCTTTGAAGGCGTCGTTTACAGCGGCGGGTGGATCAGCCTTTTTAATCGCGATACCGCGAATGACTACACCTGCTCCATAGCCGTCGAGCAAAGATTGCATATTCTGTTCGACCTGCTGTTCAATTTCAGTCCGCTCCGAGCCAATTGTGTCGTCTAGCGTGAAGTTCGCAACCGCCGCGCGCATTGCGGCTTCGGCCACTTCTTTGATTGTCTCTTCTTGATCGGCAATCTGGAAGAGGAAAAGTTCTGGTGACTTGATGTTCCACCGAACCGAGTAGGCGAGATCGACGATATTCTGATCGCCTGTCAAAATTAATTTTTCCGATTCACCCGTTGGAATGTCGATGGTGCGAATTTCTTCAACATCCAGTTTTGTGATCTGTTCAATTGGTGAGGGAAGTGAAAAGTGAAGGCCTGGTTGCATGGTTCGGGAATAAGATCCGAACAGTGTAACGACGCCGCGCTCCTGAGGACTAACGCGGTGGACTGAGGTTAAGGCTACCCACAACAGCACGAAGCCAATGAGCAGGATCGGCCACCATGGTCGGCCGCCTGGCCGTTTCGGAATGCCGCCTTTAAAGCCGCCGCCGGTTCCTTTTTTGAAAAGTTCTTCCAATGAAGCAGAGCCACCTTTGCCCCCTCCCGAAGAACCGCCGGATGGGTTGCCCCAAGGGTTGCGTGGACCGCCACCTTTGCCATCGTCTCCGCCGCCATTGCCCCAAGGACTGGCCATGTTCAATATTGAACCCAAGAATGTTTTTTGGGATGCTTGCCCGTCAATTTTTTTATTCATAAATTCATTATAGGTAGCGTGATGGCAGAAAAACAGTGTCAATCGGATAAAAGTGTAACTATGCGAAGCAAATGACCGATATTTCTGTGATTGAGGCGGCTCTTGAAGACGTCGCTAAAGGAAGATTTAGCGCTGTTCGCTTGATTGAAGGGCGCGTTTCCCTGGTTCTGAATGTCAGTGGACTGGATGTTCGTGACCGTGGGCAGATTGAAATTGCTGTGAAGGGCAAGCTGCTCGAGCTGGATGGTGTCGAGAAGGTTGATGTCGTGATGACCGCGGAAAAAGTTGAGCGCCGCCTGATAGCTGTCGGAAGTGGTAAAGGCGGGGTTGGCAAATCAACTCTGTCGACCAATCTTGCAATTGCCCTCAAAGCCTTGGGACATAAGGTTGGTATGGTCGATGCCGACATTTATGGCCCATCGCAACCACGTCTTTTAAATTGTGAAGGCCGCAAGCCTGAAGCGGAGGGTAAGCAGCTTATCCCCGTGCCAAATGAATATGAAGTTCCTGTACTGTCCATGGGGCATCTCGCCAAGCCAGGGCAGGCTATTGCGTGGCGCGGCCCAATGGCCGGTAAGGCGCTGGAACAACTCGTTAATGCGCATTGGGGTGATACCGAAATTTTGATTGTCGATATGCCGCCCGGTACAGGGGATGTGCAATTGTCGATGATGCAAAATCACAAACCTGTCGGTGCGCTGATTGTTTCGACGCCGCAGGACCTTGCTCTCATGGACGCGGTGCGAGCAGTCGACCTTTTTGAACAGGCTAAGATACCGATCATCGGCATGGTCGAAAATATGGCTGGTTATATATGCCCGCATTGCGGAGAGGTCAGTGATCCCTTCGGTGCCGGTGGAGCGGAGGCTGCGGCCAAAACCATGGGTATGAGCTTTATGGGCCGCGTGCCTTTGGATATTGAAATTCGCAAGTCAAGCGATGGTGGCGAGCCACCGGCTTGTTCCGATAGCCTGCAAGGTAAAGCGTTTCATGATATTGCCAAACGGCTCGCGACATGGTTGGGTGATCATTAGTTCTTCAGGGGGAGGGAAAAGACCTGTTATGCCGTTGGAAACTGATCAGGATATCGCCCGTCTGTTGACTGAAACAAAGCGCATCGCTCTTGTTGGTGCTTCAGCGAAACCTGAGCGTGCCAGCAACCGCATTCTAAAATTCCTGCTGGATCAAGACTATGATGTTGTGCCGGTAAATCCAGGATTGGCCGGACAGGAATTGCATGGCGTGAAAGTCGTATCCTCATTGGACGCAATATCCGGAGCGATTGATATGGTCGATATTTTCCGTAATTCAGAGGCGGCGGGCGGCGTTGTTGATGACGCCATTGCGATAGGCGCTCAATCGGTATGGATGCAGTTGAATGTTATCAATCGGCCCGCCGCTGAGCGCGCCGAAGCGGCTGGTCTGGAAGTCGTTATGGACCGTTGTCCTAAAATCGAAATTCCCCGTCTCGGTTTGATGAAAGGCGACAATGCCGACTGAGCCGGACACACAAGCTGGATCGGAGCATAATGACGGAAAGAAAAAGCTCTTCTCCCGCCGAAGCTTCCTAATTGGCGGTAGTGCCGCCACGGGCCTTGTTCTCGCTTGGGCCATTTGGCCGCGGGAATATGAGGCCAATATCAGTGCGACCGAAAATGAAGAGATTTTTGGTGCCTTCCTCAAAATTTCGAAAGAAGGGCAAATCACTGTCGTGGTGCCTCAAAGTGAAATGGGGCAGGGCGTTTATACTGTACTGCCCCAGATATTAGCGGATGAATTGGGCGCGGACTGGCGGACCGTTGCGGTGGAGCCGGCGCCAATTAACCCGCTCTATGCCAACGACTACTTGGCGCAGCAGTGGGCGGAGACTTTGATGCCGGCTGGATCAGCAGATCTGACTGAGAAAGAGGTGGCGCGCTGGATTGCGCAGAATATCGCAACCCGAAATGATTTCATTGTCACGGCCGATTCTTCCTCTGTTCCCGGTTATTCCAATCGTTTTCGAGAGGCGGGAGCCGCGGCGCGGGTGTTGCTAAGCAAAGCAGCAGCCGAAAAATGGGGAGTCGAATGGGAATCCTGCACGGCAGAGAACGGTTTCATTTCCAATGGCGAGCAAAAACTACGCTTTGGCGAACTGTTCGCGGATGCTGTGAAACAGGATTTACCGGACCCTGTACCGTTTCTTTCCAGCCCAGCAAATAATCTGGTGGGTCAGGATTTACCACGTTTGGATATGCCTTCGAAGCTCGACGGCTCAGCCAACTTTGCTGGCGATATTCGCCTGCCTGACATGGTCTATGCCTCGATAAGGCAGGGGCCCATTGGAGCGACGCGCCTAAAATCGTTCAATCGTGAAGGCGCAAGCAAGATTATCGGCTTGGTGGATGTAGTCGAGCATGACAAATGGATCGCGGCAGTAGCGACCAACTGGTGGGCCGCCAATGATGCATTGGACAAGATGAGCCCGATGTTTGAAACAACAGGTCTGTTGCCCGACAGTGACAAGATGGACGAGGCGCTTGAGCGAGCTTTGGCAGATGGACCTGGTGTAAGATTTGCCAGCCGAGGGGAAACCAAATCCGCTTTTGATGGTCATGAGAATATCCGTGCGCGCTATCAAGCCGAGGCGGCTTTGCATGCGCCGATAGAGACAAGGACGGCGACAGCCGACTATAATGACGGTCGTTTGGAGCTTTGGCTGGCAACACAAGCACCAGCTGCAGCTGTAAAAGCTGCGGCCGAGGCTATCGGTATCAGCACCGACAAAGTGACCCTCTACCCTATGTTAGCTGGTGGATCTTTTGGGCGTAATCTGGATAGCAAGATCGCTGCTCAAATTGCTGTTATCGCTGAAAAAGTCGGCCGCCCGATACAATTAATGTGGTCGCGGGCGGAGGAAATGATGCACGATCACTATCGTGCGCCTGCTTTTGCTCGGTTAGACGCAGCAACGGATGAGTCTGGCAGGATACAGGCATTGCAAATCAAGATCGCGGCCCCGGCATCTGCAAGAGAACAGAGTAAGCGTGTGATACGCGGAATGGATGAGATAACTGCTATGCGCTCATCTATCGATGAAGCAGATGCAAAGGCGGTGGAAGGCGCGGATGTTCATTATAGCATCCCGAATTTCTCGCTTGATCATCACCCCGCTTATATTGGTGCTCCCACTGGAAACTGGCGCAGCAATGCGCATAGCTACAACGCTTTCTTCGTCGAGTCATTTATCGATGAGCTAGCGGCGAAGGCAAAGATCGAACCATTATCTTACCGTATGCAAATGATGTCAGGTCGGCCGCGACTGGCTCGCTGCTTGACGGGTGTGGCCGCCATGGCAGGATGGGACGGAGGACTGGACGGCAGTGGTCAGGGGCTTGCTTGCCATTCGATGCGTGGGGGGCATATCGCGGTTATTGTAAGCGCCAATCGCGGCGAAAGCGGATTGAATGTACGGCGCATTTCGGCAACGGTAGATGTTGGACGGATTATTCACCCTGATATTGCCAGGCAGCAGATCGAAGGCGGTATCATTTTTGGTCTGGCTATGGCGTTGGGATCGTCAACACGGTTCAACGGCGGTATAGCTGATGCCAGGCGCCTCAGCGATCTAGCGCTTCCAAGATTAGCTGAAATTCCAACCATACAGGTGGAATTTATTCGAAGCGAAGAGGAGCCCGTTGGTGTTGAGGAAATTGGCGTACCCGCCGTTGCCCCGGCCATTGCCAACGCCCTTTTCTCTGCAACCGGCATTCGTCTTCGCCAATTGCCACTTTTTTCTGAGGCATCATGAACATGCAAATTCTTGACCATCTGCCCGAAGGCCACCCACCAGTGAAGACTGGTAAAATCGGTCTGTTGCTCGTCAACCTGGGTACGCCTGATGCCCCTGATAAGAAGGCAGTGAAGCGCTATTTAAAAGAATTCCTGTCCGACAAGCGCGTCGTCGAGATCCCCGATATAGTCTGGCAGCCGATATTGCGCGGGATCATCCTGAACACGCGGCCCAAGAAATCAGCACATGCTTATGGTCTGGTGTGGACCGATGAAGGCTCTCCGCTCGCCGTCTACACCCGGCGCCAGGCAGAAGCATTGGCGGGCAATTATGGGGATGATGTCCATGTCGATTGGGCGATGCGTTATGGCAATCCCAGCATCACCAGTCGCTTGCAGGCGATGAAAGACGCGGGTTGCGAACGGATATTAGTGGCACCGCTTTATCCGCAATATAGCGGAGCGACGACGGCGAGCGTGCATGATGCCGTCTTTGATGCGATCAAGGCGATGCGCTGGCAGCCAGCGATCCGGATGTTGCCGCCTTATCATGATGATCCTGATTATATCGCGGCACTGAAATCGAGTGTGGAAACCGGCCTGGCTGCGCTGGACTTTGAACCGGATGCAGTGATTGCCAGTTTCCATGGTATGCCGAAGCGCACCCTGGAATTGGGAGATCCCTACCACTGTCACTGCCAGAAAACCGCACGGCTGCTGTCGGAAGCGATCGGACAAGATTTGACGATAGCCTTTCAGTCGCGTTTTGGTCCTGCCAAATGGCTAGAACCTGCCACGGATATGATGCTCGAAAAACTGGCGCAGGAAGGGAAGAAAAAGGTCGCTATTTTTGCGCCCGGATTTTCCAGTGACTGTCTGGAAACCTGCGAGGAACTGGCGATACGCGGCAAGGAAGACTTTGAAGAGGCGGGCGGCGAACGTTTCGCCTATATCCCATGCTTGAATGATAGCGATGTCGGCATCAAGCTGCTTGATACGTTGGTACGCCGGGAACTGGCCGGATGGATTTAGACGCGGATGATCTTTTCCATCCGCCGGTCAAGCGCAGCATTACGATTGCAGGGCATCAAACATCTATTACTCTGGAGCCGTTGTTTTGGAGGCTACTAAGGATGGCAGCCGAAAAACAGGGGCTACCGATAAACGCTTTAGTGGCGCAAATTGACGTTCAGCGATTGGACGCTGAGGAACCACCGGCCCTGGCGACAGCTATCCGTTTGTGGTTGACGCATGATCTTCTTGGAAATTCTGGTCAAGCCGACTAAGGCAGCCTCATGAATGCAACCCTTCTTGTTATGGCTGGCGGCGCAGTTGGCGCAGCCGCGCGCTATAATCTCGGGCGGCTGGTTTTTCACTGGGGCGGAACGGGTCTGCCCTATGCTACGTTGATCGCCAATCTATTGGGCGGGTTGCTGATGGGCGTGCTCGCTGGACTATTGGCACGCAGTGATTTTGTCGATGAGCCGTGGCGGTTGCTGCTCGGTGTCGGTTTGCTGGGTGGGTTTACGACCTTCTCTGCTTTTAGTTTGGAAGTTTTGAATATGATTGAGCGCGGAAATTGGGGCATTGCTTTTGGCTATGCATTGCTGTCCGTGGTCGGATCGGTGCTCGCCTTATTTGCGGGACTTATGGCAGTGAGGGCAGTGGCATGAGCGGCTTTGATCCCACGGCTGATAGCGGCTCCGAAGAGGAAAAGCCCAAAGGGCAGGGTAAACTCAAAGAGCAGAAGCAGGCCTTGAAAGTGTTGGATGTCCGGCAGTTTACCGTGTCCGCTGACGATGATGACATCAGGCTGGATCGCTGGTTCAAACGGCATATGGAAGATGTGCCTTTCAATGTCGTGTCACGTTGGTCGCGCACCGGCCAATTGCGGCTGGATGGTAAACGGGTCAGCCCTGGTGATCGGGTCAATGAAGGGCAGATTATTCGCGTACCGCCCGCAGAAATTGAACGGCCGGGCCGGGTTGCCAAGCCTCGCGCGGAGCTGTCGGCGGACCAGATTGATTTTGCGCAGGACCTCGTCATTCATAAGGACAAGTCCGCTATTGTCGTCAACAAGCCGCCAGGACTGGCGACGCAAGGTGGCAGCAAGACGACAACCCACCTGGATGGTCTGCTTGATGCGCTGGCCTATGACGCAAAATCACGGCCGAAGCTGGTCCACCGGCTCGACAAGGATACCAGCGGTGCGATCCTGCTGGCACGATCACCCGGTGCCGCCTCCTTTTTCTCAAAACGGTTTTCCGGACGTACGGCACGCAAGGTTTATTGGGCAATCGTCATGGGTGTCCCGGAAATTGCTGATGGGATGATCGACTTACCGCTGTCCAAGCAGCCTGGTTCGGGCGGTGAAAAAATGCATGTCGATGAGGAAAACGGGCAGACTGCCAAATCGCGCTACCGGATTATTGAACGCGCCGGTAACCGGGCCTGCTGGGTCGAGTTGCAGCCGTTCACTGGACGGACCCATCAGCTTCGTGTGCATATGGCAGCGATCGGTCACCCGATATTGGGCGATGGCAAATATGGCGGGAAAGATGCATTTCTAACCGGTTCTATCAGCCGCAAAATGCATCTGCATGCTCGGCGTTTGCGTATCGACCATCCTGATGGGCACAAGCTGGACGTCAAGGCTGATCTGCCACCTCATTTTGCCGAAACAATTGAAGGGTTGGGTCTGGATCTCGAGCTAGGTGACCTGCCGCTTGAAGAGAACAAACCCGGCGGGAAAGCTGTTCGCAAGCAACAGGCAAGAGCCCACGCTAAACAGATCCGCAAGGACAAACGGGGCGAAAGGCGGGCTCGCGGCGAAAGCAAGGGCAAACCCGCAAAGGCTGGAAAACCCACCAAACGTGATCGTCCCAATGCCGGAAAAGCCACGCATAAGAAAAACATGCCGCACAAGGCTAAAGTTAAGCGAAAGGGCCGTTAATGCATCCTAATCCCGCGTTTCGATGGCCCAAGTCAGCCAATGACCATGCTGATGCGGATGAACGCGCTGCTCTCGAAGCGCTGATTGCCCAAATCGGCTTCGGCATGATATTCGCGACCACGCCTGATGGGCCGCGCGTCGCCCATGTGCCCGTTTTTTCGACAGGTGACGGGGCGCTACAATTTCATCTATCGCGCGGAAATGCGCTCACCAAATCTTTACCGGGAATGACAGCTTTATGTGTGATCAATGGGCCGGAAGCCTATATCAGCCCTGATTGGTACGGGATCGACGATCAGGTTCCGACCTGGAATTATTTGTCGCTCGAGTTGGAGGGACCGGTTCGTGAAATGGAACGGGAAGGGCTGGTCGGTTTGCTCGATGATCTCGCTGCTCAGAATGAAGAGAAACTCGCACCGAAAACGCCCTGGAATCGTGACAAAATGGATGCCGGAAAGTTTGACAAGATGGTTGATTCGATTGTCGGGTTCGAGATGGAAATCATGGCGTGGCGGCCAACTGCTAAGTTTAGCCAGAACAAGACTGCGGAGGCCCGTAACAATGCTGCAGATGCGCTGGATGCGATTGGCCGGCGAGCCGTTGCCCATATGATGCGGGAGTTTAGTTCCAAATGAACAAGCTCGCGCTGTTTGATTGTGACGGTACGATGGTCGATAGCCAGGCCAATATCTGCGCCTCTATGGATCAGGCTTTCGTTGCCCACGGCCTGACTCCGCCCGATCATCACCAAACCCGGAGGATCGTCGGCCTTAGCCTTCAAGAAGCCGTTCGCAAGCTTTTGCCGGGTGAGGATGACAAATTGGTCGCTGCTGTGACCCAGTCATACCGTGATGGCTTCTTCGCAATGCGGGAACAGGGCGCAGTGCAGGAGCCACTTTATGATGGTTTGCTAGGCCTGATTGACCGGCTCGACAGCGACGGTTGGATGCTTGGCGTTGCCACCGGAAAGTCTGATCGCGGGCTCAACCATGTTCTTGAAACCCATGGGCTCAAAGATCGGTTTGTGACCTTGCAGACGGCGGATCGGCATCCTTCAAAACCGCATCCGGCGATGGTGGAGCTGGCGATCAGCGAGGCCGGGGCAGCGGCAGAAACCACTGCCATGATCGGTGATACCAGTTTCGATATGGAAATGGGTGTCAATGCTGCTGTTCGGCCAATTGGGGTGGATTGGGGCTATCATGACAGTCATGAATTGCTGACCGCAGGAGCACAAATCGTCGCCGAGACGATGGATGAACTTTACGAGGCCCTCAATCAATGACCAAGCAACCGGAAAAATATGACGATCCGATTTATGTCGCTGATCCGGAAAAGGAAAAACAGGCCAAGACATTGCATTTCATGGTCAGCATCATTCGCTTGCTCGGCATAGCGATATTGATGCTGGGTATCGCTATCGCTCTGGGACGGTTGGCCGGAATACCCGCTGCAGTCGGTTATGTACTGGTCGTGCTTGGCCTTGCGCAGACCTGGGTTATCCCATTTGTGATGGTGCGGTCTTTCGTCAAACGGCGGGTAGCCGAAGAAGCCGAAAGAGAAGCGGCCGATGAAAAAATTCTATAAACAGGCTGCTAGCGCTGCGATCGATAGCGGTTTTGCAATTCATCTGGATGGCCGCCCCGTAAAAACGCCGGCGCGCAATCCGCTCCATCTTCCTACCCTTCAGCTGGCCGACGCGATTGCCGCAGAGTGGGCCGGACAAGGTGACGAGATTGACCCAGCGACCATGCCGCTAACTGCGCTAGCCCAAGGCGCGCTCGACCAGGTTGCTCACGAACGGGAGCGCATTGTTGGACGCATCGCGGCTTTTGCGGACAGCGACATGCTCTATTATCGCGGTGATGATAGTCAGCAGGCATTGATCGATCATCAGGCTGAAAAGTGGGATCCGCTGCTCGAATGGGCGCGTCAACGCTATGATGTCAGTTTTACTTTGACATACGGGATCATGCATCAGTCGCAATCGAAGCAAACCATCGTCCGGCTTTCCGAAGCTGTCGAAGCACAAGATGATTTTGCGCTTGCGGCCATGCTGTCTCTGGTTGGGCTCGCTGGATCACTGGTCGCGATATTGGCGCTGATCGAAGGCGCATATGATAGTGAAACACTATGGCCGCTCATGAATCTGGAAGAGCTTTGGCAGGAGGAGCAATGGGGAAGTGACGATCTCGCCTCCCAAAATCGAGCGATCAAAAAGGATGAATTTTTAGCTGCTGCGCATTTTTTTGCCCTTTCTCGTACTTAGTTTTTCCCTTTTGCGCCATTTTCCGTTACAGGCCTGTAACTGTAAACGGAGACTACATGACGATTTCTTCCCCACGCCAATCCTTGGCGCTTTGCGATAGCCCGGCAGCGGCCGTCGCTCTTCTCGAGAAACTTTACCAAGAACAAATAGATCTGATTACCGAGCGTTTTGCCCGTTATGCCAAGGGCGATTTGTCCGATGGCGACCGCGAGCAGGGGGTCTATCCGATGATTTCGGTTGAGATCCCGGCCGATCAGGCAACCGAAACCAGCAATCTAGCATCGGGCCGGATTTCCGACATTAATTGCTACAGCACAACGATCAGCCAGCCCAAGCTTTATCGCCGGTATCTGCTGGATCAGTTGGAACGGATCAACCGCATCTTCACGGCGAAGATCCATGTCGGTCTGTCTGACACACCCATCCCATTGGCTTTCGCAATTGAAAATGCTGCAGGTGGGCTCGACAGAGACCGCAAGGATGCCCTGCCCAATCATTTCCACACACCCAATCTGGTTAAGACCAATGACGAGATTGTCGACGGCGGCCAGATTTTTCAGGATGATGTCGACAGCGCACTGTCCCTGTTCACTGCCGAGCGCGTGGACTATTCACTGCACCGCATCCGTCACTATTGCGCGACCGATCCAGAATATTTCCAGCCCTTTATATTGTTCACAAACTATCAGCGCTATGTCGATGAATTTATCGAATTTGGGTTGGAAGAGGTTGAATCTGGCAAGGCGGAAATGCTGGTTGAACCAGGCAACCGGATTACAGGCGCAGATGGCAAGCCATCCTGTCCGCCGATCGCCAAGCCACCGCAAATGCCAGCCTATCATCTCGTTCGCAAGGATGGCAGCCCTGGTGTGACTTTGGTCAACATGGGTGTTGGCCCGTCCAATGCCAAAACAATCACGGATCATCTGGCCGTCTTGCGCCCTCATGTCTGGCTGATGATCGGGCATTGCGGCGCATTGCGCCGGACGCAGCGACTGGGCGACTATGTTTTGGCGCATGCTTATTTACGCGATGACAATGTCCTCGACGACGTTTTGCCACCGAGCATTCCGCTACCGACCATTGCCGAAGTGCAATTGGCGCTGACGAAAGCTGTTCAGGAAGAAACAGGCATTGATCAGTCGCAACTGAAACAACATTTGCGCACGGGTACGGTGGTGACCACCGGCGATCGCAACTGGGAGCTGCGTTTCGAGCAAATCGCCAAGCGCCTCAATCAGTCCCGCGCTATCGCCATTGATATGGAATCGGCGACGGTTGCGGCCAATGGCTATCGCTACCGAGTGCCCTATGGAACATTGCTCTGTGCATCGGACAAGCCGCTTCATGGAGAGATTAAGCTGCCCGGAATGGCGGACGCGTTCTATCAGGAACGGGTTGGTCAGCATTTGGCGATAGGTTTGCGAACGATTGACCTGCTTGCGAAGGAAGCAGATGCCGGGACTTTGCACTCACGGAAACTGCGCAGCTTTGGCGAACCTCTCTTTCGGTAGCCACAATCCTCCTCTCCCCTTGAGGGAGAGGAAACGAGAGCTTGGCAGCTTGTCTGCCTAGCGAAGTTGGAGAGGGGGATCGCTTGATGAGCACTCTCTACCCCCTCACCAAGATTTTCTAGCAAACAAGTTTGCAAGCAAATCTGTCCTCTCCCTCAGCGGGGAGAGGAATAACCCGCCAAATTCCAATGAAGTTCACAACATGCACATAGTCCTTTGGGCCTTTTTCTTGAGCAATAATAATTCAAAGTTCACACAATTCTCACTCCCTTTTAGGTAGGCAGGTGAGCATCTTCTCAATTGTCAAAGAGCCAGCGCGAACCATGCCACAGGCAGCCCTTTGTAGGACAGAAGAAATACCAAAAACGGTCTGCATTTGACCCAGATCAAAAATATTGTTGCGATGGATCAATGCGGCTCCTTCCTGCTCTTCCTAACCATCATTGGGAACCAAGTAAGAAGGATTTTCCAATGCGTAAAATGACAAAGTTTCTTGCCCTTGCTGCGGTTTCGGGCACGGCCATTACTTCTGTGCCGGCCTTTGCCGAGCAAGGCGATATTTTGGTGCGTGTCCGTGCCATCAACGTGATGCCAAGCGAGGAAAGCAGCTCAATCCTGCCTGCCTTCCCCGGTGAGCAGGTAAGCGTCGATAACAGCCCTGCGCCGGAAGTGGATATCACTTATATGGCGACCGACAATATCGGCTTTGAGCTGATTGCCGCGACCACCAAGCATAGCGCCAGCGGTGTCACCGGTACTACTGGAAGTATCGGGCGTCTGGCATCCACTTGGGTGTTGCCGCCAACCCTGACAGCGCAATATCATTTTGCCCCTGATGCCGCGATCCGGCCTTATATCGGGGCCGGCATCAACTACACGATGTTCTACAGTGAGAATGCGAGCGATGCCTTGGAAGCCGCCGTTGGTGAAACGGATGTCAGCCTGAAGAGCAGTTTCGGATACGCACTGCAGGCGGGTTTTGATATTCCGATCAATGACCGGTTTTCGCTGAATTTCGACGTCAAATATCTCGATATCGATACAACGGCGACCCTGCGTACAACTGATGCGGGGACGCAGCGTGTAAAGATCGATCTCGATCCGATCGTGGTCGGCGTTGGCTTAGGTATCAAGCTATAGGAATGAACTAGAACTATAGCTTCAGGGGGAGTGATCACGCGAAGACGCGAAAGCCGCCGAGGAGGGACAACTCAGCCGCTTGGCGTCTTTGCGTGATTATTTTGATCGTTGGTATTTTAAATCCAAAAGCATCCCGGCCAATATATCGGTCGGGATGCTTTTTTCGCGCTGGGACCCGGATTTCGCTGCCAATTAGGCAGCAGAAGCTGTCATGATTCCGGGAACAAATGTCAAAATGGTCACGGTTGCAATCAGTGCATACATGACAGCGCATAATCGGCTTTGACTGGTCATTGGCTTTTCCTTTGGTTGGCACAAAGTAGCGATATCAAGCGGCGATGGCTGATGGATCGGTATAATTGGCGAGATGGTCATCCGACGGTTCAATCGGTTTGATAATATCGATCAAAATTCCCGAATTATCGTGGGTGATGAAATGGCGCTGGCCGAATTCTTCATCTTGCAGTGGTTTGAGAATAGGCATGTTGGCTTGTTGGGCCCGATCAAACCAGGCATCGGGATCTTCAACTTCGAAATTCAAAATCAACCCTCTGGTTTCCTGGCGCATAGGCTCGGGGATCGTTTCATGATCAAATTGCAGGATCGCGAGATTGACGCCGGGATCTTCTTCGGATTGCAGGTGCACGTACCAATCGCTGTCGAACACGGCTTTGAACCGCAAGTTATCAATATAGAATTTCGCGCTCTCTTGAACGTCGGTCACCTGGATAACGGGATAATAGCTGGTCGTTTTCATTTGCTTCACCTCTCATTTTTCAATACATACAGTTTGTATGTTTAATGACAGGTAACAAACAGGCTGTATGTATGCAAGAGAAAAAGGCGATATCCAACGCTAAGCGCACGGAAAAGACCCGCAAACTATTGATAAAAGCTGGAAAGAAATTATTTGTCGAAAAGGGTTTCGCCGCCACATCGACCCCTGAGATTGTTAAAGCAGCGGGTGTGACTCGCGGGGCACTCTACCATCATTTTTCGGATAAGAAGGATCTGTTTCGCGCTGTGGTGGAACAGGATTGCGAAGCAGTGGGTATCGAGATTAATCGCGAATCCGAAGACGCTGACAGCTTGATTGATATGCTGAAAACAGGGTCCAGCGCCTTTGTGAAAGCGATTACTTCACAAGGCCGTGCGCGAACCATTTTGATCGAAGGGCCATCTGTTCTTGGTCAAAAAGAGCTTCTGGAAATTGAAGATCAATTTACGCGCCTGTCATTGCGTCAGGGGCTGGAATCGGCACTCAAACATAGAGCAATAAAGCCATTGGCTCTGCAACCGCTGGTTGAGCTGGTTAGTTCCATGCTCGATGGGGCAGCTCTTAAAGTGGAAGCGGGGTTTGATTTTGAAGAAATTGAACCAATTGTGCACGCATTTATCGACGGGCTTGCCGAATAGAAAAGGTGCGCATTGCCGCCGCTGCCTCTAGCCTATCCGCCAATGCCCAAAGCCGATGCGGCTTCGCGGATACGCTTCGCTTCTGCACCGTCATTCTTGAAAGCTTCCAGCCCGTCAGCCCGCGCTTTTTCCGCCTTGGCAGTCTGTCCCAATTGCATGCGGCTGCGCATCAGCATGATCCAGCCATTGGCGTCATTGGGGTTGGATTGCAGCCGTTTGTCGAGGCCATCCACCATATTGGCGATCATTGCTTCCTGTTGACCAGCGGGCAGGGCGGCGGCGGCCTGCATCTGTTCGCGGCTGGGGCCGGGAATAGCGGCTGTCGCGACCTGCGGGCCGTCGGTGGAGATCCCGCCTGTGGGAGCCGCAGGCGTAATTTTTGCTAGACGGGCGGCGACGTCGATATTTTCTTTCTCGGCCACTTGTCCGATCACACGCCGAATGTCAGCGGCATAGGGGGCATCGGCGGGCGTATCTTCGAGCAGTGCAAACCAGTCGTTAATCGCGCCTTGATGGTCGCCGGAAATGTCCTTTTGCACCGCCAGGAAATAACGCGCGCGAGGATCGCTTTTATCCAGTGCCACTGCCTTCTTGAAAGCATCTGCGGCGTCATCTGGCACCTGTTGACCATCGCTGGCCATGACCAGCGCTTCCCCTAGCATCGACCAATATTCGGGATTTTTGGGATCGAGCGTCGTCGCCCGTTTCATGGCTGTAGCGGATTCAGCAAATTTCTGGGTTTCGAAATAGCTCCAACCGAGCATGCGCCAGCTTTCCGCGTCCTCGGGATCATCCTGCAGCTTTTTCTCAAGCCCCGCGATCACTTCGTTGACGCTCGGGGCCTGTTCGGTTTCACCAGTCGCGACTTCGGCCCCGTTGTCGCTGCCAGACGTTTCGCCATCCATGCTGCGATAGATTTGCACACCCACCGCACCGATTGCCAATATGGCAGCGAAGATCAGCGCGATGCGGCTGATATTGGTTCCGCCATTCTTGGCTGGTTTTGTTGCCGCTTCTGGTTCGCTCATCTGTAAAACTCACTTCTCAACTGGTGCGACCCGGTTGTTCCTTTTTTCATTGTCGCGAACTGGCTGGCTTTGACAAGTCATTTGTTGGTGATGGTCGATTGAGACCAAAGCGGATCAGCTTGTGATATTTTCCACTGGCATATCAAAAGCTTTTTGATAAGATGCTCGCAAGTAAAGTCTTTTGGGGTCGCGCTAAAGCCGAAAAAGATTGCTGCATTGGTCTGTAAAAACGCATGAGGGAGCGTTGGGCCAAGACAGCGCAGAGGGGGAAGATAGCGCGTGGCTGACAAGTTTCGAGTGGTGATCGTGGGATCAGGGCCAGCGGGCATGAGTGCCGCGGGTCGTGCTGCACAATTGAAACTGAAACATGTGCTGCTGGAAAAGACCGATCATCTTTCCGACACCATCTTCAAATATCAAAAAGGCAAGCATGTCATGGCGACGCCGAGCCAGCTGGTGCTGCGTTCGGATATGGATTTTGACGCCGGCAAGCGTGAGGCGATCCTGGAAATCTGGGACAAGCAAACCGAGGCTTGCGGTGTCAATGTGCAGTATAATGCTGAACCGGTAAAGATCGAAGGGGAAGAAGGAAACTTCACCATCACCCTGAAAAACGGGGATAAAGTTTTGGCGGAAACGATTGTCATGGCGATCGGAACGCAGGGCAACCCCAACCTGATGCGTTGTCCCGGTGGTGATAACAAGCTGGTGCAATATCAGCTGGATGATCCGGGTGAATATTATGACGAGCATATCACCGTTATCGGTTCTGGCGATGCCGGAATAGAAAATGCTCTCGGCCTCGCGGCCGATGCCGCGCAAAATAATATTGTCACGATCCTCAATCGCTCACCGGAATTTGCGCGTGCGAAAAAGGCGAATGTGAAGCTGCTGATGGAAGCAGGCGAGCAGGGCAAAGTCGATGTCCGTACCGAAACAACCCCGGCGGAAGTCAAGGATGGTGAGCTGGTGCTCGAAACCCGCGATGGTCAGGAAACAATCAAGTGCGATCGCATCATCGCGCGCATGGGATCCGCCCCGCCGCGCAAATTTGTCGAGGAATGCGGGATCGAGTTTACCAGCGAAGATCGCGAGGCTTATCCCAAGCTGACGCCCGCTTTTGAAAGCACCAAGAAGGGCATTTATGTTATCGGCGCGCTGGCCGGATATCCGCTGATCAAGCACTGCATGAACCAGGGCTATGATGTCATTGAATTTATCAACGGCAACAAAGACCTGAAGCCTGCCGATGAACCGATCCTCGAAAAGAAATTTGCTGACCTGCCTGGAGGCAAGTCGGTCGATGAATGGCTCGAATTTTTCCGGGAGCGGGTCACTATTCTCAACGAACTATCCTCGCTACAGATGCGTGAGTTCATGCTCGACAGCGAACCACGCCGCTATCGTCGCGGCGAAGTGATCTTCGAGAAAAACGAGCCGGGGTCGTCCTTGTTCGCCATTGCCGAAGGATCGGTGGCGGTCGAGATTGATCCCGATGATCCGTCGATCACCGTGCCGATTGAAGAGGGATCAATCTTCGGCGAGGTTGGCTTGATTTCAGGTCGCCGCCGTGGTGCCACCATCAACGCGGCGGAAGACCTGATCGTCGTAGAGATTTCCCGCACCGCCGCATTGAAACTGCAGGCCTCGGTACCGGCTGCCAAGCGCGCCATCACGCGCATCTCCACGGAACGACAGTTGCTGCAGATGTTCGGATCCGGCCTGACGAAAGAGGATATATCCGAGGTCGTCGATACCAGCGAAATCATGAATGTCAGAGCCGGCGAAGCGATTATCGAGGAAGGTAGCGAAGGCAATGACATCTACGTCATTCGGGTCGGGTCGATGGTGGTGGAAAAGGAAATTGGCGGTAAGCCGGTTTTCCTGTCCTACCTGCCAGCGGGTTCCTATGTCGGGGAAATGACCCTGATCGCGGGCGGTATGCGCACCGCAACGGTGAAAGCGGCGATCAAGTCGGAAGTGATCAAAATCAATGGCGATGCGTTCAAGAAGGTGCTCGACAAGCACCCTGACCTGATGCGCAAGGCCAAGCAGGAAATGGCCTCTCGTCAGGATGTGAATGCCTTTGTCGAAGCCAAGAAAGACAGCTTCTCCGGCGTCGTCGATATGTATTCCGGCGTTGCCAATTTCCTGGTCGACAATGGTATTGGCGAAGCAACCGATGTGCTGCTGATCGATGAAAACCTCTGTGTGGGCTGTGACAATTGCGAGAAAGCCTGCGCCGACAGCCATGAAGGCCTGTCCCGTCTCGACCGGGAAGCAGGCCGGACCTATGCGCATCTACACGTGCCGACCAGCTGTCGCCACTGCGAGCATCCGCATTGCATGTCCGATTGTCCGCCTGATGCGATCCACCGTGGCCCGGACGGAGAGGTCTTCATCGACGACACCTGCATTGGTTGCGGCAATTGCCAGCGCTACTGCCCTTATGGCGTGATCCGCATGGACAAGGTGCCGCCGAAGAAACCCAGCTTGCTCAGCTGGCTGTTCTTCGGGAAGGGGCCGGGGCCCGGCGAGCCTGACAAGCAATGGGCTGCGGAAAATAGCGATCCCGATGTCGAGAAACCCAAGAAAGCGATTAAATGTGACATGTGCGCCGGTATCAACGGCGGCCCCGCCTGTGTCCGCGCCTGTCCAACGGGGGCCGCCATCCGCGTGGCACCAGAGGAATTCCTCACCGTCGCCAAGCTAGAGCAGGAGGACGCATAATGGCTTCTGTTCCTGTTCCCGGCGGCGTCTCCAAAAAGAAAGTCGCAATGCATGACGGCTTTCTCAAACATGCGGGTTATAAATGGCTGAAAATTGCCTCCTTCATCATGCTGTTATCGATTGTCAGCTATCTCTTCATCGACGTCTCGCCGCGTCATAATGGTGGCAGCTGGTATGGCTATACGCTTGGCACAATCGGAGCTGGCCTGATCCTGTGGCTGACCATGCTTGGTGTCCGCAAGCGCGCCATGACGGCCGGCAAATGGTCGCTAAAGGCTTGGACCTCGGCGCATATCTATCTCGGCCTCAGCCTGATCGTGATCGGTACATTGCATACGGGTTTCCAATTTGGCTGGAACATTCACACGGCGGCCTATGCCTTCATGATGATTGTGATCGTCTCCGGCATTGTCGGTATCTATTTTTACGCCACTATTCCGCAGGCGCTCTCGAACAATCGCGACGAAATGACCGAGACGCAGATGCTGGAAAGCCTGCGCTCGCTTGACCGGCAATTGCATGAAGCCGCGCAGCCCCTCTCGGCGGAGCATGCTGCCTTGGTGTTGCAATCGCTGGAACAGGATCCGTTCGGTGGTGGATTCCTGAAACGTGTGTCCGGAAAATATCCCAATTGCGCTACCCGCGCTGCGCAGGCTGATTTGCGGCGAGAACGCGCTTATCAGCCGCGCATGGGCGGCGATGATCCGCTCGACAAGGTCGATGCGCTGCTTCAGAAAAAGGAGGCAACGCTCGCCCGTGTTCGCCGCCATCTTCGGCTGAAAGCGCTGCTGCAGGTCTGGTTGTTCGTCCATGTGCCGATGACATTCGCACTGATCGCTTCGCTATCGGCGCATATCATTAGCGTTTTCTTTTACTGGTAGGCGGGAGATAGACTGATGACCTTTATCGTTCGCCAAATTGCTGTCACCGCTGATGGGCGTGAAATTATCCGTTCCAATCCGTTCACGGATGCTGAGATCGGGATCGGCCGCAACACGCAAAATGCGATTCATCTGCCTGACCTCGCCGTCAATCCGGACCATGCGGTCATTCGCCAGCTAGACGACGGCCAGATCGAAATTGAGAGCATTTCGGGCCAGAAATTCTCGGTCGATGGCCGGGACCAGATGTCCGCAACCATTGACCCCAGCGCAGGCGCTGAAGTCGGTTTTGGCGGCCATGTAATTGCGGTCAGTCATGACGAAGAAGGCGTAATACTGACCGTCAAACGGGTCGAAGCGCTTTCGGATTCTGCGCAAGAGCGAGACGAGGGCGCGCTCTACACATTGAAAGGCCTGCTGCCCGGGAAGCGGATCAGCGCATGGGGCTTTGTCGGGCTTATGCTTGCCGCGTTTCTGATCTGGCCGATCTATACTTGGGCTACTTATCGCGGTGTCGAAGAGCGGCCCGAAGGATTTCATGCCGACACCATGTGGTCATCCGGCGCTTTGAGTGACGCGCACCACAGTCTCGAAGGGGATTGTCAGGCTTGCCATGTCGATGCCTTTGTGACCGTGACAGACAAAACCTGCATGAACTGTCATGAAGATGACGCACATGATCATGCCAAAAAAGACCGATTGCTGACAGCCATGGGCGAACCGGAAGGTTTCGCAAAAGTCGGTGCCGCTTTTGCCTCTGCATTTAACAAGCCGCCTGGCAGGTGTGTCGAATGTCACACCGAGCACGAGGGTGCGGGTGCTATGGAACCTACCGCGCAAAAATTTTGCGCCGATTGTCACGAGGGAATGGACGCGCGTTTGACCGATACGAAGCTTGAAAATGCTGCTGATTTCGGGACGTCGCATCCGCAATTTCGCCCTGCTTTGTTGATTCAACCGGGTGGTAAAAATCCACCTCGCAAGCGGGTTTCGCTGGACGACAAGCCAACCGAATATAATGGCCTGAAATTCCCGCATGATATCCACATGTCCAAAACCGGCGGGGTCGCCCAGATGGGACGGCGACTGTCGGCAAAATTTGGTTTTGGCGATTCGCTGGTCTGTTCGGACTGTCATACGCCGGACTCGAACGGTGTCCGGTTTGAGCCAGTGGACATGGAAGAAGACTGCGCCATGTGCCACAGTCTCGCCTTCGAAGAGATCGGCAACACCATAAGAACTCTGCGCCACGGCGAGCCCGATATGGTGCGGGCGGACCTGCGCGCTTATTATCGCTCTACCGGCCCCTCGCGACCGATTAATCTTGGCGGTATGAAACGCCGCCGGCCAGGCGCCGGCAATGACAACCGTGTTGCCAGCGACTATGCGCGCGCCGTTCAGTTCCGGCCAAGCCGTGCCAATCTTGCCATTCAGCAAGTCTTTTCACGCGGCGGCGCCTGTTTCGATTGTCATGGAGTGACGCCGCCGACAGCACGCGGCCGGGTGGATTATGGAATCAAACCGGTAACCCAGACGGATCGTTATATGCACAAGGGCTGGTTCAGCCATGAAGCGCATAATGACGAGGATTGTACCAGTTGTCATGCCGCAACGACATCAAACGATGCGCGTGATTTGTTGCTGCCGGGAATTAAGACATGCCGTGAATGTCACGGCGGCGAGTTTCAGGAAGCCTCCGATGTGCCATCGACATGCGCGATGTGTCATGACTATCATGCCGATGATGGTGCGCCCTGGTTGATCAAGGAACAGCAAAAGGACAAACGGAAAAAGCCTGATACGGTGGCGAATGATAATCAGGCTATAAAGCCGTCGGACAAGCTGAAAGTGAAGATACGAAAGCAGAAAATTGCCAGTCGCTAGAGGCGACAATTGGAAGATGGTCGCTAGAGGCGACATGAAAGAGAGGAAGCGCCCATGATCTTGGCGCAGGTAACGGATATTCATCTGGGCTTTGACCCAGACAATCCGACGGAATTTAACCGCAAGCGCCTCGATCAGGCGCTCAAGGTTCTGTGCGAGATGACGCCGCGACCCGATGTGCTTCTCGCTACTGGAGATTTGGTCGATCGTGGGGATCAGGACAGTTACATGCGATTGGAAGAGGCTTTCGCCGATTTGCCCTTTCCGGTTTATATGTGTCTGGGTAATCATGATTTGCGGGCACCTTTTCAGAAGCAATTTCCCGATGTGCCGACAGCTGATGGCTTTGTGCAATATGAAATAGATGATGGGCCATTGCGCTTGTTGTTCCTCGATACGCTCGAAGAGGGGCGGCATGGTGGGGCGTTTTGCGATGTCCGGGCGCAGTGGCTGACCGATCGATTGGCTGAAAAGCAGGATAAGCCGACATTGCTGATCATGCATCATCCTCCGGTTGAATCCGGCATCGCATGGATGAACACCGATCCGCGTGAACCTTGGGTGTCGACGCTGGCCGATACTATTGCTGGCCATGATCAAGTTAAAGGCATGATCACGGGGCATCTGCACCGTAACATCTCCACCTCTTTTGAAGGTACAAGCCTGTCGATCTGTGCCTCTACCGCACCGCAGGTGGCGTTTGACCTCGAACCGATTGACCCGGAAAATCCTGATGGTCGGAACATGATCGTCGCCGATCCGCCCGCCATTGCGCTACATTGGTGGAACGGCAAGCAACTGGTTAGCCATTTCGAGACAGCGGAGGAGCATGTGATGCTGGCGCGCTATGACGAGAACTTGCAACCTCTGGTAAGGGCCTTATTGGCGGAGCGGCCGGAATAGTTAAAACTGGCGCGAGGATCAATCTTCTCTATTTCGACTATCCATTTTTGCATTGGCAAAACACGACACAATCACCCATGATACCGGCTGATCTTATAGTTTGTCTGACGGAGGTTTGCTGTGACGGAACTGGTAACGCGCGACGATAAAGACGGACTGGCAATCCTGACATTGAACCGGCCGGACAAGCTCAACAGCCTGACCGTCAGTCTGTTCAAGCAATTGCGTCAGCATATCTCGGATATCCGCAGGGATGATACAATCGGCTGCGTCATTCTGCGCGGTGCCGGAAAATGCTTTTCAGCGGGTCATGATCTTAATGATATATCGGAAGGCGAGGAGGTGCCGTCGCGTGGCTGGCATTCGGAAACCTTGCGGATGATGGAAAAACTGCCAAAGCCGGTAATCGCGGCGGTTCACAGTCATTGTTATACAGGCGCGCTGGAAGTGGCACTGGCTGCTGACTTCATCGTCGCAGCGGACAATACCAAATTTGGTGATACTCATGCAAAATGGGCGCTGACTCCCATCTGGGGCATGAGCCAGCGTTTGCCGCGCCGGGTTGGAATAGCCACGGCCAAAAAATTGATGTTCACCTGCGAAACAGTGCTGGCTGATGAAGCATTGCGAATTGGGCTGACCGAACAGGTTTTTCCGGTCGCTGATTTTGAAGCCGAAACCGAGGCATTGGCCCGGCGAATATTGGAGAATTCTGCCTTTTCCCATGCTGCGAACAAACGCTTGCTCGAGGCAACGGATGCCGACCCGCTGGACGCTGGTTTGCAATGGGAAGTGATGGAGAACGAAGGCACCGGACCTGATATGCAGGACCGGATCAACGCATTTGTAAAGAAATAGGGTAAGCCGCCGCAAAGCTGTGTCGTTCATCGATGGCTAAGCGCCGTTTGTCTAAAACATAATTTCAAACGCAACCTTTTTGCCTTTGATGCGCGGTTAATGTAACGGGGTATCAAGCGCACAGGAGCGTAGAATTTTGTGTCCTTAACAGGGGCGACATATCCTATCTATTGGAGAGACATAAATGCGATTTTCAGTTTCCAGCCGTAAATTTTTCCTTGGCGTGTCTACCGCCGCCTTATTGGGTATTGGTGGCAGTCCGGCAATGGCCGAACAAACCACAGCTGAACTCAATCGGATGAGCGCAAACGGAAATAGCGGTATGAAGAAAACATCGGACGATGCGGCTGAAAACACGATCCTGCAGGAATGGACCGGCCCTTATGACGGCGTACCCCCATGGGATGAAGTGAAAGTCTCAGATTTTCCCGGCGCATTCCAAGCGTTGATGGACGAAGGCAAGAAGGAGGCTGACGCCATCCTGGCAAAACCCGAATCAGCGACATTCGACAATTTCATGGTGCCCTGGGAACTGGCCGGTTCAAAGGCCAACGAAGTGTTCGCACTTTGGGGTGTGCATTCCAGTAATCTCTCCAGTGAAGAGGTCCGCAAAGTTCAAGGCGAGTGGTTGCCGAAAATCTCAGCCTTTTACAATGAGATCCAACTTGATCCGCGCCTCTTCAAGAAGACTAAGGAGGTCTATGACAGTCTTGAAACGTCTGGTCTGGACGCACAGCAGAAGCGACTAGTCACACGCCAATATGAATCGCTGGTGCGCAATGGCGCGGAACTGGAAGGCGCAGACAAGCAAGAACTGATCCGCCTCAATACCGAATTATCCAAGGCGTTTAACGAGTTTTCGAACAAGGTCCTCGCGGATGAAGAAACCTATATTTACCTGACCGACGAGGCCGAGCTGGCCGGGCTGCCAGACAGCTTCATCGCTTCGATCCGGGCCGCGGCACAGGCACAGGAAAAGGAAGGCTGGGCACTCAAAAATACCCGTTCCGTGATGCAGCCTTTCCTGCAAAACTCGACCCGCCGTGACCTGCGCGAGAAGGTCTATATGGCCTATATTAATCGCGGTGATAATGGCGATGCGAACGATACCAACATGACGATCGCCAAGATCCTCAAGCTGCGCGCCGATCGCGCCAAGCTGCTCGGCTTTGACAGCCATGCGCATTACCGCATGGCCGACACCATGGCACAGACGCCCGATACCGCGATGGAGTTGATGATGAAGGTTTGGCCTGCCGCTGTTGGCCGGGTGAAGGAAGAAGTCGCCGACATGCAGGAAGTTGCCGATGCAGAGGGCGCTGGCATCACCATCGAGCCGTGGGATTATCGTTTCTATGCGGAAAAGGTTCGCAAGGCGAAATATGATCTCGATGAAGCGGAGATCAAACCCTATTTCAAGCTCGACAATATGGTCGATGCAATGTTCGACATGGCCAACAAGCTCTATGGCATGACCTTCACCGAAAATACCGGCACGGTGCCAGTGTTCGAGCCGCAGGTTCGCACGTTCGAAGTGAAGCGCGGCGACAAGTTGATCGGCGTTTTCTATCTCGACAATTTCGCGCGTGAGGGTAAACGGTCCGGCGCATGGATGACGACTTATCGAAGCCAATATAGTCTCGGTGGTAAAAACCGCTATATCTTCGCCTCGAACAACAATAATTTCGTGCCGGGTGGCGACGGGAAGCCGACGCTGATCAGCCTGGATGATGCGACCACGCTGTTCCATGAATTCGGCCATGCATTGCATTATTTCAACTATGACATCACCTATCCAGGCTTTGGCGGCACGCCGCGGGATTTCGTGGAATATCCTAGCCAGGTGCACGAAAATTGGCTGCTGACGCGCCATATTCTGGACAATTATGCCAAGCATGTCGAAACCGGCGAGCCAATGCCGCAGGAATTGGTCGACAAGATCGAAAAGTCCAAAACCTTCAACGAAGGCTTTTCAACGGTGGAATATCTATCCAGCGCGATTGTCGACATGAAGCTGCACAACCGGGCAGAACCGATTACCGATCCGGATGCGTTTGAGCGCGAGACGCTGACAGAAATCGGCATGCCACGAGAGATCGTCATGCGTCACCGCCTGCCGCAGTTCAATCACCTCTTCTCATCCGACGCCTATTCGGCCGGCTATTACAGCTATCTCTGGTCAGAGACGATGGATGCGGACACCTGGGCGGCGTTCGAGGAAGCCGGTAATGTCTGGGATCCGGAAGTGGCCGAGCGTTATCGCTCGATCATCCTCGCGACCGGTAATGAAACCGACCGCAAGGAAGCTTACCGCAAATTCCGTGGCCGTGATCCAGAGGTGAAATATATCCTCAAAAAACGTGGCTTCCCGGTTCCGGACGAAACGGCTAGCGTCACTGGCGGAGAGACCGCTGGTAACGATTAAGCCTGGGCCAGAAACAAAAAAGGCGCGCTAACCAATGGGCTAGCGCGCCTTTTCTTTGATCGTCGCTATTAACTAGAAACGAATACCGACGCCGGCCAGAACCTGATGTCGGTCCAGATCGATACCGATCTCACTGTTGTCATTGAACAGTTCGTCATCGAATTTCAGGCCGCTATAATTGGAATAACGATATTCCAGTTTCACATAGCCCGGGCCGACTAGCTGTTCGATGCCGGCACCCACACGAAAACCATCGATCGACTGGGTATCATCAAATACGAAATCGAAACCATCGTCTTCAATCCGATCCTGGAACCGGGATTCCACGCTCGTATTGGTGTAGCCACCTTTGGCGTAGAGCAAGGTGCGCGGGGCCACCTGGGCACCAATACGGGCGCCGAGATAAATGTCCCGCTTCACATTGATCCGGTAGCCAAATGGTGCGGCAATATCTTCGTCTGTTTCCTGCTTTCCGGTCGAGTCCATTAACTCACCTTCAATGCCGAAAATGACTGACCCTAGATCGAAATCATAACCAATGGCGCCGCCATAGGCGAAGCCATCGACGGATTGATCCAAGTCATTATCTTCGAAAATACCGTCATTATCGGTGTCGATATCGACATCGCTGCCGGAGCGCAGTTGGTCATAACCACCGATTATTTCGATGCGGGGACCGGAAAAGGGGGATTTTTCCTGAGCCTGAGCGGCCGCAGGAAGTATGATGCTGCCTGCGAGGAGGGAGACTATTAAGGGGGATTTCATTTTTTACTCCAATTACTATTCAAACAAATCCGCAGAAACATGCTGCGGACAACACTATGTTCAACTTTTGAACAAGCGCTGGATGCTCAAATTGGGCTGAACGGCAGATGACAGCTGTCCGCCGTTCGTCGCAAATCTAAATAAATGTAAAGTCGAGGCAAATCTGTTGCATTTCGGCCATAGGATGGTGGTCTGTCGCTAGAAACGCGCGGGTCACCCGCCTCCAAACGTTCTGCGTTTCATCTGTCGCAAATCTGCGAAATCACGCTGCAATAATGCGTCCTTGACCGAACGGCTATGTGCTGACAGGTTTCGAATCAAAACCCGAAGAGAGGATATCCC
The DNA here is from genome assembly GCF_020906275.1 of Parasphingorhabdus litoris DSM 22379. Taxonomy (GTDB): domain Bacteria; phylum Pseudomonadota; class Alphaproteobacteria; order Sphingomonadales; family Sphingomonadaceae; genus Parasphingorhabdus; species Parasphingorhabdus litoris. The sequence goes on from NZ_CP086727.1 coordinate 978,143, forward strand.
AACTATGACCGTCAACGCTGTCCGCACGCCCGATGAACGTTTCGCCGATATTCCTGACTTTGATTATCCGGTTCATTATGCAGAGGATTTACCAGGCTACGGAGGGCTACGCGCGGCATGGATTGATGAAGGATCCAAAGATGCCGATCGCACCTTTCTATGCCTGCATGGCGAGCCAAGCTGGTCGTTTCTCTATCGCCGGATGATCCCGGTTTTTCTGGAAAGCGGCGCGCGGGTTGTTGCACCGGACTTTTTCGGTTTTGGCCGGTCCGACAAGCCGACGGAATTAGATGATTACACATTCGATTTTCACCGCAATTATATTCTAGCGCTGGTCGAACGGTTGGATCTGCAGAATATCACCTTGGTGGTGCAGGATTGGGGTGGGCTTATTGGTCTGACCCTGCCGGTCGATGAGAAATTTAAAGGGCGATTGTCGCGTCTGATTGTTATGAACACTGGGCTTGGCCTTGGCCGTACGCCCGGTGATGGTTTTAACGCGTGGAAGGAGTTTGCGCTAAATACGCCGGAGTTCAAGACGGGACAGATAATTGCCAGCGGCACGCCGCATCTGACCGAACAGGAGATCGCTGCCTATGATGCACCATTCCCGGATCCCACATATCAGGCCGGCGCACGCAAATTTCCAGCGCTGGTTCCGGTGTCGCCAGAAATGGACGGCGTTGAAGTCAGCACCCAGGCCGCTGTCTTTTGGAAAGACGAGTGGCAAGGAAAAAGTTTCATGGCCATTGGCGATTCCGACCCTGTTCTTGGTCCGCCCGCGATGCTCAAATTGCAAAAGCTGATCAACGGCTGCCCCGATCCGATGATGATCGAAGGCGGAGGCCATTTTGTGCAGGAATGGGGAGAGCCCATTGCCCGCGCCGCACTGGAGGCTTTTGACGATATCTAGTCAATTACCGGTGATCCTGATACAAATGACGCGGTAACAGGCAAAGGAACGAAGCTTTGTTGAGCGATAGTTTGGACAGGATCTTCATTCGCCCCCTGACGGCCTCGCAGGTGCTGCTGATAGCGGTCGCTCTCACCCTAGCTTCGTCTGTTTATTGCGTGATCTATACAACGCTGGCTGGCCGGGGAGAACCCTTGATCGAGGGGATTATCTGGGCAGGACTGAACATTGTCCCGTGGCTGATATGCTTTGAAGTAGCAAAACGATTGAGCTCTTGGCCCGTTCAGTTGGGTATCATTGTTATCGTCGCCGTGGGCATGTCTTCTCTGGATACGCTGATATATGACAGCACCATCATGTTTGAGCTCACCAGACGGCTACCTGGTGCGGCAATTATCGGCGGCATGCTGATACTGTCCTGGATATTAAAGCGCCTTGCCTCTGATCATGCGGTAGCCAAGAAACTGGTTTCTACAAACGAACTTCCCCTGCTTGTCGATCAGATCGGGTGGGTAGTAGCGGCCGGCAATTATGTTGAATTGCATGGATCGGGTCCACCGATACTGCACCGGATGTCCATATCCGCGATGGAGGAGCTTTTAGCTGCCCATGATTTTGTTCGTATCCACCGATCCGTTCTGGTGCGGCGTCAGAATATCCAAGGATTAACGGGCAATATTCTCACCCTTGATAATGGCCAGACTTTCAAAATCGGCAACCGTTACCGTTGGGCCTTGCAGTAGGAGCCTTGCGCGCAAAAATTTCGTCCCTTCGTCACATCACCCTTTCTGGGCCGCGTTGGGCGTCCTTATTATTTGCTCTCCTCACGAAAGAGCATGAAAGGGATGATGATGCGTCGAATGTTGACAGGGTTGATCCTCGCGGTGGCCATGGCCGGAGCCAATCCAGATAGTCTGAAAGCCGAAACGCGCGTGACCGGTGACTTGCCGGTGACATCAGATGTCGCGTTGGAACAGACGGACGGGCTGGAAACCGAATATGGTGTGATCACAACAAGCGAGGGGCTGCGCCTACGCAGCGTTGTCACGCGCCCAGAAGGGACCGCTGAACGGCTCCCGGCCATATTTGTGACCCAATGGGTTTCCTGCGACAGCATAGTCTTTCCTGAAGGACGCGATACGCAATTGCGATTGCTGGCGCAGCGATCCGGTATGGTTATGATCCGCGTCGAGCGTTCGGGTACCGGTGACAGCGAAGGCCCCGGATGTGACAAGCTCGACTATGACACCGAAGTCCGTCACTATCGCGAGGCTTTGGTTCAGGCCAAGCAGCATTCCTGGGTTGATCCGCAGCGGGTGGTCATTCTGGGCAGCAGTCTGGGATCAACCACAGCGCCTCTGGTTGCTCAGAATAACGATGTCGCTGGCGTGATCGTGCAGGGCGGTGGCGCGGTGACGTATCTGGAGCGGATGATCCATTTCGAACGTCTCTATGTCGAGCGTTCCGGCGTTGTAAAACCAGAAGATATTCATCCTGAAATGGTCCAGCGGATTGCGTTTCTGCAGCATTATCTAATCGGTCAGAAAACACCGGAAGAGGTTGCATCAGCCAATCCCGATTTGGCGGACGTCTGGCAGAAAATCCGCGGGACTGATCCCGAAAACCACTACGGCCGCCCTTTTGCTTGGCATTGGCAAGCGGCTGAAAAAAACTTTCTCGCAGCCTGGCTATCGCTGGACGTACCGGTGATGGTTGCTTTTGGCGAATATGAGCAATTTGAAAGCCGCCACGGCCACCGGATGATTGTCGATATGATAAATCGAAAATCTCCCGGCACAGCACTATGGCTGGAAATCAAACAGGCCGACCATGGACTGGCGCTATATCCCGATGCTTATTCCGCTTATGCTTATGAAAACGGTGCCACCGCCCATCAACTCTATGTTGCCCCCGTCAGCCAATGGCTGCAGCACGTCGTAGGTTTAGCGAAATAGAAGGCGAGAGCCGGTTAGGCGGCCATTGCGGTCTTGCTGAAGCTTTCGGTAAAGCGTGGTTCCATAGGTTGGCTTGAGACAATCGCCAGTGGCAATGCCGTTTCACAATGGGCGCATTCGGCGCTAAACCGGCCAACATGCCAGTGCGATTTACCGCAGCCAGGGCAGCGATTGACGATGTCGAGGTGATACATGGGTTGGTATCCACGCTGGACGACTTCAGCTTCGGCTGGGGTTATCGATTCAGCCGCTTTTTTGCGAGGCTGGTTAACGAATGACTTAGGGGACAAATACATCGTTCTTCCTTCTCTTTATTGCCAAAATTATTACGCATGAAACTACGATTGGTTACTGAATTGACGGTGAACCGTTTTTTTCCGTCGATGAAAAGATAGAGGTTCACATGGATGTAGATAGGATTTTTCCGCCATTTCGCCGTGACATTGCGCACAGGGGGTGGCAAGTCGTTGAAACAAAGCGGAAAAAACTGTTAAAAAAAAGTTACGAAAAACTGCCAAATATTGACAGACATCCTTAAAAAATCGTTAAAATTGACTAGTTTAGCGACTCTTCGAGCAAGCGAGCGAGTCGCAGACCGGCCCGCTCGATCTGGAGTCGCGTGACCGGGATGAGCGCTTTTATCTCATCATTGTCTACCTTGCCCCGGCGTGTAAGCTTCGGCCCGCAAGCGGATTGGTCTTCGGCCGCGGGATAGCTATAATCGCGAGCGATCTGCCAGGCTTGCAATGCCCAAAAGTCTGTAGTTCCAAAGGACTTATCGGATTTTTCTTCCGCGCTATACTGGCGCACCATTTCTGGCCCATCGGTAATAGCGCGTTCCGCCAGCGGTCCGTCCCACAGCCAATGAAGGTTCATCCGGCCCCGTATGATTCCATAAGCCGCACGAACATCATTACCGCCGCGATCACTACGATCTCCACTGTGCAGGGGCATGTGCATATCCCCGACGAAATGGACCAAAAAGGTTAACGCTTCGAGCCGGATATGGGCTGGCAGTGATTTGTCCTTTAACAAAGCTGCATTGCGATCAATCTGTGCCGATACGCAATTGCCATTGCGGCAGGCGCTTTTCAGATCAAACGGCTTGCAGATATCGACATTCTGATAGTGCCATGGGCTTGTATAACCCCAGCGCAAACGGTCGCGCCGTATGCAATCCGGCCAGACGCTGGCGTCTCCGATATTCTTGAGATCACATTGTGGGGTACCGAGTAAGTCAGCGGATTGAAACAGCTGGTTCATTCGAGACTTGGTCGTGGGATCGACATTGGCCTCTGCAATGCCAGCGATCGTCCGATGGGCATAGCTGGCCCAAGCCATAGCTGGACTTGGAGCAAGGAGAAGAGCGAGCAGGAAAAGTCTTTTGAGCATGAAAAGGGAGTGCTCCGTTTAGATTACAGTATCGTGTAAGACAGGCCGGCTAAATTGCCAGATCAGCGATCTTCATTCTACATTTGCGACATTATATTTGATGGCTTCCTCTTTGGTGAGGCAGCGGCGGGTGGATTGATCAGAACCCTCAGTTTTTATGGCCTTTTGTTTATACATAATATCGGTAAGCAATTTGCGTGATACGCCCATTCGGATCAGGAAATCATTATCCTCGGTCGCCAGCAGAGCGCTTTCCTGTTCGACTTCGCCAATAAGTTCCACCGTGGAATCCGTACCCATTTCTATGCTGTAATTAATCGCGTTGCGATCACCGGTCATAGTGAACATGTGCACCATGAACCCCCCGTCGGCCTCAATAATTCGCGCACGGCCACCCATGAAGACAAAGTTGCAGGCGCTGAAACAGGTCCAGCCAGCAGGTATGCGAGTGATCATCAATCCGCCCACTTCACGGATGATGCGCCCCGCTTCATTACCAGCACGAGCATGACCACCTGGGGAACGTAACCAGATTTCAGAAATGTCCGGGTTGTCAGAAAGAACCTTTTTCAGCCTGTCTGGCAGATCAACATCTACTACCCCTTCGGCGAGCAGAACTTTTGTACCACTCTTTTCCACGGGTGTGAGAACCATCTCCTTATTGCTCGTCCAATTGGGTTTGGCAGGACAAGTAGGATTATCCGGATCCATTGCCAAAGCAGTTTCCGGTGCTGCATTTCCTGGGACAGCCAGCGTTGCTGTCAGCAATATCAATGATTTGGATAACTTGTTCATGATTATTCTCTCTGCCGACTGCTCTTCTTTCATAGGCTAATATGAAATTTCTCTCAAGAAGTGCGATATTTCACAGACAGGATGAAAAAGCAGCGTAGATTGCCTGTTATCCGTCAATGCAAAGGCTGCCAGTTAGGCCAAACTTGCGATTGGGGCGGTTTAGAGCTAGCAATTTTGGAAGGGAGGCAATCAGATGACAATAGAAGTGCGGAGCGTATGTCATGCGCTGATCGCGGTTTCCCTGCTGGCCAGTGTGGGATCGCCGGCTTTTTCGCAGGAACAGGACACACAGCAGGTCGATCGCGCCTATGTTGCTCCGGTCATAACTGAACCAGATCTTCCAGAATTGCCGGCAACACCTGTGCTGAGCCGGGATGGTTATCCTGATTGCCGGGAGGATTTTCAAAAATTTGACGCGCCATTTGACAAGGCGGAAGATACTAATCGCTGTACGGTCTTGCTTGATCGCTATTATGCAGAGGTGCTCACACCGTTTCGTCAGCGCATGATTGATCACCAGAATGAAATATCCAAAATTTATACCGATAAAGTCGCGGGCAAGATGGAATTTACGGCCAAAAGCCGTGATCAATTTTATACTGACATGCGCCGGGAACATGCCGCATCTGATCCTGATGGTGCCAATTTGGCGGACTATCGGGCGCTTGAGACGCGTTACCAAGAGGACCGGGCCTATTTGCAGGATCGCTTCTGTTTCAATACCGGCTGCGGCGGCTATGCCGTTCCCGAATATGTCGTGAAAGAAGACAAATCCGATAAGGGAGAGAAAGACGGCAAGGTAAAAAGTGCCAAGAGGTCCAAAGGACCGCAAAAATGCAAAAAGGCCAAGAAACGCGGCGGTTTGCTTGGTGGTATTCTGGGCGGTGTTGCGGGCAATGCGGCCGGCCTTGGCAAGATTGGAACGCTAATTTCGAGTGGTGTCGGGGCTGTGCTGGTCAGCGAAATTGCTTGCCAGCTGACCGAAGACGAGCAGAAAGAAGCGGCAGAAGCAACGGTTGAGGTGACGAAGAAAGAAGAAGTTGGCGCGACCGCAACTTGGAAAAGCCCAACGCGGGCGGGCGTATCGGGTTCATCAACGGTCACGGCGCTCAACACAGAGCCCAATGGCCGTAAATGCCTGAACATCACTGACGTCGCGATCATTGACGGTCAGGAAACCCGCGTGTCGAAACGTATGTGCCGTGGGCAGGACGAAGAGGGCTATACGATCCTCGCGTAGCCCACGGTTATTAAGCTAGATCAGCCTTGATAAAGTCTGCAGCTCGTTCGCCAATCATGATACTGGGGGCATTGGTGTTGCCGCTGACGATCTCCGGCATGATCGATGCATCGGCAATGTAGAGCCCGTCCAGGCCCTTAAATTTCAGGCGATTATCAACCACAGCATGATCATCACTACCCATTCGGCAGGTGCCGACGGGGTGATAGACAGTATCCGCACGCTCTCGGATAAGCGCATCGAGTGCTTCGTCATTGCTCATGTCTATAGGGTGGCGATTAGTGGGTTTGAAATCGGTCAGCGGCGGCGCTTCCATGATCCGCTGCATGTGCCGGACACCCGCGCGTAACGTTGCGATATCGCGATCATCGTCGAGGAAATTGGGATCAATTGCTGGCGGTGCCTTTGGATCGGTCGAACCCAGCCGCACCGTGCCTTTGCTATACGGACGCAATACGCAGGCATGGCAGCTAAAGCCATGACCCTTCACCTTTTCTCGACCATGATCTTCCAATACGGCCGGTACAAAATGATATTGGATATCGGGCGCCGGCACATCGGGACTGGAGCTCCAGAACCCGCCGGCCTCGGCATAGGGTGTGGTCATGATACCCGTCCGTTTCATCCGGTGTTCGATTATCGCTTTGCCCATTCGGACAGTTCCCTGCAGCGAGTCACCGATCAGTTCCTTGGACTCGGTCATATAGCCGGAGACAAAATCGATATGGTCTTTCAGGTTCGCTCCGACTTCGGGTTTGTCGGCCACGACCGCCACCCCTTTTTCGTTGAGATGTTCTGCGGGGCCGATGCCCGATAGTTGCAGGATATGGGGCGATCCAAAGGCGCCCGCCGAAAGGACAACAGCTCCCTTGGCGGAGAGGGTTTCTCGCCCGAAACCGCGTTTGATCTGGACGCCGGTCACGCGGCCATTTTCGACGATCAGCTTCTCGACCAGGGATTTGGTTTTGATGTCCAGATTCTGCCTGCTACGGCCCGGCTCGACATAGGCGCGCGCGGCAGACCAGCGCTCGCCGCCTTTCTGGGTGACCTGATAGACGCCCATGCCTTCCTGCTCGGCGCCGTTAAAGTCATCGCGGATCGGCAGCTGTAAGTTGCGCGCAGCTTCGACAAAGGCGACGCTTCCGGGGTTCAGCCATTTTTGATCGGACACGGATAGGGGGCCGTCTCCACCATGATAGTCATCGCCGCCTCGCTCGTTACCTTCAGATTTCTTGAAATAGGGCAGGACATCATCATAGCTCCAGCCATCGCAATCATGGCCTCCTTCTGATTCCGGGGCAGCCCAATTGTCATAATCCCATTTGTTGCCGCGAATATAGACCATTGCATTGATCGCGCTGGAACCGCCGAGGCCACGTCCACGGGGTTGATAACCTGTGCGGCCATTCAGGCCCTTTTGCGGTACGGTGTCAAATCGCCAGTTCGCGTTTTTCAGCAAAAAGGGCATCATTCCCGGCGTCTTAACGAGGAAATTGTTATTGTTGCCACCGGCCTCGATCAGGCAGACCGACCGCTTGCCATCTTCGCTCAGCCGTCCGGCAACTGCGCTGCCTGCTGATCCTCCGCCGATGACGATGATGTCATATTCTGCCATGCTGTTCTCTCCTGCTTTGCCCAGCGCGCCCTTATGGTTTCACTGCTTTCTCTGGAGCCATCATGGCTCCAGCCGGGCGGTTTTATCAGATAGTTTAACTTGTAGCGCCAAGGTGCCGACCATAGATCCTTAGTCATGCCAACCCACTCGTGAAAGGCGGCCCAAAGGACATTGTAGCTGTTCAGATTTTTGATGATGCCATATCGGATTTTCTCATCATCCCGTTCTTCTTCAAATGTACCGAACATTTTGTCCCAGATGATAAAAATCCCGGCATAGTTCCTGTCGAGATAGCGCGGATTGGTCGCATGGTGGACCCGGTGATGAGACGGGGTGTTCATCACCGCCTCAAACCAACGCGGCATGCGGCTGATTGCCTCGGTATGGATCCAATATTGATAGAGCAGGTTCACGCCGCCAACAAAGGCGATCATTGCCGGGTGAAAACCGATCAGAAACATCGGCAGCGAAAATATCCAGGTCAGCGCAAAGGTGCTGGTCCACGGCTGACGCAAAGCGGTTGAGAGATTATAGTGTTCGCTGCTGTGATGATTGACATGCGCCGCCCAAACCCAGCGGATACGATGCGCACCGCGGTGGAAAACGTAATAGAAGAAATCATCGACAAATAGAGCCAATATCCAGGCCCACCAGGTGAACGGGATATCGAATAGGCGAAATTGATAAACCCAATATATCACGGCTACGGCCAGCCCGCCGGTTAATAAGCCAGCGACCACGCTGCCGGTCCCCAATGTCAGGGATGTCGCCATGTCTTTGACATCATATTTAATGTCATCGCGATAGCGGCTCATGAAAAATTCGAGCGCCACCGTTACGATAAAAAACGGAATCGCATAAAGGGTTGGATCGGGAAGGCTTTCCATGCCTTCCTATTTACACCGCTGTCAGCAACTGTCCAGCAGGATTAGTTGGTACTGCCTGCCAATGCATCAACCATCGCGCGGATCGGCGTGATGTCATAACCAGCATTGCCAGCTAACCGCGCAATTTCGTCTGGCGATACGCCCTGCTTGGCCTGAGCCAATGACCATAGCAAAGTCGACCGTGTCCCGGATCGGCAATAAGCGAGCGTCTTTCCTTCGGTGCCATCAAGAGCAGAGATCATTGCATCGACTTGCGGCGCGGAAAAGCCGCTATGGGTGATCGGGATAGCGATATAGTCGATCCCGGCGGCCTTAGCAGCGGCCTCGATTTCGGCACTCTGCGGAGCGGTGGGCTCTTCGCCATCCGGGCGATTGTTGACGATCAAGCTCACGCCTTCGGCCTTGGCGGTCGCAATATCTTCCAAGCTGATTTGTGGCGAGACACTGACTTTATCGTTTATTTTCCGGAACATGCTTTCAACCTTTTCTACAGGAACAGAGGAATTTTCTTCTGCGAAGCTGCTGGAATATGCCAACACTGCGCCACCGAGCATCAACGTGCAACCGGTCAATGATGCGACGATCATCTTCATACGCTTTCCTCCTGTGCTTCGGATAATTCTCTTATCACATTCAGGAAGTCTTCCCCATATTTTTCGAGCTTGGCTGCTCCGATTCCGGGTAGTTCAGCAAGTGCTGACAGGCTGCGTGGTTTAAATCCAGTCATGTCGCGCAGCACGCTGTCATGGAAAATCACATAGGGCGGAACGCCTTGTTCCTTGGCGAGTTCCATGCGTTTGGCGCGCAGGGCATCGAACAATGGATCACCCACTGGGTTGGGAGAAGAACCGCTGCGGCGTTTCTTGCGTTCGCGTTTGGGTGGTTCGACAATGGCAACCTCGGCCTCACCCTTCAAAATTGCACGCGCCTCTGGACCAAACATCAAGCCACCATGTTCGGTATTACGCAGTGCATCACGCAGCAGCAGGGATCGCGAAACCGGTTTGATCAGCGGCGCTTCCTCGGTATCGACAATGTCGAAAACGGAGAGTTGATCATGTCCGCGCGAGAGGACCTTGTCCTCCTGCCGTCCGGTGAGCACGGCTTCCAAATGGCCCACGCCAAAACTCTGGCCCGTGCGATAGACAGCAGATAGAAATTTGCGCGCCAGTTCGGTGACGTTTCGGGTGATCGGTGCGTTCAGGCAATTATCGCAATTGCCACAGCTTTGTGGTGGCTCTTCACCAAAATGTTTGAGCAATATCGCCCGTCGACATCCCGCTGCTTCCACCAGACCGCCTAACGCGGCAAGCCTTGTACGCTCGCTATTGAGGCGCTGTTCGTCAACTTCTGTCAGTCGTTGTCGTGCTTTGGCAAAATCCTCTGCGCCCCAGAACATATGAGCTTCTGCCGGATCGCCATCGCGGCCAGCGCGCCCGGTTTCCTGATAATAGGCTTCAATCGATTTGGGCAGGCCAGCGTGAGCAACAAAGCGGACATCGGGCTTGTCGATCCCCATCCCGAACGCAATGGTTGCAACCATCACCATGTCTTCTGAAGCCACAAAATCGGCCTGATTGCGCTGCCTGACTTCAGGGGGAAGGCCAGCATGATAGGCACGAGCGCTGCGGCCAGTCTTGGCAATTTGATCCGCTAGCTTCTCGGTCGCATTGCGAGTTGGCGCATAGATGATGCCCGGGCCGGACAAACGCTCGACCAGATCAGCAATCTGCCGGGTCAGCCCCTTGCGCGGTGAAATACTGTAGCGAATATTGGGCCGGTCAAAACCGGCGATGATCAGGCCATCTTGTTCGATACCAAGCTGTACCAAAATATCATCGCGCGTATGTTTGTCTGCAGTGGCAGTCAACGCGAGGCGCGGGACATCGGCGAAATGATCGAGCAAGGGTCGCAGCAGCCGGTAATCGGGCCGAAAATCATGTCCCCATTCTGATACACAATGCGCTTCATCAATCGCGAAGAGGGAAATTCTCGTCTGTTCGAGCAGGTTCCTGAAATGCTCGCCCGATGCCCGTTCCGGCGCGGCATAGAGCAGATCGAGTTCGCCCGCCTTTAACCGCGCTATAGTCTCTGCGCGATTATCATCGGCCGAAGTGAGCGTTGCGGCGCGGATGCCGACCGCCTCGGCGCTGCGCAATTGGTCATGCATCAAAGCGATCAGCGGCGAGATGACAACGACGGTGCCATCACTGGCTATGGCGGGCAGTTGATAGCATAGCGACTTGCCCGCACCGGTCGGCATCACCGCGAGCGTGTTCTGGCGCTCCATCACCCGCGTGAGAACCTGATCCTGGACACCGCGAAACGCGGTAAATCCAAAGGTCGATTTCAGCAGCGGTAGGAGATTCTCGAGCATCCGGCTTTCCTACCCAGCGGATTGGCGAAGTGAAACCGTTAAAGTGGAAATGACCGATTTTGTTGGCGGGACTATATTGGCAGAGAAGATCAGTGTGGCATGGAACGGGTTGCGCGCCAGAAATGAAAGCCGGCCCAGATATTGAAAAACGCCAGAATCGCAAGGGCACGTTGCAAGGCCGCTGCCTCGCCGAGTTCGCTGACAAACATGTCCGACAACATACCGACAAATACCGGGCCAACGCCCAAACCAATAATGCCAGCGATAAGCAGATAAATCGCGACGGCCATAGCGCGGGTTTCGTCGCTGGCCAGCTTTTGCAACGCTGCGAAATTGGGCCCGTAGTAAAAGGTCGCTGCGAATGTCGGGATGGCTAATAATATCACCGCCATATTGGCGCTTGGTCCATATATCGCCCAGATCATGCCGGGAGTGGCAACCACCATGACCATAGCAGCCACCAGCAGCGGCAGCGTCGGGCGCAACTTGCCAAAATAATCACCGGCCCGGCCCCCCAGCCATGCACCGAACCCGCCCGAAAGACCGACCATGACACCGAGTTTCCAACCCAGTTCGCCATAGCCAATGCCATGCACCCGAACGAACAGGCCGCCGTAAAAGCTTGCCAGGCCATAGGAAACAAATTGCACCAGCACGCCAGCGGCAACCAAATGCCAATAAGCCGGCTTGGACGACAATTCGATCAATGCTTCTTTCAGGCTGGTTCTGTTCGGGTCAGGCTTAAAAGCAGCCGCTAAAGATACATTCCCGCGCGGATCGGGAACCGTGAACCAGATGATTACAGCTATGATGATCCCCGGCAGTCCGGCTATCAAGAAAGCGACGCGCCAGCTGAAATTTTCGGCCACCCAACCTCCGCCGGCATAGGCAATAAATGCACCGATCGGCACTGACATACCCAATATGCCTAGTGCTCCAGCGCGGCGTTCCGGCGGAAACAGATCGGCGATCAGCGAATGAGACGCTGGCGCAGAACCTGCCTCACCGATGCCGACACCCACACGGGCTAGAAACAGTTGGACAAAATTTGCAGCGAGGCCGCATGCGACAGTCATGGCAGACCAGATGGCGATGGCAATGGCGATGATCCGGCTGCGGTTCCACTTGTCGGCCAATGCGGCGACCGGTATGGCTAGAGTGGTGTAGAAAATGGCGAAAGATAGCCCGGTCATTAAGCCAATTTGGGTGTCGCTTAGGCCCAAATCGCGTTTCACAGGTTCTGCCAAAATGGAAATGATCTGACGATCGAGAAAGTTGAGCATCGTTACGATGAACAATACACCCAGAACATAGTTTGGATAGCGACTGGATGTCGATATGCGAGTTCCTGCGGTAGTATCAAGGCCAGCCATGGCCTCTTCTCTCATGTTGCTACAGGGCGGCATACCCTTTCTTTAGCTAGGACAGGTCGGATGACTTCAAGTACTGACAGAACAGACTGATACGGCGTTAGGGACAGTATATTTTTGTATTGAACGCTTTATGCTGTCACCATGCTGCATATCGTGCATCACAGTGACTATATCGCTCCGCCACCAACACGGGGCAGCTTTGCCTTCGATAAATATTATCTGGTAATCGAAGCGGTCAAACAATTGTCCGACAATCATCAATTATATGCGCCGCATGCGATGGAACCCCATTGGCTCGAAGCGGTTCATGATCCGACCTATGTGAATGAGGTACTCTCTTCGAACGTGCCACATGAGAAAGAACGGCGGATTGGGTTTCCCGTTTCGCCCGAAATTTCTCAGCGCGTGCGCTACACGTCCGGTGGCACCTGGCTTGCCGCGAAATTGGCTCTGGAACATGGCTATGCGGCGAATAGCGCAGGCGGCAGCCATCATGCGCTCGCCGACACCGGGGCTGGTTATTGCGTGTTCAATGATTTGGCAGTGAGCGCCAATCGCCTGATAACCGAAGGAGATGTGGGACGTATCCTGATCCTTGATCTCGATGTACATCAAGGCGATGGCACGGCCTCGCTACTCGCCGGACGCAATGATATCATGACGGTTTCGGTGCACGCTGAAAAGAACTTCCCGGTACGCAAAGCGCGATCCTCCCTCGACATCGGTTTGGACGATGGTGCCGGTGACGAACAATATATGCGCATTTTATCCGATCATCTGCCGGCGATATTGGATGATTTTCGGCCCGATTTGCTATTCTACCAAGCCGGGGTAGATCCCCATGTTGAAGACCGATTGGGGCGACTGGCTCTGACGGATGAAGGACTGGCTGCGCGAGAGCGATATGTCATCCGGCAATCGCGAGACAGAGATATTCCCGTCGCGAGCGCGTTGGGCGGGGGATATGGGCATGACCATATGGCCGTTGCGCGGCGCCATGCTTTGTCCATGCTGACTATGGCAGACGAAAACCAGCGCAGGTGATCGCATACTTGCCGATAATATTTCCCTGTTCATTCGGCTAATTTTGTTGTTTATCCAAGACATAAAATAAAGCCATTGGGAGGCCTCATGAAATATCATCTGATAACCGCACTTGCTGCCATTTCTCTTGCCGGTCCAGCATATGCCCAGGCCGCAGATGAAAAAACCAAAGAGGAAAAGTGGGATGTCAATGCTCCCAAGGGCGCGACCATCAAGCAGGTGCCGATCAAAACTGATGAGGGCAGCTGGATCGATATCGATGTCAGTCCCGATGGTAAGCATATCGCCTTCGCATTGCTGGGTGATATTTATACGATGCCCATGGCCGGCGGCACGCCCACCCGCATCGCCGAAGGACTGGCTTGGGAAGTGCAGCCACGTTTCTCTCCTGACGGCAAACGCATTGCTTTTACCTCGGATCGCGGGGGTGGCGACAATATTTGGATCATGAACCGCGACGGCAGCGACAAGCGGCAGGTCACAAAAGAAAAATTTCGCTTGTTGAACCAGCCGAGTTGGAGTCCCGATGGACGCTTCATTATTGCCAAGAAACATTTCACGACCGGTCGGTCACTCGGTACCGGTGAGGTTTGGGTCTATCATGTTTCGGGTGGGGCAGGGGTTGTTCTGGTCAAGAAGCCGAATGAACAGCACCAAAAAGAATTGGGCGAACCGATTTACGCGCCGGATGGCAAGTCGCTTTACTATACCCGCAACATCACACCGGGTGGACGGTTCATATATGCGCAGGATTCCAACACTGATCTGTTCAATATTGAGGAATATGATCTGGAAAGCGGAGAGGTTACGACAGCCGTATCCGGTCTCGGCGGGTCCGTGCGACCAACGCCTTCACCGGATGGCAAGAGCATCGCCTTTGTCCGGCGGGAGCGGGCGAAGTCAAAGCTCTATGTCAAGGACCTAGCCAGCGGAATAGAACGCAAAATCTATGATAATCTCGACCAGGATGTTCAGGAAACCTGGGCCGTCACGGGCGTCTATCCCAATATGGATTGGACCCCTGACAGCCGCAGCATAGTGTTTTGGGCGGGTGGCAAGATCCGCAAAATATCCGCCGATGGGTCCGGCGCATCAATCATTCCTTTCACGATCAATGATACACGCGGCGTTGCTGATGCCCCGCATCCGAAAATCGCGGTGGAGGCGGACAGTTTTACAGCCAAGATGCCGCGCTTTGCTGCTGTGTCGCCCAATGGCCGGCAGGTCGTGTTTGAGAGCCTGGGGCAGCTATATGTGAAATCCATGAGCGGTGGCGCGCCGAAACGGTTGACCAACAGCCGCAATGAACGCGAGCTGTTTCCATCTTGGTCACGCGACGGCCGGTCGATTGTCTTTGTTGGATGGACCGACAGCAATCTTGGGCGGGTCAAGACAGTAAGCGCTTCCGGTGGTTCTGCACGTACCGTGACCAATCGCCCAGGCCACTATGCTCGCCCGCATTTCTCACCAGATGGCCGCATGATTATCTTTGAGATGAAGGATGGCGGCTATCTGACATCGCCGGACTATTCCGTCGATGATGGCGTTTATAGCGTCGCGGCGTCCGGTGGCGCGCCCAAACGCATTGTATCAGGGGCGGCAGGTCCACAATTTGGTGCCACCAATGATCGCGTGTTCATGATGGCGCAGGAAGACAATAAGCGTGTCTTGATGAGTAGCGATCTCAGCGGAGAGGCGAAGCGCACCCATGCCACAGGTGAATTGGCCAATGATTATATCGTGTCTCCAGACGGTCAATATGTTGCCTTTCGGCAGAATTATGAAGCCTTTGTTATGCCGTTAATGCCCGGCACGCAGGCGGTTGCTGTTACACCAAAGAGCAAATCATTGCCGGTGACCCGGGTCAGCAAAGGCGGCGCAGATTATATCCACTGGTCGCAGAATGGCCAACAGTTGCACTGGAGCATCGGGCCGCAGGTTTTTACCGCTCAAACCAGCGCACTTTTCCCCGATGCGCCTGCAGCAAAGGACGCGCCGAAATTTATACCACCCACTAGCGGTGTGTCTCTGGAGCGTAGGATTACGGCAGATAAACCAAATGGTTTACTGGCGCTGACCGGCGCGCGCTTGATTACCATGTCGGATGAAAGTGGCGGTATTGTCGATGACGGAACGATTGTTGTGCAAGACAATAAAATTCTGTCCGTTGGTGCTAGCGGCAGCGTATCTGTTCCGGCGGGCGCAACTGTTGTTGATGTGACTGGCAAGACCATTGTGCCTGGCTATGTTGATGCCCATGCCCATGGTGCCCAGGGAACTGATGAGCTGGTACCGCAGCAAAACTGGTCATTGATCCAGAACTTAGCGCTTGGCACCACCACCATTCACGATCCATCGAGCCGAGCAAGCGAGATATTTGTTGCAGCCGAAATGCAGCGCGCTGGACAGTTGATCGGACCGCGGATTTTCTCCACCGGTGAAATTGTATATGGCGCGAAAGCAGCTGAGGTCTATGCCGAAATCAATAGTCTGGAAGATGCGCTTGATCATGTTCGCCGGTTGAAGGCGCAAGGTGGTAGCAGTGTCAAAAACTATAACCAGCCACGTCGTGAACAACGCCAGCAGGTGGTCGAAGCTGCACGTCAGGAGGATATGTTGGTCGTCGCGGAAGGTGGTTCGCTTTATGGCATGGATATGGCGTTGATTGCTGACGGCAACAGCACATTGGAGCATAATATTCCGCTCGACATTTTCTATAATGATGTTGTGCAGATGTTTTCCCAATCGCAAACCAACTACACGCCGACCATCGTGGTTAGCTATGGTGGATTAGCGGGTGATCCTTATTGGCGGCAAGCTACCGATGTCTTCAAGCATCCGCTGCTGATCCATACGCCGCCCAAACAGCTGGCGGCGGCCAATGTGCGGCGAACCAAAGCGCCTGAGGAAGATTTTGTCGATGATGACAATGCTCGCGAAGCCAAGAAACTGGCGGACGAAGGCGTGTTGGTATCCATCGGCGCGCATGGTCAGCAGGCTGGAATTGCGACCCATTGGGAACTATGGTCTCTCGTTCGCGGCGGTATGTCACCGCTCCAGGCGTTACGATCAGGCACGATTGATTCTGCGAAATCTCTCGGCATGGGGGACGAAATTGGTTCTCTTGAAGCAGGTAAGTTGGCAGACTTGGTTGTACTTGATGCTGATCCCACTGCCGATATCCGCAACAGCGACAAAATCCATCGGGTGATGGTCAATGGCCGGATGTACGACCCTGTGACAATGAACGAAGTCGTGACGGGCAGTCGGAAACGTTTGGCCTATTGGTGGGAGTAAAAAAGGGGGCTTCTCGCCTCAGACATTGAGCGCGATTTCTTGATCAGCCTCCAGCGGGCAGGGGTTCATCACCTAATGCAAGATGAAGATTGATACGATTTTCAATTTGGGCGCGGCGTGCTTCGATAGCCCGTGTCTCTGATGCAATTGCCGTTGTTTGCGCGTCCAAGAGGTTAAAGATAGTGGAGCGACCATTAATATAGCGGCTGCGAGTCAAGTCGACCGCAGCGCGGGCTTCTTCAGCGGCGGTAGCGGCTGAGGCAACCTGTCGTTCCAGCGTTGCCTCTGCATCCAATCGATCTTCAACTTCCTGAAAAGCCGTCAGTGTTGATTGAGCGTAGTTAAACAGTGCTTCCTTGGCGAGCTCGCCTTGACGATCTGCTTCTGCCAGTAATTCGCCGCCTCTAAAAAGGGGTTGTAACAGGCCAGCAGATATCGCGTTGATATAAGTGCTGGGATCAAATAGGTCACCAAAATTGCCGCTACGGGTCGTGGCTTCGAAGCGCAGAGTCAATTGCGGGAACATCGCATGCCGGGCATCCACCGCCCGCAGTCCTGCAGCATCAACGCGCGCTTCGGCTGCAATGAGATCTGGCCGGCCGGCCAACACAGAAACGGGCGCGGTAATATCCGGCAGTGGTTGCGGCATAACAAGTCGCTCTGCACCAGCCGCATCTCCGGAAGGATAGCGACCAATCAGCACTTCCAGCGCACGCGCTGCATTTCGGGCCGTGCGCAAGGCGGTTTCCAGACGGTCTTCACTATTGGAAACAGCGACTTGCGCCAATCGAACATCTAGACGGGAAGCAAGTCCCGCGCGAAAACGGGCATTGGTAATCCGCAGCGTATCTTTGCGTCGTTCGAGATCGCTGGTCGCCAAGTCCAAGGAGATACGGGCAGCACTGCGATCATACCAAGCCTGTGCAACGGAAGCTGCGAGGGCCTGTCGGGCTGCCGCAAAATCAGCTGCTGCTGCCCTGGCGTCGGCATTGCCGGCGCGGGCCAGAGCTAGATTGCGACCCCAGATATCTGCCTCCCAACTGGCTTCTAGGGAGCCATCATAGACCGTAGCGGCATTTTCAGCATCAGTGGCTGTGCCGGACAAATCTATACGGGGGAACAGATCTGCCCGGGCAACACGCATGGCCGCGCGCGACGCGCGGAGTCTGGCCAACACAGCTTGCAAATTGCGATTATTGGCAAACGCCTCCTGAACCGCGCTTTCCAGGTCCGTATCCCCAAATTGTTTGATCCAACCATTGCTGATGTTTCCGGGCTGTGAACCATTGGCATCAGTCAGCGTCAGGTCGGGCCGCGACGCCCAGCCATCCGGCGCGGTCGGAACAGCTGCAAGATCAAGGTCGGGGCCACCGCGCACGGCACATGCCGACAAGGACAGGAGCAAGAAAATCGGCAATATACGCATATTCACGCCGGTCATCCTGCAGATTGCTCTGGTTCGGCTTTTGGTTTCTTGCCATCATCCCAGGTCACGTTCTGACCATCGCGCAGTCGTTCACCTCCCCGCACCACAATCATGTCACCAGCGGCAATCTGCCCCGAAATGGCGACGCGGTCGCCGGCTGGTTCGCCAACTTGCACGTTAACACGCTTGGCGGTTTTATCTTTGGGATTCACTACATAGATGAAGATGCCGCTATCCCGCAGAACCAGTGCATCACGCGGAGCCGTCAGGACATCGCGCTCTATCCCCGTAGGTACGGTAATCGAAATGGCGCTTCCCATTTTGAGATTATGGGATCCCATTGGCGCGCGTACCTCTACCGTCCGGCTGACTTCATCACCGGTTTCGATAACTGTGCGTACCCGAGAAGCCCTTTGTTCTCCGTCCGCAAGAATGGTGACCTCTTGTCCGGTCGACAACGAACCGGCGACAGCAATGGGTACACGGACGCGGGCTTCCGAGCCTTCTCTTCCAACAATTCGTGCAATTTCACGGCCGGGCGTTGCATATTCGCCGACTTCAATGCGACGTTCGACCATCTGTCCTGCAAAAGGTGCACGGATGCGGGTACGGGCAAGATCGACTTGCGCTGTTTCCAGGGCAACCTTTGCGGCAGCCAGACGTGCACGGGTTTGATCACGGGTAGAAATGGCTTCATCTAGAGAGGCTTCGGATTCCGCTTCTTCTTCAAGCAATTGCTGCAATCTCCCAACCAAGCGGTTCTGGTAGGTAAGATCCGATTGCAAACGCGCAACTTCTGCACGGGCTTGATCTCTGGCCAAACGGATAGTGCGATCATCAATGACCGCGATGACCGTGCCTCGACGCACTCGCGCTCCGATATTGAGTGTGGTCTGTATCCGCCCGGCGACTTCCGAGGCGACAACAGAATCGCGATTGGCGACAATATCACCTGGCGCAGTAAAATTCGGCGTGAGCGCCAATTTTTCGATTTTTGCAAGTGTGACAATGGCAGGCGGTGGGCCACCCTGACCGGGTCCGCCCTGGCCTTCCGCAGCGTTAGATGCAAAGAACAGGAAATATATGAGTGTAACCAACAGCAGCGCGCCGCCGATTAATACCCAACGAAGATTGTCGCGGATCATTTGGGGTAATGCAAAACTCATTCAGCAGGCTCCGGCATTAATCCGCCGCCAAAGTCTGGCTCAGGCTCTGGGGATTTTTTGGGTTTGTCAGGACGGTCGGGTTTGTTCGGTTTGTCTTTCTTTGCCGATCCCAGCTGGATAAGCGCTGGCAGCAAGACCAACGTGAAAATTGTCGAAACCAAAACTCCGCCGACAATTATGACTGCAAGACCACGATATATCGCGCTGCCTGGACCGGGAACCAAAGCCAGCGGAAGCATCCCCATGACCGACGTACCAGTCGTCATCAATATGGGCCGCAGGCGCAAACGTAATGCTGTGCGAGCGGCTTCTGACCGGTTCATGCCTTCGCGTTCACTCTCGCGGGCCTGCGCCATCAGCAAAATCGCATTGTTCACAACAATACCCAGTAAGATGACAAAGCCGATCATGCCCAGCAGATCGAGCGGTGTGGGTTTGACCAGATTCAGTATTTGGATCGCGATGACACCGCCAACAGTGGCAAGGGGCAGGGCAATGATCACCAATGCTGCATCGCGGGCAGAACGAAAAACAGAAGCCATGATCACAAACAACAAAGCCGCAGCTAGAATGAAGTTTGTGCTGAGTGATTTTATTGCTTTGATCAATGCGTCTGCGTCGCCGCCATAGCGCAAGGTACCGCCGGTTTGCAGGGCATCGCGAATGGCGGGCTCCGCCGAGGTTTCGATGATTTCCAAAGCCTCACCCAAAGCCATGCCTGGCGGGGGGCTGATGTTAAGCGCTACGGTTTTACGTCCATCCACATGGCGGATCTGTGTTGGCCCGACGCCGCGCAGCAAGGTGGCGACTTCACCCAACGGAACGGCTCCGGCATTGGGCGTAACCAGGGGGGCGCTTTCGATCGCTTCCGGATCTGATGCTTCCGACCCGCGCATGATGACGCGCATCCGCTCACCTTCGGAAACATATTCGCCCAGATAGAGGCCATCGCCCAGTGCGCGGACGGCGCGTCCGACCTGATCGCGAGTCATACCAAGTTCGGCTATACGCCTGTCATTGGGAGTTAGACGGAGCTCAGGAACAACCACATTCGGATCGGGATTGGGTCTAACCATCCCGCCGGGCAGGGCGGTCTGAATGGCATCTGTTGCAACCAGTGCAGCCTCTCGCAAATTCTCGTCATTTTCGGATTGTAGATAGAGTTCAATTGAACCATTTCCTCCGAAATTCCCAAACAAGCTGCCTTGTTGTGCAAAGGCTTGCACATCCGGGAATCCAGCCAATATCTCTCCATTCACAATGCCCGTCATCTCATCTATGCGGGATTGATCCTTGATCCGGATACCTGTGTTGATACCCCATGGATTGACGAACAGATAGTAGTTGAGCAGCTCCGGTTGTTTGTCGCCTTTCAGATAGGGATCCAATCGCTCGACGACTTCTTCGGCTATTTCGGTTCGCGCAGATTCCAACGTCGCACCCGACGGCAGTCCTACCCATGCGTCCACCGCATCCCGCTTCACATCAGGCAGGTAATCCGTTTGCGGCCATAGGAAATAAGAAATTACAAAAGGCGCAAGGATGAGCGATGGAATCCAGATTTTGCGTTTTTTGTCACTGTCGATCAGCGCGAAAATCCGGTCTGCATAATCATCCCAGCGGCGCTCGTTATCTTCCATATCAACCTGGCCATATTGGCGCGCTGCAGCCGGCAGCAATGTTACCGCAACAATCAGGCTGGCGACAACAGAAATGGCAATGGTTAGTGCAAGATCAGCAAATAGCTGACCTTCGACATCCTCAATAAACATGATTGGGATGAAGATGGCGACGGTGGTTGCGGTGGATGCAAATAGAGCCGGCCAGACCTGTGATACGGCTTCGATGGCGGCTTCACCGGGTGATCGACCGTGGTTGCGCAAGCGGACGAAGTTTTCCATCACAACAATCGCAGCATCAAGCACCATACCGGTTGCGAAAGCCAAGCCGGCGAGCGAAATTACGTTGATTGTCCGCCCCGTCATGCCAATCACCGCAAGCGTTGCCAATAGACAAACGGGAACGGTCGCAGCGATGATAAAGGTTGCACGCCAGCGCCGAACGAAAAGCCACAATAGGCCAATGGCCAGCAATGTTCCCAGCAGCAGATTGCCGCTCAAGAAAGAAAGGGCACGTTTGATAAAGACGGATGGATCGAAGCTCTTCTCGATTCTCGCGCCCATGCCGGCCAGTTCATTTTCGTTAAATGTTTCAATGGTTGAGAGTACGCCATTGATCGCGTCCAGTGTATTGCTTCCCGGTTGTCGAACAACCCGCATCCCAATGGCCGGGTTACCATTCTGATAGGTTACGCCAAATGCCTTGTCGGGACCAACATTGATATCGGCGACATCGCGCATCCGGATCACGGTGGATCCCCGTTGAGCGACGGTTAAATCTCCAATTTGTTCAGCTGAAAAATTGCCTTCGAAGCGCAAAGCATATCCACGCCGCCCGACATCCACCGTGCCGCCGCCAACATCTTGAAAGCGACCGACGGCGCGAGACAATTGCTCGATGGTGAGATTGAGTTGGGCCAGTCTCCAAGGATCGAAGCGAATCCGCAAAATCCGTTCCCCGGTCGGCGCTTCTACGCTGACGCCTTGGACACCTTCTACAGATTCTAGTTCAGGCGCGATGGTATCGCGGGCGAAAGTCGCCAGCGCCTCGGAGTCAAGATTGCTATCGGGCAGGGCCTGAAGAAACAGATAAATGAGTGATTCCCCTTGATCTCCATTAGCACCACCCACGGAAGGGCGATCAGCATCAAGAGGCCAATTGCGCACGCGCTGAACGCGGCTGGAGACCTGTGCAAATGCCTTGTCCATATTGGTACCAAGCGCAAATTCCAAATTAAGCCAGACATTGCCATTATTCGACCAAGACTGAACGCTGGTCAGCCCAGGAAGTCCGCGCAGCTCATCCTCGATTGGAATGGTGATTTCGGACTCGATCTCTTTGGGACTGGCCGCGCGCCAACCCGCTTGGACGGTCAAGCTAGGCCGCTCAATGTTCGGGAATAGTTGGATTGGTGTGCTGAATGCAGAAATGATCCCGATCAACGCTATCAAAGCCAAAGCAGCAGCAATGGCGGCCGGATATTTCAGTGCGATATTGGTGAGACTCATCGCCAGTCACCACTGCAATATATTAATATTGTCTCGGACGTCCGCATCAGACTCCCTCCCGTCTCCAAACCGCCGTGGGCCATTTGTGGGAATCGATTATCGTAACAAACGAAACTTGCTCAGATGATTTCGACCAAGGTTGTGGTCGTTTCGATCAACGGCATTGATTTTTTCGATCTGACATTTGGGTGTTTTTGTTCGAGAAATGCCGCAAATTGTCTCCCAATAAGCCTCAGGCGGTCATGGACAATGGGGTTCTATTTAGTGAGGATGTCATGCTTTCCAGGGCATTGATTTCGGTACTACCCAAAGCGGACATAACTTGAATTGTGACATTTGGGCGCTATGGCTGAGCGGCGTAACAGGAGGCGTTCTGCCCTGCGAGAATATCATCTAACTAAAAGAACCAAATGATCATGAGCAATCTTCCCAAAATTTCTCCTACTCGCCGGCTTGGGCAATCCGACATTGAAGTCACCTCCATGGCTTGGGGCATGTGGCGGTTTGCGGGGCGTGATGTTTCTGAGGCAGCGCAATTAATCCATGCCGTGCTCGATTGTGGCATTACCCTGTTCGATACAGCCGATATTTATGGCTTCAACGGAACAGATGGTTTTGGCGATGCCGAAACATTGCTTGGTGAAGTGCTGGCTAAAGACAAAAGCCTGCGCGATCGAATGATACTGGCGAGCAAAGGCGGTATCATGCCCCCGCTACCTTATGATAGCAGTACTGCCTATCTGGAAAAAGCGATCGATGCGTCTCTGTCCCGGTTGGGTGTAGATACGATCGAGCTTTGGCAAATACACCGGCCCGATATCTTGACTCATCCCCAGGAAATTGCGCGCACACTGGAACAGGCTGTGCAGTCGGGGAAGATACAGCATATTGGCGTTTCCAATTTTACCCAAAACCAGATTGCGGCGCTGGACCATTTCCTGGATCTGCCAATTGTCACTACGCAGCCGGAAATTTCAGCGCTCCGCATCGATACGATGGAAAATGGTGAACTGGATCAGGCAATGGTCATGGACATGACTCCACTAGCCTGGTCTCCATTGGCTGGCGGAAGGATTGCATCACCGGATGATGACCGTGCTCATGCGGTGGTCAAGGAACTGGACCGGATTGCTGAAACATTCGGGGTCAGTAGAACCGCAACCGCTTATAGCTGGATCATGGCGCATCCCTCTCGCCCGATTCCTATCATAGGGTCGCAGCGCGCAGATCGAATCGCAGATGCGATGGATGCCTTAAAGGTACAATGGAGCAGACAAGACTGGTATGCAGTGCTGGTCGCAGCGCGCGGCGTGCCGCTGCCCTGATTAACTTGTTGCAACCTTTACCTTGAGTGTTGGCTCCTTTGGAAGCACGGCATCAACTCGCAGCATTGCCAGCGCGGCGATGACCCAAACGGTCGCCGCAAAAGCCATGGTCCAGATCGGTTCGGTCGGGAAAAACGCTTTCATGATCGAGCCCATGACGGTGGCCACCAAAAGTTGCGGCACAACGATGAAAACATTGAACAGCCCCATATAGGTGCCAAGTTTCCTCTGCGGCAGGCTGGAGGCCAAGATGGCATAAGGCATTGCGAGGATCGACGCCCATGCGATGCCGATGCCGATTTCGCTGATCAGCAAGAGGTTTTTATCTTGCACGACGAAAAAGCTCGCAAAGCCGGCTGCACCGCAAAGCAGGCAGATTATATGGGTTCTGGCCTTGCCAATCTTGGCCGAGAGCCAGGGGAGTAGCGAGAGTGCCACCACCGCTGCTACGCCATTATAAACGGTGAACATCACACCTACCCAATTACCAGCCTCCTGATAGCCAGCGCTTTGCGGGTCTGCGGAGCCAAACACATATTGTGCGACCACCGGCGTGGTGTTGATCCACATGATGAACAGGGCGGACCAGCTGAAAAACTGGACTACGGCCAATCGTTTCATCAAATCCGGCATGCCGGAAAAGTCACCGATAATGCTGCTCAACATATTATTGGAGCGACCACCACGTGCCAGGATGATCGCGAAGATACTGGCGACACCATAGCCCGCGAGCAAGGCGCCTAGCAGATATACTTCCTTTTCCAGACCAAACTGGTCCACGGTCAGAATTACGGCAATGCCCGCAGCAATCCAGATCATGCTCGACGTGAAAGTCTTTGCCGCAAGCGCCCGCACCGTGTGCGTGGCTTCTTCTTCGCTGGCAACACCATCAAAAGCCGCCATTTCGTCGGGGCTATATTCCTCCGTCGCGAACACCGTCCACAGGACCGACAACAGGAACATGATCCCGCCAAACCAGAAAGCGTAGCGCACAGTATCCGGTATTCCGCCATCCGGTGCGACATTGGAAACATTGAGCTGTTCCATTACAAAAGGGAAGATCGATCCAACAACAGCGCCCGCGCCAATAAAAGCGGTTTGCACGGCATAGCCAGCGCTATGCTGATCTTTTCTCAGCATATCTCCGACAAAGGCGCGAAACGGTTCCATGGAGATGTTGATCGAGGCGTCAAGAATCCAGAGCATGGCGACCGAAAACCACAAGATTGTGGATTGCGGCATGACCAGCAAGGCAATGGCGGCAAGAATCGCACCGGCTAGAAAATAGGGACGACGCCGGCCCAGTTTCCCGAGCCAGGTCTTGTCGCTCAAGTGACCGACAATCGGTTGCACGAGCAATCCGGTCAGCGGGGCCGCTATCCAAAGGACAGAAAGATTATCGAGATCTGCGCCAAGTGATTGAAATATCCGGCTCATATTCGCGTTTTGCAGCGCGAAGCCGATTTGAATACCGAAAAAGCCGAAGCTGATATTCCATAGGCCCCAAAAGCCTTGCTTTGGTTTTTCCGCCATGATTCTCTCCCCTCGCGCCGCTATGGTGCTGCGTCATAACGCGTTGGTGGCAAATTGTGGGCCGCCCTACAATGCGGCAACTCTTGTATACGTATGCTTTACGGTTTTGCTGCTGCCGAGGAATCCCGGACCATCAACTTTACCGGCAACGCCGAAGATTCGACCTTTTCGCCAGCAATCTGTTGCAAAAGGGCAGTAACCAAAGCCTCACCTGCGGTCTTCAAGTCCTGAGTCACCGTTGTGAGCGGCGGTGCGGTCATCGCGGAAGCCGGAATATCGTCAAAACCAACCACTGCGATATCTTCCGGGATTTTCAGGCCCGCTTCCTGCACTGTCCGCATTGCGCCAATGGCGATCAGGTCCGAAGCTGCGAAGATGGCATCGAATTTCTGACCGCTGGCGATTAAGGACTGCACTGCATCAACGCCGCTTTCCTCGCTGCTGAACCCATCGCGCTGTAATGCCGGATCAATGGCTATGCCTGCTTCCGTTAATGCGTCACAATATCCAAGCCAACGGGCTTCGAACTCGGGAGCGTGACTCGATGCCGTTCCGATAAATGCAATATTTTTGCGGCCGTTTTCCAACAAATGCTGAACGGCCTTTTTGCCACCGCCGCGATTATCTGAGCCCAGTGTCAGCCCGGGCTCGTCAGTTCCGGCAAGACCCCAGCGAACAAAATGCGTCCCCTGCCCAACAAGATGAGTCAGCCGGTCGCGATAATCCTCATAGTCGCCATAGCCGAGCAGGATGATACCATCGGCGCGATGGCTGTCCTGATAGTCGGTGTGCCAATCGCCGGATAGCTGCTGAAATGAAATGAGTAGGTCGTAACCGCGCCGCGCGCATTGCCGGGTGATTGACCCCAGCATCGATAGAAAAAACGGGTTGATGAGGCTGTCGTCCGGCGCAGGATCTTCGAAAAACAAAAGCGCCAAGGTGTTGCTCTGCTGGGATCGCAGAGAGGACGCGTTTTTGTCGACTTTGTAGTTCAGCTCTTTGGCGATTTTCTGAATTTTTTCACGCGTCGCTGGACTTACGGAAGGACTGTTACGAAGCGCGCGCGAGACGGTAGGCTGCGAAACGCCAGCCAAATAGGCTATATCAAAAGATGTCGGTTTGCGTGATGGCGAGCCACCCATATGCTGTCTCTCCTGACGGGCCCAAGCGGTTGCCAGCATGGTTCATGTTTCTCTGAAATAGCTTAGGACATTCTATCACTATTGCAAATATCAGGACCGCGAAATCTTTGTTGCCGAATTGTTACAACGCACCCCCTCATCAGATATGTGCATACGTATGTGAACTATGCAGCGCGCAATTTCCGATCATAAAGACCCGAGTTTGACGCACGATATTTGCGGACATCGTGACCTTATCAAATTGAGTTTATGGGCCTTTCCGGCACGAATCGGGAGCCCGATTAGGGGAGTGAATATGAAGAAACCACAATTCAGTAAGAAGCGCGGCCTTGTTCAAGCCAGCCGTGTTGCTCTTGGACTGTCGCTGGCAATCGCTGCAGGCAGCACAACGGCATTTGCCCAAGACACCAGCCAAGAGAACCAATCGTCTGCGGAGATTGATGAAGAAGAAGGCGTTATCGTTGTTACCGGCTTTCGCGCCAGCCTTGAAAGCGCTGTCAGCGAGAAAAAGCGGAGCGACCAAATCCTGGAATCAGTCACTGCTGAAGATATCGGCAAACTGCCGGACGCTTCTATCGGTGAATCAATCGCTCGTCTGCCCGGCCTGACATCACAACGCCTCAATGGCCGCGCCAATGTGATCGCCGTTCGCGGTCTGGGCCCCGATTTCTCGCAAACATTGCTGAATGGCCGCGAGCAAACCTCGACCGGCGACAACCGCGCGGTAGAATTTGACCAATATCCTTCTGAGGTGGTCAGCCAGGTTGTTGTTTATAAATCACCCAATGCCTCGCTGGTTGGACAGGGTTTGGCGGGTACAATCGACGTACGCACGATCCGTCCACTGGAATATCGTGACCGGGTCCTGGCCGTTGGTGCACGCGGTACATATGCTGATCTTGGCGCTCTGAACGCTGGTTCTTCAAAATATGGTTATCGGGTCAACGGTACTTATGTCGATCAGTTCGCTGATGACACGCTGGGCATTGCAATTGCCGCTGCTTATGTCGACGAGCCTTATCAGTTGCAGGAATTTAACGCCTGGGGCTATGATGGCGATGGATCGGCTGCAAGGCCATTCGTCATTGGCGGTTCGAAATCTTTCGTAACCTCCACGGAACTGAAACGTTTCGGTATCAACGGCACGTTGCAATACAAGCCATCCGATACGGTCATGATGACATTGGATGGTTTTTATTCGAATTTCAACGATGACCAATCCAAGCGTGGTATCGAATTGCCCCTCGCCTTTGGTGGTGGATTTGGGACAACCGGTGACCCCAGCACCGCGACGGTTACGGATGGTTTTGCGACAGCCGCAACATTTGAAAATGTCCGCGGCGTGATACGCAACGATATTTTCCAACGCAAAGCCGATCTCTATTCCTTTGGTTATAACGCAACTTATGAAGGTGATGACGGCTGGAAAGCCTTTATCGATATTGGCTATTCCAAAACCGATCGCAACGAACTGAGTATTGAAAGCTATTCAGGAACCGGTTTCAACGGAGATGACACTGGCAATGGCGCTTCGGCTACTATCGGCGTTGAATCTGGCCTAAGCGGCACGGTATTTAATCCGTCGCTGGACTATAGCGACCCCAGCGCGATTTTCCTGACCGATCCCTTGGGTTGGGGCGGCGGAGTCGTTCCACAGGCCGGTTATTATAATGATCGGATCGTCGAAGATGAACTTAAGCAATATCGCGTCGGTGTGGAAAAAGAATTTGACGGCGGCTTCATCAAAGCTGTCAAATTCGGCCTTAACTACACAGATCGTGACAAAAGCCTGACGCCGGATGAGTCACTCGTGCGGCTGGCAGGTGGTGCGTTGGAGACGGCCATCCCGCAGGATGCTCTGCTGCGACCGACAAATCTGGACTATCTCGGCCTTGGTCCCGTTGTTAGCTATGATGCGCGCCAGTTGATTGATGATGGCATATTGGTTTTGGAACCGAATAATGTGCCAGATGTTCTCTCAAAAGCCTATTCGGTCAGCGAAGATATTCTGACTGCCTATTTGCAAGCGGATATTGAACAGGAATTCAGTAACGCCACGCTGACCGGTAATTTCGGGGTGCAGGCGATCAATACCGATCAAGAGTCAACTGGACCGACATTTGCCGGCGGGGTACGTAATGACCGTACGTTAGGCGACAGCTACTGGGATGTCCTGCCCAGTCTCAACCTTTCGCTGCGCTTCGACAGTGATTTCATCATCCGCTTTGCTGCCGCACGTCAGATTCAGCGACCTCGCATTGATGATATGAGGGTGTCGCTAGATTATAGCCGCAATGAAACGGATCCTGCCGGTGTGTTTCTCGATGGATCAGGCGGCAACCCGTTTTTACGGCCCTATCGTGCAAATGGGATTGATCTGAACTTTGAAAAATATTTTGGTCAGTCGGCGGTGATTTCATTGCAGCTCTTCTACAAAGATATCGTCAGCTATATTGATCGCAGCAAGCAGCCTTTTGATTTTACCGGCCTGCCGCTCCCGCAAAACCTGCCAATTGATACGCCGATTGGTCTGCTCGAACGCGCGGTCAACACCGGTGGCGGTGATTT
The DNA here is from genome assembly GCF_020906275.1 of Parasphingorhabdus litoris DSM 22379. Classification (GTDB taxonomy): domain Bacteria; phylum Pseudomonadota; class Alphaproteobacteria; order Sphingomonadales; family Sphingomonadaceae; genus Parasphingorhabdus; species Parasphingorhabdus litoris. The sequence goes on from NZ_CP086727.1 coordinate 1,007,319, forward strand.
CTATGGCGGTGAACTGGCGATTACTCTGCCGTTCAATAATATAACTGAGGCGTTGGACGGCTTTGGTGTGACCGGCGGGGTCGGCTATACCGAAAGCAAGGTTGAAGATGCCAATGGCGATATTGATGATATCCCCGGCTATTCCAAATGGACGGCTAATGGCACGATTTTCTTCGAAAAATGGGGCTTCAACGCTCGTGCGAGTGCACGATATCGGTCGAGGTTCTTAGCAGATTTCAGTGGCTTTGGTGGCAACTTGACCCGCCGGCTGGCTTTGCCGGAAACCATTGTCGATGCTCAAATCGGTTATGACTTCCAGGAAGGTAGCGCACTGGAAGGCCTGTCATTTTATCTGCAGGCTCAGAACCTTACCGACGAGCGCTTCGCATCGATTGACGGTGACGGCACGCGTTTGAAAGTTATCGATCATCAGATTTATGGCCGCCGGTTCCTGATCGGAGCGTCATTTAAATTCTGATGATGTCGATGGCCGGATCTGTTGATGATGTCCAAGCTTGAAGGGGCATTGTGAACGGGTCCGGCAGTCGGCATAACTGTTGTGATAAATAGATGAGGGAGGCGGCAATGCAAAAATTTGTCATTGCCGGCGGGGGGACCGCTGGCTGGATGGCAGCGGCAGCGCTTAGCCGCTTCCTTGGTAAACAGGCCAACATCACCTTAGTTGAATCCGATGCGATAGGAACTGTCGGCGTCGGCGAAGCAACAATCCCCCAGATCCGTCTTTTCAATCACGGCCTTGGCATTGATGAAAATGCTTTTGTCGCTGCGACCCAGGGTAGTTTCAAACTCGGCATCCAGTTTGATGGATGGAGTGGAGACGGTCAGCACTATATTCATGCTTTTGGCAATATTGGCCGGCAACTCGGGCTTGTTGGTTATCACCACTATTGGTTGCGTGCGCTGAAAAGCAGTAAAACCAATGACTTATGGTCTGCCAGTCCTTGCGCCGTGGCTTCGGCAGAAAACCGCTTCGCACCGGTTGAAGAAAAGCCCGGTCAACTCCCTAGCGGCGTTGCCTATGCCTATCATTTCGACGCCGGGCTCTATGCGAAATTCCTGCGGCAATATGCTGAAGCTGGCGGTGTCAAGCGCATCGAAGGCCTGATTGCCGACGTCCGACAAGATCCCGAAAATGGCACCATTCAGTCACTGCAGCTGGAATCAGGACAGCTGGTCGAGGGCGATTTTTTCATCGATTGTTCCGGCTTTCGCGGCCTGCTGATCGAAGGCGCATTAAATGCAGGCTATGATGATTGGCGCCATTGGCTGCCCTGTGATCGCGCGGTTGCTGTGCCATGCGAAGCAACCAAACCGCTGACGCCCTATACAAAATCATCAGCGCGCAAGGCAGGCTGGCAATGGCGCATTCCGCTCCAGCATCGCACGGGGAACGGGCATGTCTACAGCAGCGCCCATATGTCGGATGACGAAGCGGCCTCGATCCTGCTCGACAATCTGGACGGGTGCGCTTTGGACGAACCCCGGCAATTACAATTCACCACCGGGAAACGCACGCGCGCTTGGGTAAAAAATTGCGTCGCGCTTGGCCTGTCCGCAGGTTTTATGGAACCGCTGGAGTCGACCAGCATCCACCTCATTCAATCCGCTATCGCGCGGCTTCTGCAACTGCTTCCCGGCGATCATATCGCAGAAGCGGACATTGCTGAATATAATCGCCAAACAGATTTTGAATGGGAACGCATTCGCGATTTCCTTATCCTGCATTACCACGCCAATGGTCGCAGCGAGCCGTTCTGGCAAGCCGTCCGCGATGCCGAAATTCCCGATAGCCTGGCGCATAAGATTGCCCTTTTTAAAGCCAATGGACGGATTGTCCGGGAGCATGAGGAATTGTTCACCGAAGCGGGTTGGTTGCAGGTCTTGATCGGGCAAGGCATTGTGCCGGAAGGCTATCATCCCCTCGCCGATCAGCTCAGCGAAAATGATCTGGTCGAGTTCCTGAAACTCGCCGGTCAGCATGCCCAAAGGATTGCGTCGCGCATGCCGGATCATAGCGACTATATCGCGCGCCATTGCGCCGCGCAGCAACATTCCTCCCCAACCAACAGGATCGTCGCATAATGATGAAGAAAATTTCCTTGCTCACCAGTCTGGCGCTTTCAACATCGCTTCTTGGCGGTTGCGGCCAAGCCGAAGCGCAGGAAGCCCCGATCTATGGTGATGGAGAAGCGACAGTTGCTTTGGACAGCGTAAGAGCGCGGTTACCCGAAGATGAAATCATCTATTTCGTGCTGCCCGACCGGTTTGAAAACGGCGATCCGCAGAATGATATCGCCGGTATTGAAGGCGGGCGGCTGAAATCTGGCTATGATCCGACCCATAAGGGCTTTTATCATGGCGGCGACCTAAAGGGATTGACGGAAAAACTGGATTATATTCAAGGACTTGGCGTTACCGCCATCTGGTTTGCACCGATCTTCAAGAACAAGCCAGTACAGGGCACGCCCGGCAATGAAAGCGCTGGCTATCATGGCTATTGGGTCACCGATTTTACTCAGGTCGATCCGCATTTCGGTACCAATGACGAGTTTCGTGCTTTTGTTGACGCCGCGCACGCGCGCGGGATGAAAGTCTATATGGACATTATCGCCAACCATACGGCGGATGTCTTGTATCCCAAGGAATGCGAAGGTCAAAAGCAGTGCGTCTATCGCAGCAAGGCGGATTACCCTTATCTTCGCCGCGGCGGTGTAGACGGTCCCGCCATTAACGGAGGTTTTGCTGGCGATACCGTGATGACGGCAGACAATTTCGCAAAACTGACAGACCCGACCTATGCCTACACGCCTGTCACGAAAGCCGGTGAGGAAAATATTAAAGTTCCGGCATGGCTCAACGATCCGATCTGGTATCACAATCGGGGTGATACGACGTTTGAAGGGGAATCCTCCCGCTATGGAGATTTCGTCGGTCTGGATGACTTGATGACCGAAAACCCGCGCGTGGTGGACGGGTTTATCGAAATATTCGGCGACTGGATCGACAAATTTGGCATTGATGGCTTTCGCATCGATACTGCCAAACATGTGAACCCGGAATTCTGGACCCGTTTCACCCCGGCCATGCTCGAACGCGCGAAAGCTAAGGGCATAGATAATTTCCATATCTTCGGAGAAGTCTACGCGCATGAAGTGGATCCCGGATATCTGGCCCAGTTCACCAAGCGTGACGAGCTACCCACCGTCCTCGATTTCGCGTTTCAGGTCGCAGCACATGATATGCTCACCGGCAAAACAGGAACCCATATTTTCGGTAAGCTAATCGATGGCGATGTGCTCTATGCCGGGGGTGAAGCAACCGCACGTCAGCTGCCGACCTTTCTTGGTAATCATGACATGGGCCGCATGGCGCATATGCTGGACAAAGCCTATCCCGATGCCAGCGAAGAAGAGCGGCTCGCGCGCATATCGCTTGCGCATGTCCTGCTGATGGCGACACGCGGCGTACCCACGATATATTCCGGCGATGAACAAGGCTTTGTCGGCGATGGCGGAGACCAGGCCGCGCGTGAGGACATGTTCCCCAGCAAGGTGGACGTCTATAATGACAACCGCCTGATCGGCACGGACGCAACCACAGCCGAGGCGAATTTCGATGATCAGCATCCGCTTTATCAACTGATCGCCAAACTCAGCAAGGTGCGGAAACAGACGCCGCAGCTTCGCTATGGTCGCACGCTATTGCGTGCCAGCAGCGAAAAATCAGGCCTGCTCGCCTTCACCCGCGGAGACGATGATGGAACCGAGGTCTTTGTAGCGCTCAACATGACCAACGAGGCGATCAAACAAAATGTCGAAGTCGGCATCAACTCGGTCAATTTTTCTACTCTGGCAGGTCAATGTGCTGCCACCGTTTCGGCTCCCGGATCGGTTTCCGTCAACCTCCCTCCGCTTGGCTATGCCATCTGCCAGGCCACTCCCCAGGACAAGAAGTAAACACGTGCTACAGAAATTGCATAACATAACTGATATTGATCCCGACACCGCCACACCATGGTGGAAGGGGGCTACGATTTATCAAATCTACCCGCGTAGCTTTGCCGACAGCAATGGCGACGGCATTGGTGATCTGGCAGGTATAACCGCTCATCTTGACCATGTTGCCAGTCTGGGCGCCGATGCGATCTGGCTGTCTCCCTTTTTCAAATCACCGATGAAAGACTTTGGCTATGACGTCGCCGATTATTGCGACGTTGATCCTATCTTTGGCACGCTGACGGATTTTGACGCTCTGATAAAGCGGGCGCATGAACTGAACCTGCGCGTGACGATTGATCAGGTCTATTCGCACACGTCCGACCAACATGCATGGTTTGCCGAAAGCCGCAGCAGCAAAGACAATCCCAAGGCCGACTGGTATGTCTGGGCCGATGCCAAGCCCGATGGCTCGCCACCTTCCAACTGGCAGTCCGTCTTTGGCGGTCCGGCATGGACCTGGGATGCGCGGCGCGGGCAATATTATCTGCACAATTTTCTGTCCAGCCAACCACAGCTGAATGGTCATAATGCCGAATTGCAAGAGGCGTTGCTTGACGTCGGCCGCTTCTGGCTGGATCGCGGCGTCGATGGTTTTCGCATCGATGCGCTTAATTTTGCGATGCACGATCCTGAGTTGCGCGACAATCCACCGGCACAGCCGTCAAACAAGAAACGCACGCGCTCTTTCGACTTTCAACAGCGACTCTACAACCAGTCGCATCCCGATATTCCCGCTTTCATTGAACGTATCCGTTCGCTTACCGATGAATATGAAGGCAGCTTCACCGTCGCCGAAGTTGGCGGTGATGATGCCGAGCGAGAGATGAAATTGTTCACTTCCGGTGAAACCCATCTCAACAGCGCTTATGGATTTAACTTTCTCTATGCCGATGCTTTGACCCCTCGCCTGGTGCGAGAAGCTGTCGAGCAATGGCCAGATATTCCGGGCGTGGGGTGGCCAAGCTGGGCATTCGAAAACCACGATGCCCCGCGGGCCGTTTCACGTTGGGTCGCTCCGGAATATGCTGATGCTTTCGCCCGGATGAAGATGTTGCTGCTGGTCGCGTTGCGCGGCACGATCATCATCTATCAAGGCGAAGAATTGGGTCTGACGCAGGTGGATATCGCCTTTGAAGACTTACAGGATCCTGAGGCTATCGCCAACTGGCCCTTGACGCTTAGCCGTGATGGTGCCCGGACGCCGATGCCATGGCAGTCGGGCGCGCTCAATGGAGGCTTTTCCGAGGTCCAGCCTTGGTTGCCGGTAGCTGATGAGCATCACGCGCTGGCCGTGGACAAACAGAATGATGATCCGTCATCGCTGTTGAACCTAACCCGGGCGTTGATTGCATTGCGCAAAAATCACGAAGCCTTGCGGTCCGGTCGATTAAACGTCCTGAAAGCCGATGGTGACCTGTTGATCTTCGAACGCGAAGCTGGCGACGAAACGCTGACCTGCGCGTTTAACATGGGTCCCACTGATCTAACTTGGGGCGTGGAAAACGGCACTCTCATTCATTCTGTGAATGACGCCACAAATAACGCTCTGCCAGCTTATTCCGGCATCATATTGTCCAAAAATCAAGGAGAATGACTGTGGTCAAAACCCCCGTCCGCAATGTTTTACTGCTGATCGCAGCGTTTCTATCTACACCGGCCCTGGCCGAAGATCTCGCCTCAACGACCTCCCCAGATGGCCAGATCAAGGTTTCGGTGATGATCAATGGTGAAGGCCGTGTACAATATGCCGTGACCAAAGATGGCAATGCCATAATTGCACCATCACAAATGGGCTTTCAGTTCACCGATGCTATCCCAATGGCGCGCGGCTTTACCTTTGACGGTGCCGATACCAATGCAGTGGACAGCAAATGGGAATTGCCTTGGGGTGAACGCACCACAGTAGTGGATCAGCACAATGAACTGGCCGTCAGGGTACATGATATGGGCGGCGACAAAGGAACAACAAAACGCTCTCTAACCATTCGTTTCCGGGTGTTTAATGACGGCATCGGCTTTCGCTATGAGTTGCCTGCACAAGCCGACGGAAAGCCGTGGAATATCGCAGATGAAAATACCGATTTTGTGATCGCGCAGAACGGTGTTTCTTGGTGGACACCTGCTGGCGACTGGAACCGCTATGAATATCTCTATCATGAAACTCCGATAGACAGCGTTTCCTCGGCCCACACGCCGATTACGATGAAACTGGACGACGGCACCCATTTGTCGTTTCATGAAGCGGCTCTGGTTGACTATTCAGGCATGTGGCTGAAGCGGGTTGAAGGTCGGCGTTTCCGTTCGACGCTCGCACCGTCCAGTCGCGATGCGCGGGTCTCCCGTACCGGCGCGTTCAATACCCCTTGGCGCACAATCCGCATCGCGGCAGATGCGGCCAAGCTGTATGACAGCGATTTGGAGCTAAACCTCAACGAACCCAATAAGCTCGGCGATGTAAGCTGGGTAGAGCCGTTTAAATATATTGGCGTCTGGTGGGAAATGCATCTCGATACCGCCAGCTGGGCTTCCGGCGAAAAACATGGTGCGACCACGGCCAACACCAAACGCTATATCGATTTTGCCGCCAAACATGGTTTCCGCGGCGTATTGGTAGAAGGCTGGAACAAGGGTTGGGACGGCAACTGGTTTGGCAATGGCCGCGACTATTCCTTCACCGAAACCTATCCCGATTTCGATATCCAATGGTTGACGGACTATGCCCGTGAAAAGGGCGTGCGTCTGGTCGGCCATCATGAAACCGGCGGCAACATCAAGGTCTATGAAGCACAGCTGGACGAGGCGATGGCGCTCTATGAAAGGCTTGGCATCGATGCAGTGAAAACCGGCTATGTGGCCGATGCCGGCGGGATCATTGCACCGGGCGATGGCCCTGATGGCGAGCGTTTTGAGTGGCATGACGGACAGACCATGGTCCGCCACCATCTGAAAGTCGTTGAGACAGCAGCCAAGCACAAGGTCGCCGTCAATCCGCATGAACCGATCAAGGATACCGGCCTGCGCCGAACCTATCCCAATTGGGTCAGCCGCGAAGGCGCGCGGGGCATGGAATATCAGGCATGGGGTGAGCCAGGTAATGGTCCCGATCATGTGCCGACAATGATATTCACCCGAATGCTGTCGGGTCCGATGGATTATACGCCGGGCGTTTTCTCGTTAAAAGGGCGGGATGGCCGCGATCTGGAATCAACGTTGGCACGGCAATTGGCGCTCTATCTGGTGGTCTATTCACCCATTCAAATGGCGGCTGACTTGCCCGAGAATCTCGCAAAATATCCCAAAGAACTGGCCTTTGTGGAACAAGTACCCGTCGATTGGAGCGAGACAAAAACACTGGCTGGCGAAGTCGGCGACTATGCTGTTATCGCGCGCAAGGATAAGGCGAGCGAAGACTGGTATGTCGGCGGCGTGACCAATGAAGAGGCGCGGGATATAGCGGTTGATTTGTCTTTCCTACCTGAAGGCACGAACTATGTCGCAACAATCTGGCGCGACGCCGACAAGGCCGACTATCGCACGGTTGCTCGCCATGACACGGAAATCGAAAACCGTAATGTGACGGCCAAAGACAGGCTGCCCCTGCGCATCGCTCCGGGCGGCGGCTTTGCCATCCGACTGACGCCAGCAGGTTGAATAGGGCTTCGGAATGATATGACCGATCCCGCCGCCAAAGATTTCGTCATATTGGGCGGCGGGACAGCTGGCTGGATGGCGGCATGTTTGCTGGCGCACCAATGGCGTGATCGCGGTGCGAAGGTCACCCTGATCGAAAGCAAGGAAATCGGCATCATCGGTGTCGGCGAAGGCTCCACACCGCAGCTAAAAGCCTTTTTCGATCGGCTTGGCATAGCGGAATGCAAGTGGATGCCCGCCTGTGACGCGACCTATAAAAACGGTATCAGCTTTCACGGATGGTCCAACCGGTCCGGCTATGAAAGCTATTTTCATCCTTTTCCCGCCCCGATTGACAGCCATACGGCGGCTAAATTTTTCTATAACACCCGGGCCCGGCGGACCGGTCGGGATGTTGACGCGCACCCTGATCGTTTCTTCCTGCCCGCACTTTTGGCCGCGACCGACAAAGCGCCAAAAGCGCCGGAGCATTTCCCGTTTGAACCAAGTTATGGCTATCATTTTGATGCCCATAAAGTCGGGGCCTTTCTGGCTGGCCACGCGACGGAAAATCTGGGCGTCAGACATATTGAGGGTAGGGTCGAGAAAGTCGAGCGGGCAGATAATGGCGACATAGCTGCGCTTGTCACAGAAGATGGTGCACGCATTGCGGGTGATTTTTTCCTCGATTGCAGCGGTTTTCGCGCCATATTGTTCAATGGTGCTTTGGAAGAACCGTTTCTTGCTTTCTCGGACAATCTGTTCAACGACAGCGCAGTAGTCATGCCAACTGCGCATGCAGACGATGCCGGCTTGCCAAGCCAAACCAAGGCTACGGCGCTGTCAGCCGGTTGGATCTGGGACATTCCGCTGACTACGCGCAGCGGGAACGGCTATGTCTATTCCTCTTCTCATATTGATGCAGAGACAGCAGAGCAGGAACTGCGCCAGCATCTGGGCGTTGGCGACCAGGGCGAAGCGCGCCATCTGAAAATGCGGGTGGGCAGGGTACGCAATAGCTGGTCGCACAATGCGCTAGCTATTGGACTGTCCCAAGGGTTTCTCGAACCGTTGGAAGCGACCGCTCTACACATCGTGATGGCGACAGTGGAGCAGTTTATCGGATCATTTGAGGTTGGTGGCTACACACCGGAAAATCGCGACAGTTTCAACGCCGATATTGCAGCCCGTTATGAAGGCATCCGCGACTATATTGTCTGCCACTATAAAGTGAACCGGCGCGAAGATGCGGCGGGAATCGACTATTGGGCCGCCTGCCGCAACAACCATAGCTTATCAGATGATCTGAAAGCGGTGCTCACAAATTGGTATATTGGCGGTGACCTGGCGGCAGAAATTGCTCGGCTCGATATCAGCAAATATTATAGCGCGATCAGCTGGCATAGTCTTTTGGCAGGCTATGGCACCTTTCCTGACGATGCCAAAATAACGCCACCTGGCGAGGACATCGTCCATCATGATATGGATGATATTGGTCGCTTTCTGGAACGCTGTGCGCTCAATTTTAGTGACCATGCAGCGGCATTGTAGGTGGCCGGGTCCAGGCTCGACATTTAGCAAAATCAAACAAGCCGTATATCCCTACTTGCGATAATCCAGTGGCGGGTCGCGGTCGCCCAGCAGCGATTTATATTCATAATTTGGTCCGCGTGCCTTGTCGAACTCAGCCTTGGCTTCTTTGCGCAACTCCGGATTGCTATACAGTTCAATTGCAGCAAGGGTCAGCGTCTTGGCCGCGGCCTGTGTGCCTTTGAAACCAATGGACATACCGCTTGCCGCCGATGATTGCCAGCTATGGGCAGAGGTTCCTGGCACCCATGTTGCGGTCTGCAGACCAACTGTCGGTGTAGCATAAGACACATCGCCAACATCTGTCGATCCATAGCCCAGTGTTACTTCATAGGGCTGTATTTCGGACTCGCTGCCGAGTTTCAGTTTCGGGCTATCAAAGCTGGCATAAATAGTTTCGGCGAACTTTTGTTCTTCTGCGGAATAGGTAATTCCACCAACTTGGCGCAGTTTTGCATCCACCATTTTGGCCAGGGTTTCGTTGACCAATAGCGGATTATTGCCATGGATTACTTCCCAATCCACTTCGGTGCCTGTGCCAAGGGCAGCACCGCGAGCGGCATCTTCCATTCTCTTCCAAATCGCATCTACGCCATCTGGATCCGGGTGCCGGACATAGTAGAAGACTTCCGCAAAATCAGGGACAACATTGGGTGCAGTCCCGCCTTCAGTAATGACATAATGAATGCGCGAGTCCTGCGGGACATGTTCGCGCATCATATTGACCATCAGGTTAAATGCTTCGACGCCATCCAACGCAGAGCGCGCTTTTTCAGGCGCGCCTGCCGCATGAGCAGAAACACCCCTGAAACGGAACTTGGCGGAACGATTGGCCAAGGTCATGCGGGCTGCTGCAGAATTTTCATCACCAGCATGCCAGTGCAGGGCAAAATCAACATCGTCGAATAATCCAGCGCGGACCATATAGACTTTTCCGCTACCGCCTTCCTCTGCCGGTGTTCCGTAGAGCCGGACACGGCCAGGTGTTCCGGTTTCATCTAGCCATTTCTTGACGGCAATGGCTGCTTCTAACGACCCTGCACCGAACAGATTGTGGCCACATGCATGTGCGGCGCCTTTACCTTCTATTGGCGATCGTGTTGCAACCGCATCCTGGTTAATGCCGGGCAGAGCATCAAATTCGGCCAATATCGCGATGACGGGCCCGCCTTTCCCATATTCGGCCACAAAGGCTGTTGGAATTTCGGCAACGCCCGAGGTTATCTTGAAGCCCTGTGCGCGAAGGTTTTGCTGCAATAGGCCGCTGGCTTTCTCTTCCTGATAGCCGACTTCTGCCCATTCCCAGATCTGGCGAGCGACGCTGGCGGTTTCATCATAGCGGGCATCAATGCCTTCCAATATTTTCGTTTCTTGCGCGTTCTGCGCATGGGCCAAGGAGGGCAGGGCGGTTAGAGCGAGCAAGATACTAAGATGTTTCATAAATTTCCCCAGACCAATGACGATTTTCCTGACGATGGCATAGTTCAAGACCCTCACGCAACAATATTACAGGATTCGCGTTGTTGCGATAAGTGCAAGTCAATTGCAAAAATGCAACTCGCGGGTGCAACATTTCACATTGCAACTTACTTTTGTGTAAGTACATTGGTCATGCAACCTCCCCAATCCTGAATGGAGACTAACATGAACAAATTTGCTTCTATCATTCTCACCGCAACAGCCCTTTCTTTGACAGCTCCTGCCGCTTTCGCTGCTGACGTTCAACGCAATGACCGTCTTTATGACGCCTCCGGATCCAGTGTGGCGAAAGTCAACCGGGTGACCGACGATGGCGACGTACTGGTGATCTATAAGGGCAAAGTTCGCCGTGTTCAGGCCGAAACCCTATCCAAAACTGACGGCAAGTTGATGACAAGTCTGACCAAGAAAGAATTGCGCCGCCTCAAATAAGCGGACGACAAATTTCTCGCCTTTGGCGAAAATAGGAGCCGGTGCATCCCCTCATGCACCGGCTTTTATATTTGGGCTTCGGCATCTGCTAAATCTTGTGGCGTATTGATGTTCATGAATGGCGCTTCGTCCGGCCAGTCGACCAACTGCGCATCGCATTGTCGCGCCAGCCAATGCAGGGAAGGGGATTGCTCGCCGATTTCGTGCGTTCCGCGTATGCTATTCACGATATCGCAGCGCCAATAGCCAAAAACCGGATGTAACCGCTCTGGCCCCTGCGCAACAGCACAGCCCGGCACAGCGCTTAGGCGGCGGACAAGATTGTCGGGTGCGAAGGGGGCATCCACCGGAACCGTCACAAAACCAACGGCTTCGGGACAGAGTATCGGCAAATGAGCCGCAATGGTAAAAATTGCACCAATCGGCCCACCGGGTGCGTCAGGGTCATCGGAGATAATGTCGATGCCAGTGTCAAAATCGCTGGCGGCCGAAAGCCAAATTCGATCGACAGAGGGGCTATATCGCGCGATTGCGCGGTCGACCAGTCGCTCACCGCCCAAGGTGATTTTCGCTTTATCCTTGCCCATTCTGCGGGATTGACCACCCGCCAGAATGACAAGGCAGGTTGGGGGATTATCATTCATCGTCACGGGCTCCGACACAGTTGGTGCGGGCCTAATTTGCCGTCAGCTGCCCACTCTGTCCAGCAATTCTCCAATTAAATCAGTCGGCTGGGACTCTGCAAGCTAGTTTTGAAGATGATTGGCAAGGCCTTGTCCTAGGTTCAGGATAGCACTGGGAAAATCACGGCCTGCAACGCAAGCAGGATTGGCACGATCGAACTGCCAAGCTTTGCCAGTGATTGCGTTGTACGCTTCTGTTGTTCAATCTGCATATTGCATCTAATGCTTAAAAAAGACCAACCAACCGCTAAGGTTGATGGTTAACGCTTCGTAACCGTACCGCCTGCCACCTTGAAATGGAGTGCATCATCGGGGACGTCATCAAATAGCCCGGGCTCCGTGCCGGTCAACCAGACTTGCCCGCCCTTTTCCTTCAACTTGCTGAACAGCGCTGCCCGGCGCTGTGGGTCGAGATGAGCGGCGACTTCATCAAGCAAAAGGATCGGGCGGCTGCCCCGTTGATCAGCGATGAGGTCGGCATGGGCCAAGATGATCGAGAACAGCAAAGCTTTCTGCTCGCCAGTGGAGCATTTCTCTGCGGCCTGGTCCTTGGCCCTATGAAACACCGTCAGGTCAGCGCGATGTGGGCCGTTCAATGTTCGGCCAGCCCTGCGATCGGCTTGGCGATTTATGCCGAGAGCCTGAAGCAGCTCTTGTTCGCTGCGCTGCTGTTTGTCGTCGAGATGAAGTTTCGCCGCGGCAAAGAGACCATCGTCGGTCTTCGCCAGCGCATCATTAAGGGCCTGCGTAATGCGAAAGCGGGCCTCGGCGACTGCACTGCCAAAGCTGGCGAGCTGTCCGTCGAGTGCATCCAGCCACTCGCTGTCTGGCATATATTCATCTGCCAATAGCCGGTTGCGCTCTCGTCGTGCGGCATCATAGCGCGTACAACTTCTGGCATGTTCCGGTTCAAGAGCCGTTACCAGTCGATCCAGAAAATTCCGCCGCCCCGATGCGCCCTCCATGAACAGCCGGTCCATCGCAGGAGTTAGCCACAATATCGATAGCCATTGGGCTAAATCATTAGTCGGCACCGCAGCGCCGTTGACCCGTGTTTTGCGGCGTTCGGGATATTCCATGCTGGTGCCGGTTCCCAGTTGGATATCCCCTAGCTCCGCAGCGACGGCAAAATCGCCGCTGCTTCCCTCGCTGGCCATATCCTTTATCGGAGCCCGCCTTAACCCGCGGCCGGGTGACAGAAGCGATACCGCTTCCAATATATTAGTCTTTCCTGCGCCATTATCGCCGCTCAATACAACAAAGCCCGGTGCGGTTTCTAAACGCAGCTGCGGATAGTTCCGGAAATTTTGCAAAGTGAGGCGGGAGATCGTCATGACAGGCCATCTTGTCTAGCCTTGTCGAGATATGATGAGAAGAAAATTCGCGACCCGGGTCGCTATCATTCATCTCTTGTTCATAAGATACTAAAAGTTAGTGAAAAACACCAAATATCGGTTTTACAGGATTTGACGTTCATGGTCGAAATCGACCAAGCACATGAAAATAAACGATAAATAAAAACTGGCACGCCCTGTGCAAGGCATGAGACATCTTCGCTAACACAACCGCGAAGCCTAGTTTTTAAATAAGAAGGAAATCAAAATGTTCACGAATGTATCAAATAATATCGCCGCCGCTTTCGCCGCCATCGTCTCAGCCAGTGTTTTCATCGCGGCTAGCGTTGGACCAGCAGTCAACAATGCCGGCTCTCTTGTAATCTAACTTTACCCTAATCCCCTGAAAGGAAATATCATGACCTACGAATTGCAAAATAAATTTCTCGCTGGTTTTGCCGCTCTCTTCTCCGCAGCAGTTTTCGTCAGCGCCAGTGTCGCCCCAGCGATTAACAATGCCGGTTCTTTGGTGATCTGATGTCAGACAAAAACAAACCCACCAGCTGGCCCGAACCCATTTCATCGAACAAAAGGAAAAATAGCCCTGTGAAAAACAAACTCAAACTCGACAAAGCCAATGGCAAGCTAATGGGCGTATGCTCCGGCCTTGCAAATTGGAGCGGCATGGATGCCAATCTTCTGCGCATCATCTTCGTGCTCGCGACCATTTTTGGCTTTGGTTCTGCGATCATCATCTATCTCGCGATTGGCCTGATTGTCGACTAATCGCGAGATCAACCATCGCATGAATGATATAACATACAGAAAACATTGAATAATAATCATAGACCGCTCTGATAAATCCGTGTATTTAATAGCAAGCAGCTATTGAGTAATTTATCGGAGCGCAGATGTCCGGCCATCACCATCATCACGGACATATTTCTCACAGCCACCATGATCGCCACGGCCCGCACGGCCATATGCCAACAAATTTCAGCCGTGCCTTTGCCTTTGGTATCGCGCTCAACACCATCTACATCATCGTCGAGGTAATTTTTGGCCTCCTTTCCGGCTCCATGGCTCTGCTTGCCGATGCCGGGCATAATCTGTCAGATGTGCTGGGCTTAGCCGTCGCATGGGCCGGAGCTGAACTCGCTAAAAAGCCTCCCAGCAAGCAATTTACTTATGGTCTTGGCGGATCGTCGATATTGGCAGCCCTATTGAACGGCCTATTTCTGCTGGTCGCCTGTGGGGCGATCGCTTGGGAAGCGATAGAGCGGTTTAGTGCCCCGCAAGCTGTCGCGTCGCAAACTGTTATCATTGTGGCGTCGATCGGCATCGTCATAAACTTCGGAACGGCAATGCTGTTCATGCGCGGTCAGAAGGAAGATATAAATATCCGCGGCGCATTTTTACATATGATGGCTGATGCTGCAGTATCAGCGGGCGTGGTTATCGGCGGTATCGCAATATTCTATACTGGGCAGAATTGGATCGATCCGCTGATCAGCTTGCTCATTGTTGCACTGATCTTCTGGAGCACCTGGGGATTATTGAAAGAAGCCATCCGGATGTCACTGGCCGGGGTGCCAAGGGGTATCGATGTGGAAGAGGTATTGGAGGCGCTTTCTGAGCTTCCCGGAGTTGAGACGGTACATGATCTGCATATCTGGCCGATGAGCACCAGCGAAAACGCGATGACCGCACATCTCGTCATTCCGGGGGGGCATCCGGGTAAAGGGTTTCTTGCTGATGTTCAGACGGAGATGAAAAAGCGTTTTGCGATCCATCACATCACCATCCAGATTGAACTGGAGGACGAGGAATCCGATATCTGCCAAACGAATTGCCATTCATAGAAACGTGACGTTTTGTTGCCAATGACCATGGCGGCCCATAGGCGAAGTTTACAATATTCACACAGTCCTATTACACCGCCTGATCTGGATTTTTTGTTTCAAAGTTCACACAAGTCACACAGGATCAAGTAGCCTGCGCGTTACGCTTCATTTTTCAAAGTTCACACAATTCACACCCCAATTCCGCTTGCCGCAGAATTAGACGATAGACCATATTCAAAGCTGAGAAAGAGCGCGGTTTCAATATCACAAAGCGACATGTGTAGGAAAGAGGAGCGCTCCTGAAACGCCTGTTTGCGGTGATTATCGCAACCCCAGAGCCATTCGTCCGAAAAAGATATTCTGTTCAGCATACAGAATATGATCCGTCGGTCTATTGCCCATGACAGGGGCAGATTTTTTCAGGAGTTTGGTTATGAGAATATTTGCACGGAAATTATCAATCCTCGCTGTCACGACTGTGTCGGCAATTTCTTTAACAGCCTGTGCCGGCAACTATGCTGGTGAAGGTGCCGCAGCTGGCGCAGCAACCGGCGCCATTATCGGCGCGGTGACTGGCGATGCCGATGATGCCTTAAAAGGCGCAGCCATTGGCGCTGCTGCAGGAGCGGCCGCGGGCTATTTCATCGACAAGGATGATGATTGCGATGGCTATAATGATGACGGTGAGCTCGACGACGACTGCCGCGGAGAGCCTGGTTATCCGGATTGATAGGTGGTTGAAAGCGATTTGCACTTGGCTTTTAACGTCCGCTTTGGGCGTGAAAGCGGATGTTAAAAGGGACCTTGCAGCCGCCAATATTATATGATCACGGACATTTGTAGCTCAAAGGGATAGTGCCACCAACAATCATATCCTTGGTGATTTCACCTTTTTCGTAGCGATCCAGGATCAAGAATATGTTTGTATCGGCAGCGTACAGGGTTCTGCTTCGATCCAGCGGACATGGAAATTGATCCTCGGCAAACTGAAGCAACAGCTCAAGTTCATGAACATGAATTGCTTGGCGGTCCGCTTTTTGAAAATCGCCTTCACCGCGCTTTTTATCGTAGCGCGCGAAACCAGATTGGCCGGTTTCAGGATGATAGAGCGCCCACTGCGGAGCGATCGAAGCATTGCCATCTTTCACTGGGCCTGTGGCCGAGCAAGCACAAAGGCAAAGCGTCAAACACAATATGTTAGGAATACGGATGGGGCTCTCCTTGAAACCAGTATATAAAATCAATGCCAGTATCTGCTGTTGATGCAAATATTTGTTCCATATTTTTAGCATGAAGAAAATATATTGCAATATGTTGCGCAATATGTTGTATGAATTCCGTTATCACAATAGGAACTCAGCATGCTGCACAAATTCTGGTCATTGATCATCGCTTCACTTTTCATATTTTTTCTGACGCCCGATGTTGCAGCCGAAGAACATGGCCTCTCCAAGAATGAGAAAAACGAAATTATTATGGCCTTGGGAAAGGCTTTGAAATCAAATTATGTCTTCCCGGAAAAGGCGGAGAATATCTCGCAACTCTTGCAACAAAATTTGCGAAATGGCGGTTATGATAAAGTCAGGGATAAGTCAGAATTTGCAAGCGAGCTGACCAATGATATCATTGAAATCAGCAACGACCTTCATTTTGTTGTTGGCCTTGACCCAAAATGGGTGAGTGAATTTACCGCAAAAGATGACCCTGCTCGCAAAGCTGAATGGAGGCAAAAGAACCTTGCAGAAGCGGCCCAGACAAATTTCGGTTTTGACAATATCAAGCGGCTTGAGGGCAATATCGGCTATGTAAGTTTTACCTATTTTGCCAATCCGGAAATCGGTCATGATACGGCCGCTGCAACGATGAAGTTTATAGAGAACACCGATGCCATCATTTTTGATCTGCGTTACAATAATGGCGGATATCTCGAAATGGCTCAGTTTCTTGCAAGCTATTTGTTTAGCGCAGAGAAAGACCAGCTTCTCTTTGATTACTATTATAATGAAGACGGGAAACGAATTGAGCGCGGTCAGTGGGTTTTACCAGCACTCCCCAGCAAGCGGTTAATGGACAAGCCGGTTTATATCCTGACCGGCAGCACGTCATTCTCGTCTGCCGAATGGTTTTCCTACACGCTTCAAAAACTGGGACGTGCAACGTTGATTGGGGAACGAACGGCGGGCGGTGCTCACCCAGTCACCCGGGTTCCGATCGATGATGAATTCTTCCTGCAAACACCAATTGGCGAGATTCGGGATCCTGTGGACAAGAGTGACTTTGAAGGCCAAGGCGTCGTGCCCGACCATCAAGTCGCATCGAAAAATGCTCTTGTGGTCACGCATATGATGGCGTTGGAAACACTTGCGAAAAATGACCCAGCCAAGGCGGAGGAACTTAAATGGCTGCAACCGGTCCTGTTGGGAAGGTCTAGTCAAACTCAATTGCGAGCAGATATTGGCGAAAAAATCACGGGCGCCTATGAAGGGCGCAAAATTGTGCAGGAAGACGGACAGCTATTCTATATTTGGCGAGACCGGTTTCGTTTGGCTTTGACACCGATTGCAGAAAATCTGTTTAGCGTAGAGGGCATAAAGGATTTCCGATTTCGGTTCCTGACCAGCGGTGATAAGGTGACGGCGTTGGAGCGCATAAACAGAAAGGGGCCCAACAGGGTCTATAAACGCATTGACTAAGCCTCAAGATAGTTATCCCGATATTTCAGATCCTGTCTTCATTGGGCGCCCAATTGATAAATTGAGCTTGCTTATAGAGGAGCAATCTTCGGAGATATTTGCGGAATTTGGGATTGTCATCCCGGTACGCTCCTGCTCGTTAATGACGTCCCTGGCCAAGTTGGGGTCAGCCTCGGCGTCGGATTTGGCATCCGCGCTTGAGCAATCTCATCAGCTGGTATTGCAGAAGCTGCCCAAGTTGGTTCAGCTTGGGCTTTTGGTGCGGACACAGGACGAAACAGATGCGCGTCGGAAACTATTCTCCCTTACAGACGAGGGCATAGACCAGCTGGAGAAATTTGATCGCTGCAGTGTTCTCCTCCGAAAAGCTTATGCTGAACTTTTTGCAGAAGTCGGTGACATAAATTTGCTCATTTCAAATGCTATTGATGCGTTGAACCAAAAACCGCTGTGTAACCGTCTCAGTGATAGCACCTGACGTTCGCTTTCGGGATAAATGAAACGCACCACCAATGCCGGGCATGGCCACAAAACGGACACGAGCTTACATTCACGCGAGGGTTCAGTAATTGCTCGAGCGGACACCATTTTGCGCCGACTGAACGGCACCCGGTTTGGTTGCCTTGGTGATCAGCGCGCGTGCTTTTTTGGTTGCCGCCGCTGCATCCATTTCGTCTTCGGCTATCTTGGTCCCCATTTCCAACAGCTCGGCACTGATTACGGTGCCGGTTTCCGCTTCTTCTTCGACCGTCACACCATTGTTTGACGCAAAAGCGGCATCCCATGTCTTACGCACTTCGGCCCAATAGTCCTTGGTCTTGGTCCAATAGTCCTCGGCGGCCTGCACATTATAACCGTCAAACTTGGTATACGTGTTGAGCACATATTCCTGTACAATGGGAACGAGCTTGCCATCGACCATTCCCATTTTCGTATTGTCCTGAAAATGGATCCAGCCATTGGGCATGGGGCTATGGCGATTGATCGCATAATAGCGATCATAGACAGGGTTCCGAACAGCGTCACGGCGGGCGAGAGGTCGCCAGGTCCAGCTGGAGCGCCAGCGCCGGACACCGCCTTGTGTTTCCCATTCGCCCAGACCTGCATAGCGCGGGCTGTCATCCACCTGATAGACGGTTTGTGACCAGCGGCCATTGCGGCGTTTTTCAGATATCGGCTGATATTCCCAACGGTTCCGATCCGAATAGGCGAGAATTTTTTCCGGCTGATATTCCCAATCCTGTCGCCAGTGTTTGACGATAAAATCCTTCTCGCCCATGTCGACGACCAAAAGATGTTGCAGCACGATTTTCGTACCAGAGTCTTCGACAATTTTAACGACTTCATGGCCGCCTGAAATCTTGCGCTCGCGGGGTTCATAGTCGGCTGCCCAAGGCGTGGATTCCTGCATGTCAAAGCGGACTTTGAAATTGCCTGCCATCGCCAATATATCGGCCCGATCGGCCTCAAAGGCTGATTTTTCGACATCGGCTGGTCGATCCGGTATTGGAGGGTGGGCCAATGCTGGAGATGTAAGTAGTGCTAACGAGAACAGAGCAGTGCCAAGCTTTGCGGCATATTTGATAGACATATTAATTCTCCCAAAATTTAGAATGACAGACTGATGGACACGCTGGCGTTGCGGCCGGGTTGTGTGAAGGCATCGGTGATTGTTGAGGTTTCCCTCAATCCTCGCACGCTGTTCCACAGGGCATATTTCTTGTCGGTTATGTTGAAGATACCGGCCCGTATTTTGATATTGTCGGTGACGCGATAAAATGCGGTTGCATCAAAAATGGCGGATTCTTGCGGGCGGAAACAGGCGTCGGTGCAGACGCCAAGCGTTTCGTTTGCCTCCTTGCGTGCATTGTAGCTCACGATAAGTTCGCCGCCGAAGAAGCCGTCAGGGTCACGATAGCCAACGCCCAAAATCGCGTTGAGCGGATCGATGGTTGAAAGCGACTGGTCCGGCTCACCCGGCCGCCCCGTTTCTCCATCTGCAAAAGCAATGGCAAAACGAGCGCGAAAACCATTGTCCGCTTCGTAACTCGCCTTGGCCTCAAAGCCCTTTACCTTCACATCAGCAATGTTGACGAACTGGAAGATCGCGGGGTCGCCGGGCCGGAACGACCCGCCAATTTGTTCCTGGCTGATAAAATCATCATAGTCAGCATAGAATCCGGTTAGCCCAAGACTGATACCATTGGCGGCATATCTTATGCCGGCTTCAAAGCTGGCACTGGTTTCCGGTTTGAGATCAGGATTGGGCGCGGACGTATAGCCGAACGCCAGATTTTCGAAGAAATTGTTGACCTGACTGGGCGTTGGCGCCCGGAATCCCTGTGCGTAATTTCCGAACAAGCGCACATCACCCAATTTGACGACCGCCCCCAGTTTTGGCGAAAATTTGGAGCCATTTTGCCCACTGGGCGTAAATGTAGGCAGCAGGGGATCGTTGAGTGTTGGATCAAGGTCATAAAAGTCAAACCGAATGGCCGGGTAGATGGTGACGACCCCCTCGCCAAATTCGATTGCATCACCGAGATAAAATCCGCCCAGGATGAAATCTGTATTTGGAAAGGCGCGAGACGGAAAGCTCTCTCCAAAAGGAGGTACGACGCCGTCACGCAGACCGTCTTGTTCTGTTTTGCTAACATCGCCACCAAAGGTCAGTGTATGTTTGACGGATCCGGTATTGAAGGTTGAACGGAAGTCGGCCACCGCGCCATAAACTGTGTTGTTAAATGTGTTTAAGCGTTCCCGGTCCGGGCGCGGTGTTGCGCCGGTTGGCGAGCGGTCTTCATCCGCAAATTGCCGATCTTTGCCATCCTGCCAATAGGCAGCGAGATGGGCATAGTCGATGATCCCGCCGCTTTCTTCGCCCGCATCATAAGTATAATCAATAGATGCACGAGCGCGTTCGGTTTCGTCATTGGCGGTCAGGCTGTCGACAATCCAGCCGGGTGTCGGACCGAACAAGAAGACAGGGCCGCGACCGGAGAGGACATCTGAAAAGACTTCCCGCTCAAGATATTCGCCCGTCAGGCGGACTTTGTGATTACCATTTTCCCAAACCAGCTTGCCCAAAAAGGCATTTGACTCGCCATCCTGTGGATTAGGCGTTGTGCGTGTGGCATCAGCGGTATCAATAGAGCCCTGATTGTCCAACTCTTCAAAATCACGGCGAGAGTAGGCCAGCATCGCAGAGAAATTTCCGGTCTGGCCCGCCACCGCGATGGTTTCGGAAAATTCCTGATCAACAGAGCTATATTGCGCTCTTACAAACCCGCCAAAATTAGAGCCATCGTTCAGAAAATCCACGGGATCAGATGTTATGAAGCTCACCGCTCCGGACAGGCCGTCACTGCCATAGAGTGCGGAGGCTGGACCGCGCAAGATCTCCACTGACTTGATCAGGCCGACATCCGTCGCATTACCGCGCCCTACATCCTGTGCACCAAAGCTGAACCCTTGCGGTGATCGGATGCCATCAACCTGGATGAGAACACGATTGCCGCCGATACCGCGAATGTTGAAATCTTCATTCCCTGCACGGCCCGTGGATCCGAGTGCAGCGCCAAAGCGTGCCGGAGCCCGGCGCACGGTAATGCCCGGTTCAAAGCGAACGATATCGCGGACATCTGTCGCCAGTTCATCGGCGATGCGTTCCTGATCAATAACCGTGACAGTGGCCGGCGCATCTTCAATCGCGACCGGCGCGCGTGTCGCCGTCACTGTAATTGTGTCGTCTTCAAAAACCGCGCTGCCTTCTTCTGCGGCCATTGCCGCTTGGGAAAAGCCCAAGGCGAGTAGGCTGCACGAAAACGCCATGCCCCGGCGCCGGAAGTGTGATGTCATTGTGGTATCCCTCTTTGACCTGCATTATTGCTAATGCAAATGATTCGCATTCGTAACTAGAGATGACCGTCAGAGTCTGTCAATCATGATTTTGAAAATTGTACAGCTCCGTGCTGTGAAACCTGTTTGTAAGGCCGCGCCAATGCATTCTTTTCATTCATCACATCTGATGAGAAACTCGCTTGGGCTTCTGCATGATCAGAAGCCGAACAGCGCGCTGGGTAAAAATTCTCTCAGAGTTTCGCTAGCGCCTTTGGTCTGGCTCGGCTAACGGGCAGATATGGCTACTGCAGCGCATTCTTTTCGATCCCCCAATCCTTGGCGCCACGAAGCCTTCGTGACGCTGAAACTTGCGTGGCCGCTTATCCTGTCCAATCTGACCATGGCATTGATTGGCGCGACGGATGTTTTGATGATCGGCTGGTTGGGTGCGCGCGAATTGGCAGCCGCAACTTTGGGTTTCAATCTTGCCATGAGCTGCGCCATTTTTTGCATGGGACTGGTTACGGCCTCTGCACCGATGATGGCGAGTGAAATAGGCCGGATGAGCCACAGCGTACGTGATGTCCGCCGTACCTTTCGGCAAGCAATTTGGTCAGCTGTCACTGTCATCATCCCGTTCTGGGTGCTGCTCTGGAATACAGAGAGCATATTGATGTATTTTGGCCAGCAACCCGATCTGGCACGCAATGCGGGGCTCTATATCTCCGCTTATATGTGGTCGATATTGCCGTTTCTATGCTTCATCATATTGCGAAATTTTGTTTCTGCGCTGGAACAACCGGTTTGGGCCCTGATCATTAGCGTGATTGCCGTAATGGCAAATGCGCTGTTTAACTATGCCCTGATTTTCGGGAAATTTGGTGTGCCGGCTTTCGGTGTCATCGGGGCGGGCATTGGCAGCGTGATGACCAATATGCTCATGTTTGGTGGCATGGCGCTGGTCGTTGTTTTGCACAAACGCTTTCGTCGCTACCATCTTTTTGGACGCTTTTGGGGGGCCGACTGGCAGCGTTATCGCGCCTTGTGGAAATTGGGATTGCCGATCGGCGTTACCATGGGACTGGAGGGGTCGGTATTCGGAATCGCGGCGCTGCTTATGGGCTTGATCAATGCTGAGTCAGTCGCCGCTCATGCAATTGCCCTGCAACTCGCATCGCTGACCTTCATGGTTCCTATGGGATTGGGGCAGGCGGCGACCGTGCGGGTCGGCATTCAATATGGCCGTAAAGATCATGCAGGAATTACGCGCGCCGGTTGGGTCAGCTTCGCTCTCGGGACATCCTTCATGGCGGCGATGGCGCTGGTCTTTGTTCTGGCACCCGATTTTCTGATCGCAATTTTCATTGATGCCAATGCGCCGGGCAATGACAAAGTAGCAGCGCTTGCGGTCAGCTTCCTGGCCATTGCCGCCATCTTCCAGATTGTCGATGGCGCACAGGTTGTTGGAGCTGGAATGCTGCGCGGCTTGCATGATACGACCGTGCCAATGGTTTTCGCACTCATGGGCTATTGGTTCATCGGTATTGGTGTCGGGGCGGGCCTTGCCTTTTGGCAGGGCTGGGAAGGCATTGGTGTTTGGACCGGGTTGGCGAGCGGTCTTGGCATTGTTGCTGTGCTCATGTTGGCGCGTTGGATGATGCGGGAACGGATCGGCTTGCTGCCTTAGGCCAAGTATGTCTGTGTTGTGCGAACATGGCGCCACCAGCATCAATAGTAAAAAGCTATGAATGGTGAGCAATCGTTTCGATTGGATCAATCGGGATATCTTTGGCACATATTGTTCAAGCAATTCAACCAAGGAGGCCGTTATGAAAAACTATGTCGACGAACTCGTGAGACGCCACCGTCGGTTAAACCGCTTGATCGACAATTGCCGCGCCGCTGGCCGGCAACAGGAAATGCAGCAGCTAAAGCGCATTCGTTTGAATATTAAAGACAAGATCGCCGCTGCAAGGCGCGACTTGGTGCCTGTTACCACCTAACAGGCCAAGCCGTTGGGCGATATGTACCGTGTTTCACTCCCCGGTCCCCACCGGAAACTAGAGCATATCGCCCAACATTCCTCCCCAGACTGATTACGCCGATTATCCCCCTAGAGTTTGTTCAGGATATGCCATGACCTCTTCCTCTCCCAACCGATCCAGCGCGTCGCAAACAGCGCCAGCCATGCCGTGCCCAGTATGTAATGTCAGTCTGATGATAAGTGAAAGGCAAGGGGTGGAAATTGATTTTTGCCCGCAATGCCGCGGCGTATGGCTCGACCGCGGCGAAATAGACAAGATTGTTGAAAGGTCACGGCCAGCCGAAATACCGCGAGCGGAACAGACCTATCGTCCAGACCGCACCATCTACAGCGACAGCTATGATCACCGGCGCTACAAGAAAAAGCGCCGCAAATCCTTCCTGGAAGATTTGTTCGACTAGTTTCTAAAAAGGCACCAGCCCGACAAACTGCTCGGGTTGAAAGCCGTTTTTCAATCTTGCGCCCTGTTTGAGCAGAAAATCATGCCGGACAATCTCGGCCTGTTGTTCAATACCGTATTTCTCAAATGGCTTGCCAGGTACGAGATCATAATCGTAACGGCAAAATGGATGGCGGGAGAGCGGTAAAAAAACGCCTTGCTGATACTGCCAGACATGGACCATTTCATGAATGAAAAGGCCCTGTAGGTTTAGATCGCTCTCACCAAAATTATCCCGGAACAGCCCGCTTTTGGGGTGAAACCACATGTTGCCATCGGGCGCCATGGTGACTTTCCTGGGCTGGAACGGCCACCATTTGCGATTGAATATCCGCACATCGCGATAATCTATGGCATCACCAAACACGGACCGGCATAGATTGATTTCCGCCTCGGAAAGCGGACGGCCTGAATTTGCCCGCGCAGTCACTTATGATGTGCTGTCTTCAGCTGTATCGGATGCGTCGGCATCTGCATCGGCTTTTTCTGGCTTGGCGCCGCCAATCTGTTTGATCACACCATCAACTTGAATCCGGTCATCGTTGGAAAAGATGAATATCATCCGCAGGGAGCCACGATGGATTGAACCGCCGCCAACACCCCATATCATGAGATGCTTGCCGCCCGGTTCAAACTTGACTTTTTCGCCTGCGGGAACGGGCACTTCTTTCAGCGACTGCATTTGGGCCATGCCGTCTTTTTCAACTGTCTCATGCATTTCCATGCGCATCACGTCATCTGCGATCACACTGACCAGCGACACGTCGTCCGGTCCGCCATGAATAGTCATGTAGCCGGAAGACGGATTACCATCGACCGGGGAAAGATTGATGACAACATCATCGACACGCAGCACATCACCCTGGCCACAAGCGCTGAGAAAAATTACCGCAAGGCTAGCAAAAAAAATCGAAAGCTGTTTCTTCATGACTCGCAGAAAACTCCTGAATTTGGGGGCAAGAGGACGGTTTCTTAATATGTAGAGCCTCGCGGCGTCTGTGCCAAGACTTGTGCCAAAGAAAATGCCACCTATATCGCATTCCGAAGCCGTAACGGTGCCAGACGAAAAGGGCCGGGCGGTTATTTTGCTAATTATAGAAAATATTTGAAATTGAATTGAGGGAAAAATGGCTAAAGTTATCGGTATTGATTTGGGCACCACCAACAGCTGTGTTGCCGTTATGGACGGCGGCAAGCCGAAAGTTATTGAAAATGCAGAAGGTGCGCGGACAACACCATCGGTTGTCGCCTTTGCAAAAGATGGCGAACGACTGATCGGACAACCTGCCAAGCGCCAGGCGGTCACCAATCCGGAAAGCACCATCTTTGCGGTGAAACGCCTTATCGGTCGCCGCTTCGATGATCCGATGACCAAGAAAGACATGGAACTGGTCCCTTATGAAATTGTCAAAGGCTCCAATGGCGATGCCTGGGTGAAAGCTGGCGGCGAAGATTATTCTCCAGCCCAGATTTCTGCCTTCACCTTGCAGAAGATGAAAGAAACTGCTGAGAGCTATCTTGGCGAAACCGTTCAGCAGGCGGTTATCACAGTTCCTGCCTATTTTAACGACGCCCAACGTCAAGCAACCAAAGATGCCGGTAAAATTGCCGGTCTCGAAGTTCTTCGCATCATCAACGAGCCGACCGCTGCGGCACTGGCCTATGGTCTGGAGAAAAATGACGGCAAAACCATCGCTGTTTATGACCTTGGTGGCGGTACTTTCGACATCTCGATCCTTGAAATTGGTGACGGCGTTTTTGAAGTGAAGTCTACCAATGGTGATACATTCCTTGGCGGTGAAGATTTTGATGCCAAGCTGGTTGAGTTTCTCGCTGATGATTTTCAGAAAGCCGAAAGCATTGACCTGACCAAGGACAAGCTGGCTCTGCAACGTTTGAAAGAAGCAGCGGAAAAAGCGAAGATCGAACTGTCTTCCGCGCAGACCACAGAGGTCAATCTGCCATTTATCACGGCCGATCAAAATGGTCCGAAGCATCTGGTGAAAAGCATCAGCCGCTCCGATTTGGAGAAGCTGGTGGGCGATCTGATCAAACGGACGCTCGATCCTTGTAAGAAGGCATTGAAAGACGCTGGCATCAGCGCATCAGAAATTGACGATGTCGTTATGGTTGGCGGTATGACCCGCATGCCCAAAGTTCGTGAAACCGTGCAGGAATTTTTCGGTAAAGAGCCGCATACCGGTGTGAACCCTGACGAAGTTGTTGCCATGGGCGCTGCCATTCAGGCCGGCGTTTTGCAGGGTGATGTCAAAGACGTGCTTCTGCTCGACGTGACACCATTGTCACTGGGTATCGAAACGCTTGGCGGTGTCTTCACACGCATGATTGATCGCAACACGACGATCCCGACGAAAAAATCGCAGGTTTACTCAACGGCTGATGACAATCAGGGCGCCGTGACCATTCGCGTATTCCAGGGTGAGCGTGAAATGGCGGCGGATAACAAGATGCTCGGTCAGTTTGATCTGGTCGGCATCCCCCCAGCACCACGTGGTGTTCCGCAAATTGACGTGACTTTTGACATTGACGCCAATGGTATTGTGAACGTCTCTGCGAAAGACAAGGGCACCGGCAAAGAACAGCAAATCAAGATCCAGGCTTCTGGTGGTCTGAGCGATAGTGATATCGATCAGATGGTTGAAGATGCCGAGAAATTTGCTGAAGAAGACAAGAAACGGCGTGAAGAGGCGGAAGCCAAAAATAATGCGGAAAGCCTTGTCCACACGACCGAGAAGCAATTGTCCGAACATGGTGACAAAGTTGATGCGGACCTGAAAGGTCAGATTGAAACGGCTGTTGCCGAGACCAAGGAAGCCATTGAAAGTGGTGACCCGGAAGCGATGAAGACCAAGTCAGAAGCGCTGGCGCAGGTTTCCATGCAAATGGGTCAGAAAATCTACGAAGCGGAGCAAGCTGCTGGCGGTGATGCTGCAGATGCAGCGGCAGCCGACGCAGCAGCCAAGGCAGATGACGATGTTGTAGATGCTGAGTTTTCTGAAGTAGATGACAGCGACGACGCTGATTCTGACGCAAAAGAAAAAGCCGCTGAGTAAGTAAAATTTACCCGCTGGCACTCTCCTTGAAACAATTGCTGGGAGAGTGCCAGAGGCTTCGGCGGGCAAGGTCTGGGCGAAGTATGAGTATGGCTTCGGGGGAAGCAAAGTAATGGCAACCGAAATGGACTATTATCAGCAGCTTGAGGTCGATCGCAGCTGCGATGGCGCAACGCTGAAATCATCATATCGCAAACTGGCGATGAAATATCATCCGGACAAAAATCCTGGTGATGCTGCTGCTGAAGCGAAATTCAAGTCGATCAGCGAGGCTTATGATGTCCTGAAGGATCCTCAAAAGCGTGCAGCCTATGACCAATATGGTCATGCAGCTTTCACCAACGGTGGCGGCAACAATGCTGGCGGTGGCGGTTTTGCCGGCGCTGCATTTAATGACATAGGCGATATTTTCGAGACGATTTTTGGTGGCGGCGGTGGTGGCGGTTTTGGCGGTCAACAGCAGCAACGTGGTCCCGCACGCGGCGCGGACTTGCGTTACGATATGGAAATTTCTCTGGAAGACGCCTTTCACGGCAAACAGACAGAGATTGAGATAGACGTTTCAGTCGGCTGTGATGAATGTGATGG
Organism: Parasphingorhabdus litoris DSM 22379; assembly: GCF_020906275.1. Taxonomy (GTDB): domain Bacteria; phylum Pseudomonadota; class Alphaproteobacteria; order Sphingomonadales; family Sphingomonadaceae; genus Parasphingorhabdus; species Parasphingorhabdus litoris. The sequence goes on from NZ_CP086727.1 coordinate 1,035,008, forward strand.
ATCGGGCGCAGAGCCTGGGACAGGCGTTAAAACCTGCCCGACCTGTCACGGCCATGGTAAGGTCCGCGCACAACAAGGCTTTTTCGTTGTGGAACGGACATGCGCAAGCTGTCAGGGACGCGGCGAAGTGATCGAAAGCCCTTGCCATGTTTGCCTTGGCGAAGGCCGGGTTGATAAACCGCAGGTGCTGGAAGTGGAAATTCCTGCTGGCGTCGATAGCGGCACGCGCATTCGGCTATCGGGCAAAGGCGAGGCGGGCGCACGCGGTGCGCCTCCCGGGGATCTCTATATTTTCATCCATTTGGCGCGCCATAATATTTTTGAGCGTGAAGGGACAACCCTGTTCACGCGCGCACCGATCAGTTTTTCGGTAGCTGCGCTGGGCGGTGAGATTGTGATTCCGGGCCTGGATGGCGCCAAGCATGAAATTCGTATTCCGGCAGGCATTCAGTCTGGAAAGCAAATCCGTCAGCGCGGCGCTGGCATGCCCGTATTGCGGGGACGTGGCCATGGCGACATGGTGGTGCAGATCGATGTCGAGACACCGACCAAGCTCTCGTCCCGGCAAAAGGAATTGCTCCGAGAGTTTCAGGAGACTGAAACCGGAGATGAAAGCCCGCAATCCAGCGGCTTCTTTTCCAAGATCAAAGAAGCATGGGACGGTTTAGCCGAGTAGGGCGCATTGATTCGTGAGCTATAGCAAAGCGGATCAAATTTTGCGCGATGATGCGATTGCTGCCTATCAATCTGGTAGGCACGATGCTTTGCACCTTCTTAAAGAAGCACGATCCCGACTGCCTTTTGATGGTGGTTTATTGATTAGCGAAGCCGGGGCTTTACTGGCTGACAATGATCCAAAGGCACTGCATCAACTAACCGCTGTTTTGGACCAAGCACCCGACTGGGTGGATGGGCAAAGTGCATTAGCCCGATATCGGTTTGAATATAGTGATCCCGACTATCTGAACCAACTTGAAAAAGCCCTCGCGGTGCTTCCCTACAAAAGTGCGCTCTGGCGCTTATACATGCAGTTCCTGACCGATGGTAATGAACCCTTAAGGGCGGCAGATATCGCGCGCATGCTTCGACAAAAAGGAGCGCCAGCGAATGATCTTGCTCTGCTAGAGGCCCGTTATGCCGGCTTGGCTGGACATCATGATCGGGCAGATAGACTTTTTCAGCAGCTTCCGAATGATTGGCCAGCCAAGATATTGGATGAAGCGCGTCACCGTTTGCGGCAAGCTGATGGCGAAGCTGCCGACCATCTTTTGTCGATACCAAGGAAACGTGAACCTGATTCTGTCGTTATCTGGGCGTTGACCGAAATCTGCTGGCGATTGATGGAAGATCCGCGCCATTCTTGGTTATTGCCAGAAAAGCTTCTGCCGATTCAGATAGATCTACGTTTGGATAGTAAAGAACTCGAGACATTGACCAAATTATTGCCGAATTTCCACTACAGCCGGTCGAGGCCTTTGAACCAAAGCGTTCGTAGCGGAACGCAAACGCGCGGAAACTTGTTCCTGCGGCAGGATACCGAGATTTTGAAACTCAAGAAACTATTCTTGTCTGCGATCCGAGGCTATCAGTCGGCTTGGCCAGAAATCGATCCAGAGCATCCCACGTTACGCTATCGCAACACAGAGATTGGACTTGTCGCTGGCTGGTCTATCCTAGTTGGCCCACTTGGTCATCATGTTAGCCATGTGCACGACGGTGGATTGATCAGTTCCGCCTGTCATATCGCGGTTCCCGAACCCAATGGTGACAATCTAGAGCAGGGAATTTTGGAACTTGGCCGCCCGCCAAAAGATATACCACTAGACTTGATGCCATTGCGGCAGTTTACAGCAAAGGTTGGGCATCTGGTTCTATTTCCCAGCTTTCTTTATCACGGCACTAGGCCAATTGAACATGGCGAGCGGTTGACCATTGCCTTTGATGCAGCGGCGGACAGAGATATTCACATTTAGGTTACAAGATCGCAGGTCAGTTGAAAAAGCGCTTATTGCGATGGCCAGTTGCCTGTATCCTGAGATGAAGCTATATTTGCTTCGTACTTTGGGGAGCACAGTTGGACCAATTTGAACTAGAATCGGCGCGAGTCGCAAAATTGACTGCCAAGCAGCGTGAATGTTTGCACCTGGTGGTGCTCCGCAAATCTTCAAAAGAAATCGCACGGATTCTAGACATATCCAAGCCGGCAGTGGACCAAAGGCTGGATAGCGCCCGGCGCACGCTGGATGTAGCGACGCGGGACGAGGCAGCGATCATCTTTGCCCGTGCCACTGGCGACTATGATCGGATCATATATGATCCGGCCTATCTTCCCAATTCACCCGAATCCGGCGCAAAAGCTTCTCAGGGCGATCAACCACAATCGTTCATGCTAGAAGAAGTGACCGTACCATATGACTTCAACTCCAGGCATGAAGCTGACCAATGGTTGAAAGCCCTGAAGGAACCGAGTGGTGATCTGGGTACCGTTCAAAGACTGGCCATAATCGTCGGCATGACGATAGGTATATTGGCAATTGTTTTGATCGGCCTGGCAGTCTCTCAGTCTCTTTCAGGTCTGCTAGGCTCGTAAAGCCAAGGCCAGGCCTACCTGAAATAATATTTTTTTGAATTCGCGTTTCGCGGAAAGGGAAGTCTATGTCTTACGAAATCAAAAAAGCCAAAGATCAAATCAGCCAGGATATGCCGCATAGCGAATATAGCATTGATCAGGCGCTGGTTTCCGTATCCGACCTTATGTCGACATTAGTGAAGGCACGTTTGAACACCGGCGTTCCAGCTTCAACCGGCCAAGCAGCGATCCTGCGCCTTGCCAAAGCGCAAATGGCGCTTGTCGACGCCAGCAGCGACGTATTGCGCGTACATGGCGAGTTGAAGAAAATTGGTGAGGAACATGCTTGGGGAGATAAGCATGAAGAATGTCCACCATCTGCTAAAGCGTCAGATAAAGACGATAATCATCTCTCAATCGTGGCCTGAATTAGCGAGTTGTTGACTATGACGCGCCAGCATGTTCCTTTTGGGCAATGCGAACCGCAATATTCTTCTCTCTCCTCTGTGCAGCAACATTTTATGCTCTGTATAGGGGAGGCCCGCCCGAACGTTGGATTGCTTCAACTCTTCTTGTTGGTGTTATGTTGGACCCCATGGTTCATTTTTTTACGCCATTGGAATATTCGGAAATGGACCCAGGACATTTCATTATCGATCTGTTTGTTTGGGTCTCAGTTCTTGCGGTGGCGTTACGAGCAAACAGGTTTTGGCCGTTATGGGTAACGTCTCTACAAACAATCGCGCTGGTGGCGCATTTGGCGAAGCTGATGGATGTATCGATACACCCGCAGGCATATCTCATCATGCAAGTCGCTACGTCCTATCCATTCCTAATAATTCTCGCGATAGGGACATATTGCCACCAGCGCCGATTGAAGGCCAACGGTACCGATCCGTCCTGGCGGAGCAGTTAGAGAAAGCTGAATATAGCCATTCCAGGCGTTTAACTGCGCTCCTAAGCTACGGGCATGCTGAACAATGCGAATTGCGATATTCTACATATTATTTGCAACATGCACGCTATATGCCTTCCTGCGAGGCGGAGCCCCGGAGCGTTCAGTCGCAGGATCTTATTTTGGGATCTGGATTATGGACCAGGTTCTCCACGCCGTTTACACGACTGACTTTACAGAAATGGATCCAGCGCATCTGGTTATTGACCTCGCGATCTGGATTGCTTTTCTTGCAGTGGCTTTACGAGCAAAGAGGTTCTGGCCACTATGCGTAGTCTCTTTGCAAACAACCGCGCTGGTGGCGCATATGGCGAAGCTGATGGATGTGTCGATACACCCGCAGGCATATCTCACCATGCAAGTCGCTTCTTCCTATCCCTTGCTGATAACAATCGCGATAGGAACATATTGCCACCAGCGCCGGTTGAAAGCGAACGGGACCGATCCGTCCTGGCGGAGCTCTTAGCTTCGGTTGCTCCTGATCAGGCCGTTCTGCTCGCGGATGCGCTGCTCGACGAATTTGGATCAATTGGCGCGATATTATCGGAATCGGAGGAAGCTTTACGGCGTGTCATAGGGTCGCAAGACGCCGTCATTAGACTGTTGATTGCAACGGAAAAGCTGTTGATGGCGCAACTGCAAAACGAGTTGCCCAAAAAGCTGATATCCGCAACCGACGAAAAGCTGATCCGATATCTGCAGGCGAGCATGGGGTCGCTGGCCGAGGAAACCATGCGGGTCCTTTTTCTGGACAATGCCAATCATTTGATCCGCGATCAGATATTTGGACATGGGTCACCGCGCAAAGTGATCGTTCAACCTCGCAATATATTGAAGCGGTCGCTCGAGTTGAATGCGAGCGCGATCATATTGGTTCACAATCATCCCGGTGGCGATGTGCAGCCCAGTCCATCAGACGTAAAATTTACGATGCTGATAAAAATGCTGTGCCGCGAGCTCGAGATAAAATTGCACGATCATATTGTTATTGCTGGCAATAAGTGGTCGAGTTTTCGCAGAATGAAATTGCTTTAGTCGGCAAGTCAACGGTCGCAGGCCTATGCATCACCTCGCCTGATGTTGCGGCTCTTTAGAGTGTTTCGAGCTGTCGGTCTTCGGCCTGTCGTTTCCACATTTCGGCATAGAGTCCGTTCTTGGCAAGCAAGGCGCGATGGTTGCCGCGTTCGGCAATGCGGCCTTCGTTGAGGACGATAATCTCGTCGGCATGAGTGATGGTCGAAAGCCGGTGCGCGATGATCAGGGTCGTGCGCCGTTCGGAAATTTTTGCAAGGGTAGCCTGAATCTCGTCTTCTGTGCGACTGTCCAGCGCTGACGTTGCTTCGTCCAGGATCAAAATGGGCGGGTTTTTGAGCAGGGTCCGCGCAATCGCTACGCGCTGTTTCTCTCCGCCGGAAAGTTTTAACCCGCGCTCGCCCACCTGTGTGTCATAGCCGCCTGGCAGTTTGGTGATGAAGCCGTCGAGCGCCGCGCCGCGCGCAGCTTCTTCAATCTCCGCCTGGGTCGCGCCTTCCCGGCCATAGCCGATATTATAACCGATTGTGTCGTTAAACAGCACGCTGTCCTGCGGCACAATACCAATGGCGCCGCGCAGACTGTTTTGCGTGACATGGGAAATATCCTGACCGTCAATGAGCACGCGGCCCGCTTGCGGATCGTAGAAACGGAATAGCAGTCGCGCGATAGTCGATTTGCCAGCTCCGGATGGTCCGACAATCGCCAATGTGCCATCGGGCGGCACGTTAAAGCTCAATCCGTGCAATATGCCGCGATCTTCATCATAAGCAAAGGCGATGTCTTCAAAGGTCACCTGGCCGCTATTGACCTCGAGCGTCTTTGCACCCGGCTTGTCCTGAATTTCCGGATCAGTGTCGATCAATTTGAACATTGCATCCATGTCCACCAGACCCTGACGAATGGTGCGATACACCATACCGAGCAGATCAAGCGGGCGGAACAATTGCATCAGCAGCGTGTTGACCAGCACCAGATCACCGACGGTCAGCTGACCCTGGCTCCAGCCATAGACGCTATAGGCCATGGCCCCGATCATCGTCAGGTTGGTGATCAGCGACTGGCCGATATTGAGCAGGCCCAGCGAGTTTTCCGATTTGACCGCCGCATCGGCCCAGTCCTGCATGGCCCGATTATAGCGTTCGCCTTCACGGGTTTCGGCCGTGAAATATTTCACCGTTTCATAGTTGAGCAGTGCATCAACCGACCGGCCAATCGCGCGCGTATCCATGTCATTCATTTCCGCGCGCAGGGCGTTGCGCCAGTCTGTCACCTTACGCGTGAAGAATATATAGATGGCAACCATCGCGATCGTTGCCGCGACCAGGCCAAAGCCAAATTTCACCTGAAAGATGACCAAAACCGCAATCAGTTCGATCAGCGTCGGGGCAATGTTGAACAGCAGGAAATAGAGCATGATGTCTATGCTCTTGGTTCCGCGTTCGATAACCTTGGTCACCTCTCCCGTACGGCGGCCCAGATGAAAGCGCAGCGACAACCGGTGTAAATGGGTGAAGACATTGGTAGCAAGCCGCCGCGCCGCTTCCTGCCCAACCTTTTCAAAGGCAATGTTGCGCATATTGTCGAACATCACCTGCCCGAAACGCGCCAGTCCATAAGCTGCGACGAGCGCCAATAGCAGGGTCAGCGCCGCTTCGGTGCCAGCGGTCATGCCATCGACCACCGCCTTGTAAGCAAAGGGCATGGAAAGCACAGCGGCCTTGGCACAAAGCACCAGCAGGCCAGCGATTATGATACGCAGGCGCAGGGCAGGCGCATCCTTTGGCCACAAATAGGGCAGGAAGCGCTTCAGCGTCGGGATCATCGGCGGATCGGCTTGACCCTTTGTGGCATAGTCAGGCGGCATCCGTTGGATGTAGGGATGCTCTCTTGAATTGTCTATGTGCGGGCTATCAGAACCCTAAAAACTACCACTAATGGTCAACCGATAGATTAGACCAAACTTACGGGTGCGGTTTTCCACAAAGCCGACCGGTCCATCGCGCCGCCCGCGAACAAAGCCTCCCGCATCATCAAACCGGCCATAGACGGTGCGAACAAAGCGTTCACCGCGATCGAACAGGTTGCCGAGGTTGGCATTGACCGTCAGTCCGAGTACGTCCTTATGTTCAATGAAAATCCAGGAATAGGGGGCCAGCACATCAAAGTCTGCAATCTGGTCGAGCCGGATATTGCCGACATCATCAAAATTCTCGATGCCCGCGCCCCAGGCCCAGTCTGAGCCCGGTATGTCGTGGCGCAAGCTGATCTCATAGCTATAGCGATCATCCTGACCGATCCGGCGCTTGCGTCCTGTGAGGGGATCACGCACGCTGCTTTTTACCGCTTCCGCCTCAATATCAATCTTGGCGCCTTTCCATCCGATTGGATCGAGCAACAGGGTGGAGACGACCTCCAATCCATAGCGGTCCGCGCTGTCGAGATTGCCCCGTGCCTCTGTAGTTGCCGTGATCGGCACAGTATCAACAATATCGCTTATTTTCTCGCCAAACAGTGTCAACGTTGCTGAACCAAAGGAACCCAGTTGCTTGGTGGCCTCAAGCTCCGCGCGCCATTTTTGCGGCGGTACCAGATTAACATTGCCAGAGGTCAGAACTTCATTCGATACTTCGACGGAATCAACAAAGTCGAAAAAGTCGAGCTGGTCGACTTCGCGGGACAATTTGAAACTGAGATCGAAATCCGCCGCCGGTTTCCAGGCAAGGGCAACTGATCCTTTCGGCCGGACAAAAGAACGGCTGAGATCGCCTTGGCTGATCTCGCTATATTCTCCGCCAACCGCTGCCTGCAGTGTCAGGTTTGATGACAAGGGGCGGCCATAGGTTGTTATAAATTCGGCTCTTTTCTCTTCAACTTTGGTGTTGGCATTGTCGAGGTTGCGGCCTGCCTGTTCTGCCTCGCTTTCCAGGAAATTATACGCGCCTTCCAGGCTAAAACCCCAGTCGGTTCCGCCAGAGGTTTTCCAGCCATATTCGGCACGTAGCACCGATTCTCCTTCATCCACTGTGCGGTTAAAAGTGTTTATGAAAGGAGAAGTGCCGTCAGTAAAAGTGCGACTGAAAAAGTCCCTGGTCGGGCTGTGCTCCAGCCGTTGCAGCCCGATCAGTTTTAACCGGCCGCCGCCCAGATCAAATTCATAATCCGCGCTCAGTTCGGCATTCCATTCTCTTTCGCGGCTGGTGAACAGTTCCAATATATCGGGCTCACCCGGCTGTGTCCGCAATGTGTCGACTTGTTGGTTGAAATGATTGAGCCCATATTCACCGTTGATATTGAACACCGAACCGGCATCGCTGGTGCGACTATATGAGACATTGATCGAAGGGCGATCACCGCGCGTTCGGGCAACCTCATCGCGTTCAAACAATAAAGTGCCTAGTCCATCGGTGATCCGCTCTGGTCCCTGAGCACCATTGCGAAAGGCGTCATTCTCGACCGCGATCGTGAAATCGCCTTTGCCCAGTTTGCCACTGATCGATGCTTCACCAGCGAACCAGTTATTGCCGGCCCGTCGCCATTGCGGACGCCATTTGAAATTGCCGGTGATGCCGGTTGCTTCATCGCTGCTGGTGACCAGATTGAGGACCTGACCAGAGAGACCGGAAATGCTCAGCGTCGCTCCATCAACGATTTCCACCCGCAAGACATTGGATGCTGAGATACGCCCCAGTACAGTGAAAGCATCATTATTCTTGCCGGCAATGCGCGCACCGTTGATCAAAACATTTTCATCAGCCTGGCCGAGACCGCGGGCGCTGTCATTACCGGTATCAATAATAAAGCCCGGCACCTGCCTGACAATATCCAGCGCTGTGCGAGGATTGAACCGGGAAAATTGCGCGACATCATAAATCTGGCGACCATCTTCGGTTCGCGGCTGCAGGTTGCCGTTAGCGGGGATTTCCGATTGCGCCCATGCCAATGATGGGAAAGCAAAAGATGCCGAGATCGCGCAGGCTGCAACACCGAAAGATAGCCAGCAGGTTTTTTTCAAGATTATCCCCCCCTCAATGAGAACACATAGGTGCGTTCATGGTTTTGGTCTTGCCCGCCTGCTATGACCGGTTGGTTACATGAGATACTGTCTTTCGACAAACTACATCCGTAGTCGGACAAACGACTTTACAGTTCAAAACCCTCGATTCGGCTCATTAAGCTACTCAATATCAGTGTTTGTTTGAAAACAGCACATAAGCACCGGCTGCATTTGCCAGTGTATAGATGCCATAAAAGATTACAGCAGTGAGCATTCCCATATTAGCGAAAATCAGTGCCGCTGCTAGCATACCGAATTCCAATATATAGCTCCCATAGGGGCCAAGAAATTTCGAAAAACTTCCCCGCGCTTCGGTGATCAGTGGATTATTGCTCTCCATCATCGCCTTGTGCATGGCGAAATTGCCGATCCCGCATATAAAGATGATGAAAACATACATGGCCTTTATATAGGATATGTTGCCGCTAATGTCAGTCTTGCCGGACGATAATTTGTCACGGTGGCTTTCAGGTGACAGTGGCAAGGCATGAGCAAGTGCATGGGGAGGAACGGATGAAATGTGCAGATAAGACAGTGGTGATCACGGGCGGTGCGACGGGTATCGGCCTTGCTCTGGGACGCGAGCTTGGCAAGCGCGGCGCACGGTTGATCCTTTTTGAACCACGCGCGGAACGCCTTGCCGAAGCAGCTGACAGTCTTGCCGCAGATGATATTGATGTGAAAGTTTTTAAGGGCGATGTCACCAATCCGGAATCGCTCACCGCACTGGCGGATTTCGCCTGGGCCGAAAATGGCCGGGCGGATATGTTGATCAACAATGCCGGTATTGGCGGGTCGATGAAATCGGTGATCAAGACCGATCCGGCTGAGGCGCGGCGCATATTTGAAGTGAATTTCTGGGGCATGTGGGCCGGCATTTCAGAATTTGGTCGGCGGTTTCTGGCAGAGGAGAAGCCTTCCGCTATCTATTCCGTCGCGTCTGAAAATTCCCTGTTCAATGCCTTTCCCTTTGGGGGCGGTGCCTATGTGTCGAGCAAACATGCGATATTCGGTCTGATGGATGTATTGCGAAGGGAAGCACCTGACTGGCTGACTACCGGGGTTATCATTCCCGGTTGGGTGAAGTCCGAACTGTCTGAAGCCAATCTGAAAATATCTGCGGCGATGGACACGGCGGAATATGCGAAGATCATCGCACCGCAGATTGAGGCAGGTGAATATTATATTGTCAGTCATGGCTATAATGTCGTCCGCTTCGACGAGCGTTATGATGAGATGAAAAAAGCTTTCGACCAATATGCGCCTCGCAGCGAGGGCGATGAAAGTTATGATGTGCAGAGATTTTTCGCGGAGATGCAAAACTGATGGATATTGATCTTCCCGATGGACTGACCCGTGCCACGCCTGCCGATTGGCGCCAACTCGCCGATATTACCGCCGAGGCCTTTGCCGAGGACCCGGTAAACACATGGATGTTCGGCAGCCAACAGGCCATCCAGGCATCCTTTCGCGTCCTCGCACGCGAAATCTATGCGCGGAATGGATTTTGCCACCTTGCTGGTAATGAGGGGGCAACCATGTGGCTCGCTCCAGATCAATCGGGTGATATGGGCATCCTCGCAATGGTCCGTTTTGCGGTTGGGCAGTTGATTCACGGCAGTGCCGGCGGCCTCAAGCGAGCCATGGCGGCCGGCGACATCATGGACAAGCATCATCCCCGTGAGCCCCATTGCTACCTGTTCACCATTGGAACACGAAAAAGCGCGCGAGGCAAAGGGCTCGGCAAAGCCCTATTGGCGCCGGTGCTCCAGGCTTGCGATGCCCAGAGCATTCCCTGCTATCTGGAGAATAGCAACCCGGACAATCATGGCTTCTACGCACATCATGGATTTGAGCGGCGAGAGATTTTTGCCTGTGGTGAGGGCGGACCGCCGCTTGAAGCCATGTGGCGAGAGCCTAGATGATTGGAACAGTCTAACCGATGCCTAAAGCGTAGAGGCCAGCGCCATGATGACGCCGATGCCGACAAGCAAAATGCCAGTCAGTTCGCTGCGGTTCAGCGGTTCTTTGAGATAGAAGCGCCCAAAGCCCAGCGTGTATAATATCTGCGTCTGACCAACGATCCCGACAAGCGCGACGGGCGCATGGGCATAGGCAATGAACCAGCCCGCCGATGCGGTGGCCGCGAGCACACCGACTTGTGCTGTCACACGCCAGCGTTTCAGCATCGCGTGAAACTGATCTGGTTCGCGGATGATAACATAGACCCCTTGCATCAAGGCCTGAAAGCCGAGCACCGCGGCGAGTACGATCAGTCCGGCATAGGTGCGTTCCACATCGGGGACGGCATTGGCGGATTGTTTGATGAAGATGGCGGTCAGCGCGAACAGGAATCCAGCGCTCAGACCGGTGAGCGCTGCGGGTTGTTTAAGGCCGCGCAGCCATTGCAGCAGACCGCGCGCTCCGCCTTCAACGGATACCGATAAAATGCCAAGAAACGCTATGGCAATGCCTAGCCAGGCCAGCGGGGCCAGTGTTTCGCCAAGGATCAACCAGCCGAGAAACGCTACGATCAATGTTTCGACTTTCATATAGGCGGTACCGCTGACCAAGTTGCGAAAGCCGAATGACATGATGATCAGATTGGTCGCCAGCATCTGTGCAAATCCCGCCGCCCATGCGAACCACCAGAAGGATGCGTCGAGCGGGGGCAGGGCACTGCGCCCGGTGGCGGCCATATAGCTGGCAAGCATCGCGCAGGCGATCGGCCAGCCAAAGAAGAAGCGGGACAGCGCCGCTGCGTTGACCGACATCTCCGCGCGAATGCGCTGCTGCACCGCCATGCGCCAGGCGAGAAATAGCGCGGCCAGTAAAGCGGCGGGTATCCAGATCGGAAATGTCAAAGAGGTCGCGCGTCCACGGTCTCGGCGAGAAAATCCAATATTTTCTGCGGGGTGCCGGGATCTTCTGGCGGATCATTGCGCGTCTTGTAGGCAGCGGTCAGGCCGATGGCGAGCATGATTGCCGGAATTCCCGAGAAGATGAGATTGAAAAACAGCGGTGCATCATCGACAAACCAAAGGGCCAGCGAAAACAGAAAGAACAGACCCACAAAACCATTCCAGAACAGGAAAAATGGCATGGCCTTGCCCTGACGGATTGTCCCTTCGATCAGAGTGCCGCCGTCATGCTCGCGCATCTTGGCCTTCAGATTTGGTTCTGCCCCATTTTGAAAGCCCGGCCGCCGAAAGGTGAGAAACATTTTCCGTTCGGTTCCTCGACCAAAGACATGATGGTCCTTGCGCTTTTTGCGGCGCTTCATCTCCGCCTTTAGTTTTTTGGCAAGCGGGATTGGGTCCATTGGCGAAAAGAGTTTGAATTCTTCTTTCATAAAGAAAGCCGATCAAACTCCTTCGAGCAGCTTCTCTTTCTTGATCTTCTCCTGCCAGACCAACGGCGCGAGATGGTGAACGCTTTGGCCTTCTGCATCGACGGCAACCGTCACCGGCATATCCTGCACCTCGAATTCATAAATCGCCTCCATGCCGAGATCCTCGAAGCCGACGACTTTTGATCCCTTGATCGCCCGGCTCACCAGATAGGCGCTGCCGCCGACCGCCATCAGATAGGCGCTCTTATGTTTCTTGATGGAACCGACGGTATCGAGGCCGCGTTCGGCCTTGCCGACCATCGCGAGCAGGCCTTGTTCGAGCATCATGTCGGTAAATTTGTCCATTCGCGTGGCGGTGGTAGGGCCAGCGGGGCCGACCACTTCCTCGCCGACCGGATCGACGGGACCGACATAATAGATAACGCGTCCCTTGAACTCGACCGGTAGCTCTTCGCCCTTGTCGAGCATATCCTTGATCCGTTTATGCGCAGCATCGCGGCCGGTCAGCATCTTGCCGTTGAGCAGCAGGCGGTCACCATGATTCCAGCTTGCCACTTCTGCTTCGTCGAGCTGATCGAGATGAACGCGCTTCGCTTCGGAAGATGGCGCCCAGTTGACGTCTGGCCATTCATCCAGCTTAGGAGCCTCGAGATAGGCCGGTCCGCTGCCGTCGAGCGTGAAATGCGCATGACGCGTGGCGGCGCAATTGGGGATCATCGCCACTGGCTTGCCCGCTGCGTGACAGGGCCAGTCATTGATTTTGACGTCGAGGATAGTGGACAGCCCGCCCAGTCCCTGTGCACCGATGCCGAGCGCGTTGACCTTGTCGAAAATCTCTATCCGCAGTTCTTCGATATCATTACGCGGGCCGCGTTCTTTCAGCTGGCCCATGTCAATCGGGTCCATTAGTGACTGTTTGGCAAGCAATACCGAGCGCTCCGCTGTACCGCCAATGCCGATGCCAAGCATCCCCGGCGGACACCAGCCTGCGCCCATTTGTGGCACCATGTCGAGCACCCAGTCGACGATATTGTCGCTCGGGTTCATCATCTTGAACTTGGATTTATTTTCCGATCCACCGCCCTTGGCCGCAACATCGACGCTGACCTTGTCGCCGGGTACCATCTCAACATGGAGCACAGAGGGCGTATTATCCTTGGTATTGCGGCGCGTAAACGCGGGGTCGGTCAGGATCGAAGCGCGCAGCTTGTTTTCCGGATGGAGATAAGCGCGGCGTACGCCTTCATCGACAATTTCCTGCATCGATTGCGATGTCTCGTCGAGCCGGCAATCCATGCCCCACTTGACGAAGACGTTCACAATGCCGGTGTCCTGACAAATCGGCCGGTGCCCCTCGGCGCACATGCGGGAGTTGGTCAGGATTTGCGCAATCGCATCCTTGGCCGCCGGTGATTTCTCCGCCTTATAGGCTTCGCCCAGTGCCCGGATATAATCCATCGGATGATAGTAAGAAATGAATTGCAGGGCGTCGGCGACGCTTTCAATCAGGTCGGCAGTTTTAATCGTGACGGTCATCAGGGCTCCGGAATTAGTCTAAGGATGCGATCCGGAGGCCTTTTGGCCGATATGTTGAAAATCGGCAAGTTTTGATGTGTTAAGAACGTGTTGGTATGCGGCTTTATGCTGATATCAGCACACCGCGATACAAGGGATCTTCAAAGGCCTGGCCAGCTCCCTTGGCGACACAGGTCAATGGATCATCGGCAATAGTGACGGCCAGACCCGTCTGCTCGGCAATATGTTCATCAATCCGCCCAAGCAGCGCGCCGCCGCCGGTCAGGACAATGCCCTGATCAACAATATCGGCGGCCAGTTCCGGTGCGGTATTTTCCAGCGCGTTGCGGACGCTGTCGGTTATCTGACCGACTGGCTCTGCAATCGCATAGGCAATTTCGGCTTCGGTAATGATGATCTTTCTCGGCATACCTCTTACCAGGTCGCGGCCTTTGATATGCATGGTCCGGCCATTATCGACCGGGCTGACGGCACTCGCCATTTCATGTTTGACTGTTTCAGCGGTCGTTTCACCAATCGCCAGATTATGCTTGCGCCGGATATGTGAGGCGATGGCATCGTCAATCTTGTCACCGCCCATGCGGCCGGACGTGCTATAAGCAAGTCCCTGCAGAGATAACACGGCGACCTCGGTCGTGCCGCCGCCAATATCGACTACCATCGCGCCAATGGGTTCCGCCACCGGTATGCCAGCGCCAATGGCCGCCGCCATCGGTTCCTCGACAAAGAAGATGCGCGATCCGCCAGCATTGGACGCAGCATCCCGAATGGCCCGGCGCTGGACGTTGGTCGAACCGGATGGGATGCACACGGCGATATCGAAACGCCTGAGCAGGCCTGTTTTCTTGTCATGCACTTTGTGGATGAAATGCTTGATCATCTGTTCCGCCACATCAAGATCGGCGATCACGCCGTCTTTCAATGGGCGAATGACCTTAATATTGTCAGGCGTCTTGCCCATCATCAGCTTGGCATCAGCGCCCACGGCTCGTACTTTGGAGACGCCTTCATGGGTTTCGAGTGCGACCACCGAAGGTTCGTTGAGGACAATTCCGCGATCACGCAAATAGACAAGCGTATTGGCTGTGCCGAGGTCGATCGCAATATCATGCGACTGAAGTTTGAAGAAACTACGCATATATAATAGGTTACTTTTGAAAAGGGGGATCACATCTAAGATGTGACATGTTTGTGAACCGATAATGGCTTGGCGCGAATGAACCTATGCTGTCTAGTCGAGCTGTGCTGAAAATAGGTTTGTTCCTGGCTATCTGTTAGTGGGGAAAGCTCGTTTCACATCAAAAGCGATCAGCACAGCGATATGGGAGAGGACATATGCGTATCTTTATTACCGGCGCATCCGGTTTTGTCGGCGGGGCTGCCACGAAGGCATTTGTTGAGGTCGGGCATCAGGTCACTGCCATGTCACGCAGCGAGAAATCAGATGCGGTGATCCGTGATCTGGGCGCAGAGCCGGTGCGCTGCGATCTGGAAACGATCACCCCCGAACATATTGGTGATGCCGAGGTTATTCTGCACAGCGCGGCCTTTGTCGAAGCCTGGGGGCCAAAAGATGCATGGTATAAATATAATGTGCTGGGAACACAGGCGATGTTGGATGCCGCGCAGGCGGCCAGCGTATGGCGGTTCATTCATATCGGTACAGAGGCTGGCATCTGTCATGGTCAGCATGTGCGCGATGCCGACGAGACAGTTCCGCTGGTACCGGATTCTCCTTATCCCTATTGTGCGACCAAGGCACAGGCCGAACAGCGTGTGCGCGATGCCAATCGCGATGGAGACTTTGAAACCATTATTTTGCGACCGCGTTTCATCTGGGGACCGGGCGACACGACGTTGCTGCCGACGGTTGAGGCCATGGCCAAGAGCGGCAAATGGATGTGGATTAATGACGGCAAGGCGATGACATCAACCACCCATATCGATAATCTGGTTCATGCCATCAATCTTGCTCTCACCAATGGTCGAGGCGGAGAGGCCTATTTCATATTGGATGACGGGACGATCAGTATGAAAGATATGATCGGAGGAATGGCGCAGGCAAAACAGCTGACATTGGCAGACAAGTCCATTTCATCCGGCATGGCTGATTTTGTCGGAAGAGCATCTGAAAAAATATGGCGACTATTGGGTTTGAAAAGTGAGCCGCCATTGACCGCTCATGCCGCCATGGTCATGTCTCGGGATTGCACATTGGACGGGTCAAAGGCGGAGGCTGATTTGGGCTATCGCCCAATTGTGACTCGATCGGAAGGGCTAGCCAGTTTGTGATGGGCGCTGCTCGATTCAAATCGAGAGCATTGAAATAAAATTTCATTCCGTTGAATCTTTCACACACCATATATGGTGTCACAAATGAGTCATTCACACCTGTGCATGAGCTGTGGATAATTTTTTTGTAAAATTTGACCCACCCTATTGCGTTATCGTCAAGTCTTAGAAGGTCCACGCGTCGCTGCGCTGCAGCATGAATCGGCCGTCGACGAAGCGATTCATTTATACGACGAACAGAGTCGTTAAAATGTCATTTACCCTCTTGCATATAATTCTGATTCAGCCACTATAGGTTGTGGTTAAGCCAAGGGGGCACACCAACGTCTAGTATTGCACGCCAATAACGCCGACTCGGTGGATGGCTCCCTTTGGTCTAAATCACAAGGAATTTTTTCGGGTTTTTGGGTAAAAATAAATGCCCGCCCAGGCTGTAAAAATGTTATGTTCAACGGCTCGGCCGCAAGAGATTGTCCGAGTCGAACATTACGAGAACAAATGGCCCGGTATTAAACCCACGAGAAGGCTGGCGAAATAGCTGGCACACAAGATTGGTTTGGTAGTTTGATTAGGGGGCTTTGATGGATTTTAGAGATAGCCGGGAAGATGCCGGGAACAGTGGTAGAGATATGAGTGAGAGTGATATGGGCGCCGAAGTTTTGGATACGCCAAAAGACAAATCCGAAGACAAAGCAAAAAGCACAGCCAAAAAAGCACCGGTAAAAGAACCGGAGATCAGCAAAAAGGCAGAAGCCGAAGCGGCGGCAACGAAGAAAAATGACGAGAAAGAACTGAAAGCGGAACGCGACAGTCATAGTGTCGAGAAGCGCCGGTTCAAAATCGTTCAGGATGATGCACGCGATGATTTGCTGACCGACTTTGGTAAAGAGACGCTGAAAGACCGGTACCTGCTTCCGAACGAGAGTTTTCAGGACCTGTTCTCTCGCGTGGCCGATGCCTATGCGGATGATCAGGATCATGCCCAGCGGCTTTATGATTATATCTCCAAGCTCTGGTTCATGCCGGCAACGCCTGTGCTGTCCAACGGCGGCACCGGTCGCGGTCTGCCGATCTCTTGCTATCTTAACAGCGTTGACGACAGCCTCGGCGGTATCGTCAATACGTGGAACGAGAATGTCTGGCTCGCGTCCAAGGGCGGCGGCATTGGCACCTATTGGGGCAGTGTTCGCGGCATTGGCGAGCCAGTTGGCCTGAACGGCAAGACATCAGGCATCATCCCATTCGTGCGGGTGATGGACAGTCTGACACTGGCAATCTCGCAAGGCAGCTTGCGGCGCGGTTCGGCGGCTTGCTATCTCGATATTGACCATCCGGAAATTGAAGAATTTCTTGAAATTAGAAAGCCTTCCGGTGACTTTAACCGAAAAGCTCTCAACCTGCATCACGGCGTATTGCTGACCGACGAATTTATGGAAGCGGTTCGCGATGGTGCAGAGATGGACCTGAAATCACCCAAGACCGGTGAAGTGCGCGGTACAGTTGATGCGCGCTCGCTGTTCCAGAAACTGGTCGAGACGCGTCTCGCCACCGGTGAGCCTTATATCATCTTCAACGACACAGTGAACCGGATGATGCCAAAACATCACCGCGATCTGGGCCTGAAAGTTTCCACGTCCAATCTGTGTTCCGAAATTACACTGCCGACGGGTCGTGATCATTTGGGTGAGGACAGGACGGCAGTGTGTTGCCTGTCTTCACTCAACCTTGAAAAATGGGACGAATGGTCAGTCGACAAGGACTTTATCGAAGATGTCATGCGCTTCCTCGACAATGTGCTTCAGGATTATATTGACCGCGCGCCCGATGAAATGGCACGCGCCAAATATAGCGCCAGCCGCGAACGCAGTGTTGGTCTGGGCGTCATGGGCTTCCACAGCTTCCTGCAGGCTCGCGGCCTCGGCTTTGAAAGCGCGCTGGCAAAATCGTGGAATATGAAGATCTTCAAGCATGTTTCGGCCAAAGCGTCCGAGGCCAGCATGATGCTCGCCAAGGAACGCGGACCTTGTCCCGATGCCGCCGATCAGGGCGTGATGGAGCGCTTCTCCTGCAAAATGGCAATCGCGCCAACCGCATCGATCTCGATCATCTGCGGCGGAGCATCGGCCTGTATCGAACCGATCCCGGCGAATATCTACACGCATAAAACGCTGTCCGGCAGCTTCGTGGTCAAGAACCCGCATCTCGAAAAGCTGCTCGCTGAGAAATCGA
This sequence comes from Parasphingorhabdus litoris DSM 22379, assembly GCF_020906275.1. GTDB lineage: Bacteria > Pseudomonadota > Alphaproteobacteria > Sphingomonadales > Sphingomonadaceae > Parasphingorhabdus > Parasphingorhabdus litoris. Next base: position 1,053,030 of record NZ_CP086727.1, read on the forward strand.
AAGACAGCACCAATGTCTGGAATTCGATCCTTGAACAGGGCGGCAGCGTCCAGCATCTCGACTTCCTCTCGGCGGAAGAGAAAGACGCCTACAAGACCAGCTTCGAGATTGACCAGCGCTGGCTGCTCGAACTCGCGGCCGACCGGACGCCCTATATTGATCAGGCACAGTCGCTGAACCTGTTCATCCCGGCGGATGTCGATAAATGGGACCTGTTGATGCTGCACTTCCGCGCATGGGAGCTGGGCATCAAGTCGCTCTATTACCTGCGCTCGAAATCGATCCAGCGCGCTGGTTTCGCAGGGCAGGAAGAAGCCGGCGACAGCAAGGGTGGCGGCGTAGAGGCGGACAACACGCTGGACCCCAAAAAGGTCGAGCTGATGACCACGCAAAGCAGCACCGATTATGACGAGTGCCTGGCATGCCAGTGATTTTAGAGTTTTTGTGTCCCTGCGCAGGCAGGGACCCATCTCCAGATGTGCGTTTAATCGCGGCGGCGGGAGATGGGCCCCGGATCAAGTCCGGGGCATCGCGCTAAGCACCTTTAGTGTTTAACGCTCGGTTTGCCCACTGCCCCCTCCCGTTTTGCTCCTTTAAGGGAGGGGGTCGTTTTCTTTAGGACTGTAAAGGTGCAATAATGATCCTCTCCCCTTGAGGGAGAGGAAAGTAAGACTTGGCAGCTTGCCTGCCTAGTCGTCTTGGAGAGGGGTATCGGCACACGCAACATTGCCAGCCCCCTCACCGACTGCGACTAAGCGGATGAACCGCTAAGTCTTCGTTGTCCTCTCCCTCAAAGGGGAGAGGAATTGTAAATTGAACGCGGAGTAAGGAATAAGATGTCACTTTTGGAAGCACGCAAAACCTACAAGCCCTTTGAATATCCATGGGCCTATGACTTCTGGAAGCGGCAGCAGCAGATTCACTGGATGCCGGAAGAAGTGCCGTTGGGTGAGGATTGCCGCGACTGGGCGCAGAAGCTGACAGATCATGAGCGCAACCTGCTCACGCAAATCTTCCGCTTCTTTACGCAGGCCGATGTCGAGGTGCAGGATTGCTATCACGACAAATATGGCCGCGTGTTCAAACCGACCGAAGTCAAGATGATGCTCACCGCGTTCTCCAACATGGAAACCGTCCACATTGCGGCTTACTCGCACCTGCTCGACACGATCGGCATGCCGGAGAGCGAGTACAGCATGTTCCTCGAATATGAGGAGATGAAGGACAAGCATGACTATCTCGGCACGTTCGGTGTCGATACGGATGAAGATATTGCCAAGACGCTGGCGATGTTCGGCGGCTTTACCGAAGGGTTGCAGCTGTTCGCGTCATTTGCGATGCTGATGAACTTCCCGCGCTTCAACAAGATGAAGGGCATGGGGCAGATTGTCTCCTGGTCGGTACGCGATGAATCGCTCCACTGCGAAGGCATTGTCAAAATGTTCCACACATTTGTGAACGAGCGCGACTGCCTGACCAAAGCGGTCAAGGAAGATATTATCGATTGCTGCCAGAAAACCGTCCGCCTGGAAGATGCGTTTATCGACCTGGCGTTCAGCGACGGTCCGGTGACCGGCATGACCGCGAAAGAGATTAAGCGCTATATCCGATACATCGCCGACTGGCGCCTGGGACAGCTGGGCTTTGATCCCATCTACATGATCGAAGACCACCCGCTGCCATGGCTTGCGCCATTGCTCAACGGTGTCGAGCACGCCAATTTCTTCGAAACCCGCGCCACCGAATATTCCAAAGGCGCCACCCGCGGCAACTGGAACGAAGTGTGGGATAGTTTCGATCAACGCAAAGGCGGCAAGATTATCGGTATCGAAGAAACCGATAATGATGACGATGGCGAAGATATGTTTGAGCAGGCGGGGGTTGCTGCGGAGTAATATTTCTTGACCTTTGATCAATTATTGCTAATTTCAAAGCGCCAACACTAAAACGAAGGGCGGTAAATGGCTGCAAAACAACTTGCTATAACTACCGCCCATATTCGCGAGTATCTTATGATGTCTGAGAGAGCGATCTCTTGGCCAGTTGATATTGGCACCGTGTTGGAAGTCAATGACCTCGACCGAATGGACGTCTTGCACGTTCTGAAGTCAATAGAGGTTAGTGAAAACCTGAAGGGGGCACTAAATGGTAGCGAAATGGTAGCAGAAGGTCAGACTTGCGAAGGAGTCACTTTACAAATTTTATATCGGATTGATCCCCTGTCATCCGACATAATCGTTGATTCTGTGACCCAAATTTAAGGAGTAAAGCAATGTCCACGGACAAGCAGAATGCAGAGCGCATTCTGTCGGAGTTCGTCGTGGATAATCTTGGAGGCTCCTTCAAGGTAATCCTCGTCGATTCGGCGATATGTTGCACTGATGATAATACACAAAAGGAGAGAATTAAGATTCCAGACTTTGACGGTCTAACGATTGCTATTGCGACCCTAAGAGCGATCCATGAACGTAAACTTTCTGGGACCGACGTTCGATTTCTTAGAAAACACTTAGGAATGAGATCAAAAGAACTTGCAGAACATCTGGATATTTCTCCGGAACACCTCTCAAGATGTGAAAATGGAGATAAAGTCTTATCTTCTAACAGCGAGAAGTTATTGAGATTATTGGTTCTAATGAAGCCATATCAGATAGTCCAAAGACTGGTGGAAGAGAGTGATTCAGATAATCTGAAAAATGTGAAATCACTAGTTGCTTACGGCAAGCTAATGACCGAGATGATTTCAAATATGAAAATAGTTTCGATCTCAAATGATGATGACCCATTAGTATTCAAGTTTAAGTTTGTAAAAGGAGAATCCGTTGTTTCTCTAGAGCATGCTAATGACGAGGATGGGAATTGGAGTAATCCGCGATTACCCAACGTAGTAGCAGCATAAATTCAAGGGCCTCAAAGTTTGAGGCCCTTTTTTTTGATCTTAGATCAATATTAGGTTGATCTAAGATCAATTTAACCCTACATTGTTTTCAGCAAAAAGGGCGAGCATCGTCTGAATCACGATACCCGCCCTCTAGAATGCCAAGGAGAATGACCACCTTGGCGGACTGGTGAGGATGTTCCCCTCAGCCAAGCACTGTGGACGTACATACTCTTTTGCTTTTTTTCAATGGTCAGAAACAAGCAAAGAAAGGGCCCTATTAAGATGGCCACTCAAGTTAGAAATCCTGTAGGTACTCGTGCCCGCACTGGTGAAATCTGTCCTGAAAGCGGAGTATGGAAAGCGGAGGCTACCCCCTCCACGACTGCTCCCATTGCTAAAGGGAACCGTATGCCGCCTTATCGTGGAAAAGCGGTAAGCTGGAAACTCATTCAGCACGCTTAAAACAAGGGGCGAACCTTGGTTCGCCCCTATTTTGTATATTACAGGGCAAGAGAAATGATAGCATTAAACTCACGCGCCATTCGTGGCGTATCTTACGATTCAAATACAGCCACTTTAACCATTTGGTTCACCAGTGGGGAGCAGGGCTATGACTATTACAATGTGCCAGCGCATGTTTATGATGGTTTGTTAAAGGCTAGTTCCCACGGATCATATTTCAATCACTACATTCGTGATCAATATGCTGCCTAATGGAGCGGTCAAAACGCTGTTTTGACCGCCCACCATCACCGCAAATAATCACTCCGCTCCGCCCCATCATAGCGACCGGAGCACAGGCAGCGGTATTTGAAATCTCTTCCCCGAACCGCGCCTAAACCAAAAGCCCTCTAATCGTCTGTACCCACCCAGCGGGATCAAGCATGATCGTCACCGCGACACTCGCGCTGAACGCCGCGACGACCAGCCAGAAGCCGGGGCCGTAAGCTGTCGTCTTTTCCGGATTCTCTTTGTCGAACCAGATGAAATAGCAGCTTTTCTGACGCTCTCCGGCCAGCTGCCATCTTCTGTGATGGACGCGGACTTGCTTTTGGTCGGGCGTATCAAATTCGATCCGCATGCTGACCCGTTTGAACCGGACGCCGCCTTCATCGCCCTGTTGGCCAAGATGGTCATAATGGCGTTCCATTGCGGAATAGTCGCTGCGCACCAGCTTCGCCAGCGCGGGGCTAAAGCGGCGCATGGTGTCGAGGCCGATCCCCACGGAAACCAGCGTCACGAAAATGGCTGTCGCCAGCAAGATGGTGGTAAACCAGTCCATATCGCCGGACGTAAGATGCGCCGGTTAAAGATCGATTACGGTGGCGGTTGCCAATTCCGGCCAATCGTCACTTCCCTCCATCGTCATCCCGAACTTGTTTCGGGATCTCTTTGGGTTTGGCGCTTCCTAGAGGAGATGCTGAAACGAGTTCAGCATGACGAATTTGGAGAAGTGGGCTGATGATCACAGGAGCGGCTCAAACCCTATATCCTCGGCCAGGTCGCGCCAGTCGGGATTGCCGGCCTCAATCAAATTGATCTTCCATGGACGGTGCCAGTTTTTCAATTGCTTTTCGCGGGCGATGGCCAGCTCCATCGTTCCGAATTGCTCGAAATGGACCAGTCGTTTGAGGCGGTATTTCCGGGTGAAGCCGGGCACGATGCCGGTGCGGTGCTGGTGGATGCGCTGGATCAGGTTTGAGGTGACGCCGATATAGGGTAGGCCGCGGGCTTTGTTGGTGACGATATAGACGGTGGGCTGGATGGGCATTTTGTCAGGGTTGCGCTATTTAGATCCTGAAACAAGTTCAGGATGACGAAGAGATGGGGTGTGACCGCTACTGTTAAGCGGCCGGCCCCGCGACATTCACCCCGCAATCATCAACGCGTCCGTTGCCTCAACAATCACACACGCAAATCAACGCTTCTTGCGCTTCTTCTTAAACACCTTTTTCTCGACATATTCCGCGAAATCCTTGGCATAGGCGTCGCGCAGTTCGATCTGGGCTTTTTCGATATCGTCCTCGGTCTTGGGCGGGAAATATTCCAGCGGGTTTTTGACCTGGCCCTTGCCGATCTTGGTCTGTGTATCACCGTCAAATTCGCGGTAGATCCAGCCGGTGAACAGGTTGCTACCGTACATCATCGCCTTGTGATAGAAGATATGCGTGGTGGTCAGCTCGGCATAGCAGGGCGCGGTGGAGTCGGTCAGGCGCTTCTTGTCCTTGATCGTCTTGTTCATCGCCTTGATCTTGGCCTTCAGTTCCGGGTCTTTCTTGGCATCCTCGTTAAATGGGGTCGGCTCCTGCACGATGATTTTATAGCCGCCCAGTTTCAGCGTCTCGTTGATGCCCAGCTTGTTGAGTTCCTCCATCTGAACTTCAGGGCCGAGATAATCCTTCATCAGATCCTTGACCGTCGCCACCCGGTTCTTGTGCGCCGCCTGATCCGCCAGCGCGCCAACAATGCCAAAGCCGGACAGCAGGCCGGTATTGATGCCGATATAATTTTCCGTCGGCCAGACATGCAGTTCGCAGACCGAACCGTCGGCCGCCAATCTATAGGTCGGCGCGACCGGTTCCGGTATGGGGGAAGGATCTAGTATTTCGTCTCCTGGAATGGTGCCGTCTTCGACGACCTCGATTTCAATGGCGGGGGGCGCCGGGGTCTCCGCTGTCGTTTCCGTTTCTGCTGTGTCCTGGGCCACGGCTGGTGTGGCTGCGAAACAGGTGGCAGCGGCAATAGCGGTCAATGTCGGCAACTTGGTCATTTCATTCTCCCCCGAAAATTTCTTCGAAATGCAGCATTTTTAGTTTGAACGAGCAAGTGGAACAATGTCTCGACATGTAAAAAGTGAAGGGTTGTAACAGCTTAGGTATAGTTGAGAGGACGTGTGAGCGGAATACAAAAAAACCCCGCCGGATCGCTCCGGCAGGGTCTGTGTGTTTCGTTTGTCAGCGCGGCTTAGGCGTAGCTGACCTTCACGTTCGCCTTGCGGCGACGCAGCGCGCCACCGATGGCGCCAAAGCCGAGGATCATGAATGCCCAGGTCGCTGGTTCTGGCACAGCAGCCGAGACATCGATATTGTCGAGGTTAACTGACGTGCCGTTAGCGGTCAGGGTGAAATTCAGCTGATCAATGTTACCAGCGAGACCGCCAATGGTCTGAAAACCACTCGGGGACAGGCTACCCATCAAAGAAAAGACCGAACTCCCATTGAGAAATCCGTCAACCTGATAATCGCCAGTACCGTTCTGTGTAACCAGATCGAAAGAATTAAAGTTGAAGACGCCGCCGACCACCTGGACCGAGCCGATGGAACCGCCGCCAAAGACAGATCCGACAACCAGGCTTGGCGCTGGGTTACCAAAGATTTGCCCTTCAAAGATATCGCCGCGGCCGGCGCTGACAGTGAAGCCATCTTCGACATAGGGGCCGGTAAAGACAGAGCCATTACCACCGCTCAAACCGTCAAACGAAATAACCGCCGCCTGTGCTGGTGCAGTCAAAGCCATAGCTGCAACCGCAGCAGAACCGAAAATCAATTTCTTCATTATTAAACCCCTTTAGATCTTGGTCAGAAAACCAAGATAAAGCACCGGACGGCGCGTAAATTAAGCGAACCCTAACGAATCGTTAACATTTTTCGTATTGGGCAACAACCAATTCGGGAAGATAATATCGGGCGTCCCGGTTTGGGACAAAGATGGGGGAGTGGCTGAACCTATACCGTAACAGCGCAAAAAACCGCTTTCCTACACGCCCCGTTACATGCCTTAATCTGCCCCATGAAAAACAGCCCATTCCCCACCAAACCCGACCCGCGCAGCGCCGCTGTTCAGAACCGATCGATATCGCGTATTCCTGCCTTTACCCCCGTGGAACTCAGGCGTGTGCGTCCCGATGGGTGGACGCCGCTTCGGCAGGCGGAGTTTATCGGCTTTCTTGCCGAAACGCGCTGCGTCAAAAAGGCGGCTGAGCGCGTGGGGATGAGCCGCGAGACAGCCTATCGTCTGCGCCGCAAGCCGGGGGCGGATAGCTTTGTTGCGGCGTGGGATTTCATCTTGGAGGAACCGTGTCCGTCGAAAGGTGCGGATGGACGAAAGCCAAAGGTCACACTCGAAACGCTGTTTCAGCGCATCCGGATGGGCAGCTATCGCCCGATGCTGCGCGCCGGGCGCTATGTCGGAACGCTGCAAAAGCCTGATATTCAGGCACTTTTGGCCGCAATATCGCGTCTTGACATGGTGGCACCATCGGCAGACCATAGGGATAGTTTCGCGGCGAACCGCGGTGATCCATAGCGACAAAAAGGGGGCCTCACTGTGAACTTGACCAGCGCGAACTTGAACAGCAAATCCATCGCCCGCACCCTCTTCGCGCTTGCTGCGCTTTATGGCGTGCCCGTGCTGCTGCTCGGCCTTTTCGGAGAGGCGCAGTTTAACGCAGCAATGCCGCCAGCGATCACCCATCCCGAATTTTACTACGGCTTTCACGGTGTCGCGCTGGTGTTTCAGCTGGTCTTTGTGCTGATAGCCATTGATCCGCTTCGCTATCGCCCGCTGATGCTGGTGGCAGTGCTGGAGAAGCTGGCCTTTTTTGTCCCTGCGCTATGGCTTTACACCAATGGCCGACTGGCAGAGGGCGGGCCATTTTATGGTGCGATGATTGATGGGCTATGGGCTTTTGCTTTCCTGTTCTCATGGTGGCTGACGCGGCCGAAGGAGGCTGGGACTGGATAAACGGCGGCGCTATGCCCGCTGTTTCGACATGGCCGGCTGACAAGCCATCTTGCCCCAGCCACGATCCTTCTATACGCTTGAGATTCGGGGCTAGACTGATGAAGGGTTTCCTGATCCGGAAACGGATCGAACAGAGATAGGCTAGACGATTGAGTTTTTCGGAATTTGTAATTGCCATGGCGTTGGCCCATACGCCGGCAACCCCAACACCCCCACCGACCATAGCGGATCAACCCCTTGATATAGTGACCATTGATGTGCTGGACCGGCGCTCGTCCGGTGCGCCTGCAGCGTTGTCAGCACGGGCGCAGCTTTTCGGTGCCCTGGCCATCGCGCCGGGCGAGGCGGCGCAAGCGGAGCCATCTGGGACGCCCGCTCAGGCACCATGGCCGGTGCCGCTGGAGCCGGTACCATTGGAGCCCACAGCACCGCCGCCTGCGTTTGACGAGCCGCTTCTGCCGGTTGATCCCTTGGGGTCTGATGCCGAGTCAGTGGCGGATCCGGCAGATGGTAATGAAATTGTCGTGACCGCGCGGCCGCGCCCGCCAAAAAGCGATCCGCTGCAGGAACTGAACGCAGATACTTTTGGTGTTATTCAGGATGTTGACCAAGCCGTAGTTGGCCCGGTCGCGCTTGCCTATGAAGATGCTGTGCCGAGCCCCATTCGCAGCGGCTTGTCCAATTTCCTGAGCAATTTGGGGGAACCGATTGTGTTCCTCAACTATCTGTTGCAGCTCAAACCGGGTAAGGCGGTCGAGACACTGGGGCGCTTTGCGATCAACTCGACGATCGGGATTGGCGGATTGGTCGATGTCGCCAAAAGACCACCATTTAATCTGCCCAAGCGCAACAATGGTTTTGCCAATACGCTGGGCTATTATGGCGTCGAACCAGGGCCGTTTCTGTTTTTGCCGCTGATCGGGCCAACGACCGTTCGTGATTTATTCGGGCGCGTGGTCGACCTGTCGGTCCTGCCGGTCGCGGTTGGCAAGCCGTTTAACCAGCTTGTCTATACGCTTCCTGCTGGGATCATAACATCGCTTGATATTCGCGCGGAACAGGATGAGCAGATCCAGAAATTGCGGGATAGTAACGATCCCTATACCGCAACACGCGAGCTGTACTTGCAACAGCGGCAAGCGGAAATTGACGCGCTGCGTGGTAAGGCACCGGAAAAGTCGGAGGACGAATAGCACTGAGCGAAAAATAAATTGACCCATGCTGTATTAGCGTTATGCAACAATAATACAGCATGGGTCACAACGGTCCTGCTTTTCTGCAAGGACCATTATATGACACGGACGCAAAAAGTGCTTTCAACTGCCGCTCTAGCCGCTGGTACGCTTTCCGTCGGAGCCAATGCCGAAACCAAGCCAGCGGAGACCGCCGAGTCCGTGGCGGCGGACCTTCAGGCGCTTGATGCACGTTTGTTCAAGGCGGCATTTGAGGATTGCAATATGGCCGTCCTGGAGGAGTTGCTGGCTGATGATCTCGAATTTTATCATGATCGTGATGGCCTGTCCTATACCGGCAGTGACGCTTTCATCGCGGATGTAAAAAAGGACTGTGGCGGCGGAAAGCGTGTGCTGGTCGACGGCAGTTTAACCACGCACATGATCGGAGACTTTGGGGCGATGCAACATGGCCGACATGAATTTCATCAGATCATGCCCGACGGATCGAGCATCGCCCGTGAAAAAGGTGTCTTCATGCATTTGTGGAAACGCAATCCCGATAGTGGCTCTGGTTGGCAAATAACCCGGGTGATCAGTTATGATCATGAAGGCATATAAAAAGAAAAGTACGGATAGATATTTGCGAGCTTGGGAGGGGAAAGCGGAGATCGGCCCGAGAGCCTATCTCCGCTGACCAAGATTGCTTTGATCTCAGGCTTTGACCCAGATCAAGGCTGCCCGTGTCGATTACTGACATTCTAAGTACATATTGAACTTGAAATGCAGGATGAGATCAGATGATACAATGGCCAGTGCTAGTCTTTATCGGAATGATGGGCCTTTTCGGTTTGGGGCTTATATATGCGACGATCGCAGAAGAGTTGAGAGAACGACGGGAAGGAAGAGAGGCGCAATAGGGCGGTTGACCTGATCGTTGGTTTGACGCTCCATATAGTCCGACACCTGGGTACATAACCGATCACGTCAATGACGTTCCTGCAAAAGCACTGCCCACGTGCCATTGCATGTCTTCCGACTGAATCAGCCAAGCTGGTTTTCGTTCACGGCAGGTCCCGGAAATTGACGCCACGGGCCGTTTACTTTTAACAAAACTGTCATGAAACTGTTCAGATGGTTGCGTTGAGACATGAGTTAGCGATTTACGCGGTTGCTGGATTGGGCGTTTTGGCACTCGCCCTTTGGTCATCCGATTTTCGCCATGGTCCCTTTTTTCGGGAAGATGGAATTGTCGAAATGACGGCCGCTTTGTTGTTTTTGACCGCGCTATTCATTGGTTTGCAGCGACGATTATATCAGACGCTGATTGGATTTCTATTTTGCGGACTCGCGCTGCTTGCCTGTTTGAGTGAAATCAGTTTTGGCGCACGGCATTTCGGATTTGCCATGCCGGAAATGCAGGGCGGCGGCGAGTTGGACGGTGCGCAGGATCTGGTGATGCTGGCTTATCGTGCACTCGATAATGCCGATATGCTGTTACCGGCCGCTATAATCGCTGCCGCCTTGATTATAAGTGCCATGGCATTCGCATATCGCACCGGCCATGCAGCGCAGATGATTATATGGTTGCGCGCGGATCATGGTCGGCTGGCTATTTTCATTGCGCTTGGCGTTATTGGGCTCGCAGTGGTCATCGATATAATAGAGATCGCTCGCTTTGCCGAGGAGACGTTAGAATTATTCGCTGCCCTGTTGATGGCGACCGCTGCGTTGCGACTGCAGCGTAAAGAGCCACATCGAATTTTGTCGCAGCCAGGAAACGGGCTGGCGACAATCGTGAGGGATGAATAGACCTGTTGGCATTCGTTCATATTTCTCGCGTTATTCCTGACAATCAGACGTAACCAAGGGAGTTTGATATGAAAAAGACGATGATAAGCCTCACCGCTGCAGCCCTGTTTCTTCCTGCGACACCGGCTTTGGCAGATGCTGGCGGCTATAGCGATTTTGGTGGACCCGTTGCTGGGTTTTACCGGGTCAGCGATGATGATTGGGACGATGATGACGATGATGATCGTTACTACAAACCTCGCCGGATGAAGCGCGGGGACCGCTATTGGCGCGGTCGTGACGGGCGCTATTATTGTAAGCGTAAGGACGGAACAACAGGATTGATCATCGGCGGTGCCGTCGGTGCCCTGATTGGCCGTGAAATCGACGGCGGTCGTGACCGGACGGTGGGAACGCTCCTGGGTGCTGCAGGTGGTGCCCTTCTGGGCCGAGAGATTGACCGCGGAAAATTGCGCTGCCGGTGACGGAGCAGGTTGGGCGCATTTGCCTAACCTATTTAAAAATTGAAAAACCCGGTCCTGATGAACTTCAGGGCCGGGCTTTCTTTCTGGGGGCAGGGGGAAAGGGGGTCAGATAATCAGGGATGCGGCGTTTTGCGTAGCGGGGACAATGCTGGCGCCTACAAACAGAGCGGAAGAGATAAGGGCGGCGATGGCGGCGGTGATTTGGGCAGTGAAATTACGGGGCATGGTGAAATCCTTTGGGTTTGGTGCCGGTCCGCTGATTAGATCATCAGGGACGCGGCATTTTGGGCTGCTGGACCGACGCTGGCGCTGATCATTACGGCTGCAGAGAAGAGAGCGGCGAAGGCGGCGAGAACTTGGTTTTGAACATTGGTGGTCATGATGGTGTTTCCTTGAATTTTCGGTTTGGTGATTAAGCGATGAATGAAGCGGTGCTTTGAACAGCAGGGCCAACGCTGGCGCTGATCAGAACAGCGGCGGAGAACAGAGCGGCAAAAGCGGCAACAACTTGGTTTTGGATATTTACGTTCGACATTTTCAATTCCTTCTCGGTTAAATTTCGTCCTTCGCGGTTGTGTTTGCGAAGATGTCTGTAGCTTTGCATAGGGCGTGCCAGTTTTTGAAAAAGCATAAAAATCAATAGCTTACGTGGATATGACCATGATAATATATTTGGTCTAAACCAATAAATGGGAAAAATTACCAACATATAGCTTTTGTTGTAGCGCGGTCGTGACCTTTTTTCGTAGCTGGGGGCTACGTCTTGCGAGATTGGTCAGAATCAATCGGCGAGAACAGGCAATAGGCGATAGAGTGCCGGGACACGGAGATCAGCCGGAAGTGGCTGTCAGATCGAGCGTTCGATGCTTTCAACAAATGCGTGGGCTTCGGCCAGCCCGATATTTTTGGTCTGCCGGACACGCTTGATGGCTTCGATCTTACGGCCGCGATGTAACGCAGCGCGGACGTCCCGCATCATCAGCTCCTCTTCACTATAGTCGCTTTCATCCCTTACTATAGTCGTGTCGGCTTGCAGAACGTCGAGTTTGGTAGGTGTTTCTGGCTCAATCGTTGGCTCAATCTTTGGCCGGGGCTTTGCACCGGTGAGGTTCTTTGGCGGGGCCAAGAGATCGTCGCGATCATGGCTCGGCCAGAGCCACCAAATGACCAGCAGCACCAGAATTGTTGCGCCGATCCAAAGCTCTGTCGAACCAAATACCATATATTCCTACCTTGTTGCGGGATCAGGCTAATATTGTGCGGTTCCGCCGTCAACGCTCAGCATTGCGCCGGTTATGCCGGCGCCAGCATCTGAGGCAAGCAATAGCGCCATGGCAGCAATCTCTTCGACGGTGTTGGGGCGCTTTAATGCGCTTTCCTGCGCAAACATATCGATCATCTCTTCAAAGGTCATGCCAAGGCCTTTGGCGGTGGTGGGGCCATTTTCAAGGATCAAGTCAGTCAGCACCAGGCCAGGGCAGATAGAATTGACGGTAATACCCATCGTGCCAACTTCCTGTGCCACAGCCTTGGTCATGCCGTTTATTCCATGTTTCGCAATGGTGTAGGGAGCGAATGTCGGTTTGCCCATTTTACCTTCGGTTGAACTGATGTTGATAACCCGGCCCGATTGTTGTGCGATCATCGGTTTGAGTGCGCGGCGCGTTGCCCAGAATGTGGAATAAATATTCCACTTCATGGCCTCATCAAAAGCCTCGTCGGTAAGATCAGCCAGTGGGGCAAGAGCACCAGCGCCGCCGGCATTGTTGACCAATATGTCAACTGTACCGAATTTTTCGACAGTTTGGTCGATAAAGCCCTCGACTAAATCCTGCTGCATAACATCGCCAGCAACAAATATTGCGCGATCGCCGACCCCCAGTTCATCGAGAAGCTTTGCGCCTTTTTCTGGATTGCGCGCCATTAGGGCAACATTAGCGCCTTCAGCCAGGAACGCTTCAGCAATAGCGCGTCCGATGCCTGCCGTACCACCAGTGATAGCCGCTGTTTTTCCTTTGAGTTGCATGACATTCTCCCAAATTTTCTTTGATATAGCGCTATCGACAGGCTTTCCGCGCGGCAATGATTTAAAAGAGTAGGAGGTTAGTCGGAAACGGGATAAATTATTGATAGAAAAGAGAAACTATAGAATTGTTCATAAAAAGTGCTTCAAACATGAACCTTAGATAAAATCAACATTCAGCAAGTGGTCAATCCGAGTCACCTAGAACCAATCTCGTCGGGCACATGAGTCGGATCGTAACAAGGCCCTTTTGGAGTAGAAGCAATGATCAACAAGGTTTTAGGAACACTCGCCATTACAACCGCTGCTATTTCGGCGATGGCATTCGCAACACCTGCTGAAGCGCGTAGTGGTTATTACCAAGGCTATAATGATGGTTACTACCAGCGTGTTGGTGATGACCGCCGCTATTATCGTCGCGGCGACTATTACCGGGATGATCGTTATTATGATCGCCGTGACCGTCGCTATTATCGTGAAAAGCGTCGTTACTATCGCGACAAGCGTCGCTATCGTAATGACCGTCGCCGCTATCGCGGATGTGATCGTGGTACGGGCGGTACCATAATCGGTGCTATTGCTGGCGGCTTGCTCGGTAATGAAGTGGCTGGCCGCGGTAGCAAGACCGAAGGTGCCATTATCGGTGGTGCAGTTGGCGCACTGGCTGGTCGGGCAATTGATCGCAATTGTTAAGGTGAGCCCGTATCGAAATTAAAGATAAGCCCTCTGTATTCGTTTTTGAATACAGAGGGCCCATATTCCTCGCGTCGCGTATCGAGGAAGGGGACCGTGGTCGCAAGCTCCGGTCCCCGTTTCTTTTGTCAGTCTAGCTGATCTGTCATCGGCGCGCCAGCATCGGCGGTACCGGGCCAATCCAGTCCGACAGATCAACCTCGTCTTTCACAAAATATGGCTTGCCCTTGCTGTTGAGATAAAAGCGCTGCATTTCGCTGCGATTAAAGGGCCGGGAGCCCAGGCGGCCGAACACAGCCATCTGACCGCCAGTCTCATCGACAGCGCGGTCTCGATCCAGTCCTTTGGACAAAGCCAAAGCCGGTTTCGGTGTGCGGGCAAAGGCGATAAGTTCCGGCATGGGCGGCGGTGAGAAGCCATAATAATTGGGTTGGCTATCCGGCGACGTCAGCTGAATGACCTTCAGGCCATTGCGGCCATCCGCGACATAGGCAAACAGTGTGGCGTTGGTCGAGCCGACAATGACATCTTCTGCGTCATTCATCTGGCCACCAAATGTTTCCTTGCGATAAATAACCGGTGCTTCCGGGTTCGTAATATTGGCGATCACCAATCCTTGGTCTTTCGCAGCGATATAGGCATATGTACGGGCCAGATAGAGGCGTCGGGCATTGTTCAGAGCTATTGTGCCGGACTCGACCGGAACCGGGTTTTCCATATCCGTTACATCGAACAGTTTCACGCCATCGACATCGGTGACCCAGAGATAGCGGAATTGCAGGGCAGAAGCACGCGCGTCCGTCATTGGTATGGTCACAACATGGCGTGGTTGGAGCGGATCATTCAGATCAATGACGACCAGTCCGCTTGCTGCAGTAATATAGGCATAATGGCCCGCCAGTGTAATATGCTTGGCACCGTTCAAGACGCCGTCCGCATTCCAGGTAACTGCCCGTTTGAAGAAGTTATTGCGGAACTCGCCATCGGCCAGCGTGTTGATGTCGACAAGGATCAAGCCTTCTTCACTGTCGGTAATGACCGCATAGTTATAAATCGGGTGAAAAGCCTGTTCTTCGTTAATCTCACGCAGCTCTGCCGTGTTGCGTTCCGGTGCAATTGGCTGATTGGTGGAAAGTGCCATGCAGGTAGCGTTCTTGGTGTCGACATGTGTGTCATGGCCCAAAGAGGAGAAGGGTGCTTTGACGATCCGTTCGGAAAAGCCCTTGTTGCCGATTGAGGCAACGTCATAGGCGCGGAAGCCCCCTTTGCCTTCTGCGACAAACATATATTCGCCGCGCAGCTGCAGACAGCGGACGGCATCACCAGTACCCTGAACAACATTCGCAAATTCTTCGAGCGCTTTGGTTTCACCCGAAAGGTCACCATCAAAACGGTCGCCGCGGACCCAGTTGATCAGCTCGCGGCCATTGTCCTCGACATGCATCCGCCAATAATCTGGATAGGCATATTTCTGGAGGTAAGAACCGATGACAGCTTGCGGTTCGTCCCATTCGGTTACGCGGACGGCTTCGAAGCCTTTTTCCAGTCCGACCCAGGCATGCAGGCCGACAAAGTTCACGAAATTCGTACCCTGGAGCAATAGCTGCGACATGATGGCATTATTGTCATTGGCTTCGCTTAAGTGACAATCGGAGCACTGCTTTGTTTCGGTTTTGCGGACCGTGTGCGGGAAGTGGGGTGCAAAGGCCTGGCTGGAGAAGCCGATGGCCGAGATTGGTGGCTGCTGCACATAGATGCGTTCGCGGTTGATGTTGGTGGAGGAAAGCACCAGCGCTGAGGTAGACCGCACTGGCGCGATAATGCTGCCCTTGGTGGTCTGGTGGCGGCCGAGCTGGAACATCTGATCGCGGGCAACTTGCGGGTTATATGTCGCATAGTTACGCGTGGTGCCGCCTTCATATTTGTGGCTTTCCGTTTGCCAATTGGCCTCAATCGGCAAGTGGCAACCGCCGCAACTGGTGGTCCAGCTCAAGTGGCAGGTAAAGCATACCATATTCTCGTCTTTATGCGCTCTGTCGGCGGCCGGAACTCCGCTGCCAAAACTGTACTTCCCGGTTTCCGCACCGGTTTTCGACATCAGCTTGGCCCGCGCGGATTTCAGGTTAAAGTCGGGATGTGAACGATCCACGCTGTCTTTGACCAGGCTGACCCGCCAGCTGAGCTTTGGATCGAGAAGAGAGCGCTGTATCAATACCCGGTTGCCATTTGGATCCGTGAACCATTCAAACCGGCGTTGACCGTCAGGATTACGCAGCAGAGCCAGGTTCTTACCCTTTGGCCGGGCCGCCAGATTGGATGTCATCAGCGTTGGATAGGCATCAGCGGTGCCGTGGCAGTCCTTACAACTGATTTCGACGGCATTAGCGACCTCTCCATAGATCAGGCCATTGCCGTGGCTGTCCTGTGCGAAGTGGCAGTCCGCACATTGCATGCCCACCTCGGCGTGGATGCTCATCATATGGACGGATTTACCAGGGTTGATTCCGGGTTCGACGAATTTCTCTTCATCCTCTCGGCGGAATTTCTCTGGATCATCATTCTCGACAATGTCGCCATCTTCATCAAGCAGATTGCCATCCCGGTCTCGTTTCAGAATCGCGCGGAAATTCCAGCCGTGACCATGATAGTCGGCAAATTGCGTGTCTTTGGCCTCACTATTGAGGTCATAAACGTTGCGCAGGAAATCGAGATCACCCCACAGTCCCTTGGGTGAAGCGGCCTCGGGATTGCGGTCCAGCACCTTGCGGACTTCTTCGGCATCTGGATATTTCTGTTGCTTGTAGGTTTTCTGATATTCCTCGTCGCTCATACCCTCTGGGCGCGGCGTAGTATTATTCGGTCCGGGCCACATGAGCGGCGCATCGGATTCATAATCCCACATGGTATAGCCGAGGAAGCTGTTCAGGAAGATATTGGGTTGGTGCATGTGGCAATTCATGCATTGCGCGGTTGGGATGGCGCGGGTGAATGCATGCTGGATCGGATGGCCTTTTTCACGTTTTGCCGGATCTATATCGCCGCTGTGATCATCCGAATGACCATCATCATGCGCATCCCCATGATATCCGGCTTTCTTGCCGGATTTGTCTTTTTTCTCATAGGTGGCATCATACGTGCCGTAACTGCCCACCCGATGCTCGCCCTCTTTCAGATTGCGGATCGTGGGATCTTTGGTCTGGGTCTGTCCATCGCGGCCATATTTGGCCCAGGTCAGACTGTGACGTGGTTCGCGGTCATTGGCATAGACGACATGGCAACTGGCACAACCGGACTGGCGATAGTCACCTGGCTGGTCGTTGGTGCCCATGAACCAGGTAAAGGGGTCGTTGAGCCGTGTTTTATGGATGTTGAGCGCCGGGATAGCGACACGCAGTCCTGTTCCTGGACCGCGGTTGGACTGTTTCAGGTCGGGGCGGCCAGGTTCCTCGAGCCGCTGGATAATACCTCCGATATTGGGCAGACCGATTTCAGGGAATTGCGTGTTGATATTGCGGCCGCCACGTTCAAATACGCGAAATACATCGCCGGGCGGTATCGTATGCCAGGTGGGCAGGGGATAGAGAATGGGCAGGGCACCGCGCTTCTTCTGCTCTTCTGTTACCGTGCCGTGCGGGTTGCCCGGTGACTTGATCGTCGCGGGCAGGCCCTTGCGGGTATAGGCTTCGCCAAAGATGTAATTTTTGAAGGGTACGATGCCGTTATTATAGGCCGCGCCGCCCCACAGCATGGCGCCGGTTGCCATCAAGGATCGTTCGGACGCTTCGATAATTTCCATATGGCAAGCACCGCAAGCCTCGCGCGCAACGCGATAGTCGGACGGGTTGACGAAGCGGACAAATTCCGGGGATTCCTTGTTGAGCAATGTGTAGCTGCGCTTCGGATTGGCGGACGAAGGCCAGTGCCAGCTCTTTGGATATTTGGGGAGGACATGCGCCTTTTTCAGCGCATACATATATTGCGGGCTTTTCTTGCCCCACGCATTGTCGCCATTGACGCTTGCATCACCGCCATGACAGTCGACACAGCCTAAAACCACCGCTGGCGTTTCGTGCATGGTTTTCTGGTCGCTGTCGGTATGACAGGAAATACAGCCGGTGCTTTTGGCATTGGCCGCGTCCCATGTCTGGTTCTGCGGCGCTGGCGGTGTGAATGTATAGTCAATCTTCTGCGGCTTTTCCTTTCCAGCAGCCAACAGCGCTGGCGTGCCTGCGACGCTCAGTCCAGCAACACCAAGTCCAGCTATGACAAAGCGCCTATATCGGGAGAGGAGATTGAGAAACTGCATATCAGAAGGCCAGTATCGCGTTGAAAAGAATGGAATAATGGAAATCACGTTTGTCCGTCTGATCGAATAAATCTTCGAAACCTTTGCCGGGGAGCAGCGCAGCACCGGATAAGCGGAAAACGATGTTCTGATTGGCGTTGGGGCGGTAAATGGCCGCCGCTGAAAGGTCCCAACCGATATCCTTTGGTATTGATCCCTCAACGCGCAGCGCTTCTAGGCTTTCAATTTTGTGGAACCAGAGATGATTGGCATTGGCGGACAGACGGAAATCCGGTGTGAGGTCCGCGTCCACGCCGACGCCTGCCAATATCGTGCCGGGGTTGTTAAAGTTGCTTTGGCCCTGTTCCTTCGATGATCGAAGGGAGTTAAGGATGCCATTTCGGCCATTAATGCTGATTGCGCGCCCGCCGCCCGCAAAGGGAATAGTCTGCCGGATCCAGTAGCTGGTGTCGGCGCCGGCAAAGATCGGGTTCTCAAAAATCGCGTCAAACCCGGCTTCGGTATTATTGTAAGGATTGCCGTCACCGCTGGCGAACAGACCGGATGCCCGAAAGCGCAGGAAGTCGACATCATAGCTGGCCTCTGCTGCTGCAAAATAGGCGGCGATCCTGGCCGGTTCACTAGTAAAGATGCTGTTGCGATCTTCACCGAAAGCACCATAAATCTGACCGGTTACGTTGATCCGACCGATACGGCCATCGACCGCATAGCCGGGATATACAACATCGTAGGCCCGGCCCCGCAAATCACCAATCAGCGCAGGGCGAACCGGAAAGCCGTTATCGTCAATCTCGATATCGTTCTTTTCGCGGTTCATATTATAGGTGACGCTGAACTGGCTGGTCAGCCCGACAAATGGCAAATCCTGACGATAGAGATTGGCGAAGAAAATATAGCTATCGCGTGGTGTCTGAGTGATATCGTTAAGGCCGCTATTGGTGTCTTTTTCCAGCTGCACAAAGGCGCCAAGATTATATTGAACGCGGTTATTGTCGCGCGTGCCGAACAAGCGGAAACCCAACTGGTTATCCTGGAACAGGAAGCCGCGGAAATCAGCTTGCATCGGCTGGATACCTATGCGGAAACTGTCGAAGTCATAACGCGCTGAGGTGTTGCGGATGTGATAGTCGAAAAACGCCTCCTGCACGCCGACAAACCAGTCGGTGCGGTTGGAGGTTTTTGAAGGTTCGACAAACAGCACGCGGCGTTCCGGAACGTTCACATGGTTGATCTGTGTAGCCAGCGTCAGGCGATACTCGACATCAGGTGGCTTATAAGCAGTTGAACCTTTGATCAGCGCCACGCCGGTGATGAAAGTCTGCGCATAGACTTCGGAACCCGATCGGCCGAACACGTCGATGCTATTGTCTCGCTCTGTCGTTTGCACGCCAACCGGGATCGGGAAGCTGCGCGGTTCGATCACTGTGTCGGAAATCGCGTTGACGACAAAGAACCAGTCGTCGCCCTTCAGGAAGGATGGTTTCTTGTCTGCTGGTATCGGCTTGTCGCCCTTTAGCACATTTTGCGCATAGGGGTTGGATGTATTGCTGCAATTATTTTTCAGCGCGCCGAAAACTTTATAGATCGACTGATCACCGCCCTTTTGCGGGCATAGCGTTTGCAATATCCGCCAGCGGTCGGGAACGGGAAACTCGTCGGTAGGGAAAGCTTCTGGTGGTGGAGCGCTGACCGCACCGGGATTATTCTGAGTCACACGGTCCGGCAGTTCCTTGGGAACACCCGGACGGCGGCGGCCATCAATCAGCGCTTCGTCAGCATCAAGGCCGTCAAAATCCATTTCCAGCTGTTCTGGCTGGGCAACCTCGGGTTCCGTTGTCGCCGAGGCTGCAGCGGGTGGTTCGGCTGCTTTGACTACGGCCTCTTCTTCAGGATCGGGCCCGTCGACGCCCAACATGCCTGCGCCTGCGTCTATCTCGGCGAGATCAAAATCCGAATTTTCGACGCGCATCCAGTCAAACTGTTCGCTCGCCAACAAAGCGGTGAGCGATGTCTCCATTTCCTCAATGGATAGCCGCTGTGCCTCCATCTGTTCGGCTTGACCCGACATCACCGTCATAATTGGCAGGAAAGAGGAGGATAGCGCCGACACGTGCTTTACAACCCCTCACAAACATTTTGGTCGTCAGTGTCGAGAAACGGCGCAAACGGGCAATTTACATAGCGCAAACGCACCTGCGCATCGCCAAGATCAACGACGACGTTATCAGCGCGAATGGCCTTGGGCGCATTGCCAATGCCGCCAACGCGCAAGCCAGCATTGTGCAGACCAAGGAAGCTGATCATGTCGTCCTGATCAATACCATCGCCGGATACACCAAGACCCCCGACAAGCTGATCACCTCGATAGATTGGAACGCTGCCGGGGAAAATCTGGATGCCATTTTCAAGCCGATTCTGTCCTGCTGCGGCATCCGGCGTGTTGGTGCAGCGCATCGGTGTGTCGGTTGGCGAAGCACCGGTTACAAAGGCCAGATGCTGGCCGAGATTGGGAAAGATCAAGGCTGCTTGCAGACCGGTTGCCAATGGATTGAAGTCCGCGATCGGACGCGATAGCGGTCCGGGGGGACGCCCCAGTTCGCCGTCGGGAAAGTAAGGTCGAGCGAGATTACCACCGGACCGATCCGCAAAGGCGACCGTGCCTGTTAGCGCATTGGGATCATTCAGGAACGTGCGAACGCGCTGTACAAAGGCAGCAACATCGGTATCGGGATTGCCCAGCAGATCGGATGCCGCAGCGCTGTTGGAAAAAAACGAAGCCGTGCGAGCCTTTTGCAGCGAGACATCGGTACCGAAAATCGGAGCATCGGGCGACCGGACAATCCCAAGTATTTCGCCATGCGTATCGACGATGGAAATGGACACCTGCGCGCGGCTGTCCAGCGGTTGCCGGATTTGCGCGCGCGCGCGGGACATGATGATGAACGCTTCTTCCAATATTGCCCGCGTCTCTGATTCGGTGAGCGGCGCTGCTACACTGGCACCGTCTGTCGCGGCGCGGATCGGGAAGCGGTTGGTGCCTGTGCCATCGGACAGTATAAAGGCATCGCGGTTCTGGAACTCTGCTGCAGTTGATGCCCGGATCCCCGAACCTTCAGTGCCATAGGCTGTACCAGCTATGATCGCGCCAGCTGTGTAGCCGGTTACTGCAATCAGGTTGCCGGACGTGCCGTTAATGGCGGCAAAATTGTTTTGCAGCGGTGAAAGATCGCCGACGACCATATCACTAAAGCGCAAAGACGTGCCGTCCACCGATATTCGGTTGGCAGTGATCGCAGCAGGCGGCGCAAAGCCCTGAATACCGGCCAACGCAATGGCTTCCTCATCGTCGACATCGACATCGAGAATATTGGAATCAAAACCATAATCGCCGTCACCCATGACGCCGATCGCGCCGACGACGACACCGTTTTTATAGAGCGGCAAGCCGCCTGGGTCAGCCGATAATCCCAGCGGGGAACGCTTTGGCCCGATCAGCGCAGCTGCACCGGCGTTGCCAAAGCGCTGGTTGAGATCCGAGCAAGGCAGCTGGCTGAACTGCACCCCAAAAAGCGGACCGCTTTCCAAGCCCGCCGCCGTTGGAGCGGGCGGAAAATGTTCCTGCACGATCTGGCTCGCCGTGCGGGTTGAAAAAGCATTGCCAGAGCTGGAGAGATAGGCGCCGGTTACCGCTTTGGCGATTGCTCCAGCTGCGGCAGGCACATCGACGCCCTGCACATCAATACCGGGACTGTTTATTGTTCCCAATGCCGTTCGAGCGCTAGTTGTTGCGACTGCGCGCGCACCGTTCATTTCAAATACGGCCAGAACATTGCCAACCCGATCTGTCACCGCGATGACAGAAGGGAGATTGCGCGCTGTCGCTTCGCCGACGGCTTGCGCTATGACGGTTTGCACATCGGTAACAGAAAGCGATTCTTGGGCGGGAGGGGCAAAAGCTCCCCCATTGCCATCAACTGGATTGGGCGTTGGTGTCGGTGTTGGCGCAGGAGCGGGCGATGGCGTACCACCAAAGTCATTGCTGCCGCCGCCGCCTCCACAAGAGGTCAGCACCAAGGCAGCCGCCGAAATCGCAGCGGTGAAACGAAACTTCCGCATTATCGCAATGCCCTTATGGTTCTGACCGCACTGCCCAGCGCCCGGCGGAACTGCAGCGGCTTGTAGCTGTTGGGTTCATCGAC
Source organism: Parasphingorhabdus litoris DSM 22379 (assembly GCF_020906275.1). Taxonomy (GTDB): domain Bacteria; phylum Pseudomonadota; class Alphaproteobacteria; order Sphingomonadales; family Sphingomonadaceae; genus Parasphingorhabdus; species Parasphingorhabdus litoris. The sequence continues at coordinate 1,075,323 of NZ_CP086727.1, forward strand.
GGCTTTATAGGCCACATTGATTTGGCCGCGCAGACTGGCGGCGGCAGATTCGCTAACCTGGCCGCTATTTACCAGCCCGTTGAGCAGGGTATCGATCGCCATGACCGCCTGTACGCTCCCCTCATAATCGGTGAAGCGCGGAGAGATCGCTTGTCCGGCAATGGTTTCCATGATCCGGAAGGTTTGATCCCGGCCAAAGCTGGCTCTGGAGAAGCGATCAGCCAGTGTCTGAGCCGTTTGACGCAATCGTGCTGCGGCTTGAACCGCTGGCGCCCGACCTTTACCCATGGCCGCATGAAATGCCTTGGACCGGGCCTCAAATTGTGTAGCCAAATCCGGCGCGGCTACTTTAATGGCGGCGCTCAGCATGATCATATTCTCGTCATTATAAGGCGGCATGCCTTCTGGAATGGGACGACCGGGATTGTTGATTGATGTCGGACGCGCCGATGCGTCATCATAGATGCGGCGGTGGCAGCTATGGCAATCATAGAAATAGAATTCCGGGAAGAGACCTTCCTGAGCCAAGGCGGGTTTGGAAAAGAGATTGAGTGAGCGTTCCAGCGCCATAGATTGACCGACGGCCCAGAAGCGGACGGCGTTGGTCTTCCCTTTGCGCCTGACATAATCCACATCTTCATCGTGATGCTGTTGCAAGGTGGAAAACAGGTCCAGCTCGAATGAGATGCGGGGATGGCCGGCCGCCATGATCCGGTGATCAACAAACTGGCCGTTCTTGGCGCTGCCAAAGTGACAATCGAGGCAATTGCTGGCGCGTGCCTTCGGATTTTCCAGCGGTGTCAGGCCCAGCGAAACATTTTTTGCGTGGTTTGCACCAACGGCATAGTGAGCGGATAGCCAGCCGGATGAAGGACCATGGCAGGCCTCGCAGCCAACGCCGTCACTGAGTTGAAAACGAGGGCCTTTTTTTGCTGCCGGAGTGCTGTGGCAGCCCAGGCATTGTTCCGAAGAGGCGGCATCCTTGATACCGAGGCGCTTGGCCATGGCGATGCTGCGCGGTTCGCGAAGAACGCGAAAGGCCCGGCTATGGGCGCCGCCGGGTGTTGATTCCTCTTGCCAGCGCATCAGTTCGTCCTGACGTACGATTTCGCCGTCAGCTTCCTGCCGGCCATGGCAAGTGGTGCTGCCGCAAGTCGCTACGCCCATATAGGTTCCGCTGGATAAATCCTGCGCTGCTTCGACAGGGGCAGGTGTTGCGACTGAAGATATGAAAAGAGCTACGCCGGCAAGCGCAAAGCAGAATAGGCTAGCGGCCAGCACGGACCAGCTATGTCTCCACGACAGAATTTTCCCCATTTGCATCGTTGCTTTTCCTGGTCCGAAAACCAGGCCCCTCTGTAAGCTCGACGCGACCCTAGTCGTTAACTGTCTTTGTGCATTCTATTATGCTTCATTGAAAGCTCAATGCAACGGTAAAAAACCTCGAATATGATGGTTTTTCTATGACTTGCATCACTGTTTTTGCTTTACCTGCTGTTCAAACGTTGCCGATTTACCACTTTGATGTGGTTTGACTGCACGTTCATGAGAATTGCTTTGTAACGTGATTCGGTTGTCAGACTTTGCGCCGGATGACCAGATTCCGAATTTCAGTCATATCCTCCATCGCGAATCTGATACCTTCTCGGCCTAAGCCGCTATCCTTGACGCCGCCATAAGGCATATTGTCAACGCGATAGGATGACACGTCGTTAATCACGACGCCGCCGACATCAAGCCGATCCCATGCATCCAAGGTTTTGAACAGGTCACGGGTAAAGATACCTGCCTGAAGCCCAAATTTACTATCGTTAACTTCATCCAGTGCCGCGTTGAAATCGCTGAACTTGGAGAGCAGTGCGAGCGGGCCAAAAGCTTCCTCACGATTGGCAGCAGCATTGCGATCCACATTTTCTAGTAATGTGGCTTCCAGCATATTGCCGGTGCGATTACCGCCGCACAGCAGCGTCGCCCCACCCGTAACGGCCTGATCAATCCAGTCATGGAGGCGTTTGGCTTCCCCTTCGGAAATCATCGGACCAATGAAGGTATCGCGGTCTTTAGGATCACCGGCAATCAGGGTTTTGGTTCTGGCGACCAGCATATCCTTGAAAGTGTCGTAGACAGATTCATGAATTATGATCCGTTGGACACCGATACAGCTTTGGCCCGACTGATAGAAAGCGCCGAAAATGATACGCTCCAGCGCATCGTCCAGATCAGCATCATGATCGACAATGACCGCAGCATTGCCGCCCAGTTCCAGGATGACGGGCTTCTTGCCTGCCTTAGCTTTGAGGTCCCAGCCCACACCAGGAGAACCGGTGAAGGACAGCAGCTTCAGGCGTTCATCAACGGTGAACAGGTCTGCACCATCGCGGCTGGCGGGCAATATTGAAAAAGCGCCTTTGGGCAGATCGGTTTCGGCCAAGACTTCGCCCATGATGATGGCACCCAACGGCGTCTTAGATGCCGGTTTCATGACAAAGGGACAACCCACGGCAATGGCTGGGGCGATTTTATGCGCCGCAAGGTTCAGCGGAAAGTTGAACGGTGAAATGAAACTGCACGGTCCGATCGGTACGCGCTTCCACATGCCTTGATAGCCCTTGGCGCGCTCCGAAATGTCAAGCGGCTGGACTTCTCCGTAATTGCGGACCGCTTCCTCGGCAGCTATCCGGAACGTATCGATCAGCCGGCCGACTTCCCCTTCGGCATCCTTGATGGGTTTGCCTGCTTCGACACAAAGCGAATAAGCGAGTTCATCATAACGTTCCTGAAAGCGGGTGACGCAATGCTGCAGTACATTTTGCCGTTCATAGCTCGCCATGCGCGCCATTGGCTCGGCAGCTTCAACCGCCCCGGCAATGGCTTCTTCAATAACATCCGGCGTTGCCAGTGCTGTCCGGAAAGCGACCTCATTGGTAAACTTGTCCGTGACTTCCAGATCGGTATTCGGCTGGGCGGCTACGTTATTGAGATAAAGCGGATAAACGTCTTTGAGTTTTGTCATGATCTATCCTCTTAAATCTTCGCACTGAGTTCCTTGATCTCATTGTTGAGGATACGGTCATTGTCCGAATAGTCCACAGGACAATCGATCAAATGCACGCCTTCGCTGTTCAGGCATTTGTCGATCGTTTCCTGCAGGTTTTTCGCGCTGGTGATACGGTGACCATGAGCGCCATAGCTTTCGGCATATTTGACGAAATCTGGATTGTCGTAGGTCAGGCCCCAATCCTTGAAACCCATATTGGCTTGTTTCCAGCGGATCATGCCATAGCTGCTGTCATTGAGAATCAGCACCGTGATATTCAGCTTCAACCGAACCGCTGTTTCCATCTCCTGACTGTTCATCATGAACCCGCCATCACCGCAGATCGCCATGACCTTTCGGTCGGGATAGACCATCGCGGATGCCATGGCAGACGGCAGGCCAGCGCCCATGGTTGCCAGAGCGTTATCAAGCAACACGGTGTTCGCCTGACGCGCCTTGTAGTTGCGCGCAAACCAGATTTTATAAACGCCATTGTCGAGGCAGATAATACCATCGGCAGGCATTTGTTCGCGGATCACTTTCACCAGATGCGGCGGATAGATGGGGCAACGCATGTCATCGTCCATGGTCGCAGTATGCTCTTCTTCGGCCGCCCGCGCTTTGTACATGGCATCGAAATTCCACGAACCGGATGGAACAATATCTTCCTTCATCTGCCAGATCGCGTTGCCAATATCGCCAATGACCTCAATCTGCGGGAAATAGACCGGATCGACCTCGGCCGTGTTCATCGAAACGTGGATCACTTCGGTGCCGCCGTCTTTCATGAAGAATGGCGGCTTTTCGATCACGTCGTGGCCAACGTTGATGATCAGGTCTGCGGATTCAATCGCGCTATGCACGAAGTCATTTGCTGACAAAGCGGCACAGCCCATAAATTCCTTGTTGGTTTCATCAACAACGCCTTTACCCAATTGTGTGGTGACAAAGGGAATGCCAGTTTTCTCGATAAACTGGGTCAGCATCCGTCCGGTCGTGGTACGGTTGGCACCGCCGCCAATGACCAGGATGGGAGACTTGGCGCTCTCAATTTTCTTGGTCGCTGCGCGTACTGCCTTGGCTTCAGCAATCGGACGGCGCGAGAGGCTGGGCTTGATTGGCACGGAATCGGTCTGCTCGTCCGCCACATCTTCCGGAAACTCGATATGAGACGCACCGGGTTTTTCTTCTTCGGCCAAACGGATGGCTTCACGCACACGGCTGGGAATATTGTCCGCAGAGGCCAGTTGATGTGTGAACTTTGTAATCGGACCCATCATGTCGACGACATCGAGAATCTGGAAGCGGCCCTGCTTGGATTTCTTGATCGGCTTTTGGCCAGTAACCATCAGGATCGGCATGCCGCCAAGCTGCGCATAGGCAGCTGCAGTGACCAGATTGGTTGCCCCGGGGCCAAGCGTTGCCATGCACACTCCGGTTTTGCCCGTGTGCCTTGCGTAAGTCGCTGCCATGAAACCCGCGCCCTGTTCGTGCCGGGTCAGGATCAATTCAATTTTCTTGGAGCGTGAAAGGCTATCAAGCATGTCGAGATTTTCTTCGCCGGGAACGCCGAAAAGATATTCCACGCCTTCATTTTCAAGACATTGGACGAATAAATCAGATGCTTTGGTCATGTGGGTCCTTTCCTGATCGATATGATCAGTAATTGCTCAAGTTTATGGCAACGACCCCGGAACGATTTTTCCCCTCCAGAAAAAGACTCATCCCTACCCCTATGCTGTTGGTTGATAAGTTAAATCTACATCCGTGTCACGTATCAATCGCAAAATTCCTGAAAGCTCTAATAACCACGATCGAGGTCAGCCATGGCGATCATATCGCTGCCTGCTTGATAGCGCTTCAAATTTTCGACAAAGCGTGCGGCGGCGCGCTGGAACATACGGGTTTGGGCGACGCCGGAAACATGCATTGTGATAAAACAATTTTCGGCCGTCCACAAAGGATCGCCTTTCGGTAAAGGTTCGGGATCGGTGACATCCAGCATCGCTCCGCCAATGGTCTTTCCATTCAGCGCCTCTACCAATGCAGGCTGATCAACCAGTGACCCGCGAGCGACATTGATCAACCAGGCTGATGGTTTCATCGCGGCGAATTCATCCGCCCCCAAAAGCTTCTGCGTTTCTGTCGTGGCAGGCGCGGAGACGATCACCCAGTCAAACTCTCCGAGCCGGGCTTGCCAGTCGTTAGTGCCGATCACTTCCGTTCCCAGTCCGGCAGGATCATCACTGGCGGTCCGGCGGACGGCTGTGACATCCATCTCGAACCCCGACAGTTTTTTCGCCACCTGCTGGCCGATACCGCCATAGCCGATGATTAGAGCCTTGCCATCTGCCAGCTCGGTCGTGCCTGGTGCTTGCTCCGGCCATTCCTGCTGCCCTTGAAGTTCCAGCAATTTGTCGGTCCGTTTGGCCGCGGAGAGCATGCCCATGGCCACAAATTCCGCGATGGGGGAGCTGTTCAATCCGGCCCCGTTGGTGACAATCGTGCCTTGCTGTTTAAGCTGGTCGAGAGGAAAATGCTCCACCCCGGCATAGATGCTGTTGAGCCATTTCAAATTGGTTGCCGCAGCAAGTACCTGCGCCATCTTTTCCTTGTCATACATGTCGAACCAACCGATTTCGGCATGGGGCGCGATTGCAAGGGCTTCCTCGGTGCTGGTGAACCAGGTGACATCAAGATCGCCGCAATGCGGTTCGACCAGGGGACGAACGAGAGAGGCCATAGCGGCTATAGGTTTGCTCATATCGAAATGCTCCATTCCCAGCGTAGCGGATCGCCATCCATAAGTTCGACGCCTTGCGCAATCAGTTCATCGCGGATCGCATCGGCTGCGGCGAAATCCTTGTCTGCTTTGGCTTTCTGGCGCAGATCCAGCTTTTGCTCAATCTCTTCCTCGGTGACCGCTGCCGCCTTTGGGCGTAACCGGAGATTGGTGCGGGTCAATGTTTCCAGTTCGAGACCCAATATCTGGTCGATTTCCTGTAGTAGCGTCATACGCTGGACGGGATCGATTTTTTTGAGTGAGAGTAAGTCTTCCAACAGTGGAATGACCGGACAGCTGTTAAGATCGTCGCTCATCGCGGCGTCCAATTGATCACGCATCTCGGCAAGCTTGGGATGCAATACCCGTTCGTCATCCTGAACTTGTTTCAGGATCTCACTGTCGATGCTTCCAGATCCCGAAACAAGTTCGGGATGACGATCTTTAATCCGATCCTTCAGCCGTTCCACGCTCATCAGGATGCGCTTTAGCCGGGTCAATGCAGCTACCAAGTTGTCCCAGCTAAATTCCAATTCGCTGCGATAGTGGGCTTGCAGGCACATCAGGCGATAGGCGAGGGGATGAATGCCCTTGTCGATCAGCAATTGCAGGCGCAGAAATTCGCCCGCTGACTTGGACATTTTGCCAGCCCGGTCGATCAGGAAATTATTGTGCATCCAAAAACGCGCCCCGCTGTGGTCGCAGCCGCTATGGGCCTGGTTCTGGGCAATTTCATTGGGGTGATGAATCTCACGATGATCAATACCGCCGGTATGAATATCAAAGGGCAGGCCAAGCAAGGCTTCTGACATCACCGAGCATTCCAGATGCCAGCCTGGTGCTCCTTTGCCCCACGGGCTGTCCCATTCCATCTGCCGGGTTTCGCCTTCGGGCGTCTTGCGCCAGATCGCGAAATCAGCCGCATTACGTTTGCCCTCTACAGCGTCGATCCGGCCCTCTCCATCTTCGGTTGCTGCGCGAGCGAGGCTGCCATAATCGGCGACAGTTGAGACATCGAAATACAGGCCGCTGTCCAGTTCGTAGCAATGCTTGTCGGCAATGCCCTTGGCATAGTCGATCATCTGGGGAACATAGTCGGTTGCGATCGACCAATGGGCCGGCTGGCGAATGTTCAGCGCTTTGATATCTTCCCAATAAGCTTCGGTATAATGTTTCGCGATATCCCAGATGGACTGCGCACGCTCTGCCGCCGCTTTCTCCAGCTTGTCCTCGCCATCATCCGCATCGTCGGTCAGATGGCCGACATCGGTAATGTTGATGACATGGGTCAGCTTGTAACCTTTCCAGCTTAATGTTCGCCCGAGCAAATCAGCAAAGACATAGGCGCGCATATTGCCAATATGCGGATAGTTATAAACCGTCGGTCCGCATGTATAAACGCGGGCCTCCCCGTCATGAACCGGCTCGAATGGCTCCAGCTTCCGCGTCAGGCTGTTGAATAGTTTCAGTGGATGATCGGTTGTCTCTTGCATGGTTCACCGCCTAATGGTTTGCGGTGCAATAGGTCAACCGATCAATTCATTCCGCAGGTTCGAGTTCTTCATCCTCGGTGGGACCGCCCTGACCACAGGATTCATCCCCTTCGGCGCACTCGCCATTTTCCTCTTCTTCGCCAACCCACAGATCGTCATTGCCCGCACCAGTAACCGGCTCGTCAATCAACGGATCATCCACATATTCCTCATTTTCCTTGAGTTCGATGAGATTTGTTTCGAACGGATCACTGACCACTGTGCCATCTTCATTTGGTGTCACTTCCTCCTCAATGATATCCTGTACTGGATCGTCGATTTCCGGATCAGGAGATGGATCGGGTGTTGGCGTAGGTGTTGGCGTAGGTGTTGGTGTTGGAGTGGGGGTAGGCGTCGGTGTTGGAGTTGGAGTGGGCGTCGGAGTTGGCGCGCCACAGCTGGACGGATCGATTATTACGCAGCCATTTATTGTGGAAGCGTTGTCAAATCCAACCACAGTGTCTGTTGCGAAAATTGTGTCGATCCCGGTGTCTCCACCAACGATGCCATTGATGACAATATTCGCATTGCTGCCTGCGCTAAGCCCATTGATGGTCAAACTGTCGACCGTGAAACCGCGGCGTTCACCAAAAGCGGTGCCAGGCGCTGTATTCTGAATGAACAGATCACCATCGACCGCGAATTGCGCAATCCCGCCGCGGATCAAGCCACCGTCGAGATCGACGCCATCATTATTTTGCAGACGAAGATCGACAGCATCTACGCCAAGGCCTGCGATATCGGCAAAGGCCTGATCAGTCATGGCATAGATGTTTTGCGCCGTCAGCGTCATCAAACCAACACCACCAAAACCGCCATTGGTATCGGTAATCTGGATCAGACCGCCATTGGCATTAATCCTGAGATCATCAAGGGATGTCATGTTGAGCGTGGTGCCGCCAGATGCATTGGTCAGATTAAGATTGCCGTCGACCCTCGTGGATTGACCGGAATCAATCGTCAATGTGCCAGAGAAGCCAATATTGGCCGTTTGTGGTCCGCTGACATTGTCGCCCGCCTGCACCGTCAAATCCTGGATGATAAGATCAGGTGTTGAAAGGCCGGTCGACTGAACAAAAAATGTCAAATCCTGATTGGACTGGATCCGCGTAAATTCAAAATTGTCCAGAGTATAGCCACCAAGATCGGAGGCGCCGCCCAAAAGCGCCTGATTGGCCCCGTTGCTTTCAATGAAAATATCATTGGTCTGCGTAAATTCGCCAAGCTGTCCGGATGAACCAATATTGATATTGGCCGATGACAGGTCGATGGTCATTCCAGTCGCAAGCGCCTGAATATCGATCAGATTGCCAGCTGTGATGGTCAAAGCATTATTCGCGTTGACGGTATCATTGATCGCAACGTCAACCGCTGCCGTTACATCGATATTGCCATTGGCGCTTACGACGGCTTGGCCACTAATGCCTGCGGGCGAGTTGCCAGCGCCACTTCCAACGATAATGAGTTCGTTCAGTTCTGCGCTACCCGCCAAGCTTGTCAGCTGGATGTTGCCTGTTGCACTGGCATCATCAACCACCAGGTTGCCTTGGGTAACAATATTTATATTCCCAGCATTGGCAGTGGCAATGACTCTCATCGCCCCATCGGACCTGAGAAACACGTTATTGCCGATGGCGCGGACTGTATTGGTGAGCATGGCATTGTCACGCACTGCTACATCCCCGTCAGAAGACCGCAACACCGCAGAACCACCGATCAACTCTCCAATTTCAACGCCCAAATCAGCATCAAAATTGCTGCTGACAATTTCGGCGCTTGTGACATCGATCAGCCCATCAACAAATGCCCGGAACGTGCCGGCTGCGACGGTCTCGGCGGTAAAGTTACCATCGGCCCGGACGCTAATGAAGGAATCGGACGTCACATTGCCAAAAATAACGGAACCGAGCGACCGCAAGTCCAGCCCAGAAGGTATTTTGCTGGTCACATCGACATCACCGAAGATAATGTCGCCGGAGGCGAAAAAGTCTCCGGTGCGCGAAATATCCAGATCGCCGCCGATATTGATGTCTCCATCGAGCGCGCGAAGGCGCAGTCCTTCGGTAAACCGCAGATCACCATTGTCCCCGGTATCGGCACCGTTCAATGTTATTGATGTGCCCTCGAGGAAGGTTTCATTACCAGAGATTACGTTGCCAATGGACAGATTGCCGGTGCCTACAACCATGATCGTCGTACCGGCGGCGAGAATATCACCTGTGATATCGCTGCCGCTGAGGTCGAGCATATTTCCGGCATCCACAGATCCGAAGTCAATGAAATCGCCAGAGGAAAGAAATATATCAACGCCTGCGTCAATGCTGCCGACTGTTATGTCGCCGCCGTTGATATCGATATTTTGTGCGCCGGACGTAGCGCCCAAGAAAACGGATCCAGGTGCGTCTAATATTATGTCGGAATCAGGCACATTGATCTGATCAAAACTGAAATTGCCACCGGCATCATAGTTCACATCACCGACCCCAACCGTCAAAACGCCAACATTCATGCTGCCCGGGACCGAATAGAAGCCTTCCAATATATCGCCGCGCTCATTTACGGTGGTCAGCTCGCCGCCGGTATTGATAACAGCGGCGGATATATCACCGCCAACGGTGATACCTATGTCGTTTGCGCTATTGAGCGACCCTGAGCCCAACAAACTGCCGGCTGCTTCAATGCCAAGCAAGCCGCTGGTGAGCTCTGCATCGCGCAGGTTCACATTGCCTTCGGTGCTGTTTACGAAAATTTCGTCGCTGGCGATAAAGCGCGAGGGAATGCCGTCCGCGCCCATCACAAGATCACGGCGTGTCGATACCAATATCCGATTGGCAATTATGTCGCCATTTTCAATAACCGCCTGAATTGGGACGCCAATCTGGCCGATTTCAACAATATTGTCCGCATCAAGCGCGCCAAGGCAGAGATTGCCCTCTAAGCAGTCGTCGCTAAGCAAGCCATTATCATCGGACTGACCAATTGCTGCAATTACGGCATTGGAAGGCGCATCAATAATATCGGCTCTGATGGAACTGGCTGCAATTGTTCCGCCAAGGCCGTCCATGGCATCGGCTGTCATCACCACTGCAAACTCATTCGCATCAATTGTGCCTGCTGCCACGATCGAGGCGATGGGTGTCAGCGGCGTTGAAATGAGATCAGGCACCAACCCGCCAGCCTGCAATATCAGGTTATTGGGGTTTTCAAACGGCGAACCCAAATTAGGTGTGTCCGCAGGATTGGCGGCTGCTTCCACGCGCGCACCGGTTTGTATGATGATATCATCACCTGTAGCGATAAAGAAGCCATTGTCGGATACGCTGGTGCTGCCCGTCTGGAAAATGGCGTTGCCCCCAGCCACGACCCGAATAGCACCTGTCGAGCTGACATCGCCTGTGATCGTAGCATCGAAGCTGGGATCATAGACTGGTGTAGGCGTTGGTGTGGGATCAAGGCCCGCTTCAATGAAAATGCCCGAACTTACGATCAGACTTGCACCAATCGGCGATACTTCAGGTGGGCCGGTTACAGAGCCGTCATTTAGCGTGACATTTTGTGCGGCCGTCAGATTAATGAGGCCATCGGCGCGCAAATCATTGGCAAAGATATTCGCGCCTGCATTTACATCGATGCTGGTGCCCGATTGGAGGATAGATCCCGCCATGCTGTTAAAGTCGAGCGCCGCGTCGGCATTAAAATCGGAAACCACATCGATGGATATGATCGACGCCGCGTTGTTGGTGTGATCCACCAGGATCGATCCCAAATTTGAACGCAAATCGGCGAAACCACCAACTGTCAGCTGTCCGGTGCCATCAAAGTCATATTCTATATTGCCGGCAACATCGACGTTCAAATCGCCCAGGACAGTTATGGCTCCGCTATTGCCGCTCATGAAAAAGCCGCTGGAAGGTCCTATGCCTGCCAAAGCTTCGGCGTTCAAAGAGCCAAGCGTTATCAGGCCAGCTGGATCAATTGATGTGTCGGTAATCTCGATCCGGCCGCCTATGCCGGTAGCAATGGATCCGTCTCCGAAATTCAATCCGTTAGCCAATAATGTGACGTTACCCAGCGTTAAAATGCCAGGGCTGCCTTCCTGAACTTCCAAAGCGGCGGTACCGCCAGTACCGAAGCCGCCGGCACCATCAGTACCATATATGCCATTGCCCGGTAGTCCCAGTGCGCCGCGAAAGCCTGGATCACCACCTTGCCCGGTGGTGGTAATGGTTACGTCATTACCGGTAATCGTTCCGCCTTGCGCCAGCAGACGGGCAGTGCCGCCCGTTCCGTCACCGCCATCGCCACCATTTCCGCTGTTACCGCCATATGAATAGCCGCCCGTTCCGCCTTGGCCGCCAGTACCAGTGCTAGAGAGTGTAAATTCAGGACCGCCACTAAGCGCAAAACTGGCACCTGTTCGAACCGCAATTTCCAATGTGCCACCAGTCGCTGAACCGCCATCACCACCATCGCCACCATTGCTACCGAAAATCCCAAAGCCGGGACCACCAGCGCCGCCAAAGCCATCGGCAGAGCTAAAAAGAGGGTCGCCGACATTGGTCAAAGATGCACCTGCGCCAACAATTTCGAGCCGCGCGACGCCGCCCTGTGCATCACCGCCATTGCCACCATCGCCAGGCGCGGTGCGAGCGATACCGCCAATACCACCGGTTCCCGTTGCCGTGATGATCGGACTTTCTAGCGTTACAGCGGAGCCAGTAATATTAAGTACGGCAGTGCCCCCGATACCTGAGCCAGCATTGCCGCCGTTATTACCTTCACCGCCTTTTGCTCCAACTCCGCGCGCATCAACCACGTAGATCCGGTTGACGGCATCATCCTGCCGCAAGTTTATTGTAGCATTACCGCCTGTACCATTACCGCCACTGCCTGCAGACTGGCCGGTGAAGCCAACGGCCGGAGTAACACCGCCATAGGGGCCAATCCGGTCGGGTGCGTTGGGATCATTGCCGGCATCGCCGCCTGTTCCCACCGCTGAGACTTGTGTGGTGGTGAAGGTAACATCGCCGTTATTATTGTTGAAAACAGCGCTACCGGCTACCGCGTTACCGCCGTCGCCTGCTCTTTGCGACGGTGTCGGGGCACCCACCAAGGCATCACCGCCACGGCCGCCTTCCGTACTTGCGGAAATTGAAGCAAGCTGAGCCGAAATCGTTGCCGTCCCATCCAGATTGAGCGTGGCAATGCCACCTAGTGAATCACCACCGCTTCCGGCATTAACGCCAGTGCCATCGCCGCCTCTGCCGCCAATGCCGCCAGAACTGATTTCCAAAGTGTTGTTGACCGTCAGGCTACCTGAATTGGCATTGAAAGTGGCATTACCGGCGATACCAGATCCGCCATTGCCTGCATTTACACCTTCGGCATCTCTGGCATTACCGCCAGCCCCACCAATACCATCTGCGGATACGGTAAGGTTGTTGACTGTCACATTGGCGCCGTCGAGATTGAAGACGACATTGCCGCCTTGTCCGTCACCACCATTTCCGACCACGCCGGGTGGTTGAGGAAATCCAAACGCCCCAGAATCACCGCCGAAAGAGGCGGTGCCGCCGGCCGAAACGGTCACGTCATTGGCAGAGAAATTTCCATCGACGAGATTGAATATCGTCTGGCCCCCGACTCCATTGCCGCCATTGCCGCGGATGGCGATTGGAACTTCCGAAAAATCGTTAATAGACCCATTGGCAGCGGCAAAGAAATTCTCGGCTGAGAACGTACCGCCATTGTTGAGGGTTAGCGTCAAATTGCCGCCAACACCGAGGCCGCGTTCCGCAGCCAGACCATCAGCGGCATTGCCGCGTCCGGAACCATTGGCTGACAGACTGACAGAAGGCGGGCTGGAAGAACCGTTAAAGGGACCATCGACAAGGTCGATTGTCCCGCCATCGACGTTTATTATGATGTCGCCCGCCGTGCCGGTACCACCCTGAGTGGACGAGATTGCGTTAGCGGTTACGGAAAACTGGCTTCCGGTCAGGTTGCCGTTATTTTGAACCGTGACATTGACCGTTCCTGTGGTTCCGTCCGTTGGGGCATTGGCTAGAGCAGTTGTTGATCGGGATGATGAAAGTCCGAAGCGCGCCGAATCCAAAGTTGCATTGTCAATCAACAGATTCACATTTCCGCTGCTCGAGGCTATCCCAGCTGCTCGGGAGTTGCCCTCTGCCTGTAAATTGAATTCATTTGCGAAAGTGAGGTTGGATCCGTTGACGATGTTAACGGATATGTCACCGGCTGTTCCGTTGCCTCTAAGATCCGTATTCACCTGTAAACCAGTGCCATTTAGCACCGTGTTGTCGAAGGTGATTGTCAAATCACCAGCGGTGGCTGGGCCAGCAATTTCATTCCCTGCGGCATCAATACCGATATTGGCATTCGCGCTGCTTTCAAAATTAAGATTTCCAGTGAGATTAAGGTTAGCATTGGTAAAATTGGCAATGATGTTGCCGGCATTGGCACCATTTTCCGAAGGCGTCAGATTCCCGGTCGCATTACCTGTACCTGACGCACTGGCGTTGAGTGACATGAATAGGGAATTGACGATTCCGTCCGTGACATCAAAGTTAATCGTACCGCCGGTGTTAGTGCCGCCCGCTGCTGTGCCCCTGAAATTTGATCCGGAATCGCCATTTGCATTAACGTTAAGGCCAGAGCCATTTGTAAATGTGCTGCCGATTCCGTTGACGTTTATGTTAATTGTTCCGCCGGTGGATTCCCCAGCAGTTACACGGCCCATATTTGGTGCTGCTGACGCATTGAATGAGGAGCTATTACCTCCCGCAGCGCTGTGAATATCCAACAAGCCGCCGTTGAGAATATCGACATTGATCGTACCGCCAAAAGTATCAGTACCATCATCTACGTCAGCGCGGCGGCTGTCGACGCCAGTCACGCGCGCATTGACGACAAATTCGTCATCAATGATGATGTCGCCGGAGCCCGATGCTCTGATGCCTTCGCCGGCGGCCAATATATCGACCGTTCCGCCTTGGGTTTCAGAGAAGGCGTTGACAGTCAGGCTGCCGCCGATGGTGATGGATGACAATGCTCTGGAAATGATTTGTGCGCCGTTTACGGCGTTCAGTGTTACATCACCATCAATGTCGATGCTGGCACTATCACCGGCGGCTTCCATCCGGATGGAATCGCCCGCGGTCAGTGTCAGATCGAGATCATTGATACCCTGTGCACCGGTAACTCCTGCCCCGATAAGGTCTTGAATGACGATATCATTATTGGCGAATGCCTCAATGTCATTGCTGAAATTGAGGCTGCTGAGGGTAAAGCTGCCATTGATCGTTGGATCCACCTCTTCTTCAATGGTCACCGTGAAATTGTCGGAAAAGCTGCTGCCCCGAGAATCGATATCACCGCCTGCGCTGAGGATGATTTTACCGTCGGCCTCCATTGCCGTAGCTGCAGGCGTGTAGCCAATACTACCCTGCAGGAGCATCGTCATAGCCTGGTTTTTTGGTAACGCGGCGAAATAGATCGCCTGATTGTCCTTGTTTGCGTTAAAAGCCGGATCAGGATTACGAACCGGGCCGGTGGTCGTACCCGTATGCGAAACACCCACGGGGTCGCTGGAACCCACCAAGAGACTGATATCGAACAATCCGGAATCGATCGTTATATCAGCTTGTTCGGCCGCTACATAAGCGACCGATCCATTGACATTGACTGTGCCGCCTTGGTTGATGCGCGGCGCAACCATTGCAACATAGCTACCTTGACTAATGGCATTGATTTGCGCGCCGCTTGCAATCGTTACAGCCGGAATTGGTCCGCCGACTGGCGCGGCTGGCCCCCGAAAACGAATTTCATCGCCAGATGGCCCGAGCAATCCGCCGGTTGTGTCGATTGCGTTGGTCGTCAGCAGCAATGAGCCAACGTTGATATTCGCATTACCGCCGACGAGGACGCCGCCCGGACTGTAAAACCAGACATTGCCAATAAATGGCGCCAAGCTGCTGAGGCTGGCCACATTGCCGTTGATGCTGATGCCGCGGGTTGGATCGGCCGGGACGATACGGTTGAGGACCGTATAGTCAAGCCCGCCGTCGCGGTTGAAAACCAGACCATTGTCGCGCGGTAAGAAGTTGATTGTACCGCCACCGGATTGATCGACCAGATTCCAGTCGATTATAACCTGATCGCTGCTGATAGTGACGGTATCGGACGTTGGACCAGGCGTGAAATTGCCGGTGCCAAGCGTAAAATTGCCACCGGAAAGCACAGGATCTGCATTGACTGCATGGCCGCTGGGTGAGGGGGCGGCCTGCGCCAGTGCATTTTGTGGTGCCAGCGCAAGCATCATGGCCGCGGCGGTAAACGATCCACTGGCCAGCAGTTTCAACTTGCTGAACGAAGGGGCGTTGGTCGGCCTATTGCTGCTTTTTTTCATAGCATTACCGCTGATCTGACTCTTGTTTCCGGTCTTTGTCATCATCTTGCCTCTGTTCATCATTCGCCGCCTTCTCGCTTATCGCGACCATGGTGCGAGTTGCACCGTCAGCGTCATCAACGCCCGCGCGCTGTCGCGCCGGGTCTGGAAAGGTCCGCGTTTCAGCGGCACCACCGCCATTACGTCCAGGCTGGCCTGGCGGCCGATGGTTGCGCGGATACCGCCACCAGCGGAGTAAATTTTTTGGGGATCGCCGGGGAAATTCTTGTTCCACACCGCCATCGCATCAAAATAGACATAGGGTTGCCAGGCTGTCCCATTGGGTGACTCTGGTATCAGAGAGCCGTAACTCACCTCGGTCTGTAAGCCGTAGCCGCTATCACCGATGATGGTCCCTGGGTCATAGCCCCGACCGGTCGTGTAGTTACCGCCGGAAATTTCTTCATATGAAAAAAGGGCGTCGGGAGAATATTGAAACCGCGGCTTCAAGGTAAACGCGAGCAGCGGGGTAGGGCGATAGTCAAGCTTCGCCTCGCCGCGGACGACAAAGGCCGTGGGATCGCCATCCGCGCGGGTCGGAATGACGGTTTGGCCAATACAGCGCACAAAGGCTGGACCACATCCCTCGCTAGCGCCCAATATGCCTAGTCCTTGGCGCAATTCCAGCGATCCGGCCATGGCCCATTTGGGCTCGAACGCGGAATAGCCACCACGTCCGGAGATACTGCCTGCCTCAATTTCGCTGAAGTCGAGACGGGCATAAGCGATGCTCAGATCATCCTCATTGGTTCGCGTGCCCAAGATTTCGGTTTTCTGGTCAATATATTCAAAGCCGATCGTCCCGAACAGATTGCGGGTCTGTTTGCGGATAAAGGGATATGTCGCGTAAACACCAGCGACTAAGGTTTCTGACTCAATGTCAAAATTGTTCGGGAGATCAGGATCCGTCCACGCATAGGTGAAATTACCGCCAAAGCGCAGGCCCTCGCCGCCGACCCGAAATTCATGACTGGCTTGCAATACCTGTTGCTCACTAAAGTCAGCCGTTGAATAAGCGCTGACCGTCGTTTCATCGCCAAGACCGGTAATGCCGTTGAAACGCGCCCGAACCAGCCCGCCAAATCGGCCGACCTGTTTGGAACCGAAATTCTGAATATTGGCATCCACATAGACAGGTGTCCGGACAACGTTGAATTCGCCAATCACATCGCCGGGGCGACCATCTGCACTAGAGGTTACCGGACGCAATGATAGGCGCACATCCAGTCCGGGAATATCGCGGGCAAGCAGCAAATAGCGCTCGGCCACATCGATGTTGAAAACAGGTTCGCTGGTGAGCCGATCGATATATTGCTGCAACAGTTTTTCGGATGATCCAGCGTCTCCCCGCACCTGAACAGATGTCATTCGGGCAAGCAGAACATCAAATTTGACATTGCCGCCTTCGATCGTTTGCGGCGGTACTTGCACGGCAGCAAGATAGCCGGCTCCACGAAGGATGGTGGCAGCGCGATCACGGATTTCGCAAACCACGGCGACGGACACTTCCTGATCAACATAACCGGTATAGGCCGATCGCAATATCGATGCGTCGACCACGCCCAATCCGCTAAAGTCCACCGATTGCAGCGTGAATTTCACATCAGCAAATTCCGGGCTGGCAAGCGGACAAGCTGATCGCTCAATGCCGCCCTCCACCGTGAGCGGTTGCGCTTGGCCTTTTTCAGCTTCGCCCAGCAACCCTCGCTGAATTTCCTCTCGCGTGGGGGCGGCTATGGATGATTGTGCCCAAACATTGCTATGAGCCGCCAGAATGACGGGTGCAGATATTAATAATCCCAATTTTCTTGTTGCGCGCGCTCGCGACATATTCTTCCCCGGTTTTTCATATTTCCCGCGCGACCCCGTATGGAAATATGTATTTTTAGCTTCACGCCTCGACCCTCACCTCAAGGCGTGAAACCTTGTCTTTAACTAGCTTTGTTCTTCATTTGCCGATGAACCGTCATCCAGTGTTTCGACCAACAGATCGAGCTGGCTTTGACAGCCATTGGCGATCAAGGCAGATGCCGCATCGTTGAGATTTTCTGGTGCTTCCTTGAGCATCACGAAGTTAACCTCCACAGATTTCTCAACATTGGATCCGATGACCCGATAGCTGGCACCATCGGCCAAAGGCGCTTCGGCTTTTGGCCAGCTTTTCAGCGGATTGCCTTTCCGCCAAGCCACTTCCGTAACGGTGCCGTTGACCGGTTCGACGATGCTGGCAGTTGCCGATCCGGTATAGTCCGGACGCCAAAGCACCAATGTATTGGGATCTGAAACACAGAATTTTCCGCCCTTCGTGACGTCCAAATACCAAAGATTCGGGTTTTTCGGCGTAACACTGGTTTCCGTAACGCCTGCGCTGCGGACGGCTCCGGTTCTGGCCCGGCTTCTCCCGCGATTGTTGATAAAGCTGGAAAGGCGGGTTGAGCTGCTCGACTGACGTGTTGCTCCGCTATTTAGGGAGAATGTGCCAGGGCCCTTAATCACACGTGTGCCGTTTTTGCCAAGGATTGTGATCCGATCGAGTTTTTTCAGCGTCACCTGCGCATTGTTGGGAAGCTTCTTCCCTGCAGGATAGGATTTTGCCGACGGTCCGGTGGAACGCACGATCATATTCTGGGCGATTGCTGTGCCAGTCATTCCAACAAGTAGGAACGCGCCAAACGCAGCTTTACCCAGTTTTCCTAGTTTTTTTCCAGATCCGGGCGATTTCAAATCAACCGAGTGCATAGCTTTCTCCATTCTTTGTCTTTTCCAGTCTTTTACGCAAATTGGCCAAGCCTAAATCCTCGCCATATTGCGTCATCATAGCGCTAAGTGTCTGAATGTAATCAGTATCACCTTTTTTATGTGCGGCTATGACGGCTGTCACTGTCTCACGATCTTTTTCTTCCCAGTCCGGTACAGGTTCAAACACCTCCACCGGCGTGGCGCGACCCCGTAATGTGATGGTACCCATCGGGCGGTACCAATCGAGGCCAGTGCGTTCCATTGCTTCCCGGCTCACGAGAACTTTCGTTTCGAGCGTTTTGTTGGCTGCTTCCAGCCGGGCCGCCGTGTTCATTGCGTCGCCCAGCGCTGTATATTGAATGCGGCCATCGCCGCCAAAATTTCCGACAATAGCATCACCATAATGCAACCCGACACGTGTCCGGCCAATGGGCGGCACACCTTCGGGTACGTTTTTGCGAAATTCCTCGCCAGCCTCATACAGGGCGTAAGCGGCTTTAGCAGCGCGTTCTCCATCATCGGCGTAGGCAATAGGTGCACCCCAAAATGTGACCAGCGCGTCGCCAACAAACTTGTCGATCGTCCCGCCATATTCCAGCGCGACCTCGCTCAGGCGGTCGAGATAATCGTTCAGCAATGTTGCAACCATTTCTGGCTCGATCGCATGGCTCAGCTTGGTAAAGCCTTCGAGATCAGTGAAGACGGCAAAAATCTGTCGCTTTTCGCCATGCAGCGCGAGTTTCTCGGGATCGCGCAAAATTTCACCCGCAATGGATTTTGGCAGATATTTCCCAAGAGCACCCTGAGCAAAAGCCCGCTGCTTGGAGTTAATGGTTCTGGCAGCCGAGCCGACAGAGGAATAGCCAAACAGCCAACCCAGCGCCCATCCGAAAGCGGGCAGAGTCAGTGTGTCAATGCCGATATTCTGAAGGAAAAACGGGAAGACCAGGAAAAAGACGAACTGGCCGATCAAGATCAATCCTACTTTGGCTGCATTGCCCATGATGAGCGCTGAAAGTCCGCCGCAAATCGCAACAATCAATGCCGCCAGCCATAAGGTCCAATGGGGAATTGGGGCAGGCAAGTCGTCATTAAGCAACTGTGCAAGCATATGGGCGTGCACTTCCAACCCTATCATCTTGCCGTCTTCGCTCTGCAGGTCTGAAATAGAACCGATGGGGGTTTCGAACCGGTCGCGATCAACAAAATCGCCGCCAATCAGAACATATTTATCTTTGATGAAAGATTGCAACATGTCGGCTGTAGCCGGGTCGGCGAAGCTTTCGATCGGAAATTTGTCAAATACCGGCATATCTTGACTGGCTGGCACCAAATAGCGGATCGCGCCATTATTCGCGGCGAACTCCGGATTAGGTTTGGTCAGCGCCATGGCCATGAAAGGTGGCGCATCGGCTTTTTCGGGCGTCCAGCGCCGCTGCACGCCGTCGCTGTCGGTGTTGAGCCTGATGGTCGTTGGTTTCAACCGTTCGCCCTCAACCTCGCTCAAGAAGGATTTTAAAAACTCATGTTCGGCAAAGGCGATTTCCGGATTATATTTCGGATCGGCATAGGCAATGTAGGTCGGGGTTTTTAGCTGTTTGAAGGCTGATTCCAGCAGCGGGTCATCGTCCTGCGGCATGGTGAAGAGGATATCGATACCGATGGACTTGGGCTGTGCAGCATCGATGCTTTCGAGCGCCTGAGCCAATATGGTTCGGTCAACCGGTGAGCGCTGACCCGTCAGTTTCAATGTGTCCTCATTGTAGACGACCATGACGATCCGGTCTTCCTTTTCCACCTCGGGGGCAAAAACGGAAACACGCATGTCATAAAGCGCGCGCTCGGCATCCTGGATGAGCGGTGTGCTCCAGCTAAACCGGGCCATAAGTAGGGCGAGCACAAGGAACAGTAATGTCGAACCCAGACGGATGGGACCGAGTTGATCGAACAGGCGGCGCATGGACTGCAGCACGCTGCGCGCTTCAACTTTGACATCACGGCTTGATGCGGCCGGGTCGCTTGGATGTCCTATGCCAGCCACTATCTCAAAATTGTTTCCGCCATGTCAGAGTTGCCGGTTGCCGCAGCATCGGCGCTTTGGCTGCCAGATTCTGCGTCGGTCAAGAAAGGTCGTGATCCATCACCGATGATCGCAAAGCCTGACCAATAATAGGGATGGGAGGTTACCGGATCATCCATCAATATCTTTTGCGAGGTACGCAGTGCCGAGGCAACCGATTGGCCTTTTCCTTTTGTGAACAGGCCGCCAATCAGGCGCTCGGTTGCCTGAAAGTCATCTGGCGCCGGCCAATGGCTTGCGAGCACGGAGCGGCTGCCGGCGCCAATGAACGAGCGAACAAGCCCATCCAGTGCGGTACCTCCGCCACTGCTAACGCCAGCTTCCCGCGTCGCCCTGATACTGGCTTTACCGGCGGTATCGCAGGCTGACAGAATGACGATATCGGCGTCGAGTTTCATGTCGAAAATTTCATCAAAGGCCAGCAGTCCGTCCGATTGCTCGCCGCCAAATGACGTCAGCAAGGCCGGTTTTGCGGGACAGGAAGGCTTGGGCGCTGTAACCAGACCATGGGTCGCGAAATGCAGGATGCGATAATCGGAAATATCCGATTTCGCCAAAATCTTGTCGTCTGAAAAGGCTGATCCGGTCAGTATTTCAGATCCCGTTTGGCCGATGATCGAACGGGCCTGAACCAGCTCGGCATCGGAAATTGGATTGTTCCATTCGTCTATGGCCCAGTTGCACTGCGCATCCACACCGCCAGAAGCGGCCCGCACCCCACGACCACCTGTTTCAGCCGCTACGGGCTGATTATTACCGAGACCAAGATACTGCCGAGAAGCTTTCGATGTCGGTGACTGCCGGGCATCCGCAAAGCCGCGAGCTGATACCGCAGTGCTGATATTAGTGTCGGTGCCGAGCCAGCGCATACCGGTATAATCAAAAGGATCCCCGTCGGGCTGTTCCACGCGTTCCAGATATTCGGTGACGGACGCGTCATCGACTACCAGCAAATTGATCGGCAAACGCAGCATTGCGCCATCAGGTTCAAAGATCAGATGGCTTTTCGCAGTCAATCGCTCCGCTATCGGTTGCATCAGATCCTGAAAAAGGCCGCGGGATGTTTCGACATCAAATGGATAAGTTACATATTGGCCATTTTCAAAAGTGGAGATGGATGCGCGCAGAGCATCCACTTTCTCATCCAGCGCTGTGGCTGAAAGCGGGCTTTTGTAAGCCGTTGCAAAGTCTTTTTCTGTGTAGAAAACAAACACATTATTTCCGACGATTGCCATGCGCATATAGGATTCATCATCGGTCATGCTGGCGCGCAGATCTTCAAGCGCGATCGAACTGTCGGCGATGGCGCGATATTGCGGATATTCGGCCAGGCTAACGATGGTCAGTTGCTGACTGCGCTCGAGCTCTTCGATCTCTGCCGCGAGATCGGCGCGCCTTTGCCGTGTCGTCGTCGTTTGTTCCAATTTGCCCAGGGCGGTGAAGCGCATGCGCAATCGTTCGATACTGCGATCAAGATTGGCGGACTGGCGGAACAAGCGAGCCGCCTCGTCCGTGCCGCCTCTCAGCTCGCGTGACAAAACCGCCTGAGTTTCGGCAACACCGGGTCGCACCAATATCTGGGCGGCCTTGAAGAATTCCGCTGCCGCATCAGGATCATCAGCCGTCAGATCAAAATAGGGGGCCAATTGATTGGCGATGCCGGTTGCTGCGCTTCGCTTGCCGATCGCACTATCCACTACCTCTTGATAATATTGCCGTGCTTCAACTTGTTTGCCCTGGCGCAGCAAATAACTGGCAAGCTTTGCTTTTGCACCATTGACGGCACGGGTTTCGGGATATTGCAGCTCCACCAATTCCAAAGCATTGCGCAATAATTGTTCGGCATTGGCAAATTCGCCCTGCGTTTCTGCGATCAGCGCGAGTTCCGATAAAATCTGTGTGCGCAGCCGGGTAATGGACGTGACGCGTCCATCGCGCACCGCAACCGCCTGATTATAAGCGGTGGTCAGAGATTTTTGGGCCTCTGTAGCTTCTCCCCTTATCCGCTGAGCAGTGCCAATGAGTTGCAGCGCTTGGGCATCGATTATTTGTCCGCGCTCTTCGGCAGTTAGCTTTAGCTCGTCGTTTAAACCGAGCAGGCCAGCGGTCTTGTCATCACCGTTTAGCCGCATTGCAATAGGCTGCGTAATCGTAAGGCCATTGGCCAGCGATTCCCGTTGCAATTCTCTTGCTGCGATCGGCAGATTAATTCGCGTGACAGCATCTTCATAGCGGCCCTGATTCAGCAGGTGCATGGCCTCAAAATTGCGCAGCAATTTCTGGTTTACAACGCTGCCGGCATCAACCGACTTTGCTTCACGAAACAGCTCGTCTGCTTCCGCAAATTCGCCGAGATTGGATTTTTGCAAAGCACGGTTGATAAAATATTCCTGGGGATTGATATCGACATCTTCAAGACCCGCCGTCCGCTGCTGCAAGGTTTCAAAAAAGGCCGCTGCCTCGGCATAGTCGCCGCTTAAATTGCGCCGGTATCCCTCTGCCAGCGCCTGGTCCGGTTTCAAGGTCAGCGCCTGCACGCGGGCAAATGCGAACGGGTCTTCTATAGAGGTCGAGGCAATATCGATTTTGCCTTTGACGATCTTGTCCGACATTACGGATTTTAGCGCTAAAGTGGTCGCGCTGTCATAAACCGTCAGGCCTTCTGCAACATAAGATGTGTTTCCGCGTTGCTCCTGAAAGATGGAATAGGCAACCGGCTCATCCGCCAGCTTGCATGCCGTGCGGTTCAGCCCGCCAGCAGTTGCTTGCTCAGCTTGATCCGAGCAAGAAATCGCTTCGCTGCGATGGGGTGCGATACGTTGCAGGACATCGTCTTCAGGTGCGCGAAAGGCATAGACATATCCTACGGGACGAGCAGAATCGCGGCAAACCACGGCCCAGCTGCGGTCAAAAATGCTCTGCTTGGCTTTGTTTTCGATGCTGCGGTCCTGCACCTGGCACAATGTTCCGTCGCCTGATCCAATTGGAAAGCTATCGCGCAATGACACCGGCATTCCCTGCGCATGAGCAACAGAAGAAGCGGCAGCCAAAACTGGAAGCAGTGCCAATAGCGGCAAACGAAAATCACTCGGACCGATCATATATCCCCCACAACACTCGTAACAGCTTATGCCCGTCGGCTAAGTTGTTCTAAATGCGACCCGAAAACCCTCAGAATCGTTCATAAGCGACGTTTCCGAGTCTGGCATAGTAATTAATCGACACATGGGTGTAAATGAGGTGACAATTGTCACCATTTGAAACAGTCAAATATAAAAACTCTGTTTTATCAGAGGTTTATATGATTTAAAAACCCTGAAATTTTACAACTTCGTCCAGCGATACGCGTGGAACCTCGAAGTTGTTAATCGGTGCATCTGGGTCACGATAACCAATGGCCATACCGCAGAAAAAGATATGATCATCATCAATGCCCAGCAATTCCCGCATATAGGTACCATACATGGCCCAAATTTCCTGGGGACAGCTGTCCAGCCCTTCTTCGCGCAGCAGCAACATTACGGTTTGCAGCCACATACCCATGTCTGACCATTGTGGTGGACCCATATATTTGGGGGTGTAAGTGAAAAGCTGCACCGGCGCGCCAAAGCTATCCCAATTGGCCATCATCTGTTTGATGCGTGCACCGCCATCTTCGCGCGGAATTTTGAGAGAATCGAACATGGCTTTGCCAACGCCTTTGCGCTGCGCCTCATATCGCCCGTCCAGATCTTTGGGATAAATATCATATTCCATATTCTCACCAGATGGTGCGGTCGGGACTTTGGCTTTTACGGCATCCGCAATCCGGGTGAGTTCGTCGCCAGTAACAACAACGGCATTCCAAGGCTGCGTATTGCCGCCAGAAGGTGAGCGAGATGCCGTTTGCAATATTTTCTGGAGAGTTTTTTGATCAACCGGTTTGTCGAGAAATTGGCGGACGGAACGGCGGGATGTGACAGCTTCGGTTACGTTCATTTTGTTTCCTCATCAAAAAGGCCAGCCAGTTGTTCGACCATAGTCCCGCCTAATTGTTCCGCGTCCATGATGGTGACAGCGCGTTTATAATAGCGAGTCACATCATGGCCGATACCAATCGCCACCAATTGCACGGGAGACCGACTTTCAATCCAGTCGATGACCTTGCGCAGGTGGTTTTCCAGATAAGCGCCATGGTTCACTGACAGCGTGGAATCGTCGACCGGCGCGCCATCGGAAATGACCATCAATATCCTGCGTTCCTCTGGGCGTCCGATAAGACGGTTATGTGCCCATAGCAGCGCCTCGCCATCGATATTCTCTTTCAGTAGCCCTTCCCGCATCATCAGGCCCAGATTTTTGCGGGCTCGCCGCCATGGTTCGTCGGCCTGTTTGTAAATGATATGACGCAAGTCGTTGAGCCGCCCGGGATTGGCTGGGCGGTCCGCCGCAAGCCAGCTTTCCCGGCACTGGCCACCTTTCCACGCGCGCGTGGTAAAGCCCAAAATCTCGGTTTTGACGCCGCAACGTTCCAGTGTGCGCGCCATGATATCGGCGCTGATCGCCGCGATGCTGATGGGCCGCCCCCGCATCGAGCCGCTATTGTCGATCAGCAATGTGACGACCGTATCGCGGAAATCCGTCTCGCGCTCTACTTTGTAGGACAGACTGTGCGCCGGGTTGCTGACCACGCGGGCCAGGCGAGCGGCATCGAGCATGCCTTCTTCCTGATCGAAATCCCAACTGCGGTTCTGCTGCGCCATCAGGCGGCGTTGCAGGCGATTGGCAAGTTTGGTCACCGCGCCCTGCAAATTGGTCAGTTGCTGATCCAAAAACGCACGAAGCCTGGTCAGCTCTTCATCGTCACATAATTCGGTCGCGCTGATAATCTCGTCATATTTTTCAGTCCACGGCGCATAGTCAAAGCCGGGCGGCAAGTCGGACATCGGGCGATTGGGACGAACCGGCATCATGCCTTCGTCGCCGGCATCGCCCATTTCTTCTTCGGCGCCTTCTTCCAGATCGTCGGCGTTTAGTTCGCTTTCGCTGTCCTGCGCATCGTCTTCCGATTGTTCAGAGCGCATATCTTGTTGCCCCTGATCGCCAGTGGCTTCGTCATCTGCGCCATCATCTTCCTGATCATCACTCTCGTCATCGGAATCGTCTTCATTGTCATCCGCTTCAGAGCTTTCGTCGTCGCTGGTGATGAGATCGAGATGCTCCAGCAGCTGTGTCGACAGTTTCGCAAAACTATCCTGATCATCCAGTGTGAGATTTAGGCCGTCAAGATCTGCGCCAGCGCCTTCTTCAATCCAGTCGCGCAGCATGTCGACACCTTTTTGGGTGCATTCCGGCGGCGCTTCTCCGGTCAGCTTTTCTCGCGCCAGCAAGGCGAGTGCCGTTGAAATTGGGACTTCGTCCCGATTCTGTGCCCGCGAAATCGGGTCCGAGCGCATCCGCATTTCCAATGCGGCATCAAGGTTGCCATTCACGCCTTTCATATTGCGCGAACCCAGAGCGTCGGTGCGGACTTGTTCCAGTGCATCAAAACAGGCACGGGCAATGGCCTCGTGCGGGGCGTTTTTGCGATGACTGCTTTCATCATGATAGCGCAGTTTGAGTGCGAAGCTATCGGCGAAACCGCGTGCCTGAGCAACCTGGTCAGCAGGCAGGTCGCGCGCCGGCATCGGGACCTTCAAATGCTGTCCTGATTGTGAGGGGGCTTCGGCCGTGTAAGCGAGTTCAACCTCAGGTTCATGGGACATAGCGCGTGCGGCACCGCCAAGCACGTCTTTCAGGTCATCAAGTTTGGAACGGTCAGCCATAGAAGCTGATAGCCATAAGCGGAAACCTGAAGTGAATCAAAGGTCTAAATTCCACCTTTTTGCTAGGAATATCGTTGCCGCCTAACGATCCGTAGCGGCAGGCGCTTCTTCGCGCCTGCTCTCAATCGCCACTCCATCATTATCAAGGCGCAGGTCGACGGGAAATCCACCAATTTCTGTGGAGATAGAAACCCCGTCTCCGCCATTGATGCGAATCTCAGCATCGCCAAGGTCAATTGGCACGTCATCAAGGTCTTCCAAATCCGGCACATCAAACGGCTGGATTGGTCCATCGGGGTCTGGCTTTTGAATTGGTTTGGGCTGGCGCACTGTGCCAGCACCTTCCACTGCCTGCGTCATGAAATCACGCCAGATGCGCGCTGGCAAACCGCCGCCATTTACGCCTTTTAGCGGGCTGTTATCATCATTGCCGACCCATATGCCCACGACCAGATCCTCTGCATAGCCAACAAACAGGGCATCGCGATTATTCTGGCTGGTGCCGGTTTTGCCGTAGTTGGGAATAGCCAGCTGCGCATTGCGACCGGTGCCATCATTCACTGCAGCACGCAGCATATCCTCCATCCGTTCATGGGTATTACTGCCATAGCGCCCCGGCCAGTCGAACAGCCATTCTGCCCAGCTTTGTTCTTTCTTCTGAAAGGCATAGGGTTTGACAGGCCAGCTGTTGTTGGCGACACCAGCATAAGCAGCGGTTAGTTCCAGCAGCGTCATGGTTGACGTTCCCAGTGCCAGGCTGGGATCATCCTCAGCCAATTTTGACGTAACGCCAAGATTTCGAGCTTCTTTTATGACGGCCTTGTCGCCGACCTGGCCGAACAGGCGCACCGCCGCAACATTGCTGGATTTGGCAAAAGCCTCTTTCAAGGTAATTTCACCACGATATTTTTCGCCGGAATTTTTGGGCAGATAACCGCCTTTCGTAATCGGACTGTCATCAACCATATCATCTGGCCGGATATCGGCGCGCAGCGCAGCGAGCCAAACAAAGAGTTTGAAGGTTGATCCCGGCTGCCGTTTGGCTTGCGTCACCCGGTTGAATGCTGATTTCTTGTAATCGCGACCGCCAATCATTGCGACGACTTCACCATCTGGCCGCATGGCAACCAATGCAACTTGCGCGGTGCCAAGCGGTGCGCGGTTGATCACGTTATTGGCAATTTTCTGCAGCCGGGAATCCAGCGTGGTGGTGATCGTCAGCTTGCTATAGCTCATTTCCGATAAGGCGCGGGCACGCGGCATCGCCCAATCGGCAAAATAGGTTCCTGTTGGCACGGTATTTTTGGCGCGAACGTCAAGTATCGGGTTAGGCAGCTTGTCGGCGTCCGCCTGGGTTAGAAAACCGCCATTGACCATGGCTGCTTTGACCAGCTTTGCGCGTTTGGCGGCGAGCTTGGGATTGCGGGTCGGAGCAAGACGGGAAGGGGCCTGCACTAGTCCCGCCAGCATGATGGCCTGCTCTGGTTTCAAATTCTCGGGTTTGCGATAGTAATAATGCAGCGAGGCCGCCCGCAGACCGTAGACATTATCGCCAAAATAAACATTGGAAAGATAGCGCTGAAGAATTTCGTCTTTTGACAAACGCGCCTCCATCCAGAAAGCGATCAGCATTTCACGTGCCTTGCGGGTCAGGCTGCGCTCCGGCGTCAAAAAGGTCAGTTTGGCGAGCTGTTGGGTGATCGTGCTGCCACCCTGGGTAATGCCGCTCCCCGTTGCGTTGCTCCATGCCGCGCGCGCCAGTCCGCGCGGGTCCACGCCCCAGTGCGAATAGAAACGCCGGTCTTCAATCGCGAGAAAGGCGTTGACGACATGGTCGGGCAATTGGTCGATCTCGACCGGTTCATCAACCACTGCGCCATTGCGCGCAATCGGCTGACCATCTGCCGTTAATAGCGTGATTTGCGGCGGTGCGATCGGCTGGAGCGATTTGGACAGCGGGGCCGTAATTGCGAGCCATGCAACAAGCAGGATGAATAGAAACAGAAAGGCTGCAATACCCCGGCTAAACCACCACCATTTGCCGCGTGGTTTTTTAAGCGGGGCAAGCGGCTCGCCTTGCAAATGCGGTGGCAGCGCATCGCCATAGGGTTCGTAGAAGACGGTTTCTACCGGAGCCTTGCGGCCAAAGGGCCAATACCAACGCCGGCGCGGCGCATCAGGGGGAGATATTCTATCCAGCATCAATGACTGTATTACACTAGTAATACACAAAATGCGAGAGGCAATTTCGCCTGTTCAATGATCAGCCCTCCTCTTGAACCGAAGGAGGCTATATGATCGATAACCTGTGAACCCGAAATGAAGGAGTTTTTAGGCTCCAACCACACTTTCCGGCAGATCTTCGCCAAAGACGCGCTGATAATATTCCGCGACCAGCATCCGTTCGGCCTCATCGCATTTGTTGAGGAAGCTCAGGCGGAAGGCGAAGCCGACATTGTTGAATATCGCGGCATTTTGGGCCCAGCTGATCACGGTCCGCGGGCTCATCACCGTGGAAATATCTCCGTTGACGAAACCCTGACGCGACAGGTCGGCGACCTTGATCATATTTTCCACCGTTTTGTCGTCGGTATCGGGAACCTTGGACAGGATTACCTTCGCCTCGGTTGCGGCAGGCAGATAGTTGAGCGTTACAACGATGTTCCAGCGGTCCATCTGGCCCTGGTTGATCTGCTGCGTACCATGATATAGTCCGCTAGTATCGCCGAGGCCAACTGTGTTCGCGGTCGCGAACAGACGGAAATTGGGGTCCGGACGAATGACGCGGTTCTGGTCGAGCAGGGTCAGCTTGCCTTCGGCTTCCAGAACACGCTGGATCACGAACATTACGTCGGGGCGCCCCGCGTCATATTCGTCAAAAACCAATGCTGTTGGCGTTTGTAGTGCCCATGGCAGGAGACCTTCACGGAATTCGGTGACCTGTTGGCCGTCTTTCAGGACAATCGCATCGCGGCCGACCAGATCGATACGGCTGATATGGGCATCGAGGTTGATGCGGATACAGGGCCAGTTCAGCCGCGCCGCAACCTGTTCAATATGGGTTGATTTACCGGTGCCGTGAAAACCCTGCACCATCACCCGGCGGTTATACGCAAAACCAGCAAGGATCGCGGCCGTTGTGTCCTGATCAAACACGTAAGACGGATCAAGATCGGGAACGCGTTCGTCTTTCTCGCTGAACGAGGGGATCTGCATGTCGAGATCAATGCCAAACATCTCCCGCGCATCAACGGTCTGATCCGGTGCGTCCAAAACAGTTTCGCCGCTGCCGCTGGGATGGGTATTGGGTATGTCAGTCATGTCTGTCCTTTGAAAACTCCGGCCTCAATATGAGATGCAAAAAGCCAGAGCCACTATCTAAAATTACCTAACTAAAATCCGGTGATTCTTTTAGCTGCGTATAGGCCGCGATCACATTTGCCAACTGTTTCTCATGACTTCTGTTGCCGCCATTGCGGTCGGGATGATATTTGCGGACCAGCTCCGAATAGCGTCTGCGAATCTCGCCGCGCTCCGCATCCTCGCCAAGCCCTAGCGTCTTAAGCGCCTTGCGGTCGCCCGCGCTGATCGCGCGGCCCGGTGTTTGGGGTCTTGAAACGCTTGCAGCAAATCTTGCGCCGATCGCATCCAGCGGATCGGTAAAATCAGCCCATGCGGGGGTGTCACCCGGTCCATTTTGATAGATTCGCCGGTTGCTGTCCCACCCGCGAATGGGGTGCTGTGCTTCAAAAATCTGTTCCTGATCCATGCCGTCGAAATAATCATAGCCCTGATTAAATTCACGAACATGGTCGAGGCACAGCCAGCGATATTCACCGGGACCGTCATAGCTGTGCCGGGCGCCGTAAATGGGAGGCGCACGAAATTCACCCTCTTCCTCACAGCCATCAATGGCGCAGGTCCGCCCTTCGTTTTCCACCCGGCCATGAAAACGGTTTGGTTTTTTCTTTTGAGGATCGGAGGAAGGCAACAGATTATCCGGTTATTGGCCCCAAGAAGGCGGTTCGCAAATGCTGGTGAAGCCTCTATATAGGCATGATGGAAACAGAATCAAAAGGGCCAGTGGCCGCAGAAATTGAAAAGCGGCTTTTAGAAGCGCTGAACCCGACTTCCCTCAATGTCATCAACGACAGCGCCAGCCATCGGGGCCATACTGGCGACGATGGTAGTGGAGAGTCCCATTTCACGGTGGAAATCGCCTGCGCCGCCTTTGAAGGCCAGTCGCGGCTCAACCGGCAGCGGATGGTGAACAAGGCGCTCGGCGATCTGATGCATGACAAGGTGCACGCCATGGCGATCAAGGCGACGGTGCCAGGGGAGTGATCCGCTGCGCTTGTCTTTTGGAAACGAAAGGCGAGGCGCTCATGCTGGTGCGCGTACGTGACAATGATCTCTGGTATCTGCCGGGTGGAACGATTGAGATTGGCGAGACCGACGAAGAAGCGCTTGTCCGGGAGATTGATGAGGAACTCGGTGTGGTGATCGACTGCGAAACCCTGAAATTCGATCTTCGGATTGTCGGCCCCGCTTTGGGACGCCAAGGGGATGTGGAACTGAATTGCTATAAAGCGCGATGGAACGGCAATGTCACGCCAAGAGCCGAGATATCGGAAGTTGCTTTCATAGGTTATGAGCAGACAGAGATCATGGCTCCGGCCATCAAAATTCTGGTAGATGAATTGCAAAAAGGGCATCATTCATGACGATAGAAAAGGTCAACTTGAAAGACGCGTTCGCCAGTTTCTCCGATCATTGGTCGCCTAAGATCGCTGGCGACATCAACGACGCACAGGTGAAGCTGGCGAAATTTGAAGGCAAGTTTGACTGGCATCATCATGATCATGAAGACGAGCTGTTTCTGGTAGTTGCCGGAACAATGCGTATGGGTCTGCGCACCGGGGATGTCGATGTCGGGCCCGGCGAGTTTATCATCATCCCGCGAGGGGTGGAGCATTGTCCCGAGGGGCTGGATGGTGAATGTCATGTCTTGTTGCTCGAACCCAAGACGATATTGAACACCGGCAATGTGGTGACGGAAAAGACGGTGACTGAGCTCGACCGGCTATAAAGCGGCAAACCGCTTTCCTACAGGATCGGCTTTTGGTAGATAGAGAATATCGATCAAAATGGTCGAACAGCGAAGATTTTTTAACGCCATTCAGTGTAAGTTCTGTATAATCTTTATCTAACAGGCCTTGAACCTGAACAGAATTAAGTGGGTCGTTAGGGCATCCCCAGCCATTTGACCCAGGCTCCATGCGCATGGGCTTCACCTAGCTTGACTGGTTCGCCTCCAGCGCCATCTTCTTTTGGCCAGTGTCGGACAATCAATTCATGGCGATAGGTTTCCCGGTTGGCTTCTAGAGAGAGCCAGGCCAGCGGTCGCTCTGCCGTGGCCCGGGCACCTGCTTCTTCCATGGCCAGCTTGATCCGTTCGCGTCCCGCTATTGGGATATATTGCCAGACGATGGAATGGACCAGTACGCGCGTGACGCCTGCTGTCTGAGGCTTGGCGAGTTGTTCGATCATCCAGTCGTCTGCGCCTGAACCCTGCAGATTGGGTGGCTGTTCGTTCACCAACTCGATAGCCGTCTTCATCCGCTCGAAGCGGACTTTATGCTCTGGCCAGATATAAGCGGTCAGGCGCCGGGCTTGCGCAGGATCAGTCAGATCAACCGGCGCGATGTCACAGCCATGCAGGGAGTCGAACGCAAAGGGGGCATCCGGGGGCGGTGGCCCTTCCCAGTCGGGTTTGAAGGAAAGCGGGGCATCTTCAGGACCGACCGAAACCCCGCCAAGATTATAATGATAGCGGTCGATCATGAGGTTCAGGCCAGCGCTGGATCCGATTTCCAGCAGCTCATAGCGCGGCGGCAGGCCTTGCTGGGTCAGCCACAGCAGCCCTGCGATATAGGAAGAGGAGCGCCCGGCCTCATTGGTCTGCGGCGGGGAGTCGAGCCAGGGCAGTAAGGCCGCTTCGTCTGTTTCGATCGTCGCCGCAATGATCTGCTCGGCATCTTTAGCAGCCTGCTCATCGCCCTCGTAAATGGCCGAAAGCCGGTCATGTTGACCCGCCAGATGCAGCGCGTGAAAGCCGCCAGCGACCCGCAAGGGCAGGGCATCGGCCAGTGGATTGCCTTCCCACCCAAGCACCTGGCGGCCCAGCTCAGTGCTGTCGTCCAGCGCTCCGATAATCGCCTCGACCATGCGGCCGGTAATCGGCGCGCCATTGGAACGGCAATATTCAATCTGGTTGGTGAAGGCGTCGTGTATCTTTTGCTGGTTAGACATATTGCCCTTTCCGGTATGAAGCCCTAATGCGTCGGCTTCTATGACCACACCCCTTATCTTTGCAATCCCCAAGGGACGGATTCTCGACGAGGCCTTGCCGATGCTGGCCAAAGTCGGCATCGAACCTGCGCCGGAATTTTTCGACAAGTCCAACCGCAGCCTGATGTTCGGCACCAATCAGGCGCATGTCTCGATCATCCGGGTGCGCGCCTTTGATGTGGCGACCTTTGTCGCCCATGGTGCAGCGCAGATCGGCATTGTCGGATCGGACGTGGTGGAAGAATTCAATTATAGCGAGCTTTATGCGCCGGTTGATTTGGGCATTGGCCGCTGCCGCCTGTCAGTGGCGCAACCGAAGGATGATGCCGAACAGATTAGCAATATCTCGCATATAAGGGTTGCGACCAAATATCCGAACCTGACCAGCCGCCATTTTGAGGCGCAGGGTATTCAAGCCGAATGTGTGAAGCTGAACGGGGCGATGGAACTCGCACCTTCGCTAGGTCTGTCACGCCATATTGTCGATCTGGTCGAGTCCGGCAGCACGCTGAAAGCCAATGATCTTGTCGAAACTGACCGGATAATCGACATTTCCGCGCGACTGGTGGTGAACCGGGCAGCGTTCAAGATGCGCAGCGAAGAACTGACCGGTCTGGTTCAGAAATTCCGCGAACTGGTGGGGCAGGTATAATGGCCTTGCGGCTTTCAACAGCGGATTCAGGCTTTGCCGATGCTTTTGACGCGTTGGTCAACGCGCGGCGCGAAGCGGATGCCGATGTTTCAGCCGATGTTGCTGCGATTATCAAGGATGTCCGGTCCAATGGCGACGAGGCAGTAGCCCGGCTTACGCAAAAATTCGATGGCCATGATCTGGAGTTTACGGGTTGGAAGGTCTCGGTCGCGGAATGTGAGGCCGCGCTGGAAAGCCTTGACCCCAATTTGCGAATTGCCCTGGAACTGGCCGCGATCCGTATTCGTGATTATCATGAGGGGCAAAAGCCCGATAACCGGGACTATCGCGATGATGCCGGTGTCCGCATCGGTGCGCGCTGGAACGCGGTGGAGCGGGCTGGCATATATATCCCCGGCGGCCGAGCGGCCTATCCATCTTCCGTGCTGATGAATGCCATCCCGGCCAAGGTTGCCGGCGCAGACCGCGTCATCATGGTCACGCCAACGCCGGGTGGAGAAGTTAATCCGCTGGTACTGGCCGCGGCCCAAATCGCGGGCGTTGATGAAGTCTGGCGCATTGGCGGTGCGCAAGCCGTGGCCGCATTGGCCTTTGGCACAGAAAAAATCGCGCCCGTCGATGTGATTACCGGCCCAGGCAATGCCTGGGTCGCGGAAGCCAAGCGGCAGGTTTATGGCGTAGTCGGTATCGATATGGTCGCTGGGCCATCCGAGATTGTTGTCGTAGCTGATGGTAAAAATGATCCGGACTGGATAGCCGCCGATCTCTTGTCCCAGGCGGAACATGATCCGACCAGTCAGTCGATATTGTTTACGGATGATGCAGCCTTTGCCGATCAGGTGGCTGCGCGGGTCGATGCCCAGCTTGCCGAACTGGCGACGAGCAAAACGGCGACGCAAAGCTGGACCGATAATGGTGCTATCATAGTGGTTGACCGGTTGGAAAAAGCGATGCCGCTGGTCGATCGCCTAGCCGCTGAACATCTTGAACTGGCCTGTGACAATCCGCAGGCCTTGTTCAACAAAGTCCGTCATGCGGGCTCTGTATTTTTGGGGCGTCATACCCCAGAGGCGGTCGGTGACTATGTTGCCGGCCCGAACCATGTGTTACCCACCGGAAGGCGCGCGCGCTTCTCGTCTGGCCTTTCCGTCACCGATTTCATGAAGCGGACCAGCTTTCTGGAATGCGATGAAGCGGCGCTTGGCAAAATCGGCCCGGCGGCCGTTGCCCTTGCGGAAGCCGAAGGATTGCCTGCCCATGCGGCAAGCGTAAAAAAGCGGCTAGACACGCGCCGATAATCAAAAGAGATAGAACCAATGACCATTTCACTTTATGATGCCGTTATTCCATCACAGCTGCAGATTATTGCAGCTGTTCGCGCGCTGGTCGACAAGGCCAAAGCACATTGTGCGGAGACCGGCACGGCTGCGGAAGACATTATCGGTGCCCGGCTGATTGAAGATATGCAGCCCTTTTCCTATCAGGTGAAATGTTGCCGTGAGCATTCGCTGGGCGCGATAGAGGCAGCGCGTGAAGGCGTGTTTACCCCCAGCCTGGCGGCACCGCCAGACAGTTGGGAGGGGCTTTACGAAAAGCTTGATGAAGCCAAGACCGGGCTTGAAAAGGTTGATGAAGCAGAGATGGCCGGTTTTGTCGGACAACCCATGGAGTTTCGTTTCAGAGAGACCGTGATGCCGTTTACAGTCGAAAATTTCCTGCTCAGTTTCGCGCAGCCCAATTTCTATTTCCACGCCACCACGGCCTATGATCTGCTGCGTGAACGCGGGTTCGAAATTGGCAAAATGGATTTCGTGGGCGTTCCGCGGATGAAGCAACCAGCATGACGGCAAAATCAAACACCCGTTCCACCGCCCGTCTTGCCGCGGTACAGGCACTTTTCCAGCATGACATGGAAAAGACACCGGTCCCGCGCCTGCTGAAGGAATTTCATGATCACCGTCTGGGCGCGGAGATTGAGGATGCGCAATATCGCCCGGTCGAGGTGGATTTCTTTGATGATATCGTCGTTGGAGTGTCCGAAAAACGCGACGAAATTGATGCGCTGATCTCCGAAAAACTGGCATCCGGCTGGTCTATGGGGCGGCTCGACAAAACTATGTTGCAAATTTTGCGCGCCGGGGCCTTTGAATTGATGGCGCGGGACGAAGTCCCGACGGGGACAGTAATTACCGAGTATGTTGACGTTGCACATGCCTTTTTTGACAAGAAGGACAGCGGCTTCATAAACGGATTGCTGGACGCAATAGCGAAGCAGGTTCGGGGCAGCTGAGGGGCTGACATTCATGCGGTCCTGCTTTGTAGGGGAGCGTGAGTGTTAGTAATAGATGTGGGGCACATCTTCTTTGTGAAGGGGGCCTCAATTGACCGAACTAGATTTTATTGACCAGCTGAAAGCACTGGCGACCCATCCGGCTGCACGCGGGTTGGCTGATGATGCCGCGGTTTTACCCTTTGGTCGGCACAAGCTGGTCATAACCCACGACATGATGATCGAGGATGTCCATTTTCTGTCCTCGGCAGATCCGGCCGATGTGGCCTGGAAGCTTGTGGCGGTAAACCTTTCTGATCTGGCCGCCAAGGGCGCAAAACCACTCGGCATATTGATGGGTTATTGTCAGACTGGTGACGGCGCCTGGGATACGGCTTTTGTTCGGGGGCTCAAGGAAGCAATTGGCCATTTTTGTGTGCCTTTGCTGGGCGGAGATACGGTCTCCGCGGGAACAGATGGCAAACGGACACTGGCACTAACCGCTTTTGGTGAGGCGAAAGGGCATATCATTCCTGCTCGCTGTGGTGCGGAACCAGGGCATACCATATATGTCACGGGGAATATTGGCGATGCTTGGGCCGGTTTGCAGATAGCGTCTGGCAAAGCCCATGCCGTTGATATCGAAACCTCTGCGGCGCTGTTGAAAGCACATAACCGGCCTGTTCCGAAACTGGATGATGGCCGGGCATTGTCATCATTGGTCAGCACGATGATGGATGTTTCGGATGGGCTGTTGCTGGATGCCTCACGGATAGCCAGTGCCAGCGGAGTTAATCTTGAAATTAATCTGGATAATCTTCCGCTTTCACAATCCTTCAAAACTGTCTTTGGTGAGGACGAAGAAGCTAGAATGAGCGCAGCGACAGGTGGTGATGATTATCAATTGTTACTGACCGCTAGCCCGGAAACCGTATTGCCGATCAACCTGACCCAAATTGGCAAATGCCGGCCCGGATCCGGTGTGTCGCTGGTTCAAAAGGGTGAACGGATCGGTTTACCCGAAACGCTGGGTTTTGTGCATGCTTGATCAGACCTGATTTCTTACAATGCGCGAGGTATCTGAATTGCTAGGATATAGCCGTAAAATCAGGGGTTGCGCCATGCGCTTCACGCTTTATAAGTTTCCGCGATATTGCCCCAATTCTGGGGCTTTTCACTATAAAATATAGGGGGAGAAGAACAGCAATGACTGTTGTCACCATTTCAATAATATGCGGTTTAATAGCCGTTTTATATGGGTTTATTACAAGCCGTCAGGTGCTCGGCGCGCCGGCTGGCAATGAAAAAATGCAGGACATTGCAGCGGCCATTCAGGAAGGTGCGCAAGCCTATCTGAACCGCCAATATCGCGCGATCGGTATCGTTGGCGTTGTGGTTGCGGTTATTGTTTACTTGTTCCTTGGCGGCATATCGACCGTCGGTTTCCTGGTCGGCGCTATTCTTTCTGGCGTTGCAGGTTATATTGGCATGAATATCTCGGTTCGCGCCAATGTACGCACTGCACAGGGCGCTAGTGACAGCCTTCAAACTGGCCTCACCGTCGCATTTCGCGCTGGCGCTGTAACCGGCATGTTGGTGGCTGGCCTTGCGCTTCTTGCTATTTCCATTTTCTTCTGGGTGCTCACCACGCAAATGGGCCTTGAAGCCAATAGCCGAACAGTGATTGACTCGCTTGTAGCCCTGGCATTCGGTGCTTCGCTGATTTCCATCTTTGCGCGTCTGGGCGGCGGTATTTTTACCAAAGCAGCTGACGTTGGCGCCGACCTGGTCGGTAAGGTTGAAGCGGGTATTCCAGAGGATGATCCACGCAACCCTGCTACTATCGCGGACAATGTTGGCGATAATGTTGGTGACTGTGCTGGTATGGCGGCAGACCTTTTCGAAACCTATGTTGTGACCGTTGGTGCAACCATGGTTCTTCTGGCTCTTCTGTTTGGCGATCTGGTTGGTGATACCATGCTCAACAGCCTGATGGCTCTGCCTCTGATCGTTGGTGGTGTATGTATCATTACCTCGATCATCGGTACTTACATGGTTCGCCTGGGTAACGGCACAAATATCATGGGCGCTTTGTACAAAGGCTTCATCACTACAGCTGTTCTGTCGATCCCGGCGATCTGGTACGTCACAATGCGCACCGTCGGTGACATGAATGCTGTTATCGGCGCTAATCTGGATGGCACAGGCGGTTTCACTGGCATGGCCCTGTTCTGGTCGATGATGGTTGGTCTGGCCGTTACCGGTTTGATCATCTGGATCACCGAATATTATACCGGCACGGAATATCGCCCGGTCCGTTCGATCGCTAAATCATCGGAAACTGGTCATGGTACCAACGTGATCCAAGGCCTTGCTATTTCGATGGAAGCTACCGCATTGCCGACATTGGTAATCGTAGTCGGCATCGTTGTGGCGTTCCAGCTCGCTGGTCTGATCGGTTTGGCTTTTGCTGCAACATCGATGCTGGCCCTTGCTGGTATGGTTGTGGCTCTTGATGCTTACGGCCCCGTAACCGACAATGCTGGCGGTATCGCCGAAATGTCCGGTCTGGATGAAAGCGTTCGGGATAAAACCGATGCTCTCGATGCTGTGGGTAACACCACCAAAGCGGTTACCAAGGGCTATGCCATTGGTTCTGCTGGTCTGGCAGCACTCGTCCTGTTCTCGGCTTACACAGCTGACCTCAGAGAGTTCTTCCCGGATCTGCAAGTCAGCTTCAGCCTCGAAAATCCATATGTGATTGTTGGCCTGTTGCTTGGTGCGTTGCTGCCTTATCTCTTCGGAGCCATGGGCATGACCGCTGTGGGCCGTGCTGCCGGTGATGTTGTTGTCGATGTCCGCGATCAGTTCGCCAAGGACAAGGGCATTATGGATGGCACATCGCGTCCAAACTATGCCCGTACGGTGGACCTTGTGACCAAGGCGGCGATCAAGGAAATGATCCTGCCATCGCTGCTTCCGGTTCTGGCACCGATTGTGGTCTATTTCGGGGTTACGGCTGTATCGGACCAGTCCAATGGGTTTGCGGCTCTGGGCGCATTGCTACTCGGCGTGATCGTCTCCGGTCTGTTCGTTGCCCTGTCGATGACAGCCGGTGGCGGCGCATGGGACAATGCGAAGAAATATATCGAAGACGGCAATCATGGCGGCAAGGGCAGTGAAGCCCATAAAGCGGCTGTGACGGGCGATACAGTGGGTGATCCTTATAAGGATACCGCTGGTCCAGCCGTGAATCCGATGATCAAGATTACCAATATTGTTGCCCTGCTGCTGCTCGCGGCGCTGGCACACGGCATGGCATAAGCCAGACCAAATAATTGGTTTAAAAGACCCTGCCGGAAGCAATTCCGGCGGGGTTTTCTTTCAGGGTTGGTCCATGGAATGGCCAAATAATCGCCGTTAATCGCTTATTACCCTATTTTTGCTAGCAAAATGCCCGGTTGAAAGAGGGCAAAGCATATGGATGCAGGCGGGTTTCAGACCCAAAGCGACGAGGCGGTTCATTACGAAACGTCCGATCGCGTGTGCTTGCAAAGCTCGGCCGCAGCTGAATTGAAGCCGATCGCCGCGATGGATGCTGATTTGCTGCCATCCTGGCAAAAACTGGCCCGCAATGCAGCGGAACCCAATGTCTTCTATGAACATTGGCTCTTGAGCCCCGCCTTGCAGCATTTCAGCACCCATAGAGAACTCAGCCTGTTCCTGTTCTGGGCCGGTGCGCCTCATAAATCCGACTTGCTTGGACTGATGCCGATCGGGCCATCCCGTCAATTGGGGCGCTGGCCAGTGCCTTTTGTTCAGAACTGGACCCATCATAACAGTTTTCTCGGCACGCCATTGGTACGCATCGGATTTGAACATCAATTCTGGACGGCTTTGTTCGAGGAATTGGATATCAAAAGCTGGCCCGGTTTCCTGCATATCCGAGGGTTAACCGTCGGCGGGCCTCTCGATCAGGCTTTGCGGGCTGTCTGTGCTCGCCAGAAGCGGCGCTGCGATCTGGTGCATAGCGAGGCGCGGGCACTGCTTCAAAGTGAACTCGACGCAGAGGCATATTATGCTGAAACGGTTCGGTCCAAGAAGCGCAAGGAATTGCGTCGTCAGGCCAAGCGATTGGCCGAGATGGGCAACCTAAAATTTTCGCATAGCATGGATGATATCGGGCTGGGGTCATGGATCAACGATTTCCTAGCGCTAGAGCGGCAAAGCTGGAAAGGGCAAGAAGGCTCGGCGCTTGATTGTTCGGGTGAAACGCGCAGCTTCTTTCACGAAGCGTTGGCAGGCGCAGCAAGATCCGGTCAGCTCGAACGCCATGATCTCAGGCTGGATGACAAGCCGCTGGCGATGCTGGTGAATTTTCATTCCGCTCCGGGAAGCTTCTCTTTCAAAACTGCCTATGATGCCAACTATGCGCGCTTTTCCCCCGGCGTTTTGCTGCAATTGGAAAATCTCAAAATACTCGGGCAACCGGCTATTGACTGGATGGACAGCTGCGCAGCGGAGGACCATCCGATGATCGATAGGCTTTGGTCCGGGCGCCGCCATATTGGCCGTTTTTCCATCGAACTGAAAGGCCTGTCGCGTACCGCGATGTTCCGAAGTGTGCGCTTGGGCGAAGACTTGATGGCGCATATCAAAAAGCGGGAAATTGTCGATATTGCGCAGGTGCAGACATGAACCAGATTGCCAGCAAGGATGCGTTTGAAAGACAGGTTTTCGGTGAGGCAGCCCGGCGAAAATTTGCTGGCTGCTATCCTGAAAAGCCTCAGATCATCGATCATAACATGGCGAAAAATGCTCTACTGACGCTTGATGCTCTGGCCAGGCTGGGAACAAAGTTACCGGAAACCAGCGTTGAGTATAATCCCGGTGACTTGCCGGTCGGGATTGATCCAGATGATGTGCCGGATAACGGCATGTCGATTGCCGATACGATATTGATGATCGAAAATTCGGCAAGTTGGGCCGTGCTCAAAAATATCGAACAGGTACCGGAATATGAGGCATTGTTGCTGTCTCTGCTGGCGGAAATCGAACCGATACTGGAAAGCAGGACGGGCAAGATGCTGCGGCCGCAGGGCTTTATCTTTGTGTCGTCGCCGGATGCGATGACGCCTTATCATTTCGATCCGGAACATAATATATTGCTGCAACTGCGCGGGGAGAAAATAATGACGGTTTTCGCCGCCGGTGATGAGAATTTCGCTCCTGCAACCGCGCATGAATCTTATCATACTGGCGGACCGCGCAACCTGACGTGGCAAGAGGGATTTGCCGAGCAAGGGCAGGCCTTTCATCTGACGCCTGGAAAAGCAATTTTCGTGCCCGTGATGGCGCCGCATTTTGTAAAAAATGGACCGGCGCCCAGCATATCGCTTTCTATCACCTGGCGTTCCGACTGGAGCTTTGCTGAAGCGGATGCCCATGCGTTTAATCACATGCTGCGGGGGTGGGGGATAACGCCCAAGGCGCCCGGCCGTTTTCCGAAGCACAATAAAGGCAAGGCCGTGAGCTGGCGGATCTTGCGAAAACTGGGTCTGGCAAAATAGTTTTTTGCTCACAGAATTCGAGCGAAGTTCACAATATTCACATAGTCCATTTGGGCAAATTTTTGAATGTAATATTCTTCCAAAGTTCACACAATTCTCACCCCGCCTCATGCGGGTGCAAGGCGGTTTCATTTCAATCCTTCAGACTGAATAAGAACAGCTTCACAATATCATATCGGCATGTCTGTAGGAAAGCGCCCCGTCAAAACTGCTTTGCGGGACGCTTTCAGAGCAGATGTATAAAGCCCAAGCTTGGCCTAGGCTTCTTCCTCATCGTCTTTCTTGCCGAACAGGGTGGAATATAATCCGAACAGGATCAGCAAGCCCGCTGGATAAATGCCCCACATATGTTTCCATCTTGAAAAGCTGTACCCTTCGGTCGGGTCCGAGCCCAGTGCGGCAGTTAACTTCGACAATTCTGCTTCATTTAACGGTAGATAGGAATAACCGTCTTCGGTTTCGGAATAGAGCACGAATATGTCGGTCGCTGCCTCAGCCCAGAGCGGCACGGTAAAGAGGCTGGTTGATTCATACATATAGCCGACATCGACATAGCTGCCGTCGATTTGATACTCGGCTGTATCCGGCAGATCTTCGACCAAAGCTATTTCCTGATTGGTCGTTCCACGCTTTCGCGCTTCGGCTGGTTGCGACACAGCAATTGCTAGAAAAAAGCCAATAATTACAGTAATGTGTTTCATATTCCCCCCTTTTGAAGCGGCGACGATAGCTCGTACAACGCCCATGTGAGTGATGTAGATCACAGAGAAAATAATTATGTAGCGGGGTCAGAATATGATGCGTGTTCCGTCCTATTCCGAAGCTAAAATCGCTTGCGAAAACTCACCTCAACATAGCGCCCGATTGGATCGATAAATCCCGGCTGATATCTAAGTGGAACCAATCCATCGCTGTCCCGCACGTCCTGAATATCGTTGAAGACATTATCGATCCGAAACGCGATCCGGCTGCCTTTGAGGAATTTGAATCGCTCGGTCAGAGTGCCGCGATCATCCAGATTGATAAACATACGCAGGTTGAGCGTAGTCAGATCGGAAAATCTCAGATCGGAGCTGGTCAGACCGCCATCTACGCGCGTGGCGGTTTGATGCTCTGCCTGAAGACGGAAACCTATGCCATTGTTGAACCAGCGGCCTTGTAGCTCAAATTCATGGCGGGGCTGACCGCCGGTTGAGCCGATTGCTGAGCCGTTCAGCAAGTCTAACTCTTCGACACCGGGGCGGATCAATACACGCTCATCGATGTGAACGGTGTGATAAGCCGATACACGCCAGCGACCGCCACCTCGCCTGCCGGGGCCACGACTGCTGCGCGGTGGCCGACCCGCGCGATCGCTCGAACGTTCGGCATCAGGCCGGCCTGCTTCGGATTGCTCGGTACCGGCACCACTTTCTGGTGGTGGCCGGTCGCCAGGCGGTCCGCCACCTCCGCCGCCTGGCCTTCCGCCTGCGCCGCGAGGTCCGCGTGCCCCGCGCCTTTGGCCAAAGCGTTTGGAAAATTCCAGACCATATCGAATGCTCTCGCTGCGGACATTGCTGTAATTGACTGGGCGCTGATCAATGGCGACGAGACGGCCTGTTTCATCACGCGTGACACGGTCGGGAAAAGCAGCCTCGATTTCTTCCGTCAGAATGGGAAAATCGGACGCAACATTCTCGCTATTGTTGCGAATATATTCGCCCAGGAACATCATGCCATCCAGCCATTCAGGGCTGTAATTGACCGCCAGTTTGATATCTCGCCGTTTTTCCGCTGGCAGGTTCAGATTACCGCCGGTGGTAATGCTGGCCAGCACGGTTTCGCCATTGGTGAAGTCGAAAGTGGTGACATTCGGTGTGACTATGACCGGATTGCCAAGCTGCTGGATGGTGGGCGCGGCTTCTTCCCCAATGGCCGACGCGGTGAACACCAGGCCGTCGAGCGGTTCCCAGTTCAGGCCAAAGCCGAATTCCACCAGCCCGCCAAAATCGGACAGCTCACTATAGCCCAAATTACCATTGATCGACAGTTGGCCAATAGTTTCGGCAACATCAATATTCTCGTCCGCAAGAGGAATGTCGATATTGATACCGGCATTGAAATTATCCCGGCCGAGGCTGCTCAGCGTCGTGAGGCCATCGGTGGTGTCGCGGCTGTCGAGATCCTGCCTTCTATAGCCGCCGCGCAAGGTCGTGGTGACCGAACCGGAGGGCAGGTTCAAGAGCCCGCCGGAGATGGTTGCCAGGGATTCAAGCGTGTTGCTGACCGATCGCGCCTCATCGGTGATTGGGGGCGATAGCAAGGCCCCAAAGTTGGCGGCAAACGGGTCGACTGTGCCGGCGTCAATCGCCGCCTGCAGGGCGCTGATATCACCGCTATTATCAGTCTCGGTTTCGGTTTCCACTCGCGCATAATCCGCGGTCAGGGACCAGCGCCAGCCGGATAGCATGCCGTTCAGCACCGCGCCGCCCTGAAAGGTGTTGGTCTCGACCGTTTTGCGCAGCGGACCAAATTGGGTGAAATAGCGAAACAGGCTGTCACCAGTCACCGGTAAATCCAGCGTCCCGCTTGGCAGTCCCAACAGAGCGCGGGACTTGTCGTAAACATATCCACCATTGAGCGACAGCGACATGCCATTGGCAAAGGTGCGGCTGTAGTTGCCGTTAAATTCAACCGTATCCGTTGGCGCGCTTAATGTCCGGAAACGCCCCAGATTAACCAGATCGCCAGCCGAATCCTGAATGATACCGCGCTCTGCCTCGGTAATCGCAGTTTGCGTTTCATATTCGATATCCAGGTTCAGCCGGCTGTTCTCGCCAATGCGAGTGAAGGTAGATTCCAGCTCCGTCTTGCCCATGTCTCCGCGGGTCGGGACGCCATATTCCACCTCGGCCCCAAGCCCGGTATAATCATCCTGCAGGATGAAGTTGATCACGCGCTCATCGGGGGCATAACCATATTGCAGGGCCAGCTCTTCCGGGAACACCTGAACGCTTTTAATCGCTTCCGGTGGCAGATCACGAATGTCGCGGAAACCCGATGTGCGCTGGCCGTTGATCAGCACAATTGGCCGTCCGCTGCCTCTTCCGCGGTTGGAAGTGGTTTGCGAACTGAGCTCTCCGACCAGGTCTTCGACAGAGGACACACCATAGCTGGCAATATCATCCGCATCGAGCTCCACAATCGGTGGGACTTCTGTGATTACAGACCCGCGCAGGCGTTCGGCGGTGACGACAATTTCCTCGTTTTCAAGATCGTCGTCATTGGATTGGGCGTAAGCAGGAAGCGCATTTAAAATGGAAAGGGCCAATATGCTGGCCCCAAAATATCTAGGGGAGGATTGGGTCATTACTATCGCTCTAACAACTCAGGTGCTGGGGGAAACACGTACAAATTGCCGTGCAGAGCGATCGTCATCAATCAATTGTTTGTAATAATTTGTCGCAAGGCCGGAGCGTCGCCATATTTTACACCACGCAGCAAATCCTTCCCTTTTCGCGAATTAGGGGTTATGGCGCACCGCAA
Source organism: Parasphingorhabdus litoris DSM 22379 (assembly GCF_020906275.1). GTDB lineage: Bacteria > Pseudomonadota > Alphaproteobacteria > Sphingomonadales > Sphingomonadaceae > Parasphingorhabdus > Parasphingorhabdus litoris. The sequence continues at coordinate 1,120,131 of NZ_CP086727.1, forward strand.
CACGTCGAAAAACCCACGAATCAACAGGGATGAAGTAAAGCCGAATGGCAAAAGAAGAACTATTAGAAATGAAGGGGATAATCCGCGAATTACTCCCCAATGCAATGTTCCGGGTCGAATTGGAAAATGGTCATGAAGTCCTTGGCCATACCGCTGGCAAGATGCGCAAAAACCGCATCCGTGTGCTGGTTGGTGATGAAGTACTCGTTGAACTCACACCTTATGACCTGACCAAAGGTCGTATCACTTATCGCTTTAAATAAGCGCGGTATGCTGCGGTGGCGGCCTCGCAAATGAAACTGGTGTTGGCATCATCCAGTCCGCGCAGACGCGAGTTGCTCGGCCGGTTGGGAGTGGCGCCAGATCGCATTGCTTCTCCAGACATTGATGAAACGCCCAAAAAGGGTGAACTGCCTCGCGATTATGTGCTGCGCATGGCGCGGGAAAAGGCCGCTGCTGTAGAACGTGCGGACGATGAAGTGCTGATTGCGGGCGATACGATCGTGGCGGTGGGTCGGCGGATTTTGGGCAAAGCCGAAAATGACGCGGAGCAGCGGCAATATATGGAGCTTTTGAGCGGGCGGCGGCACCACACCATGTCGGCGGTCTGCGTGATTGCGGCGGATGGAACTGCACGCACCAAATTGTCGGACAGCATCATCAAGTTCAAACGGTTTCAGAATAGCGAGATTGACGCCTATATCCAATCCGGCGAAGGGCAGGGCAAAGCCGGTGGTTATGCCATTCAAGGGCTGGCTGAAGCCTTTGTGATTTCGATTAGCGGCAGCTTTAGCGGGATCATGGGGCTACCGCTGTATGAAACCCGTAATCTGCTCATTTCCTCGGGTTATCCTCTCAATCAAAATGGCGCCTGATTTCCAAAATGGCTGGCTCTATGAAGCCGGTATTGGTGAAAACCGCGCCGCGCATATTGTTGACGGCGCATTGGCCGGTGTCCGCGTAGAGCGAGAACAAGTTGGCGCGAAGCTCGGCTCTATTGTCGATGCCCAGTTTACGCAGCAATGGGTGGCGGGATCGTCGGGTATAGCGACACTCGACAGTGGGGAGCAATGCCTGTTGCAACCACTGCCGAAAGACCTGACCGAAGGCGCAACTGTGCGCGTGGAAATTGTTCGGGAGGCTTTGAACGAAAAAGGTGGGCAATCGAAACGGGCCAAGGCGCGACCGGCAGGCGAGGGCGCCGCTCTGGTACAAGGCCCCAGCCTGCTGGATAGCATCAAAGCCAGCGGAGCAGCGATCCATCAACTGCAGGCGCATGAACCGGACATGCTGGCGGCCATGGGTTGGCATGAGGCGATAGAACAGGCGGAATCCGGACGCATTGATTTTGACGGCGGAAGCCTTCTGGTTTCACTCACACCGGCGATGACGGTGATTGATGTAGATGGGCCGCTTAAACCATTGGAACTGGCCAAACGCGCGGCGAAAGAAATTGCGCTGGCACTGACTCGGTTTGATATTGGCGGCTCGGTTGGTGTGGATTTTCCGACCTTGCAGGCAAAGGCAGAGCGTACGGAAGTCTGCGTGATATTTGATGAATATATGGCCGGTAATTGCGAACGGACGGCGATAAATGGCTTTGGCTTCATGCAGGTGGTGAGCCGCAAGACGGGGCCTTCGGTTCTGGACGTGATGCAGGCGGACAAGGTGCTGAGTGCGACCCTCGCTCTGTTGCGCCAGGCGGAACGGGCTCAAGGGACTGGTGCTATGCGGCTGGACGTGCATCCAGCGATTGCAGCGAAGGTGAAGCATCGGCAGGCTTGGCTGGATGCGCTGTCCAGGCGTACCGGTCGTAGCATTTCGGTCGCCGCAAAAGGCGATATCGCTATCGCAGGCGGGCAGGTCAGCTAATCCTCTCCCCTTGAGGGAGAGGAAACGGAGACTTGGCAGCTTGCTGCCTAGTCGAGTTGGAGAGGGGGCTGGCTTGGTGTATCCTCTCCTACCCCTCACCAAGATTTTCTAGTCAGTAAACTGACAAGCAAATCTTTCCTCTCCCTCAAGGGGAGAGGAATCAGTCACTCGTCGCTACACCTCTTGCAATTCATCCTTGTCCTCTGCACAAGCCGTTCCATGACAGATATCATTCTCTATGACTATTGGCGCAGCTCCGCGAGCTATCGGGTGCGCATCGCTCTCAATTTGAAGGGCATTGCCTATAAGTCGGCGTCGACCAATTTGCTCGACGACAGCACGAAGCAGGCCGACTATATTGCCCGCAACCCGCAAGGTTTCATTCCGATGCTGCACATTGACGGGCAGGATCTAACCCAGTCGCTGGCGATTATCGACTATCTTGATGCGACCCATCCGGAACCGCCGATGGTTTCGAGCGATCCGTTGGAGCGCAGCCGAACACTGGCCCAGGCACTGGTGGTCGCGGCGGACATCCATCCGGTCAATAACTTACGGATCATGAAATACCTCAAGAATGAAATGGGGCAGGATCAAGAGGCGATCAACATCTGGTATCGCAACTGGGTGAGCGAGGGTTTCAAAGCACTCGAAGCCATGGCCCCGGATACGGGCTTTTTTGGTGGCGATGCACCCAATCTGGCCGATGTCTGCCTGGTCCCGCAAATGTATAATGGCCGCCGGTTTGAAACCGATATGACGGCCTTTCCAAAACTCGTGCGGATTGATGCGGCATGTAATGAACTGGAGGCTTTTCAGAAAGCGGCTCCGGAAGCGGTGAAGGAACAATCATGAAAGTGACAGGTGGCTGCTATTGCGGCGCGGTGCGCTATAAGGCTGAAGGCGAACCGATGATGAAGGCAGAATGTTTCTGTCGCGAGTGTCAATATATCACGGGCGGCGGAAATTTGCTGGTCATGGCGATGCCGGTGGAAGGCTTTGAGCTGACCAAAGGTGCCGTAAAGGGATTTACGCGCGATGATCTCGAATATGCGGTGACGCGCGAATTCTGCGAAAATTGCGGCACGCATCTCTTCACCCGCGCACCACGTTTCAAAGAGGGCGTGATTATCAAAGTCGGGTCATTGGATGACCCCAGCGTTTTCGGTAAAGCGGAAAGCGCCAATTATGCCTGCGATGCGCAGCCTTATCACCGATTGCCGGACGACATGCCCGTCAACCAGAAGTGGATGCACAGTTAAACCATGAAAAGATCATTTTTTGCGTTGCCATTGATAGCGCCCATTTGTCTTGCCAGCACCCCGGCTCTGGCAGACTCTGATGCAGAGTCGGCAGCTGTAGCTGCAGAAGGCATTACCGTTACTGGCCTACCACTGCCCGATGCGGATGATGCCTACAGCACCACTGTGATTGAGCTGGATACAGATGAGCGCATTGAGAACGCATTGCGCACGGTTCCCGGACTTCAGCAATTCCGTCGGTCCGATGCACGGTCGGCCAATCCTACCAGCCAGGGGATTACGATCCGTGGTCTGGGTGGCAATGCGTCTTCGCGTGCGGTGCTGCTACTCGACGGTGTTCCGCAAGCCGATCCGTTTGGCGGCTGGGTCGCTTGGCCAGGTTATGACGCTTTGGCACTGGATTCAGCGCGGATTACACGTGGCGGCGGCAGCGGCACCGAGGGGTCAGGCGCCATCGCAGGCACCATCGAACTGTTCAGCCAGGATGTCGGCAATTTGATCGAACTGGGCGCAGCCTATGGCAGCCGCAACAGTGTCGACGCGGATTTGCTTTTCGGCCGTGAATTGGGGCAGGGGCAGCTGACGATCTCCGCCAATTATGCACGCGGCGACGGCTTTACACCGATTATCGAAAGCCAGCGCGGTGATGTCGATCGTCAGGCGGAATATGAGCAGGCCGGTATTGCGGTGCGCTATGTTGCGCCGCTGACCGATAGCACCGAATTGCAGGCCAATGTACGCGCGTTTACCGATGACCGGGAACGCGGTTTTGCGTTTAGCGAAAATCATAATGATGGTGCGGATGCCAGCATCCGACTGGTCAACCGGTCCGATACTGGCTGGCAATGGTCGGCTTTGGGATATGTTCAGATCCGTAATTTTGATGTGAGTTTTGGCGGTGTCGCAGCGGATCGCAACAGCGTGCGCCGCGTGTTTGAACAGTTTAATGTGCCTTCAACCGGCCTTGGTGCGCGGTTTGAAGTGCGCCCTCCGGTTGGCGAGAATATTGAACTGCGCATCGGCGGCGACTGGCGGCGGACGGAAGGGGAAACGAACGAGAATTTCTTTTTCCTCGACGATGATACGCCGCGCCGCAGCCGTAATGCCGGCGGTTCAACCGCTACCTATGGCGCCTTTGTCGAAGCCAGTGTGCAGGCGACCGAAGCTCTTACATTGACGGGCGGCGGCCGTATTGATTTTTGGACCATTGATGACGGTTTCCGGAGAGAGATTGAACTGATCAATCCATTTCCGGGATCGGTGCGCACAGATGCCCAGTTTGACAATCGCGATGGCACCGAATTTACCGCACGCGGCGGCTTTGCCTTTGATGCGACGGAACAGCTGACATTACGGGGTGCGGCCTATCTCGGCTGGCGCCTGCCGACACTGAACGAACTGTTCCGTCCTTTCCGCGTTGGACCGGATGCGACAGCGGCGAATGAACTGCTGGAACCAGAACAGGTGAAGGGTGCTGAACTGGGACTGGATTGGAATAGTGAATTTGTCTCTATTGGTATCACCGCTTTCTATAACGAACTGGATGATGCCGTCGCCAATGTCACGCTCGACAGCGGACCGGGACTATTCCCCGGTGTCGGCTTTGTCTCTGGGGCTGGGGTTTTCCGCCAGCGCCAAAATCTGGACTCCATTGAATCCAAAGGGATTGAAATCGACACCGAATTTGATCTGGGCAGTCTGGTGGAAAATTTGTCAGCCCGTGCAGCCTATTCCTACGTCGATGCGGAAGTTAACGCATCCGGCGATGCCGCAGCGGTTGATGGCTTGCGACCGGCGCAGATCCCTGAGCATAATGCTTATGCCAGCCTGCTTTGGGAGCAAGACAATGGCACCGGTGCATCGGTTTCACTGCGTTATATCGGTAACCAGTTTGAGGATGACCAAAACACCCGTCGCCTTGATGATGCGTTTACCGTCGATGGCCGCCTTGCTTTTGCAGTGAATGATCGTTTGTTGGTCGAAGGACGGGTTGAAAATCTCTTTAACGCACGGGTAGAGACCGCAATTAGCAGCAGCAATATTATCGAGCGTGCCTTTCCGAGGACATTTTGGATTGGACTTCGCACTCAAATTGAATAAATATTATTTATGACCACTAATCTCGACGATTTCATTCCCTATCAACTGTCCACCGCTTCCAATGCGGTGAGCGACCTGATTTCCAATGAATATAAAAGCCGTTTCGGGCTGAAAATACCGGAATGGCGCGTCATGGCAGTCTTGGGAAGTCGCGGGGCTTCTACACAGCGGCAGCTCGTTGAGGCGACGCTAATGGACAAGGTGACCGTCAACCGCGCGGTGAAGACATTGGTTGACCGGCATTTGCTGGATCGTAGCCCCAATAGCGCTGATGGCCGTTCTCATCATCTGATGTTGAGCAACACCGGCCGGGACCTTTATGATCAGATCATGCCCGCAGCGGAAGTGATGGAAAAGAAAATCATGACAGTTTTGAGCGCCGATGATCGCCAGCAGTTGTCAGTAATGCTGGCAAAGATTAAACAATCTGCGGATGATATTGCTGCGGGCTAGGTGGCGTCGTTTATGAGCCAGACAAATAAAAAGAGCGGCTGTTGAAGGCCGCTCTTCTTGGTTTTGAGATTGTGATCTTCGCTATAACATAGTGTCCGAGATCGAACAGGCTGCTGGGCCAAGGATCACGATAAACAATGTTGGTAGAATGAAGAGGATCAACGGGATCGTCATAATTGCTGGCAAACGTGCTGCCTTTTCTTCTGCGCGCATCATCCGGTCGTTACGGAATTCAGCCGACAATACCCGCAAGGCTGATGCCAAGGGCGTACCATATTTTTCAGTCTGGATCATTGTCGTGACCACACCTTTGACATGTTCCAATGCCACACGATAGGCGAGGTTCTCAAAGGCTTGACGACGTTCGGTCAGAAAACCCAGCTCGATCGATGTCAATGAAAATTCATCTGCCAGTTCAGGATAGGCATCACCCAATTCCTTAGCTACGCGGGCAAAGGCGGCATCGACGGTGAGGCCAGCTTCGGCGCAAATCACCAGCAAATCGATCGCATCTGGCAAGCCCTTGCGGATCAAGTCGGTCCGCTTGGCGATCAGGTTGTTAAGATAGACATCAGCACCTTTGTAACCCGCGATACAAGCACCGGCAAAAGCGCCAAACCTCTTGATTGGGGTCCAGTCGGGCAGATAGTCAAACCCATAGAGAGCGACGGCTGCACCGCCGCCCAAGACGATGGGAAGTACCAGACGGCTGAAGATGACCGCATAGGCCAAGTCTTTTGAACGGATACCGGCTTGGGCTAGCTTCTGCTGCGATTCTTTTAACTGATCGTCCTGCAAGACCTTGAGGCCCGCCAAAAAGCCGCGCATGCGGTCGGTGGTATCATTTTGCTGAATCAGCTTGGCGCGTTTTTTCGTGGTCGAAGCGGTAATACCAGCTTTGAGTTGCTCACGCCGCTCATTGAGCGATTTGACGCGCTTTGCCATCGGGTCACGGACCGTGACTGCCGTATAAATCGCGAAGATCACCGCGATGGTCGCGACAGCAGCCAAAATGGTTGCCACCCAGAGGACATCTATTCCCAGTAATGTTGGACCGTCAACTTGGGTCATTGCATCACACCTTCAGCTTAGATTTCAAAGTTGACCATTTTGGCCATGATGAACACACCAATGCTCATCCAGGTAAGTCCGCCAAGGCCTGCAATAATCAGGCGTTCTTCATGGAAGAATCCCGCCAGATAAGAGGGGTTAACCGACCATACCAAAGCGAAAACGATGAAGGGTAGCGAACCAACGATATAGGCAGACGCTTTCGATTCCGACGACATCGCCTTGATCTTCAACTTCATCTGCCCGCGTTTGCGCAGCACGTCCGCCAGGTTGGCAAGCGTTTCTGCGAGGTTACCACCAGTTTCACGCTGGATCGCCAGTGTGATGCAGAAAAACTTGAATTCCGGCGTGTCGAGCCGCTTGGCGCTTTCCTGCAACGCGTCTTCCATCGTCCGGCCAATTTTGATCCGGTCAACAACCTTACCAAATTCCTCGCCAACGGGGCCATCAATCTCTTTCGAAACAACACCAATGGTCTCGGTAACAGGCAGACCAGAGCGCAGGCCGCGCACCAAAAGCTCAATTGCGTCGGGAAAGGATGCGGTAAATTTGGTTACCCGCATGCTGATCAAGACACTGACAATCATATGGGGAAGGCCAAAGCCGATTGCCAAACCGCCAAACAGACATAAAAATGCAGGTGCACCCTGGAAAAATAAGCCAGCCGCTACGATGACAGCGACGCCGCCACAGACGCTGAAAAACTGTTTGATGGTCCATTCCCGACCGGTCCGATCGAGCCGGATTGCGAGCATGTCCATCTTCGACAGCGTTTCGCCTATAGGACGATGATTTTTACGACGGGCAGAGACCGCCTTTTTCATCTGCTCTTCCATTTTGGCGTTGGTGCTCTCCGAATGACGGAAGCGCACCTTGTCCAATCGCTTCGCCTTTGCCGCTGACTCCGAAGGGCCGGCAAATGCAAAGACGACGAGCATGAGGAATATCAATACCCCTCCGGCAATCATGGCTGTCTGCATCATATCCATTACGTGCGTCCTCGCATCTCAGAAAAAAGCCTTGGTTGCATCACGATTTGGATGCTTCAGCTTCCTTCTTTTTCTTTGAAGGCAGGAGTGATTTCATGCCGCCAAATTTGTCCATCAATGAACCTTTTGGTTTGCCTTCACCGTCTTCACTCTCGTCTTCGACGGTGCCCAGAACATGTTCAGACAAGGCAACGATTTTTGCTGTTGCTTTGCTGGACTTGCCTGCCTCGACAAAGGCCTGACCCAGTTTGGCTGCATGTGCGGCCGCTTTTGGATCGGCGGGGATCACGATATCGATCTTGCGTTCGATCGAATTTTCAAAATCCTGCCGGGAAATTTCCTGATTTCCGCTTTGGACCTTGTTGGCAACCACGATCACCTTGCTTTGCGCAGCATGCGATTTCAGCCATGACAACAGCCGGATAGCATCGCGTGCGGATGCCAGTGTCAGCTCTGTCACCACAACCGTGGCATTCACATCACCCAACAAGTGCGGATAGCTGATCAGCATTTCGCGAGGCAGATCAATGACCGTGCATTCAAAGGCCGCACGAAATTCTTCCTGAAGCTGGAAGAAGGCTGTGCCGTCCGTCATCATCGGTGAGTTGATCGGTGCTTCTGCGGAAAGCAGAGACAGTTTTTCATTTGCCTTGATCATCGCGCGCTCGATGAACAAGCCATCAATACGGCTTGGATTGTCGATCGCATCTGTCAGACCACGACCTGGCTCCAGATCAAGCGCCAGCGCGCCTGTTCCAAAATGAACATCCAGATCCAGCAGAGCCGTCAGGCGTTCCTTTTCCTGGCTCAGAAGCCAGGCCAAAGACGTCGCAATGGTGGATGCACCAACACCGCCACGGGTTCCGATGACAGCAGTAGAAACATGCGGTTTCTCGCTACCGGATTCCTCTGCCTTTGGTGCGTTCAAGACAGCTTGAGCTTGGCTCAGCACATCCCGCAATTGTTCAGGGCTGAATGGTTTCAGCAGATAATCCTGAAGGCCGCTGACGATCAAATCGCGATATAGACGGACATCATTGACTTGACCCATTGCGATAACAACGGTGCCGGGTTCGCAAACTTCTGCGAGCGAATTAATATCCGCCAATGGATCACCAGATTCTGACAGGTCAACCAACAGGATATTCGGGCTAGCGGCAACCGAAAGTGATTGCACGGCATTGCGCAGTCCGCCTTTGTGACATTTGTCAACGGGCCACCCCATCTCTTCAACGACAGGGCGCAATACATCTAGCGTATCATCGTCACATACGAAGGCTGAAAATGGATCACGTCCGTTCACAGCGCCGGGTTTCCAAGGAGCGTTCATTATAGGCCTCCTGCTTGTTTAGGTTTATCACGATAGGCGCGGATGGCTTTTGATGCTTCCGTCTGGTCTTCGCCGTCTCTGCTCTGGCCGCGGACCAAATCCTCTGGATTGGCAATCATTGCAGCCAGTGTGCTGTTGGTGCCGCAGCCGTAATTCTCACTCGTGCGCGCCTGAAAATCGGTGTGGCTACGATGGCTCCAGTCCGGGCACCCTGGGACAGATGCGGTTGAGCGAGAAACGACAACCCGCATGGAACCGCTAGGAACATTTCCCTCGGTTACAGGGGCAATATCGCTTACCAACAATCCTTTTTGCGCGGCCAGTGCTTCTACGGCACCACGTGCCGATGCGCTGGCATTATAGCCGGGATCATCGATTGAAATACGATCTCCATAGCCCAGGTTCAACGCGTCAAGCCATCCGCCCAGGCGCTCAAGCTCACCAGAGGACAAAGACCCTGATCCAGCCGTATTAACGTCCAAGACAAAATTGGTGCGCGTAACAACGGGCTGCCGTTCGCTATAAACGGACCGGTTGGCGGTATTGGCACCGCAGGCAGCAACGGAAAGTCCGAGAGCGGTTACAAGTGCTGTAGAAACTAAACGCATGATGTGTTCTCCTGAAACGGACTATTTATCGAAGCTGAAGCCGGGGGCCGCGCCGCCGGATTTCTTGGATTTTTTGGCGGTTTTGCCCTTGGTTGGCGCTGAGAGGCTGCCAAGAGCGGGACCGGAAGCGACAGGGGGTGCAACTGATGGCTTTGGACGATCGTCCGTACCGGTTGAACTCTGCCGGTTCATGATCAACCGCTCAAAATCATTGGCTTGCTTGAACCCGTCGGTCGGCAAAACAATCTCGCTGTCGCTAACCGGTTTGACCAAATAAGGGGTCACAACGATCATCAACTCTGTCTCGTTTTTCCGATAACCGTCAGACTTGAAAAGATTGCCGAGGATCGGCACATCAGCCAGCCCCGGGGTCTTGTCGAGGGTTGAGCTATAATTATTCTGCATCAAGCCAGCGATCATGAAGCTCTCACCAGAACCCAGCTCCACGGTGGTTTCCGCTTCACGGGTTGAGATGGCTGGAATTTCAAAACCGTTCAAACGGACGGCGCCATTTGCCGAGATGTCGGAAACACTTGGCCGAACGCGCAGCGAAATCCGTCCATTGGACAATACCGTTGGCGTATATGTGAGTTCAACGCCAAAGCTTTGATACGTAACGGAAACCTCACCAAAACCGGAAGATTGTGGTATTGGAAAACGCCCGCCTGCAAGGAAGCTGGCGGTTTCACCGGATATCGTGGTCAAGTTTGGTGAAGCCAATGTCGTGACCAATCCGATGCGCTCGGACACGTCCAGTGCCGTTGAAATATCAAGACCGAAAAGACGACCTGCGGCTTGGATAGAATCCAGACCAGTTGCCTGGTTGAAGTTAAAAGCCGTGCCGCCTTGGGTCACAAATTGGCCCGTCGCCGTATTAAACGGCAAGGAAATCGAACCGGCTGGCAGACCGAAGAGGCTGGACGCATCTAAGGTCGGAAAACCGCTAACATCGAAATCAGTGATAGAACCGAAGTTGCGGCCACGGGATATACCAAACAGGAAACCGCCAGTTGTATCACGGGTCAACAAGTTACCATTGATATTCTTCGCTAGCGAACGGCTGACTTCAGCAAAACGCACCCGCAGATTGACCTGCATGGGGGTTGCTGTTTTAAGGCGACTGATAACAGTTGTACCTGCACCACCGGCGCCATCGCCGACATAAGCCTTCACCAGATTTTCTGCTTCTTCTGCATCATCCGGATCAGCAATAGTCCCGGTCAGCAGCACGAAATTGTTTTTCGAACTTACCGTGATTTTGGCGTCCGGCATAGCCAGAGCCAACATCTGGTCGATAGAGGAAATTTCAGCACCGACTGATACTTCGGCCGAATATACAACCTTACCGGAACGGCTGGTTGCATAGAAACTCGTCTGACCACCATCCTTACCAAAGATATAGACTTGGCGAGGGGAACGAACCTGTACGTCAGCTATTTGATCGTCGGCAATGAAGATATCTTCGATAGGTGCCGGCAGTGTGATCAGCTTTCCGCGACCGACAGCCACCGAGACACGGGATTGTGGTGCAGAAACTTTAACAGACTGAGCATTTAGCGGCGTCGTGCTGTTTGCGGTGACGGCCAAAGCCAGAATAGCTGCAATTGCCGAACCGATTTTCTTTTTGCCCGAAATATTCTTTTTCAGACGGCTATGCTTTGCATATTGGATGGTCATTTATTGTCTCCGAACTTGACTTCCTCGAGCGCCTTACCGCGCGATACCCGAACTGATGGTACGTCTCTTAGCGGTGGTCGACGTGGCTCGAAACGTGACACTTCGCCGCCCGTTGAAAAGGTTGACTTCTTGGTGTCTGGACGTGCCGCCAGAGACCGGATAATTGCTGCTTCTTCAGCCGGATCATCGGTTTTCGGCAAAGTGACCTCGCCAGAAGCAATAGCTTGTTCCAGTTCGGCTGTATTGTCAGCAAGTGAGCGCAGGGCGAGACTCAACGTGCCCAGGGTCTGCGCAACAGCTACTTTTTCAGCAATTTTCGGACTTGCCTCAAGCGTAACCAATTTGGTTTTGGTCGCGACCGCTTGACCGGCTTCGTTGACAGTCTGAGTGACGCGATTGTCAGTAGCCAAAACGCGGACGTTACGAATAACCGTTTCAGAAACTTGCATCTCTGGACCTTCGCCCACAACTTTTTGCGTGAGCATCAGGTCAACACGGTCGCCTGGGAATACAAAGCCTGCAACACCAGTCAAACCGGATACCGGTATGGTGACGGCGCGCATGCCAGGGCCCAATGCCGCAGCAAGAAACCCGCGATCGCCTGGGCTTACAATAGCGCCTTTGGTGAGCGGTTGGCCTGCGGTGATCGCATTGCGAACCACTGTTCCGTTCAGGGACTCGATATCGGTGCCTTCTTTTTTATAATAGGCTTCCTCAACCAGTTCTTCTGGCCAAGGCTGAAAGCTGAACGCGTCCGGCGTAATGATTGTACCGACTGGTAAAGCGCGTGAAGCCACCAGGACTTCTTCGCCGAGCACTTCGACTTTTTTCGCTTCTACCTGTGGTGCAGATGCACCGGCGAACATATTTCTCGCGAGCAAGGCTGTGACGGCAGCCACTACCAATGCACCGATGAGTAAAATTAGTTTCTTCTTGTCCATGACGTCTTACGCCTCCTGAATGCCCCACCCAAATCGATCACCCTGAAACGATCCGTTGGCGGTAAATTTCTCTTTCAAGTAAAATGGTTAAAATATCGTTCGCTAATAATCCAAAGCCCCGCAAATGAGATGGCGACTCCATACGGGACCTTTACTGGACCCTCAGTTTTTTGGATTTTCTTAGCTGTTATCATTAACAGCGTGAGCACGCCGCCAGCGATCGACATGACGACGAGCATCTGGATTAACGGGAGCCAATGGAGCCACAACGCAATGGCTGTCAGGAGTTTGACGTCCCCGCCGCCCATCGCGCCGATCGCAAACATTCCGGCAAATATGGTAAACACAACCGTAGCGATGCCGATTTGCCACACCATGTCGGGCCAGAAAGACATGCCGCTGGCGATCCAATATATTGGCGCGCCCAGCGCAATGGCCAGATTCAGCTTATTCGAAATATGACGACTCTTGATATCGGTAATGGCTGCCACAATCAGTGCAATTGCCAAGCCGCCCCAGAGCAAGTAGATGAGATGTTCCCCGTTCATGGGAAACAGCTTTAAGAAAAATGCCTTACCAAAAAGTAACCATAGTGACCGGAGCCCGTTTTTGAGTCGATCAAATCCGCCTTTATTTGATCGACGTTCCATCCCGAAAGATGCCAAAGAGCTGGAATGGCATGCGCCAGATGGTTGGAGCATGCGGCAATTTGATTGGACACAGTCGTGTGAAGAAAGTCGCGGCTCGATATTGTTTATGACCGGTCGGGCTGATTTCTACGAAAAATATCTTGAGACTTTTAACGATTATCACGCAGCAGGATGGAATGTGACATCGCCCGATTGGCGAGGCCAGGGCGGTTCTGGCCGCTGTGGTCCGCATCCGCATGTCGGCCATATTGAAGATTTCGCAATCTGGGTCGATGATCTGCGCGCTTTTTATAGCGATTGGCGGGCCAGTCATCCAGGCCCCCATATAGTGGTTGCCCACAGCATGGGTGGCCATCTGGTTGCCCGGGCGCTGGCAGAACAGCGTATTCATCCTGACGCCGTGATATTGAGTGCACCGATGCTGGCACCGGCTGGTGGGGGAATGCCGGAATGGGCGGCCTATTTTCTATCCAAGATTATATGCGCTTTCGGCAGAGAAAAGCGCCGCGCCTGGAAGGTCAGCGAAAAACCGCTTGAGCCAGAAGTTTTGCGACAGGGTTTGTTAACGCACGATGCCGATCGTTACTCGGACGAGTTTTTCTGGTTTGCAGAGCGGCCATTTGTTCGATTGGGGCCAGCCAGTTGGCGCTGGGTTGAACGGGCCTATGCATCGACGCGGCAACTGAGGGAGCGAAAACATCTGGAGGCGGTCGATACTCCAATATTGATACTTGCTACCGCGACGGATGAGCTGGTCGACCATATGACGATTGAACGGGCGGTGCATCTTTTGCCGCGGGCCGAAATGAAACTATTTGGCAAAGAATGTGCCCATGAAATTTATCGGGAAGCTGACCCGGTGCGTAATGAAGCCTTGCAGGCAAGCTTTGAATTTCTAGATAGGGTGGTCCCGCTGCAGTGAGACTTTTTCCTGATGAACCAATATGATGTCGCAATAATCGGAGCCGGCATAGCTGGGGCAAGTATTGCGTCGGAAATAGCTGATCAGCGCTCGGTGATCATGCTGGAGGCAGAAGACCAGCCCGGCTACCACAGTACGGGTCGTTCTGCCGCCTTTTGGACCGAGACTTATGGCGGTCCGCAAGTGCAACCGTTGACGACTGCGTCTTTTGGATTTTTGAATGACCCTGATCCCGCATTTTCCGAAACCGCTTTTCTGGTCAAGCGCCGAGCGGTAAATATCGGTCGATCTGACGAACAACACCTAGTGGATCAGTTTATCGCTGAATTTGCAGAGAGTGGGGTAGCGATGTCGCCCTGGACCAGAGACGAGATTGATCCAGTTGTTCCCTATTTGAAGCCCGAGTGGGATCGCGCAGTATATGAACCAGATTGCTGCGATATTGATGTGGGCGGCCTCCACATGGCCTATTTGCGCGATGCAAAACGCAAGGGCGCAACGCTGCAATGCCGAATGCGGGTAGAGAATATCGAGCGACAGGGTGGCCTATGGGCCATCCATTGCGGCGGCGATGTAATATTTGCCAAGCAGATCATCAACGCCGCGGGTGCTTGGGCGGCGGATATCGCGGCGCTTGCCGGGGCATTGCCTATCTCGATTCAACCTATGCGCAGGACGATGGTGCAATTGCAAACCGATCCCGCCTCTTCAGCAGATATGCCGCTAGTGGTAGCGCTGGATGGCAGTTTCTACTTCAAACCAGAAGCAGGGGGCAGCTATTGGCTAAGCCCGCATGATGAAACGCCCGTACCGGCCTCAGATGTCGCGCCGGAGGAATGGGACGTTGCTGTAGCGATTGACCGGTTTCAGTCCGTGTTGGATGTTGAAATTCGAACGGTGAACCGCAAATGGGCCGGTCTGCGCAGTTTCGCACCCGATCGTTTGCCGGTTTACGGATTTGATCCCAAGCAACCTGATTTCTTCTGGTTTGCAGGGCAAGGCGGCTTTGGTATTCAAACTGCGCCGGCAGCAGCCAAATTGGCCCGCTCTCTTTTTCTGGATACAGAGCGCGCACCATCGGTGCAATCGCTTGATGCGGCCCTATATCAGCCCGATAGATTTCTGCTCTAGGCGGTTTTACATATTTCCCGTTGCGTTCAGCGTTTTAAGGCGCAATAAATCACAAGTCCGATGGGGACCGACAAAGGCCAGCATAGGCCGAAAAAGGAGTGAGAAAATATGGCGCATAAATTTGAAATTTATAAGGATAAAAAAGGCGAGTTCCGGGTACGCTTTAAACACAATAGCGAAATCATGTTCTCGACCGAGGGATATAAGAGCAAATCCAGCGCCAAAAATGCGATCGCTTCCATCATTAAAAATGGCCCGGGCGCTGAGGTCGAAGATAATAGCTAAGGCAGCGTAAGCTACAATATGGATTTAAGCGTTATCCCCGCTCAGGCTGGGATAACGCCTATGGCCTCTTAGCGGCCCGCAGCCACATTAAGCGCTGCATCACTTGCCAGCATGTCGGCGCGTTCATTATCGGCGTCGCCCGCATGGCCCTTTACCCAATGCCATTCGATATCGTGGCGTTTGACCGCCTCAAGCAGGTCTTGCCACAGGTCGGCATTTTTAACAGGCTTTTTGGCCGCTGTACGCCACCCGTTTTTCTGCCAGTTAAACACCCATTGGGTAATGCCATCTTTTACATAAGTGCTGTCAATCGACAGCCTGACTTTACAAGGCCGCTTGAGCGTGTTGAGCGCTTCAATCGCTGCCCTCAGCTCCATTCGGTTGTTGGTTGTTTCCGGCTCACCACCCGAGATTTCCTTCTCTTTGTCGCCATAGCGGATTAACGCACCCCAGCCTCCGGGGCCGGGATTGCCCTTGCACGCGCCATCGGTTGCGATTTCGACATAAGAAAGATCGCTCATCTGTTAAAAATATCCGGGTTGTTTTGATAGAAGGTCAAGCGTTTCAGAAAAGCTGTCGGGTCCTTGCGGGTGACCAACGCATCGGCTGGGGTGTTGATCCAGTCATAGGCGCGGGTGAGCATGAAGCGTAGCGACGCACCGCGTGCGAGAATTGGCAAGGCCGCGCATTCTTGGGTACTTAATGCAAATGTCTCGAGATAGCCGCGCATCAACGCGGTGGAAACATTGGCATCAAACTGACTGCCATCGTCGGAGAAGCACCATGCGGAATGTGTAACGGCGAGATCATAGGCTCGGACGTCGGTGCAGGAAAAATAAAAGTCGATCAGGCCAGTAACCTGATCATCAAGCATCAGCACATTGTCAGGAAACAGATCAGCGTGAATCACAGATTGAGGAAGGTCATCCGGCCAATGGGCGTCAAGGTGATCCAATTCGCTTTCGACCAGATCATGTAAGCCTGACGCAATCGCATCCAATTCGTCGGGGCCGCAATCTTTAGCCAGCTGCCGCCATGTATCATGGTTCATGCTGTTGGGCCGGGTACCCGTAAAATCCTTGAGTGCTTCATGCATATCGCCAAGGGCGCGTCCCGTCGCCTCGGCCTGCGCGGCGGTTGGGACCGTGACCGAAATTCCAGGCAGAAACTTTATAAGACAAGCGGATCGTCCGCATAATTCCTGGATTTTGACATTATTCCGATCAGCAATCATTGGCGGAACAGGGCAATTTTTTGCTGCAAGATGGTCCAGCATTGCAATGAAGAATGGCAAGTCATCTGGATCAACACGCTTTTCGTAAAGCGTCAAAATGAAACGATCTTGCGTAGTTTCGATCAGATAGTTGCTATTTTCAACGCCCTCGGCAATCCCTTTCGCGGAGACTAATGTGCCGACATCAAAACGGGTCAGGAAAGCATCAATCTGTTCTGCGCTAACCTTGGTATAAACGGCCATCAGGCAGCTTCGAGCCCGCGCGGGAGTTTGAATACCATGCGTTCGTCGGCCGTTTCTATTTTCTGTTCGTCGATCACATAACGCTCTTCGAGCCGATTAACGACCTCACGCACCAATATTTCTGGTGCCGACGCCCCGGCGGTCAGACCCAAGGTGCCAACGCCTTCCATCCAGGCCATATCAATTTCATCGGCGCGCTGGATTAGATAGGAATCTGTTCCTTCGCGCTCTGCTACTTCCACCAGTCGCAAGCTGTTGGAACTGTTCGGGGCACCAATAACGAGCACAAGATCGCAAGACTTCGCAATGCTTTTGACGGCTTCTTGCCGGTTTGACGTAGCGTAGCAAATATCTTCGCCTTTTGGGCCGACAATGGACGGGAAGCGGGCCTGCAGGGCTTCAACAATCGCTCTGGTGTCATCGACAGACAGAGTCGTTTGAGTCAGGAATGATAATTTTTCGGGATCATCAGGGTTGAGTGCGGCGACATCTTCCACCGTTTCAACCAATGTCATCATGCCCTCGTCGACCTGACCGAATGTGCCGATAACCTCGGGGTGATTCTCGTGACCAACAAAGATAATATGGCGTCCGGCTTCCACCTGGCGTTCAGCCTGTCGATGCACTTTCGACACCAGTGGACATGTGGCGTCGAGATATTCGAGACCACGTTCTTCGGCTTTATGAGGCACTGCCTTGGGAACTCCATGGGCGGAAAACACCACAGGAACGCCATCGGGAACTTCATCCAGTTCCTCTACAAATACCGCGCCCAGCTTCTTCAATTCATCGACAACATAGCGATTATGGACGATTTCGTGGCGAACATAGACCGGTGCACCATATTTTTCGATCGCCAGTTCGACAATTTTTATCGCCCGATCCACGCCCGCACAAAAGCCGCGCGGGGCGGCTACAAGCAAGCTTATGCGGGGTTTTTCTGATTTCTGCTGATTCATAATCAAAGCCTTAGTGAAAAACATGAGCGGCGAAAAGCCCGTCTGTTCATCCTATGGATGGTTGCGTGCTTCTAAAGGCATAGATAAGGGTTTCCAAACCCTGAACAAGGACGCAGATCATATCTGTGTAAAATGGGACCAAAGGCAAGGAACAGGCATGATATTCAAAGGGCGTTTCAACAAACTGCTATTGACGGGTGTAACGGTTTTGGCACTGGCGGGCTGCGCCAGAGATGGCGAGCTGGATATCAGTTCCGGTGTGGGCGTCAGCGTAACACGCACCGGTTGCCCGGCTGTTGCTGTGCCCGACCATACGGGGGACATTACGGTTTTTGATCCTGTGGGCAGCACCGATGCCAATGCAATTGATGTTGTCGCTAACATCACTAACCTCCGCTCGACCTGTAACAGTGAAGGCGCCCGGATCTACACCGAAGCAACATTTGATGTGTATGCGCTCCGTTCTCGCCCGGAAGGCACGCGGACGGTTACAGTTCCTTATTTTTCTACTGTTGTGCAAGGCGGTACCGCTGTTGTTGCCAAGCGCGTCAAAAATGTAACCCTGACATTTGCTGATGGCCAATATCGAGCTTCCGCTTCCGGCAAAGCAGGTTCCTATGTTGATGCAGCGGCCGCGCGCTTGCCGGAAGATGTGATTGAAAGAATCACACGCCGCCGCAAACCTGGAGATCCAGATGCTGCGTTGGACCCGTTGGCCGATCCGGCGGTACGTGCGGCAGTTGCGCGATCAACTTTTGAGCTGTTGATCGGATTTCAGCTGACCCCGGAACAGCTGCAATATAACGCGACCCGATAAGATTTTCTGGTTATATTTGTGTTTGGCTCGGCAGGTCCGGGCGCAATAGTCTATTGAAAATTGGGGTAAAACCATGCTGTTCGATATTTTTCAGCACCATATAAACAAAGCTCTCGATGAATTGGTGGCGAGCGGTGATCTGCCAGCTGACCTCGATCGCAAAAATGTGACGCTGGAGCCACCGCGTGATCCTTCGCATGGTGATCTGTCAACCAATGCTGCGATGGTATTGTCTAAAGCCGCTGGCGCAAAGCCGCGCGATCTGGCGGAAAAGATCGTCGTCAAACTGTCGGCGCTGGATGACGTGAAGGCCGCAGAGATGGCTGGACCTGGTTTCATCAATCTGCGTGTGAGTGACGCTGTTCTCCTGACCGAATTGAAAGAAATTGCCGCCTTGGGCGCTGATTATGGCCGTTCGACGAAGGGGCAGGGCGTTACCGTGAATGTAGAATATGTCTCGGCCAACCCGACGGGCCCTATGCATATGGGCCATTGCCGCGGTGCAGTTGTCGGCGATGCTTTGGCCGATTTGCTCGAATTTATCGGGCATAAAGTGATCCGCGAATATTATGTGAATGACGCGGGCGCGCAGGTCGATATCCTCGCGGAATCTGTCCATATTCGCTATCGTGAAGCGCTTGGCGAGACGATATTGGCCATTCCCGAAGGCCTTTATCCCGGCGACTATCTAAAGCCGGTGGGTTGGGCCTTGGCGCAGCAATTTGGCGATCAATATGTAGATGCGCCGATTGATGACTGGTTGCCGATTTTCCGTAAAGCGGCTGTCGCTGGCATGATGGATATGATCCGGGCAGACCTTGCGTTGCTCGGCATCGAACATGATGTTTTTTCATCCGAAGCGGAATTGCATGAAGCGGGCAAGGCCGATGCGGCGGAGGCGGAATTGCGTTCCCGTGATCTGGTCTATGACGGCGTGCTGGAAAAGCCCAAGGGCAAGACGATTGATGACTGGGAAGCGGTCGAATTGCCGTTGTTCCGCTCGACAAAATATGGTGATGACCAGGATCGGCCGATTAAGAAGTCAAATGGTCGGTGGACCTATTTTGGCGGCGATCTCGCTTATCATTTCCAAAAAGCCCAAAGTGCAGATGAACTTATCGATATTTGGGGTGCCGATCATGCAGGCACGGTAAAGCGGATAAAGGCGGCCGTTGCGGCGCTCACCGAAGGCAAGACCAAGTTTGATGTCAAACTGGTCCAAATGGTTCGGCTGTTGCGCGATGGTGAGCCTGAAAAAATGTCCAAGCGGTCCGGAAACTTTGTCACCATTGCTGATATGGTCGACGAAGTTGGCAAAGATGCTGTGCGTTTTACCATGCTGACCCGCAAAGCGGACGCGCAAATGGATTTCGATTTTGCCAAAGTGACAGAAGCGTCTCGCGATAATCCGGTCTTTTATGTGCAATATGCCCATGCTCGTATTCAGTCGACCTTGCGCAAGGCGGCTGCGGAAGAGGATATGCACCCTTCCGACGAGCATCTCGACAAGTTGGGCGCGGAAGAACTGGATCTTATCAAGCAAGCCGCCCAATTCCCGCGGATAGTCGAATCGGCTGCTGCAAACCGGGAACCGCATCGGGTTGCCTTTTACCTGAACGATCTGGCTGCGGCGTTTCATGCCTTTTGGAATATGGGCAATGACCGGCCAGAAATGCGGATCATCATGGTTAATGACCCTGCCATGACGTCCGCTAGGCTTTTCTTAGCTAAATATTTAGGGCAAGTAATTAAGAACGGTCTCGCGCTGATGGGGGTTAGCGCCGCTGACAAAATGTGAGCGTTTGAGAATTACTGTGGGGTTTGAGAATGTCTGATGTGAATAGCGATAGCCTGGATCTGGACGATGATAATCGTCTGCCCTGGCTTGAATCTGCTGAGGATTATGAGGGGGAGGATGAATATTCTCCCATTCGTGTCGCGTTGTTCATTGGTCTCGCGATTGCGTTGCTTGCTGCCATCGTTGGCGGGATCTACTGGATGCAAAATCGTGATGCTGGTGGATTGAGCGGCGACGGTACGCTGATCGCCGCGCAAGAGGGCGACTATAAGGTGCGCCCTGATGATCCGCAGGCCAAGCAATTTGAAGGCGAAGGTGATGCCAGTTTTGCGGCCAGTCAGGGGCAGGAAACACCAGGAAAGCTGGGAACAGCTCCTCCGGTCGAAGCACCAATTAGAAAGACTGTGCCAACAGCACCGGGCAGCGCCATGATCCAGCTGGGTGCCTTTAGCTCTGCGTCGCAGGCCGACCGTGCCTGGTCCGGCTTCGCACGGCGTTTTGCCGATATTGATGCTTTGCCGAAGAAAATCGTTCAGGGCACGGTTGAAGGCGGGACAATTTATCGCCTGAATGCGGTAGCTCCTGATGTTTCGGCAGCGCAAAAAGTGTGCAACGGCCTGAAAGCGGCTGGTGAAAGCTGCATAGTCGTTCCCCAATAGGGACGAAAAGCCGTAAGAATAGGGGAAGCGCTGTGGATAACGGCGCTTTCCGCTTTACCGCTCTGCCAAACATGCGCATGATGCCAAGTGGTATTTTGTGCGGGATTGGGTAGAGTTAGATCATGACACCAGCAGTTTTTGGCATGTCGGGGCTAAGCTTAACGTCTGACGAAAAGGCGTTTTTTAAAGAATCTGATCCTGCCGGATATATTATCTTTGGCCGAAATATCGAAAGCAAGCAGCAGTTACGGGCGCTGACCGATGAGCTTCGCGCTCTACATGGCCGCGATGATGTCGCTATCTTGATCGATCAGGAAGGCGGCCGTGTCGCCCGAATGCAGGAGCCGATCTGGCCAAAATTTCCGGCGGGCGAAGTGTTTGACAAGCTTTATGATATTGCTCCAGCCACTGCAATCGAGGCGGCGCGGCTCAATGCACAGGCCATTGCAACCAGTCTGAACGAAGTCGGTATCACAGTCGACTGCCTGCCACTGCTGGATGTCCGCCAGCCGGATGCGGATAATGTTATCGGTGACCGAGCATTGGGTAGCGAGCCCATGCGGGTGGCGGCACTGGGCCGCGCAATATTGGACGGGCTGCAACGCGGCGGCGTGGTCGGTGTGGTCAAACATATGCCAGGTCATGGCCGGACCAGCGTGGATACGCACAAAGCATTGCCTACCGTAACGGCCAGCGAGGACGAACTGGAAACAGATTTGGCGCCGTTCAAGACGTTAAAAGATGCGCCTATGGGCATGACGGGCCATTTGCTGTTCACGGCCTGGGATACGGAGGTGCCCTCAACGCTTTCTAAAACGGTGATTCAAGATATTATTCGCGGGAAAATAGGCTTTGATGGCCTGCTGTTCACCGATGATCTCGATATGGAAGCCTTGTCTGGTACTGTGCCAGAGCGCGCCGTTCGGGCGCAACAGGCGGGTTGCGATATCGCGCTGAACTGCTGGGCTAAGATGGATGATATGACCGGCATTGCGGAGGGTCTGGCCGAAATGAGCGCAAAAGCCAGGCAGCGGCTGGATGATGCCATGGCGACTATCGCCGAAACCCGTGAGGGCCCGGATATGGAAGAGCTGGTGGCCCGGCGCGATGAATTGATGGCAGCGGCCTGATGGATCAAAAGCAGGATCAAGAGAACGAACCGGAAAGCTTTTTCCTTCCTCCATCACAGACGGAAGAAGACACATCGCTGACGCTTAACATTGATGGTTGGGAAGGCCCGCTTGATCTGCTTCTCGCTCTGGCGCGGAATCAGAAAGTCGATTTACGCGAAATTTCGATCCTCGAACTGGTCCAGCAATATCTGAAATATATTGCCGATGCGCAGAGCCTGAAACTGGAGCTGGCGGCAGATTATCTGGTGATGGCGGCATGGCTAACTTATTTGAAGTCCGGCCTGCTGCTACCCAAAGACCCTGAAGTGGATCCTTCACCGGAAGAACTGGCGCTGCGCCTGCAAATGCGGCTCGAACGGCTCAATGCGATGCGTGAGGCGGGCGCCCGGTTGCTGGGCCGTGACCGGATCGGCCGAGACGTCTTTGCACGCGGCGCGCCTGAAGGTTTGCGGGTGGTGAAAAACCGGCATTGGCAGGCGGAATATTATGATCTGATATCGGCTTATGGCCGCGTTAAATTGCGCAACATACCGCCGGTACATATTGTCAAACAGCGTATGGTCATGACGCTGGAAGACGCATTGGCGAGAGTGTCGCTGATGCTCGGCGAAGCGATTGACTGGATGGATATTCGCGACTTCCTGCCACCCGGTGCGCCGTCGGAATTACGAAAATCGGCGCTGGCATCAAGTTTTCTCGCGGCGCTGGAACTGGCGCGACAGGGGAAATTGGAGCTCAGCCAGGATGAAAGTTTTGCGCCGCTTAAAATAAAGGCAAATAGTGATGGATAAGCCAGTGGAAGAGGATCGCGGACTGATCATGGGCCAAGCACGAGAATTGAGGCATGTCGATATGAATGAAGGCACGCGGGCGGTGGAAGCAACGCTTTTTGCCTCTGAAAATCCGATGACGATAGCGGATATCAAGCTTTATGTCGGCGACGAGGTTGATATTCGCGCTGCGCTTAATGACCTGCAGAATGACTATTCCGGACGCGGCATATCATTGGTGAAAACCGGCGATCGCTGGCATTTTCAGACCGCTCATGATCTGTCGCACTTGTTGCGCCGTGAGCGTGCGGAACTGCGCAAACTCAGCCGTGCGGGCATGGAAACATTGGCGATTATCGCTTATCACGAACCGGTCAGCCGCGCAGAAATTGAAGCCATCAGAGGCGTTCAGGTCGCAAAAGGCACGCTCGACGTGCTGATGGAGGCGGGTTGGGTCCGTCCAGCGGGACGCAGGGAAGTCCCGGGTAGGCCGCTAATCTATGCGACAACGGCTGAATTCTTGACCCATTTCGGTCTGGAAAGCCGCAAGGAACTGCCGGGCATTGATGATCTGAAAGCCGCAGGTTTGCTGGATCCGGTTGATCTGGCGATGGAGCGACTGGAAATGGAAGCGGCAGAGGAATTACCGCTGGAACAAGAGCTTAACGAAGATGGTGCACAAGAAAATGATGAAGACACCGCCGATTCACTGGAAAACGAGGCGGAAAGTGCTTAAGTAGAGCGCATAGATCAGGAGATTTTCGATGCAACCGAGTATTTGGCAGATTTTAATTGTAGCAGCCCTGGTGCTGATCCTGTTCGGTCGCGGCCGGATTTCTGAAATGATGGGTGATGTCGGCAAGGGCATTCGTTCCTTCAAAAAAGGCATTACCGAGGAAGAGGAAAGTGCCAAGGCTTCGGCCCAGATTGACAGCAAACCGGCGGATGCCAACGTGGAAAAAACGGCAACGTCTGACAAGACGGCCAGCTAGTGCCAGCTCGCCGGATCGCGGCGTACCGTTATGTTTGACCTTTCCATATCCGAGATCGCGATTATCGTGATCATTACTATCGTCGTTATCGGCCCGAAAGAGTTGCCTCGCGCATTGGCAACAGCTGGCCGCTGGATGGCCAAGGCACGCGGCGTCATGGGCAATTTCCGCACCGGCTTTGATGCAATGGTCCGCGAGGCGGAATTGCAGGAAATGGAAAAGAAATGGGCTGCGGAAAACGAGCGTATCATGCTCGAAAGCCCCACTGTCTCGGATGACGAGCCGGTGATGCAGCCATTGGACGGGCCACCTGTGGCAGATGAAACAGACGCCACCGACCAGCCAAATTTGCCTTTGGGCGAAGATACACCAGAAAAACCGCCAGAAAAACCGCCAGAAAAACCGAGCGCATGAACGAGCAGTCTGCGCCTGAAATAGACGACAGCAAAGCGCCGCTGATCGAACATTTGATTGAGTTGCGCCAGCGGCTGGTCTGGTCGGTGGTGGCGCTCGCTATCGCTTTTGCGGCCAGTTTTTATTTCGCCGATGAAATATTCGGGATGTTGGTGGTGCCCTTGACCGACGCCTTTCCACCGGGCGAGGGGAAGCTGGTCTATACCAAGCTCTATGAAGCCTTTTTTGTCGAGATAAAGGTAGCGATGTTCGCAGCCTTTTTTATCGCATTCCCGATTATTTCCAACCAGCTGTGGGCCTTTGTCGCGCCGGGGCTTTATGCGAACGAGAAAAAGGCGTTTCTGCCATTTCTCTTTGCTACGCCGCTGTTGTTCACGGCGGGAGCGGCGCTGGCTTACTATATCGTGATGCCGACAGCGTTCCGGTTCTTTCTGGGGTTTGAGGGTGAAGTGGGCGGAATGACGCAAGAGGCGTTGCCAGCCATGGGCGACTATCTATCCCTTGTCATGCAGTTCATTCTCGCCTTTGGAATCTGCTTCCAGCTGCCGGTATTGTTATTGCTGCTGAATCGCGCGGGATTGGTTACGCGCGAACAGCTCAAAGGCCTGCGCCGCTACATGGTTGTCGGAGCCTTCGTTCTGGCAGCGATATTGACGCCACCGGATGTTGTATCGCAGTTTCTGCTCGGCCTGCCTCTGATCATGCTTTACGAAGTATCGCTAGCAATTATGTGGTTTACCGAGCGAAAGCGTGCCAAGCTGAAAGAAGCCGGCGAATAGCCTAGTTTATCGCGTCTTCACCCGCGCGGCCGACCGATTCAATATCCTGTCCAACGCCCTGAACCGTATTACACGCCGCGAGCACGAGGGTGGATGAAATAATCAATGATGCCAAAATCTTGCGCATGGTAGCTCTCCTGATGATATGGATTAATCAATCGCCCGTTCGCCAGCCCGGCCAACGGATTTTATATCGTCCCCGACACCTTGCACGGTGTTGCAAGCGCCCAGCAAAAGCGCCGATGAAAGGGCAATAGAAGCGATTATTTTGCGCATAGGGTAACTCCTGATCCTGCGTTTTCAGCAGGAATTTGGAGTACCCCGATTCCCGCTAAAAACTAAACTTCGCGCTGATACGAATATCACGCCCTGCCAGCGGTACAAAATCTTTCGTGAACGAGGCATGACGACGCGCTTTCACATCAAAGATATTATTAGCCGCGGCAAGCAGGGTTACGCCGCCTTCCTTGCCGAACGGCCGCCACGCTGCAGAGGCATTGACCATGGTAAAGCTGTCGGTCGGCGTTTCGAAAGCCGAAACCCGGTTCTGGCTGTCTGCCCATTCCAGTTCTGCGCGAACATCGAGAGAATCGCTCTGGGCACCAATACCGCCGAGCAGACGCAAGGGTGGGATCCGTGGAACGGGACCGCCGCCATCTTTGATTTTCGCCCGGACATAATCGGCAACCCCGTCAGTGACAAACGCGAAGCCGCCCGAACGGGCAACGACGAAGGATGCGGAGGCTTCAAAGCCATAATAGGTCGCATCGCGTTGGAAAAATTGGAAAACAGGCAGATCGTCTTCTTCTTCGCCAGTTTCCGTTTCGAAAATATAGTCGTCGAAGAAATTGGCATAAGCGGTTGCGCTCAGCTGAATATCCTCGGAATTCCAGCGGGCATAAAGCTCACCACCCCAGCTTTTTTCAGTCGTGAAATTGGGGTTGCCGATTTCAAACGCCTGTGTCGCAATATGGGGACCATCGGACAGCAGCTCTTCCGCCGATGGCGCGCGCTCTGACCGGGAGAGATTGACGCCCAGTCTGAGGCCACTGTCATCCGGGGCATAGGCAAAGCCCAGTGCACCGGAGAAACTGTCAAAGCTGCGGTCAAAATTGACGATGTTGGACTTGATATCGGCATGATCAAAGCGGGCTGCCGCTTCGAGTTCAAAATTGCCGAGATCGATTTCCTGCACGGTAAACAGGGCCCAGCTTTCAATGCTGTTTTTGGGTACGAAGGCTTCGGCGCCAATTGCGTTGAAATCGCGCACCAAAAGCTGCGTACCGATCACACCGCGCCAGCCATTGCGTTCGTTTTGAACCAGTTCTGCCCGGGCTTCGATGCCTTCCACCTCAAAGACGGTGCCGACTTCATCACCTTCAAATTCGGTATGTTCATAGTCCGAATAACCAACGCGCAGGTTGAGCGATTCAAAGAATCCATCGCCCAGATTTACCCCGGCGCGGAGGTCAGCACGGATCTGTTCGAGGCCGATGGTCACTGGACCTTCTTCTTCCTCTTCTTCACCGGGGTCGGCTGGATCCCCATCTTCATGGGCATGCTCCGCACCGGGGCGGGAGGGAACACCATAATCTGTATCATAATAGCTGACGGAAAAGCCGATATGGCCGCCATCTGCAATATAGGCGAGGCCAGTCGAAGCGCTGTAGGTGCGGCTGGCGCTATTAGAGATTGAACCCCGTTGATTGGCGGTTTCGGTCAGTTCTTCGGCTTCGTCGAGATTGCCTTCTTCTGTCTCTTCCGCTGCTTGCGCCAACACTTCGCTACGCAGTTCGGGGGATAGTACAAAACCGGGTATGTCGAGATCATCGGTATCGCGGAAGCTACCATCAATATGGAAAACCAGCGACTCGGTGAGCGGTACATCGAGCGATCCGCCAACACTCCAGTCATTGGCTGCACTGCCAAAGCCGCCAACGGCATCGAGATGGAATGCTTCATCGGGAATATCGCGAGGGATCCGTTTGTCGATCACATTGACTGCACCGCCAATGGCATCGCCACCGAACAGCAGCACTGCTGGTCCGCGGAGCACTTCGACGCTCTGGGCGGTCAAAGGATCAATGGAAACGGCATGATCGACCGAGGTATTGGAGGCATCGAGCGTACCGATACCATCGGTGAGAACCCGGACTCGCGGTCCTTGAAAGCCGCGTAGTACCGGCCGGGAAGAACCGGGGGCAAAGCTGGTCGCTGAAACACCAGGCAATTTGGTCAAGGTGTCACCAATCTGCCCGCGCAAATCCTGGGTCAGCTGATCGCCGGTTAGAACGGATGTACCGGCCAATATGTCAAGCCGCTCAACATAGGGCGCGGTGACAACAATCGCATCGTCATTGTGGAAGTCATCTCCGGTTTCCGTCTGTTGACCAGATTGGGCCAATGCCGGGGAGACAGGTAATAATATGACAGCTGCTGAAGTCAGAAATTTAGAATGGGACACGATTTACTCTTTTTCATAAGGGGAAAGATTGAGGGAGCCGATAATCCATATGATATGATATATCAATTCGTTTAGTACGAATTCGCAAAACTGATGCAAATTTGTTACATTGTTGCTTTCTGGCGAGGAGAGAAATGATGACCCAATGGAAAGAAGACGGATATCATAGTGTTACCGCCTATTTGACCGTCGATGACGCGGCGGCGGCGATCGATTTTTACAAAGAGGCTTTTGGTGCCGAGGAAGTCATGCGCATGCCGATGGGCGACAAGATTGGTCATGCCGATATACTGATCGGCGACAGCCATATCATGCTGGCCGATGAATTTCCCGATATGGACAAGCTTGGTCCCAAGGCCAGGGGCGGTTCTACCAGCAGCCTGATGATCTATGTTGAAAATGTCGATGCGGCCTTTGACAAGGCTGTTGCGGCGGGCGCGACTGCGGTGCGGCCGGTAGAAGACCAGTTTTACGGCGATCGCTCCGGCTGGGTGAAAGATCCCTTTGGCCATGAATGGACCTTGTCCACGCATATCGAAGATGTCAGCCCGGAAGAAATGAACCGCCGAATGACAGAGATGATGGCCGAGGGGGCTTAGATAAGTCGTCATCCTGAACTTGTTTCAGGATCTCATATTGCTCAGCGCTTTGTCTCTGGCAAGATCCTGAACCAAGTTCAGGATGACGGACCGTCCATGTTTGGTTATGACGCCAATCCATGACCTTTACCAAGAAAATCCTGCTGCTCGGTTCGGGCGAACTGGGCCGCGAATTTGTTATTTCCGCCAAACGTCTCGGCGCTTATGTGATCGCTTGCGATTCCTATGCCGCCGCGCCGGCAATGCAGGTTGCCGATGCGCATGAAGTCTTTTCCATGCTCGACGGCGACAAGTTGCGCGCAGCCATTGCAAAGCATCAGCCGGATCTGATCGTTCCGGAGGTCGAAGCCATTCGCACCGAAATTCTCGCCGAGGTGGAGGCGGATGGATTTGACGTCGTGCCATCTGCACGCGCGACGCAGCTGACCATGAACCGCGATGCCATTCGGGATGTCGCTGCACAGGAACTGGGCCTCACCACCTCGCGCTATCATTATGCCGAGAGCTTTGCCGAAGTGCAGGCTGCTGCCGAAGATCTTGGGCTGCCGCTGGTCATCAAGCCGGTCATGTCCTCCTCTGGCAAGGGGCAAAGTAAGGTGGATAATGCCGATGCGTTGGAAGATGCCTGGAACTATGCCGTCGACAATATGCGGGGCGATCGTGCGCGCGTAATTGTCGAGCAATTTATCGATTTTGATTATGAAATCACGCTTCTGACAATCCGGACAGGTGAGGGCGTGTTGTTCTGCCCGCCCATTGGCCATCGTCAGGAACGCGGCGATTATCAGGAGAGCTGGCAACCCGCGGCGATGTCGGACCAGGCGCTCGCCACCGCACAGGATATGGCGCGCAAGGTCGTCGACAATCTCGCCGGAGACGGAAAGGGATGGGGCCTGTTCGGCGTTGAGTTTTTTGTCACCAAAGACGGTGAAGTGATTTTCTCCGAACTCAGCCCTCGCCCTCACGATACCGGAATGGTCACGCTGATCGGCCAGAATTTGAGCGAATTTGACCTCCACGCCCGCGCCATCATGGGGCTTCCCATCCCACACATCGCCCTGACCGCACCGGCCAGTGCCAGTGCGGTGATATTGGCGGATCGGGACAGTGAGCAATTTACCTTCACTGGCATAGCCGATGCCTTGGCCATGAGTGAAGAGGGAGCAGAAGTGGACGTGCGGATTTTCGGCAAACCGGTTACGCGGCCCTTTCGACGCATGGCGGTGGCCTTGGCGTCGGGCGGGAATAGTGACGCAGCCAGAGCGCTTGCGAAGCAGGCGGCTGATACGGTTGAGATTAGTTATCAAGAAAAATAGAGTTCGACATTTCTCTATATCCTGGCTTTCACCGGGATGACAAAAGCAAAAAAGGAAAGACCAACATATGACCGCAGAATTTATCCTGTACGGATCACCTTTGTCTCCGTTTCAACGCAAGACGGAGGCGGTGCTTGCGCTCAAAGGGCTCGATTATGATTGTGTCGCGATCAACATCATGGCGATGCCGGACTGGTATCTGGAGATAAGCCCGCTGGCACGCATTCCCGCCTTGCGCGATATGTCTGTCGGTACCGAAGGAACGGCTGGCACGATTGCGGACAGCTCGGCCATGTGCGGCTATCTGGAGAAAAAATGTCCGCAGCCCGCTGCCTATCCTGACGACCCATTTCTCTTTGGCCGTGCGTTGTGGTTGGAGGAATTTGCTGACAGCGCCCTGGCGATGAATGGCGGTGGCGGGGTTTTTCGGCCGATCATATTTTCCGCGATGGCTGGCAAGGAACCTGATCTGGAAACCGCGCGCAAGACATGGAATGAAAAACTGCCGCCGCTATGGGATTATCTCGAAGGGCAACTTGACGGCGGACAATATTTTCTCGGTGATGGGCTCTCCATCGCGGATATCGCCGTTGCAGCCCAATTGATGCAGACTGACTTGATCGCGGGACCACCCGACGCCGCTAAATGGCCGGGGTTGGTCGCGTTTCTGGAGGCGATGAATGCGCATGATGTTTTCAAGCGCAACCTGACGGCCTGCAACAAAATGCTTGCCAAGATGGTGCCTGAAAAATTTGATCTGTCCTGATTGTCGGCTTTTTAATCCACCGGATCGAAAGCCAGGCAACCGCGGTTCAACAGCTCCAATATCAGGTTCAGCACGTTTTCTGAATCTGTCTCTGTCTCGTTGATGGTGACAGTGTTTTGCGCACACAAGCTTTCTGCAAAACGCACCATGTCATCAGCACATGCGATGGTCTCGCCATCAACGAACAACAACAGTGGTCCGGCATTCTGGCGGATGAAGGAAAAACGGCTGGCCGGATTGCGGCTGAGCGCAGCGCCTTGCTGCAGCCGTTTGCGCAGCGCGGGCATCTGGACCTTATCATCCGGCTGCCAATCTATCTCCGAATATTTGGGAGAGCTGCTATATTGCCCGAACCACCGAGCAAAAGCTTCGCGATCGCCCATTTTCTCAGTAATCATCGCATGCAGTCGGTCGACAGCGTGCGGTGATATTTCACCGGGATTGGATTGGACCTCAATATCCGGATCGGCATAGCGATCATCATCTTGCATCTCGGCCAGCAGGTCATCACACCAATGACCGATAAGATCGCTGCGCGACGGCGCGCGAAAACCGATGGAATAGGTCATGCAATCCGCGCCCATCGCAACGCCATCATGCGAGATACCGGGCGGAATATAGAGAATATCTCCGGGTTCGCAGATGAAGCTTTCCTCTGCTTCAAATTCGGCAAGCAGGCGCAACTCATCATGCGGGATGAGCCGACTATTTTCATCGCAATGACCACCGACTTGCCAGCGGCGTTTGCCGGACCCTTGGATCAAAAACACGTCATATTGATCAAAATGCGGTCCGACCCCGCCCTGGTCTGCGGCAAAGCTCACCATCACATCATCGATCCGCCAATTGGGGATGAAACGAAATGGTTCGATCAGCGCAGCGACCTCAGGCACATAATGATCGACGGCCTGTACCAGCAAAGTCCAACAGCTGGTGCCAAGCGTGTCAAAGCGATTGTCGGGCAGGGGGCCATGTTCGAGTTGCCAAGAGCCTTCTGACTGAATGACGAGACGCGATTCAATTCCTTCCTCTATGGCCAGTCCCGCCAGCTCGTTGGGTTCGAGCGGATTGTGCCAAACGGTCCATGGGTTTTTCAGGAACAGCGGCTTCTTTTGCCAATTATCTTGGAGAAAAGCCGCGATATCGAAATTTTTAAATTGCATGCATGCTCCATAAGCAAAGCGGCGGGATTAGCCTATCCAATAAATTCCGGACCCGTCAAAGACGCTATTCCATTGCCCGACCCGGCCATCGGTGCCACAGACATGGCATGTCGAACCTCATATTATTCAACAAACCTTTTGGCGTGTTGCCGCAATTTACCGATCGCGGCAGTCCGACCAAGCGGCCCACATTGTCGGATTTTATCGACCTGCCCGGCGTCTATCCAGCGGGGCGGCTGGACCGCGATAGTGAAGGGTTGATGCTGTTGACAGGCGACGGAAAATTGCAGGCCCGGATTGCCGATCCCAAATATAAGATGCCGAAAACCTATCTGGTGCAGGTGGAAGGGGAGCCCGAAGAAGCGGCATTGGACAACCTCCGGCAAGGCGTTCGCCTGAAAGATGGTCTGACGCGCCCGGCGGAAGTTGTTCGGATTGATGATCCGTCACTATGGCCGCGTGATCCGCCGATCCGGGTTCGTAAAAATATTCCCGACAGCTGGCTCAAGCTGACCATCCGCGAAGGGCGCAATCGGCAAGTGCGACGGATGTCGGCTGCGGTTGGCTATCCGACCCTGCGGCTGGTGCGTTGGAGTATCGGTGAGTGGACGGTCGAAGGCCTGCCGTTAGGTCAATGGCGTGCGGCCAAGTGAGGCGCGGTGTCCTGAAATAGGCCTGTCCTACATGACGTTTCATCGGGTATAACAGCGCGCATGAACTTGTCGCTTATATTCTATTCTGCCTGCCAGATTTTAGCGAACAGCGCGTGCGCGCGGGTGTCTGTGAACTGTGTGAACTTTGAAAAGAAGCGACACAATAAAATGCCTCAATGGGGACTGTGCACTTTGTGAACTTCGCAGGATAATCACAGCCTGCAAACCACCTGTGAACTGTGTGAACTTTGGTCCCAAAAATGAGCCGCGAAAAAGCCCGAAAGGACATTGTGAACTTCGTGAACTTCATCGGCAAAGCTTTGACAGAAAAGCGGAAAGCTCGGCACTGCGATAAAGCTGGGCTTTGCCCCACCCAAATTGTCTCCGCTTGTCGTCAATCATCAGCCAGACTATGGAAGGCGCTATGAACATATTACCCAATACGCTCGACCTTATCGGTAACACTCCTCTTGTCCGTCTTGCTGGACCCAGCACAGAAGCAGGCTGTGATATTTATGGCAAATGTGAATTTGCCAATCCTGGCGCATCGGTGAAAGACCGTGCTGCGCTTTTCATTGTGCAAGATGCTGAAGAACGCGGCTTATTGAAGCCTGGTGGTATGATCGTCGAAGGCACGGCCGGCAATACCGGTATCGGCATTGCGCTTGTTGCCAATGCCAAAGGTTACAAGACGACCATCGTAATGCCCGAAACGCAGAGCCGGGAAAAAATGGATACGCTGCGCGCACTGGGAGCAAAGCTGGTTCTGGTTCCTGCTGCGCCTTATGCCAATCCAGGGCATTTCGTGCATACCTCCCGCCGCTTGGCAGAAGAAACCGACGGCGCTGTCTGGGCGAACCAGTTTGACAATGTCGCTAATCGCCGTGCCCATATTGAAACCACAGCTGAAGAAATCTGGGAACAGATGGATAGCAAGGTTGATGGATTTGTCTGTGCGGCTGGTACGGGCGGGACCATCGCCGGTGTCGGCATGGGGCTCAAGGCAAAAAATGAAAATGTGAAAATCGGCTTGGCTGATCCGCATGGCGCCGCGCTCTATAATTATTATGCGCATGGTGAGTTGAAGTCAGAGGGCAGCAGCGTCGCGGAAGGCATTGGCCAGGGACGAATTACTGGCAATCTTGAAGATGCCGTGATTGATACCCAATATCGCATCAGCGATGAAGAAGGGCTGAAATGGGTCGAGCGTTTGTTGCAGGAAGAGGGGCTTTGCCTTGGCCTCTCATCCGGGATTAATGTGGCGGGTGCTATTGCGCTGGGCAAGGAATTGGGGCCGGGTAGCAAAGTCGCGACCATATTATGCGATACAGGCTTTCGCTATTTGTCTTCGTTATACAATGCCGAATGGTTGCAACAAAAAGGATTGCCAGTTTTTCCCTGGCTCATAGATGATGATTGAAGATCCGAAAGATCAGAATGCCAAGAAAGACAATAGTGACCAGGATACGATACAGCGTATTCAGGTTGGGGTTGTCGGATTGGTCGCAGTATTGCTGGTGGTCAGTGTCGCCAATTTTGTGTTGCAGCGCGCCAGTGATGAGCAGTCTGCAATTGAACAGATTCAGGCTGAGGCGCTTGAAAATGCAGGCCGGATTGCGGCTGAGGCTGAACCTCCACCGGTACAAGTGCAGACGCCGGCAGAACCATTAGCAGAAATGGGAATCACGCCGGCGCCGGTGCAAGAGGAAGAGGTTGTGGAACCGGTACCCACTGTTCCTGGCACGCGTGCACAAGTTGTCCCTGACCTCGAACCAGACCCCAAGCTCGAAGCGCCTATGGACAAGGAGCCATAGTCTTTGTTGCAGCGGACTCGATTGGGGCTTGCCATCCTGGCTGGCGTTCTGCTTGCTCAATGCAGTCCGGCGGCGACCAACGCTTCGACGGAAAATAGTGTTCCATTGAAAATTCAATTGATGACCAGCTTACCGATAATCTGGGGTGAGGGGGCATCGATGCAGAGTATATTGTCCGGCAGGACAAGCCCTGCGCCTATCTACGCCTATTGGCAGCAAAAATATGACATCGCGGCAGTTGACAGTTTTGAAACGTTAGATGGATCGGGAACCGATGTCATCGTGCTGGCTCAGCCGCCAGCCATGGCGCCGGCAGATATTGCCGCAGTTGATGCGTGGGTCAGGGCAGGGGGCAAAGCACTCATCCTCACCGATCCTATGTTGCTATGGCATACGCACCTGCCATTGGGCGACAAGCGTCGACCGCTGACTTCGGGATTATTATCGCCTTTGCTGGAACACTGGGGATTGGAATTGCAAGAACCAGACGAAGCGGGGTCGGGCGGTGTGGAACTGGATTTTGCTGGAGCGACCATATCAACTGCTGGCATCGGGACTCTCAAACTCTTGCCGAACGAGGCAAGAGACAATGACCAATGCACATTGAGCGTAGCGAATGTCATGGCAAGCTGCGTTGTAGGTAAAGGGCGTGCGATTATTCTGGCAGATGCCGATTTTTTAAATCATGATCTATGGCCCGATGCAACAACGAGTGAAGATAGCGACCGCCCGGCAGATGCGAGAGGATTGACCGATATTTTCATCGATGATCTGCACAACGGACTGTGATTCTTGCGCGAGCGGGAACGAAAACTTCCGCTTATTCCCTATGTTTCCAACCACTAACCCGAGTTTTCGCTGGATCCGTCGAAAGGAGTTCAAAATAAAATATAATAAAATCAAATAGATAAATGATTCTACCCAAATTTTCCCTTAAAATCCCGTAAAATCCCCTTCCATCCCCAGCTCTCCCCTGTTAACCCTATTGCGTTATCGGGGTAAATTTCCTGTCCGGGATTCTGGTGTTTCGGGAGTGGTCGGCTGCGCGCTTCTCTCAACAGGACATATTTGCCTTTTGATACTGTTGAGGGATTGAGGCTGTGTCTGGCAAATATGCTTATTCAGGATCGGGAATATCCGCGATAGATGACAAGGGTCGTCTGTCCGTTCCTGCTTTTCTGCGTAAAGACCTGATTGCCAGCAGCGACGGCCGCGTCCTTTGTCTCGGCAAGCATGAAAAATGGGATTGCCTCGTCGGTTTTGGCCTCAGCCGCAAAATCGACATGCTTGCGGAAATCGACAAGGAAGAAGAAATCGCGATCGCCCGGTCGGAACCCTATGACCGCGATGCCGCAGGCGCGCGCAAATTCTCAACCCTGCAGGAACTTAGCTTTGATGCCAGCGGTCGTTTCGTTCTGCCGCCCATGTTGCAGGCCATCGGCGGCTTGAAAAACAATGTCCTTTTTCACGGTATTGGCAAAACCTTTTGCCTTTGGGCGCCGCAAGCCTTGCTCGACACGACCGACGATGTGCCGGTCGACAAGCGTCTGGTTGAATTTCATCTCAGCGAATTGGGGAAAAAGAAATGACCCCAAAAGCCGTGACAATGAATCCTGAAACTCCTCATGTCCCCGTTCTGCTCGATGAAGTCATTGATGCGCTCGCCATTACCCCGGGCGAAACGCATGTTGACGGCACATTTGGCGCGGGCGGCTACAGCATGGCGATGGTCGCTGCTGGTGCAAAAGTGCATGGCTTCGATCAAGATCCTGATGCCATTGCCAATGGCCAGGCCTTGGTTGAGGCTTCAGATGGCAAGCTGGTTCTGCATCATGGCTTTTACTCACAAATGGCCGAGGTGCTGGATGGTGAGGATATTGACGGTTTGACGCTGGATATTGGCGTGTCCTCGATGCAGCTGGATCAGGCAGAGCGTGGCTTCTCTTTTCAAAAGGATGGTCCGCTGGATATGCGCATGTCACAAGACGGGCCCAGTGCTGCCGATTTTCTGAATGAAGCGGATGAAGAAGAAATTGCCAATGTCATCTATCGCTATGGCGAAGAGCGGCGTTCGCGCAAAATTGCCAAGGCGATAGTCAATGCCCGCCCGCTGACCCGTACGTCAGAATTGGCTAATGTCGTTCGCAAGGCATTGGGTCAAAAACCGGGCGACAAGAAAGATCCGGCGACCCGGACCTTTCAGGCCATTCGCATCCATATCAACCGCGAACTCGGCGAGTTGGAAGATGGTCTCGTGGCCGCCGAGCGGCTGCTAAAACCCGGTGGCCGTCTTGCCATCGTGACTTTTCACAGCCTTGAAGATCGTATCGTCAAAAATTTCCTGCGTGACCGCAGCGGCCAAAAATCCGCTGGTTCACGCCATCTACCCCAAGTTTCCGAAACACGGCCGGCGCCCACCTTTCATAAACCAGCCAAACTGGTGCGCCCGACCGGGGCGGAGCAGGTCTCTAATCCCCGAGCCCGCTCCGCCACCCTCAGATCAGCGGTGCGTTCCGATGCGCCGAGCCAAGCGGCGACAGGAGGCGTGCAATGAAACTGGCGGTGAAACGTCTTGAAGGTATCGGATGGCTCGCGCTTGTTTTTCTGGTTGCGATCCTACTCTATCCACTATCGCTCAGCGTAGCCACTCTACGGAGTGACTTGGCGCGCACCGACAACAAGATTGTATCAGTCAAAAAAGAGATCCGTTACCTCGAAACAGAATTTAGCGCGCGCGCCAATTTGCGCCAGCTGGAGCACTGGAACAAGCTCGAATATGGCTATGTGTCTCCTGAGGCTTCTCAATATCTTGATGGCGAACGCGCGCTCGCCAATCTTGGCGGCAAGGACCTGCGCAAACCTGTCAAAGTCGCGGTAATCAGTACGATGGACAAGGTTCAGCCAGCCGGTATTATCGGTTCGGTTTTTCCGACAGCTTCAGCGAAAGAGCGTGACGCCGATGCTGGTGAACTGGCATCGATCCAAATCGGTGATGGGACTACATCCGGAGACGAACCAACGGCGGCTGAGCTGCGGGAAACCAAAACCGCACGGGTGGCTGATATGGAAGACAAACTGCTGGATGACGGGTTGATAAAACAACTCGCCGCGAGGGCCGATACCGAGCGAGCTGGGAGTCGCGCTCAATGACAACTCTTCTGGCAAGCAGCAGAAAGATGCAGTTTTCCGGTAAGAGTAAGGAAGTAACAGCCAGCGCTCACTTTCGTTTGATGGTATTGCTGCTGGTATTTCTGGCTGTCTTCACCGTTATCGTCGGGCGTTTGATCAGTTTTAGTATATTGGAAGACGCCAAGCCCACGCGCATGTCGAGTTCGACCTTCGTGCCGGTGCGCGGTGATATTGTGGATCGTAACGGCGTGCCGCTTGCCAGGACGATGAAGGGTTATGCTATTCGGGTGGTGCCGGAGCGTGTCTTGGGTGACAAGGAGCAATTGGCGCGCCAACTGGCTGATCTGTTTCCCGACACAACGGCTGCCGAGTTCTTTTCGAAGTTAGATGGATCTAGGCCCACTTATCTTCGCCGCCGGGCATTGCCCAACGAAGTCCGGCAGGTCCATGCACTTGGCGAGATTGGTATTGAATTTCCGCGCGAGAATGAAAGGCTTTACCCACAACGTGATCTGGCTGCCCATGTTCTGGGTTATGTAAATGCGGATAGTGAAGGCGTCATGGGAATGGAGCGCGCGCTCAATGATCGCCTGAAAGACGAAGGCTTGCGCGGAACGCCGGCAGCGCTTTCCATAGATAGCCGGGTGCAGGCAGCGCTCGAAAGTGAGCTAATGGTTGCCATGACGGCGCATGAAGCGCGCGGTGCGGCGGGTATCATCCTGGATGTCCATACGGGCGAGGTGATGGCACTTGCATCTCTCCCTGTGTTTGATCCGAACAAGATCCGCAAAGAGACAATGAAATATCAGGCCAATGAAGTCACGCAGAGCGTGTTTGAATTGGGTTCGACTTTTAAACCGCTCACGGTTGCAGCGGCGCTGGATGCCGGAACGGTGACGGATTTGGCGGTGCGCTACAATGCTACAGAGCCGATTAAGGTGGCTGGCTTTAGGATCAAGGATGATCATGGCCAGAACCGCTATCTCAACGTACCGGAAACACTTGTGCACAGCTCCAATATTGTCACCGCGCGGTTGGCAGATAATCTTGGCAAAGAGGGCATGGAGCATATGATCCGGCGGCTGGGATTTGATGAGCGGCCGCATATCGAGCTGGCGGAACGCGGCAAACCACTTTGGCCGCAAAGTTGGGGCCGGGTTACCAACATGACGGTCGCTTATGGTCATGGCATAGCCGTGACGCCGCTTCATTTGGCGAGTGCCTATGCTGCTTTAGTCAATGGCGGTATCTGGCGCCCGGCGACATTGCTGAAGGTCGAGCCGGGAGAGGAAGCGGAAGGCCGCCGGGTATTCAAGGCAGCAACGAGCGCGCGTATGCGGCAGCTGCTGCGGATGATCGTTTCCAATGGCACGGGGCGCAAGGCGGATGCGCCGGGATACCGGATCGGCGGCAAGACGGGATCTGCGGAAAAACCAGCCAATGGCGGATATAACAGGACATCGCTTGTATCGACATTCGCTGCTGCCTTTCCGATGGATAATCCGCGCTATGTGGTGATCGCGATGCTCGATGAGCCCAAAGGTAATGCAGAAACCGGGTTTCAGCGGACGGCTGGCTGGACCGCAGCGCCGGTCGTGCGCAAGGTTGTTCCGCGGGTCGGGCCGATGCTGGGCGTTGTTCCCGATGAGCACCGCGACGTTGATGTATCGGAACTGACCCCGCTTCTTTGGTCGCCGAAAGGATAGGCGATGAAACTATGTGCTCTTATCGCCGGACTATCGGATACGGCATTAGAAAGCGAAAATGGTGAGGCCCATGTCACGGGCTTTGCCATTGACCATCGCAAAATTGCTCCGGGTAATATTTTCGGCGCTTTTCAAGGCACTCAAGTCAATGGCGAGGATTTTATCGAGGCCGCTGTTGCCGCCGGCGCGATTGCGATTGTCGCCCGCCCGGATGCCGAAGTTGAAGGCGCTGTTCATATTGCCGCGGAAGAACCACGCCGTGTCTTTGCATTGATGGCCGCCCGTTATTTTACCCCATCGCCGCAATATGTTGCGGCCGTGACGGGCACGAATGGCAAGACGTCGACGGCGGAACTGACCCGCCAGCTCTGGCGGATGGCTGGTCTCAACAGCGCGTCTATCGGCACGCTGGGCGTTACTACCGCGAGCGAGCAGGTCAAGACGGGGCTGACTACGCCAGATATTGTCACCTTTCTGTCCAATATGTCGGGCCTCGCCCGCGAGGGTGTCAGCCACGCGATATTTGAAGCGTCCAGCCACGGCCTGTCGCAATATCGTACCGAGGGCCTGCCCGTGCAGGTCGGGGTGTTCACCAATCTCAGCCGTGACCATCTCGACTATCATGGCGATATGGACAGCTATTTCGAAGCCAAGATGCGGCTGTTCGATGAGGTTGTTGATGGAGCCGGGACCGCAGTGATCTGGGCGGATGACGAGTGGTCCGAAGCGGTGATCAAGCGGGCTATGGAGAGAGGTCTCAATCTTTTCACTGTTGGTGAAAAGGGTACCTCGCTGCGCCTGCTATCGCGCACGCCGACCCAGTTGGGGCAGGTGCTGATGGTCAAGGCCCAGGGCAATACGCATCGTATCTCCCTGCCGCTGATCGGTGCCTATCAGGCTTCCAATGTTTTGTGCGCTGCGGGCGTTGTCCTGTCTACCGGCGGAACGCTAGACGATGTGGTTGATCATCTCCAGCGAGTGCAGCCGGTGCGCGGCCGTCTGGAACGTGCCGTCATAACCAAAGTCGGCGCGCCAGTTTATGTGGACTATGCCCATACACCGGATGGTTTGCGCGCCGCGATTGATGCCCTGCGTCCGCATGTTAAAGGCCGGTTGATCACGATTTTCGGTGCCGGAGGGGACCGGGACAAAGGCAAGCGTCCGGAAATGGGTAAGGTAGCAACGAACCTCTCCGATATTGCCATTATCACTGACGACAACCCGCGCGGCGAAGATCCCGCCGCCATCCGGACCGAGATCATGGCCGGTGCGCCGGGCGCGGAAGAAGTGGGCGATCGTCGCGCTGCGATATCGCATGCTATCGGCCTTGCACAAGCGGATGACATCATCCTGCTGGCCGGGAAAGGCCATGAACAGGGGCAGATTATCGGTGATCGCATCATCCCATTTGATGATGTTGAGGTCGCCCGAGAATGCGCCCGCGAATATGCTGGCGAAGGTAGTGGTACGCCGGAACCGGAGGCTGCTGCATGACCGCTCAGGGGAAAGCTCTTTGGACATCTTCGGCCATTGCTGAGGCCGTAAAAGGCCAGGCAAGTGCGGATTTTGAGGTCAGCGGCGTTGCTTTCGATTCTCGCGAAATCGGTCCGGGTGATCTGTTCTTTGCTCTCAAAGGCGAACAGAGCGACGGACATCTTTATGTCGATGATATCTATGCGGCCGGTGGCGCCGGAGCAGTGGTAAGTCAGCCGGTTGATGGCCCACATATCCTGGTATCCGACACGACCAAGGCGCTGAATGACCTTGCCGTTGCATCGCGGGCGCGCGGCGATGCGAAAATTATCGGAGTTACCGGATCGGTTGGAAAAACCGGTACGAAGGAAGCCCTTTTTGCAGCTTTGAACCGTGCGTCCATGGGAAAGTCCCATCGGTCGGTGAAAAGCTACAATAACCATGTTGGTGTTCCGCTGAGCCTGTCGCGTATGCCGGCGGGATGCCAATATGGGATTTTTGAAATGGGCATGAACCATGCCGGTGAGCTGGCGCAGCTCACGCGACTGGTCCGACCCGACGTGGCGATTATAACGGCCATAGCGCCAGCGCATATCGGCCATTTCCCCAGCGTCGAAGCGATTGCCGATGCCAAGGCCGAGATTTTCCAGGGCCTGACTCATGAAGGGACGGCAATCATCCCGTTTGACAGTCCCTATTATGAAAGGCTGCGCAAAGCGGCTTCCCGCTGCACCAAGAATATCGTCACTTTTGGTTTTGATGAACAGGCCGATGTTCGTGCAGTTGATATCGTGCCCGCCCAAGGTGGCGGGTCACTGGTAACCGCGCACCTTCGCGACGATGGTGAAGGAGACCGCAGCCTGTGTTTTACGGTTGCGGAACCCGGAAAACACTGGGTATCCAATGCACTTGCCATAATGGCAGCGGTTCGGGCGGTTGGCGGTGATCTGGCAGCAGCTGGTCTGGCGCTGGCGGATTTGCAGGGTCTGGATGGTCGCGGCAGGCGGCATCAGATTGACCTGAAGAATGGCGGTCAGGCAACGCTTGTGGACGAAAGCTACAACGCCAATCCGGTGTCCATGAAAGCAACCTTGGGCCAGCTGGCGAACGAAAATTGTGACGGCAAGAAGATCGTCCTGCTCGGCGCGATGGGCGAGCTTGGAGACAAGGCGCAGCATTATCATGAAGCATTAGCTGATGATATAATCGCCTCTGGTGCACGGACCATCGTCTTGGTTGGCGATGAAATGGCTTATACGTCGACTAGACTGGCCAAAATAATTGCAGAAAAACTTGATCACACCCCCAAAATATCTCATGTCGCGGGCTCTTCGGAAGCGCTGGCTGAAGTCGCAGGGGAAATCAGCGACGAAGACATCCTTCTAATCAAGGGGTCAAATTATCTGGGGCTCGCCAAGGTCGTTTCGGCTTTGGTGGGCGGGGAGTATTAATGTTTTATCTATTGGCACAATGGCTTGAATTTGAAGGTGTTTTCAACGTCTTTCGCTATCTAAGCTTCCGCTCCGGCGCGGCGGTTGCAACCGCCTTGTTTATCGGAATGCTTATCGGACCACGGTTCATCAACATGCTCAGAATGAAACAGGGTAAGGGGCAGCCGATCCGCGAAGATGGACCAATTACCCATCTTAAGAAAGCGGGAACGCCAACCATGGGCGGCCTGATGATTTTGCTTTCGGTGGTTGTTTCCGTTTTGTTGTGGATGGATCTCAGCAATATTTTTGTCTGGGTCTGTATCTTTGTGACGCTTGGTTTCGGGGCTATTGGCTTCATGGATGACTATGACAAAGTCAGCAAATCCAGTCATAAAGGCGTCCCGGGCCGTGTTCGATTGTTGATGGAATTTGTTGTTGCCGGATTCGCAACCTGGATCATAGTCCAGCAAGTCGGTACCAATCTCTATGTTCCGTTCTTCAATGAAGTGCAGATCAATCTGGGATGGTTCTATTTCCCCTTTGCCATGTTTGTCATTGTCGGTTCCGGCAATGCAGTGAACCTGACCGATGGTCTTGATGGTCTGGCGACAATGCCGGTAGCGATTGCCAGCGCTACATTCCTGATCCTCGTCTATTTGTCAGGCAACGCGGTCTTTTCCGAATATCTGGGCATTCCCTTTGTTCCGGGTGCTGGGGAACTGGCTATTTTCTGTGCCTGCATCATCGGGGCCTGTCTCGCCTTTCTCTGGTTTAACGCGCCACCGGCAGCAGTATTCATGGGCGATACGGGAAGTCTCGCTTTAGGAGGCGCCCTGGGTGCGATTGCAGTTTCGATCCATCATGAAATCGTCCTTGCAATTGTTGGCGGGCTATTCGTGCTGGAAGCGGTTTCCGTCATTGTGCAGGTCTTCTTCTTCAAACGCACCGGCAAGCGAGTTTTCCGCATGGCCCCGATCCACCATCATTTCGAACAGCTGGGTTGGTCTGAATCAACCGTTGTGATCCGTTTCTGGATCATCAGCCTGGTTCTGGCGCTGGCCGGTCTGGCGACACTCAAGCTCAGATGATGCGTTCGTCCGCCTTTGCCAACAAAAGCTATGCCATTTTGGGCCTGGCGCGATCCGGCATGGCGACCCTTGATGCTCTGCATGCCAGCGGTGCACGGATATTGGCCTGGGACGCGCGTGAAGATTTGCGGGAAGCTGCCAATGACAAGGCGATCATTGCTGATCCGCTGGAGGCGGACCTCAGCGATTATGATGCGGTTGTCGTTTCACCTGGCGTGCCGCTCAACACCCATCCTATCCGGGACAAGGCGGCGGATGATGGTGTACCGATTGTCGGAGATATTGAACTATTTGCGCAGGCAAGACGATCATTGCCGCCGCATCGGGTTGTCGGGATTACCGGCACAAACGGCAAGTCAACAACCACGGCCCTTTTGCATCATATCATTCAAAGCGCAGCCCTGCCGACGCATATGGGCGGTAATATCGGTGTGCCGATCCTATCGCAGGAGCCGCTGGCAGCGGGCGGTGTCTATGTGCTGGAATTGTCCAGTTATCAGATTGATCTGACGCATAGCCTTGATTGCGATGTCGCGATGTTGCTCAATATCAGCCCCGATCATCTGGATCGCTATGACAGCTATGATGCCTATGCAGCGGCAAAAGTGCGTCTGTTCGATATGATGGGCGCGGACCATGTCGCGATATTCGGTGGTGCTGATGAAAAGACACAGCTTGCTTTGCAGTTCATCCGTGCCGAAGGCCGGGTTCAGAATATTGTTGATAGCAGTTCGATCCTGTTGGAGGGGCAGGCGGAATGGCCGTCGCTGCAGGGGCCGCATAATCTTCAAAACGCCATAGCGGCTGTGGCCGCGGCTGAGGCGTTGGGGATCCAAGAGCATCAGTGGAGGCCTGCTCTGGAGAGCTTCAAGGGCTTGCCGCACCGGATGGAGCTCATGGCAGAAGCGGATGGCGTTCTGTTTGTAAATGATAGCAAGGCGACCAATCCCGCATCAACCGGTCCGGCCCTTGGTGCATATCCCAAGATTCACTGGATACTTGGCGGATTGCCAAAAAGTGATGACCTGAAAGAATGTGAACCTTATTTCGGCAATGTGGTGCAGGCTTATACAATTGGTGACGCTGGACCAGTATTTGGCGAGTTGCTCGCCCCACATATGCCGGTTGATCCGTGCGAAATGATGTTGACAGCGGTCCAACATGCCGCTGCGAACGCCAAACCAGGGGAAGTCGTTTTACTGTCTCCCGCCTGCGCTTCGTTCGACCAGTTCAAGGATTTTGAGGCGCGCGGCGAATGTTTCCGCTGTGCGGTGGATAGCGTAATTGAAAATAACCTGATCGGAACCGCTTCTGGGGGCAGTATAGTATGACCGATGGAACCACCTCTAAAGGCCAGTTGCCGGAAATTGCGGCAGGCTTGAAAAAGAAGCGTTTTCAGTTGGAATCGCGCCTGGGCCGCAGCGATCGTTCACCGCTGTCCGTCTGGTTCTGGGAACTGGACCGGGTGTTGCTGGCGCTGATGCTGACTTTGATCGCCATCGGGTTGATTGCAGTGGCGGCTGCGTCGCCGGTATCGGCATTGAAGCATAGCACGGCGGCTGTCTCGCTCGATCCGCTTTACTATTTCTATCGCCAACTTGGTTGGGTTATCGTTGGTATTCCTATCATGCTTGTCGTTTCGATGCTGCCCAAGGAACAGGCGCGGCGGTTCGCAATATTGGCTGCGGTCGGCGCCTTCGCGCTGCTGTTTCTGGTTCCGATATTCGGCAAGACCGTCAACGGTGCGCAGCGTTGGATCGGTTATGGATTTGCAACGGTTCAGCCAGGCGAGTTTCTGAAACCCTTTTATGCGGTTTCGCTGGCATGGCTTCTATCGCTTCGGGTTAAAGACCCGTCACTACCGGTGATATCTCTGTCTTTCGTGTTGACTGGTATCATTGCGCTCTTGTTGATGATGCAACCCAATTTGGGACAAACGTTGATCTTTTGCGGGATCTGGTTCGTCCTTATGATGATCTCTGGTCTGTCCGCAC
Source organism: Parasphingorhabdus litoris DSM 22379 (assembly GCF_020906275.1). GTDB lineage: Bacteria > Pseudomonadota > Alphaproteobacteria > Sphingomonadales > Sphingomonadaceae > Parasphingorhabdus > Parasphingorhabdus litoris. The sequence continues at coordinate 1,164,818 of NZ_CP086727.1, forward strand.
GGTTGATTGCGGTAATCAGCATGGGCGGTATTGGTGGCTTAATCGGAGCCTATTTTCTCTATCCCGTGGCAACGCAGAGGATAAATAGCTGGCTGTTCGGTGGCGATGAGTTCGATCAGGTGATGCTGGCGCATAAAGCGCTCACCGGTGGCGGCTTGCTCGGTACTGGACCGGGTCTTGGAACCGCGAAGTTCAAACTGCCCGAAGCGCATACCGACTATATCTTCTCCGTCATTGGGGAGGAATTCGGGCTATTAGCCTGCGTTGCCATTGCCCTTGTTTACCTCGCCATCATCGTGCGTGTGTTCTTGCGTTTGCTGGACGAGGAAGATAATTTTATCATCCTCGCGGTTGCCGGATTGACCGCACAATTTGGCGGGCAGGCGCTGATCAACATGGCGGTGAACCTGCAACTTTTCCCCTCCAAAGGCATGACGCTACCGTTGATCAGCTATGGCGGCTCATCCTTCCTTGCCCTCTCTTTGGGTGTCGGACTGCTGCTAGCATTCACGCGCAGAAACCCCTATTTAGATCGCTCACAATATGTCACGAAATGGCCTAAAGATCGGCCGAAGGAAATCCCCAAGGAAATCATGGTGACCAAATGAGCTTTACGAAACATTATGTTCTCGCCGCAGGTGGTACTGGCGGCCATATGATCCCCGCCTATGCACTGGCCAAGGAGCTGGTCCAGCGCGGCCACCGTGTAGCCCTGATCACCGACGAACGGGGCGAGAAAATTCCCGGCATGGTCGATGATGGGCAGGTCCATGTGCTACCCGCCGGACGAATTACCAAAGACCCGCGCGGTTGGCTGGCGGGAGCGCGCGCGATTCTGAAGGGTCGGATGATGGCAATGCAGCTTTATGATGCATTTGAACCCTCTGCAGTCGTGGGCTTTGGCGGCTATCCCGCCTTTCCCGCTCTGTTGGCCGCGAACCGGAAAAATATTCCAACGATCATCCATGAACAAAATGCCGTTTTAGGCCGTGTTAATCGGCTGGCCGCGCGTTCAGTGAATGCGATTGCGACATCTTATCCGGATATCCTTAAACTCAAGCCCAAATATGAGGAAAAGGTCCATCTCGTTGGTAATCCTGTGCGAGAAGAAGTGATCGCCCTGCGTGAAGAACCATATCCGCCTTTGACCGAGGAAGGCATTTTTCGCGTGCTCGTAACGGGCGGCAGTCAGGGCGCGACAATATTATCCGATGTCGTTCCTGATGGTCTCGCATTGCTGCCGATGCATTTGCGGCGTCGTCTTCAGGTGACCCAGCAATGCCGTGAACAGGATATCGAGCGCGTGCGTGAGAAATATGCGGAGCATGACATCCCAGCGGAACTTGCCACCTATCTGCCCGACCTGCCGCAGCGCCTGGGCTGGGCGCATCTCGTTATTGGACGGGCAGGGGCCTCGACCATTGCAGAGCTGACTACTGCTGGCCGTCCGGCGATCCTTATCCCATTGCCGATAGCAACTGATGACCATCAGACGCAAAATGTCCGCGAGATGGTTGCCGCCGGCGGTGCTCGGTCGATTGCGCAGCCACAATTTACCGCCAAGGAACTGGCCAAGCAGATGCAGAAGATGGCGCTTGGCCCCGAAGCGTTGCAAAATGCCGCCCGCTTTGCCCGCAAATGTGGTCGGCCGGATGCCGTAAGTGATCTTGCTGATCTGGTGGAAAGCATCGGTACGTCACCGCTCTCCAAAACATTGAAAGTGAAAGAGGAACAGTCCTCGATCATTCCCAATCCACGTCCCGCGTTGGCGAAAGAAACCACGCAATGAAGGGTGTTGGTACGGACATTGGCACGATCCACTTTGTCGGCATTGGCGGTATCGGCATGTCCGGCATTGCCGAAGTGATGCACAATCTGGGTTATCAGGTACAGGGTTCCGATCTGGCCGACAGCTATATTGTCGAGGGCCTGCGCGCCAAGGGTATTAAGGTAACCATTGGCCAGAAGGCTGAGAATGTCGAAGGGACCGCCGTGGTCGTCATCTCTACAGCCGTGAAGCGCGGCAATCCGGAGGTCGAAAAGGCACTGGAAGACCGTATCCCGCTGGTGCGGCGTGCGGAAATGCTTGCCGAACTGATGCGGCTCAAACGGACAATCGCCATTGCCGGCACCCATGGTAAGACCACCACAACCTCGATGGTTGCGGCGATGCTCGATGCAGGTGGTATTGATCCGACCGTCATCAATGGCGGTATCATCAACAGCTATGGCTCCAATGCCCGCCTGGGCGACAGCGAATGGATGGTCGTTGAAGCGGATGAAAGCGATGGCAGCTTCCTGCGGCTCGATGGGACGATTGCCGTGGTCACCAATATCGACCCTGAACATCTTGATCATTATGGAAGTTTCGACAAGATCAAGGACAGCTTCGTCGAATTTATCGAAAACGTACCGTTCTACGGAGCCGCCATCCTCTGCCTCGACCATCCCGAAGTCCAGGCGATCCTGCCGCGCATCCGCGACCGGCGGCTCATCACTTACGGTTTCTCTGCGCAGGCCGATGTGAAAGGCATTAACGTTACACCGATTCCCGGCGGCAATCGCTTTGATGTTGTGATCCGCGACCGCGATGGTGAAACGCGGACGATTGAAGGCATCACCTTGCCGATGCCCGGGCGGCATAATGTTGAAAACGCCATTGCTGCTGTGGCAGTCGGCCTCGAAATGGGCATGAGTGATGAACAGATTGCCAGCGGCTTTAATCAATTTGGCGGCGTCAAACGGCGTTTCACCAAAGTCGGTGAAGTCGATGGCGTGATTGTGATTGATGATTATGGCCATCATCCAGTTGAAATCCGTGCGGTTCTCTCCGCTGCGCGTGAAGGAGCGGAAGGCCGGGTGATCGCTGTGGTCCAACCACATCGCTTCACTCGATTGCGTGATCATATGGAGGACTTTCAGCAAGCGTTTAACGATGCTGACATGGTCTATGTGACACCGGTCTTTGTAGCCGGTGAAGAACCCATTGAAGGGGTGGACAGCGAAGCACTGGCCGCCGGTTTGCGCAAGCGCGGGCACCGCGTGGCGGAAACGGTCGCGGATGAAGCGGACCTGCAAAAGCGGCTGGCAGAGGTAGCGCAAGACAAGGACATGATTGTCTGCCTCGGAGCCGGTGACATCACCAAATGGGCGGCAGGTCTTGCCGATGGCATAAAGGCGGCGCGGTCATGACGGTAGCCACTACCCTTCCTGAGACCCGTGGCAAGCTGACCGCCGAAGCGCCGCTGGCTCCGCTGGTCTGGTTCAAAAGCGGCGGTCCGGCGGAATGGTTGTTTGCGCCGAAGGATGTGGAAGACTTGCAGCATTTCCTGCGAGACCTCGATCCGGCTATTCCGGTCTGGCCTTTGGGCCTGGGCTCCAACCTCATAATCCGCGACGGCGGCAAACGCGGCGTGACGATACGTTTGGGCAAGGCTTTCGCTGGCATAGAAACTGTCGGCAAAGGCACGTTCGGTATAGATGATGCGCTGATTTGCGGCGCGGGCGCTCCAGGGATTTCCGCTTCCAGCATGGCGCGCGATCATGGGATTGCGGGGCTAGAATTTTTGCGCGGTATCCCAGGCACGATCGGCGGTGCGGTGCGGATGAATGCCGGAGCCTATGGCCGGGAAGTCTGCGACATATTGGAAAGCGCGGACGTGGTTCTCCGAAACGGTGAACTAAAAACAATTCCGCTGGCCGATATGGGTTATAGCTATCGCCATTCCGAACTGCCGGAAGGGGCCATTGTTGTGAGCGCGACGCTGCGCGGGACAGAGGGCGATCCGGAAGTCATCGGCGCGGAAATGAAACGGATCGCTGACGAACGGGAGGCATCGCAGCCGCTACGCTCCAAAACCGGCGGCTCGACTTTCAAAAATCCCGAGGGATACAAGGCTTGGCAATTGGTTGACCAAGCGGGTTGCCGTGGCCTGCAAATCGGGCAGGCTCAGGTGTCGGAAAAGCACTGTAACTTCTTGCTCAATCTCGGCGGAGCGACTTCTGCCGATATTGAAGCGCTGGGCGAAGAAGTGCGGCGGCAGGTGAAGGAAGATAGCGGTGTGGAACTGCAATGGGAAATTCAGCGCGTGGGGGACAGGACATGACTGGAGATCACAACCTGAGTGAATTCGAACAAAAGCTACTAGACAATGTTGATCAACATGGATGTCAAGTCAATTTTGTGTTCGATGCAGAGGGTGATGATCCTGATTTCGCTTATTCTGTTGGATTTCGAAAAACAGCCAAACAGCCTGAAGTCATCGTCTTTGGACTTGAGAGAAAACTGATGCTTTCCATGATAAATGAGACGCTTCGTCAATGCTGTGAGGAGGGATTATGTCTCGCTGAGGGCACTGAAATAAGTGATCTTGTTGAGGGATTCGATTGTGTCGCGCGACGTGTCCATCCGAGCCAGATTGATGAAGGGTATTTCAATTCCTCTATGTGGTTTCACGTGCGTGAATTTGGGTCAGAGCTGTCTGAGGCTTATCAGCTTGTCTGGCCTGGTGCGGTGAACGGACTATACCCCTGGGATATCGACTGCTCAGAGGATATCATCGAAGCTCAGCCTCCATTATATGAGGCGAGGAAGACAGCATGAGCGATAAACTCCATGTAGCCGTTTTGATGGGTGGATGGTCCGCCGAACGGGAAGTGTCTCTGATGAGTGGCAAAGATATAGCCGATGCACTCGAAAAAAACGGCCATAAGGTGACGCGTATCGATATGGACCGCAATGTTGCTATGGTTCTGGATGGTGTGAAGCCAGATGTTGTGTTCAATGCGCTCCACGGTTGCCCCGGTGAGGATGGCACGGTGCAGGGGACGCTGGATCTGATGCAGATTCCATACACCCATAGCGGATTGGTCACTTCGGTCATTGCTATCGACAAGGAACTGACCAAGCAGCAGCTGGTTCCTGCGGGCATCAGGATGCCGGAAGGCAAGATGGTCAAAAGCGCGGATATTTTTGAAGCCGATCCGCTACCACGGCCCTATGTATTGAAACCGGTCAATGAAGGCTCTTCTGTGGGCGTGGCGATCATCACGGATCAGGGCAATTATGGTAGCCCGATCGGACGGGACGTGGCCGGGCCCTGGCAGGAATTTGATGAGCTGCTCGCAGAACCCTTTATCAAGGGGCGAGAACTGACCACGGCGGTGGTTGGCGGCAAGGCCTTGTGTGTAACGGAACTCAAACCGGTACAGGGCTTTTATGACTATGACGCCAAATATACCGAAGGATTGACCGAACATGTCTGTCCAGCGGAAATCCCAGCAGATATTGAGGCTCTATGTCTCGACTATGCGCTGCGGGCGCATCAGATATTGGGCTGCAAGGGAACCTCCCGGACGGATTTCCGTTGGGATGATGAATTGGGGCCGGACGGTCTATTTGTGTTGGAAACAAATACGCAGCCGGGCATGACGCCGCTCAGTCTCGTGCCGGAACAGGCCAGACAGATGGGGATAAGCTATGAAGAGCTGGTCGAATTGATCGTGAGGGAAGCGCTATGACAGCAGCATCAGTAAGACGGACAAATAAAAAGCCCAAAGCCAAGCCGCGTAAAGGTGGACGGAAAAAAGTACGTCAGGTTTCGATTTTCGACAAAATTCTTCGTGCGATGCCTGTTACCGAAGCGCAGGTGCAAAAAGGGCTGACATGGGGACTGGTCGGCGTGTTTGTTTTGGGCGCTTATAGCGTTGCCCACTATACCGGCATAAATGAGCGCATTAGCAGCCAGATTGCAGCCACTGTCGGTAATGCCGGCTTTGAAGTAAAGCGTGTCGAGGTCACGGGTGTGAACCGCATCGACGAACTGAAAGTCTATGAAATCACGCTGGCGCAGAAAGACCGTTCGATGATGCTGGTCGATATTGATCAGGTGCGAGATGATCTGATGGGCAACGGCTGGATCAAGGATGCACGCATTTCGCGGCGTTTGCCTGACACATTAGTTGTTGAGATAATTGAGCGCGAGCCAGCGGCGGTCTGGCAGCGGGATGGCAAATTGTCGCTGATCGACCGGACCGGATATCCGTTGCAGCAAATAGGACCGGAGGAAATGCCGGACCTACCAGTGATTGTGGGGAAAAAAGCGAACAAACGCGTGCCGGAGCTGACCAAACTTCTGGACGTTGCGCCAGCGCTCAGCCCAATGGTAACGGGCGCTACATGGATCGGTAATCGACGCTGGAATTTGGAATTTGACAGCGGCGAAACGCTCGCTTTGCCTGAAGGGGAGGAAACGGCAGCGGCAGCGTTGCTGAACTTCGCGCGGATGGACGGCGTGAACCGCTTGCTAGGGCGCGGCGTTGTGCATTTTGATTTGCGCGATTCCGAACGGGCCTATCTCAGGATGCCGCCAAAGGCAAAGACATCATCAGAACCAGAAGGTTAAACAGACGCTAGCGATTGGGGGCACCATGAGGCAGCAAAAAGGAAGCAAGGGAACAGGTAAATGGCAGCACGGGTAGAAAAGATTTTTACCGCTTTGGATATCGGATCCTCCAAGATAACAGCGATGATTGCTGGCCGGATGGACAACGGCGATATCACCGTGCTGGGTACGGGGCAGCGTGCTAGCAAAGGTGTGAAGCGCGGCTATATTGCCGATACTGAACGAACCGAATTGGATGTCCGTGATGCGGTTGAACAGGCTGAAAGAATTGCTGGGACCAATATCGATGATGTCTGGGTAAGCTTTTCTGCCGGAGGGCTAACGAGCATGTTGACTTCGGTCGAAACAGAGCTTGGCGGACAACGGATTGAACAAGATGATATCGACCATCTCCTGCAAGCCGGGCGTAATAGTATTGATCCCCACGGCAAGATGGTGTTGCACGCGCAGCCTGCACTTTACACCATTGACGGTCTTGCCGGCGTCAAGAAACCGAAGGGATTGCATGCTGACCGGCTGGGTGTCGATATCCATGTGATCCTTGCCGACGCATCACCTGTTCGCAATATCGACATGAGTGTACGTGGCGCGCATCTCAATGTGAAATCCATCATTGCCTCCCCGATTGCAGCCGGTACGGCTTGCCTATCCAAAGAGGAGCGCGAACTTGGTGTCGCCATGGTCGAATTGGGAGCTGAGGTTACCAATGTGTCGCTCTTCGCAGGTGGTATGCTCGTTGGATTGGCCACTTTGCCTTATGGTGCTGCGGATATCACGGATGATATTGCTTCTTCCTTCGGCTTGCGGCGCGCCCAGGCAGAGCGGATTAAATGCTTCCATGGGTCGGCCACAACCAGTCCGCGTGACAATCATGATGTGATCGATCTGCAACTGGACGAAGCAGGGCCCGAAACGGATGAACAAGGGCGTATTACAAAGGCACAGTTAATCGGTGTCATCCGCCAACGTCTTGATCATTTGATTGGTGAAATTGGCCAAACACTAAAAGCATTGGGTTTCACTGGGCCGGTCGGCCGGCAGGTTGTACTTACCGGCGGCGGTGCTGAATTGAAAGGTATTGCTGATTATGCACAGTCAGCACTGGGGCAAACGGTACGGGTTGGGCGCCCGATGGGTCTTGTGGCTCTGCCTGAAGCACATAGCGGTCCCGGCTTTGCCGGACTGGCTGGACTTGCGCTTTATGCGTCGCAGGAACCTGTCGACCTCAGATCGCTTTCCAGCAGCCATCAAAACGTCCACAAATATGCCGGTTCTGCGGTTATTGGGCGGCTGATGTCGGCAATCCGGGGGAATTTTTAAGAATTTACGAAAAAAATTAACTTTTGGGGTGATTCCAACATCAAATTTGTGCAAAGCGTTACCCAAATGTTACACATCGAGTTTATGTCTGGGGAGACAGTAAAATGAGCATCAATATTGGCCCACCCGAAGTGGAAGAATTGAAACCACGCATCGCCGTCATCGGCGTTGGTGGCGCGGGCGGTAACGCGATCGCAAATATGATCGCGGCAAAGGTTGAGGGCGTTGATTTCATCGTCAGCAACACTGATGCGCAATCGCTGAACAGTTCTCCTGCAGAGCGCCGTATTCAGCTTGGGCCCGAAATTACACAGGGCCTTGGCGCTGGTTCCCGTCCGGAAGTCGGTCGCGCTGCGGCTGAAGAAACATTAGAGATGGTCGAGCAGGCGTTGGAAGGTGCACATATGTGCTTCATTGCCGCCGGAATGGGTGGCGGCACCGGCACAGGCGCTGCTCCAGTTATTGCTAAAGCGGCGCGTGACAAAGGCATTTTGACAGTAGGTGTCGTTACCAAGCCGTTCACATTTGAAGGCACCCGGCGAATGAAATCGGCCAATGCCGGTATCGAAGAGCTGCAAAAAAACGTCGATACACTGATCATCATCCCCAATCAGAACCTGTTCCTCGTCGCCAACCCGAACACGACTTTCAAAGAAGCGTTTTTGCTCGCTGACGAAGTGCTTCAGCAAGGCGTTCGTGGCATTACCGACCTGATGGTTATGCCTGGCCTGATCAATCTCGATTTCGCTGACGTCCGCTCCGTGATGCACGAAATGGGCAAGGCAATGATGGGCACTGGCGAAGCCGAAGGTGATGGTCGTGCCCTCGAAGCGGCTGAAAAAGCCATTGCTAATCCGCTGCTCGACGGTGTGTCGATGCAGGGTGCGAAAGGTGTCATCGTTTCAATCACTGGCGGTGAAGATATGCGCCTGATGGAAGTCGACGAAGCCGCTAATCATATTCGTGAGCTAGTTGATCCCGACGCCAATATCATCTGGGGTAGCGCGTTTAACGAAAATCTCGATGGCCGCATCCGTGTATCTGTGGTCGCCACAGGCATCGATAGCGATGGTTCGGTCGCCGCTCCAGCGGTGAGCTCCTCGTTTGCGATGAGTAATCCGGCTCCAGCAACGCCTTCTTTTGCATCGACCATACCTGCGGAATCAGAAGCCGAAACGGAGGAAGAAGTAGCTCAGGATGAAGAACCTGTTTTGGACATGGCTGATAGTCTCGAAACGTCCGAAGCAGAGATGGTCGTAGAACCAGATCCAGTTCCCGAACCAGAGCCAGAACCTGAGGTTGAGGTCGAGCAACAACCAGCACCTGTCCCGGCAGCAACATATTCGGATGACGATGATCTGGAAGCTGAAAGCCCGGCTGCTCCATCCTTTGCTTCATTGACGCCCGGCATGGTTAGCGAAGAGCCTGAAGAAGATGAGCTGGTATTGGGCGATGATACCATTCAGCCAATGGAAGCAGATGATCCAGCTGCACCTGCATCAAATGAACCTGCACCGCGTGTTGCCAGCGGTGGTGGTACCTTGTTCGAGCGCATGTCCAACCTTACCCGCGGCGGAAACAAGGCCGATGAGGAAGGGGATGATGAAGAGGAAAAGTCAAGCGACCCACTCGACATACCACGATTTCTGAATCGCCAAAATAACCAGTAAGGACTTCGCTATCGACGAGCTACGGGCAATGGTTTCCTATCGTCTGATCGGGGCAGTTGGCCTTTCCCGTCTTTATGAGAGCTTGATTTTGATTGAATCTAGCCGTCTAATGAGAAGGTGAAAACGCTTTCAAAATATCTGATTCTGGCGGCCATTCCGCTGGCAAGCATTGGCATGCCGATTCCGGCGCTAGCGCAGAGCGGAACTGACAGTTATCGCGTGAAATTGCAGGATGCGTTGCGGCGTATAGCCCGTAATTCCAATGATTCTTCAGCGCTTGCAGATGCTGGTCTGGCAGCCCTGGAACTGGGTGATACCAGAGCAGCTATTGGCTTTCTGGCCAAAGCGGATCAGATTTATTCAAAAAGTGGTCGTGTAAAGGCCGGGCTCGCTCGGGCGCTTCTGATCGAGCAGAACCCTTTCGGAGCGATCCGCTATTTTGACGAAGCAATTGTCAACGGCATTGCCGCAAAGGATATCGCGGTCGATCGAGGGCTGGCTTATGATCTGATCGGCCGCAATGCAGATGCACAGAAAGACTATGCTCTGGCGTTGCAACATGGTCGGAGTGACAAATTGCTCAGTCGCTATGCGATTTCGCTGGGCATTAGCGGCGATGTTGCCGCCGCAGAAGAACAGCTTAATCCTCTGCTTCAAAAAAGTGATCGGGCGGCTTGGCGAAACCGGGCGTTTATTTTGGCGATGAATGGTCAGAAAAAGGAAGCCAACAAAATTGCAAGTCAGACCATGCAAAAGCAGATGGCGAGAGCTATCAAGCCATTTTTTGATCGTATGCCAAAGTTGACCGCGGCGCAAAAGGCGGCGGCGGTCCATTTTGGTCATTTTCCCGCCAGCGAGAATATCGGTGTGGATGTGGCCTCTGTTCGCTTGGCGGCCAAAAGCGCTGTTCGCGGCGGCGATGGGGCAGATGCCGGATTGATTCCGGTTGGTGAGCCGCTTGGTGCGGATGTTGAGAAGCCAAGAGTATTGGCGATGCCAGACACATCGCCGCGACGTCGTCCGGGAGCCAAGAGCAGCGATAAGAAAGAGAAGCAGATCGCTGCTCGTCCAGCAAGTAATAGCAAGATGCCTCTATTGCGCCGTTCCTTGCCCACGCCAACCCAGGCAAGACCATTGGTGAAGCCTGTTGTGGATCGGCCGAATGACCCTGTCACAAGCACGGCCTCTGGAACAAAACAATCACCCGCTGCCCCAGGATTTGAAACTGCAGTAGGCGGATCGACAGAAAAGGCCGAAAGACAAATAGCCCAGGCACCGCCATTGATATCTGAAACTGTCACGAGAAAAGTTGATATTGGTGATGTGAAAGCATCCGCTGAACCCGATACCAACAAATCGAAAAAGCCTGTTCAACTGGTGGATTTCGACTTGGCCGATGCAGGTTCATCTGGATCATCATCGGGGACAGATGGCGAGCCCGGAGCGGCCACACCGCGTCGTCCCCTGTCCGAAATTATCGGAGCGATTGCGATACCTGAGACGGAGAAGAATGCCGGTGTTGTGCCGGTAGACTTGGCGGCAATCACGCCAGCAAAACCCAAACCGGTGGCGGAGAAACCAGTCGAGAAGAAAGTTGAGGCCAAGCCGAAGCCGCCCGAACATCCCAAGCGCTATTGGGTCCAGATCGCGACTGGCTCTGATCTTAACGCTTTGAAATTTGACTATCGTCGCATGTCCAAGAAAAATGCCGACTTGTTCGCAGGAACCAATGGTTGGACCTCGCGTTGGGGAAAGACTAGGCGGTTGGTGGTCGGTCCTTTTGACGATTTGAGTGCAGCAAAAAAATTTGAAGCCGGATTCCGCAAAAATGGTGGTGATGGCTTTGCCTGGGTGAGTGCCAACGGCACGGAAGTGAACAAGCTGAACTAATGACGCAGATCGCGAGCTATGCCAGCGACCCGCGTAAAAGCCGCGGACGGCGTTTTGACGAAGGTCGTGCTGAAAATGGCGGCAGTGTTCGGGGACCGCGCGATGATTTTCAGCGGGACCGGGACCGTATCATCCACTCGATATCCTTTCGCCGTTTGCGTCATAAAACCCAGGTTTTTGTTGCGCCCGACGGCGATCATTTTCGTGTTCGCCTGACCCACAGCCTGGAAGTCGCGCAAATCGGGCGAACAATTGCGCGCTCGCTCGGTCTCAACGAAGATCTGACTGAAGCGCTCTGTCTCGCCCATGATATCGGTCATCCACCCTTTGGTCATGCGGGAGAAGATGCGCTCGAGGAGGCTCTCGCAGATCATGGCGGCTTTGATCATAATGCCCATACAATCAGGACGCTGACCAAATTAGAACGGCCTTATCCCCGCTGGGATGGCCTCAACCTGACCTGGGAAATGCTGGAAGGGCTAGCGAAGCATAACGGCCCGGTATCAGAACCCACTTGGGCGATGGCCGAAGCCAATGCGGCAATGGATCTTGATCTGGGAAGCTGGCCGTCGCTTGAAGCGCAAATCGCAGCCGTGGCGGATGATATTGCCTATGACAATCACGATATTGATGATGGCATAAGGGCGGGCCTGCTGAGTATTGATCAGCTGTTGGCGCTGCCATTTATCGCAGAACGCTGGTCCGATATCTGCACGCGCTTCCCGGATATTGAAAGAGACCGCTTGGTGCCGGAACTGATCCGTGATCAAATCGGCCTGATGGTCAATGATGTGATTGAAACCACGGTTCAAAGGATCAAGGAAACTGGCGTCGAAACCGCTGATGACGTGCGTAAGGCGGGCCGGATGATTGGCGGTTTTTCGGATGATATGGCCGTGAAAGAGCGCACACTCAAAACCTTCATGTACGCCAATCTCTATAATCATCCCGAACAGATGGCGGCGGCTGACAAAGCGCGGGTGGTGGTCGCTGACCTGGTCACGGCTTATCGGGACAAGCCAGACCTGATGGCCGAAGGCTGGGCGGCTACATTGCCATCTGCAGAACCCGATCGCATAAGGCATATTGCTGATTTCATGGCGGGAATGACCGATCGCTATGCTAGCAACAGTCACGCACAGATTTTTGGGGTGAATAATGACTGAGGCCATATTGGTTGTGGGGGCGACGGGGTTGATTGGCAATTTGCTGGTCCGCAAATTGGTTGCTGATGGGCGCGACAATGAACTGCACTTGCTGATCCGCAAGCCGGTAGAGGAAAATTACGGTGCTGCCACCGTTCATGTGGCACCGAACGAGCAATGGCCAGAGGTAACCGCATCGATCAAGGCCCAGCAGGCGGTGTCCTGCCTTGGCTCGACAATGAAAAAGGCGGGATCGAAACAGGCTTTTGCCGCAATTGACCGTGATCTCGTCGGTGCGGTCGGAAAAGCCGCCAAAGCGGCCGGCGCGCGTCAGTTTATCGCCGTGTCTTCGACGATGGCCAATGCAGAGGCTTCGGGATTTTACCTGAAAGTCAAAGGGCAGGCGGAGCAGCTGTTGCGCGAAGAAAGTTTCGATCGGCTCGATATTATTCGCCCCGGCCTGCTGCGCGGGGAGCGATCCAACGATCCGCGCCTGGGCGAAAGCCTGGCAATTATCGCCAGCCCATTGATGGACAGGTTGCTCCACGGTTCGTTGCGGCGTTATCGTTCCATCGATGCGCGGGAAGTGGCCTCTGCCATTGCCGTTTTGCTCGAGAAGGAGCAGGCCGGCGTTCATATCCATGAAAATGATGCGATATGGAAATTGGCTGAACAGGAAACAGCTTGAACTTTTTACAGTCCTCCGCCTGATCGAATCATTGACTCCGGCTGTCCGCTCGGTCACGCTTTGGCCTGCTTTTGATGAAAGCCTTACAGGCATATATCACGAAGCTGTGCGGGAGAGCGCCAATCTCCTGAAAAGACTGGCCGCCGAAGGAGCAACCGCCCCGGAAACTCTCAGGCTGATGGACCGCATGAGCTTTACAAGCACTCTGGAAAGAGCCCGCCGTTGCTTAAGCAATGGTGGACCACCGAAGGGGTAAGTGGCTGCTCACTATGCGCCATGAAACTCTCAGGTTCCGTGACAGAGGGGGCAGTTTTGCAGGCTTTTTGCTGTGAGCTGTACCTTATGCATGGGCGGAATTTTTAATGAGTGATGACAAAACCGAGACATTGAAGAAACTGCCCCTCGATAGCTGGCACCGCAGCCTTGGCGCGCGCATGGTGCCCTTTGCCGGCTATGAAATGCCAGTGCAATATGAGGGCGTAATGGCCGAACATCTGTGGACCCGAGAGAACGCCGGGCTGTTTGATGTCAGTCATATGGGGCAGGTGCAATTAATGGGCGAAGGTGTGGCCGAAGCGCTGGAAGCGATTGTCCCGGGCAATATCTCTGCACTGGGCGCGGGCAAGATCCGCTACACCTTGTTGCTGGCGCAGGATGGCGGGATTTTGGATGATTTGATGGTCACCAATACCGGCCGCAATCTCTATCTGGTCGTCAATGGCGCGACCAAGCATGATGATATTGCCTATTTCAAAGCACAATTGCCCGATCATGTCACGCTGGACCATATGGAAGACCAGGCTTTGCTGGCATTGCAGGGACCGAAGGCCGGTGAGGCCCTTGCAAAGCTGGAAATTGGGCCGATGCAGCCGGATTGGCCGGTGCCGACGGATCTTTACTTCATGGAAGCCGGACCCTTTATGTGGGGTGATATCCCGCTTGGGATCAGCCGTTCGGGCTATACAGGCGAAGATGGTTTCGAGATTAGCGTTCCGGCGGAGCATGCCGAGAAACTCGCGGCGGCTCTATGTGCGCTGGATGAAGTGAAACCTATTGGTCTCGGCGCGCGTGACAGCCTGCGCCTGGAGGCGGGCTTGCCGCTTTATGGCCATGATATGGATGCGGATATCCTGCCGGTGGAGGCCAATCTCAACTTTGCCCTGTCCAAGGCGCGGCGTGAGCAAGGCAATTTTGGCGGTGCAGATCGCGTTTTGGCGCAATATCCCAACAAAGCTGGGAAGAAACGTGTTGGGCTGTTCGTCAACGGACGCCAGCCGATCCGTGAGGGCGCTGTGGTTGTGGATACCGATGGCAATAGCATTGGGGCCGTCACCAGCGGTGGTTTCTCCCCTACGCTGCAAAAGCCCATCGCCATGGCTTATGTCCCGATGGCATTATCCGATACGGGTACCGAAATCATAGTGGAACAACGCGGCAAGCCTATAGCCTGCACCGTCGCAGACATGCCCTTTGTGCCGCATAACTATCACCGCAAACCGAAATTATAGACGAATAGAAGAGGGAAAAGGATCAGAATATGAGCCGATATTTTACCGATGAACATGAGTGGGTGGACGTTGAGGGTGACACCGCGACGGTCGGTATTACCGATTATGCGCAGGAACAGTTGGGCGACATCGTTTTTGTCGAAACGCCGGAAGTCGGGGCATCGTTGGAACAGGGCGATGATGCCGCCGTTGTGGAATCAGTAAAGGCTGCATCTGACGTTTATGCCGCTGTGTCCGGTGAAGTGGTTGAGGTCAACGAGGCGCTCGAAGAGGAGCCGGCGCTGGTAAACAGCTCTGCCGAGGAAGATGGCTGGTTTTTCCGCGTGACCCTGTCGGACAAATCAGAGCTCGACGATCTGATGGATGAGAAGGCTTACAAGGCGTTTGTGGATCAACTTTAGTGTTAGTCAGGTCGCTCATCCCTGCCGTTTTGCTTCTGGTCGGAGGTTGCACAGCTGCTCCTCCAACAGATGCACTATCCGTTGTCGAGGTTCGCGATCGCATTCACACTTTGAACGGAACAGCAGTGGTTGTGAGAGGTTGGCTTGGGATATGTTCAGGGAACGATTGCGGGCTGTATCAAACACTTGACGACGCCAAGTTGGTTGCAGATGGAGACCATCTTTCAGATGCATGGGCGGCTGCAATGGATAAACGTCTGAGTATCGGAACGGATACCTACTTTGACATGGTTGCTTACCATCTTCAGTTTAAGGAGGTGGTTATTCGAGGAACTGTGAATGACCACTGTCGAAATGGGATTACGTTCTGCTTTGATCGGGCCGGCGATATCGACCCGGAAACGATTCAATTCATTATTTGATTGGGAAAAAGTTCTATGCGTTACCTACCGCTAACCCCTGAAGACCGGCAGGATATGTTGGCCACTATTGGTGCAGCCTCTGTCGATGATCTGTTCGTCGATGTGCCCAAGGAAGTACAGCTCGATGGTCCGATCCGCGGTCTGCCAATGCATGCCGGGGAAATGGCGGTTGAAGCGTATATGAAGAAGCTGGCCAAGAATAATTCGGCTGCCGGCGATATGCCGTTTTTCCTGGGGGCAGGGGCCTATCGCCACCATGTGCCCGCCAGTGTTGATCATATCATCCAGCGCGGTGAATTTCTGACCGCCTATACGCCCTATCAGCCGGAAATTGCGCAAGGCACGTTACAGACCCTGTTTGAATTTCAAACACAGGTTGCGCGCCTGTTCGGCGTCGATGTCGCCAATGCCTCCATGTATGATGGCTCGACCGCCTGCTGGGAAGCGATTGTGATGGCGCGGCGCATCACCAAGCGCGGCAAGGCGATTCTCTCTTCCGGCCTACACCCGCATTATGTGTCGGTGGCGCAGACGATGGCGCGCTTTACCAAGGACCAGTTGGTAGACGGTGCGCCGACACTGGATGCGGCGACGGATGGTGCGGCTTTGCTGGACCAGATTGATGACGATACCAGCTGTGTCGTCGTGCAATATCCTGACATATTGGGCCGCATATCGGATATGTCTGAGCTGGCTGAAAAAGCCCATCGTCACAAAGCGTTGCTGATCGCTGTTGTGACCGAACCTGTCGCTCTGGGTGCGATCAAGGCACCTGGTGATATGGGTGCGGACATCGTAGTGGGAGAGGGCCAATCGCTTGGCGTTGGCCTGCAATTTGGCGGCCCCTATGTTGGTCTGTTCGGCTGCAAACAGAAATATGTGAGGCAGATGCCCGGACGTCTGTGCGGCGAGACAGTGGATGCCGAGGGTAAACGCGGTTTCGTGCTGACCCTCTCCACGCGTGAGCAGCATATCCGCCGTGAAAAGGCGACATCCAATATCTGCACCAATAGCGGCCTTTGTGCGCTGGCCTTTACCGCGCATATGACTTTACTTGGTGAAAAAGGCCTACGGGACCTTGCAATGCTTAACCATAAAAAGGCGGTTGAGGCCGCCGGCCGCTTGGCGAAGATCAACGGTATATCGCTGTTGAATGACAGCTTTTTCAATGAGTTCACACTGGTTCTTGATAAAGATACGCGGCCAATTGTTCGTAAGCTTGCGGATCAGAAAATCCTCGCTGGCGTGTCCTTGGGCCGGCTCTATCCCGATGCAAATGAACTGGCGCACGGGCTGGTCGTTGCAGTGACGGAGACCACGAGTGACGAGGATGTTGAAGCGCTGGCGACTGCGCTGGAAGGAGAACTGGCATGAGCATGTTGACCGAAGGCCGTCCGACCAAACAGGAAGATAATATCATAACGCCCGATTCTGATGCACTCAAAACCCACACCGGCAACCGTGCGCTGATGGTGGATGAACCGCTGATCTTTGAAACCGGATCGCCGGATCGCAGCGGTGTGGACCTGCCCGAAGCACCGGCGGTAGAGAGCCGCCTGGGCGGTCTCGACCGAGACGAACCCATCAGCATACCGGGTCTCTCTGAGGCGGAAGCGGTGCGTCATTACACACGGCTCAGCCGTCAGAATTACGCCATTGATGTCGGGCTGTTCCCCTTGGGCAGCTGTACGATGAAGCACAACCCGCGGCTCAATGAGAAAATGGCGCGGCTGAAAGGCTTTTCCGACATCCATCCATTGCAGCCCGTAGACAGTGTGCAGGGCGCGCTTGAAACCATTTACCAGCTCGCCGAGTGGCTCAAAAAGCTAACCGGCATGCCCGCCGTGGCAATGAGCCCTAAGGCGGGTGCGCATGGCGAACTTTGCGGTATTCTCGCGATCCGTTCCGCGCTCGAAGCGCGGGGTGACGCGCGGGAAGTTATCCTGGTTCCGGAAAGTGCCCATGGCACCAATCCCGCAACAGCGGCTTTTGCGGGCTATAAGGTTGAGGATATTCCCGCCAACGCGGCGGGCCGCGTCGATCTTGACGCTTTGAAAGCGCGCCTCGGCCCTGATGTGGCGGGTGTGATGATCACCAATCCCAATACCTGCGGTTTGTTTGAACCGGATATGAAAGCCATTTCAGATGCAGTGCATGAGGCCGGCGGCCTGGTCTATTGCGATGGCGCAAATTTCAACGCGATTGTAGGCCGGGTGCGCCCGGGTGACCTTGGCATTGATGCTATGCACATCAACCTGCACAAGACCTTTTCGACGCCCCATGGCGGCGGCGGTCCGGGATCCGGCCCGGTTGTCTTTTCCGAAGCGCTGGAGCCATTTGCGCCCTTGCCCTTTGTCGAAAAGACCGAAGAAGGCCATTTCCATCTGGTCGAAGAGGAAACCGCCGAAGACCATCATGAAAACAGTTTTGGCCGGATGGTCGCCTTTCATGGCCAGATGGGTATGTTTACCCGTGCGCTGACTTATATGCTGAGCCACGGCGCTGATGGCCTGAAACAGGTGGCGGAGGACGCTGTGCTAAACGCCAATTATGTCTTGCGTAGCCTTGAGGATGTGCTCGATGCGCCATTCGCTGAGTCAGGTCCGTGCATGCACGAGGCCTTGTTCTCGGATAATGGCTTTGCCAACGGCCTGACCACGCTAGACCTCGCCAAAGGCCTGATCGACGAAGGCTATCATCCGATGACTATGTATTTCCCATTAGTGGTACATGGCGCAATGCTGGTTGAGCCGACCGAGACGGAAAGCAAGGCAGCGATTGACCAGTTTATTGGTGCATTGCGCTCGGTGGCAGAGCGCGCCAAGGCGGGGGATGAACTGCTGAAATCCGCACCGCATTTCGCCCCGCGCAGACGGTTGGATGAGACACAGGCGGCCCGCAAGCCGATTTTGGTCTGGAAAGAACCGGAGGAATATGCTGAAGCAGCTGAATAGGGCTGAATGACACCTGACTTTTGGGGGAGCGGAATGATCCAGCGCTTAACGAACCTGTTTGCGCTGTGGACTGTTCTCGGCACGGCCTGGGCCTGGTATATTCCCGAACATTTTTTGTGGGTTGTTGATGGGCGGTTCCGGCCGCTGGGCCAACCTTTGGTTAGCGTGATGCTCGGCCTGATCATGCTCGGCATGGGGCTTACGCTTTCTTTCGATGACTTCAAACGCATTGCCCGCATTCCGAAATGTGTGGGAGCAGGCGTCATCCTGCAGTTCACGGTCATGCCGCTTGCGGGGATTACCATAGCGATGCTGGCCGGTTTGGAGACCGGACTCGCGGTCGGCCTGATCCTCGTATCCTGTTGCCCCGGTGGCACAGCGTCTAATGTGGTGGCCTATCTCGCCAACGCCAATCTCGCGCTGTCGGTGACGATGACCATGGCTTCGACACTGGTCGCGGTTGTCGCGACACCGCTGCTAACCGGCTGGTTGGCCGGAAAATTTGTCGAAATTGACCAGTGGAACCTGTTCATCAACATGGTTTCGATTGTGCTGGTGCCCGTCATTGCTGGCGTTTTACTCAATCGGTATTTTTCCAAAGCGACGAAGAAAATTGCCATCATTTCCCCCTTGGCGTCGGTGATAGTGGTTGTCCTGATCGTCGGCGGAATCATCGCCAATTCGAAACCGCTGATTGAACAGCATTTCGGTATCCTGATGATCGCCATCTTGATGCTTCACGTTTTCGGCTTCGGCTTCGGCTATTTTCTGACCAGAGTATTGGGCTTTGGCATCAGCGAGCGCCGGACGATCAGCATTGAGGTTGGTATGCAGAATAGCGGGCTGGGATCCAGCCTTGCTTCTACTCCTGGCTTTGCGGCGCAATTTGCGACCCCGATCCAGGCTGCGCTGGCCCCGGTTCCCAGCGCGATATCGGCGGTCTATCACGTGGTGATCGGAAGTTTCCTCGCCGCAGTGTGGCGGCGTCAGATGATGGAGAAGAGTCACGATGACCGGTAAAGGCGATCCTACTCCCTGGTTTCGAGATCAGGCGGGGCCGCAAGATGAAAAGCACGCCCCAGCCACGCTGCGTAACCGCGATGCTATCGTTCAAGTGTTGCGGGGCATCTTGCCGGATAGCGGCACGGTTTTGGAAATTGCCAGCGGAACGGGCGAGCATGCGGTCTATTTTGGCGAGAAATTTCCCGGCCTGACATGGCAGCCGAGCGACCCCGATCCTGATGGTTGTCGTTCCGTCGCCGCTTGGACGAAGCGGGCAGGGGTGGGTAATGTCCTGCCGCCGCTGCAACTCGACGCGGAGGCTGCTTCTTGGGATATCGAAAAGCCTGCCACAATCCTGTGCATTA
Organism: Parasphingorhabdus litoris DSM 22379; assembly: GCF_020906275.1. Taxonomy (GTDB): domain Bacteria; phylum Pseudomonadota; class Alphaproteobacteria; order Sphingomonadales; family Sphingomonadaceae; genus Parasphingorhabdus; species Parasphingorhabdus litoris. The sequence continues at coordinate 1,184,587 of NZ_CP086727.1, forward strand.
ACATGGTTCACATCGCGCCGTGGGAGGCTTCTATCGGCCTGTTTGAAAAAGCCGCCAAGCTGCTTTCCCCCGGTCGCTCCTTGTACCTCTATGGACCCTATTTTCGCGGAGACGCACCCACTGCGCAGGGCAATCTCGACTTCGACCGCAGCCTGAAAAGCCGCGACCTGCGCTGGGGGATAAGGGAGGTGGACGACATGGATGGGCTGGCTAAGGAAAACGGTTTCACCCGCACCGATCTTGTTGAAATGCCGGCGAATAACCTGTCACTCCTTTATCGGCGCAACTGACCCGCTTGTCGTAGCGTCAACCCTCTTGCCTTGATTTAAGCGAGTGCTTAACGTTGTATAAAACAGATCAAGGAGCGGGCATGTCGAACAAAGGGCCAGAAATTCGCCGGTGCATGGGTTCATCCATTGCTTATTGGGCAGAGCGTCTGCCGGATAATATTGCGTTGGACGATGCAGCGGGCGTTGTCACTTATGCGGAGCTTGACCGGATTGTCACGGACTATGCGCGCGCCTTAGTCGGTTCCGGTATCAAAAAGGGCGACCGTATCTGCTGGCTTGGCAAGAATAGCGCGCTTTATTTCACTCTTTTTGCCGCCGCGAGCCGCGCGGGCGCGGTGATCGCCCCGATTGGTTGGCGTTTGGCGGCGCCGGAAGTTGCCTATGTCCTGAAAGACACGCAGGCGCCTCTATTGATCTGCGAACCGGAATTTGCCCAGATCGCGCAGGATGCAGCAGCGCAGGCGGGAACGGTGAAGACTATTCTCGCCGCCGGGGAAGCCAATGGACTGATGGCGCTCGACGAATGGTTGGTAAAAACCCAGCCTGGCGAGTTGCCTGAAACCGATCCGGTGGAGGGCGTGCTGCAACTCTATACCTCTGGCACCACCGGCAATCCAAAGGGTGCGGTGCTGACCAGTGATAATCTCTTCAAGTTACGCCCGCTGGTGGAGAATAAGCCGGAACATGCCTGGATCGATATCGGTCCCGATGACAGCACATTGGCGGTCATGCCCTGCGCGCATATTGCCGGCTCCGGCATTGGTCCAATCGCCTTTTACAATGGTGCGACGATGATGGTGATCCCGGAATTCCATCCTGACAGCGTGCTCGATTGCGTGGATAAAGGGCTCAACCAGTTTTTCCTGGTACCGACCGCTCTCCAGATGCTGGTCAACTGGCCGCGGGCTCAGGAGACGGATTTCTCCAGCGTGCGGTCCGTCACCTATGGCGCGGCCCCGATCCCGCTGGAACTGCTGCGCCAGTGCATCCAGACCATGCCGCAGGCTTTGTTCTGTCAGCAATATGGCATGACCGAGACGACCGGCACGGTCTGTATCCTGCCGCCGGAGGATCATGATCCGGAGGGTAATGAGCGGATGCGCGGCATTGGCGTGCCGCTGCCCAGTGTCGAAATGAAAATTGTCGATGAGAACCGGCAGGAAGTGCCGCCCGGAACGATCGGAGAAATTGCCACACGATCCGGTCTTAACATGCTGCATTATTTCAATAATCCGGAGAAGACGACTGAGACTGTGGACGCCGATGGATGGCTCTACACCGGTGATGCTGCGATCATGGATGAGGATGGTTATTTCTACATCAAGGACCGGGTGAAGGACATGATCATCTCGGGCGGCGAAAATGTCTATCCGGCGGAAGTCGAAAACGCGATCTTCGGCCATCCACAGGTCAATGAAGTCGCGGTTATAGGTATCCCCGATGAAAAATGGGGCGAAGCGGTCAAAGCTGTTGTCTCACCCAAGCCTGATACAGGGGATATAGATGCCGACAGCGTGATAAGCTGGGCGCGGGAACGCATTGCTGGGTTCAAGGTACCGAAATCGGTTGATGTAATTCCTGAGTTGCCAAGAAATGCTTCGGGCAAGATTCTAAGAAGAGAGTTGCGAGCGCCTTATTGGGAGGGAAAAGAACGCGGCGTGAATTAGGGGTGGAAGGAGTTTAATCGCTTAGCCTTTCAATTGGCTCAGAGCAAAGCGTTCCGCTGCATTCCGTACCTCTTCTGCCAATTCCGAGTCAGGCAGTGATTTGGCAATGACCATGCCTCCAACGCAAAGTGCCGCCAACGACAAGGCTTGCTGCCGCGCGTCATTGGCTTCCTTACCAATGCCGTTTTCAAACAATCCTACCATTGCTTCAAGCAGCTGCTGATAGGATGTCTGCACCTGCGGATTGGATCGCGCAATGTCCGATGGCAGAGCGATCATCGGACATTGCCCGTCGATATCCCCCAGATGGTCCGAGGAGAGATAACCCGATATCATTTGACGGACCATATCTTCGCCCGGAGAGCTGGGATCGACCCCCGCATCTTTCCGCCATTCCGCACCGCGACCATGCAAAAAGCTGGATACAGCCGCATGGTGCAATTGCTCTTTCGTCTTGAAATGATTGTAGAATCCGCCGCGCGTCAGCCCGGCATTTTCCATGACCATATCAATTGTAACGTCCTGAAACCCGTATCGGTTGAACAGGATTCTCGCTGCCTCTATGATTCTGGCCCGTGTCTGCTGTTTATGTTCCGCACTATAAGGCATTGTCTTGTCTCCGTGTCAGGGGATCATAAAAGAAACCTAAAAATGTTCTTTAACATATTTAGAACGAGGCAATAAAGGCCGCTCGACAGTCATCAAACCCCCAAAGGAGAATGAAAATGCAGAAATATATCTTGGCCTATCACGGCGGTAACACTTCTATGACACCCGAAGAAGGTCAGCAGCATATGCAGAAATGGATGGCGTGGATGGACGGTCTTGGTGATGCAGTGGTAGATCGCGGCGTACCGGTTGGTTCGTCGATCACCGTCAGTTCTGATCAGGTGACGGACGATGGCGGGCCAAACCCACTGTCCGGGATCACAATCATTCAGGCTGATAGCCAGGATGCTGCTGTCGCCATGACCCAAAAATCACCTCATCTCGACATTGGCGGCACCATTGAACTGGCCCCAGTGATGGATATGCCGATGTAAGGAGGTAATTGTGAAGCACCTTTTGTCGATCCTTGCCTTCATCCTCATCACCTTTGGAGTGCAGGGATTAAACCACTTCGTGGTCAATGTAGCACATTATGAGAACATAGATTTTGCGCGGGCTGAACCCATAATGGCTCTCGGTTTTCTTACAATGATCGTGCAGGGAAGTATTTTGACTTTGGCCTTGGGCTATTTGGCTCCAAAGGGCGCAAGAATAAAAGACGCAATGATGGTGTCGCTCAGCTTTGGTTTGTTTCTCGGCTTTTATATAGCCGTAACGGAACCGGCCAAATATGCGGCGCCGTCTATTCCCGCTTGGATCATTACTGAGGGATTGGCGAGCACGATACAATTTCTCTTGTTTGGTCTTGTGCTAGGCTTTGTTCATCAGCGCTTTTCGAAAGGGCCAAAATGAGAGACATTGCAGCCCTGACTTTCATTACCCTCGATGGTGTCATGCAGGCCGTGCGGCTGCCCGATGAAGATCGCTCCGGTGGTTTCACATCGGGCGGCTGGGCTGCCGATTATTGGGATCCGGTCATGGAACAGGTGCAAAGGGAGGCAATGGCCGAACCTTATGACATGCTGCTTGGCCGGAAAACCTATGCACTGTTTTCAAGCCATCAGGACAGTAGCATGAACAATGGCCATGTTTATGTTGCATCTTCTGGTTTGACTGACCCGAAATGGCAAAATGTGACAGTGCTGTCCGGTGATGTCGCTTCGGAAGTCCGCAAGATCAAACAGCAAGATGGTCCGTTGCTGCAAATTCACGGCAGTTGGCAGCTAATCCAAGCCCTGTTGACTGCTGACCTGATTGATGAATTCCGTCTGTGGGTATTTCCAGTGACGGTAGGTTCCGGCAAGCGCCTGTTTCAATCGGATTTCAAAGGCGGGCCGCTCAAATTGTTGAAAACGGAGCCGACCGGCAATGGCGTTGTCATGAATGTGTATCGCAAATCAGGCTGACCCTCGAGAGATAATATAATTGTCTCACTGGGCTGCTAAAACCAGAAACGAACCCCGACCACATAATTGGTCACGCTCGGATCTTCTCCAGCAGTTCTTGCGAAGTCACGGCTATCGCCCAGCTTCCATTCCTGCTCGATGCCGATATAGGGCGCGAATTCGGGGACGATTTCATAGCGCAGGCGCAGGCCAAGCTCGAGATTGTCGATGCCCGCGCCAACGCCGAGCTCCGGGATATCCTGAGCAGCGAGATTGATCTCTGCGCGCGGTTGCAGAACCAGGCTTTGGGTGAGCCGCTGGTCATATTCAGCTTCGATACGGGCCGTCAGGTCGCCCTTGTCCGAGAGGAATGCCGCCGCATCAACCTCGAACATATAGGGCACCAGACCTTGTATTCCGACGACTGCATGGGTGCGGGTGGGACCAGTCAGATCCTGCCGGACGCCCGCTTGCAGATCGAAAAATGGCGCAATGGCGCGGCTGTAGAGTGCCTGAATCTCGGCATCTTCAATCGGTTCGCCGAAACTGCCTTCGCCTTCGCTTTTGAACCAGAATTTGTTGATATCCCCGCCATAATAGCCCTGAACATCCCAGAGATAACCGTCTTCACCGGCACGGACGCGATATTCGGCGCGGTCGCCCTGAAACCAGAACAGCATCATATCGCCATGTTCGTCATAGAGCGCCTCGCGGGAAGCGAGCATTTCCTCTGCGCCCCAGATGGCATCGGCGGCCTTTAGCGGGCCGGATGGGCTTTCGGCCTCAGGGGCCTCAGCAGCAGGCTGATCGGGTTGATCATCCATCCGCGAGTGGTCCATCTGGCTATGATCCATAGCACTATGGTTCTGATGCTGATCATGACTTTGGGCAAGCAGGGGTGTCGTTGCGGTTGAACCCGCCAAAAGGGCTGCAAATATTCGGTGCATCATGCGTCCTTCGGAAATTCAATGCTGACCGCCTGCATCATGCCGGCGTGCATGTGATAAAGCAGATGGCAGTGAAAGGCCCAATCGCCCGGTTCGTCGGTCGTCACGTCAAAAGTGGCACTGCTGCCCGGCTGGACGATGACGGTATGCTTTTTCGGTTGGTGATGGCCCTGACCGTTCACGACCTCAAAAAACATGCCGTGCAGATGGATGGGATGCGCCATCATCGTGTCGTTGACCAGTTTGACGCGAACCCGCTCATCATAGCGGAAGCGGATCGGATCATCGCCGACGGCGCTCATTTTCTTGCCATCGAAAGACCACATATAACGTTCCATATTGCCGGTCAGATGCAATTGCATTTCACGGTCCGGCGACCGTTTGTGATGATCCATTTTCAGCGATTTGAGCATACGATAGTTGAGCACTCGGTGCGGCACATTGTCGAGGCCAAGGCCGGGAAAGCCGGTCCGGTCCATCGGGTTCATCGCTACCATGTCGATACCGGGCCCGACTTTCACGCTATCGGGCAGCAAGCTGGTATCACGCATCTTCATGCCGCCCATATTGGCCATATCATGGTTATCCATTGGCGCGGCGCCCAGGTTTGTGTCCGGTTTCATCGCGCCATGACTCATTTTGCTATGGTCCATTTGACTATGGTCCATTTTTCCGTGGCCCATCTTACCATGATCCATCTGAGAGTGATCCATCGCGGCGGCAGGTTTAGCACCATGCCCTTCATGACCATGGGCACCGTTACCATGATCCATGCCGCCATGGCCCATATCTGTCATGCTGAGGAGCGGTGGGTCACGCAGCGCGGGAAATTCCGCCTGTCGGCCCGGTTGAGAGGTCAGCGTGGCCTGTGCCATCCCGCTGCGATCCATCGATTCTGCGGCCAAGGCAAAGGCGCCTTCTTTCGTTGGCTGCACGATAACATCATAGGTTTCAGCGACGCCGATTTGCAGTTCGTCGACCTCAACCGGCTGAACATCCTGTCCGTCGGCCTGAACCACGGTCATCGGCAAGCCGGGCAGGCGGATATTGAAAAATGTCATGGCGCTGCCATTGATGATACGCAACCTGACCCGTTCGCCTGGGCTGAAGGGAAGTTCAAGGCCATCATCCGGCCCGTGGCCGTTGATCATATAGGTGTAGGTTGGCGCCGACACATCAGCGATATCGGTCGGCATCATCCGCATCCGGCCCCACATGCGCCGCTCAGCACCGCTGAAATCATAATCATCGGTCGCGCTGGCCTTCTGGCGGCTGAAATAGCCTTCGGATACTTTCAGCTTCTTCATGATCTCATGCGGATGCATGGCGGCAAATTCGCTGAGTAGAATGACATGTTCCCGGTCATATTGCACGGGATCGGGGCCAGCCGGATCAATGATCAGCGGTCCGTAATGGCCCATTTGTTCCTGCAATCCGCTATGGCTGTGCCACCAATAGGTGCCATGCTGGCGCACCTTGAAAGGCGCGGTGAAGCGTTCCCCGGGTTTGATACCGGGAAAGCTGATGCCCGGAACGCCATCAAATTGAAACGGCAGCAATAGCCCGTGCCAGTGCACGGAACTATCCTCGTCCAGCATGTTGTGAACATTCAGCCTGACATCCTGACCCTCGCGCAGCCGGATCAGCGGACCGGGTACGGTACCGTTGACAGCTATGGCATGGCCGGACCGTGAACCTGTGCGGAAAAGGCCGCTTCCGACATGCAGGTCAACGTCCGGTCCGGACAGCTGGTCCATGCCATTGCGCACGCGGCCACCCATTTTGCCCATGGCCCAGGCGGGCATGGGCAGTGCCGTGGTTCCGGCAAGGGCAGCCAGGCTGCCAATCATATTGCGGCGGGAAATAGCGAGATTGCTTTTGATCATGTACATCCCCATATACCCCCTATAGGTATATGGCAATATGGATGATTGTTATGGAAAATAGACAGGCCGAACTGCATCGGATGGTCATGGACGAGCACCTCTGTCCCTATGGATTAAAGTCCAAAGATCTGCTGGAACGACAGGGTTTCAAGGTTGCCGATCATCATCTCGCCACGCGGGACGAGGTTGATGCCTTCAAGGAAAGGAAAGGCGTGAAGACAACGCCTCAGACGTTTATCGATGGCAAGCGAATTGGTGGATATGACGATCTGCTTGTCCATTTCGGCAAAGCCAAGCCGGCCGACAAACAGAGTGAGACGAGTTACCAGCCGGTCATTGCTTTGTTTGCCATGACGTTTCTGATGGCCCTTGGGGCTGCTTTTGTCGCGACTGGATCGTGGCTGTCGTTGAAGACGATTGAGTGGTTTGTCGCCTTTTCCATGTGTGTTCTGGCATTTCTGAAGCTGCGCGATATCGAAAGCTTCTCTACCATGTTTTTGAACTACGACCTGCTGGCCAAACGATGGGTTCGCTATGGCTATATCTATCCGTTTGGTGAAGCTCTGGCGGGTGTGCTGATGATTGCGGGCGTGGCTCTGTGGCTGGCCATTCCGGTCGCGCTGTTTATCGGTACAGTTGGGGCCATATCAGTATTCTACGCTGTCTATGTTCAGAAGCGCGAGCTGAAATGCGCCTGTGTCGGCGGCGACAGCAATGTGCCGCTGGGCTTTGTATCGCTGACCGAAAATCTGTTCATGATTGGCATGGCTTTATGGATGAGCTTCAAGCTGCTAAGTGTTTAACCGGATGACCCAGCTTCAGTATGTTAGGAAACAAACCCATGGCGGAAGATAAGATGACCGCGAAGCTCAACCGCCTGAACCGGATTGAAGGGCAGGTGCGGGGCATTGCAAAAATGGTCGAAGAAGACCGCTATTGCATGGATATCCTAACCCAGATGCAGGCGGTAAAATCGGCCTTGTCCAAGGTAGAGAGTCAGATTTTGAAAGACCATGCGGCCTGCTGTGTCGCCGAGGCGATATCTTCTGGTAACGAAGAGGATCAGAAAGAGAAGTTCAGCGAGCTCGTGGATCTTTTTGAGAAGATGAAGGGATAGCTTTACTCTTTTTCCCCCTAAAGGTTCTGCTCCACAATCAATTTAACTCACGCTGCGTTCCTGGCCCTCCCAATAGGGTGCGCGTAGCTCACGTTTCAGTACTTTGCCGGCACCGGATAGCGGGAAAGGGTCGGTTCGAAAATCAATCGAGCCTGGACATTTGTAACCGGCAATCTGATCCTTGCAATGGTCGATGATTGACTGCTCGTCGGGCGTCACACCGTCCTTTGGAATGACGATGGCATGGACAGATTCGCCCCATTTTTCACTGGGAATACCAACTACGGCAACGGCCGCCACATCGGGATGCGTGGAAATGGCGCTTTCGACCTCGGCCGAAAAGACATTCTCACCGCCCGAGACGATCATGTCCTTCATCCGGTCGACGATATAGAGGAAACCATCCTCGTCCTGATAGGCTCCGTCGCCGGTATGGACCCAGCCATTGACCAGCGTTGCGGCGGTCTGCTCTTCCTGTTGCCAATAGCCCAGCATATTGCCCGGGCTGCGCGCGGCAATCTCACCAACCGTGCCGCGTGGGACCGGTTGACCCTCTTCGTCGATAATCTTGACGTCACAGCCCCAGGCTGGACGACCAGCAGAGCGGATCTGTTTCGCTTTCTCGCCCTCCAGCACATGGTCAGCGGGGTTCAGAATGGACACGAGCGGTGCCATCTCGGTCTGGCCATAGGCTTGCGCGAATTTGACATCCGGCAGCAACGCCATGGCCTGGCGCAACAGGCCCTCGGGCATCGGTGAAGCGCCATAGAGATAGTGTGTCATGGAGCGGAGCTTGGCCACATCAAATTCAGGATGCTGCAACACCATTCCCAACATGGTCGGGACGAGCAGCACATGGGTGACCTGATTGTCCTCGATCGCGTTGAGGGTTGAGACTGGTTCGAATGACGGCACATAGACATGTGTGCCGCCAGCCATCATTACCGCCCCACTGCAGGCGAGATCCGCCATGTGGAACATCGGCGCAGTGTGCTGATAGATGGAATCACTGGTGAACCCGGCCATGCCGGCCAGCGCGATGTTATTGTACCAGAGCGCCCGTTGAGGAACCATTACGCCCTTGGGAAAGCCGGTCGTGCCGCCGGTATAGAACAGGCCTGCTAGGTCCTCGCCACTACGCCCGGCATCGGTACAGGGCGCATGATCCGTAACCAGCTGCTCATAGGATAGCATGCCTTCGGGCACCTCTTCCTCCTCTAGGTGAATGATGGTGGAGACGGTTTCGGCCTGATCCCGAAACGAGCTGACCATCGGGGCAAAATGGCGGTCAACAAACAGGATGGTCGCCTGCGAGTCGTTGAGCGAATAGACATTTTCTGCCGCCGACCAGCGCGTATTCATCGGCACCACCGCGCCACCGGCCCACCAGACCGCGAACATATATTCAGTATAGCGGTCCGAATTGAGCGCCAGGATCGCAACCCTATCACCAGCCTTGACGCCCAACGTTTGGAGTGCACCGGCCAGACGCCCGACGCGTTTCCTGAGCTCTGCCCAACTCTTGCGCCGATCTCCATCAACCGTTGCCAGATGATTGGGCCTTGTATCCGCTGCGCTGTGGAGCATCTGGGTCAATTGCATCGCGTATCTCTCCTATCGTGGCCGTGCGGTTACTCCTGACCGGCTGGGAACCAGCGGCCTTCGAATATCACCCCTTTGATGCCTATTTCCTGAAGCTGCGGGGCGCCGATTTCATAAGGATCGCTATCCAGCACCGTGAAGTCGGCTTTCTTCCCAGTCGCGATGCTGCCAACCATAGCATCGAGGCCGATTATTTGCGCCGCCTCGATCGTGATGGCACGCAGGGCTTTGTCTAGAGATAGTCGTTCAGCCGGGGCTTTAGCATTGCCATCCAGGGTGATCCGGTTGCTGGCGACCCAAGCAAGGTATAGCGGGTCAATCGGTGCCATATTGAAGTCACTATGCAGTCCAAGCGGAACTCCCTTGCGTTCGAGCGAGCCAAGCCGACTCATCTGCGCTGCGCGATCGGGACCCATGCCAGTCTTGGCATAGGTGTCACCAAGGATACGGATATAATTGGGTTGTGCAGAAACGTAGAGACCCATTTGTCCGATCCGTCGGTTTTGGGCTTCGGTTGAATAGCCAAGATGCTCCATGACAATATTCTGACCGTTTTTGACCGCCAGTTTCTCGGTGATATCAAGCACTACGTCGAGACCCTTGTCACCGTTGACATGAGTATGGAGGTGCCAGCCCGCGTCCCAAAACCGCTTGGTCTGTTTCAATAATTCTTCCGGTTCCGTCAGCCATTTGCCTTCATGGCCATCGCTATAACCAGGCGGATTCATCTGCATATATTGCGCGAAAAAAGCACCATCAGCAAACAGCTTTACCCGGTTTGAGAAGAAGAATTTATCGCTGTCATATTTGGATTTCATATCCTTTAGCCAAACGTTGGGATCGCCCGTGACTAAAGGAGCAACCGGAATGGCCAAAATGCGCGATGGTGTGGTTGGCTGATCATAGAGACTCTTGAATAGTTTCGATTCCATTTCCGGGCCGCCAAAGCCGCCGAAGGCAAGATCAGCACTCGTTGTGACACCGTTTTCAAGCATCATCTGCCGCATGTCAGTCAGTCCTTGCTGCACTTTAGCGGGAGAGAAGAGATAAGGGCGGAGCTTTTCGATACCATTGAAGAGTGCTGTTTCATGAATGATGCCGCTGTCATAATCGGCATGGCTGGGGTCGATGCCGGGCTTGGAGAAGGCGGCGGCAAAGGCATCTTTCGTGCCGATGCCAAGTAATTTCAGTGCCGGTGTGTTGGCGATGATCTCGTGAAAACTGCGTTGCCAGATAACCACGGCGCGATCCGGTGCAATGCTGTCGAGCAAGGCGCGATCCATATCTCCATGGAACAGCTTATGATGGCCCCAGGTGATAAAAAGTTCGTCGGTGCTTTTCGCAAGAACCGCGCGCAAACGGCGCTCATAGTCCGCTTTGCCACGCACCGCGGGATAGGATTTGCCCGGAAGTTCCCAGCTTTCCGGGCTGATGAAGGGGATAGGCAGCATCATGATCGTCTGCATCGGGTGAATATGCGGTTCGACAAAACCCGGCATCAGAATATTTTTGGCAAATTGCCGATCCACTGTAACATCACGTCCCAGTGTCCAAGCGTCTAGATCGTCCAGACTTTGACCTAGTCCGAGGATAATCCCATCGGCAGTCGCAACATAGTGAGCTTCGGGATAGCCTGGCTCCATTGTGATAATTTTGGCCGCCTCATAAACGGTGACTTTGGGATAGTGAACAGGTGCCGTAGGTTCCTTTGCGACAGCAACATTTGAAAATGTGACTAGTACCAATAGCGCAGCAAAATGGTGCCAAAATCTATGCATGTCCCTCTCCCTTTATGCGGGAGGCTATGCGCTTTAATCGTACTTGCCAAGCTATCAGTTTTCGCTGTTTGCGTCTCGTGATGCACGGACATGCTCGCGCCAGGCGATAAATAAGCCAGACCCGATGATAATCGGTGCGCCCAGCAGTATCGATAATCCTGGCCATTGGCCGAACACAACAACACCAATGATCGTGGCCCAGAGGAGCGCGCTATAGTCCATCGGCATGATCGTCGAAATTGGAGCAAAGCGCAGGGATTGGGTTATTGTGAGTTGCCCGATCGCTCCGAATATGCCGACGCCAAGTAAATAGCCCCATGTCGTCGCGTCATGCCCACCACCATAAATTGCCGCGCAAACCGCCAATGCCGGGAGGGTGTAGACTGAGAACCAGAATATTGTCACGATGCTGGTTTCGGTCCTCCCCAACATACGGATGACGAGCGTCACGGATGCCGTTACCAAAGCTCCGACCAGCGCTACTGTCGCACCAAAGGCCGGGATCAGCGTTCCGCCCGGCTGGATCACAACAAGTACCCCAATAAAGCCGATCAGGATTGCGGACCAGCGCCGGATACCGACTTTTTCCCGAAGGATTAGCGCAGCAAATAAGGTCGCGAATATAGGGACGGTGAAGCTGATAGTCGTGGCGTCAGCCAGCGGCAATAACGTCATTGCCCAGAAATTAAGGCCCATGGCAAAGATACCAAGTGCAGAACGCAGGATATGCAGTCCGTGTTTGTTTGATTTTATCGCTGGCCAGCCCGCCTCGCTTTGCCAGATGAGGAAACAGATTAATGGCATGGCGGTTAGCTGACGATAAAATAAGCTTTCGGTAACATGGACCCCTTGCTGCCCGGCCAGTTTTACAAATGCGAACATGATCGCTAGCGACAGCATGGCCGCGAGCCGAGTAATTATGCCTGCCATTGGCCGATTTTGGCCTTCTGCAGGTGGTTGAACCGGTGTAGCTTCAACCGGCGCTTTATCTAAAACATCAGTTGTCATATCGCCGATTGAATGGTGGTGAGACGGTTCATTTTGCTGACGATAGGCGCATTCGGATTGCTAATGCAATTGCGTATCGCAGCAGCGCTCTGTCGCTTTTGTAATTTAATTGCGCGTAGCGTTGCATGCTTATCGGTGGTGAATTATATGTATCGGTAAAGAAAATGCCTTGTCGACGAGTCCTTTTCCGTTGATATTCGAGCACAAATTTATTTCAGGAGCTTATCATGCTGGACACAACCACCAACCCGCAGGATCCGATTGCGGAAGAAGTCGCTGAACTGGTTGCGCGGTCACGTGCGGCACAACAGCAGATTGAAAACTATACGCAGGAGCAAGTCGATGAACTTATCCGCGCTATGGTCTGGGCCGTTGCCGAGGAATCCGTTGCCGAAAAAATTGCACAGCATACGGTCGATGAGACGCAGCTCGGTAACTATGACGGCAAATATCTGAAAATTTTCCGCAAAACACGGGCAACTTTGTTTGACATTATCGACGACAAGTCCGTTGGTATTATCGAAGAAGATCACGAGCGTAACATTGTTAAAATCGCCAAGCCTGTTGGCGTAATCGGTGCTCTGTCGCCATCGACCAATCCCGAGGCCACCCCGGTAATCAAAGCGATATCGGCGGTTAAGGGGCGCAACTCGATCATCGTTGCTCCGCATCCCCGGGCAAAACTGACCAACAAGATGATTTGTGACCTGATGCGTGATGCCATTGTCAAAATGGGTGCGCCGGCAGATCTAGTGATCAGCATTGATGTGCCATCGGTTGAGAAAACAAATGAGCTGATGCGGCAATGTGACCGCGTACTGGCAACCGGCGGCGGCGCTATGGTCACTGCAGCTTATTCCAGCGGTACGCCTGCTCTTGGTGTGGGTGTAGGTAACGCTGTTATCACAGTGGACGAAAGCGCTGATCTAGAAGATGCAGCCGAGAAAATCCGGATTTCGAAAACCTTGGATCTGGCGGCTAGCTGTTCTTCGGACAATAGCGTGATCTTGGTCGATGCCATTTATGATGAGATGGTCGAAAAACTGAAGCATCAGGGCGGTTATCTGGTCAACGAAGAAGAAAAGCAAAAGCTGCAGGATGCGCTCTGGCCTGATGGGAAATTCAACACATCAATCGTTGCGCAACCAGCAGAGAAGATTGCCGGTATGGCCGGTTTCAACCTGCCAGAAGGACGGACATTCTTCATGGTGCCGGAAACCGGTTTTGGTCCGGACTTTCCGTTCTCTGGCGAAAAACTAACCGTCATTATGGCGTTATACCGGGCTGCCGATATCGAAGAAGCAATTGAGCTGACCAATAACATTCAAGCCTATCAGGGGCAGGGGCATAGCTGCGGACTCTATTCCCGTTCGGACGAGAATATTATGAAACTCGCCAATGCAACTCGTACATCCCGTGTGATGGTAAATCAGCCACAATCAGCCTCGAATAGCGGCAACCTATGGAACGGCATGCGTCAGACCTTCTCGCTCGGCTGCGGCAGCTGGGGCGGTAATGGCACCAATAATAATATCACGTGGCGTGACCTGATCAATGAAACTTGGGTTTCCAAGCCATTGGCAGTGTCCAAGGAATTGCCGTCGGATGAGGATCTGTTCGGTGACGTGATGCGGAAATTGGCGTAAAGCTCACTTTGTCGATATTTCACAGGCACCAGCCTTTCTTAACTTAGAAGGGACAATGATCCTGCAATGATACGCTTATTATTGATCCTTACGGCAAGCTTTTGTTTTGCTTTGCAATCTGCAGGCGCCGAGAAGCGTATTGCAATTAGTTTTGATGATATTCCGCGCCACACGGGGGGCTTTTTCACGCCGGATGAACGGGCGATAAAACTGATTGCTGCACTGGCTGATGCGGGGGTTGAGCAGGCCGGTTTTTTTGTAACAACCGGCAATTTGGACAAAGAAGCGGGCCAAGGCGGTGAAGACCGCATTCGCGCCTATGTTGCTGCAGGCCATGTCCTTGGCAATCACACCAAAACCCATCCCTGGCTATGGAAAACGGCGGTTGAAGATTATGTCGCTGAGATAGATGAAGTCGAAAAATGGCTCAAAGGCCGACCAGGCTATCGCCCCTGGTTTCGCTTTCCCTATTTGGACGAAGGCCGCCGCGATCTCGATAAGCGTGATGCTGTGCGCAAGGCGCTTTCGGAACGTGGCCTTATCAATGCCTATATCACGATCGACAATTACGACTGGCATATAGACAGACTGGCATCACAGGCCGCCAAGCAGGGTAAGGTGATGGATATGGACGCGCTGCGCGATCTCTATGTCGAGACAATGATCGATACCTCCAATTTCTATGATGATATCGCGGTGCAAACGATCGGTCGCTCTCCGGCTCATGTTCTGCTGTTGCATGAGACGGATATTGCAGCGCTGTTTATTGATGATCTGGTGCGCGAGCTGATCGCGGATGGTTGGCAAATTATCACAATGGACGAAGCTTATAAGGATCCAATAGCACGAACAGAGCCGGATACATGGTTTCTTGGCAGCGGCCGGGTAGCTGCGTTGGCTCACATTAAAGGCTCCACGCCGCGGGAACTTGTGTATGAGCGAACCGACGAAGACGTTTTAAGCCGACTCTTTGCGGAGCGGGTTCTGAAAGAAAAATGGAACGACAAGAAATGATTGACCAATTTTCCCTGACCGAAGATCAACTGGCCATTCAGGATATGGCCCAGAAATTCACGGCAGATGCGATTACCCCACATGCTGGCAAATGGGACGAAGAACATATTTTTCCGCGCGATGTCATCAAGCAAAGCGCCGAACTGGGCTTTGGTGGCATCTACGTGTCGGAGGAGTCAGGCGGGATCGGACTTGGTCGGCTGGAAAGCGCGATAATCATGGAAGCGATGGCTTATGGCTGCCCATCCACCTCAGCCTTCATTTCCATCCACAATATGGCAGCGTGGATGATCGATACATTCGGGGCGCAGGCGGTAAAGGACAAGTTTCTACCAGACCTGATCAGCATGGAAAAAATATCCAGCTATTGTCTCACGGAACCCGGGGCCGGCTCTGATGCCGCATCATTGAAGACCAAAGCAGTGCTCGATGGAGACCATTATGTCGTCAGCGGATCGAAAGCTT